>NZ_BAAHBS010000015.1:0-3024 GCF_054776555.1 Tessaracoccus terricola | reverse complement strand
CACTTACCGGCATTCGGAGTTTGGTTGATTTCGGTAAGCTTGTGGGCCCCCTAGACCATCCAGTGCTCTACCTCCGGTAAGAAACACGCGACGCTGCACCTAAATGCATTTCGGGGAGAACCAGCTATCACGGAGTTTGATTGGCCTTTCACCCCTATCCACAGCTCATCTCCTCGGTTTTCAACCCAAGTGAGTTCGGTCCTCCACGACGTCTTACCGTCGCTTCAACCTGGCCATGGATAGATCACTCCGCTTCGGGTCTAGAGCACGCGACTAAAACGCCCTATTAGGACTTGCTTTCGCTACGGCTTCCCCACACGGGTTAACCTCGCCACGTACCACTAACTCGCAGGCTCATTCTTCAAAAGGCACGCCGTCACCCCCCCAAAAGGAAGGCTCCGACGGATTGTATGCGATCGGTTTCAGGTACTATTTCACTCCCCTCCCGGGGTACTTTTCACCATTCCCTCACGGTACTTGTCCGCTATCGGTCACCAAGGAGTATTTAGGCTTAGCGGATGGTCCCGCCAGATTCACACGGAATTTCAGGGGTTCCGTGTTACTTGGGGTAACGCTAAAGAGTGACCAGATTACGTCTACAGGAGTATTACCCTCTACGCTGTACCCTTCCAGGCACTTCAACTTCCCTGATCATTTCTAACTCTTTGACCGAATGACAGTCCGATCCAAGCGGCCCCACAACACCACATGTGCAACGCCTGCCAGCTATCACACACACATGGTTTGGCCTCTTCCGCGTTCGCTCGCCACTACTAACGGAATCACAATTGTTTTCTCTTCCTGTGGGTACTGAGATGTTTCACTTCCCCACGTTCCCTCCAACTGCCCTATACATTCAGGCAGAGGTCGCCGGACATAACTCCGGAAATTCGAGGTTTCCCTATTCGGAGATCCACGGATCAAAGCTCGTTTACCAGCTCCCCATGGCTTATCGCAGGTTACAACGTCCTTCATCGGCTCTTGGTGCCAAGGCATCCACCGATCGCACTTAGTAGCTTGTTGTTACTACAAAGATGCTCGCGTCCACTGTGAAGTTCTCAAGATACGGGCGGGCCCAGACCCCAAACCACCACAAACAAGTGGCAACCAGGACACTGGTCCGCAGAAGAATCGTCGCAAAGCAACCGACCCCTCAGGACCCAACAGCGCGCTCAGGCCAACCCAGCCACCACCAAACTTTCCACTCCCAAAACCCAAAGGCCCTGGATTGTACTCACCGGCAACAACCGAATCAGCTTAATAGTCAATGTTCCACTATCCGGTGCCTGCCGGCCAAACAACGAACGTGTTCGAAACCAGCAATGACCACCACACCACAGGTGTGAATGGTAAAGGCTCCTTAGAAAGGAGGTGATCCAGCCGCACCTTCCGGTACGGCTACCTTGTTACGACTTAGTCCTAATTACCGGTCCCACCTTCGACGGCTCCCCCCAAAAGGTTGGGCCACCGGCTTCGGGTGTTACCGACTTTCATGACTTGACGGGCGGTGTGTACAAGCCCCGGGAACGTATTCACCGCAGCGTTGCTGATCTGCGATTACTAGCGACTCCGACTTCATGGGGTCGAGTTGCAGACCCCAATCCGAACTGAGACCGGCTTTCTGAGATTCGCTCACCCTTACAGGCTCGCAGCTCTTTGTACCGGCCATTGTAGCATGCGTGAAGCCCTGGACATAAGGGGCATGATGACTTGACGTCATCCCCACCTTCCTCCGAGTTGACCCCGGCGGTCTCCAATGAGTCCCCGGCATAACCCGCTGGCAACATTGGACGAGGGTTGCGCTCGTTGCGGGACTTAACCCAACATCTCACGACACGAGCTGACGACAGCCATGCACCACCTGTATACCGACCAAAAAGGGGCACCCATCTCTGAGTGTTTCCGGCATATGTCAAACCCAGGTAAGGTTCTTCGCGTTGCATCGAATTAATCCGCATGCTCCGCCGCTTGTGCGGGGCCCCGTCAATTCCTTTGAGTTTTAGCCTTGCGGCCGTACTCCCCAGGCGGGGTACTTAATGCGTTAGCTGCGGCACGGAGAACGTGGAATGTCCCCCACACCTAGTACCCACCGTTTACGGCGTGGACTACCAGGGTATCTAAGCCTGTTTGCTCCCCACGCTTTCGCTTCTCAGCGTCAGGAAAGGTCCAGAGATCCGCCTTCGCCACCGGTGTTCCTCCTGATATCTGCGCATTCCACCGCTCCACCAGGAATTCCGATCTCCCCTACCTTCCTCAAGTCTGCCCGTATCGGAAGCAGGCTCAGTGTTAAGCACTGAGTTTTCACTCCCGACGCGACAAACCGCCTACAAGCTCTTTACGCCCAATAAATCCGGACAACGCTCGCACCCTACGTATCACCGCGGCTGCTGGCACGTAGTTAGCCGGTGCTTCTTCTCCCACTACCGTCACGTTAGCTTCGTCATGGGTGAAAGCGGTTTACAACCCGAAGGCCGTCATCCCGCACGCGGCGTTGCTGCATCAGACTTCCGTCCATTGTGCAATATTCCCCACTGCTGCCTCCCGTAGGAGTTTGGGCCGTATCTCAGTCCCAATGTGGCCGGTCGCCCTCTCAGGCCGGCTACCCGTCGAAGCCTTGGTGAGCCATTACCTCACCAACAAGCTGATAGGCCGCGAGTCCATCCATGACCGCCGGAGCTTTCCAACCCCAAACATGAGTCCAGGGTTCATATCCGGTATTAGCACCTGTTTCCAGATGTTATCCCAGAGTCAAGGGCAGGTTACTCACGTGTTACTCACCCGTTCGCCACTCGTGTACCCCCGAAAGGGCCTTACCGTTCGACTTGCATGTGTTAAGCACGCCGCCAGCGTTCGTCCTGAGCCAGGATCAAACTCTCCGTTGAAAACTTTCAGCAAAACGGGCAATAAAACCCAGATACTGTCAATTTAACTAAGAACTTGACTACCTGACAGAGTTCCATTGCTGGATCTATCAATTAATCAAAGGAATCTCAAAAACAAACCCCAAAGGATCTGTCGACGAGA
>NZ_BAAHBS010000014.1:0-6923 GCF_054776555.1 Tessaracoccus terricola | reverse complement strand
CTCCACCCGGCCGGCCGCATACGGTGGTCGCAGTGAACCACATCTAGGGCGTGGGGCGACAGAACATGTTCAGCTACACCCAGTCCGGAGGCGGTTCCCATTGAGGGGACCACCTAGAGTCGGTGAAACTCTCTGGCGAGCTCGACGCCGAAAAATAGCGCTCGGAGTACTCCCCGTTTTCAAATTGGGTCGATAACCCCAGCACCCAACCCGAGACCGTCTCACGCCAGTACATGACTCCTTGATTGTCGCCACGAACATCTTGGTAGACGCCGTGTTCAGGGGGAAGTCCTCGCTTTACGAAGTCCTGCTTGCTGTACACGGCGCCTACCAAGTCGACTGGGAAGTGAGCGTGTCTCCGATGCCGAGTCGTCGCGGATGTGCTCAGAACGCGGAGCATCTCCCGAGTCTCGAAGAACTCTCGATCATCAACGCGTTTGCCCGTGGCGTCCACTGAATCGCTGCCCGCGCTCTGCATCTGACGCGCAAGCTTCCTCTGGCCCACAAGCACACGCGCCTTGGGTAAGGCCCACTCCGCAAGTGCGTGCATCACCGACCAAGTCTTGGCCGAGTTCACCCGAGTATCGTAAGCAAGCTCTCTGCCATGGGCGACCCCGTGCCGCGACAGGCTGCCCTCCATTTGTGTCTGCTTTACGCCCGCACCATAGGTGGCCTGCAGGGCTGCAAGCCCTGCCTCTATGCTCATCAGTTTCGTAGGGTCCACCAGGTCGGCCTTTTCAGTGCCTCGGGTGAAGAACTTCTTGCCTCCCGTGACATCCATGACTATGCCCTCTAGCTGGGCTTGGAGAAGGGGGATGGATGCGTCGTAGCGGCCTGCCTCGTGATGCTGCTTGGCCAGCCAGAGCAGTCTGGCCCTGTTCTCAAACAGCGGCTGCAGGTCTGGATCGAGAGCCCCCATCACACGCACGCGGTCACAGGTTTGCTTCGTGCGCCAAGAGCCCTCCGCCTCCCATTGATTGGCGAGTTGAGCGTCAGCCTCTGCACCCCGACCAGCATTCACGAGCCGCACTGCACGTTCTATGGACTCCGAATGCATGACCATGATCGCCCACCCTCGAGGGACTAGGGTCACCATCGCTGCCTCGATGCCATCGAGGGTCCGTCGGTATCCCGCACTCACGGAAGCCAACTGGCGCCAATCGGCCTCGATCACCAAGCCAAGGCGCGTCATCCACTCGAGACCAGGGCCAGAGTGGATCGCCGCATTGATCATCGAGCGGGTCTGACCCGTTGGGTCAGCAGCGTTCCAGACCTGCTCGTGCACACTGAGGTCAGGCTCAGAAGTTGTCATGACTCCATCCTGCCAACAGGGAGTGACAAGTACTTGCCCTCGCGCTCCCGGTCCCGGTCCCTAGGTGGGCGCTGCCACACCTAATAATGGTGACGCTCCTAGTCACAGAGGTCTCAGCGGCCGATGTCGTCGTGGTTGCTTTGAACTCGCTGGGGATCGAACGCCCGAGTCGGGACTGCCGGAGATCAAGGTGACGCTTCTCTTGAACAGCGTCTCGATCATCCTCACCGAGAACCGTCTGCAGCAGCCTCTAGGCTCTGTGTTATCAAATGACCACCCTGACCGAGGTGATGAAGAATGCCCCAGCCCTACATCTCTTCTCGGCGGCTTGTCGCGAACTCGCTCTCGGCGATGTTGTCAGCGATCGAGGTCTACAACAAGCCGCGCATGGAGTACCGCGACGAGGTCACCGTGGTTCTCGTGGTCAACGCTTGGGAGCTCGCGTTGAAGGCGGCTCTGCGGCAGGCGAACAAGCGCATCTTCTATACCAAGAAGCGCGACCAGCCGTACCGGACCCTGTCAGCCGAGGACGCGCTCAAGCAAGTGATCACCCACAAACTCTTCCCAACAGGCGTCGACGGCAGGGCCCTGGCGGCCAACGTGACCGCTCTCATCGAGTACCGCAACCGTGCGGTGCACCTCTACGCCGCCGAGTTGGGCGAGATGGTCTATCCCTTCTTACAGACCAGCGTCCTCAACTACCGAGACTTCATGTTGGATCGCTTTAACAAGGACTTGGCCGACTCGATCACATGGCAGCTCCTCCCCCTCGGAGCCCAGGCGCCGACGGAGCCGATCCAGTTCATGAAGGCCGAGCCTGCCACCTCGGCCGTCACCGAGGTCCACGACTTCATCACGGGCTTGCGCAAGCTGCTCGACGAGGCCCAGGCTGCTGGCGCCGACATGCAGCGCGTCGCGGCGGTCTACGACGTTCACCTGCGTTCGGCAAAGGCTGTGACGGGGGCCGACTTGGTGGTTTCCGTCGCGCAAGAGGGCGAGCGTGTGATGGTGAAGAAGACCGATCCGAATCAGACTCACCCCTACACGGTGACCGAGCTTATGGAGCGAGTGAATGCCAAGCGTGGGGGTCCTGACAAGGGCAAGGTGCTGACGACCTACGATCACCAAGCCTTGTGCTGGAAGGAGCACATGCGCGACAACCCGCGCATGGCGTGGAAGCACAGCAATGGCGCGACCCATGTCTGGTCGGGCGACGCCGTGCGCTACATGGTCGAGCTCACCGACAAGCACTACGAACAGATCCGCGTCGAGTACCGCGAGCACCTGCGTGCAAAGAAGGCCAAGGGCTGAGGGGCCAGGCGAGTTCGCAGAGCGTCACACCAGCATCCGAATCTGCCGCTGCTGAAGCGTGCCGAGGTGGGACCAAGCGGGTGTCACGATGTCCGAAAGGGGGCGGCGGTGGACGTGGTCCCCGTCAGTTGCCCGTCTCTGCTGCGGTGGCCGCCGCGATCTTCTTCGCGACCTCGTCCAGGGATAAGGCCGTCCCGGTGGTTAGTCCGGAACGCGCACCGAGCAGCGGGCTCACGTCCCGCAACGCGTCGAAATCCGTACCGTGAGCGACCGGGATCACCCGGTCAGTGGCAAGTAGTGCGGCCAGCTCTTTGCTCGCGATCCCCGTGGCAGCCTCTAAGGTCTTGAGCATCGCGGGGGTCACCAGCACGATCCCGGCGCGGGAACTTCGCAGACCCTTGTCGATCTCTGTGAGCAGCGACTTACCGAGCCCGACATCGTACTCACTGAACCACACGGTCGCGCCGTGTGACATGAGCTGGTCACACAACTCTTTCGCGGCCCCCTGTCGATCATCCCAGGCGTGGCACAGGAAGATGTCGCGCCGGTCCGGATGGGCGCGCGCCACGACCTCGGCCTGACGGGCCAGCGGCTCAAACGTTCGCTCTTCAGTAGACGTGTAGGTCGCCGTGCCGCCGCTGCGGGTGCGCCGCGAGGTCGTCCGTCCGCCTCCGCCGGACGAGATGCCGCCGCCATTGCCGTAACGGACAGTCGGCGGGGGATAGTAGGACGGGGTCCTGTAGTACGAACGGCCACCTCGGCAGGCGGGGCAGTTCGCTGCGCCGCTCGCCGTGCGGTGACCCTCAACGGGTGCTGTGCACTGAGCCATGTCCTCATGGTAGGGGAACCCTCCGACACTCGCGGGCAGAGGAGGCGGGCACCCCATGCCCGCGCGTCCGCCCCATCCAGCACCGACCGTGTCCCGGGGGCTACGCCGGCACTTCTGCCGCGCCACCGCGAACATCCTCCCATGCCGCGATGAGCCACCTGACCCTTCTCTCCCGGAGGCGGGTTCCTCGCTCTCTGTCCGGGAGGGGCGTCTGAGGGCTTGTGTCGGAGGTATAGGAGACGATCGTCCCATGCCATTGTCAGAAGTTCTGTGGAGTTCGCTCACCATCATCGTCTCCCTCGTCGGATCCTGGCTCGTCGCTCGGTGGACGCTACGGGCTCAACGTGCGACCAGCGCGCATGCCGCGGCTATCGACCGGCTGCTTCCGTCGCTTGCTCGATTGCGCGCGTTGTTGCACGAGTCCAGCGTGCGCAACTGGGATTCGGAGGACGTCGCTGCGGCCGTCAATGAGTTTGAGTCGTTGTGCATGCAACACGCTTCAGCACTTCCTCCCGGGATACGCAGCGTTCGCTTTGACGTGCGTGCGGCTCTCGGGAATTACTTCGGCGGCGTTTCGCTCGCCTCCTTGGATGCCAGTATGGCTAATCTTCCGCTCGCCGAA
The DNA here is from genome assembly GCF_054776555.1 of Tessaracoccus terricola. Taxonomy (NCBI): domain Bacteria; kingdom Bacillati; phylum Actinomycetota; class Actinomycetes; order Propionibacteriales; family Propionibacteriaceae; genus Tessaracoccus; species Tessaracoccus terricola. The sequence goes on along the minus strand of NZ_BAAHBS010000014.1, from coordinate 2,849 downwards.
CCTCGTCCCTACTGGAGGGCGATCTCGGTCTCCTATCTCGAGTACGCAATGACGACACTGCAGCAGAGTCTCGTGCAGCCTAGGGCGGCGCCGATGGTTCACTTCTCCGACTGGCGCCGCGACGAGGACGAGTTCCACCGGTGACAGGACCAGCACCACGTCCGGATCTGCCGCACCTTGTTTGCGTGGTGAGAGCTCCACATCCGTCGGTATGGAAGCCTCGCTCACGCTGATGGTTGCCTAGTGCCCGGTTGCGAGACAGTGCTCCGGACCATTGGGGATAGCTGACATGAGCGGCAGTGCTCGATGTTGGGGCGTCGGCACCACCCATACGGTGCACGGGTATAGTGAGCCGCCCCCTTCATTCGGCCCGGACGTTCTGTGAGTCGTCGGTTTCCATTTGATGGGTGCACTGCCGAGCATACTCGGCTGGGGTTAGGTAGCCGAGCGAGGAGTGCCGGCGGTGGTGGTTGTACTCGTCCTTCCAGTCGCCGATGATGACCTGTGCGTGCAGCAGCGAGTAGAAGCTGTTGATGTTGAGGCACTCGTCGCGGATCCGGCTGTTGAACGACTCGACGTACCCGTTGCGCCACGGCAACCCGGAGGGATGTAGGACAGGCCGGTGCGGGTGCCGGCCCAGTCGGCCATCGCCTCGCTGATGAACTCCGGCCCGTTGTCCGACCTGAGCACCGCCGGGGTGCCCCGGGCGGCGACGAGGTCCTCAAGGTGGGCGGTGAGTCGGTCGGCGGTAATCGAGCGCTCCACGAGGCCGCCGATGCACTCCCGGGTGTGTTCGTCGACGATCGAGCAGATCTTGATCGGTCGTCCGTGCTCGTCGGCGTCGAACTGGAAGTCCACCGCCCACACCACGTTCGGCGCGTCCGCCGTCGGCGCGTCGACGGTCGAGGACCCGACGCGCTTGCGTCGACGCCGCTGCGGGACCCGGAGCCCTTCGTCACGCCACAGGCGTTGGATCTTCTTGTGGTTCACCACCCACCCCTCGGCGCGGGCGTCGTGATACGCCCGCCGATACCCGTAGCGGGGATGGTCCTTCGCCCAGGCGCGCAGCCACTCCCTGAGCGCGCGATCCGGGTCCGCGACCGTGTCGCCCTTGAGCGGTCGCCGGTACGCGGAGCGGCTCAGCCCGACCAGACGGCACGCCATCCGCTCGCTCACCTGCAGTGTCCTGATCAGGTGCGCGACGGCGGCACGGCGCCTGCCCGGGCCTAGAAGTTTCCCTCAGCCAGCTCCTTGAGCGCGGCCTTCTCCAACTCCGCCTCGGCGAGCAGACGCTTCAACGTGGCGTTCTGCTTCTCCAGCTCCTTCAGGCGCTTTGCGTCGTCGGCCTTGAGGCCGCCGTACTGGTTCCGCCACCGGTAGTACGTCTGCTCGGACACCCCGAGCTCCCGGCACACCGCCGCGACGTCCTGACCATCGGCGAGCATCCTGTCGGCCTGCCCGAGCTTACGGACGACCTGCTCCGGGGTGTGACGCTTCCTGCTGTTCGTCATGATCTGACCAGTCTCCCTGCCCGCGACCGCGGGCAACAGGACGACTCTCATAACGACTGGACCTACGAAACGGGGTCAGCCCAATAGCATCGTGAAACCCGCTCCCAAGTGGGCGCGCACATGAAAGAGGTGTCAATGGCCAAGCCAGAGACGGATCCGAGTCTCCTACGGCACGTCTTGGAGCGGTGCGGCACATTGTTGGTCGATCTCCGCATGTCGACCGGACCGGCGATCTATGCCGACGTCGACGCAACCGTGGCGGAACTCAGAGCACTGACCGCGGACGGCCCGACGACTGAGGTCTTGTGCCTCCTCAACTTCACGGACCCGAGCTTTGCCGCCGGGATGCTCGATCGTCTGGTCGAGTGGGCTCTCTATGATCGGCACCTCCCGGATGTTCTGGGGGCCATGGGCCGAGTCCATCGCCGGACACTAGAGGAACACGTCCCACGGTTGATGATGGAGTACCTGGACAAGACCGCCGACGACGAGTTCGAGTACAGAATGTTTGCGTCGACCCTTGCCTACCTAGGTTTGCAAGAGGGTGCTTCACAGCTTCATGAGCGGGCCCTGAATAGCCCGGACGCAGAACTGCGTCTTGCCGCGGAGGAAGACATCGTCTAGCAGCCCAACGGGCTAGCTCTCGTCGCCGTTTCGCACCTGCCGCACGCGCAAACCGACAAAGCGGAGTACCCGGCACTCGGGTCAGGCTGGCTTCGAACGTCCGGATCTGCCGCCGATGGTGCGGTCATTCACTAGTGAAGAGGAGAAGGTGTCGCCCGTCTTCAGCTCGCCACAACTGAGCTTCATAGGGCTGAGTGCCCTTAGCACCCTTCGGCGGTAGCCACTCCTCGACATCGCTGAGATCCGTCTTCACCTTCGCCCAAACCTCCTGAGCCCGGTTCGAGTCCACCCACTCTGCAATACCTTCTCCGCACTCGACTCTGACTGCGTCGAGTTCAGCCAAGCTGAGCAATCTCTCCACTTCATCACGCGAAAGGACGTCCAAGAACAGGTACTCCATGCCGTCGGGTCCGAAGAGTTCGGACCCGGCCGACCCCCAATGCCAGCGCGGCTTCCTGGCCGACTCGATTCCCGTCATGCACCAAGCTTCGCACCCCGAACGCCGCCAAGACTCAGTACCCATCAACGTGGACGTGGCCACGACGCGCTCAGATCAGCTTCCTTTCTGGGCACTCCCCTGCAGCGCCCGACGGCGGAACAACCATCCGGTCATGCCGCGTTCCGCAAGTGGCAGGGGACTCTTCCCGCACCCCCTTTTTCGTTATACGATTATCGCATGGTCAGTGACGAGCAGATCCAGAAGTGGGCCGACGA
>NZ_BAAHBS010000013.1:0-2184 GCF_054776555.1 Tessaracoccus terricola | reverse complement strand
TTATAAGTCCGGCGGCGTCCTAGTCTCCCACAGCGTCCCCGCTGCAGTACCATCGGCGCTGAGAGGCTTAACTTCCGGGTTCGGGATGGGACCGGGTGTTTCCCTCTCGCCATGGCCACCGAAACACTATAGAAATAGCGATCGAAGAAACCGGCAAGAAATATTGAATTATCTCTTCGGTTCCCGACCGTATCTCGAGAACCTCACAGTGGACGCGTAGCATCTTTGTAGGAACAAGCCCTCGGCCTATTAGTATCGGTCAGCTCCATGCCTTTCAGCACTTCCACATCCGACCTATCACCCTGTGGGCTACAGGGGGCCTTACCAGATTAATTCTGTGGGAGCCCTCATCTTGAAGCGTGCTTCCCGCTTAGATGCTTTCAGCGGTTATCACTTCCCAACGTAGCCAACCAGCCGTGCTCTTGGCAGAACAACTGGCACACCAGAGGTTAGTCCGTCCCGGTCCTCTCGTACTAAGGACAGCTCTTCTCAAGACTCCTACGCGCGCAGCGGATAGGGACCGAACTGTCTCACGACGTTCTAAACCCAGCTCGCGTGCCGCTTTAATGGGCGAACAGCCCAACCCTTGGGACCGACTCCAGCCCCAGGATGCGACGAGCCGACATCGAGGTGCCAAACCATGCCGTCGCTATGGACGCTCGGGCAAGATCAGCCTGTTATCCCCGGGGTACCTTTTATCCGTTGAGTCCTGGCGCTTCCATATGCCACCAGAAGATCACTAGTCCCGACTTTCGTCCCTGCTCGAGATGTCTCTCTCGCAGTCAAGCTCCCTTGTGCACTTACACTCGAAACCTGATTACCAACCAGGCTGAGGGAACCTTTGGGCGCCTCCGTTACCTTTTAGGAGGCGACCGCCCCAGTCAAACTACCCATCAGGCACTGTCCCTGATCCAGATAATGGACCTAGGTTAGATAACTAGAACGACCAGAGTGGTATTTCAACGATGACTCCACCCGAACTGGCGTCCGGGCTTCAAAGTCTCCCACCTATCCTACACAAGTCGTCCCAATCACCAATACCAAACTATAGTAAAGGTCCCGGGGTCTTTCCGTCCTGCTGCGCGTAACGAGCATCTTTACTCGTAATGCAATTTCGCCGAGTTCATGGTGGAGACAGCGCCCAAATCGTTACTCCATTCGTGCAGGTCGGAACTTACCCGACAAGGAATTTCGCTACCTTAGGATGGTTATAGTTACCACCGCCGTTTACTGGGGCTTAAGTTCAGCGCTTCGCCATACGGCTAACACTTCCCCTTAACCTTCCAGCACCGGGCAGGAGTCAGTCCGTATACATCGTCTTTCGACTTAGCACGGACCTGTGTTTTTAGTAAACAGTCGCTTGGGCCTGGTCTCTGCGACCTTCAACGCTTTCGAAGAAAATTCTAATACGTATCCGGTCCCCCTTATCCCGAAGTTACGGGGGTATTTTGCCGAGTTCCTTCACCATGATTATCTCGATCGCCTTGGTATTCTCTACCTATCCACCTGTGTCGGTTTGGGGTACGGGCCGCAACACACGTCGCTCACGAAGCTTTTCTAGGCAGCATAGGATCACTCAATCCACACAAACGTGCAGACCCATCATGTCTCAGGCTTGATGAGACGCGGATTTACCTACGCCTCGCCCTACACACTTAGCCCGGGACAACCAACGCCCGGGATGAGCTACCTTCCTGCGTCCCTCCGCAGCTTGCCTAATACGAGTTCGGGTCACAGACTCAGCCGGCATCCGTCCGAAGACATCAACCAGCCTCGCATGCTTAGCATCACTCGATTCAGCAGGGGCCGTGTGATACGGGTACGGGAATATCAACCCGTTGTCCATCGACTACGCCTGTCGGCCTCGCCTTAGGTCCCGACTTACCCAGGGCAGATTAGCTTGACCCTGGAACCCTTGGATATTCGGCGGACGGGTTTCTCACCCGTCTTTCGCTACTCATGCCTGCATTCTCACTCGTGTGCTCTCCACGACTGGGTCACCCCGCCGCTTCAACGCGCACACGACGCTCCCCTACCCACCCGTGCGACATTACTGTCATATGCACGAGTGCCATAGCTTCGGCGGATAACTTGAGCCCCGCTAAATTGTCGGCGCAGAATCACTTGACCAGTGAGCTATTACGCACTCTTTCAAGGGTGGCTGCTTCCAAGCCAACCTCCTGG
>NZ_BAAHBS010000012.1:0-504 GCF_054776555.1 Tessaracoccus terricola | reverse complement strand
GTCCAAAAACTGATTGATCTAAGGGCTATAGGACATGGGAGGTATGAGGAGGTAGATAGAGTAGATGTATCTTGTTAATATAGCAGAGATACATGAATTCAGTTGACTCATGGCTTCCATGGCCATCTAGGATGAGTAGACGGGCTGTAGAAGGGTCTGTAGGTTGGGTTGATGGGATGAAGATTTCCTGGAGCCAGTATATAGCTGTCTCATTATCTGTCCACCCATTTTCTGTTGTATGGAACCTCCAGTTGGCATAAGGTTGAAGGTCTAGAGGAAACCATTGTTGTTGAATAGACCTGCCCTTGTAGATGACAAGAGGTGGCACTGCAGAGCCTATAGCACTGATACACTCAACCAGAGTGGTCCAGGCCCTTGATCCAGGCTGTTTTTTCTGTAGATTCCGGGCCTCTGTAGATCCTAGGACTAGGCCATTAGACCCTCGACCCTCTAGGATGCCAGTCTCATCCATATTATACCGATTGGCTGGTTGGATGGCCTTGA
>NZ_BAAHBS010000011.1:0-28338 GCF_054776555.1 Tessaracoccus terricola | reverse complement strand
TTACCATTTATCTTAACAGTAATTGCTACAGGATTTGCAATAGTACTATTTGAATTTTATCCTTCTTTAACTAACAGTTTTAAATTAACTAACTTAGGTTATAATATATTTGGATTCTTTAACCAGCGTCTATTAATAGAATTATTTGTTAATAAATATATAGTTGACTTAACTCTAAGATTAGGAGGTCAAACTACGAAAATTTTAGATAGAGGTAGTATTGAATTAATAGGGCCTTTTGGGGCTGAGAAACTATTATTATCTGCAGGTAAATTAATAAACAGTTTAAGTACAGGTATGGTTACTAATTATGCATTATACATAATAATAGGTATTATTGTATATCTAATGGGTAATAATTTCTATTTATTTGACATTAATAATACTTTATTGTTATCTATGTTATGTATTAACATTTTTATAGTTATTTTAAGTAGGGGAAGAAGAAATATTTCTTCTTTGCTTTAGTCCTAGAATCCGGTATATTTAATTCATTCAAATGAATATTAATTAAGGGTTGATATATATTGGTGCTGAATATAAGTCCATTAAATATATGAAAGTGTTGGATATTATTTTTAATTATATCAAGAATTCTATGAATTTTTTCTAATTTTAAATATAATATAAATATATCTGATTTAAATTCTGTGTTTTATGGTTTAAATGATTTATTTGAATATCTTTATGTGTTTTATAATTCGAATAATTTACTTTTAGGTTTACCAATGGAGCCCTTAAATACTCCAGAAAATACCCCTGAAGGGGATAACCTATAACAGTTCATCTACTGGTTCAAATATCAATTCTACTGGTTCAAATACTAACCCTGAAAATGCTATATTAAACCCTGTGACTGAGATTCCCAACCAAGGAAACGGGAATCCTAGTGAACACCCTCAAACACCTAGTCATCCTGGTGGACACCAACCATCTGGTCAGCCTAGTGAACACCCTCAAACACCTAGTAATCCTAGTGGGCAGGGAGGAAACAATAATGGGGATATATCCGACGCAGACTCGAATGGTTACTTTGATAGTGATGGTCATCATCACCAGTGATTTTATACTCCTACTCCTCCTGGTGGCCATTCGCCAGACCATCAAACTTTTTGAGAGCGAATGAATAATCCGAGAGGTAGACCAAGTTTTTCTGATGATGGATCTCCTATTCATTATTATAGAGAGGAATCTCCTAGTACTAATAATAGAGAAGAATCTCCTAGTCCTAAGAATGGAGAGGGATCTTCAGGATCTAAAAGACCTCATGATGGATCTGGAGAGGTATCTTCAGGATCTAAAAGACCAAGAATCTAAAAATAAATTTAATATGTATAATCTACAATATATTTACGGAAAACATCATTTATCTATCGTGATTTATATGTATTTAGTATATCTTTATTATTAATAGAATATTCGGTAAAGCTCTATCTGTTTATATATTTTGCGTCAATATTATAAATTAATTTTATAACTATTGGTAATTACTTGATTTATAAGATAGTATTTGTTGTAATCTTACAATGATTTATTTTTAAATACTGGCTATATTTAAATTAAGCTGTGCTCTTCTCTTTTGTTTATTCTTTGTTTATCCTTATTCTTTTTATTCATTCCCTTTATTAGGGCTTCCTTATTTAAGGGATAGATAAATAAAGTATAGGCATGACTCAAGGAATACGTATGAAATATTCTTTGGAAAGGAGGAGGTCGGGCGCTGTGATATTTTATTATTCTTTATGAGAATAATTTAGACACCCGAAAAGGCGCATTTCTAAAGAATTGTGTGATATTTTATAATTCTTTATAAGAATAGTTTAGACACCAAAAAATTAAATAGATATTCATGGAATTTCCTTAAAGTCCTTATTTTTGAAATAATTGACCTAAAAAGGCTATTCAGATATGTATACTTTATATTAATATAAAAAATTAATGTTAGAATAGTGGATTTTTAGCGATAATATTTCATTTATACGAAATCTTTCTTAAATCATATATTAAAAAATGATTACGGAGCGGTCTTTGAACGCTAAGATATCTTCCATTAGTATGAATATAGAGAGATGATTTTTTTCTACTAATGCTAAAGATATAGGTAATCTTTATTTAATCTTTGCTTTATTTTCAGGGTTACTGGGAACTGCTTTTTCTGTATTAATTAGATTAGAATTAAGTGGACCTGGTATACAATATATCTCCGATAATCAATTATATAATAGTATAATTACGGCGCATGGAATCTTAATGATATTCTTTATGGTTATGCCCGCATTAATTGGAGGTTTTGGTAATTTCTTATTACCTTTAATGGTAGGGGGTCCAGATATGGCATTCCCTAGACTTAATAATATAAGTTTCTGATTATTACCTCCAAGTTTACTATTTCTAATATTCTCTTCATGTATAGAAGGAGGTGCAGGTACAGGATGAACTCTTTACCCACCTTTAGCAGGAATACAAAGTCATAGTGGACCTAGTGTAGATTTAGGTATTTTTGCTTTACATTTATCCGGAGTAAGTAGTTTATTAGGTGCTATAAACTTTATTACTACTATTGCTAATATGAGAACTCCTGGAATTAAATTACACAAATTAGCTTTATTTGGGTGAGCTGTAGTTATAACAGCTGTTTTATTATTACTATCTTTACCAGTATTAGCCGGTGGTATTACTATGGTATTAACAGATAGAAACTTTAACACTTCTTTCTTTGAAGCAGCAGGGGGAGGTGACCCAATATTATACCAACATCTTTTCTGATTCTTCGGACATCCTGAGGTTTATATTTTAATTATACCAGGTTTTGGTATAATTAGTACAACTTTATCTGCTAACTCTAATAAATCTATATTTGGTTACATAGGTATGGTTTATGCTATGATGTCTATTGGAATATTAGGATTCATAGTTTGAAGTCATCATATGTATACAGTTGGTTTAGATGTAGATACAAGAGCTTACTTCACAGCTGCTACTTTAATAATAGCTGTTCCTACTGGAATTAAAATATTCTCATGATTAGCTACATGCTACGGAGGATCTATTAAATTAACACCTTCTATGTTATTTGGAATAGGTTTTGTATTTATGTTCACTATAGGTGGATTAAGTGGTGTAGTTTTAGCTAATGCTTCTCTTGATATAGCATTCCATGATACTTATTACGTAGTTGCTCGTGTGGGCCGCAATATGTTATTTTATATAAATAACATAGATGAAACTGACTATATGCTGGGACGGATACTAGTGTATTATTTACTATTTATTAATACGTCTTATCTTTACAAACTAGATGCTAGTAAGAATAATATTCTTTTAAATAGTCAAAATAATAATATGACGATTAAGTTTAATACGACAAAGTTTAAACTTGAGGATTTCCAATCAGCAGAAAACTGCAAAGGATTCTCAGAGACTACACGTCAGTGACCCATTTCTAGAAATTTCAAATTTTGAAAATGATTTAGTGGTATAATAGATGGGAATGGAAATTTTGATATTAGATTAGATCCTGTTAGTAATAAAAGAGTTCTTAAACAAATTAGAATAAAATTACATAACAAAAATATTAGGATATTAACCCGTATACAAGATTGTTTACATATAGGTAAGATTAGAACAGATAAAAATAAATCTTACTCTATTTATATAGTGTCAACTAAAGAAAATATGACGTATATTCTTAACAATATTAATGGGCTGATTAGACTTAAAGTACCTAGTTTTAAAGAAGCTTGCACTTTATATAATCTAGATTATATTGAAGCTGATTATAATATAGGAAAATATGATCCCTATTTTGCAGGCTTAGTTGATAGTAACGGAAGTATAATATTTAATTATGCCGGAAACAGAATAGAATGTAATTTAGAATTTAAATATAATGAATATACATCTAAATTAAACTTCGATGACACTATATGAAACTCTAAACCAAGAATTGTTATACGTAAAGATTCTAAATCAAAGAAATTCTCATTTATTTCCTTTAAATTTCAAAATGTAGATAATATGCTATTTATATACGATTACTTTATGAATAATAGGTTGTATAACGATATGAAATTTTATAGAGTTACAAAAATTAAATCTTTTATAGAAATTAGAAAATATAAAACATACCCTAAAGATAGTTTAGAGCATAAAATATATAGTAATTTTTTAATAGATTGATTTAAATATGACAATCCTTTATGATATAAAGTTCCTTGTGTTCGTAAATACTTATTATATTAAAAATATATGGGTTATGATATAGTCCTGACTATTAATACTCTACAAATGATAGGGTTGCACACGTGAAATAACGTTAACGATTATTACTGATTTTTTTTAATATTAATTTTTAATATACTCAAATTTATTCTTTTCACTCCAAACAAGCATATATACTTAGGGTTTTATTATAATATTCATTATTTAATAAATAAAGGATATATAGCATTAACTAAAAAAAGTAATAAAGGCATAAGAAAAACAGAACTCTTGATTTTAGTTTATTGTGCTTACATTATTATAATAGATCTGGATATGTTATATAGATACATATTTAGTTTTTTCTTTTTAACAGGCGTTTTAATTAAATTAATTAAAATAACTAAAAATTGAGTAAAAAATCATGAATTGAAACAATACTTTCCTATGTATCATAATATAGTTAAGTATATGTTGTTTGGTTTATTAATCCTTAATTTATTAGTACTAATTATAATAGGACAAAAACTTTTAATTTTGATAATAACTTATTTTAAAGGATTTTTTTTGAATATGAATATTGTAAACAAATTAAAAGATTTAAAATTATCATTAGATTACAAATGAGTTAAAAATAAGGATAATAAACCTAAAAAGCCTAATGTAAATTTTTTCTTTGATTTAAAAAACAAGAAGAAAAATAAAAAGAGAGCTTCTTCTTTAAAAGAAAAAATATTAGATCTTCAAAAGAAAAATTTAAATAAAGATTATTCTAATACTACTTTCAAACAAGAATCTTTTAGTAAAAAGAGAAACTGGAAAGAAAGTATTAATATAGAGGATAAGCCTAAATTTACAATTCATGAACAATTAAATAATGTTAAATATGAATACAAAGCTTATAATAATCAAGAAAATAAATTTAAAAAGATTGTTATAGATATAAACAAAGAAAAAGAGGAGTTTTTTCCTAATGAATCTAAATCTTTGTTCAAAGAATATGTGAGTGTTATAAAAATATTAAAAAAAAATCTGAAATCCGTAGAGAAAATATTATCTCAGGAGAAATAAAAGTTTTTTAAGCATTTCCACTACGTATTAAGTATGGGAGCTGTATTTGCTATGTTCAGTGGATGATATTTCTGATCACCTAAGATATTAGGTTTAAATTATAACATCTACTTAGCTAAACTTCAATTCTGATTATTATTCATCGGAGTTAATTTAACATTCTTCCCTCAACATTTCTTAGGTTTACAAGGAATGCCTAGAAGAATAAGTGATTACCCTGATGCATTTACAGGATGAAACTTAGTAAGTAGTTTTGGATCAATAGTAAGTGTAGTAGCTGCTTGATTATTCTTATTTATAGTATTCCAACAACTAACAGTAGGAGAAGTTGCTACAAGATACCCTTGATTAACACTTCCTTTCCACACTGATTCTTTAAGAGGATACTTGAATAGAAATTACAATAGTTTAGAGTGAGCTTTAAGTAGTCCACCTAAACCGCACGCATTTGTGTCATTACCTTTACAAAGTTAATTTGGTGCAAATTTAACTGTATTGGAACAAAATTTTATAATATAGAATGAGATTTAAATAGTCCATTTAAACCATTTGCATTTGAGACATTACCTATACAAAGTTATTTAACTATGTTGGTATGGAAATCATATAGTTTAGAGTCCTTTAAATAGACAACCTAAACCGTACGCATTTGGAAGATTACCCGTATAAAGTTAGTTTGATACAAATTTAACTGTATTGGTATAAAAATTACAATAGTTTAGAGTGGGCTTAAAATAGCCCACCTAAAGGCATGTGTGTCGGAATAAGTTATGCATTGAACTCTATGCATGCTTAGGCACATTGTGCGAACAAAAAGCTTCATTAGCTCAATGGCAGAGCAGAATACTTCTAATATTCCGATTTTAGTTCGACCCTAAAATGAAGTAAAGCTATTCCTTGTTTATATTAAGTAGGGAATAGTCAAAATTTAAAAAGTAAATTTTATTTTATATAAATTGTTATTTTATAAAGGTTTCCATCAAATAACTTTAATTTTAAGGCTGTCAATTAAAAAAAAAGAAAATTATGAATAATTATATAAACGTAGACAATATTTACATAAACAATTATACAAATCTGTTATCTTTCTTAGAAGTTGTTTTATTATTATTGCCCGGATTGCTTGCTGTAGCTTATGTAACAGTAGCAGAAAGAAAAACAATGGCTAGTATGCAAAGAAGACTTGGACCAAATGCTGTAGGATATTATGGGTTATTACAAGCTTTTGCAGATGCTTTGAAACTTATATTAAAAGAATATGTAGCACCTACACAATCTAATATGTTTTTATTTTTCTTAGGTCCTGTTGTTACATTAATATTTGCTTTATTAGGTTTTGCGGTTATACCTTATGGTCCTGGATTATCTGTTTCAGATTTAGATTTAGGAATATTCTATATTCTAGCCGTATCATCTATAGCTACATATGGAATTTTACTTGCAGGATGAAGTGCTAACAGTAAATATGCTTTCTTAGGATCATTGCGTAGTACTGCTCAATTGATAAGTTATGAGTTGGTTTTAAGTTCTGCTATATTAATAATCGTTATGATTACTAATAGTTTAAATCTTAATGTAACTGTACAATTACAAAAAATGGTTTGATTTATGTTACCTCTATTACCTATTTTATTAATATTCTTTATAGGATCTGTGGCTGAAACTAATAGAGCTCCTTTTGATTTAGCAGAAGCAGAATCAGAACTAGTTAGTGGGTTTATGACAGAACACGCAGCTGTTATTTTTGTTTTCTTTTTCCTAGCGGAGTACTCTAGTATATTAATAATGTGTATATTAACTGCTATATTCTTTATGGGAGGATATTTAGTATCTTACGATATAATTTATTTATTAGATAAATTAAATTATATATGAGTTTATATCTTTGATATAGATTTAATACACTCATATGAAAACATTAAACTTCAAGAATTATTAAAAAATCCTTTTATGAATGGTTTATTCTCTGGTTTAACTATAGGATTGAAAAGTTCAATATTAGTTTTTGTTTTTATTTGAGTTAGAGCTTCATTCCCTAGAATAAGATTTGATCAATTAATGTCATTCTGTTGAACAGTATTATTACCATTATTATTTGCATTTATTGTATTAATACCTTGTATATTGTTCCAATTTGACGCATTTTTAATAAATGTGAATATATTCTAATGAAAAGAATGGAAAATTTAATGAAAGAAATAAGACATTTCTTTTTAGAATTCAAGCGTAAATAAAATAATTTTGCAATAGAGATAGAATAAGTAGTCGTCTAGTAGGATGCATAAAACATAATATTGCTTAGATACTTTAATACTCTTATAGAAGTATTATTCATAAACTTGGTTTTATTCGTGTATATTTTTCCAGAACATCTATCTTAATATTAATTTTATTATTAAACGGTGAATAAAGATTTTTGAAGAAAGCTAAACATGAATTATTTATTCGTGTTTTTATGATTATTATTAATAGTCCCTGTTTTAGGGATGTTTATTGTATCTTTATTAAATGAGACTAATGTTGGTAAAGGTTATGTTTTATATATGAAGAATGTAGCTTTAGGAACAAGTCTATTAAATTTAATTTTATCTTTTATTATATTAATTTTTTTTAATTTTAGTAGTAATAATTTTCAATTTGTACAAGAACATTATAATATACAACATTATAATGTATATTTAGGTATAGATGGGATATCTATATACTTTGTACTATTAACAACTATAATTATGCCGATAGCTTTAGTATCTAATTGAAATTCAATAAAACAAAATATTAAATCTTATTTAATCATAATGTTATTATTAGAGTCATTACTATTAGGAGTATTCTTAGCTTTAGACATGTTAATGTTTTATATTTTCTTTGAAAGTACATTACCTCCTTTATTCTTATTAATAGGTCTATATGGATCTAGTAATAAAGTAAGAGCAAGTTATTATATATTCTTATACACATTATGAGGATCTTTATTCTTATTACTATCTATATTAACTATATATTCAATAGTGGGAACAGTAGATTATGATGTATTATTTAAAACAAATTTTGACTATTTCACTCAAATATTCTTATTTATAGGTATATTTATCTCATTTGCTGTAAAAACTCCTGTAATATTTTTAAATAACTGATTATTAAAAGCTCACGTTGAGTCTCCTTTAGGTGGAAGTATAGTATTAGCAGCTATAGTTTTAAAATTAAGTTTATATGGTATATTTAAACTAATCTTACCTATTTTAAATAAAGCATCTTTAAACTATACTTTTGTTATTTATACTATAGGAGTAATAACTATCCTATATGCTAGTTTTAGTACATTAAGAACTATAGATATTAAAGAATTAATAGCTTATAGTTCTGTATCTCACGCAGCAGTCTATTTAATAGGAGCATTTAGTAACAGTATCCAAGGAATAGAAGGAGCTATAGTGTTAGGTTTAGCTCATGGATTTGTATCTAGTGGTCTATTTATATGTGTTGGAGGTATATTATATGATAGATCTCATACAAGAATTATATATTTCTACAGAGGTATGGCACAATTAATGCCATTATTCTCTATACTATACTTTATTCTATGTTTAGGAAATTGTGGTGCACCTTTAACTTTAAACTTTATAGGTGAATTTATGTCTCTTTACGGAGTATTAGAAAGATTACCTTTATTAGGAATACTTGCTTGTTCTTCTATAGTATTATCTGCAGCATATACTATCTTTATGTTTAACAGAATTTCTTTTGGAGGGTTCTTTACTCAATTATTAAAAGAAGAAAATATATTTGATGTTAATAAAAGAGAATTCTTAATATTATTAATATTAACAATATTTACTGTAGTATTAGGAATATACCCTTCTGTAATTTTAGATGGTTTACATTACTTTGTTAATAATTTAATATATAAAGTATAATTTATTTAATATTACCTAGTAATATTTTATTAAACTAGTTCATTTGTTTCGTTTATATTGCTTACTTTGATCCGTATTAAATAAGATATAATTTTTATACACATCTTTATTGATTAAATATGGGTTAAATGAAGGTTTATTTGTTTTTTTATACAGAATCTTCAAAATATCCCTAAATAAACTAAAAAGATGTTATTTTTCATAATTTAAAATAATACTTTATGTAGTATTAACCAAAATATAACAGAAAATATGCCTCAATTAGTACCTTTTTATTATATGAATGAAGTATTTTTTACTTTTGCATTAATAGTTGGAATATTATACATATTATCTAACTACGTGTTACCAAGAATAGTTAGATTATTTATTTCTCGTTTATTTATTAAAAAAATAAATAATATTTAGTTATATAATATTTTCAGAAATAATCTTAAAATTTTAACAAGGAAATATTATTAAATCATGTGACAAACAAACAAATACAAACAAACATTTTTTTTTTTAAGGCTGACAATTAATAATATATTTCTAATCTATGATAAACAATAATATCATTTACACATATTTTACAAATCCTTTAAGTCAATTTGAAATAAGAGATTTTTTTAACATAAAATTATCATTTTTAAATAATTTACAATTATCTTTAACAAACATAGGATTATACTTAATCTTAGGTGCATCATTTATATTAATAATCAATTTATTAAGTACAAATTATAATAAATTAATAGGAAATAAATGATCGATAAGTCAAGAATCATTATATGCAACTATTCAAAGTATAGTTGTAGGTCAAATTAATGCAAAACAAGGACAAGTATTTTTCCCTTTAATATATACTTTATTTCTTTTTATATTAATAAATAATTTAATAGGTCTGGTGCCTTACAGTTTTGCATCTACAAGTCATTTTGTTTTAACTTTCTCTCTTAGTTTCACTATAGTTATAGGAGCAACTATTTTAGGATTTCAAAAACATGGACTAAAATTCTTTGCTATCTTAGTTCCAGCAGGTTGCCCATTAGGTTTATTACCTTTACTAGTGTTTATAGAACTTATTTCACATTTAGCTAGAAATGTTTCTTTAGGTCTAAGATTAGCTGCTAATATCCTTTCAGGACACATGTTGTTAGCTATATTAGCTGGTTTTACTTATAATATAATGACTTCTGGAATTATATTCTTCTTCTTAGGTTTAATACCATTAGCATTTATAATAGCATTCTCAGGGTTAGAATTTGGTATTGCATTTATTCAAGCTCAAGTATTTGTTGTTTTAACAAGTAGTTATATAAGAGATGGTCTAGATATGCACTAATAGCTATTAAGTGAATTGTGTATACAATTTATTTTTAATACTAATTTTATTTTTTCAAATTAGTGATATAACAAGAAAAGTTCTGATTTTAAAAATTATTTATATGAATATAAAGGTATATAACAGAAATTATTCAAATAATATTAACAATTTCTTGTTAAACATATTTATTTGGCGAACGATTAATCCTGCATTAATGTATATTTTATTAATAATTTAGACAGAAAAAAGCTTATTTATATCCATAATGTTTATATTAATAAGTGATATGATGGAAATATCATAGCCATATGTTTATGTCTATTATTTTCTTTCATATATATTTAGATGAGTTTGGTGATAGCTCTGATTGAACGCTGTCTAAGTGCTTGACACATGCTAATCGTACGATTAATACAATTGAAAAATTAAATTAATAGTGGTGTAAGGGTGAGTATAAGATATTTTTGCCTATCTTGAAGTAAGGGGGTATTAAAATCCCTTATAATAAAAAAAAAGGTGGTAAGTTACCACTGCTTTGAGAGGACGATAAATATTGCAGGAAAAGGTAGTTGTTAAGGTAATGGCTTAACAAGCCGCTAATTTCCTTAGTCGTAACTGAAAGGTTGATCGATCACATTGGGTCTGAAAAAACCCCAATGCATATATGCACAGCAGTGAGGAATTTTGGTCAATGGCCTAACGGCCGAACTGGCAACTTAGGGAAATGACAATTGGTTATCAAATGAAGTTTTGTCTATATATTGATAATGACAATATATATAAAAAGTCTTGACTAATTACGTGCCAGCAGTCGCGGTAATACGTAAGAGACAAGTGTTATTCATCTTAAGTAGGTTTAAAGGGTACCTAGACGGCCAACATGACTTTATAAGTAGTATTTGGCTAGAGTTTTATGTAAGAAGTACAGTACTTTTAGGTGGAGAGATGAAATTCTGTGATACTCTAGGGACTGGTAAAGGCGAAGGCAGTCTTCTATGTAAAAACTGACGTTGAGGGACGAAGGCTTAGGTAACGAACAGGATTAGGCACCCCAGTAGTCTCTGCAGACAATGATGAATGCCATAGATTAGACATAGTTTGGTCTATAAATGAAAGTGTAAGCATTTCACCTCAAGAGTAAAGTGGCAACACCGGAACTGAAATCACTAGACCGTTTCTGACACCAGTAGTGAAGTATGTTGTTTAATTCGATGATCCACGAAAAACCTTACCACAATTTGAATACTTAATGATAAGTTAAGATACAGGTGTTGCACGGCTGTTTTCAGTTAATGTTGTGAAACTGTGGGTTTCTCCATGTAATTAACGGAATCCTTATCTCTATTTATAAAAGATATAATAGAGAATTTTTTCTGTATACCGGAAATAATAAAGAGGACAAAGACAAGTCATCATGGCCCTAATATTGTGGGCTATAAACGTGCCGCAGTACTCCTAAACAAAGAGATGCGAAAATGCGAATTTAAGCTAATCTCAAAAAATAGGATACAAACAAAAGGATTGTAGTCTGAAATTCGACTATATGAATAAGTAATTGCTAGTAATCGTGAATCACCATGTCACGGTGAATACAACCTCGGATTGGTACTAACCACTCGTCACATGCTGAAAGGAGTGCTCCGCAATAAGTTTGCTTTTTTATTATAAATATATAATAGTTATAATTAGATCTTTATAATAGGATTCACCGTATGCGAGACTCTGATTAGTGTTAAGTCGAAATACGGTTCGTGTAGTGGAAGTTGCACGGGATTGATTAACCATAACAAAAACGGAAATACTATATATTAGTATACCCAGGTCTGAAATTGCTTTCTTTTTTAAGAAAGCGTGTTATAGGCTGTTATTAATAATAATTATTAATAACAAAAGGAAGGTCCCGTTTGTAGGTATGACGGGTTGAGCTGTAAACTCAATAGCTTTTAGCTATCGAAGGTTCGAGTCCTTTTCTTCCTAAATAGGTATACATCCTACATATATATTTATGTACGAAAGAGAGTAATATAAAATTAAAATGACTACTAGTATAAGAAGTAATTTTCAATTTCATCCTTATCATTTAGTATCTCCTTCACCTTGACCTCTATACACTAGTATAAGTTTAGGGACTTTAGGGCTTACTACTGCTTTATCAATGCATAATTTTTACAATACATATATTTTATGATATATTTCTGTTGTATTAGTTATAGCCTCTATGTCTTTATGATTTAGAGATATAATAGCTGAGGGTACATTCTTAGGAGATCATACATTTGCTGTACAAAAAGGAATTAACTTAGGTATTATCTTATTTATAGTTACAGAAGCATTATTCTTCTTAGCAATCTTCTGAGCATTCTTCCATAGTGCATTAACACCAACTGTAGAATTAGGAGCTCAATGACCACCTATGGGAATAGATCCTATAAATCCTTTTGAATTACCATTGCTTAACACAGTAATATTATTATCAAGTGGAGCAACTATTACATATGGTCATCATGCTTTAATAAAAGGAGATAGAGCAGGAAGTTTATATGGTTCAATAGCTACAGTGGTTTTAGCTACTATATTTACTATATTCCAAGTTGTAGAGTATAGTGTATCTTCTTTCACTATAAGTGATGGTGTATATGGATCATGTTTCTATTTTGGTACTGGTTTCCACGGATTTCATGTTATAATAGGAACAATTTTCTTAGCAGTAGGTTTATGAAGAATCTATGCATACCACTTAACAGATCATCATCATGTAGGATATGAAGGTGGAATTTTATACTGACATTTTGTGGATGTGGTATGATTATTCTTATACATTGCGATCTATTACTGAGGAAGTTAGTAAAACAAATTTTAAGATGTATTTGTAAAAGGGGTTTTAGTATAATGGTAATGCACATGACTTTTAATCATCAAGATATAGGTTCGAATCCTATAAACCCCAAAGGAAGAATAGTCATCGGTAAGACAAGGTATCTACTAAATATTGTGTGTAAACACTTGAGTGTTCAAATCACTCTTCTTCCGTAGTCTTATTCGCAATGTTTTACAGTAAACCTTCTATTTGATCGATTTAAATACCTTATCTACTTAGGGAAGAATTCGATATATGTAATAGAATTTAGTAAGTTCAGTAGATCGAATAATTATAACAGATGAAAAGTTATAAAGTAAAATAAGGTAAATATATGGTAAAATTATATGATTAAAGCTTCTATAGGTTAATGGTAAACCAATCGTCTTCCACACGAATATTGTCGGTTCAAGTCCGGCTAGTTGCGTTAATTTTCCGTTCATCAAGGCTAGATTGGTTATAGTTCAACAATAACCTTATATTTAGACGGATGTTTTTAAGACTTAGTAGCTTAATTGGTAAAGTACTTCCTTGTCAAGGAAGGAGATGTCGGTCCGAATCCGACTTGAGTCGTTATTTAAATGAAAGAAGAATAAATCTCAGTAAGACAAGGTATTAATTAAATATTGTGTGTAAACACTTGAGTGTTCTTCTTCCGTAGTCTCATTCGTAGAGTCTTACGATAAACCTTACAGGTATAAAGGTTAAAATACGAATTTGACTGGTTTATTTTTTATTAATGAAACTATTACTAATAAATATAATGTAGAAGTATTAGATATACTATCTATATTTATTATCATATGTGGTATATACATAATTATTAGTAAAAACCCTATAGTTTCTATATTATTTTTAATAGGGTTATTTGGAGGTGTATCTTCATATTTAATACTAACAGGTTTAAGTTTTATAGGATTATCCTACTTAATAATTTACTTAGGAGCAGTATCTATATTATTTTTATTTATATTAATGTTAATTAATATAAGAATTAGTGAATTACAAAACAATAATAAAAATAGTGTAGCTTTAGCTCTTATAATCCCAATTCTAGTGAATTACTCTGTGTTTCCAATATTCCCTTATAGTACAGGAGTAATAAATAATTATTTTTCGAATATAAATAATATGTTACATAATAAATATTCAAATCAAAATAATATTAATATTACTGGTGATAATAATAATTTATATTATTCAAGTAGTAATGACTGAAGTGGAAATTTAATAGATGTGAATAATATTTCTAATATAGGAAATATTATGTATACTAGTTATAGTTTATGATTAATTCTTACTGCTTTCATAATACTATTAGCTATGGTTGGAACGATAGTAATAACAATTAAAAGATAATTTGAAAAGATAATTTGAAAAGAGATTAGCTTAACGGTAGAGCAGCCGTTTTACACACGGAAGGCTAGGCGTTCAAATCGCCTATCTCTTAATATAATTCTTTAACTTAAGGGTAAAGTGCATTTTTGATAAGAATGAAATTCAAGTTCGACTCTTGAAAGAATTATAAGAGAATTGGTCGAGTGGTTTATGGCGGTTATCTTGAAAATAACTAAAGATGTGTCTTTCATGGGTTCGAATCCCATATTCTCTGAATGTACACTATATTACCCCCTTAACCAACAATGACATTCACTGAGGAGTTGTATTTTCTCTTATCTCTTTGCAATTCAATAAATAAGAAGAAGTGGTAGGAGTTCTATTACCTATATCACTTAACCAACAATAATATTTATATTACAAAACATACGTTTTGTATTACCCAAAAAGTAAAGAATGAGTTATATAAGAGGCAGTGAAGGGGATGGGTGTGGATAAATTTGTAGGCTTCTATAGCTCAATGGTAGAGCTTGATACTGTTAATATCATGATAGGTGTTCGATTCATCTTAGGGGCGAAAATAAAACGGATTAGAGCCAGGTGGTTAGGCGCCTCGTTTGGGTCGAGGAATAGTTATGTTCGAATCGTAATAATCCGAACATTTATATTAAACAGAGATGTAAAATAATAGATATATAATATGTGTATATATGCATATATAAGTATACAAAGAGACTATTATGGATATTTAAGCTATGTATAACAGAGATTTAATTTATTAAAAAAATATTAACTCTAAGAGAAATTCTTTAGTAAACGAAGTGAAGTGAATTATCTTAGTAACTTCAGGAAAAGAAATCAAAAGAGATTCTATGAGTAGTGTGAATGAAAGTAGAGGAGCCTATAGTTATAAACTATACAACAAAGTAAAATTCAGTTTGAATATTACGGGGAACCTTCCTCAAAGGCTAAATATTATACATAAGCGATAGAGAACATAAGTACCGTGAGGGAAATAATAATTTGAAATAGTAGTTTTATAAGCAGTTCGAGCAATTTTAAGAGCAAGAACGTACCTTTTGCATAATGGGTCACCAAGTTAACATTAGATACAAGTTTTAGCGTAGCTAAACCAATTATCAAAAAAATGAGTAGTATCTATTGTTAGACCCGAAGCCTGGTGATCTTACCATAATCAGGATGTAAACAGTCCGAACGGAATATCGTTGCATAGATATCCGAAGAATTAGGGTAAGTTTAGTGAAAGACAAACCTGACCAGGATAGCTGGTTTTCTGCGAAACCTATAAAAGTAGGCAATTCAAACAACATCTTAGCAGGTACAGAACTTAATCTCTGACAAGGTGTAAATATTTTAAATAAAAATACATTTTAACTTGTATATATCGGGGGATCGTGAAGATTTTATCGGTGAGTATGTAGACTCGAAATGGCAAAGATGAATGTTGAATTATCAGACATAGAGTGCTAAGGTTGTATGTCAAAAGGGAAACAGCCCAGAACAAGATTTAAGGTTCCAAAATTATTAGTTAAGTGAAATTAAGAAGGTTTCTATTTGAGTCGACAAGAAGATGGGCTTAGAAGCAGCCATAATTTTATGAATTCGTAACAGAGCGCTTGTTAATTTTTAGAAGCATCGAAAATTTAACGGATCTAAACAATATACCGACATCTTGTCCATTTTTAATAGTGATGATATAATCACTGTTATATTATGGGGTAGCAGAACGTTGAGTTTATATTAGATTTTTCTTTTTTAAAGAGAAATATAGTGATACAACTCAAGTGAGAATGGTGACATAAGTAACTAAAAGAAGAAGAGTAATAGTCTAATTATTAGGCTATTATGTTATTCTCCGCCTTAAGCTTATGGATTTTTAAGTAACGGCCTCTAAATTAAAAATCTAAAGATTTTGATGATGAGAAAATCTTTATTACTAAACAACATTTAAAGTGTTAAATGTGCTGGAAAAACAGTAATATAAAAAACCGTACCTAGAAACTGAAAAAAGTAAGCTAGTAGAGTATACGAAGGCGTATAATGAGCTAACAATCATAAAGGAACTCGGCAAATTGACTACGTAACTTCGGAATAAGGAGGTCTCATTAGTCTTGATTAATATCAGGTAAAAAGGAAGAAGCATGAAATAGTGTTGTACGACTGTTTAATTAAAACACAGCACTTTGCTCAAAGATTAAAAATCTAAGTATTGAGTGTGATGTCTGCCCAATCCCGGCTGGTTAACAGATATAACTAAATTTTTTAAGAGAGTTTGGTGTTGACGGAACCCCCGGTCAATGGCGGCCTTAACGTGAGGGTCCTAAGGTAGCGAAATGCCTTGGCCGTTAAATGCGGTCTTGCATGAATGATTTAACGATACAACAGCTGTCTCTATGATTGACTCAGTGAACTTGGAATAGCTGTGAAGATACAGTTTACCTCTAGTTGGACGAGAAGACCCTATGCAGCTTTACTGTTACTAATTATAGGGTACGGAATCAAATATGTTTAGATTATAAGGTAAATTAGGTAATACAAATGGAAATCCTTTATATTTATTCCGTATTTATGAACTAATTTACTAATATTTGGAGACGAATATTGGTCAATTAACCTAGTTCAGCTTTTTTTAATAAAAAAGTAGCCTTAGGTAAGGAACTTATCGTTAGGAGACAGTTTATGCGGGGCACAGACCCCATAAAGAGTAAATGGGAGTGTCTAAGATTAATAATGTATGAGTGCATTTTGTATTCATCAAAATATTGTTTGTAATATTATACAGTTTTACTGTATTTTATCTTATCAAATTATTTGTTCATCTGCACGACAGATGTTTGAATAACAAGGTTTATATAGAAGTAGGTACGATTTTTATCTAACGAGAGATTAGATGTAATAAAAATATTATGAATTTTTCTAATATTTTTTAGTTATTATATTTTATAATAATGTTGACTATTACTTAAAAGGCTCAACGGCTAAATCGTGCCTTACTGTTTGATTAACAACAAATCTTACAGTTGCGTAAGCAGGGCGTAGGATCACAAGATGCAAAAAGGAAAGATCTTGGGTTATAGGTAAAGCTACGCTAGGGATGTTTGTCCTTTAATAATTATTTTATATAATTATTAATAATAAATTGGGTTAAATTCAAGAATTACTTTTATAAGTAAACTTGAAGCGAAATTCGTCTTGGCTAATTTTATAAATAAGATGAAAACGTTCAACGACTATAAGGTGAGATGTGCTAACAATAATCCTTTATAACACCCAACATTTATATTAAATACAATTTTACAAAAAAAAACAAAATAAGATTTATTTTTAATAAAATGAACAATAAACTAAAAATATTTAACAATAATATTAATAATAAATATAAACTTATACCATTTAACTTAAAGTTAAGTGACTATAGAGAAAAATATGAGGCACCAGTGGCCAAAGAATGAAAAAATACTGTGTATTTTTATGACAAAAATAATCTTAAAAATATACCTTTAAATGATCTAAATTTAAATAAAATGATAAAATCTTATTTTAATTTACATTTAAAAAACAAGTTTTTAAATATAAAACATATGTCTCTTAAAAGAAGACATTCTTTATTAAGAAGAGTATATGTAAGTAATACTGAGATTAAACATACTAATAATAAAGTAATAATAACTTTATATGTTCTAAATACTCAAAAAAAAGTCTTATATAAAAGATATCTGAAAAGTAAAAGATTCTTTGAGAGTTTCAGATCTAAGATTTTAAACATACAAAGAAGTTTTTTTGAAAACAGGATAAAATTTTTGAAAGATCAATTAATAGAAAAGTTTTTAGATAATAAGTTCATACTTAGAAGTAGTAAAGTTTTAGAATTTAAATTTGAATTGCTAAATAAAATAATGAATTATAGTAACTTATCTTTTAATAGATACATACAAAAGTATGTTTTAAACAAGTTCAAATTTGTTAGAAAGTTAAGTATTATAAGAAGACATGTTTATGGATATAAAATAAATAAATTTAAATTTGAAGAAATATATTTCTTATCTAAGTTAAATAACTTGTTAGTAAAAATTTTAAATAAAAAAATAGAATATAACATAATTAATTTAAAATCTCTTGTCTATAATACTGATATTTTTACTAAAGCTTTAGCCTTAAAATTAAAAAAAAGAAGATTCTCTGTAATGAGAGGAATAAACAGTATAATTAATAGAGCAAAGTTTCCTAAAGTAAATACAGTTAAAGAAAGAGCAGACTTAAGAAATCTTAAAGATAGAAATTTAGTTCATAATGTTTATAAAGATGGTCATCTATTGTCTAATTTAAGTAGTGATAAAGATTTTTTCATGTTTTTAAGAAATATGTACAATGTACAAAATAAATATTTAAGATCTCAAACTCTAAAATTAACTTCTCTAAATTCAAACAATCCATCTTATACTTTAATAGGTATTAATAATATGAGGAAAACAATTCAAAAATCAACATTTGATGAAATTCAACATAAAAATATGGGTGGTATAAGATTAGAAGTAAGAGGTAGATTAACTAGACGTTATAGAGCAGATAGAGCTGTCTATAAATTAAAGTGAAAAGGAGGTTTAAAAAATATAGAATCTTCTTTTAATAGATTATCTTCTGGACTATACAGAGGACACTTTAAACCTAATGTGACTTATTCAATAGCCAACTCAAAACGTCGTGTAGGGGCTTTTGCAGTTAAAGGTTGAATTAGTAGTAAATAATGAAATTGTATTAATAATAAAAATGAAGACATAGTCTGAACCATTTTGTGAAAAATGGAAATTCAAATGATAACAAATAGAACAGGCTAATTTGCGCAAGAGTGTACAAAATGAGTGCGCGGTTTGGCACCTCGATGTCGGCTTAACTTATCCTCATGGATGCAGGAACTATGTAGGGTACGACTGTTCGTCGATTAAAAAGTTACATGAGCTGGGTTAAATACGTCGTGAGACAGTATGGTTTCCATCCTCTAGAGGGAATTAGAATATAATAAGGAACAACTTTTGTACGAAAGGAACTAGAAGTATATATTTAATATACGTTGTTAACCTATGGTTTACCTGTTGTTTATATGCCCAATATTAATTTAAAATATAATAGTAATTATTATTATAATAGTTATTGTTATACGGGATTTTTCTATTATCACTTAGGTTTATATATAGTATAAGCATGGCAGGAAAGCTAAGTTAGCTAAAGTTAAAAGCTGAAAGCATATAGGCTTGAAACTTACCTTAAGATATTTCTTAAATATACGTAATATAATATTACGAACAGAATAGGCTTTATTTGAAATATTTAGGAATAAAGTACTAATTTATAAATCACTAATAAATAATATATCAAATTTGTAAATACTTTCGTCTGGTTAGCATAAAAGTAATGCAATTGTTTTGTAATCAATAGAAGTAAGTGCGATACTTACACTGGACTGTAAGGATTAATAGTCAAGTGGTAAGACAAAACATTTTCAATGTTTCTACCGTCGGTTCGAATCCGACTTAGTTCAAAGCGGATTAATGTAACAGTAACATATTTGACTCATGATCAGAAAACGTGGGTGCAACTCCCTCATCCGCATGAGAGGCTATAACTTAATTGGTAAAGTGTACTGCTCATAACAGTAATTATAAGTGTTCAAGTCACTTTAGCCTTAGAGTTAGTACACAAGGTGCATAACTTTTTATAATATTATATATAATTAATATTATGTACAGTTGTAATTTAAGTTCGTGTAGTAAAAATCCGAGTGATGGAATGGTAGACATAACAAACTTAAAATTTGTGAGCTAGCGCTGTGAAGGTTCGAGTCCTTCTTCGGATAAGGATTTAGAGAACCCCTCTATAGGCGAAAGCCTTTATTTAAAAGTTGCTTAATATAAAACCTCATTGTAAATCAAAAATGGTTCAAATTAGATATGAAGAGGAAGATATTATAAAGGGGGCATAATTTAGTTGGTAAAATATTAATTTTGCATGTTAAAGACTTAGGTTCGAATCCTAATGCCTCCAACCTATAATAGTTGTCTGGTATTTAAATCCAGAAATGTCGGAAGCTCAGGTAACTCAATTGGTAGAGTGAAATATTGAAGCTATTTTTGTTATAAGTTCGAATCTTATCTTGGGCAGCGGATGTGCTGGAATTTGGTAGACAGGTTCTGTTTAGGCCAGAATGGTGAAAACTGTGTAAGTTCAAATCTTATTGTCCGTATATAAGTATGCTTTGTAAAAAGTACTTTAAAAAAGGGTTTTTAATAATGTAGTACTTTTTAAGTTTTACTTTTATAAGAGAATAGTTTAATGGTTAAAACAAGAAGCTTCAACCTTCTCGATCTCGGTTCGAGTCCGAGTTCTCTTGTATATGTTGTGGACTAATGGGTAAGTCATAAATTTTTGGTATTTACTATTGAGTGTTCGAATCACTCCAACATAAGGTGAATATAGTTCAATGGTAGAGCGACTGTATGTGGCACAGTAAGTTCCCTGTTCGACCCAGGGTATTCACCCTTAAAAGCTAGGATAGTTTAACAGGTTAGAACTTTAATTTCATACATTAAAAATGAGAATTCGAATTTCTCTCCTAGTTTGTTAAATGATAATGCTAACTATTTTATTTTTATTAGTTTCTAATGCCGTTGTTTCAAGACGAGATTTGTCATTATTATTTAACAGAGTTGCAATAATTGGTTTGATTTATTGTATTTTACAGGACTTTACGAGTTTGTCTGTTATAAATAAAGGTATAGGTTTACACGGAGGTTTAGTTTATATTAGTAGTATAACACAGGTTTTCCATATTTTTATTTTTATAATAAGTATATTAATTTTACAATTAACTGGTTTTCATTATAGAAAACTTTGAACTTCGGAATATGCTTCTTTGAAAGATTTATTATTTAATAGTTTTTCTTATTATAGAACTAAAATTGTGAATAAAATGGGAGAACAATTTAAAATAATAGAATACCCTCTTATTTTATTATTTATAATAACAGGTGCATGTCTATTAATTTCAACTAATGACTTAGTTTCTATTTTTCTTTCAATAGAATTACAAAGTTATGGTTTATATTTACTTAGTACTATATATAGAAATTCTGAATTATCTACAATAGGTGGTTTAATTTACTTTTTAATAGGAGGATTAAGTTCATGTTTCATTTTACTAGGTACTAGTTTATTGTATGCTAATTCAGGTACTAGTAGTTTAGATGCTATATATATTATTAATAATATAAGTGATATGACTGCTATAAATTCTTGATATAAACCTTATTATATTAACTTTTCTTTATTAATATTTAGTCTAGGGTTTTTAGTCAAAATTGGTGCTGCTCCTTTCCATTTCTGATCTCCGGATGTTTATGATGCTATACCTACAGTAGTTACTGCTTTTGTAGCTATAATTGCAAAAATTTCTATTTTTATATTTTTATTACAATTGGTTTATTATACAAATAATAATTTTTTTGAAATAAGTTGAACTTTTAGTTTAATAATGAGTTCATTTTTATCTTTAATAGTTGGTACTGTTGTCGGTTTAACTCAATTTAGAATAAAAAGATTACTTGCTTATAGTACTATTTCTCATGTAGGGTTTATATTATTAGCTTTATCTGTGTCAAGTATAGAATCTATTCAGGCATTTATATTTTATATAGTTCAATATTCTATTAGTAATTTAAATATATTTATAATTTTAATTGCCATAGGTTATTCTTTTTATTCATATATAAATGATAATGTTGAAAAAGATAATTTAGTAGATAGAAATAATTCACCTATACAGTTAGTTAGTCAATTAAAAGGATTCTTTTACATAAATCCTTTCTTGGCTATAAGTCTAGCTATTACAATATTTTCTTTTGTAGGTATACCTCCTCTTATAGGATTCTTTGGAAAACAGATGGTTTTAAGTGCAGCATTAGATAAAGGATATGTATTTATAGTTTTAATAGCAATATTTACAAGTGTTATAGGTGGAGTTTACTATTTAAATATAGTAAAAGAAACTTTCTTCTATAAACCTGCTTCTATTATTAATCCTTCTATAAAAGAATTTAAAATATTAGGATCGGTAAGAGATACATCTAATAAAGAAATTAAAAAAATCTCAGCAAATTATACTAATATTGTTTTAAGTAGTCCAATTGCTTTCACAATATCAGTTATAACATTAATAATTTTATTATTCATATTTATTAATAACGAATGATTAAGTATGGGTACCATATTGGTACAAATATTGTTTGAGAATTAAATGAGTAGTATGACTTTCTTATTTATATTTGTAGTAGCTTTAGCTATAATATTTTTATTATTAAATTTTATATTTGCACCTCATAATCCTTATCAAGAGAAATATAGTATATTTGAATGTGGATTTCATAGTTTTTTAGGTCAAAATAGAACTCAATTTGGAGTTAAATTCTTTATTTTTGCTTTAGTATATTTATTATTAGATTTAGAAATTGTTATGATATACCCTTTTGCTGTTAGTGAATACGAAAACGGTGTTTATGGACTAATAGTAGTTCTTATTTTTATAGTTATTGTAACAGTAGGTTTTATCTTTGAATTAGGTAAAAATGCATTAAAAATAGAAAGTAAACAAACAAAAGAGATACATGGAAATTTTGCTTACTTAGATAAGTAATTTTAGAAAATAATTATTTAAATAATATTAACAATTTCTTGTTAAACATATTTGGCAAACGATTAATATAGCCGCACCATCAAATAACCCTTCCAATACTGAAAGGGCGGATGCGGACGTTATTAAAAGAAGTGCGGATTTCCCCTATATAGACTCTTCGAAAAAGACTAAGAGGTAACGTTCTTAGTTTAGTCCTATAAAGGGGGGTAGTTATTACCTCCCCCTAGCGCTGATTGTTGTCATAGGTGAAAAGGGGGGGGGGGGGGTCAGGTAATAGTTACCTGAAAGATTATGTTATAGATGGTCTATGCTTAGATTGCAAATCTTTAGCTTGAGGTTCGATTCCTCCATAGTCTTGTTTTAAAAATACAAAGACATATAATATTTAATAATATTAGTCTTTAAAAAAAAATTAAGGTGTGTATACTTAAATACATACTAAAAATTTTTCTTATCAATAAAATAAAATAAAATGAGAACATTAAAACATAATTCTTTATTAAAATTAGTTAATTCATATCTTATAGATGCTCCTCAGCCTACTAATATCAGTTATAACTGAAATTTTGGATCTTTATTATTATTATGTTTAGTTATTCAAATTATAACAGGTATAACTTTAGCTATGCATTATAACCCTAGTGTAGCTGAGGCTTTTAATTCTATAGAACATATCATGAGAGACGTAAATAACGGATGATTAGTACGTTATTTACATAGTAATACAGCTTCTGCTTTTTTCTTCTTAGTATATTTACATATAGGAAGAGGTATATATTATGGGTCTTATAAAAGTCCTAGATTTACAACTTGAGTTATAGGAGTAATAATTCTTATAGTGATGATGGGAACAGGATTTTTAGGTTATGTACTACCTTATGGGCAAATGAGTTTATGAGGTGCTACAGTTATTACTAACCTTATAAGTGCAATTCCATGAATAGGACAAGATATTGTTGAGTTTATTTGAGGTGGATTCTCAGTAAATAATGCAACTTTAAATAGATTCTTTTCTTTACATTTTGTGTTACCATTTGCATTAGTTGCATTAGTATTAATGCATTTAATAGCTCTTCATGACACAGCAGGATCTACTAACCCTTTAGGTATCTCAGGTAATTACGATAGAATACCTTTTGCTCCTTATTATCTATTTAAGGATTTAGTTACAATATTTATACTTATTTTTGTTTTAAGTAATTTCGTATTCTTTGCACCTAATGTGTTAGGAGATAGTGATAATTATATTATGGCTAACCCTATGCAAACTCCTGCTGCTATAGTTCCGGAATGATATTTATTACCGTTCTATGCTATATTAAGATCTATTCCTAATAAATTATTAGGAGTTATTGCAATGTTTAGTGCATTATTAATAATGTTAATATTACCAGTAACAAATTTAAGTAAATTAAAAAATCTACAATTCAGACCATTTAGTAAAATAATGTTCTTCATATTTGTTGTAAATTTCATTATTCTAATGATTATAGGGGCTAAACATGTAGAAAGTCCTTATATAGAATTAGGTCAATTAAGTACTCTTCTATTCTTTGGATATTTTGTAGTATTAGTGCCTGTTGTCACAGGTATCGAGAATTTTATCTCTAATATCTCTATGTCTTCTCGTTAATTTTAGTAATAAAATAATTAGGAGTCTACGTGTGAATATTTTTTCAATATATAGGTAAATCTTAAAATATTTAAAATAAAATATGATACAATCTGCAAAAATAATAGGAACTGGATTAGCTACTACAGGTTTAATAGGAGCAGGAGCAGGAATTGGTATAGTTTTTGGTGCTCTAATTTTAGGGGTTGCTAGAAATCCTTCACTAAGAGGTCAATTATTTTCTTATGCTATATTAGGCTTTGCTTTCTCAGAAGCTACAGGATTATTTGCATTAATGATGGCATTTTTACTATTGTATGTGGCTTAATAAATTATTTAGGTTATGTACATGAGTCGCCGGGTAATGAAATTTCTGTTATTGTTATTCCTTATAATTAATATATTAATAGTTTAAGTTAATTTTTTTTTATAAAAAAAAACCTGATTATACTAAAAAAAAATGATAAATATCTTAAATAATTTACAAGTAAGATTAGATGCGCCTACTCCTTGAGGTATATACTTTCAAGATAGTGCAACACCTCAAATGGAGGGTTTAGTAGAATTACATGATATAATAATGTACTACTTAGTAATAATATTATTTAGTGTAGGATGAGTATTATTTTCAGTAATATGAAATTTTAATAACAATAAATCACCTATATCACATAAATATTTAAATCACGGGACATTAATAGAGTTAATATGAACTATTACTCCTGCTTTAGTATTAATACTAATAGCTTTCCCTTCTTTTAAACTGTTATATTTAATGGATGAAATAAATGATCCGTCTATGACTATAATAGCAGAAGGTCATCAATGATATTGAAGTTATCAATACCCTGATTTCTTAGATTCAAATAATGACTTAATAGAATTTGATTCTTACATAATACCAGACTCAGATTTAGAGCCTGGAGCTTTAAGATTATTAGAGGTAGATAATAGAGTGATTCTTCCTGAATTAACTCATATCAGAATACTAGTAACTTCTGGGGATGTAATACATTCTTTTGCTGTACCTTCTTTAGGTGTTAAAATTGATGCATACCCTGGTAGATTAAATGAAATATCTGTTTTCATAAATAGAGAAGGAGTATATTACGGACAATGTTCTGAAATATGCGGTTTATTGCATTCTTCTATGCCTATTGCAATTGAAGCTATAAGTCCTTCTAAGTTTATAAATTGACTATATAATTACGAATAAAAGAGGTATTAAGGGGTAAGATGCCCTTTTAATAGGGTAATATTTCTCTTTTTAAAAGGGCATTATTCTTAATAGGGAAAGAGTAGTGATACGGCCACTGAATTATAAGTTCGAGTCTTATATGTCCTTCTATAGTACCTCCATATACTAAATATCTCATGATTTAAAAATCATGAGATATCTTTAATTAGAAGTTTATATTAATATGTAGTATACTATATATACTACTAAATTATAATAAACCTATAATGTTTTACTTGAATAATTTTAAAAACAATAAAAAAAAACCATGAGTTTAACTTTAATACTTTTTTTAATAGGGATCTTAGGATTCGTATTTAATAGAAAAAATATAATATTGATGCTTATTTCAATTGAAATAATGCTATTATCTGTAACATTCCTAATATTAGTAAGTTCTATAAGTTTAGATGATATAATAGGACAAAGTTATGCAATATACATAATAATAACAGCTGGGGCTGAATCTGCAATAGGATTAGGAATCTTAGTTGCTTTTTATAGATTAAGAGGATCTATTGCATTTGAAAATAAATAATGTATTTAAGTATAATATTTTTACCTTTATTAGGGTCTACAGTATCTGGATTTTTTGGTAGAAAATCTGGTGTAACAGGATCACATATTATTAGTAGTAGTAGTGTTGTAATAACAACAATTTTAGCTATTATCGCCTTCTTTGAAGTAGGTTTTAATAATAATACCGTATCCATTTCTTTATTTGATTGAATAGTAAGTGAATCATTCAACATAGTATGAAATTTCCAATTTGATAGTTTAACAGTATCTATGCTAATCCCTGTATTAGTAATAAGTTCTCTAGTTCATATTTATTCTATAGGATATATGAGTAGTGACCCACATAACCAAAGATTTTTTAGTTATTTAAACTTATTTACTTTTATGATGATATTATTAGTTACAGGAAACAATTATTTATTAATGTTTGTAGGATGAGAAGGTGTAGGAGTTTGTTCTTATCTTTTAGTTAGTTTCTGATTCACTAGAATAGCAGCTAATCAAAGTTCTATCTCTGCTTTCTTAACTAATAGAGTAGGTGACTGTTTTTTACTAATAGGTATGCTAGGTTTATTATGAACTTTAGGTAATTTAGATTACAGTACTATCTTTTCACTAGCTCCTTATATAAATACAAATGTTGTAACTATAATAGGAATATGTTTATTAATAGGTGCTATGGCTAAAAGTGCTCAAATAGGACTACATATTTGATTACCTATGGCTATGGAGGGTCCTACTCCTGTTTCTGCATTAATACACGCAGCTACTATGGTTACTGCTGGAGTATATTTATTAATACGTTCATCTCCACTTATTGAGTATAGTTCTACATTATTACTAATATGTCTATGATTAGGTGCTATAACAACTTTATCTAGTTCTATGATAGGTTTATTCCAAGGAGACATAAAAAAAATAAT
Organism: Tessaracoccus terricola; assembly: GCF_054776555.1. Classification (NCBI taxonomy): domain Bacteria; kingdom Bacillati; phylum Actinomycetota; class Actinomycetes; order Propionibacteriales; family Propionibacteriaceae; genus Tessaracoccus; species Tessaracoccus terricola. The sequence continues at coordinate 657 of NZ_BAAHBS010000011.1, read as the reverse complement.
AGCCTACTCTACTATGAGTCAATTAGGTATGATGGTCGTTGCAATAGGGTTATCTTCATATAATGTTGCTTTATTCCATCTTATAAATCATGCCTTTTATAAAGGATTATTATTCTTAGGGGCTGGTGCTGTTATTCATGCTGTGGGTGACAATCAAGATCTAAGAAAATATGGTGGATTAATACATTGATTACCTTTAAGTTATTCTGTAATTTTAATAGCTAGTCTTAGTTTAGTAGCATTCCCGTTTATGACAGGGTTCTATAGTAAAGATCTTATATTAGAATCTTCTTATGGTCAATACCATTTCCCTAGTATAGCTGTATACTTTATAGCAGTTATAGGTGCAATATTTACTACATTGTACTCAGTTAAAGTATTATATTTAACTTTTATAGCTAACCCGAATGGATCTTTAAATTACTATAAAAATGCACACGAGGGTAATATTTTTATGAGTCTTCCTTTAATTATTTTAGCTATTTTCTCCATTTATTTTGGATTCTTAACTAAAGACATTTATGTAGGTTTAGGATCAGGATTCTTTAATAATAATAGTATTTTTATCCACCCTTTACATGAAATTTTAATAAGTGCAGAATTTGGGCTTAGTGCTATAATAAAATTATTACCATTTATCTTAACAGTAATTGCTAC
>NZ_BAAHBS010000010.1:0-12171 GCF_054776555.1 Tessaracoccus terricola | reverse complement strand
GGTGCCGGCGCTGGGGCTGGACGTGGGCCGTCGGATCTGGTGGCCCAACAAGCTCCAGCCCGACTTCGTGAAGCCGCGACGGGCCCGCGACTGACTTCCGTGCCGTCGTCAAGTCCGACACGCCGTGGCGACAACGGTCTTTGGAGAAGTTCTGCGGAAACCCTTGCGGGAACGGGTTTGGGTACGGTAGAAATCTCTGTACACACAACCCGCAAGGGAAGTGTCGAGGAGGCCAACCAGCGTCCATTGCCGAGGGACCACGTGTCCTGAGGGCCCTGCAGCGAAGCGGGACGATTGACAGGTAGCCGCCCTCGATTCGGAGTTCGCTCTCCCCATCGCAACCGGAAGGAAAGGTCCTACCGACCTCCAGTTCGCGGCCGAGTCCGCGGACCTCGCAGAGCGATGCGAGCGGAGGTGGAACCGGATGTCCTTCCAGACCAGCGGGGTCGCCCCCTCACTGGTCACCCAGGAGGCCTGATCAACTCATACTTGATCAGGCCTCCGCCCATGTCCGGGCGTGTCGCTACCCGCCATCCGGCTCGCGTACCAGTGGAATGGGGCGTGAGCCCGGACCACGTATGAGGTGGTCCGGCCGATTCTTTCCTGCGGCCCAGTCGCCCTGAGATTCGAAGGGCGCCCACCCAGTCGCCCTGAGGTGCGAGCGGCAGCGAGCCTCGAAGGGCGCCGATCCGCGCTCGCCCGCCTCAGTCCCAGATCAGCGGTGCGATCTGCGCCGCGGCCGGGTCCTTGCCCACCGCCGCGCGCAGCGCCGGCTCCGCCTCCTCGCCGAACGTCGCGGTGAACCCGTGCGCCACCAGGGCCGGCAACCGCTGCGCGAAACCGGTCAGCGCGTTGCTGCGCGCCAGCGCGGAGATCATCGAGGCGGCGTCCTTGGCGGCCTTGGCCGTGATCTGCTCCGGCTCCAGCTTGCGGGTGCGGAACATGGTGGTGGTGTAGCCGGTGTCGGTGCGGCAGGTGTCGAAGTAGGTCTGGGCCGCGTCGGTGAGTTCGGCGGTGAAGGTGGCGTCACCGACGACGTCGCGCGCGGCCACCAGCTCCGGGTCCGTGAGGAACTTCTCGATCGACTTGCGGATCTGGCCCCCGCCGCCGCCGTGCTGCTTGCCCTCGACCAGCATGTTCAGCCAGAAGGCGAGGAAGCGGTCGACGTTGCCCTTGGGGCCGCGGCGGACCGCCTCCAAGGGGCTCGGGTGCTCGGACATGGCCCAATCCTGTCACGACTCCGGGAGGCGTGGCGGCCCGGTTCAGTTGCGGCCGGTCACCAGTGCCCGATGGACGACGGCGGCGGCGTGCGCCACCTCGTCGGGCAGGAACTCGGCGTCGCGGACCCCCTCGCGCGAAGAGCCGCCCACCCACACGGCCAGCGGCGGGACCACCTCCCCGAGCCGGTCCACGATCTCCTGCGCCGGCGGCACCTCGTCGGGGTTGGTCACCCCCAGCACGGCAGCGCGTGGCCGCCCCTCCGCGGCAGCAGCCAGCCAGGAGCCGATGGGCACGTCCGTGCCCAGGTAGACCACGGCCGAGCCGAGCCGCTTCAGGCAGGCGGCGAAGCTGAGCAGCATCAGGTCGTGGCGCGCGCCGGGGGGCAGGCCCACCAGCACGGTCTGCGCCGGGTTGGGCTCGGCGGCGGAGCTGTAGATGCCGGCGATGGCGCGCATCAGCCCGGCGCTGGCGAAGTGCTCCTGGGACACGTCGAGCCGGCCGGACTCCCAGGCGTCGCCGATGATCCGCAGTTGCGTGGGCAGCCAGCCCTCGGCCAGGTCCTCGAAACCCACGCTCCCGAACGCCTGGTCGATCACCCGTCGCAGCCGCACCGGGTCCAGGGCCTCGGCCGCGGCCACCAGTTCGTCGTCGCCCGGCAGGGAGCCCCGCTGCCCGCCCGAGCGGGACGGCTGAGCGCGCAGGGCGGCCGCCGCCCGGGAGGCCGGCACCCCGCCCTTGACCATCGAGGCCATCTCCCGCAGCAGGGTGAGCTGGGCGTCGTCGTAGAGGCGGTAGCCACCGGAGGAGCGTGCGGGTTCCACGACGGAGTAGCGCCGTTCCCAGGCGCGCAAGGTCGCCTCAGTCACCCCTGTGAGTGACGCCACCTGCTTGACGGTGTACACGCCGTTCCTCGTCTCTGGCCACCCTCCGTGGCTGTCGGGGACACACGCTAGCAAATCTTGGACAAACCTTGGACAACGGGTTGTCCTTGAACCCGGAGTGGGGTTAGGCTTCTGGAAACATTGTACAAACATTGGACAACCAGATGTCAGTGTCATCGCACGAACAATTCCACCGGCCCGGCAGCGCCGAGTCGGCAGACGAGGTGGTGCTCGTCGACGACGCCGGCCGTCCCGTCGGGCGCGCCGACCGGATGGGCGTGCACACCGACGCGACGCCGCTGCACCTCGCGTTCTCCACCTACCTGTTCAACGCCGCCGGCCAGGTGCTGGTCACCCGCCGGGCCCTGTCCAAGCTGACCTGGCCGGGCGTGTGGACCAACTCGTGCTGCGGTCACCCGAAGCCGGGGGAGGAGTTGGAGGACGCCGCGCGCCGCCGCATCCGCGAGGAGCTCGGCCTGCACGTCGGGCCGCTCGTCCCCCTGCTGCCGGACTTCCGCTACCGCGCCGTGGACGCCTCCGGCATCGTGGAGAACGAACTCTGCCCCGTCTTCGCCGGCTTCGTCAGCGACGAGACCCCCAGCCCTGACCCCTCGGAGGTGGCCGAGTGGGAATGGGTGGACTGGGGCAACCTCACCACCGCCATCTCAGCCACCCCCAACGTCTACAGCCCGTGGGCGGCGCTCCAGGTCCCCCTGATCGAGTCCGCGTACCCCGGCGCGGCCAACCTGGAGCGCCGCCCCGCCCTCGACGTCGCGGCCGCCGTCCGTGAGGTCGACGAGCTGCTCACCGCGGAACTCGAGGCCCTCGACGCCCAGTGGCGCGGCCACCTCGGTGACCTCGGCGTGGACGTCCTGCCCGAAGACCTGCCCCGCTGGCTGGCTGACCTGCTGGTGGGGCGCGGCAAGCGGCTCCGCGTGGTGATCGCCCACTGGGGCTTCGTCGCGGCCGGTGGCGTGCTGGGCTCGGCCGCGCACCGCCACCTGGTGCGCTCGCTCGCCGCGCTGGAGACGCTGCACCTGTTCGCGCTGGTCCACGACGACGTCATGGACGAGTCCGAGAGCCGCCGCGGCCGTCCCTCCGCCCACGTGCAGGCCGAGCGCTGGCACCGCGCCGCCGCCGCCCGGGGCGACGCCGAGGTGTTCGGCCGCAACCTCGCGATCCTCCTCGGGGACCTCGCGCACACGGTGGCGGACCGCCTCGTCGACGGGCTCCCCAGCCGCATGCGTGACCTCTGGTACGAACTGTGCCTGGAACTCATCGCGGGTCAGCGGGCGGACCTCACCGGCGCCGCCTCCGGCCGTCGCGACCGGGCCCACGCCGCGCAGGTGGCCCGGCTGAAGTCCGGCCGTTACACCGTGGTGCGCCCGCTCCAGCTCGCCGCCGTCGCAGCCGGTGCCCCAGCCCCGGTCACCGCCGCACTGCTCGAGGCCGGTGAGGACATCGGCGAGGGCTTCGCGCTGCGCGACGAGTACCTGGGCATCTGGGGTGACCCGGCGGTCACCGGCAAGCCGTGCAGCGACGACCTGCTGGAGGCGAAGGCCACCGTCGCGCTCGCCATCGCGGGTGACAAGCTCGCCGGCCGGGCGGCCGACCTGCTGGCCCGCATCGGCACACCCGGCTTCGGCCCCGACGACGTCGCCCCGCTGGCCGCAGCCATGCGGGAGGCCGGGGTGGACCGGGAACTGGAGGCGCAGATCAGCGCCGCCGTGGACCGGGCCGCGGCCCGGCTGCAGGAGAACCTGCTGGTGGCCGACGGGGTCGCCGGCATCCGGGAGGTCGCCGAGCAGATGGCCTGGAGGGACGCGTGAGCCGCCCCCGCCGCACCGCCGCATCCCGCCCCCGCGACGCCGCCGAGGCCCGCCGGGTGGTGGTGGTCGGCGCCGGGCTCTCCGGGCTGGCCGCCGCGATGCACCTCGCCGGCGCGGGCCACCGCGTGACCGTGCTCGAACGGGAATCGGTCCCCGGCGGCCGCAACGGCACACTCGAGAAGGACGGCTTCCGCTTCGACACCGGCCCCACCGTCCTGACCATGGTGCCGCTGCTCGAGGAGGCATTCGCCGCCGTCGGCAGCTCGGTGGCCGACCACGTCGAGCTGAAGCTCCTCGACCCGGCCTACCACGCGTTCTTCGCCGACGGCTCCAGCCTGCGCGTGCGCCCGGGCCACGAGCTGATGCGGGCCGAGATCGCAGCCGAGTGCGGCTCCCGGGACGCGGCCGCCTTCGACCGCTTCGTCGCGTGGCTCACCAAGCTCAACGACGTCGAGGTCCCCAACTTCATCGACGTGAACTTCAACTCCCCGCTCGGGCTGCTCCGCAACCCCGTGGCCGCGGCCCGCCTCGTCGCGCTCGGCGGCTTCGGGCGCCTCGGCCGGGCCGTGGGCCGTCGCTTCGACGACGAGCGCCTCCACCGGGTGTTCAGCTTCCAGGCGATGTACGCGGGCATGGCCCCGGCCCGGGCGCTGGCACTCTACGCCGTGATCACCTACATGGACTCGATCGAGGGCGTCTGGTTCCCCGAGGGCGGCATGCACGCCGTGCCGCGCGCCATGGCCGACGCGGCCGCCGCGGCGGGAGTGGAGTTCAGCTACGACACCACCGTCGAGCGCGTCGAGCAGGGACCCGACGGCGCCACCACCGGGGTCCGGCTCGCCGACGGCACCCGGGTGCCGGGCGACGCCGTCGTCGTCACCGCAGACCTGCCCACCGCCTACCGCGAACTGCTGCCCGACGTGGCGCCGCCGCGGACCGTCCGGGGCGGCACCTACTCCCCGAGCGCGCTCGTGTGGCACCTGGGCGTGCGCGGCGAGCTCCCGGCCGGGGTGGGGCACCACAACATCCACTTCGGCCAGGCCTGGGACGACGCCTTCACCGACCTGCTGGACCGGGGCCGGCCCATGGCGGACCCGTCCCGCTTCGTCGCTGCGCCGTCGATCGACGACGCCGGTGCCGCACCGGCGGGCCACCACGCCCTCTACGTGCTGGAGCCGGTGCCGAACCTCCAGGTGGGCCGCATCGACTGGGAGCGCGAGGCCCCTCGCCTGCGGGAGCGGATGCTCGGCTCGCTGGCCGAGTCCGGCTACCCGCTGCAGATCGTCACCGAGGAACTGGTCACGCCGCTGGACTGGCAGCGCCAGGGGATGGCCGCCGGGACGCCGTTCGCGCTGGCCCACACCTTTCCCCAAACCGGCCCCTTCCGACCCCGGAACGTGGAACGCTCGGTGCCGGGGCTGGTGTTCGCGGGCTCAGGCACCACCCCGGGAGTGGGGATCCCGATGGTCCTCATCTCCGGCAAGCTGGCGGCGCGACGCGTCGAGGAGGTCACCCGATGACTGCCATGCTCGAGGCCGGCTACCGGCGCTGCGCCGAACTGACGCGCCGCCACGGCACCACCTACTACTGGGGCGCACTGCTGCTGCCGCCCCACCAACGCCGCGACGTCTACTCCGTCTACGCCCTCTGCCGGCTGGCCGACGACATCGTCGACGAGCCCGAGCGCGTCGACCTAGCCGTCCCCCAGCAGGGCACCCCGGCCGAGCGGCTCGCGCAGTTCCGGGCCTGGTTCTTCGACGCCCTCGCGGCCGGCGGGTGCGACGAGCCGGTGATGGCCGCCATCGTCGACAGCATCGGCCGCCGCGGCACGGACCCCGAGTGCTTCGAGCGCTTCTTCGACGCCATGGCCGCAGACCTCGTGCAGGAGGTCTGGCCCACGTGGGACTCGCTCAGCAACGGCTACATGGAGGGCTCCGCAGCCGTCATCGGAGAGATGATGCTGCCCGTCCTCGAACCCCTCACCCCGGAGGCCCGGGAACCCGCCCGGGCACTCGGCAAGGCGTTCCAGCTCACCAACTTCCTGCGCGACGTCGCCGAGGACCTGGACCGCGGCCGCGTCTACCTGCCCCAGGAGGACCTCCTGCGGCACGGCGCCAACCCGTGGCTGCGCCGCGTCACCCCGCAGTGGCGAGAGCTGATGGCCCATGAGGTGGACCGGAACCGCGCACTCTACGACGACGCCCGCCCCGGCCTGGCGATGCTGCCGCCGGCCTCCCGGCGGTGCGTCGGTACAGCCCTGGTGCTCTACAGCCGCATCCTCGACAGGATCGAGGCCGCCGACTACGACGTCTTCGCCGGCCGGATCCGGGTGCCGCGCCGGGAGAAGCTCGGCGTGGCCGTGCGCGCCGTCACTGTCGGGCTCGACGCCTGAGCAACCCGGTGGTGGGCACCGTCCACACTTCGTGGCCCGCCACCCCCCAACCGCCGAGCAGCTCGTTGGCCGCGAGGAGCCCCGTCGTCGCGGCCCGTTCCATCAGCGCCACCGGCAGCTCGCAGCGGACCCAGTCGCCCGCCAGCACCAGCCGCGGCGACGGCGTCGTCACGCCGGGGCGCTCGCCCCAGCGGTCGGGCCCGATGAGGGTGCAGTCGTCTCGCACCAGCACCTCGCGCGCCAGTACGCCCGCCCCGGCGGTCTCGGGGAACACCCGGTGCAGTTCGGCCTCCAGGCGGGCCACCACCTCGGCCGCGGCGTCGTCGTCGGAGGCGGTGTCCGGGGCGCACGCGTAGGCGTGCAGCTCCACCACGGAGCCGCCGTTGTCCTCGGCCCACCGCGCCGCGCCGGCCTCGAAGCGCTCCAGCACCGAGACGTTGTCCAGCGGCCCGTAGCCGGAGGTGCCGAGGAAGGCGGGCCGTTCCGGCGCCACCGGGGTGTCCAGCCACAACCGAACCACCGCGAACGGCGGGGCGTTCACCGTGGCCGCCACAGACTCCCGCCAGGGGGTGAGACCCTCGCCGGGGAGGTCCGCCACCAGGGCCCGGGCCGCGCGCGGGTCGGCGGCCAGCACCACGGCGTCGGCCTCCAGCCGCCGGCCATCCACCGTGACCACGGCCCCGTCGTCGCCCAGCTCGATGCCGTCGGCCCGGGAGCCGGTGCGCACGTCGACGCCCAGGCCGTGGAGGTGTTGCCCCAGCGGGCGCCACAGGGCCTGGTCGTAGTCGTCGTCGGGCACGTCGAACAGCAGGCCCTCGGCCGAGCCGAGGAAGTAGGTGTGGAACATCGCCACCAGCTCACCGGCGCCGAACTCGGTGGGGTTCGCGAAGAACGAGCGCGCGAACACCTCCAGGGCCAGGTCCCGCGCCCCCGCGGGGAAGCGCAGCCGGTCCAGGAACGACGCCGCGGACTCGCCGTCGTAGTCGGAGAACGTCCCGGGGAAGCGGACCCGCAGCAGTTCGAGGGCCGCCGGCACGTTCACCCCGGCCAGTCCGCGCAGCGTGAACGCGGGGCTGCGGGCCACGAACTGCAGCACTGACCACGGCGGGGTGCGGGCCAGGCCGGTGAAGGAGTCGCGCAGCCCGTCCGGCCGCTGCAGCGGGTAGTCCTCGACGGGGACCAGGCGCCGCAGTTCGGGGTCCACGCGGCGCAGCAGGGCACGCAGGTTGTAGTACTGGCGGAAGAACGCGTGGAAGCCGCGGCTCATGGTGCGGCCGTCCGGCAGCGGCCAGGCGGATACGCGGCCGCCGAGCCTGTCGTCGGACTCCAGCAGGGTGACCCGGACCCCGCGCTCGGCGAGCGCGGTGGCGGCGGCCAGGCCCGCGATGCCCCCGCCGACGACGGCCACGTGCCGGTCCCGGGTGGTGCGCGGCGCTCCGGGCGGTCCCGGGTGCCGGACCGCGCGCCGGTCCCGGCCGGGGAACTCGGTCATGGGCGCTCCTCGGGCTTGCGGGCGGTGAAGGTGTGCAGGATGCCGCGCTGCCAGCCGGCGGCGGTGCGGTGGGCGACGTCGGTGAAGCCCGCGGCGACGAGGCGGTCCGCGAACCGGTCCACGGAGTCGAAGTCGACGACGCTGCGCCACAGGTAGCGGTAGAGGCCCGGGTTCTGGTCCAGCACGGCGCCCAGCGGGATGATCACGGCGTGGCATACCGCGTCCCACACGCGTCGCGCGGCGCGGTCACCGGCCACCGAGTACTCCTGCACCACCAGCGTGCCGCCGGGCCGCAGCAACTCGAACACTTCGCCCACCGCGCGGTCGCGGGCCTGCGCGGGGACGTTGCGGAACAGGTAACAGGTGAGCACGCCGTCGCGGCTGCCGCGGCCGAGGGCGTCGAGGTCCAGTTCGCCGGCGACGGCGCGGCCGAACTCCACCCGCTCGGGCCAGTCCTTCGCGCGCGCCGCGGCGAGCATGCCGGGCGAGGCGTCCAGCCCGAGCACCCGGCCCTGCGGGAACACGCCCAGCAGGGCGGCGGTGGAGGCCCCGGAACCGCAGGCGAGGTCCAGCAGGTCCGGTTCCGCGACGCCGTCGATCCGGTCCGCCAGGGCGGTGGCGGCGCGGCGCAGTTCGCGGTGGTAGCCGGGGTTGAGCCGGACCATCAGGTCGTAGCGCGCGGCGCCCCTGTCGAACGCGGCCGTCGTGGTCACTTCGCCTCCCGGCGGCCCAGGTGCACCCACACCACGATCACGAGCGTGACCATGGCCCAGCCGAAGCCGAAGTCCTCCACCGGGATGTCCCACGGGAACCGGATGCCCGCGTGGTGCTCGGGGTTGTAGAGCACGATCGGGTCCGAGAGCTTCGTCAGCCACCCGTCCACCAGCACCTGGAAGAACATGACGATGGCCATGGCCAGCCAGTACTGCAGCTTGCGGAACACGCCGGTGCGCAGCCACAGCAGTTCGACGGCGACGACGGCGGGCACCGCCAGCAGGGTCAGCAGCGTGTACTCAGGCATCCTCGCGCTCCCCCTTCAGGCGGCGCAGCACGTGGCCGACGCCCTCGTAGCTCAGCAGTCCGCAAACGGGGATGACCAGGAAGAACACCAACTCCTCCAGCGGCAGCACGCCCAGCATGATCCCGGTGGTGAATTCAGTGCTGTAGGTCCAGTGGTCCCGCACGATCCCCAGCACGTCCCACGCCACGAACACCACGAGCACCGGGAGCATCGCCAGCAACAGCCGCAACGGCCGACGGTAGACCCGGGCTCGGAGCACGAACTCGAGCGGCAGCGTGATGGCCACGCACGCGGCCATCAGCAGCAGGTACTGGTAGGGATCCATCAGCGGGTTCCTCCGGAGTCTCGGTTGCGCAGCACCAGGCCGCGGAGTCGGTAGCCCTCGATCAGGTCGTCCCAGCCCAGTTCGGGCTCGGCCAGCACCTCCGGCCGCCGGGCCAGCAGCCGAGTGAGCAGGACGTCGGTCTCGGTGATCGCCAGCGGCTGGCCGGGGCAGCGGTGGGCGCCGTCGCCGAACGTCATCACCGACGGGTCGACGCCGCGCGGCAACTCGCGGCCCGGCCGCAGGGTGAACGGTTCGGCGCCGACGGTGGCCGCCTCGGTGTTGGTGTGGCGCACGCAAACATCCAACAGGTCGCCGGCGGCGACCTCCACCCGGTGCTCGCCGTCGGAGACCGGGAACGGCTCGGTGGCGCGCCGGTAGAGGTGGCCGACGACGGGCTCCAGTCGGATGACCTCGTTCAGCACGGCGTGGCGCTCGCCCTCGGGGGCCGCCAGGTAGTGGGCGCGAAGTTCGTCGTCGGAGAGCAGGTGCCACGCGGCCATGGTGATGAACTCGCGGGTGGTGACCATCCCGGCGGTGCCGTAGGTGACGCACTCCACCAGGATGTCCAGGTCCGTGTACCCCTCCGCGATCAGGTGGCTCACGACGTCGGGGCGCGGGTTCCTGCGTCGCTCCCGGATGGCGGGGCGCACGTCGCGCAGGTGGAAGCCCAGCAGGGGACCCAGCGCCCGGCCCGCGGCCTGCATCCACTGGCGCCGCGTGCGCCCGAGGTCCCGGCGGGACATGTCCACGGGAGGTTGCCGGAAGAACGCCTCGAGCCGGGCGGCCCGCGCGTCGACGGGCGATTCGGTGAGTCCGACGATCCGCGAGGTGACCTCGACGCTGAACCGCAGCGCCAGTTCGTCCAGCGCGAAGGCGTCCGCGCCGTCGGTTCCGGTCAGGAGCCGTTCGGCGGTCTCCTCGATGTGGGGGAGGTGGTGCTCGCGGACCACCTTGGGGGCGAAGAACCGACCCACCTTCGCCCGCTGCTCGTCGTGGAGGGGGCCGTCGGAGATGAGGATCGGGTGGTGCCGCAGCACGCCCTTGGGGATGTGCTCGGCCGTGAAGCCGGCCTGGGTGGTGCGGTTGCGCTCGCGCAGCACCTGCCGGGCGGCGGCCACGGAGCGGATGCGCCAGATGCCTCGCTCGCGCGAGATGCCGGCGCCGTCGGTGTCCCGCGGGTTGTGGGCGCGACGGACTCCGGGACCCGCTGCCTCCGCTGCGTCCATGCCTGCCTCCTGGTGGGTGCTCCCGAGAGTCTACAGAAAGATTCGACAAACATTGGACAAGCGTGTCGGGCCAGGTCTACAGTGCGAGGAAGCAACCTTAGACAAACATTGGACAAAAGCTGCTTTCGCAGACTGTGCTGGAGAAGGAAGAAGCGGCGGGACCGCACCGCGGAGGTGCGCGCCGGGCCGCCGGGGGCAAGCCGCCGGTGTGGCTGCGGATCGTGCTGCCCGTGGCGCTCATCGTCGTGTGGCTGGCGGGAGCCGGCATCGGCGGACCGTACTTCGGCAAGGTGGGCGAGGTGGCCTCCAACGACCAGGCCGCGTTCCTGCCCGCCAGCGCCGACGCAACGCTGGTGGGGGAGCGCTTCACCGACTTCGTCGGCGACGAGCAGGTCCCGGCGATCGTCGTGTTCGCCTCCGAGGACCAGCTCACCGAGACCCAGCTCGCCGAGCTGACCGCCGTCATGGAGGAGCTCGGCAACCTCGCGGGCGTGGAGAGCCTCTCACCCCTGATCCCCTCCGAGGACGGCCTCGCGGCCCAGGCCTTCATTCCGCTGGACGCCGAAGCTGAGCTGGGGGACCTAGTCGCCGAGGTGCGAACCGTGATCTCCGACGGCGCCCCCGAGGGGGTCGCCGCCCACGTCACCGGGCCGGCCGGGTTCTCCGCGGACCTGGGCGAGGCGTTCGGCGGCATCGACGGGCTGCTGCTCGCGGTGGCACTCGGCGCGGTGCTGGTGATCCTGCTGATCGTCTACCGCTCCCTCCTGCTCCCGTTCCTCGTGCTCGCCACCAGCGTGTTCGCGTTGTGCGTGGCGCTGCTGGTGAACTGGTGGCTCGCGAAGTGGGGGATCCTCACGCTCAACGGCCAGACGCAGGGCATCCTGTTCATCCTCGTCATCGGTGCCGCCACGGACTACGCGCTGCTCTACACGGCCCGGTTCCAGGAGGAACTGCGCCGCAACGAGTCCCGGATGGCGGCCACGCGCAAGACCATCCGCGGTTCGCTGGAGCCGATCCTGGCCTCCGGTGGCACGGTGATCGCGGGCCTGTTGTGCCTGCTGTTCAGCGACCTGTCGTCCAACAAGTCTTTGGGTCCCGTCGCCGCCATCGGCATCGGGTTCGCGATGCTGTCCGCTCTGACCCTGCTCCCATCCATGCTGCTCCTGCTCGGCCGCGCGGCCTACTGGCCCCGCCGCCCCAGGTTCGACCCGCAGCGCGACGCTGAGGCCTCCGTGCACCGCGGCATCTACGCCGCCATCGGACGCAAGGTCTCCCGCCGCCCCCGCCTGGTCTGGATCGCGTGCGTCGTGCTGCTCGCCGTCGGTGCCGCCTTCGTTCCCACCCTGAAGGCCGACGGCGTGGCCACCAGTGAGTTGGTGATCGGTGCCTCGGACGCCCGTGACGGGCAGCAGGCCCTGGCCGAGCACTTCCCCGGCGGCTCGGGTGACCCGGCGAACGTGCTGGTGGCCGAGGCCGACCTGCAGGAGGTGGCCGACGTGCTGTTGGCCGCCGACGGCGTCGACTCCGTGGCCGTGCTCGCGGCCGACAGCCCCTCGGGTTCGGCACCCGTGACCGAGGAGGGAATCCAGCCCCTCGGGCCGCCCGGGACCCCCGCGCCGGAGCCCACCGTGCGGGAGGGTGACGTCCTGCTCCAGGCCACGCTCGCGCATCCCGCGGACAGCGCCGAGGCCGAGACCGTGGTGCGGGACCTCCGCGTCGAACTGGACGGCACGGCGCTGATCGGGGGCACGACGGCGGTGGCGATCGACACCAACGACACCTCC
>NZ_BAAHBS010000009.1:724-1122 GCF_054776555.1 Tessaracoccus terricola | reverse complement strand
AGGAGGAGGGCGTGTTGCCGCGGTAGGTCGACTAGGGCCTCGAGTGCGGTAGCGAGGAAGTCTAGGCGCCCGCGGAGGAAGGCGCGGCGGGCTCCTAGGGGTCCGATATAGGTGCCTAGGGCGCCTAGACCGGTCTGCCGGAGGGATTCGATAGACCTCGAGAAGCTCTTAGCCTTATTTAAGGTTAGAGGGGACCCCTCGAAGGCCTTACCGGCGCGGGCGACTAGGTCCGAGTTATCCTTCGAGAGGATATAGACGTCGTCGAGGTAGGCGACTAAGGTCGCGCCGGGGAGCTCTTTCCCTAGGCGTTCTAAGGTCGGGCGGAACGCTAGGGAAAAGAGGAGAGGGCCTAGAGGGTCACCCTGCCTAACGCCTTCGGCGCTAGCTAGGATAGACCC
>NZ_BAAHBS010000009.1:0-670 GCF_054776555.1 Tessaracoccus terricola | reverse complement strand
GCCGCGGCGATAGAGGCCCTACTTATCGAATTAAAGGCATTCGATAGGTCGAGGGAGGCTATCTCGCGGATACCGGCCTTATTAGGGCCCGAAATAGCCTCTTCGAGGAGGAAAACGGCGGGCTCGACCCCGCCGGGGCTACTAACGCCTAGCTGACTAGGTAAGAGCATCCCGGGCCGGAAGGAGGTCCGAAGGATAGCTTTTAGGGCTACCCTATAGAGGAGGTCCCCTACGGCTATAGGGCGGACGCCGCCGTCAGGCTTCTCGAGGCCTATAAGGCGGGAGGCGCATAGCAGGTCCGGGCCCGGCGCGGTGCCCTGCCGGATCATATCCGCTAGGAGGCGTAGGGCTAGGAGGACCGGGCTGCTAGGACTAGCCGTAGCTAGGTCTAGGAGGGGCCTAGTCCAGCCCGAGAGGCCCGGGGCCTTCTCGCGCCCTATAGAGCCTATAGCCTCGGATATAGCCTCTAGGGTTATCGGCTGACCGGGGCTAGGGCTCGCGCCCGCGAAGGGGTCCTTAGATCCGATAGGGTGTTTTTCGCGGAGGGTCTCGAGGGTCTCGGGGGTCTCGGGCGCGAGGGGCGTAGGGTCCGTCAGGGCCCTAGAGGCCCTACCGAGATAACCCTTCTCTAGGAGCTTTACCGCGCGGCGCGTAGGGCTCTGATCCCTAG
>NZ_BAAHBS010000008.1:0-1529 GCF_054776555.1 Tessaracoccus terricola | reverse complement strand
GCGTTAATGTACGGAGGTAGGGTCCAAATGTTTTGTCCTGCCAAGACGCAGATCTGCGCCACAAATCATTTAGAAACCGTGTCAAGAAGCCCCCCACCAAATTTGTATGTACATCTTCCCAAGCATCTTTCGCTTTCATTATTTCATAACGACCACCACGATGCCCGCAAATACTGATATCGCAACCCGCGCATTAGTTGTTAGCCTTAAGGCTCCTTGTAGTAGTAAAACTACCGCTGAGGTCTCTGCTATTACCGGTCTATCAAGCCGCCAGGTCAACCGAATCTACGCACGAGCTATTGAGAGAGGGTTTGACCCTAACCAACGCCCTCTATCTCTTCGAGATGAATACCTCCAAGATGCCCCTCGATCTGGACGCCCTCTGAAGCGTACAACAGAGGCTCAAGAGAGCGTTATCTCGAAGGCACGCCGAGACCGATACGGGCGGGAGAAATCAGCTGCTGATATTGCTGGTGAGCTTAGCTCCGAGGGTATCATAGTCTCCAAAACAACAGTCCTTCGAATCCTCAAGTCCGCTGGCTTCAGGAAAACCAAGCCAACGAGGAAGCCTGGACTGACGAAGAGGATGAGGGCTGAGCGCCTTGACTGGTGTCTAGCTCATCAGCATTGGACTCTCGAGGATTGGAAGGATGTCATCTGGTCTGATGAGACCTCTGTTATCTTGCTCCATCGCCGCGGAGGGTATAGGGTATGGCGGAAGGCTGATGAGCGCTTTCTCCGGACCTGTATCCGTGAGAGATGGAAGGGTACGAGCGAGTTTATGTTCTGGGGGGCTTTCTCTTACGATAGCAAGGGTCCTTGCCACTGCTGGGCCCCAGAGACTGCTCAAGAGAGGGCGGCTGCTACGAGGGCTATCGAGAAGCTTAACGAAGAGCTCGAACCGGTTATGAAGGAGCAGTGGGAGCTTAGCAATGGCATGAGGAGGCTTAACCTACGTCAGCTACCAGGGAAGAAGCCTGAATGGAAGTGGAAGAAGGAGACTGGGAAGCTTATAAGGGGCTCAGGAAAAGGGGTTGATTGGTGGCGGTATCAGCAAACGGTTCTTCTACCCCTAATGTTCCCTTTTGCTAAGGAATGCCTCAAAAAGCGCCCAGGGACTATAGTTCAAGAGGATAAGGCACCCGCTCATAACCACTACATCCAGCAAAGAGTATACGATCTTCATCAGGTACGCCGCCTCTTATGGTGTGGGAACTCTCCAGACCTCAACGCGATCGAGCCCTGCTGGCCTTGGATGAAGAGGGTCACTACAAAGAAAGGGGCTCCAAAGAATAGGCGTGATGCTATTCAGGCTTGGAAGCAGGCTTGGGATGAGCTCCCACAAGCAAAAATTCAAGCTTGGATCGAGCGGATTCCAGTTCATATAGAAAAAATCATCGAACTTCGTGGAGGGAACGAGTATAAAGAGGGTCGAGGATAGGTCCATAGTAATTTGTATGTGGCGTTACTCTGTGGCGTTCTACCCCTGTCTTTTTTCGAGACAAAACTTTTGGGCCGTACCTCCGTAC
>NZ_BAAHBS010000007.1:0-253679 GCF_054776555.1 Tessaracoccus terricola | reverse complement strand
AACGCACACCAACAACCAAAGCTGCTGGCAAATGTGCATATAAATAACCACACTATGTGTAGTTGGCATTGACTTTAAGCACGCTGTTGAGTTCTCAAGTTTCGGGTGCGTCCCGCGCCTCACAACTACCGCTGCTGTGGCTTGGGGCAACTCGATCAACTCTACTCGACTTTACTCGGTTCCGCAACTTGCGCTGCCGGCCCGAGAGCCTTGTTGAGTTGTTTTGGTTTTCCGTCCTCCAGGTCTCCCTGTCGGCCTTTCAACCTTACTCCCTGTCCCGCTCCGAATCAAATCGGCCCCGGTTCCGGAGTTCGTCACCTCGTTGAGGCGACTCGACTTACTCTACTCAGATTTCCAGCAATTCGTCAAAACGACTTTCTGGCCACCATTCATTGAGTTGTGTCGAGGACCATTCGGTCCATTTCCCATGGCTGGAAGAGGAAATGAATTCCACTCCTCGCCGCACCAGTCACTCCCCGGGATCTTGAGCGGGTTCTCAGCGAACGCACACTCATCCCGAGTCGTAGTAGGTGGTTGGGGCTCCTGGTTCGGCCGCCTTGTGGGCGTCCGGGTCACCTCGAAGCGTTGAATACTCTACACACGCCCCGGCGCACACGCAAATCGGGGCCCGGGGACCGTTCCTCTCGGGGCCGTGGCACGCTTGGGGCATGGCCGGCCGGAGCAGGATGACCCCGTGGCGGTGGCTCACCGCCACAGTGTTGGCCCTCACCGCCTGTGCACCGGCCCCTGTCGGAGAAGGCTCCCCAGAGCCGGTCCCGGAGCCCACTTCTGCCCCACCCACAGTGTTCACTTCCCCGGTGGCCTCACCCACCGCGTCGGACTCGCAATCCGTCCCCGTTCCCACGCCAGTGGCCCCGGACCCGACGCCGACAACTCACCCGGCGGGCACTGCCGCTGCCTCACCGACGCAGTTGCGCACGGTGACGATCAACTTCTCCGGTGACCTCTTGTGGCACAACTCACTGTGGGAGTCGGCGAGGATCGATGGGGGCGGCGCGATGGACTTCGTCCCACAGCTGGCGGCGCTGGGCGACTACGTGGGCTCGGCAGACCTGGCGATCTGCCACTCGGAGGTTCCCTTCGCGGAAGCCGGCGGCCCCTACGGCAACTACCCGATGTTCAAGGCACCCCAGGAGATCGCGCCGGCGCTGGCCGAGATCGGCTGGGACGTGTGCACCACGGCGTCGAACCACTCCCTGGACGCGGGCTTCGACGGTCTGGTGCGGACAATCGAAGTGCACAACGCACAGGGCATCCTGACCGCCGGCACCTACACCTCGGCCGAGGACCGTGCCACCCCCACCATGTTCCGGACCACCTCTGGCGTGGAGGTGGCGGTGGTCAGCAGCACGTATGGGACCAACGGGATCGCGTTGCCGTCAGAAGCACCCTGGTCAGTCTCGCTGCTGGACGTCGAGGACACCTTGTCCCAGGCGGCGCGGGCCCGAACGGCTGGGGCGGACATCGTCGTCGTCCACATGCATGCCGGCACCGAGTACGAGAGCACCCCCAACCGCCAGCAGCTGGATTTCGCCGACGCCATGACCGCCTCCGACGACGTGGACCTCGTGATCGGGCAGCACGCCCACGTGGTGCAACCCATCACCCGCTCCAACGGGAAGTGGGTGGCCTACGGCGCGGGCAACCTGATGGCCCAGAGCAGTCCCGCCCAGCCGTGGACCTACGACGGATACCTGGCCACCTTCACCTTCGTCGAGCAACCCGACGGCGGCTTCAGCTCCACCACCGGGGAGTTCGCCCCGACGATGATCACCAAGCACCGGGCCGACGCCCCGGCACGGGTGCTCATCGTCAGCGATGCCCTGGCCGCCGGCAGCTGGGACGGGAAACAACTGCGTGAGTCGGCAGCGCGCACGCGCACGACGGTGCTCTCGCTGGGAGTGGAAGGCCTCAGCGAGCGTTGAGGCCTCCCCCCTTCAGGCGAAGTGCACACCCCCGACGGTCTTGCGACCGCGGCGCAGCACCACGTACTTGTCCGCCAACCGGTGATCCGGGCCGAGGACCAGGTCAGCGTCGGCAACCTTCTCGTTGTTGACGTAGGCCCCGCCCTCCGCCACGGCGCGGCGGGCGGCGGAGCGGGAGTCGACGAGGCCGGCCGCGACGAGGGCGTCGGTGACGCTGACCTCACCGGAGACCTCCACCGATCCCACCTCGCGCATCACACCTGCGAGGGTCTGGGCCGGGAGCTCCGAGAGTTCGGAGCGGCCGAACAGCGCTGCGGCGGCGTTCACCGCGGCCTCGCGCTCGGCGACGCCGTGCACCAGGTCCGTGACGTCGTCGGCGAGGGCCCGCTGGGCCGCACGCTTGTACGGCTCGGCCTCGGTGGCGCGCTCGAGCTCCTCGATCTCCTCCCGGGTACGCATGGTGAACACCTTCAGGTAGTCCACCACCTTGGCATCCTCGGCGTTCAGGAAGAACTGGTGGAAGGCGTAGGGGCTCGTGAGCTCCGGGTCGAGCCAGACGGCGCCACCCTCGGTCTTGCCGAACTTGGTGCCGTCGGCCTTGGTGACCAATGGCGTCGCGACTGCGTGCGCCCGCTCCTGGTCACTGCGTCGGATGAACTCGACCCCGGCGGTGATGTTGCCCCACTGGTCGCTGCCACCGAACTGCAGCGTCACCCCGTGGCGGCGGCGCAGCTCTCGGAAGTCCAGCGACTGCAGCAGCACGTAGGAGAACTCCGTGTAGGAGATGCCCTCCTCCAGGCGGCGGGCCACCACGTCGCGTGCCAGCATCCGGTTGACCGGGAAGTGCTTGCCGACGTCGCGCAGGAACTCGAGGACGTTCATCCCCCCGGTCCAGTCGAAGTTGTTGACCATGGTGGCAGCGGCGGGCCCCTCGAAGGAGACGAACCGTTCCACCTGGGCGCGGATGCGCTCCACCCAGCCGGCCACCACCTCGGTGGTGTTCATGACCCGCTCGCCGGTCTCCTTCGGGTCCCCGATCAAACCGGTGGCGCCGCCCACCAGCATGTGCGGCAGGTGCCCGGCGCGCTGCAGTCGCTGCGCGAGCAGCAACTGGACCAGGTGTCCGATGTGGAGGCTCTGCGCGGTCGGGTCGAAACCGACATAGAACTTGACGGGCCCCTCGTCCAGGTGGGCCGCCAGGGCCTCCGGATCGGTCGACTGGGCGATCAGCCCCCGCCAGTTGAGGTCGTCAAGTAGTGCATTCACGCGGGTCAGCCTATCGCCGGCCCCGTGGCCGCCCAAGCCGAGAGTTCACCGCGGACGGACTGGAGTTCGGCGAGCTGCTCGGCCACCCGGTCCGGGGCCGTCCCGCCACGCCCGTTGCGGGACGCCACGGACCCGGCGACGGTCAGCACCGCCAGCACCCCTTCGTCGAGGTGTTCGGAGATCTTCGGCAGGTCCGCCGCGGTCAGCTCCTGCAGGGTGATGCCATTGTCCTCGCAGTACTGGACCGTCTCCCCCGCCACCTCGTGGGCGACGGCGAAGGGGACCCGCTCGCGGACGAGGTGGTCGGCCACGTCGGTGGCGAGGGAGAAGCCCATCGGCGTCACCGCCGCCATCCGCTCCGTGTCGAAGGTGAGGGTGCCCACCATGCCGGCGACGGCGGGGATCAGGACGTGCAGCTGGTCCAGCCCGTCGAAGATGGGTTCCTTGTCCTCCTGGATGTCGCGGTTGTAGGCCAGGGGCAGCCCCTTGAACGTGGCCAGCAGACCGGTCAGGTTGCCGATCAACCGTCCTGCCTTGCCGCGGGCCAGCTCGGCGACGTCTGGGTTCTTCTTCTGCGGCATGATCGAGCTGCCCGTGGACCAGGAGTCGTGCAGCTTGGCGAAGCCGAACTCGGCGGTGCACCAGATGATGACGTCCTCGCTGAGTCGCGAAAGGTCCACCCCCACCTGCGCGAGCACGAAAGCCGCCTCCGTGACGAGGTCGCGTGCGGACGTGCCGTCCAGGGAGTTCGGCGCCGAGGCCTCGAAACCGAGTTCACGGGCCACGAGCTCCGGGTCCAGCCCGAGCGAGGTGCCAGCCAGGGCTGCCGAGCCGTACGGGCTGACCGACAGCCGCCGGTCCAGGTCCCGGAGCCGGTCGATGTCGCGTGTCAGCGGCCAGGCGTGGGCCAGCAGGTGGTGGCTGAGCAGCACGGGCTGGGCGGACTGGAGGTGGGTGCGGCCCGGCATGACAGCCCCCATGTGGTCACCGGCCTGCTGTGCGAGCGCGTCGAGCACGCCGTCGAGGTCCTGGGCGATGAGCCGGATCTCGGTTCGCAGGTAGGAACGGATCAGGGTGGCGATCTGGTCGTTGCGGGAGCGGCCCGCCCGCAACCGGCCTCCCAGTTCCGCCCCGACCACCTCCTTCAGGCCGCGTTCGAGGGCACCGTGGACGTCCTCGTCGGTGGGCTCCGGGCCGAACTCCCCGGTCTCCACCCTGCGGGCGAGCTCGGCCAGCCCGGCATCCATGTCCGACGCCTCCTGCTCGGTGAGCAGCCCGGCCGCGAGCAACGCCTTGGCGTGCGCGCGCGATCCCGCGATGTCGTGGAGCGCCAGTCGCCAGTCGAACTGGGTGGACTTGCTCAGTGCGAACAGTGCGTCGCTGGGGCCGCCGGCGAACCGGCCTCCCCAGAGCCTGCCCTGGTCTGTTCCGCTCACTTGATCTCCTCCGGTTGTGGTTTGCCTGTGCGTGTCATGTCCGAGAGGCTCGAGACGAGCTTCTCGGTGGCGGCCGCCGTGGTGGTGATGACGAGCACCGTGTCGTCACCGGCGATGGTTCCCATGACGCCCGGGAGCCGGACGCCGTCCATGGTGGCGGCGAAGTACTGTGCGGCCCCGGGCGGGGTGCGCAGCACGATCTGGTTGCCCGTGGACCTGATGGTCTGCAGCATCTCGCTGCAGAGACGGGCGAGCTTGGCCAGCGCCGCGCCGTGCGGTTCGGCGTCGTCCCCCAACGCGTAGACGAGGCTGCCGTCGTCGGCCCGGCGGCGCATGGCCCCCAGTGCGACGAGGTCCTTGCTCAGCGTGGACTGGCTGGCCCTGACCCCGTCGGCGGCCAGTTCCTGGCTCAGTTCCTGCTGCGAGGTGAAGCGGGCCTGCTCCAGCAGCCCTCGCAGCAGCGAGAGCCGCGCGGAGCGGGAGACCTCAGCCACGGGCCCGGGCGAGGAACTCCGGCAACGCTTCGACGAAGGCCGTCAGTTCCTCGGCTGTGATGACCAGGGCAGGCGCGATCCGGATGACGTCCGGTCGGGGCGCGTTCGCCACCCAGCCCGCCTCCAGGGCGGCGTCCACGGCGGCAGCAGCGATCGGCTCGTTGAGGACGATGCCGCGCAGCAGGCCGCGACCCCTGACGTGGCTGACCAGCGGCTCGTCCAGGGCCTCGACGGCGTCGGCGAACCACTGGCCCACCTCGCGGGCGTTGTCCAGCACGCCGGCCTCGAGTTCGTCCAGCACGGCGTTCGCCGCGGCGGCCGCCACCGGGTTGCCGCCGAAGGTGGAGCCGTGCAGTCCGGGGGTGAGGAGCTTCCCGGCCGCGCCCACGGCGATGCAGGCACCGATCGGGAACCCGTTGGCCAAGCCCTTGGCGAGGGTCACGATGTCCGCGCTCACCCCGTCGGCCCTGTGCACCAACAGTTCACCGGCGCGTCCGATGCCCGTCTGGACCTCGTCGACCCACAGCAGCGCCCCGTGCTCGGACGTGATGCGCCGGGCCTCGGCCACGAAACCCTCCGGGGCCGGCAGCACGCCCGCCTCGCCCTGGATCGGTTCCAGGACCACGGCGGCGGTGGTGTCGTCGACGGCGGCCTCGAGCGCTGCGACGTCCCCGAACGGGACGAACACCACGTCGCCGGGCAACGGCTCGAACGGCTCGCGGTACTTCGCGGTGTGCGTGACGGCCAGCGACCCGATGGTGCGGCCGTGGAAGGAGCCCTCCATCGCCACGATCTTGGTGCGCCCGGTCAGCCTGGTCAGCTTGAACGCCGCCTCGTTGGCCTCGGCACCCGAGTTCGCGAAGAACACCCGGGCGTCACCCGTGTCCGACGCGGCCGCTGCGAGCCGCTCGGCGAGCCGCACCTGGCCCTCGGTGGCGAAGAAGTTGGACACGTGCCCGAGGGTGTGCAGCTGCGAGGTGATGGCCGCGACCACCCGGGGGTGGTTGTGCCCGAGGGCGTTGACCGCGATCCCGGCGAGCAGGTCCACGTAGGTCTTGCCGTCGGCGTCGGTGAGATGGATGCCGTCGCCGCTGACGAAGGCGCGCTTCGGGGTGCCGAAGGCGTTCATCATCACGGCTTCGTAGCGGTTGAGCAGTTCCTGGTTGGTCATGAGTTCTCCCTTGCGGTGACCATGGTTCCGATGCCCTCGTCGGTGAAGACCTCCAGCAGGAGGCAGTGCGGGACGCGCCCGTCGATGATGGTGGCGGAGGTGACTCCCCCGTCGACGGCGCGCAGGCAGGCCTCCATCTTGGGCACCATCCCGGACTCGAGGCTGGGCAGCAGCTGCTCCACCTCGTCGGCGCTGATGGAGCTGATGATCGAGGACTCGTCGGGGTAGTTCGCGTACAGCCCGGCCACGTCGGTCAGCATCACGAGCCGCTTGGCGCCGAGCGCGACGGCGATGGCCGAGGCTGCGGTGTCCGCGTTCACGTTGTAGACCTGCCCGTCGGGTCCGGGCGCGACGGTGGCCACCACGGGGATGCGGCCCGCGTCGATCAGGTCCTGGACCGCGGCGGGGTCCACGGAGGCGACGTCGCCCACCAGGCCGAGGTCCACCTCCTCCTCGTCGACGACCAGACCGCGGCGCCGCGCGTGCAGCAGGCCGCCGTCCTCGCCGGACATCCCGACGGCGAACGGTGCGTGGGCGTTGATCAGGCCCACCAGCTCGCGCCCGACCTGGCCGACCAGCACCATGCGCACGACGTCCATCGCCTCGGCGGTGGTGACGCGCAGCCCGCCCCGGAACTCCGAGTCGATCCCCAGCCGGCCGAGCATGGAGGAGATCTGCGGGCCGCCGCCGTGCACGACGACGGGCTTGAGTCCCACCCGACGCAGGAACACGATGTCCTCGGCGAAGGCACGCTTGAGGTCCTCGTCGATCATTGCGTTGCCGCCGTACTTGATGACGACGGTCTCCCCGGCGAACTCGGCGAGCCAGGGCAGCGCCTCGATCAGGGTGTTCGCCTTGACCAGCAGTTGGTCCTGCGTGGTGGTCTGGCTCATGAGGAGTACTCCGCGTTCTCCTTCACGTAGTCATACGTGAGGTCGTTGGTGAGGATGGTGGCGGCCTGGTCCCCCGCGTTCAGGTCCACCAGCACGTGCACCTGCCGGCCGGTGAGGTCCACCAGGGATCGGTCCTGCCCGATCTGGCCACCGATGCAGACCTGGACGCCGTTGAAGGAGACGTCGAGCCGGTCCGGGTCGAACTCCGCGTCGGTGACCCCGATCGCCGAGAGCACCCTGCCCCAGTTCGGGTCGTTTCCGAACACGGCGCACTTGAACAGGTTGCTGCGTGCGATCTCGCGCCCGACGTCCTCCGCGTCCTGCTCGCTGGCCGCCCCGGTGACCTCGATCGTGATCTCGTGGGCGGCGCCCTCGGCGTCGGCGATCAGCTGACGGGCCAGGTCCTGGCAAAGGCCGGTGAGAGCAGCCGTGAACTCCTCGGTCCCGGGGCGCTGCCCCGAGGCGCCGGATGCCATCACGATCACGGTGTCGTTGGTGGACATGCAGCCGTCTGAGTCGGCCCGGTCGAAGGAGAGTCTGCAGGCCTCGCGCAGTGCCGTGTCGAGTTCCGTGGCGGGCACGTCTGCGTCAGTGGTCAGCACCACGAGCATGGTGGCCAGGCCGGGCGCGAGCATGCCTGCCCCCTTGGCCATGCCGCCGACGCTCCAGCCGTCACGGGTGATCCCGGCCTGCTTGTGGACGGTGTCGGTGGTCATGATGGCGCGGGCCGCGTCGGCGCCCCCATCTGCGCTGAGGGAACCGCAGGCCGCGTTGATGCCGGCGGTGACGGCGGCCATCGGCAGCCGGGTTCCGATCAGCCCGGTGGAGCACACGGCCACGTTGTCGGCGGGCACCTGCAGCGCGGCGGCGGTCTCGGCCGCCATGCGCGCGGAGTCCGCGAACCCGTCGGGGCCGGTGCACGCGTTGGCGCCGCCCGAGTTGAGGACGACGGCGGCGAGCTCGCCGTCCTCGACGGCCTGCCGCGACCACTTCACGGGTGCTGCCTGCACCCGGTTGCGGGTGAAGACGCCGGCAGCCGCCTGCCTCGGTCCCTGGTTGACGACTACGGCGAGGTCGGCGTTGCCGCTGGCCTTGATGCCCGCGGCGACGCCGGCAGCGGTGAAGCCCTTGGGTGTGGTGACGCTCACGGTGCGACTCCGATCGTGGGAAGGCCCATGGTCTCGGGGAGGCCGAGGGCGAGGTTCATGGACTGGACGGCACCACCGGCGGTGCCCTTGGTGAGGTTGTCCTCGGCCGAGATCGCCACCAGGCGCCCGGCGGCCTCGTCGACGCTCACCTGCACCGTGACGCGGTTGCTGCCGACGACGGCGGCCGTCTGCGGCCAGGTCCCCTCCGGCAGGAGGTCCACGAACGGTTCGTCGGCGTAGGCCTGCGCATAGGCGGCGCGGGCGTCGGCCACCGTCACGCCGTCTGCGATCGGGGCGCTGCAGGTGGCGAGGATGCCGCGCGGCATCGGCACCAGCATCGGCGTGAAGCTGACGTTCACCGGCTGGTCGGTCACCAGGGACAGGTTCTGCACCATCTCGGGGGTGTGGCGGTGGACGCCGCCGACGCCGTAGGCGCTGGTGTTGCCGGCGGCCTCGGAGGCCAGCAGGTTCGGCTTGAGTGACTTGCCCGCGCCCGAGGTGCCGCTGGCGGCCACCACGACCACCTGCGACGCGTCCACCAGGCCCGCGGCGACGGCGGGCAGCAGCGCGAGCGTCGCCGCCGTCGGGTAGCAGCCGGGGACGGCCACCCGCTTGGCGCCGGCCAGCTTCTCCCGCTGCCCCGGCAGTTCCGGCAGGCCGTAGGGCCAGGTGCCGGCGTGCGGGGAGCCGTAGAACTTCTCCCAGTCGGCCGAGTCGGTGAGCCGGAAGTCGGCGCCGGCGTCGATCACGAGCACTTCGTCACCGAGTTGCTCGGCCACGGCGGCGGACTTGCCGTGCGGCAGGGCCAGGAACACGACGTCGTGACCGGAGAGGTTCTCAGCGGAGGTCTCCACCACCACCCGGTCGGCCAGCGGGGCGAGGTGAGGTTGGTGCGTGCCCAGTAGGTCACCGACGCTGGAGTTGCCCGTGAGGGCTCCGATCTCGACCTCGGGGTGCTGCAGCAGCAGGCGCAGCACCTCTCCTCCTGCGTATCCGGTGCACCCGGCGACAGCGACCTTGTAGCTCATGCGGAAAACTATGCCATGAATCGAATAAGTATTCCAAGCTCAGCGCAGTGATCGCGTCCCAGCCACCAGCAGGGCCACTCCCCTCGCGAAGTGGCGCGCGGACCGCTCGGCATCGGCCGACTCCAGCACGCCCAGCGCGACGAGCTGCGTCTGGGTCTGCTCCTCCGTGACGTGGCCGAGCACGAAGTGCAGGAACGCCTGCATGGTCGCGTCCGCCGTGTCCGCGGGCAGACCGGCGGCCTCCAGCACGGCCCGTCCGGCCGCGCACGGGTCGACCCGCCCGAGCCCCATCGCGCCCGCCGAGGCCACGAGCTCGGCCGCGTCCCGGTGCGCGAGGAGAAGTCCCCGCAGTCGTTCGGCCCAGGCCGACAGCCACTCCTCCCAGCCGACGCCTGGGGCCTCGTACTCGAGGTCCGCGAGCACCTCGTCGGCGACGGCGGCCAGCAGGGACTGCTTGTTGGGGAAGTGCCAGTACAGCGCCCCCGCCTTGACGTCGAGGGCGCCCGCGACCCGCCGCATGCTCAGGTCCGCCAGGCCGAACTCGTCGAGGATCGTCAGGGCGGCGTCGACGATGGCCTCAGGTGTGAGCGCCATCGTCCCTCACCCAGAACCCCTCGCAGCCGTGGGGCTCGAACCCCAGGGCGTCGTTGATGGCCAGCATGTGCCGGTTCTCGACGGCGTTGCCCGTCGAGACCCGCGCAACGCTGGGCCACGTCGTCGCGAGGGCCGCGTGGTTGGTGACCTTGGCCAGCATCCCCAGGCCATGGCCGCGGTGGCCCTTGATGACCAAGGTCTCCCACTGGTGTGCGAGTTCCGCCACGGAGCGGTCCTTCAGGAACCTCGTGAACCCGACGAAATCGCCGGTGGCGACCTCCCGGACCAGCGTCACGAGCTGCTCCCGGTCTGCGAGCGCCAGCTCGTCGCCCATCACCCTGACCCGGTCGGCGTCCCAGACCTCGACCATCTCCACCTCGCCGGTGGGCACGTCGGTGCTCATGTGGGTGTTCAGCACCGCCAGCGGCTCCAGGAGCTCCTCCGGCACGGGGCCGGCGAACGTGACGCACTCGTATGCCGGGTTCGTGAGCGCGCGAACTCGGTCACGCTCTCGCACCCGGTCCTCGGCCGACGGCAGCACCAGCATCGCGGTGCGCTCCACCTGGTTGAGGCGCCAGCCGCGGTCCACGAGGAAGCGCGTCTCGCGAGAGGTGGCGTCCACGGCACCCTGCCCGCTGTGTGCCGCGACGGTGGGGGTGCCCGCGGGAAGCTCCGGCGGCTCGGCCGTGAAGGCCCAGAACTTGTCCCGGCCGTGCTCGCGCCCCACCTCCAGTGCGGCCTCGTGGAGCGCCGTGCCGATCCCCTCGCTGAGGCGGCCCCGACGGACCACCCAACTGACCTCGGCGACGTCCAGGTTGTCCGCCGTGGGCAGGTGCACGACGGCCACGCCGGTGCAGTCCTCGACCCCCACCGGCCCGGGGCCATCGCTCGCGGCCAGCCGGATCACCCGGGAGTACTGGGGGCTGGCACCGTAGGAGTACAGGAGCGGCACCGTCTCGGCGAGGTCCGCCGAGCCCACCTTCTCCCGCAGCACGTCCGCCCAGAACTCGGCCTCTGCGTGCAGCACCCAGGCGTCGGGTGCATCGAGGGAGGCAGGTTGCTCGAAACGGGTGATGGTGGTCACCGGAGCATCCTATGCGGCTCCGTCTCAGGTCAGGACGACGGGAGAGACCGACCAGCCGCCCAGCGGGCGCTGCGCCCGCAGGCCCCGCGACTCGGGGTCGTGGGAGAAGTCCGTGGTGGCGTCGATCAGTTCCTCGAACAGGACGCGCAGTTCGAGGGTGGCCAACGGCCGTCCGGGGCACACGTGGGGTCCGGCTCCGTAGACCAGGTTCAGCTGGGAGTGCTTCTCCGGCTCGTAGCGGTCGGGGTCCTCGAACACGCGCGGGTCCCGGTTGGCGTTGGTCCAGTCCACGAGCACCCGCTGCCCCACGTGCACGGGGCACCCCGCCACCTCGGTGTCGACGGTGGCCTTGCGGCGGTTGCTGACGAACGGGTCGTCGATGCGCAGCAGTTCGTCCAGGGCGGCCGCGAGGCCTTCGGGGTCGTTGCGGCGGGACCGCACGTCGGCCTCGATCTCCTCCGAGGCAGCCAGCTGGTGGCCGATCACCCCGATGCACAGCGCCATCGAGCCCAGGTCCCCGCCGGTCCAGTTCCGCAACACGGAGACCAGCTCCGGACGGGTCAGGAGCCGGCCGTCCACCCGGTCGCGCAACAGTTCGTCGGTGACGTCGCGGGGGTGCTCGTCGCGGCGGTTCAGGCGGGGTGCGAGCACCCGGCCGATGATGTCGTCGAAGTGCTCCGCCGCTGCAGCCGTGCGTTCCAGCTCCCGGGAGCGGGTGGCGGCGGCGTTCTCGAAGACCCATTCGACGAGCTCACCCTCCAGCTCGTGGGGCCATCCCAGCCAGGCCATCATCACCTGGACTGCGTAGCGGGTGCCGAGGTCACGGGTGAAGTCCACGGCCTCGCCCCGCGGCAGCTCGGCCACGATCCGGCGGGCAACCTCGCGGGCAGCCGGCTCGAGCACCGCCATCCGCTCCGGCGTGAAGTAGACGTCCAGGACCTTTCGGAACTTGCGGTGCTCGGCACCGTCCAGACCGTTGGGCACCTGCAGGAACCGGGAGGTGTCGCTGGAGTAGCGCTCCGGGTCCGTGACGACGTCCAGAACCTCCTGGTGCCCCATCACCCGGACCACGTCACCGTCGGCGAGCGCCGCCTGGTGTCCGATGTCGGCCGTACCCGTCTCGCTGTTGGTGCTCACGGGCGCCACGATAGCCAATCGGATCGTGTACTGAGGCCGGAAGCCGGTCTCAGGCGCGCTGGACGGCTCCGAAGCGTTCCGCGGCGACGGCGACAGCCGCGTTGCGGGCCTCCGCTGCCTCGGCGTCCTTCAGCGTCCGGTCCGCGCGGAACCGCATCGCGAAGGCGAGGGACTTCTTGCCGTCGGGGATCTGGTCACCGTGGTAGACGTCGAACAGCACCACGGACTCCAGCAGTCCGCCGGCACCCTCCACCAGGGCCGCCTGCACGTCGGCGGCCGCCACGGCCTCGTCCACGACCAGCGCCACGTCCTCCTTGGCCACAGGGAACCCGGAGATGGCGGAGATGGCGCCACCCTCCGGGGCCGCGGCCAGCAGGTCGCCGAGGTTGAACTCGACGGCGCAGGTGCGCGCGGGCAGCCCGTAGGCCTTGATGACGTCCGGGTGCAGCTCACCGGCGAAACCGAGGGTCTGGTCACCCGCCAGCAACCGGGCGCAGCGGCCGGGGTGCCAGGGCATGGCGGAGTCGTCGTTCACCCGGGTCAACCGCAGCCCCACGGCCGCGGCGGCGGTCTCCGCGAACGCGACGACGTGGCGCCAGTCCGCAGGAACGGCCGCGCCGTTCCACCCTGCGGCCACCCAGTTGCCGGTCACCACGGCTGCGAGGGTTTCCGGCTGGGTGGGCAGGGCTGCCTCGAGGGCCGCGAGTTCCTCGTCGGTGGGGCGGTGCGCGAGGCTCGGGCGCGGGGCGTCGGGGGTGCCGAAGTCGAAGTAGCCGGAGCCGCGCTCGAACAGGGCCAGGTCGTCGTTGCTGCGCGAGGTGTTCTTCGCGACTGCCTTGAACAGGCCGGGCAGCAGGCTGGTGCGCAGGAACGGCTGGGTGTCGTCGAGGGGGTTGGCGAGCCGCACCAGGCAGCGACGCGGGTCATCCTGCGCCAGACCGAGCCGGTCGATGTCCTCGGCGGAGACGAACGGCAGGCTGAGGACCTCGGTGAACCCGAGTGCCGTGACTGCAGCTGAAACGCGCCGGCGCCCCTTCTGCCGACGGGTGAGCCCGCCGCCCGGGGGCGGTGTGGGCATCGTCTTGCCGATCTCGTCGTAGCCGAACTTGCGGCCCACCTCCTCCACGATGTCGTACGGGTCGCGCAGGTCGGGGCGCCAGGTCGGCACCTCGAGGCTCAGTGAGTCGCCGAGTGCGGTGACGCCCAGCCCGTTGGCCTGCAGGATGCGGATGGAGTCGGTGACCTCGACGTCGGCGCCGAGGATGGCTGGGATCAGCCCGGAGCGCAGGTTGAGGCGGTGCCTGGCGGGCACGCGGCCGACGAGGGTGTACTCCTCGCGGACCGTGCCGCCCCCGTGCGCCACGAGCAGTTCGGCGGCTCGGCGGGCCGCCGCGTACGGGACAGCCGGGTCCACGAGGCGCTCGAAGCGCTTGGAGGCCTCCGAGAACAGTCCGTGGCGGCGGAAGGTCCGGGACACGCTCGGGCCGTCGAAGTGGGCGGCCTCCAGGACGATGGCGGTGGTGTCCTCGGTCACCTCGGTGTCGGCGCCGCCCATGACCCCCGCCAGACCGATGGGGCCGGAGTCGTCGGTGATGAGCAGGTCATCGGCCACCAGCTCGCGCAGGACGCCGTCGAGGGTGCGCAGCTTCTCGCCGTCTCGGGCCTGGCGGACCCGGATGGGTCCCTGCAGCCGGGCGGCGTCGTAGGCGTGCAGCGGCTGGCCCGACTCGAGCATCACGTAGTTGGTGACGTCGACGGGCAGCGAGATGGAACGCACCCCGCTGGCCAGCAGCCGGTCCACCATGAACTTGGGGGACGCGGCGGCCGGGTCGAAGCCCTCGATGGTGAGCGCGACGAAGTTGACGGCACGCTCGGACTCGAGCACCACCGGGTAGCCGGCGTCCGAGTTCTCCGGCATCGGGGTGGAGTACGGGTCCTCGAAGCCGACGCCGGCCGCCACTGCGGCCTCGCGCGCCAGGCCACGCATGGACAGGCCGTGGCTCAGGTCGGGGGTGACGTCGATCTCGAGGACCTCGTCCTCGGTCCACAGCAGCTGCAGGACGTCGTCTCCGACCTCCGCCCCGAGGGCCGGGTCCAGCACGCGGATGCCGTCGTGGTCCTCGCCGAGGCCGAGCTCGAGGTCCGAGCAGATCATGCCGTCGGAGATGTGGCCGTAGGTCTTGCGGGCGGAGATCTCGAACCCGCCGGGCAGCACGGCCCCGGGCAGGACGACGACCACGAGGTCGCCGACGGCGAAGTTGTGGGCACCGCAGACGATGCCGCGGGAGGCCGGGTACTCCTCGGTGGCCGGGTCGTTGTGGCCGTCGCCGACGTCGACGCGGCAGTACCGGATGACCTTGCCGTTCTTCTGGGGCTCGTCGTCGAAGGACAGCACCCTGCCCACCACGAGCGGTCCCGTGATGTCGGGGCCGGTGGTGGTGACGTGCTCCACCGTGAGGCCGAGGTTGGTGAACCGGTCCGCGATGGCGGCGGTGTCAGTGCCTTCGGGAAGTGCGACCAGGTCGCGGAGCCAGGACAGCGGGGCCTTCATCGGGCACCTCCAAGCAGGGAACGGCTGAATCGGATGTCGCCCTCGACGAAGTCGCGCAGGTCGGGGGCGTTGTTGCGGAACATGACGGTGCGGTCCACGCCCATGCCGAAGGCGAAGCCCGAGTAGACGTCGGTGTCGATGCCGCACGCGGCCAGCACGCGCGGGTTCACGACGCCGCAGCCGCCCCACTCGATCCAACCCTCGCTGCGGCAGGTGCGGCAGGGACGCTCGGGGTTGCCCACGGATTCGCCGTGGCAGACGAAGCACTGCAGGTCCACCTCGGCCGAGGGCTCGGTGAACGGGAAGTAGTGGGGACGCATCCGGGTGGTGACGTCGCCGAACATCGCCTTCGCGAAGTGGTCCAGCGTGCCGCGCAGGTCCGCCATGGAGATGCCCTTGTCGACGACGAGGCCCTCCAGCTGGTGGAACACGGGCAGGTGGGTGGCGTCGTACTCGTCGGCGCGGAACACCTTTCCGGGACTGACGACGTAGAGGGGGACGTCCCGCTCGAGCAGCGCCCGGATCTGCACGGGCGAGGTCTGGGTGCGAAGCAGCTTGCCGGCGGAGGCCGGTTCCACCCAGAGGGTGTCCTGTTCGCCCCGGGCCGGGTGGTCCGGTCCGAGGTTGAGGGCGTCGAAGTTGTACCACTCGGCCTCGAGTTCGGGGCCTTCGGCCACCTCCCAGCCGAGGGCTACGAACACGTCGCACATCTCGTCGATGAGCGCGCTGATGGGGTGGACGGCACCTTGGGGGCCGAGGTCCACCGGGAGGGTCATGTCCACGCGTTCGGTCACGAGGGCCTGCGCGAGTTCCGCGGCCGCCAGTTCCTCCTGGCGGGCGGCGATGGCCTGGTTCACCTGGCCGCGGGCCTTGCCGACACGGGCGCCTGCTTCCTTGCGGGCGGCGGGCGGCAGGGCGCCGATCTCACGGTTGGCGAGGGCCAGGGGCGCGCGCTCGCCGACGTGCTCGATCCGGACCTGCTTCAACTCCGCGCTGGTGCCCGCCGCGGCGACTGCTGCGAGGGCGGCCTCGACGAAACCATTGACGACGTCGGGCTCCAGCGCGGCCACCCGCTTCGGATCGAAGTTGTCATTCGGCCCGGACATGGGCACTCCTCACTGTTGGGTCAAGCGTTGTTGCCCCGGCGCTGGGCCGAGGCGGTCTGGTAGAGGCAGATCGCCGCTGCACTGGAAAGGTTAAGGCTCTCGGCGGATCCCCACATTGGCACGGCCACCACCCGGTCCGCCAGTTCGGCGTCCTCGGCGGGCAGTCCCCATGCCTCGTTGCCCATGATCCACGCGGTGGGTCCGGCGAGTTCACCGGCAGCGGCGAGCAGGTCGAGTTCGTCCCCACCGCCATCGGCGGCAAGCACCTGCATCCCCATGGCCTTCACGTGGGCGACGGCCTCGGCGAGGCCGAGCCCGGTGACGATCGGGAGGTGGAAGAGGCTGCCGACGGTGGAGCGCACGGTCTTGGGGTTGTGGATCTCGACGGATCCGGTGGTCAGGATCACGCCGTCGGCCCCGAAGGCGTCCGCGCAGCGGATGACGGTGCCGGCGTTGCCGGGGTCCCGCACCTGGGCGCAGATCACCACGAGCCTCGCGTCCGCGAGGTCCTCGAGGCGGTGGCTGAGGCGTCGGCAAACCGCCACGATCCCCTGGGGGGTGACGGTGTCGCTGAGCTGGCGCATCTGCGCCTCGGTGGCGTGCCAGACGGTGGCCTCGTGGCCGGCGAGCAGGTCCTGGTGGCGTTCCGGGTCGTCGACGACGACCTCCAGCACCACGCCGGGCATGCGAAGGGCCTCGCGGACCGCCTGTCTTCCCTCGACGAGGAAGCGGTCCGCGAGGTCGCGGCCACGTCGGCTGGTGAGCCGACGAAACGAACGCAGCGCACCGACCGGGAGGTCGGGCACTGCGTTCGGTTCAGTGGGTCGGTTCACCTCAGGCAGCGGCAGCTTCGGACTGGTTGTCCTTGGCGATGACCACGAGTGCCTGGAAGGCGGCGGTGTCGTTGACGGCGAGCTCGGCGAGCATCTTGCGGTCAACCTCGACGCCGGCGTTCTTCAGACCGTTCATGAAACGGTTGTAGGTGATGCCCTCGGCGCGGGCCGCAGCGTTGATGCGCTGGATCCACAGGCTGCGGAAGTCGCCCTTCTTGGCGCGACGATCGCGGTAGGAGTAGGTCATCGAGTGGAGGACCTGCTCCTTGGCCTTGCGGTACAGGCGGGAACGCTGGCCGCGGTAGCCCGAGGCCAGTTCGAGAATCTCGCGGCGCTTCTTCTGCGCATTCACAGAACGCTTGACGCGTGCCATGTCTTACTCCTTCGTGCGGGCCGGATTGCACACCCGGCGGGTTCGGGTGTGGTTCAGCGGCCCTTGTGGGTACCGAGCAGCTTCTTGGCCTGTGCGACGTCGGCCGCAGCCATCTCCTTGTTGCCCTTCAGGCGACGCAGGCGCGTCGAGGACTTGTGGGCGTTGAGGTGCCCGAGGTTGGCCTGGCGGTGCATGAGCTTGCCGGTTCCGGTGACCTTGAATCGCTTCTTGGCACCCGAATGCGTCTTCATCTTCGGCATGTGTGTCTCGCTTTCTCTCCGGTTGGTCTCGACCCCGTCACAGGTCGATGTCTGGGTCCATGTTGTCTGCGGGACCACGCTTCTTCTTCGTCGGCTTGTTCGGCTGCGAGGCTGCACGCAGCTCCGCCTCCTCCGACTTCTCGGCCGCGGCGTTGGCCTTGCGCTCCGCGATGCGACGATCACGGTCCGCTGCCTGCTCGACCTTGGCCTCGGTCTTCTTCTTGGTGGGGCCGAGCACCATCAGCATGTTGCGGCCGTCCTGCTTGGGGGCAGACTCGACGTAGCCGAACTCGACCACGTCGTCCGCGAGGCGCTTCAGCAGGTCGATTCCGAGCTCCGGGCGCGACTGCTCGCGGCCACGGAACATGATGGTGATCTTCACCTTGTCGCCGCCCTTGAGGAACCGCACGACGTGACCCTTCTTGGTCTCGTAGTCGTGCTGGTCGATCTTGAGGCGGAGCTTCATTTCCTTGGTGATGGTGTTGGTCTGGTTCTTGCGGGCGTCGCGTGCCTTCTGCGCCGCCTCGTACTTGAACTTGCCGTAGTCCATCAACTTGCACACCGGCGGTCGTGCCTGCGGTGCCACTTCAACCAGATCGAGATCGTTCTCCGCCGCCAGACGCAGTGCGTCCTCGACGCGCACGATGCCGACCTGCTCGCCGTTCGGGCCGACGAGCCGGACTTCTGGTACTCGGATGCGATCGTTGATGCGCGGTTCAGTGCTGATGTGTCCTCCAGGGATTAGATGGTGGTGCTGGGAAAAACCAAAAGGCCTCCGCACATGCGAAGGCCTGACGACGCGTTCCGGACGACGAATGACGTCCGACGCGATACCGACCCGGCAGCCCTGGGGCCACGCAGGTGGGAGGTCAGGCCTCCACTTGTAGCGGATCCACCTGATGGCAGATCTCAACGGCTCACGACTCTACACTCACTGACCCTGCTCGGCCAAATCGTCAGCGCCCTCGCCGTACTTGACCCAGGCGAACTCCTCGCCCTCGAACTCGACGGCCCGGAACCCCTCACCCACGAGGCGCAGCGCCTCCCCGGCGAGGACGAACGGGACGGGCCCGGCGACGTCCACCAGCAACTGGTTGGCGCCGGCGGGGTTCACGGTGGCGGCGAGTTCGTCGAGGTGGCACAGGATCGGACGGGCGTCGGCCTGCCACGCCTTCATCGAGTCGATCCCGGTGAACGCCAGCAGGGCGGTGTCCTCGCCGTCGGTGATGGTCACGGCGGCCAGTTCGGCCTCGCGGTCCGGGTCCTGGTGCATGGTCTCGTCCCCGCTGGCAACCACCGGCATCAGCAGCCTGGAGGTGCACAGCGCCACCAGGGCCCGGATGTAGCCCGTGTGGTCGCGAACGTCGGCGATGGCCCGGCGCGTGATCGGGTCCGCCTCCCCCGTGTCGCCGTCGAAGCGGGCGCTGGGCTGGGCGAGTCGGTGCAGGTGGTCCATGTCCTCGAGCCTAGTGGTTCTCCGGCTCCACCCCCACCAGCCCGAGCCAGTCGGCCAACTCGCGGAGCTCCTCCCCCAGCGCTTCAGCCGTGCCGGGCGGTGCGTCCGGTTCCAGGGTGGTGCGCCGCACCCTCAGCACGCCCGCCGCCCGGTCCGCCTTCAGGTCCACCCGGGCCACCAGTTGCTCTCCCAGCAGGAACGGCAGCACGTAGTAGCCGTGCACCCGCTTCGCCTCGGGCACGTAGATCTCGATCCGGTAGTGGAAACCGAACAGCCGTTCCACACGGTCCCGCTCCCACACCAGGGAGTCGAAGGGGCTGAGCAGCGCCCTTGCCTGCACGCGACGCGGCCGGCGGGCGCCCGGGTCCAGGTAGGCCGGCTCACCCCAGCCGTCCACCTCCACCTGCTCCAACTCCCCTCGTCGGACCAGTTCCGCGACTGCAGGCGCCGCCTCCTGCTTCCTGAGGCGGAAGTAGTCGGCGAGGTCGGAGAGGGTGCCGACGCCGTGGGCGCCGGCCGCGCGGCGCACGAGTTCCACCGCGGCCTCCTCGATGCCGGGCCGGTGGGCCACCTGCTGCGGGCTGAGCACCCATTCGGGTGCGGCGTAGCGGCGCTCGAACTGCTGGTTGCGTCCCGAGCTGACGATCTCACCGGCCCAGAACAGGTACTCCAGGCATTGCTTCACCAGGGACCAGTTCCACCCCCAGTTGTCCCTGTTGTGCTGCACGTCGTGCTCCACGAGCAGGTCCACCTCGCGCGCGGTCAGCGGGCCGTGCTCGCGCACCGCCGCCAGTACGGCATCCACCACGCCGGGGTGGTCGGCCAGCACGTTGCGGCCCCAGGCGTCCCGGTCCGCGGTGGCGCGCCGGAACGCCAGGTACGGCCACGTCTGCGGCGGGATCAGGCTGGCGGCGTGCGCCCAGTACTCGACCAGCCGCCGGTTGCCGCGGGCGCGTGGGCCGGCGCCGTCGCGGGCCCGGTCCAGCAGGGCGGTGTCATAGCTGCCTAGTCTGGAGAAGAACGGCAGGTACTGGCTCCGGGTGAGGACGTTGACACTGTCGATCTGGACCACCTGCACCGCCTCGATGACACGCTGGACGTGCCGCATGGTCACGGTGCCCGGCTCCGGTCTGGGCGTCGCGAACCCCTGGGCGGCGAGTGCGATCCGGCGGGCCTGGGCAGCGGTGAGGGTTGCCATGCGAGAAACCCTAACCGTCACCCCTGACCACAGCGCGGCCAAGCGCGGCGTCGAGCATCGTGGCCCGTTCGGCGATCTTGATCCGCTCCGCCCCCTCGCGGCTGCCGCCGAGTGCGACCTCGGCCGCGTCCAGCCGCCGCCAGTCGTCCCAGGTCACGGGCTCGATGCCGAACTCGCGCAGCCGCTCGAGCACCTCGTCGCCGCCACCCCGGGGTGGCTCGGCCAGGGTGGGCAGGTCGGCCAGGACCGACGCGGCGGTCTCGGCGCCGTCGCCCTTGTTGGTGCCGATCACCCCGTTCGGGCCGCGCTTGATCCAGCCCGCGACGTAAGTTCCGGGCACGGGCTCACCATCGCGGACCACACGCCCGGCGACGTTCGGGATGGTGCCGTTGGGCTCGTCGAAGGGCAGCCCCGCCACGGGTTCGCCGGTGTAGCCGATGGCCTTCACCACCAGCTCGGCGACGAGCACCTCCTTCTCCCCCGTCCCACGCACCCGCCCGGACGGGGTGACCTCGTTCCGCTCCACCTCCACCGCGGCCACCCTGCCGTCGGCATCGGCCAGCAGACGCACGGGGCTGCGCAGGAATCGCAGGTGGATGCGGCGGCGGCCGCCGGCCCCGGGAGGCTCGGTGGCCCAGGCGGCGAGGGTGTCCAGCACCTGGCGGGTGCGCCGGTCCGGGGCGGTTTCGGCGTCGCGGGCCAGGGACCCGTCGTCGTGGACCAGTACCTCGACGTCGTCCAGGTCGGCCAGTGCCCGGAGCTCGATCGGCGTGAACTTGACGTGCTGCGGCCGCCTCCTGACCAGGACGTGGACGTCGGTGATGGCGCTGTCGTGCAGCCGGTCCAGCACCGCGTCGTGCAGGTCGGTGACGGCGAGGTCCTCGGCCGGCCGCGCGAGGATCCTCGCCACGTCGAGTGCCACGTTCCCGGCACCGACGACCACAGCTCCCTCGCTGTCCAGGGTGGGCCGCAGGTCCACCGCGTCGGGGTGGCCGCAGTACCAGGACACGAACGCGCCGGAACCCACCGCACCCTCGAGTTCCTCCCCCTCGATCCCGAGGTCACGGTCGACGGCGCTCCCGGTGGCGTGCACGACGGCGTGGTAGTGCTCCCGCAGGACCGCGCCGGGGATGCCGCCCGATCCCACGTGCACGTTGCCGAGGAACCGTCCCCGGGGACTGTCGAACGGCGACTCCAGTTTCCGGGTCACGGACTTGATCCTGGTGTGGTCCGGTGCGACGCCGTAGCGCACGAGCCCGTACGGGGCCGGCAGCCGGTCGAGCACGTCCACCTGCACGTCCGGCTCACCCGCGAGCAGCGCCTCCGCGGTGTACAGGCCCGACGGGCCGGAACCGACGACGGCCACCCGACGGGGCCGTGGACTGGGTCGGGACGTCAAGATCGCACCTCCTCGTACGAGTCGCCACCACGCTAACAGCCACTCCGGCACCGCGAGCCCACTCGGGGGCTTCGGGCGTGTGCAAAGCTGGGAACATGGAAGCCGCCCTGTTCATCACCATCTGCCTCATGACCGTGGTCGCCGCGGCCACCGCCGGGCTGTTCGCGCGGGGCAGGAACCCCAAGACTCTCGTCGCCGGCATCGGTCTGGTGGTGCTCCCGCTCGGGCTCTACCTGACGGGCATCACGCAACTCGCCTACAACGGTGTCCTGAGCCTCATCGACTGGGCGCAGCGGACCGTCTGGAACGACACCATGACCTGGGGTGCCGGTCTGGCCGGACTCGGCGTCGTGCTGCTCGTCGTGGCCGGCTTCATGAAGACCAAGGCCCGGCCACGGCAGGGGCGGGCACGCACTGCGGAGCAGCCCTCCGTGGCGGAGAAGCCGGCTCAACCCGCCGTCGGCCAGGGCAGCAAGCCCGCCGCCGCGGCACCGGCGCAGCCGAAGCAGGACAAGAAGCAGCCGGCACTGGACCCGGAGGACGCGGAGATCGAGG
The DNA here is from genome assembly GCF_054776555.1 of Tessaracoccus terricola. Lineage (NCBI taxonomy): Bacteria > Bacillati > Actinomycetota > Actinomycetes > Propionibacteriales > Propionibacteriaceae > Tessaracoccus > Tessaracoccus terricola. Next base: position 231,751 of record NZ_BAAHBS010000007.1, on the reverse strand, counting down.
CGCTGCTGCGCAAGCGCGGCATCATGTGAAGCGCTACTTCTGGTCACCCTCCAGGGTGATGCCTTCGGAGTTCGCACCGTTGGCCTTGAGCCAGACGCGCAGCGCACGGATCTTGCGCTTGGCCTTGTCCCCCTCCAGGGACTGGATGGCCAGCACCGCGCGCCGCTTGACGCCTCCCTCGTGCTTCACGAGCAGGTAGGCCCAGGGGTCGCCGTCGCGCAGGCGCAGGCCGGCCACCTCGTCGATCCTGAAGCGACGCAGGACCGGTCCGTTGCGGATGACGACGCCGTCCTCGTCGGCCCAGATCCGCGAGTACCCGATCGAGAGCATCATCGCGATCATGAAGACCAGGAAGAACAGCAGCGTCGCAGCCTGCAGCCAGGTGATCTGGGAGCGGATGGAGGTGCCGATGGCGTACCAGCCCCACATCGCGGCCAACAGCAGGACCACGGACCCGACGACGGAGGTCACGAGCACCGCGACGCTGGTGAACTGCAGCCGCTCGGGGATCTGGGGGACGTCCTCGGACGGGATCTTGGCGGTCACAGCCTGCAGGACCTCAACTCGGTCAGGAGGATGCCGCGGGCACCCAGGTCGAACAGGTCGTCCATGAGTTGGTGGGCGCCCTTCTTGGGGACCAGCACCCGCACGGCCAGCCAGCCGTCCTTGGCCAACTGGGAGACGGTCGGGCCATTCACGCCGCTGGCCAGCGCGGTGGTGGCGTCGAGGTTGGCGGCCGCCACGTTGTAGTCCATCATCAGGAAGTTGTGCGCCACCAGGACGCTCTCCAGTCGGGTGCGCAGGGCGTCCAGCCCGGCCGGCTCCTCGCCGGAGTTGCGTCGGATCAGGACCGCCTCGGACTCGACGATGACCTCGCCGAACATCTCCAGGCCGGCACGGCGCAGCGTGGTGCCGGTCTCGACCACGTCTGCCACGGCGTCGGCCACCCCGAGCCGGATGGCGGACTCCACCGCCCCGTCGAGCCTGGTCAGGGTGGCGTCGATCCCGCGCTCGTCCAGCCACGTCTGCAGCAGGCCCGGGTAGGAGGTGGCGATCCGCTTGCCGGCGAGCGCCTCCACGGTCCAGCCCTGCCCTGCCGGGGCGGCGAAGCGGAACTTGCTGCCGCCGAAGCCGAGCTGCATCAGCTCGGTGGCCTGGGCGCCGGAGTCCAGCAGCATGTCGCGGCCGGTGATGCCGAGGTCCAGGTGGCCCTCGCCTACGTAGACGGCGATGTCCCGGGGGCGCAGGTAGTAGAACTCGACGTTGTGGTCCGCGTCGATGAGGGTGAGGTCCTTGGAGTCCGTGCGCTGGTGGTAGCCGGCGGCGCGCAGCATCCCGGCCGCCGCTTCGGACAGGGCGCCCTTGTTGGGCACTGCCACCTTCAAGAGGCGTTCTTCAGTCATGAGGTTTCTTTCAGGGTTCGGCTCACAGGTAGCGGTAGACGTCTTCGAGGTCCAGGTCCAGGGCGATCATCATCACCTGCAGGTGGTAGAGGAGCTGGCTGATCTCCTCGGCCGCCTCCTCCTTCGACTCGTACTCGGCGGCCATCCAGACCTCCGCGGCCTCCTCGACGACCTTCTTGCCGATCTGGTGGACGCCCGCGTCGAGGCGGGACACCGTCGAGGACCCCTCGGGGCGGGTGCGGGCGGTCTCGGTCAGCTGCTCGAAGAGTTGTTCGAAGGACTTCACGCCCTGCAGCCTACCGGCTCCGCGGTGGTCACAGCTTCACGCCGAGGAGGGCGTCCACGGCGGCGGCGACCTCGGCGATGGATCCAGTCTCGTCGGAGTCGACGGCGAGGCTGCCGGCCACCCAGGTGTCGACGGCCCGGAGGGCGGCGGGGGCGTCCAGGTCGTTGCGGAGCGCCTTGCGCATGGCCGCGATGGTCTCGGCCGCGGGCAGGGCGACGCCGTTGTTGAGGACGCTGCGCCAACGCCCCAGGCGCTCGGTGGCGCGCACGAGCTGGTCGGCGGTCCACTCCCAGTCCTCGCGGTAGTGGTGGTCCAGCAGGGCCAGGCGGATGGCCATCGGGTCGGCACCGCCGTGGCGCAGGCGGCTGACGAGCTCGAGGTTGCCCTTGGACTTGCTCATCTTCTCGCCGTCGAGCGCCACCATGCCGGTGTGCACGAAGGCATCGGCCAGGTGCTCACCACCGGTGGCGACGATGGCCTCGGCCGCGCACATCTCGTGGTGCGGGAACACCAGGTCCGAGCCGCCTCCCTGGACGTCGAAGGCGGAACCGAGGTAGCGCAGCGCGATGGCGGTGCACTCGATGTGCCAGCCGGGGCGGCCGGCCCCGAGGTCCGAGGACCAGCTGGGTTCGCCCGGGCGGGCGAAGCGCCACAGCAGGCAGTCGAGGGGGTGGCGCTTGCCGGGGCGCTCGGGGTCTCCTCCGCGCTCGGCGAACACGTCGACCATCTGCTGCTCGTCGAGGTGGCTGACTCCACCGAAGCCGGGCGCCTTCGTGACGTCGAAGTACCAGTCCGGGTGCTCGTCGTCCTCCACCTGGTAGACCAACCCGGTGGGCACGAGCTTGTTCACCAGGTCGATGACGCAGGCGATGGACTCGACGGCACCGATGTAGTGGTCGGGCGGGATGACGCGGAGGTCCTCCATGTCGCTGCGGAACAGCTCGGTCTGGTCCGCGGCGAGCTCCTCCCAGTCCTGACCGGTCTGTTCGGCGCGCTCCAGCAGCGGGTCGTCGACGTCGGTGACGTTCTGGGTGTAGTTGACCTCCAGCCCCAGGTCGCGCCAGACCCGGTTGACCAGGTCGAAGGAGACGTAGGTGTTGGCGTGGCCGAGGTGGGTGGCGTCGTAGGGCGTGATGCCGCAGACGTACATCCGTGCCGAACCCGCGGCGGGGTCGGCCGCGACGGGGCCCCCACTCGCAGTGTCATTCAGGAAGAGGCGGTCCGGGACGTCCTCCGACGGGGGGAGGCTGGGAACATCTACTGGGGCCCACGCGTACATGGGCCCAAACCTACCGCCTCGGGGAAAGGGGGTTCACCAGGGTGGCCAGGGAATGGCCGGCCAACGCCCCGACGGCGCGGGCAGCGCACCCGCGTCCAGCAGGTCCTGGGAACGCCCGGCGACGCGCTCCCACTCCTGCGTCACCAGCCCCTCGGGGGTGGGCAGGTCCATCGCCGCCACCTGGGCGAGCAGGTCCCGCTCCGCCTCCGTGAGTTCCTGTCCCGCGAACCCCCACAGCACCGTCCGGAACTTCTCCTCGACGTGCAGGCTGACCCCATGGTCCACGCCCAGCAGGCGTTCACCGTCGGAGATGAGGTGGCCCACCTTGCGGTCGGAGTTGTTGATGACCAGGTCGAACAGGCAGACCCTGCGCAGGGCCGCGTCGTCGCGGTGCACCAGCACCACCGGGCGGTCCTCGCCGTCGACGCCGGAGACCACCGGCAGCCAGGTCTCGTCCAGGTCCTGCGGGCGCACCACGTCCACGAGTCCGGTGACCTCGCCCTCGATCCAGCGTTGGACCGAGCCCTCCCCGAAGGGACCCTCGCCCCACAGGGTCAGGGGCACGACGTCGAACCCGAAGTGCTCGCTCACCAGGTGCGCGGCCACCTCGCGGCGGCCGAGGGTGTGCTCGGGGAAGTCCCACAGCGGCCGCTCCCCCGCCACCGGTTTGTAGACCCATTCCGTCCCGGCGGCGTCCCGGGCGAGGAAGGTGGCGTTCGAGGCCTCAGTGAGCCGCCCGACCGGCTCGAGGTCCCCGTCGGGTCCTGTTGCCGCCATCAGAACAACGGGCCCCGGTAGCCGTTGGAGCGGGGGCAGATGTGTCCGCCGGGTTCGATCGGCTGGCTGCAGAACGGGCAGGCCGGCCGCCCGGAGGAGACGATGACCTCGGCCCGCAGCGAGAACTCGCGCGCCATCCGGGAGCTGAGCCAGATCTGCACGAGGACGTTGTGGGAGTCGTCGTCGGGGGCCTCCTCCCCCAGGTCGACGGAGAACAGCTCGAGCTGGATGGCGCTGCGGTTCGCGTCCCACGCGAGGCCGATCGCCCCCACCCGGAACTCCACCTCCAGCGGCGCGTCCAACGGGCCGAGGTCCGACGGCTCCTCGCCCTCGGCGTCCGCGCGGCCGAGCGACTGCAACTGGTCGAGGATCTCGCCGATGCGGCGGCCGAGCATCTGGACCTGCTGTTTCTCCACGGCCACCGCGACGAGGGTGCCGCCCTGTGAGACCTGGATGATGAACAGCCGGTTGCCCGGCTCGCCGATGGTGCCGACGACGCACCGGTCGGGATGTGGGAACTCGAGCAGCATGTGGCCAGCCTACTTCGCAGGGGCGTCGCCGCCGCCGACGGTCGGTGCCTGGCTGGGCGCGAGCAGGGCCGCGACGTCGGTGTTGGCGTTGATGCACACCACGAATGGGGGCCGGTCCGGGGCGTGGGCCACGACGCTGACCGAGGCAGGGGCGACGTTGAGCCGTTGGAAGTCGTCGAAATCCTGCCCCAGGGCATCGGAGAGGATGGCCTTGATGGGGTCGCCGTGGCTGACCAACAGCACCGTCTCCTCGGGGTGGCGTTCGACGATGTCGGCGACCGCCGCGACGGCCCGGTCACGCATCTCCAGCATCGACTCGCCTGCCGGGAATCGCACCTGCGACGGCGTGGCCTGGATGGTGCGCCACAGCGGCTCCTCGGTGAGCTCCGAGAGCTTCCGGTTGGTCCAGTCCCCGTAGTGGCACTCGGTCAGGCCGTCGATGACCACGGCGTCGGGGAATCCCAGTTCCTCAGCGGTCTGGGCGCAGCGCAGGATCGGGGAACGGTAGGCGGCGCTGATCCTGGACCCGGCCAGCAACCGCCCCAGTTCCCGGGCCTGCTCGCGGCCGACCTCGTCGAGCTCCACGCCGTCGGCGCGGCCGGCGAGGATACCGTCGGCGTTGGCTCGGGATCGGCCGTGGCGGACGAGGACGAGAATTGTCATGTCCCCAAACGTAGCTGGCCGGGCCCGGGTGCCACGCGGTCTACAGTTGCCCTCGGCACACTCCCCGAGAGCAAGGAGAACGACGTGGGCTGGTTCGAGGCGATCGTCCTCGGGATCGTGCAGGGACTCACGGAGTTCCTGCCCATCTCGTCGAGCGCGCACGTATCCATCGTCGGACAGCTGCTGTTCGAGGGCAGGGACCCCGGCGCGGCCTTCACCGCGGTGACGCAGCTCGGCACGGAGACGGCGGTGCTGGTCTACTTCTGGAAGGACATCGTCCGCATCATCCGCAAGTGGTGCCTGGCGCTGGTGGGCAAGGAGGAGCGCAGCGACCCTGACGTCCGGATGGGCTGGCTGGTCATCATCGGTTCCGTCCCCATCGTGGCCCTGGGGCTGCTGTTCCAGGACGCGATCGACTCGACGCTGCGCAACCTGTGGATCACCGTTGCCATGCTCGCGGGCGTGGCCGTCGTCCTGTTCTTCGCCGACCGCGTGGGCGAGCGCAACACTCGCGAACTCAAGGACCTCACGTGGGGGCACGGCCTGCTCTACGGCCTGTTCCAGGCCGCCGCGCTGATTCCCGGCGTGTCGCGTTCGGGCGCCACCATCTCCGCCGGTCTGTACATGGGCTACACCCGTGAGGCTGCCACCCGGTACGCGTTCCTGCTGGCGATCCCGGCGGTGTTCGGGTCCGGCCTGTACAAGCTGAAGGACATCGGCGACGGCGCCACCGCCTGGGGGCCGACGATCGTGGCCACCGTGCTCGCGTTCCTGGTGGGCTACGCGGTGATCGCGTGGCTGATCAAGTTCATCTCCACCCACACCTTCCGAGGGTTCGTCTACTACCGGCTGGGTCTCGCCGCCGTGGTGGCAGCGCTGCTGCTGACCGGCGTCCTGCAGGCGTCCTAGGCTGGCGGGATGGAACTTCGACCCCTCGGCAGCTCCGGCCTGCGCGTCTCCCCCCTCGGGATCGGCACCATGGCCTGGGGCCGTGACGTCAAGTGGGAGGAGGCCCGCGGCCTCGTCGTCGACTTCGTGGAGGCCGGCGGCAACCTCGTCGACACCGCTCCCGCCTACGGTGGCGGCGTCGCGGAGAAGATGCTGGGCAAGTTGTTCGCCGGCGGGCTCCCCCGCGAGGACCTGGTGGTGGCCACCAAGGGCGGCTTCGTGATCCGCGACGGCAAGCGGGTCATGGACACTTCCCGCGGCGCGATGCTGGCGGACCTCGAGCAGTCGTTGCGCCGGATGAACACCGACCACGTGGACCTGTGGCAGGTGCACGCCTGGGGCGAGGCGCCCATCGAGGAGACCCTCTCCGCCATCGACTCCGCCATCACCCGCGGCCTGGTGCGCTACGCCGGCGTGTCCAACTTCGTCGGCTGGCAGCTGGCCACCGCCGCCACCTGGCAGCGCGCACTCGGTAGCCGGACCCCGCTGGCGTCGGTGCAGGTGGAGTACTCCCTCCTGGCCCGTCGCGCCGAGGTGGAGGTGATCGGTGGCGCCCACCACCACGAGATGGGCCTGCTGGCCTGGTCCGCCCTCGGCAGGGGTGCCCTGACCGGCAAGTACCGCACCGGGATCCCCCGCGACTCCCGCGCCGCCGCCGACCACTTCTCCTGGTTCCTGGAGCCCTACCTGCAGCCGCGTTCCAAGGCCGTCGTCGACGCCGTGGCCAAGGCCGCCGAAGGGCTCGGGCTGACACCCGCCCAGGTGGCGCTGCTGTGGGTGCGCGACGCCCCGCAGGTGGCCTCCGCGCTGATCGGCCCCCGGAACAGGACGCAGTTGGCGGAGCTGCTGGAGACCGACACCAAACGCCTCGTGCCACCCATCGTCTCCGCCCTGGACGACGTCTCCGGCGGCCCGAACGGCCACCGGGAGTGACGCAGCAGGGCGCGCAGGAGCGCGTGTCCCGCTCGAATTGTGTCGACGCCGAAGCTCCTGCTATCTTTTGTTGTCGCGTTCCCACGAGGAACACACACCCTGTCCGGGTGGCGGAATTGGTAGACGCGCTAGCTTGAGGTGCTAGTGCCCTTTATCGGGCGTGGAGGTTCAAGTCCTCTCTCGGACACAGATCAGAACCCCTGGTTGACAAGGCGAAAGTCGAGTTGACTAGGGGTTCTTCTCATTTCACCTTCCGCCACCCTCCGCCAGCTATCGCCAGTTTGGGGCACATTCGCTGCACGTTCGCTGCACGTTCGCTGCACGCGTGGGCATGGGCAAGGCCTTCGGGATCCGTTCGGAGGCCTCTGGCCGAGCGCCAACCCGGCCCCGGCACGTGGAGGGGAATCTCACGAGCTGGGACACGTCAAAGGGCGTGACGAACTGCATCTGGCTCACCGCCCTGGGTTCTTGTCGCGGGTTGGTCCCCGTGCGGCTCTGCGGCGTGCATCGGCCAGCTGAGCTGACATCCTGCGGGCCCGTTCGGCGTCACGCTCCTTGGTGGCTGTCTGATACTGCAGAGCCATCGTGGGGGTCGTGTGTCCGAGCATCGCCTGGATCTCACGAACAGACGCCCCCGCAGCCGCGGCCAGAGTGGCAGCCGTCGCCCGGAGGTCATGGTCCTTCAGTTCGGCGCGTCCGATGCTCGCTGCAGCCTTCTTGTGCAACCGCCGCAACACGTCGTCGTTCAAGGGCCTGCCGAAGACATCACAGAACAGCAGCGCCTCCGGTTTCAGCTCACCACGGGATTCGCGCCATGCCTTGAGGCTCGGAACCGTGGCCGGCAGTAGCGCAAGGGTCCGGAAGGATGCTGGCGTCTTGGGATCCTGGACCTGCAGGCTCCGCGCCCCAAGCTCCCCCACCTTGGCAACCGTCCCGGCCACCGTGACGGTTCCGGCCTGCAGGTCCAGGTCCTTGGACCTCAACGCCAGGACTTCTCCGATCCGTAGCCCACAGGTGATCTGGAGGGTCAGGGCCATCCGCGCCCAGGGCACTCCCACCGAGTTCAGGAACCGGTCCACCTCCTCCAGTGACAGAGACTGGGGCTGCCTTGCCCGGTCAGGTGCTCCCGCCCCCCGCAATGTGCACGGGGTCGCGCTGATGAACTCAGCCCTCACGGCGTCGTCAAACACGGACACGAGCAGCTCGTAGGCTTTGCCACCCTGTGTTCTGGTTCTGCTGGGGGGACCGTTCCACCGCCAGTCGTAGACGTCTGCCCGCTTCACCTCGGTGATGCGGAGGCCGCCAAGCCTCGTTCCGTCGACGTTGAGCCGGGCCAGCTTTCGGTAGTTGTCTGCCGTCGTCTGCTTGATGGGTCGACGCGTCCGGTTCTGGCGCTCGTCGATGCAGGCACTCACCCATTGCTCGACCGTGGGAACCCGTGCCTCAGCCTCCGCCGCGAGAGCCTCAACTGCTTCCCGCTCGGAGCGCTCATCTTCAGCCGCCCTCTGGGCTTCCGCCCGTGCGACTGGACTGACCCACGCACCGTACTCAATGAGCCGTCGCTCCTCGGTGACCCAGGCTTGGGCATCTGCCTTGTGCGTGAAGGTCGCTGGAGCGTTGTACCGCCGTCCATCAGGGCCCGGGTAGCTCGCCTGGAAGCGGCCGCTGGGCAACTTGCGAATCTGACCGAACCTCATGCCTCTGTCCCAATCCTCAGGACGGCGGTCAACGGAAGTCGCCGCGGAGCAAGGAGTCGATCTCGTTGAGATCGACCAAAACTCGGAAGCCGTTCCTGAACCGTGTGAGCTTCCCTTCGGCGATCCTGCGCTCCAGAGATCTCCGCGAGCTCCGGCAGTACTCGACCGCCTCGGGCAGCGTCGCGTACCTGGGACGCTCTCCAGTCCCTACCTTCGTGCGTGCCATGGTCTTCACCGTCCCCCGTGGTGCACCGCACCGCCGATGCCTCGCGCTGCATCCCGACACTGGTGCTGTTCGACGTTGGTCATCTCATCCACCCTTCCTGAACGTCCTGCCCTGGTGGCCAAGGAGTCGTCTATGGATGAGATAGCCCGCTAGGCGCAGTGTGTGGCGCAATGACGCACCACGTCGATCCGATAAGAAGACCCGAGTTCCCACTCGATGGCGCCGGACTGTTGGGTGTGCCTCAAAGCACCGATCTGAGTATCCGGATCCGGCGCCACACCCGACGACGCCTGAGTTGCCCGGCTGCCCAACACACCTACCTCGCAGCACCAAACGACCTCACAGGCCGATCTGCGGAAGTTCGGATCTGCCGATCTGCGGAAGTTCGGATCTGCCGATGAGCGACCTCTCAACGCTGACTCCGAGATGTTGCCGACTCTCCGTAGATGGTTGCCGTGCGATTTGATCTGAAGGAACGGAGTCAGCGCGGCGGGGGTGTGGGTTGCATCGCGGGGTGATTGGGAGCACCTGCCCGCTGGCCGTGTTTCTCAGCCGGGAGGAGCGGTAGACAGCAGGGGCAGGACCTGAACGTCCCAGACAGCCCTCTGCAAGAGCGCCAAGGTCAGATAGACGCCAGCAGGGACGAACGCCTGCGCTTGCCACGACAACCGAGTGAAAAAGGCCATGGCGGCAAGCAGCAGAACCGCGACAGCCAGCGGTGCGGCGATCACAAGTTCTTGATACCCGAGTGGCCAGCAATCAACTCGAAGGCACTCTCCGTGATCGGGCATCACGAACTCGGCACCTGATCGAACCCGCGAAAGCAGGGCAAGCCAGCCGGCGATCCACAAGGCACCGAACAACTGAGGCACCCGCACCCATCCAACAGACTCACCCACGGGAAACACTGCAAGAAGGGCCACACCGGCCGCTGTCAACACGATGAACACAAGCTGGACCCAAAGCGGCACAAGGGCCACATCCAACTCCATGGTGTAACTCACGGTCTCGAGGCCCACGCGGCCCAGTCCCGTCCACGCCGCAGCCATCCAGACAAAGCCCAACAACGCCATGTAAAGCACCAAGGTCAGGCAGCTCCGCCAAGGGAACGACTCCCAACTAGGGTGCTGCTCAGGCAGTGATGTCATGGCCCATAGGGTAGCCAACACGTTCCCCTGACCCAGGAGCATAGGCCTCCTGCATCACACAGTGCAGTTGACGCACTCTTCTGCCGCGCTCGGCGCGCACGGGCGCGAAGCGCGCACGGGCGCGAAGCGCGCACCGCGCTGGTTTCTGGTCACTGCTTACGACGGAGGCCCAGCCGAAATCCGACAACTCCGCTAATGACGAGCGAGCCGACGATACCCAGACCCAAGCCCCAGACATGCCCAGGCTGCAGAACCATGGCGGCGGGCCACGATTGTTCCGCAAGAGGGGCATAGGCGAACCAGCCGAAAGAGCTAGATCCCGAGAGTGCGAAGGCGACGACTCCTGCAACGGCGAGTGCGGCCCCGATGCCACCCAGGACCAAGTGCGGTGCGATTCGTGTCTTCGCCATGCAAGGCAGTGTGGCACGCATCGGGCGCCGAGCTAGCAATCCTGACCGCAGACGCACTGATCTGCCGCGACGTGGACAGCCGGTCGGTCGTACAGCCACTCGCTGGGCCCTAGGTTCGGCGTCTTGTCACTCGGAGTCGTTCCGCACACCCGAAAACAACACCCCTAGGTCGAGTGAATCATTCACCACTCAGAAGTTGATGAACCTCCGTCGCTGCCTGGAGTAGTTCCTCCCCGGGGTCGAGAGTGATGTCGAGTTGCACACTCCATCCGTCATTGTCGGGTTCAACTCGCTGGTCGAGCAGTTGAGCAGTGATGGTGATGCCCATCGCGGCAGCGTGCAACGAGCCGGATGTCACCCTCCAGTGACTCCCACTGCTTGTGCCCTTCCCAAACCGACAGAGCGTGCTCTGCCAGATCTGCGAAGTACTCGGCCAAACCACGGAGATCGAAACCGTCTCGAGGACGCGACGCGGCAGACATCCGATCCGATTGGAGTGTCACGGCAATGTCGGCGGCGGACCCCTCTTTTCGGAGGTGGGCCGGGTTGAGTTGCGAGACGATGGCTCGGTGAACATGATTCGGGTTTCAGACCCTTCAAGCGAGGTCGCTTGGCTGGAGGCAAATGGTGGCGGTCCAAATCCGACTGGGTATGACCTTGAGGGTTGGCCAGCGACTACCTGGGTTCTTCATGCGATGTATGAGAACCCCGCGCTGCAGGGGTGGGGCACCCACGATGAGCTTCACAAGCAGCGGGTGGCTGCTGGTGAGATCGCGCCGGTCATCGTCGGTGGCGTCAATCTGGACGAGGCCACGGCGGTCGCTGGATCCTCATTGGGTTATGTGACGTCTCCCGGGGCCGGTTGGGAGCGTGTGTCTTGGGGTGAGTACATCGCCAAGTCAGGCGGCAGGGTCAGCGATTGCGGGGTGCCTCCGTGCTTTCGCTGGTTCCCTGCCGGTAGTTGGCCCATCTCGATTCAGCCACCCCCGGAAGGGTCATTGGACGAGGAGAGCCTGGACGCCCTCGTCCAGATTCTGGCGGCGGCTTCGCCCCACGGTTTGGATACCCAGTGCTTCGCGTTCTACGCGGCCTTGCCGGCTTCGGACTTCGACACACCGCACCTGTGGCGCGGCCCCTTGGGAGCAGTGCCGGAGCTGATCGAGCAACGCGGTGGAACGTATGGGTCGAGCCCTTCGAACTTCTGGTCCGTGGACCGAGAGTGGTTCGTGTGGTCGGATTGGGACCTGCAGGGCACCAAAGTCAGCGGCGCAGAGGGGCTGATCGGATCGCTCCAGAACACCAGCAGTTTGGAGACCCTTTCATGGCAACGACCAGTAGCTGGGACACCGACGACATCTGGGCCGGGTCGCGTCTGACGCCGGTTGAAGTCGAACCTGGGCTGGTAGGCCGCATGACCTACGAGAAATGCAAGCACTGCTCCGGTGGTCCCAATAGAGGTGCCATGGGTGCAGCATGATGGAGCCCATGGAACCTTCACGCGCTACCGACGCACCGGTGGGACTCGGCTTCGCTGTCTGGAAGGGTGACGTGGCGCGCGTGCGTCAATTGCTCCAGGAGGGCGCCGCAGCAGACGACTACGGCGACGGGGTTTACGACGTCACCCCTGTGATGGTGTCGGTCGATGAACCGCAACCGTTCTACGATTCCGATAACGAAGAGATCACAAGGCTGCTTCTCGACAACGGCGCGGACGTCGATAGACGTGACGGCGAAGGGCGGACAGCGTTGCACTACGCGACGCGCGCCGGGGGAGCAGCAGTCGTGCTGCTGCTCAACGCCGGGGCAGATCCCAACGCCCAATCAACCGATGGCTCGACCCCCCTGCATGATGCTGTCCGCTACATGAACACCTCCGCAGTGGAGGCCCTCCGGCAGCACGGTGCTGACCCAAGAATCCACGACCGTCAAGGGGCCACGGCCAGTGATCTCTTGAAGCTAGAACAAGCCACTGAAGAGGAACGAACCTTGATCTTGAACGCGATGTCCTAAACGCTGACTTACCTGCGGCAGGTGCACGGGGCAGCGCGGACGCTGGGTGAGGAGCGCCGATTGTCGACACATGACGAACTCGAATGGCGCGCGTCAGATGTGGAATTCCGTCCATTCGAGCATAGAAGAAGGTTCGTCAGCTGGGTGCCACCCGGCCAGCACCTACCAGCAACGCTCGTCGCCGACATCGAGATCTGGCGTGCCGCCACCGGCGTCGCCCCCGACGACCGTCGCCCCACCGGCGAGCCCCAACTGGGCGCGAGGGCACGCACTTGGCAACGGCACCTCGAACAACAACTGCAGACCCCCGCAACCAGAACATGGGCAGACGCCGTCGCGGCCATCCACCCCCAGATTCAGTCGGACCCATTCGCCCCGACGCTGGCCCAGCGCCTAACCGCACTCGACGAGGCCGGCCTCCGCCCTGATGCACTGCTGACCACAGCAGCTGCAGAAGGACCGCTGCCAGCAGAACAACCGGCGGCAGCCCTATGGTGGCGCCTCAGCCGGTACCTCGTTGCAGGCGATGCGGGACTGACTGGTGTCACTGGCGGCAGTCAGAGCCAGTCCTCGTCCAGGGCCGACCTGCCATACGCCCGCGGCTCCTCCAGTCCCCCACTGTCCGCCCGGCAACGGGACGAGCGCCATCGGAGGGTCACCTCCCAGCGCCCGCCAGCGCCGGGTCGGTGAGCACATGGCGATGCGCCGCCAATAGGGAACTCTGGTCAAAATGATGCAGCGGTCAGTAGTATTGAACACATGCCAACTTTGACCGATGTCATCTCCGAGGCGCTCCGCGGGTTCGGCCTCACGATCGAGGCACCCTCGACCTCCGATGGCCGAGCAGATCTGGTCGCCACCTTCCCAGGCCCAGACCCGGTGAGGGCGGGCGTGGATGTACGGCAGCGCTCCCAACCTTTGGGGCCGGTGGAGGCGGCGAACTGGGCGCGGACCCGTCAGGACGGCACGATCCTGGCCCTTCCAGCCATCCCCGCCGGTCGGGGCGCGCAGTACCGCGCGCTGGGAATCAACTACGTCGACAGCGGCGGAAACGCCCACCTGAGCGTTCCGGGATTCCACGTGCACGTCGAAGGTCGAAAACCACGCGCGATATCCGACGCTGCCCCGCGAGCGCAGTCTGCTTCCGCAAACCCTGCTGGCCTCAAGGTGACATTCGCCCTACTCGTCGACCCAGAGGTCGTCGGCACGAGCTACGAACAGCTGACTGCCCTGTCGGGGGTGTCGAAGGGCACCGTCTCCAACACCATCGCCGACCTCCGTGAGCGAGGCCACATCTTCACGGAGGGCCCCCGGCGCAAGCTCATCGACCCTGACCGGTTGGCGCGAGACTGGGTCGACGCGTACGTGCGCGTTCTGGCCCCTCGGCTGCGACGGCTGGAGTTGGCAGGACCTGAACCGCAGTGGTGGGAGCAGAACTGGAGGGACACAGCAGGAACCTTGGGGGGCGGTGTGGCATTGGCAGAGCTGGGAGCGGCGCTAAAGCCCGACCACACCGTCGTTTACGGGCGACCACCGTGGCAGGCCATCCGACGGGAGGCACGGCTGTCGCGGGACGGGAACGCGCCAGTGATCCTGCGTGAGCAGTTCTGGTCCGACGCGCTGCTGCGAGGCGCACGCTACGTCCCACCCCTGCTCGCGTACGCAGACGCACTCGCTGACACCGACCCTCGCGAGACTGAGGCAGCACAGGAACTGGCCGTACGAAACCAGTGGAGGTTCGCCAGATGAAGCATCTGTTTCCCGACCTCCCGGAAGGCCTCCTGCAGACCCTCGGGCAACTGGTACCTGAGTTCACCCTGGTGGGCTCCTTCGCCCGCGACTACTGGGTCCACACCATCACCGGACTCCCGCGAGGCGCCCGGACCCTTGATGTGGACATCGCGATCCTCGTCCCCTCCATCGACGCCTACCGAAAGAGGCTGGAGCGCCTTGACGGCCCGAACGCAACCGGGATCAGGTTCCTGGTGAACGGCTTCGGAGTCGACGTCATCCCCTACGGTTCCAAGGTCGCCCCCAGTGGGATCGTCGAGACTGCCGACGGAATCACACTCGACGTCACCGGCATGGCAGAAGCGGCAGCCGGAGCCAAGCGCATCGAAGCCGGGGGCCTGAGCAGCATCCAGGTCCCCACCCTGAGCTCAATGATCGGCCTCAAGGTCATCGCCTGGAACTACCGTGGCGCCACCACCCAGAAGGACGCACGCGACCTCGGGCCCCTCCTCCGGGCCACCTACCACGGGCCCAACAGCGAGGTCGTCTGGGAAGTCAGCGAGGCGGGTGAGCGGTGGGACTACGACGACGTGCTCGTCGGCCCCTACCTGGCCGGCCAAGAGCTCCGGGCCAACTGGCGACCTGCGTCCATCGAGCGCCTCACAGGAATCCTCGACGACTCAGGGATCGCAACGCTTGCGACCCAGATCTCCCGCCATGAGCGAACGCCCTCTGGGCAACTCGTGGAACAGATCACCGCGCTCCGCGCCGGCATCACCGGCGGGTGAGGCCAGAGTCAGGCATCCGAACCAGGGGCAAGAGTTGGCCGCACGTTCGCCGCACGAAACGGCCGATCAGACCCTTCGAAACCCGTCCTGCCTTGTCAGCGCGATTCCGCAGGAACTTCAAGTCCTCTCTCGGACACAGATCAGAACCCCTGGTTGACAAGGCGAAAGCCGAGTTGACCAGGGGTTCTTCTCGTTTCGGGTCCTTGTGCCCCGAAGACGCGCCACCCCGGCGGGAGACCACCGGGCTGACTGGCGCGAACGGCCCCGGAGACGGAGCCGATTGCAGCAGCCAACTGCGCCACCCTATTAACGTGTCGCACTTGGCTCCGTCTCCGGTGCCAAGTGCACCCACCTTCCGGAACCGTCCGCCATCTCCAGGTTGTGCCAACCTTTGGGCACACCACGGCGTCGTATGGAGTAGGAGGTCACGATGGAGGATTCGAAGGATGCCGCAGCGCACGGCATCGAGCGGTTCCTCGCCGACCGTGGAAGCGGCCTCCTGCGCGCCGCGTGGCTGCTGACCGGCGATGACCACCACGCAGAGGACCTGCTCCAGACCGCACTGGTCAAGTCGATGGGCAGGTACGAAGCACTGGGCAACGACCACAAGTTCGAGAGCTACCTGCGCACCACGATGTACCGGACCTTCGTCTCCTGGTGGCGTCGCAAGAGCTGGCAGTCCGAGGTGGTCACGGAGCAAACTCCGGAACGACCGGGCGACAGCTCCCCCGACGCGGTCCGGGTGGACGTGTTGCGCGCGTTGGACACCCTGCCGCGCATGCAGCGTGCAGTCCTGTCGCTGCGGTATCTGGAAGATCGCCCGATCGCGGAGGTCGCCCGGATCCTCGGCATCAGCGAAGGCACGGTCAAGAACCACGCCCACCGCGGGTGCTCCGCCCTGCAGGGGTCGGTGCACCTGACCGACGAGGAGGCAAGACGATGAACGATGACAAGATCTCAGAGACTCTCGACCGGGTCGTGCCGCACCGAGAAGTACCGGCCGGTCTGCTGGCCGGCGCCCGGCGCCGGCTCCGACGCGTTCGAACCATCACGGGCGCCGCGGTCCTGGCCCTCGTCGTGGCCGTCGCGGTCCCACTGGCCGTGACTCTCGGAGGCGCTGGCACCACCCGGGAGACCGCCGTCGCCGAAGACCTTCACGGGACCGCCATCCTGCTGGACCTCCCCCTCGAGACGCCGCACATCACCGACGCGGCCACTGCCAGTTCCCGCATCGCCTGGAACCTGATGGTCGCCGACGACGACGTGCGCTCCAGCAACGCGGCAATCGCCCCCGGATCCCTCGCCGTGACCCTGGCCATGCTCGCCGAAGGCGCCACGGGACCCAGCATTGAGAGTCTCGACGCCGCGTTCGGACTCACCGGCGACGACCGGTCCGCCGCCGTCGGCGCGCTCCGCCAGGCACTGGCGGACTACGAGGACCTACCCACGTCCGTGGACGCGGATGACCCGCCCGAGGCACCGCTGGTGCACCAGGCCAACCGCGTCGTCATCCTCGACGACGCCGAGATCGAGCAGGACTACCTCGACCGGCTCGCCAGCTACTACGACACGGCCGCCAAACGGCTCCCCCGTTCGGATGCCGAAGACGACCTGGACGCCTGGGCCCGGAAGCACACCGCCGGCCTGATCGAGCAATCAGCCATCGAGATCAACCCGGACCTCCGCCTCGTCACCCAGGACGCGCTGTTGTTCGCAGCCCCCTGGCGGCAGGCCTTCGCAAGGGACAACGTTCCCCTGGCCTTCGACACGGGCGCGGGCACGACCGAGATGGTCGAAGCGCTGGGAGACTCGTTCGTCGTCCCCCACGCCACCGGCGCCGGCTGGGAAGCAGTCCGGCTCCCCTACGACGACTTCCTGGCCATGGACGTCATCGTCCCCGAGGAAGGGGTCCATCCCAGCGAACTGGACTTCGACACCATCCACGCAAGCTCAACAGCCCTGGACACGGCCGCCGAGACTGCCCTCGACCTCACCATGCCGCCGAGCGACATCGAGACCAAGTGGGACCTGCTGCAGCCGCTCGCGGACCAAGGAGTCGACCTGTCTGAACTGGACGGCATCTTCGCGGACGCCTACACCGACCAGCTGGTGCAGCAGGTGCGGCTCACCGTCACGGCCAAGGGGACCGTCGGCGCCGCCCTGACCGAGGCGGCCGTCGCCGAGGAGTCCGCCTCCGTGGCGCCGTACCAGTTGATCGTGGATCGCCCCTTCGTGATGCGTGTCCTGGACACGCGAACCGGCTGGCCCCTGTTCGTCGCCATCGTCAACAGCCCTGGCGACACACCCGAGTGAGCTGCGGCGCCGCAGCCGTGACAACCCCCTTCGGGCTCACCAGGTGGCGGGCTCTGTTCGTCGCAACCCCGGCCGTGGCCCATGTGACTGGCTAGCCTGTTGCCCGTGACTCATGAGGGGGGACGTGACCGCACGGGCCGCGATGTGAGTGCGGGGATGCTGGTGCTCGCGTTCGTCGTGCTCGTGGCTCTCGTCTCGGCCACCACTGTGCTGGCCCGCCCCAAGGACACGTTGCCGCGCAACACCGCCACGTCCCTGCTGCCACCGGACGGCCACCGCGAGGTGCAACGGGGCGACGGGTCGGTGACGGTGCGCGAGTACGCGTTCAACTCCGGCGGGGCGATGGTGAACAGCGGTCCCATGGAACTGGTCCTGGCGTTCTCCGACCCTGAGTCGGTACTGGAGACCAGCTTCCTGCGGCTCCTCGAGACCACCGCCTCGGGCGACGACGTCCGGCACTCCGTGACCGCCCTCGAACTGGGCGACTGGGGGGTGCGGCGCAACCTGGACGTCTCCGGCGGCGTGATCCAGCACTGGGTTCCGGCACCCTTGCTGCTCCCAGCCGATGTGGAGCCAGGAACCACTTGGCGTTCCACCGGGTCCCTCAACACCTACGAGGACTTCCAGCCGACGGGGACCGAACGCTTCGACTTCTCCGCTTCCGCCACACTCCCCAACGACCCGGAGCAGGCCGCCGAGGGCTGCCTCGATGTCACCACTGTCCAGACGATCGGCGAAGCGGAGGAGACGCGCACCGAGACGTGGTGCCCGGGCCGAGGGGTGGTCGCGGGCGGTTGGGCCGCGGCGGACTCCCCCAATCCCACCGACCCGGGCTTGGGGGTGCCGGCCAACTGGGACCCGCAGCGGTGGGAGGCCGACGTCGTGGACCTGAACAAGTCCGAGCCCATGGTCTGGTCCAGCATGCTCGCGCGGGTGGGCACGGACGAGGCGCTCGTGGTGGCACACCAGACCACCGGAGACTTACTGATCGCCCCGGACGGGGACGTGGACCGGGCCGTGCGGGCGCACCCGGGCGGCAGCATCGTCGCGCTGGCCAGCTTCGGGGACCTCGTTGTCGCCGCGACGTCGCAGGCCACCGTCGCCGCCTACGACATCCGCGGGGTGTGGCAGTGGGAGACCAAGGTCCCCGACATCGTGTCCCTGTCCCCCGCCCTGGCCGACGGTTTGGTCGTGGTGGCCGACGGGTCCGGCAACGTGACCGGACTGCAGGCCCGAACCGGCGAGCGGGCCTGGACGACGTCTCTCCCGAACCAACCGGTCTCGGCCCCGGAGGCCTGCGGGAGCACCACGCTGGTCGGCACCACGGGTGCAACCCTGGTGATGCTCGACGAGCACGGCCGGGAACTGGCCACCGCCGACCTGTCCGACCGCTCCACCCGGTTCGCCTGCGGCGTCGCCGGCGAGGTCTACTCCGCCGGCACGAGCTTCCTGGAGCGCATCGACGCCAGCGGGAGCGTCCTGGTGCGACGACACATGCACGACGCCCTCATCGACGAGGTCCACCACTTCGACGACGTGGTGGTCACCGCGTCCGGCCGCGCGATCACCGCCTACGACGACGAGACGCTCGAGCGGTTGTGGCGCGTGGACGGGGACTTCTTCGACACCGCGATGGCCGACGACAGCATCATCGCGATCGACACCGAACGGCTCATGGCGCTGGACCTGCAGGGCAGGGAGGTGGCCTCCTGGCCGTCCGACGCCGCCCGGGACGGGTTCACCACCCACGTCGTGCCCTTCTCCGCCGGGGTCGGTGTGGTGTCCCCCGAGCTGCAGTTGACGAGGCTGCGATGAGGGCGCGCCAGCGGGTCGGTGCGGTGGCGGCGTTCGTGGGTCACGTCCTGGTCGCCCCGGTCAGGGACGGCCAGCTGAAGCCCTCGCAGTGGCACCCGATGCTGCGGATCCTCGGCGCCCTGACCCTGGTGGCGGTGCTCGCTGCCGTCGCCCACGTCATCGCCGCCGAGGAGATGCGTCGGGCCGGCGACGTCGTGAGTGTCGGGCCGGACATCTACCTGCCCGCCGCAGCGATGCCCATGGTGTCCGCGGGTCTTTTCCTGGCCATGACCCTCCTCCAGACCGCCGCCCTGCACGTCGCCGTCCCGCTGCGGGTGGTCGCGCTCGCGGCACTGGCGGCCACCACCTTCGGTTCCCTCAGCCAGACCACCGAGAGGGGGCTGGTGCTGTGGGTGCCCCTGGGCGCCCTGGTGGCGCTGGTCCTGTTCCACCTGGTCCGCGCCGGCCGACGCTTCGCCAGCTTCGAGGTGATCGTCGTGGCCGTCCTGGTGTTCTGCTGCACGCAGGCCGGGATGCTCGACTCGGACGCGGCGTTCCAGTTCGGTTTCGAGACGCGCGGCCTGGTCCTGACCGCCCAGATGCAGTTCGTGTGGACCCTGGCGGTGCCGGCTCTCGTGGCGGCGGGCACCGCACTGACTCAGGTGGCGGTCACCAGCGGCGAGGCCGTCGGCGCGGTGGCGAGCCGCCGGTTGGGAGCGTCCGCCCTGCAGGCCGCGATCGGCGTGCTGGTGCTGTGGCGCTGCTGGGTGGGGATCACCGACTTCGCCGGAGCCACGCGTGACCGCTGGCTGCCGGAGCTGTTCGGTTCCCTGCTCGTGCTGGCCCTGACGGTGTGCATCGCCGCTCCGTTCGTGCTGCGCGCCCGCCGGGTCCCGGACCGTGAACGCGCCGAGCCCGGGGCGCTGGCGGACAGCTTCGGGGGCGTGTCCTACCTGCTGGCGGCGCTGGCCACGTTGTGGCTCGTGTTCCCCAACACACTGCACGGTGTCCGGAGCCTGTTGGTGAACCTGGGACGGGACGTGCCCGAGTGGATCTGGACGGTGACGGGGATCACGAACCACCCCCTGGTTCCCAGCGTCAGCCGCCTCGTCGCAGGGGGCCTGTGCCTGCTGCTGGCCTGGCGCTGGGCGCGACGGGGACAGTGGCTGGGTGCCGTCCTGGTGGCCGGATTCATCGGGCCGCAGGTGATCTTCCTGGTGTTGACGCTCCGTCCCGAGACACCGCTCGGGTTCTCGAGCGAGGCGCTGGGGCTCTGGCTGCTGCTGGCGCTGCTCGTCACGGTGGCCGTCGTCGCGGCCTCACGGGACAGCAGCCCACGTCGCCTCGGCGCCCTGCTGTCTGCCGCGGCCATCCTGACCCTCCACGACTTCCGCCACGCCCTCGAGAACCCGCTGGCCGCCCTCATCGGCTTCTCGGCCCTGGCCTCGGTCCTGTTCGGCATCACGTGGCGGGTACTCACCGACGGCGAGTTCACCCACGGCGACTCCCGGGCGATGCCGCAGGGCACCCGCGTACTGCTCTACCTCGCCAACATCGCCTTCGTGACAACCGTGGTGATGTTCTCTGCCCTGACCAGGGACGCAACCGGCTTCTTCGACCTGTCCACATGGGAGGAGTTGGGCGACGAGGTCTTCGCCTACCCGCTGTACTTCACCGCGGTCCTCGTGGCGCTGTTCATCGCTGCGTTCGACCCGAGACGGGGCGACACGACGACTCAGAGCCCGGCGATGACTTCCAGCGTGAGCTCCTCCAGCGACTCCAGCACCCGGGTCTGAGCCAGCAGTTCGTCGGCAGGTCGATGGAAGTGCGGCGGCACGACGACCACCCTCATGCCCGCGTTCAACGCGGACCTGATGCCGTTGGTGGAGTCCTCGAAGGCCACGCACCGTGCCGGGTCGACGCCGAGGAGCTCCGCGGCGCGCAGGAAGCCGTCGGGCGCGGGCTTGCCCGCGGACACCTCCTCGGTGGAGACCCGCACCCTGAACACGTCCTCGAGCCCCAGCGCGTGGACGGCGGACTCGATCAGAACCCTCGGCGACGAACTGGCCACTGCCATCGGGTAGTGGTCCGCCAGCAACCGGACGGCCTCGATGGCGCCCGGGAGGACCTTCAGGTCGGTCTCGTGTCGGAGCGCCATGTGCTCGATGGTCAGCCGGGCCGCCTCCTCCGGTGTCATCGGGAGTCCGACCACCTCGACCAGGTGCCTGGCCCACTCTGGTGTGGACATCCCCATCATCGCCTGCGTGCTGCCCTCGGGCCATTCCAGCCCGGCGTCGGCTGCGAGCCCGCGACGCACCTCGTCCCACTCCGACTCGGTGTCGATCAGGGTGCCGTCGAGGTCGAAGATGATGGCGGCTGGCTGCATGTTTCCTCCGGGGTCCGTGTGGTGGCGACCCCCATTGTTCCAAACATGCAGCGTCGGAGTAGACTCGCCATCGTCGAGCTGGAAGCCGGTGTGAATCCGGCGCTGTCGCGCAACCGTGACCCACCCGTGGGAAGTCGGACCGAAGCTCGGCCTACAGCTAGTGCAGTCCCGTCGCGATCAGCGGACAACCGGCCCGAAGAGGCGACAACTGCTACGTCTCGAAAGGGTTGGAAATGACCTCATTGCACCAGCACACCACCCGCACCGGCTTCGCCGCGGCCGCCGTCGCCCTGGTGGCCATGGCCGTGCCGACTGGCTTCGCAGCAGCTGACGAGGCGGGCGACTGCCTCGTCGACGGCAACGTGTGGGTGGTCGTCGAGCAGGGCGACGCCGTGATCGCCGAGGGCTGTGCCACCGACTTCGGCACCGGTCTGGAGGCACTCACCAGCGCAGGGATCGCCTACGAGGCGCCCGGCGGATTCGTCAGCTCGATCGGGGGCGAGCCCTCTGACCCGGGCCCGGAGGACTGGTGGAGCTACTGGAGCGCCACCCCCGCCGAGGACGGCGCCCTGGAGTGGGAGTCCTACCTCGTCGGCGCCGGCGAGTCCCAGCCCGAGGCGGGCACCGTCGAGGGCTGGCGCCTGGCCACCAGTTGGAGCGAGCAGGCCCCGCCGCCGAGCCTGGCGTCTGTGGAGTTCCCCGCGGCCACCCCCTCGCCGAGCCCCACCCCGAGCGATTCACCGTTGCCCACCCCCACGGTCTCCGAGACTCCGACGGAGGCTCCCTCGGCCGAACCCACAGTCACCGACGCACCGTCGCAGGCACCCTCGCCTGCGCCCACCGCCACTGCAGGGGTCCCGGGACTCCCCAGCTCGGGGGTCTGACCCAACGATGGCACCCCGCGGAACCCGCCTCTGGTCGGCGGGGCTACTGCTCCTGCTGCCCGCCATGGGCGCCTGGGCGGGGGCCCCGTCGGCGGCCGCGGCCTACCACGACGGAGCCTGCACCGACGACACGGGCGTGACCGTGGTGGTGGACCACAAGGAGCTCGGCGGAGGCACCATCATCCGCTGCGCCACGGACTTCCCAGCCCAGGGCACCGCACTGCAGGCGCTGCAACTGGCTGGCTTCACCGCCGAGGGCACCGTCAAGGACGGTCCCGGGTTCGTCTGCCGGATCAACGGCCGCCCAGCCGCCGACGAGCCCCTCACCGTCGCGGGAAGCGAGTACCGCGAAACGTGCATCGCGACTCCTCCCAGCAGTGCGTTCTGGAGCTACTGGCATGCTCCCGCGGGGGGCGACTGGACGTTCTCCAGCATCGGCGCGGCACGCAGTGTCCAGCCCGGGGGCTACGAGGGTTGGGCATTCTCACTGAACCGGGCACAGGCGCAGGAGCCGGGAGTGGCGCCGGCTGCCCGGCCCGACCCCACACCCATCCCTTCACCGACCGCCCCGCCGCCCAGCGCGACACCCCCGACAACATCCGCAGCACCACCGACGGTGGAGACGTCGGCCGCCACGACGGTCCCCCCGGCACGCCCGTCCCCCTCCGCGGCGGCAACATCCACGCCTGCTGCCACCACTGCGCCCGTCACCACCGCGGCACCCACGCCAACCCCAACCTCGGCATCCCCGAGCACACCGACGTCCGCCCCCAGCCAGACCTCCACGAGCGCGCCCGCACCCTCCTCGCACGTGCCGCAGGAGCCCAGCGCATCCGAATCCGCCGTGCCCGAGGCACCTGCAGCCGATGCCCCGGGGGCAGGCACGTTCCTCGGAGTCGGGGCCGTCGTACTGCTCGCGGCTGCGGGCAGCATCGTGTGGTGGCGCCGTCGCGGCGCGGCATGATGAACCGGTACTTCCTCCCTCGCCCCATCCACCCCTTCGCCTGGTGGGCGTGGGCGATCGCTCTGGCGGTGGCGGCCAACTCGACCACCAATCCCCTGCTGCTCATGCTGCTGATCGGCGCCGCCTGTGTGGTGACGCTGTCCCGGCGAGGGGACAACCCGTGGGCCAAGGGGTTCGTGGTCTACCTGATCCTCGGCGCCGCGATCGTCGTGGTGAGGGTGGGGTTCCGGATCCTGTTCGGTGGTGGCGACGGCCCCACCATCCTGTTCACGTTGCCTCAGATCCCGTTGCCGGACTGGGTCACCGGCATCCGACTACTGGGGCCAGTCTCCCTGGAGGCTGTCCTGTCCGGCCTCTACGACGGGCTCCGGCTCGCGACGATGATCATCTGCCTGGGTGCCGCGAACTCTCTTGCCAATCCGAAGCGCCTGCTGGCTTCGCTGCCGGGAGCGCTGTACGAGCTGGGCACGATCCTGGTGGTGGCCATTGGCGTCTTCCCCCAGCTGGGGGATTCCGTGGTCCGGGTGCACCGGGCGCGCAAACTGCGCCGCGCCCCGGCCGGAAGGGGTCAGCGGGCCAGGCACAAGGTGGTGGAGACCATCATCGTGCCCGTCCTCTCGGATGCGCTGGAGCGCTCGCTGAGGCTGGCCGCGTCGATGGATGTCCGCGGCTACGGAAGGCAGGGCACCGCGTCGCGGACCGAGCGCCGCTGGACCACCGCCATCGGGATGTCAGGACTGGTTGTGGTTGCGGCCGGCGTGTACCTGTTGCTGTCCCGCTCCGCGCAGGGGCCCTCGCTGGGAGGTCTCCCAGTGCTGCCGCTGGGCCTGCTGCTAGTGGGCACCACCGTGATCGCGCTGGCCATGCGCAGGGCGGGCCGCACCGTCACCAAGTCCTCGTACCGCCCCATCCGCTGGTCCGGAGCCGAGTGGCTGGTGGTGATCTGTGGCGTCACCGCGATCGTGGTGTGCGAGATCACGCGGCGTGGCCCCGACGCCGCGGCACTGGTGCCGGCCATCAGCCCGTTCGCCTGGCCCACCCTGACGCCGCTCCTGCTGCTGGGCGTGGTCGTCGCAGCGCTGCCGGCATTCCTCACTCCCGCGCCGAGCCTCGCCGGGGCGCGGGTACTGACCACCTCGGAGGGACTGTCATGATCCGGTTCGACGACGTCAGCTTCCGCTACGCGAGCAACGACGCCCTCCGGCTCCGCAAGGTCGGCTTCGAGATCCCGGAGGGTGAGCTGGCCCTCGTGATCGGCCCCACCGGCAGCGGGAAGTCGACGCTGCTCGGCTGCATCAACAACCTCGTGCCGCAGTTCACGGGAGGGATCCGCTCGGGCCGCGTGGTCATCGACGGCCGGGACACCACCTCCCTGCTCCCGCGTGAGCTGGCCACCACGGTGGGCTACGTCGGGCAGGACCCGCTGGCCGGGTTCGTCACCGATGTGGTGGAGGAGGAACTCGCCTACTCGATGGAACAGCTCGGCTTCGCGCCCTCGGAGATGCGCCGTCGCGTGGAGGAGACCCTGGACCTGCTCGGCATCGCCGAACTGCGAAACCGTCCGCTGCGCAACCTCTCAGGGGGACAGCAGCAGCGGGTGGCGATCGGCAGCGTCCTTGCCTCGTCCCCCAAGGTGCTGGTCCTCGACGAGCCCACCTCCGCACTGGACCCGGTGGCCGCCGAGGACGTGCTGGCACTGGTGAGCCGTCTGGTACGGGACCTCGGCACCACCGTCGTGATGGCCGAGCACCGCATGGAACGGGTCATCGAGTTCGCGGACTCCGTCCTGCGCGTGGCGGCAGACGGCTCCGTGTCCCACGGCCCCACCCGGGATTCCCTGGGGCAGTCCCCGATCAAGCCCCCGCTGGTCGAGCTCGGCTGCGCACTGGGGTGGGACCCGCTCGCACTGACCATCCGTGAGGGTCGCCGACACGCCACCGAGGACCGGCGCGGCTGGGTGCAGGAACCACCACAGCTGGCCCTTCCCCGGCCGGCGGGAGACGTCGCCCTCTCGGCACGCTCACTGGTGGTGAAGTATCCACAGGTGGTGGCCGTCGCCGGTATCGACGTCAGCCTGCGTCGCGGCGAGGTGCTGGCGCTGATGGGCCGCAACGGCTCGGGCAAGTCCACGCTGCTGTGGGCCCTGCACGGCGCCGGACGCAGGGACGCCGGCACCGTCGAGGGGCCCGGAGAAGGCCACGTCTCGTTGGTGCCGCAGACCGCCTCCGACCTCCTCTACCTGGCCAGTGTCGCGGCCGAGTGCAGCAACGCCGACGCCGAGTCCGGGCACCCCGACGGCACCACGCTGGAGCTGCTGCGTTCCCTCGTGCCCGGCATCGACCCGCAGGCACATCCCCGCGACCTCTCGGAAGGGCAGAAGCTGGCCGTCGTCCTGGCCGCCGAGCTCTCCCGACGCCCCGACGTGATCCTTCTGGACGAGCCCACACGTGGGCTGGACTACGGAGCCAAGCAGGCCCTGAACCACGTGATCCGTGCGTTGGCCGACAAAGGGCACAGCGTCGTGGTGGCGACCCACGACGTCGAACTGGTGGCCACCGCCTGTGACCGGGTGGTGGTGATGGCCGAGGGCGAGATCGTCTCCGACGGCCCCACCCGGGAGGTGCTACCCGGTTCGGCGCTGCTGGCCACCCAGGTGGCCAAAGTGGCCAGCCCTGTCCCACTGCTCACGGTTGAGGAGTACCTCGATGCGCGCGGCTGAGCTGGAAGTGGCACCACCCACGGTGGGAGTGCAGTTGGGCTGGCGGAGCTGGTCGGTGATCATCGCGAGTTCCCTGATCGGCCTATTCACGATTGCCTGGCCGCTGCTGATGCCGGCAGTCGACGTCGCCCCGCAACATGCCGACGATGCGCCGTACGTGTTCGTGTTCCTGTTGCCCGTGGTGCTGTTGTTGGCCGTGGCGCAGGTCAGCGACGGTGGCCTCGATGCGAAGGCCCTGTCCCTGTTGGGGGTGCTCGCCGCGATCAACGCTGCCATCCGCCCTGTCCTGGGTGCGGGCACCGCGGGAGTGGAGTCCATCTTCTTCCTCCTCATCCTCGCCGGTCGGGCTTTCGGCCCGGGTTTCGGATACCTGTTGGGGTTGACCTCCATGTTCGCCTCGGCGCTCCTGACCGCAGGGGTGGGCCCGTGGCTGCCGTCGCAGATGCTGTGCGCCGCCTGGGTGGGTCTGGGTGCCGGCCTGCTGCCGCGGGGGGTCTCGGGGCGGCGTGAACTCTGGCTGCTGATCGGTTACGGAATCGTCGCGGCCTACGTGTTCGGCGCACTCATGAACCTCTGGTTCTGGCCCTTCATCTCCGGGACCAGTGTCGAGGGGGCCGGCGTCGGCACCGGCAGCCTCGACTACGTGCCCGGCGCGCCCCTGCTGGAGAACCTTGCCCGCTTCGGCTGGTTCACGCTGTTCACCTCCACCGCCGGCTGGGACACCGGCCGCGCCATCACCACCACCATCGCCCTGCTGCTGCTGGGCGGCCCGGTGCTGGGAGTCCTCCGCCGCGCATCGGGCATGGCCCGCATCATCCCCGCCACCGGGGCAACACTGACCACCGAACGAAAGGACCCGTCATGCGAGAGCGTCTCCTGAGCGCCGTCGTGGCACTCGGCTCCGCCCTGGCGCTGGTGCTGGGGCTGGCTCCCCAGCCCGCACACGCCGAGATCCCCACCGGCACCCCTGCCGGCAGCGCAGCCAGGTGGCTGCTCGCCGAGGCCACCAACGGCACCCTGCCCCGCTTCGACGGGGAGGTGGACTGGCAGTTGACCTCCGACGCCGTGCTCGGCCTCGCGGCCGCCGGCGCCACCAACCAGCAACTCAAGCCCTTCCTCGACTCGCTCGAGTGGGCCGTCCACGAGGGCAGGTACGGGATGCTCGGCAGCGCCACGGACGGGGGCTCCCTGGCCAAGCTGCTGGTGGTCGCCAATGCGACCGGCCGCAACCCCCGCAGCTTCGGCGGCGTGGACCTGGTGGCCCGCGTCACCGGTGACCTCGTCGACGGCCGGGTGGGCAACAGCGACATTCCGGGCAACACGTTCGGACAGTCCTACGTGGTGCTGGGGCTGCTCGGCGCTGGTCAGGGCGCCCGCCCGGCAGTCATGGCCCTCATGCAGCAGCAGTGCCCCTCCGGAGACTTCCGTCTGGGCCTGGGAAGCACCAACTGCACCTCGGCCGCCGCGGCCGCGGACCGGGACGTCACCGCCATCGCCATCCACGCCCTCAGGGCAGCCCAGCGCAAGGGGTTGCCCGTCACCACAGCCCTCAACAAGGCCGTGACCTGGCTGGCGAAGGACCAGGCCGCCAACGGAAGCTGGATCGGCAGCCCCGGCACCAACGTGGCCAACACCAACACCACCGGGCTGGCGGCGCAGGCGCTGGCCGGGGTGAAGCCGATGGCCACTTCCAAGGCCGCCGGGTTCACCCGGTCGCTGCAACTGGCCTCCGGGGCCGTCGCCTACGACGCCGACGCCTTCGGCAAGGGAATCAGCGCCAACCGGATCCAGTGGATCCGAGCCACCACGCAGGCCCTGTTCGCGCTCGTCCACTGGGACGTCTACAGCGTCGAGGGCACCCACTTGCACAACGGCAGGCAGTGGCGCACCACGTGCGAGCCCTACTCCCAGACGTTCCGCTGCCGCACCGAGATCCAGGCCACCACCGTGGTGAACCAGGGCGGCAAGCTGGTCAAGACCACGGGGTGGACGTTCAACAACCTCACCTACCTGCCGTCGGCCCGCTCCCTCTGGGCGTCCAACCCGCTGGGCAACGCGCCCCGCGGCGGCCAGAAGGAGTGGACCTCCGAGGGGCGCCGGTGGAAGACCGAGTGCGACACCCCCGCCACTGGCCGCAACGGCTGCCGCAGCTACGTGTGGGCGCGCTTCGTCGCCGGCAGCCAGGCAGCCAACGGCACTTGGACCTACTCGATGGCCGAGGGCTGGATCTTCAACAACATCACGAAGTTCAGCTAGGTCTGCCCGGTAGCCGCCAGGTCTGGGGAGCCACCTCCTCCAGCCAGCCACGCTCCACCAGTTCGTCCACCCCTGCGAGGCAGTCCACCACTGTGGCGCCCGTACGGCCGGCTAGCTCGGCCACGCCCAGTTCCTCCCGCGGCCGGAACGCCTCCCGGAGTTCCCGGAGTTCGGGCGCGAGCTTGTCGAAGCTGGTGTCCTCACCCTGGAGCGGGAGTTCGTCCTGCGGGGACAGCGGCTGCAGCAACGCCACCACCTCCGCCGGTGATGTGACCAGCACGGCGGCCGAGTCACGGATGAGCCGGTTCGGCGTGGCCGACATCGAGGAGGTCACCGGGCCCGGAACAGCCATCACGATCCGTCCGAGGTCATTGCCCCACGACGCGGTGTTCTTCGCCCCGGAACGCGCGGCGGCCTCGACGATCACGACGCCGGCGCTGAGCGCAGCGATCAGCCGGTTCCGGGCCAGGAAGCTGGCCTTGATGGGGTGCGAGCCGGGCGGCACCTCGGAGATCACCGCTCCCTTGTCGACGATCCCGCGCATCAGGGAGGTGTTGGCCACCGGGTAGGGCACGTCGACGCCGCTGGCCATGACCGCGAGGGTGGGGCGGCGGGCCTGCAGGGCGCCGCGGTGGGCGGCCGCGTCGATCCCGAACGCGAGCCCCGAGATCACGAGCCGCCCGGCCAGCGCCAGATCCGCCGCCCATTCGTTGGCGACGTGGGTGCCGTAGCCGGTGGCGGCCCGCGCCCCCACCAACGAGACCCCGCCCTCGGCCTCACGCAGGTGGAGACTCCCCCGCACCCACAGTCCCAGGGGCGGGCCACCGTCGCCGGTCGACGTCGCGCCGCCGAGATCCGCCAGCCCCGCCGGCCACTCGTCGTCGCCCGGCACGAGGAACCGGGAGCCGCACGCCTTCGTCGCCGACACCAGTTGTTCGGGAACCACCGAGGCGGCCTTCCGGCCCCAGCGGGACTCCTCCCCCATGGCACGCACCGCGTTCCAGACCGCCTCCGCCCCCTCCTGGTCGACCAGGTTGGCCAGCGCCGGGTTGCCCAGCGGCTGCAGCGCGCAAAGCGCCATCCGTGCCGCACGTTCGTCGAGCTTCATACCGCCTCCAGCACTGCGCCCTGGCGCATCTGCATGGCCACTCGCAGGTTGGCCGGGGAGAGGGTGTCCCTGCCGGAGAGGTCGGCCACCGTCCACGCCAGCCTCAGCACCTTGTCCAGGCCGCGATGGCTGAGCGTGCCCCGCGCCAGGGCCCGCTCCAGCGGCCCGAGGTCAGCGGGCAGGGGCAGGCGCTTTCGCAGGTAGGACCCCGGCACCTCCCCGTTCGTGCTCCAGGGCGTGTCCCGGAGCCGCGCCGCCTGTCGGCCACGGGCCTCCAGCACACGCTGCAGCACGGCGGCACTGGATTCGGGCTTCTCGACCGTGTCACCGAGGAAGGCCCGCTTCAGCGGCAGCATCTGGTGCCGGATGTCGATCCTGTCCAGGATGGGTCCGGAGAGCCGCTCCTGGTATCTCCTGACCTGCATGGGAAGGCAGGTGCACTCCCTGCCCACGACGCCGGAGTTGCCGCAGGAACAGGGGTTGGCCGCGAGCACCAGCTGGAACCTGGCCGGATAGCGGACCTGCTGGTTGGCGCGTGCGATGGTCACCTCCCCCTTCTCCAGCGGGGTGCGAAGCGAGTCCAGCAGCTTGGCCCCGAACTCGGGGGCCTCGTCCAGGAAGAGCACCCCGCGGTGGGCCAGCGAGATTGATCCCGGCCGGATCTCCCTGCCTCCCCCGATCAGGCTGGCCATGGTGCAGTTGTGGTGCGGGTCCGCGTACGGTGCGCGGGTCAGGAGCCGGGAGCCGAGGTCCACCCCGGCGAGGGAATGGACGGCCGAGACCTCGATTGCCTCCTGGGCCGACAGCTCCGGCAGGATCCCGGGCAGGCGTTCTGCCAGCATCGTCTTGCCCACCCCGGGAGAGCCGTGCAGGTACACGTGGTGCCGGCCCGCAGCCGCCACCTCCATCACCCAACGACCATCCGCATGCCCGTGCACGTCGGCCAAGTCGTGCGGGCGGTCCTCGGGATGCGACCGGGTGTCCGCGCCGGCCTCGTCGAGCTGCGGGCCGCGGCCGGACACCACGTCCTCGAGGTCCCGCAGGTGCGCCACCGGCCAGATCTCCAGCCCCGGCACGAGGTTGGCCTCCCCCACCTGCCCGGCGGGCACGACAGCCTTGTCGAAGCCCGCGCGCGAGGCGGCGAGCAGTGCCGGCAGGATGCCCCGGACCCGCCGCACCTTCCCGTTCAGGGACAGCTCCCCCAGGTACACGAACCGCTTCACCTTCTCGGCCGGGAGCTTCGCCGTGCAGGCCAGGGTGGCCGCCGCAATGGCAAGGTCGAAGTGGGTGCCGTGCTTGGGCAGGCCCGCCGGCGACAGGTTGATGGTCAGGAGCACCTGTGGGAACCCGTAGCCGGACGCCACCATGGCGGCCTTCACTCTCTCCTTGGCCTCGTTCAGGGACGCATCCGGCAGGCCGACCACCTTGACCCGTGGCAGGCCGCCGCCGAGGGCCGTCTCCACCTCCACGATGGCACCCTCGATGCCGGACAGCGCCACGGACCACGACGACGCCGTCACAGTTCACCGATCCCGCGGAGATGGGTCAATTCCTCACTGCCGTCGGGCGGCAGGATGAGTCCGATGGCGTCCACCCGGATGTTGCGGGCCCGGGCACTGTGCGCCCGCAGCCACGCCATGGCAAGTCCCCGCAGACGGGCCGCCTTGGCGTCGGTGATGGTCTCCAGCGGATGGCCATAGGCGGTTCCGGATCGTGTCTTGACCTCGACGAAAACCAGCGTGTCCGTGTCGGCGTCATGGGACACCAGGTCCAGCTCGCCCTCGCGGCAGCGCCAGTTGCGTTCCAGGACCTGCCAGCCGAGTTCCTCGACGTATGCCGCCGCGCGGTCCTCACCTCGTCGGGCCAGCTCCCGGGCCCTTGCATTGATCGACATTCTCAGACCACCTCCACACCACACTCTGGTAGTTGGAGGGGGCCGAACTTTTTTGTCCACAGGCCGCCCTTGACGGGCTACTTGTCGTCGGGCACCTGGAAATCAGAGTGGGCGATCTCCTCGATGGAGACGTCGCGGAAGGTGAGCACCTTCGCGGACTTCACGAA
Source organism: Tessaracoccus terricola (assembly GCF_054776555.1). NCBI lineage: Bacteria > Bacillati > Actinomycetota > Actinomycetes > Propionibacteriales > Propionibacteriaceae > Tessaracoccus > Tessaracoccus terricola. The sequence continues at coordinate 200,437 of NZ_BAAHBS010000007.1, read as the reverse complement.
TCGGGCGGGGCGGTACATGTCCCAAACCCAGGCGTCCCCCATGGACACCTCGTAGTAGACGTCGCCACCCTCGGTACGGACTTTCAGGTCCACGGCGTTGCACAGGTAGAAGCGCCGCTCGGTCTCCACGGCGTAGGTGAAGATGCTCACCACGTCCTTGTACTCGCGGTACAGGTCGAGCTCGAGCTTGCTCTCGTACTGCTCCAGGTCCTCGGCACTCATAGTGAACCAACTCTAGCCGTCCTGGCGACGTTCTCGAATCGCCAGCGGTGGATCGGTGACGGCCCCAGCGCGTCCAGGGCCCGCTGGTGGGCCGCCGTGCAGTAACCCTTGTGGATGGCGAAGCCGTAGTCGGGGAACTCGTCGTGGTACTCGGTCATGATCCGGTCCCTGGCCACCTTCGCCACGATGGACGCGGCCGAGACGCAGGCCGCCACCTTGTCGCCCTTCCAGATGGCCAGGCCCGGGGCGCCGATGCCGTCGACGGGGAAGCCGTCGGTGAGGACGAACGCGGGCCGCACCGCCAGTCTGGCGACGGCGCGGCGCAGCCCGGCCAGGTCCGCCTGGTGCATGCCCAATTCGTCGCACTCGGTGTGCGTCACCACAGCCACCTCCACGGCGACGGCGCGGCGGCGGATCTCCTCGTCGAGCCGTTGCCGCGCCAGTGCGGTCAGCGCCTTGGAGTCGTCGAGTCCCTTGATGGGACGCTTCGGGTCCAGGATGACGGCAGCCGCCACCAAAGGGCCCGCGCACGCTCCCCTACCGGCCTCGTCGGCTCCCGCCACCGGAGCCAGGCCCGCCCTGTCCAGTGCCCTCTCGTACCCGTAGGGTCCTCTTCCCGGCCGCAACACTCAGCACCCCGGGTTCGCTTCGATGATCTCGGGCTTCTCGGGCGCCGGGAGTTCAGGGTCCGGAACGCTCGCGAAGGTCTCGGGAACACTGAAGGTGGAGAGCCTGTCGAGGGGCGCGACGATGGCGACCGCCGCGCCGACCACCTTGTCGGTGGGCACGAACGCGGCCATGCCGGGAGGTTCACCCTGGGTCTGGACCGTGAGTCGGCAGCGCGAGTCCGCCGACTGGTTGCGGTGGTCGCCCAGCACGAAGACGTGGTCCGCGGGAACGATGATGTCGAAGGGCACGTTGGCAGGGGCGACCTGCACACCCGCCTCCGAGTAAAGGTAGGCGGACTCCTCCAGGGCGTACCCGTTGACGGTGATGCGGCCGTCGGCGTCGCAGCACACGACGTGGTCACCGGGCATCCCGATCACCCGCTTGATGAGGTGCTCGATGCTGGAGTTGGGGAGCACGCCGATGAACTCCAACGCCTGCTTGAACGCGTTGCTCTCCTGGGGGCTGGGCGTCAGCCAGTTGTGCGGGTCCTCGAACACGACGACGTCGCCGCGCTGGAAGCCGCCGAACTTGGCCACCACGACCCTGTCGTTGACCTGGAGGGTGTTCTCCATGCTCCCGCTGGGGATGATGAACATCTGGGCGACGAAGCCACGCAGCAGGGTGGAGATGACCAGGGCGCCGACGACGATGATGGCACCCTCGCCGAGCCAACCCAGCACGCGTCTGCCCAAGGACTTCTTCTCGTCCGCGGCGGCTCTCCTCGGTGTGGGGCTCTCAGCCGGTTCCTCGACACCGGGCTGGTGTTCAGCTTGCACAGGTAAGGCCCCTTCAGTTGCTACGAGCGGCCGGACCGCTCCAAAGGATCATAGCGCCGCTCGGCGAACCACCCGTGCAGGGCGCTCCGAGGCGGGAATGCGACGGAGCCGCCGGTCCTGGACCGACGGCTCCGCCTCAGAGTTGCTGTGATCAGCGCTTCTCGCGGATCTTGGCTGCCTTGCCACGCAGGCCGCGCAGGTAGTACAGCTTGGCGCGACGAACGTCACCACGACGCTCGACCTCGATCTTGTCGATGATGGGGCTGTGCAGCGGGAACGTGCGCTCCACGCCGACGCCGAAGCTCACCTTGCGAACGGTGAAGGCCTCCTGGACGCCACCCGCGTTGCGGGCGATGACGACGCCGGCGAACACCTGGACGCGGGAGCGGCTGCCCTCGACGACCTTGACGTGCACCTTGACGGAGTCACCGGCGCGGAAGGCCGGGAGGTCGTCACGCAGGGAGGCCTTGTCGAGCTCCTGGATCAGCAGATTGGTCATGTTGTGTCCTCGTCAGTGCCACAGGTCACCGCGGTTGGTTCGGATTCACACCCACTCCAGACGATCCCCCCGTGGCAGGAGCTGGAACTGAGTGGGTTGCCCACTGGCAACAACTACCAATTGTGCCACAACGCCAGCGGGCGGACCAAAGCGAATGCCCTGGCCCGCCCGGATGGGTTCGTGGTCCTACTTGCCGTCCTTCATGAACAGCGACTTCACGAGGTCCTTGTTCAGCTGGGAGATGGACTCCAGCGGGATGCCCTTCGGGCAGACCGCGGCGCACTCGCCGATGTTGGTGCAGTTGCCGAAGCCCTCGGCGTCGTGCTGGGCCACCATCGACTTCACGCGGGTGTAGCGTTCCGGCTGGCCCTGCGGCAGCAGCGCCAGGTGCTGGATCTTGGCCGAGGTGAACAGCATCGCGGAGCTGTTCGGGCAGGCCGCGACGCAGGCGCCGCACCCGATGCAGGTGGCGTTGTCGAAGGCCTGGTCCGCCTCCCGCTTGGGCGCCGGCGTGGCGTGGGCGTCGGGGGCCGAGCCCGTGTTCGACGAGATGAAGCCGCCGGCCTGGATGATGCGGTCGAACGCGGACCGGTCCACGGCCAGGTCCTTCAGCACCGGGAAGGCACCCGCCTGCCAAGGCTCGATCTCGATGGTGGCCCCGTCCTCGAAGGAACGCATGTGGAGCTGGCAGGTGGTGGTGCGCATCTTGTCGGCGCCGTGGGCGACACCGTTGATGACCACACCACACATGCCGCAGATGCCCTCGCGGCAGTCATGGTCGAATGCGACGGGTTCCTGGTTGGCCTCGGTGAGGTTCTCGTTGAGCAGGTCGAGCATCTCGAGGAAGGACATGTCCTCGGAGACGCCGTCGATGTCGTAGTCAACCATTCGGCCCGTGGCGTTCGGCCCGGCCTGACGCCAGATTCGTAGCTTGAGCTTCACTTGTAACTCCGTTGCTTCAGTTCGATTGCCTTGTAGTTGAGGGGTTCGCGGTGCAGGACCGGCTTGCCGCCCTCGCCTCCCCACTCCCACGCGCCGACGTAGAGGAACTCGTCGTCGTGGCGGAGCGCCTCACCGTCCTGGGTCTGGGACTCGGCGCGGAAGTGGCCGCCGCAGGACTCGCGGCGGTGCAGGGCGTCGATGCACATCAGCTCACCGAGCTCGAAGAAGTCGGCCACGCGGCCGGCCCGCTCGAGGGCCTGGTTGAAGTCCTCGTTCACGCCGGTGACGCGGACGTTGCTCCAGTACTCCTCCTTCAGCTTGCGGATCAGGCCGATGGCCTTGATCAGGCCCTCCTCCGTGCGCTCCATGCCGCAGTACTCCCACATGATGTGGCCGAGTTCCTTGTGGAAGGAGTCGACGGAGCGGGTCCCCTGGATGGACAGCAGCTTGTCGATCCTGGCCTTCGCGGAGGTGACGGCCTCCACGACGTCCGGGTGGTCGTCGGCGAGCTTCTCGAAGGGGGCGTCGGCGAGGTAGTCGTTGATGGTGTTCGGCAGCACGAAGTAGCCGTCGGCCAGACCCTGCATCAACGCCGAGGCGCCGAGACGGTTGGCACCGTGGTCGGAGAAGTTGGCCTCGCCGCACACGTACATGCCGGTGATGGAGGACTGCAGGTCGTAGTCCACCCAGAGCCCACCCATCGTGTAGTGGACAGCGGGGTAGATCCGCATGGGAACCTCGTACGGGTTCTCACCGGTGATCTGCTGGTACATGTCGAACAGGTTGCCGTACTTGGCGGCGACGGCCGACTGGCCGAGCCGCTCGATGGCGTCCGCGAAATCGAGGTAGACGCCGCGACGCACCATCTGCTCGGTGCCGTCGACGCCGATCTCACGAACGGCAGGGCCGACGCCGCGGCCGTCGTCGCACATGTACTTCGCCTGGCGGGAGGCGATGTCACGGGGAACCAGGTTGCCGAAGGAGGGGTAGATCCGCTCCAGGTAGTAGTCGCGGTCCTCCTCCGGGATCTGGCGTGGGTCCTTGCCGCAGTCCTCGGCCTTCTTCGGCACCCAGATGCGGCCGTCGTTGCGCAGCGACTCGGACATCAGCGTGAGCTTGGACTGGGTCTCGCCGTGCACGGGGATGCAGGTGGGGTGGATCTGCGTGTAGCAGGGGTTGGCGAAGTGGGCGCCCTTGCGGTGGGCACGCCACGAGGCCGTGACATTGCAGCCCATCGCGTTGGTGGACAGGAAGAACACGTTGCCGTAGCCGCCGGTGGCCAGCACCACCGCGTCGGCGGTCCAGGCCTCCACCTTGCCGTTGACCATGTTGCGGGTGACGATGCCCCGGGCCCGGCCGTCGACGACGATGAGCTCCACCATCTCGTGGCGGGTGTACATCTTCACCGTGCCGGCCGCCACCTGCCGCTCCAGCTGCTGGTAGACACCGATCAGGAGCTGCTGGCCCGTCTGACCGCGGGCATAGAAGGTGCGCTGCACCTGTACGCCACCGAACGAGCGGGTGTCGAGGAGGCCGCCGTACTCGCGGGCGAACGGGACGCCCTGGGCGACGCACTGGTCGATGATGTTGGCCGAGACCTCCGCCAGCCGGTAGACGTTGGTCTCGCGGGAGCGGTAGTCACCGCCCTTGACCGTGTCGTAGAACAGGCGGTAGTCCGAGTCGCCGTCGTTGCGGTAGTTCTTGGCCGCGTTGATGCCGCCCTGCGCGGCGATCGAGTGGGCCCGACGCGGGCTGTCCTGGTAACAGAAGTTGAGGACGTTGTAGCCGGCCTCACCCAGCGTCGCGGCGGCAGCGCCGCCGGCGAGTCCGGTGCCCACGATGATGATCGAGAGCTTGCGGCGGTTCGCGGGGTTGACCAGGCGGGCCTGGAACTTGCGGGTCTCCCAGACCTTCTCGATCTCGACGTCGGGCGCCTTGGCGTCGGCGATGTCGGCACCCTCGGTGTAGAAGTCGGTGGGGAGCATTCGGGTCTCAGTCACAGTGTGATCCATCCAAACAGTACGGCCAGCGGCGGGAGCATGAAGCCGATGAAGAGCAGGGCTGCGGCGGCAATGGCGAGCACGTTGAGCACCTTGCGGGACTTGGCCGAGGAGTTGGCCCCGAGCGTCGCGAACGCGCTCCAGAAGCCGTGGCGCACGTGCATGCACACGACCACCATGGAGATGGCGTAGACGAGCACCAGCCACCACTGCTGGAAGCTGAGCACCACCATCTCGAAGGGTCCGGCCTGCAGGGCGTCGAAGCCCGGCGTGACCCACTTCACCGTGAACTGCAACAGGTGGAAGACGATGAACACGAACAGGATGATGCCGCCCCAACGCATGGTGCGCGCCGAGTAGGTCTGGTCCAGTCGCTTGGTGGTCTGGTAGCCGTCGCCGCGCACCTTGAGCGTGCTGATGCTGAGGCTGATGGCCGCCCACATGTGCAGCACGAGGGCCGCGAGCAGGACCACCCGGAAGATCCAGATGAACCAACCCTGGGGGACGATCGGGTAGAGGATGTCGCCCTTGAGCCAGTGCGCGTAGTGGTCGAAGGCCTCGGCACCCGAGAACATCTTCAGGTTTCCGTACATGTGCATGAGCAGGAAGGCCACCATGATGAGGCCACTCACCGCCATCACAGCCTTCTTCACAACGCTGGACCGAAGTGCGCGCTGATGAGTCGAGAGTTTGATTGCCACGAAGGTCACTTTAGCCCCATGACACCCGACATTCTCACGCGGGGTGGCTTTCAGCGTGCCGCACCGCGCATTTCCGATTTAGGCATGAAATCCCTAGCGAAACTAAGGTCGGGATTGGTTCAGTCCAGCAGGTCCGGCCGGCGCTGCCGGGTCCGTTCGAGAGCCTGCTCACGGCGCCATGCTGCGATCAGGCCGTGGTTGCCGCTGAGCAGCACCTCGGGCACAGCGCGGCCGCGCCACAGTGGCGGCTTGGTGTAGTTGGGGTACTCCAACAGCTCGTGCTCGAGTGAGTGGGACTCCTCGACCAGGGAGGCGGGATTGCCCACCACGCCGGGCAGGAGCCGGACCACGGCCTCTGTGATGGCGAGCACGGCCACCTCACCGCCGTTGAGCACGTAGTCCCCGAGGCTGACCTCGACCAGTTCGTGGTTCTCGGCGAACTCGTCGAGGACGCGCTGGTCGATGCCCTCGTAGCGGCCGCATGCGAACACGAGCCGCTCCCGCTCGGCCAGTTCGTGCGCCAACCGCTGTGAGAACGGCTGCCCCGCGGGCGTGGGGACCACGATGGTCATGGGCGTCGGGTCCGCCTCGGCGAGCGCGTCCAGCGCCTCGCCCCAGGGCTCGGGCTTCATCACCATGCCGGCACCCCCGCCATAGGGGGTGTCGTCGGTGGTGTGGTGGCGGTCGTGGGTCCAGCTCCGCAGGTCGTGGACGTGCAGGTCCACGATGCCCGAGGTGATGGCCTTGCCCACCAGGGACAGGGACAGGGGCGCCAGGTAGTCGGGGAAGATGGTGACGACGTCGAGCCTCACTCCAGGTCCTCCAGCAGCCCCTCCACCGGGGCCAACGTGAGCGTGCCGGCCGCCAGGTCCACCTCGGGCACCAACGCCTTGACGAACGGCACGAGCCGCTCCCCCGCGGGCGTGTCCAGCTGCAGCACGTCCTGCGCGGGCAGGTGGAGGACCTCGGCGACGGCGCCGACCTCCGAACCGTCGTCGTCGAGGACCCGCAGGCCCACGAGCTGCCGATCGAAGTACTCCTCGGCCTCGCTCGGTTGCTCGTCGGCCGGTACGTCCATGAGCAGGTCCACGCCGCGCAACGCCTCGACGGCGGTCCGGTCCGGGTGGCCCACGAACGTCACCTGGAGCTTGCCGCGTTGCCACGCGACGGAGCCCAGCTCGAGCTCTCCGCCGTCGCCCCGACGCAACTTGGCGCCCTTGACGAAGCGGCGGCCGGGTTCGTCGGTGCGCACGTCGATGGTGACGGCACCCTTGATGCCGTGGGCCCGCCCCACCCGGCCCACGATGACCTCGACCACGTCGCTCACGGTTGTCCCTCCTGGAAGTTCTGCGGATGCGAAGTGCCCCGGTCCTTGACGGATCCGGGGCACTCGCGGTTCTTCGACGCCCTCAGTGACGGCGCGGGCGGTCGACGTCGACGAAATCGACGCGGACCTGTTCGTTTCCGGCCAGCGCACCCACGACGGTGCGCAGCGCCTGCGCGGTGCGACCCTGGCGGCCGATCACCTTGCCGACGTCGTCGGGGTGGACCCGGACCTCGAGCAGGCGCCCACGACGCAGGTCCTTGTCCTTGACACGCACGTCGTCCGGGTTCGAGACGATGCCCGCGACGAGGTGCTCCAGCGCCTCAGCCAGCATCTCAGGCCTCGTCGGCGGGGGCCTCGGCGGCCTCGTCGGCAGGAGCCTCGGCTTCTTCGGCCTTCGCGGCCTCGGCTGCCTTGGCCTCCTCGGCGGCCTTCTCCTCCGCCTTTGCCTTGGCCTTCGAGATGGCGGGCGCGGTGGCGTCGCCGTCCTCGGCCAGGGCCTTGGCGAACTCGGCCTCGCGGTCACGCTTCTCGGGCTGCGGGTCGATACCCGACGGCGAGGTGTCGCCGCTGAACTTCTGCCAGTCGCCCGTGCGCTTCAGGATCGCGACGACGGCCTCGGTGGGCTGGGCGCCCACGGACAGCCAGTACTGGGCGCGCTCGGAGTCCACCTGGATGACCGACGGGTCGTTCTTCGGGTGGTAGAGACCGATCTCCTCGATGGCCTTGCCGTTGCGGTGCGCGCGGGAGTCCATGATGACGATGCGGTAGTGCGGGGAGCGGATCTTGCCGAACCGCTTCAGACGAATCTTGGTTGCCACTGGTGTGGGTTCTCCTGTGTGTTTTGTCTGGGTCCCAGACGAGTCGTGTGGTGTGCGGTGCGACGTGTGGGGCACGCCGTCCGCAAAGCCGGTTGGACCGTGCTGTCAGAGTTAGAGGGCGCCAACGAGCACAAGTGCATCGCTCATTGTGCCAGATTCTGGCCCTCTCGCCCAAAAGTTCACCCGGCACTAGTGTTCGGGCCATGGATCTGCCCGAGGAACGCTTCGACGAACTGGTGGACGAGGCACTGGGAAACCTGCCGCCGGAACTCCTCGACGGTCTCGACAACGTCGTGATCGTCACCCAGGACGAACCCGAGGACGGTTCCGACACGCTCGGCTGGTACGAGGGCACCGCCCTGACGGATCGCGACACCAGCTACGGCATGGGCCAGTTGCCGGACAGGGTGGTGCTGTTCCGCGGCCCCCTCACCCGGATGTGCGAGGACGAGGATGACCTCCTGGACGAGTTGGAGATCACCCTCCTCCACGAACTGGGCCACTACCACGGCATCGACGAGGAGCGGCTCCACGAACTCGGGTGGGGCTGAGCCCTGCCCTACCCGCAGACCGCGGCCAGGTCACCGGTGAACACCAGCGGCGAACGGCCACCACAGATGCCGGCGTTGATGAATGGCACCTCACCCGCCGCGGGCTCGAGGGCGGGCGAGTGGCCCCACACCCGCTCGATGCCGAACAGCGACTCGAACGCCCCGGGAGCTGCGAGCCGCACCACGGCAGTGTCCTCCGGGTCGAGCCCGGCACGGGTGGCGGCCTCGCGGAAGAACTCGTCGCGGCCCATGGTGCCGTCGATGTAGCCGAGGTCCTCGGCCTTGCCGGACTCGAAGATGCCGGCGCCGAACTCCTCGACGATGCGGGTGGCGTCCATGCCGCGGTGGGTGGCCATGTGCTCGACGAAGCGCTCGTACTCGGGCTGGATGAGGTCGGCGAACATCTGGCGCTCACCCTCGGTCAGCTCCCGGAAGGGCTGGCCGGCATCCTTGCCCGTGCCCCGGGTGATGTACTCCTGCGTGATGCCGCCCGTGGTGGTGACGCCGGTCTCGAGGAGCGAGCCGCTGGTGGCGACGACGCCGTCGTAGTGCACGAAGGGCCCGTAGATGACGCCGATGCTGCCGATGATGGAGCCGTGGTCGGCATAGATCACGTCGGCGGGGGCCGTCGAGTAGACGCCGCCGGAGGCGGACATGCCCTGCACGTGCACCATGACCTGCTGCCCGGTGCGCTCCTGGTATCGGAGGATCGCGTCGGAGATGGCGCGGGACCCGGTGATGCTGCCGCCGGGGGTGTTCACGAGCAGCACGACGCCGGCGGCGTCGTCGGCCTCCAGTTCGTCGAGCATGTCGGCCACCTCGTAGCCGTAGGTGCCGGCGGCGAGCAGGCCGCCCTCGGAGGCCGAGGTCATGATGGCGCCCGAGATCTCGATGGCCCTGAGCTCGGAGCCCGCCCCGGCCTCTCCCCAGATGGTCTCGGTGGTGGTGGTCTGGGCGTCACCCGAGGAGGCTCCGGCGAGCACGCTGAGGGACAGGACGGACATGATGCCGCCGACGACCGCCAGCGCGGTGACCATCACGGTCAGACCCAGGCCGAGGCCGATGCCCTTGCCGAAGCCGCGCTTGAACCCTCCCGGCGGCGTCGGCTGCGGGGATGGTTGCGCATACTGCAGCGGTGGCGGGTAGTTGCCGGGCTGTGGGGCAATGGTTGGGTCCTCGGCGGGGGTGGTGTCGTTAGGGGTGTTCGACGAGCTCATTCGGCGCCTCCTGGAGTTGCTGTGGACCCCAAGTGAAGCAGCGCCGGCGGGCCACCTGCCACGACCTGCGGCGGTCCTGTGGACAATTCAGCCGGGTGGGTGAGCGGGCCCTCCCCCACGAGGCGGAGACCGGCTAGCCGGCGGTGACGGAGACGGTGTGCCAACCGCTGGCGCCGTCCGGCGCCGGTGGTACGACGCGGTCGGTCTGGACCCGACCCAGCCCGTCGGTCGCCCGCACCTGGAGTTCGTGCTCCCCGGGTTGCAGGTCCAGTTCCAGGGACCACAACCGCCACGCGTCGATCGTGGGCTCCTCCCGCAGCTCGGCGGGCAGCCAGTCCCCGCCGTCAACGCGCACCTCGACGGCATCGACGCCGCGGGTCTGGGCCCAGGCGACACCGGCGACGGTGGTCCCGCCGGCCGGCAGCCGGGCACCGGCGCGTGGTACGTCGATGCGGGAGGCGGACTTGATGGGGCCACGCTCGGCCCAACCGCGTGGGGTCCAGTAGCCCTCGTCGGCGTCGAACCGGGTCACCTTCAGCTCGGTCACCCACTTGGTGGCGGAGACGTAGCCGTAGAGCCCGGGGACCACGAGCCGCACGGGGAACCCATGCTCCGGCGGCAGCGGCTCACCGTTCATCCCGACCGCCAGGAGGGCGTCCCGCCCATCGGTGAGAGCCTCGATCGGCGTGCCGGCCGTCCAGCCGTCGACGCTCCGGGACAGCACCATGTCCGCTTCGGGCCGCACCCCGGCACGCTCCAGGAGAATGCGCACCGGCCAGCCGGTCCAGACCGCGTTGCCCGCCAGTCCCCCACCGACCGGGTTCGAGACGCAGGTGAGGGTGACCAGGGCCTCGACGTGGGCCTCCGCCAGCAGGTCCGCGAGGCTGATCTCGAGTTCGTTCTCCACCAGCCCCGTGACGCGCAGCGTCCAGGTGGCCGGGTCCACCTGCGGGACCACCAGTGCCGTGTCGATCCGGTAGAACACGTCGTTGGGCGTCTGGAAGGCGGTCTGTCCGGTGACCGTCGCGAGCGCCGTCTCGGGCACCACCACCGGCTCCGCGACGTCGGGTACCTCGAACTCCTCCCGCGCCTGTCGGGTGGTGTCGACGGCACTCTGCAAGCCTCGCCCCACCCCCAGTCCGACGAGTCCGAGAACCGCGGCACCACCTGTCCGGGCGAGCAGGTCCCGGCGGCCGATGCCGTCGCCGGCCCCCTCTTCGTCCGCCCGCCGCAGCAACGCCCGCAGCGTCAGGATCCCCGCGACCACCCCACCGATGGTGGGCAGCGCATCCAGCCAGGCCACATCGGCGCGGGTGAGGACCGCAGCGACGCCCAGCAGCCCGCCGATGCCCAACCCCACGGAGCCGACGACGCGGTTCCATCCCGCCAGCACCCCCAGGAGTGCGCAGAGCAGGACGAGCACAAGTCCCATGCCGACGAACAGGGCGATCTTGTCAGCCGTCCCGAACGTAGCGATGGCCCAGTCCTTCAACCAGGCAGGCGTGAGGTCCACGAACGCAGCGCCCACCGCCAGCAGCGGCGACGGCGTGGCTTCGGAGCCCAGGGTGCGCACCAGTGCCGCTGCCAACACCTCGGACATGCCGAGGGTCACCGCTCCGGCTGCGATGCCGACGGCTGCGTTCACACTGCGCGGGCCCATGCCCCCATTTTGTCACTCCAGCGCGCCAGACGTCAGACGGGAACCCCACGCAGCAGCTTGGCCAAGGGGTTGCGCAGCGTCGGCAGGTGCTCCCGCGGGTCCGCCGCGCACACGATCAGGTCGGCGCTGGCTCCCGGGTTGAGGTTGTCGGCTCCGAGCCAGGCACGGGCTCCCCAGCTGGCCGCCTCGAGCGCGAACGCGGTTCCTCCGAGTCCTGAGAGTTCCGCGATCTCGTCCTGGATCTGCCCGTGCGGCACGACGGTCCCCGCGTCGGTGCCGGCATGGACCTCGATGCCGGCCTCGATGGCGCGCCCGAGCGTCTCGAAGCGTCGCTCGTAGAGGTGCATCAGGTGGTGGGAGAAGTTCGGGTACTTCTCCCTGCCGGGAGCCGCGTAGTCGGGGAAGCGGTTGAGGTTGATCACCGTGGGGACCAGCACTGTGCCGCGGGCCGCCATCTCCTCGATGACGTCATCGGTCATGCCGGTGCCGTGCTCGATGCAGTCGATGCCGGCCGAGACGAGTTCGGCCACGGCCTGCTCCCCGAACACGTGGGCGGTCACCCGGGCGCCCTCGTCGTGGGCGGCGGCGATGGCGGCAGCGGCGACGTCGGCCGGCCAGAGGGGTGCGAGGTCCCCGATGCTGCGGTCGATCCAGTCCCCCACGAGTTTCACCCAGCCGTCCCCGGCGCGGGCCTGGAGGCGGACCTGCTCGACGAGGTCCTCGGGCTCCACCTCGACGCCGAGGTCGCGGATGTAGCGCTTGGGCCTGGCGACGTGCCGGCCGCTGCGGACCAGGCGCGGCAGGTCGGGACGCTCCTGCACCCAGCGGGTGTCGGAGGGGGAACCGGCGTCGCGGATGAGCATCGTGCCGGCGGCGAGGTCCGCACGGGCCTGGGAGAGCGTCGTCGCGTCGTCGACCGCGCCGCCGGGGCCGAGCCCGATGTGGCAGTGCGCGTCCACGAGCCCGGGCAGGATCCAGGCGTTGCGCGCGATGGTGGTGGCGCCGGGCACCGGCTCGGGGCTGACCACTCCGTCGACGACGTAGAGGTCGGTGGGTTCGTCCCCGGGCAGCACTACCCCGTGGATGTGGAACGGTCCGGTTTCACTCATGCCCGAACCCTAGTACCCGGCAATCGGCTCCGAACCCTCGGGGCCCCGTGAGCTACTTGTTCTGGTCGAACATCTTCTGCAGCTCGGGGGGCAACTCGAAGTCGTCCATGGTCTGGGGCGCCTGCTGCTGCTTGGGCTGGTCCAGGCCGAGTTCCTGCTGGCGCCGCTTCGCCGGGTTGCCGGAGACCTTGTGGCCGCGCTTCTTGGCGGCCTTCTTGCCCTGCCGCTTGGCTGCCCGACCCCCACCGCCCGGGGCACCGGGCATACCGGCCATCCCGCCCGGCATTCCCGGCATCCCGGGCATGCCACCTCCGCCGGCCATCCGCTCCATCATCTTGCGGGCCTCGACGAAGCGGTTGACGAGCTGGTTGACGTCGGAGACCTCGGTGCCCGAGCCCTTCGCGATGCGGGCGCGCCTGGAGCCGTTGAGGATGGCGACGTCGTCGCGCTCGGCCGGGGTCATCGACCTGATGATGGCCTCGATCCGGTCCACTTCCTTCTCGTCGATCTCGTTGATGGCGTCCTTGAACTGGCCGGCGCCGGGGAGCATCCCGAAGATCTTGGACAGCGGCCCCATCTTGCGCAGCTGCTGCATCTGGCCGAGGAAGTCGTCCAGGCTGAACTTGGCCTTGCCGCCCATCAGCTTCTCGGCGGCGGCACGCGACTGTTCGGCGTCGAAGGTCTTCTCGGCCTGCTCGATGAGGGTCAGGACGTCGCCCATGCCGAGGATGCGGCTGGCCATGCGGTCCGGGTGGAAGACGTCGAAGTCCCCCAGGCCCTCGCCGTTCGAGGCGAACATGATCGGCTTGCCGACCACCTTCGCGATGGACAGTGCCGCACCGCCGCGGGCGTCGCCGTCGAGCTTGGTGAGGACCACACCGTCGAAGCCGATGCCCTCGTCGAAGGCCTTCGCGGTGTTGACCGCGTCCTGGCCGATCATGGCGTCGACGACGAACAGGACCTCGTCGGGGTTCACGGCGGCCTTGATGTCCGCGGCCTGCTGCATCAGGGTCTCGTCGATGCCGAGACGGCCGGCGGTGTCGACGATCACGACGTCGTAGAGGCGACGCTGGGCGTGCTCGATGGCGTCGCGCGCCACCTTGACGGGGTCACCGACGCCGTTGCCGGGCTCGGGCGCGAAGACGTGCACGCCGGCGCGTTCTCCGACCACCTGGAGCTGGGTGACGGCGTTGGGGCGCTGCAGGTCCGCGGCGACTAGCAGCGGGGCGTGCTTCTCAGCGCGCAGCCACTTGGCCAGCTTTCCGGCGAGGGTGGTCTTTCCGGCGCCCTGCAGGCCGGCCAGCATGATGACCGTGGGCGGACGCTTGGCGAAGCGGATGGTGCGGGCCTCGCCGCCGAGGATGGTGACGAGTTCCTCGTTGACGATCTTGATGATCTGCTGCGAGGGGTTGAGGGCCTTGGACACCTCGACGCCGAGGGTGCGCTCCTTGACCGCCGCGATGAACTCCTTGACGACGCCGAGGTTGACGTCGGCCTCGAGCAGCGCGATGCGGATCTCGCGCATCGTGGTGTCGATGTCGGCCGCTGTCAGGCGACCCTTGGAACGCAGACCCTTGAATACGTCCGCCAACCGGTCCTGGAGCGTGTCGAACACTGGATGCTTGCCCTTCGAAGAAAACTTTGACTCGGGCAAGCATACCGGCAGTGGGGAGGGCTACTCCCCCAGGATGCCGGCGACGAAGCCCTCGGGATCGAAGGGTGCCAGGTCGTCGACACCCTCCCCCAGGCCGATCAGCTTGACGGGGACGCCGAGTTCCCGCTGCACCTGGACGACGATGCCGCCCTTGGCGGAGCCGTCGAGCTTGGTGAGCACGATGCCGGTGACGTCCACCACCTCGGAGAAGATCCGGGCCTGGGTCATGCCGTTCTGACCGGTGGTGGCGTCGAGGACGAGGAGCACCTCGTTGACCGTGGCGCGCTTCTCGACGACGCGCTTGACCTTGCCCAGCTCGTCCATCAGGCCCACCTTGGTGTGTAGTCGGCCGGCGGTGTCGACGAGGACGACGTCGGCGCCGTCGTCGGCTCCCCGGCTGACGGCGTCGAAGGCCACCGATGCGGGGTCGGCGCCCTCGGGGCCACGCACGGTGGGCACCCCCACGCGCTCGCCCCAGGTGGCGAGCTGCTCGGCGGCGGCGGCGCGGAACGTGTCGGCCGCGCCCAGCACGACGGACTTGCCCTCCGCCACCAGCACTCGGGCGAGCTTGCCGACGGTGGTGGTCTTTCCGGTGCCGTTGACGCCGACGACCAGCACGACGGCCGGGTCGTCCTCTCCGGAGTCGAGGTTCAGCGAGCGGTCGAGGCTCGGGTCCACCAGCTTGAGTAGCTCGGCGCGCAGCACCTTCTTCGCGGCCTCGGGGTCCGCGACGCCGTCGACGGCGAGTTGCTTGCGCAGTGCGTCGGTGAGTTCGGTGGTTGGCCCGACGCCGAGGTCGGAGGTGATCAGGGTGGCCTCGAAGTCGTCCCAGACGTCCGCGTCGATCCGGTCGACGCTGAGCAGGTCGGCCAGCGCCCGCGCGAGGACGTTCTGGCTGCCGGAGAGGCGGCGGCGCAGGCGCGCGAACCGGGACTGCGGGGCCTCGATCTCCTCGACGGCCGGGGCCTCGGGTTCCACGGCTACGGGGGCTTGGGACTCCGGGACCTCGATGACCTCGGTCTCGGGCTCTTCGGCCGGCTCCGGGGCGGGCTCGATCGCCTCCGGCTCCTCGGGGGCCTCGATGGCGCGGCGGCCACGGTAGGCGAGGATGCCGCCGCCGATGAGGCAGAGGCCGAGCAGGGCGATGATTAGCCAGAAGATCCAGTCCACGCCCGACATCCTAGCGAGCCCGTCGGTAGCCCCTCACTCGGAGCGCTCGTCCAGCCGCTCGAGGAACTTGGGCGGGTGTCCCTTGCCGTTGAGGTGCCTGCTGGTGGTCTCGGCCACCCGTTCCCACTTGGCGGCGCGGGTGCCGCTGAGCCGGCCGGCCGACAGCGCCACCACCGCCATCAGGCCGAGCGCCAGCACCAGCGTGACGACGATGGCGATCAGGAAGACCCATGGCATGCACGAATCCTACGACGACCGGCGCCGAAATCGCGTCAGGCGAGCCGTTGGCTCACAACTGTCGAGATCCCGTCTCCGCGCATCGTGACCCCGTAGAGCGAGTCGGCGATCTCCATGGTGCGCTTCTGGTGGGTGATGACGATCAGCTGGGACTTCTCGCGCAACTCCTCGTAGATCCCCAGCAGGCGCCCGAGGTTGGCGTCGTCGAGGGCGGCCTCCACCTCGTCGAGGATGTAGAACGGGCTCGGGCGCGCGATGAACAGGCTGACGAGGAAGGCCACCGCCACCAGGGACCGTTCGCCACCCGACAGGAGGGACAACCGCTTCACCTGTTTGCCGGCGGGGCGGGCCTCCACGTCGATGCCGGTGTTGAGCCAGTCGCCCGGCTCGGTGAGCACCAGCCGGCCCTCGCCGCCGGGGAACAGGCGGGGGAACACGTCGTTGAAGGTGGCCTCGACGTCGCGGTAGGCCTGTTCGAAGACCTCCTGGACGCGTCGGTCCACCTCCTCGATGATGTCCACCAGGTCCGCCCTGGTCCGCTTCAGGTCCTCGAGTTGCTCGGCCAGGAATGCGTGCCGCGCCTTCATGGCGTCGAACTCCTCGAGCGCTAGGGGGTTGACCCGGCCGAGGACGGCGAGGTTGCGCTCCGCCTTGCGCAGCCGCGCAGCCTGTTCCTCGCGGACGTAGGGCACGGGGTCCGGCACCTCGTCGTCGTCGGTGAGGGCGGATCCGTCGGGTCGGGTGATGACCGGAACGAGCTCCTCCGGGCCGTACTCCCCCACGAGGGTCTCGGCGTCCAGACCCAGCTCGGAGAGTGCACGGTCCACGAGTTGCTCGATCTTCATGCGGTGCTCGATGCGGACCATCTCGTCACGGTGGGCGCCGCGCACGAGTTCCTCCAGCTTCGCGGTGGCGGCCCGCGCCTCGTGCCTTACCCTGACCACCGTGGCCTCGGCATCGGCCCGGTTCTGCTCGGCCAGGTCCCGCTCCCGGGAGGCCTGCTGCCGCGCCACCTCGACGTGCTCGGCCAACCTGGTGGCCGCCTCGTTGACGCTGCCGGCCACCTCCGCCTCACGCCTCAGCTGCTCGGCCCTCGCCTTCGCCTTCGCGCGGGAGGCCCGTTCGGACTGGGCCGCCCGCAGCAGGCCCTCGGCCCTGCCCGCGAGCGCCTTGGCCTGTTCCTCGGCGGTGCGCAGCGCGAGCCGCGCCTCCATCTCCACCTGCCGGGCGCGCCGGGCCTCGAGGGATTTGTCGTCCCGCTCCGACGGGTCGGGCTCGCTGATCTCCTCGTCCCCCGCGGCCGCGAGACGGGCCTCGAGGGCCTCGAGCTTCTCGGTGTCGCTGACCCTCGCTGCGGTGGCGGCCTCGATCGCCTCCGCGAGCCGCTCGGCCTCCCTGAGTGCCGCGGCCTGCGTCTGTCGGAACTGCCCCAGCTGGTCCGCCACCGCTGCCAGTTCGGCATCCGTTTCGTGGAGCTGTGCCAGCGCTGCCGCCTCGGCGCGCCTGGCGTCCTCGAGGGCGGGCGCGAGCTCGGCCACCCGGAAGCGGATGCGGTCCAGCTCGTGACCCTGCGCCAACAGGGCCTCT
This sequence comes from Tessaracoccus terricola, assembly GCF_054776555.1. Taxonomy (NCBI): domain Bacteria; kingdom Bacillati; phylum Actinomycetota; class Actinomycetes; order Propionibacteriales; family Propionibacteriaceae; genus Tessaracoccus; species Tessaracoccus terricola. The sequence goes on along the minus strand of NZ_BAAHBS010000007.1, from coordinate 183,298 downwards.
TCGGCAGCGGTCAGTTGGGCGGAGAGTTCGAGCAATGACGACGACGCGGCCGAGCCGCCCTCCACCAGCCAGGAGGAGACCAGGTCCCCGTCCCGGGTGACAGCAGTCACGTCACTGTCGGCCTCGACGGCGGCGCGCGCCTCGGCGAGGGAGTCGACCCCCACCACACCGTGCAGCAGGCGTGCGATGGTGCCGCGCAGTTCCTCGGGCGCGCTGATGCGCCCGACGAGGGCTCCCGGCGGACTCGGCCCGTCGAACGCGGCACCTCCGACCACCAGCGGGGCACGCCCCAGGTCCGCCGAGGCGAGGTGCTCGACGGCGTCCACCGCGGGGGCGAGCCCATCGGCGACGATGGCCTCGGCTGCGGCCTGCAGGCCGACGGCGACTGCGTTCTCCCAGCCCGCCTCCACAGTGATCAGGTCCGCTAGGCGGCCACGGATGCCCTCGCGGCCCGACTCGAGCAGGTCCGTCGAACCGTCCCGCCGCTCGGTGGTGAGGCGCAGGGCCTCCACGCGCGCCTCGAGTGCCGCCTTCTCGCGGGCGGCGGCGGTCTCGGCGGCCCTCAGCTCGGCGAGCTGCTCCTCGTGCCGCGCCACGGCGGCGGCGGCGTCCTCGTACTCGGCGTCGAGGTCCGACTCGTTGGCGCCGAGCCCCGCGAGGGAGGACTCGGTGCCGTGGTAGCGCCGTTCGGCCTCGGCGGCACGCTCGGTAGCCTCGTCGCGACGGCGGGCCAGCCGCTCGACCTCCTCCTCGGAGGCCTCGAGCCGGGACTTGATGGAGTTCACCTGTCCCCCAAGCCGGGCCAGGCCCTCGCGGCGGTCCGCGATGGCCCTCAGGGTGGTGGCGTAGGTCTGCTCGGCCGCTGCGTGCTCCTTCTCGGCGGCGTTGCGGCGCAGGGTCGCGTCAGTCAGGGCCTCGTGGGCGGCCTCCACCTGTTTGGCCAGCTCAGCCTCCTTCTGCCTGGCCTCCGCCGCGTCGCGCTCGAGGGCCTCGGGGTCCCGGCCCCCGACGTCGAGCGCCGGCTGCGCCTCCCCGGCTCGCATCCGCTCCGCCGAGATGGAGATGGTGGTCGAGACGCGCTCGCGCAGGCTCGCGAGGGCGTACCACGCCTCCTGGGCCCGGTCGTAGGCTGCACCCGCCTCCCGCAGGGCCTGCTCCGAGGCCTCCTCAGCCTCGGCGGCGCGCCTGACCTCCAACTCGGCGCGCTCCTTGGCGGCGAGCACCGCCGCCTCGTCGGCCAGTTCCTCCGCGAGTGCCTTCTGGGCCCCGGCCAGTTCGTCGGCGAGCAGTCGCGCCTTCGAGTCGCGCAGCTCGGCTTGGATGACCGCGGCCTTGCGCGCCGCCTCGGCCTGTCGGCCGAGCGGCTTCAACTGGCGCTGCAGTTCCCCGATCAAGTCCGTGAGGCGCTCGAGGTTGGCCTTGGTGCCGTCGAGCTTGCGGAGGGCCTTCTCCTTGCGCTTGCGGTGCTTGAGCACACCGGCGGCCTCCTCGATGAAGCCGCGCCGGCTCTCGGGGGTGGCCTGCAGGATGGCGTCGAGCTGGCCCTGCCCGACGATGACGTGCATCTCCCGGCCGATGCCGGAGTCGCTGAGGAGTTCCTGGACGTCGAGCAGCCGGGCCGGGGCACCGTTGATGGAGTACTCGGAGCCGCCGCTGCGGAACATGGTGCGGGTGATGGTGACCTCGGTGTACTCGATCGGCAGCGCGCCGTCGGAGTTGTCGACGGTCAGCTCCACCTCGGCCCTGCCCAGGGGGGCCCGCTTGGCGGTGCCGGCGAAGATGACGTCCTCCATCTTCCCGCCCCGGAGCGACTTCGCTCCCTGTTCCCCCATGACCCAACTGAGGGCGTCCACGACGTTGGACTTGCCGGAGCCGTTCGGCCCCACCACGCAGGTGATCCCCGGTTCAAATGCGAGCGTCGTCGCTGACGCGAAGGACTTGAAACCGCGCAGGGTCAACTGCTTCAGGTACACGTCAGGTGCCCTCCTGTTGGATGTCCTCCGGGTGCTCGGCCTCTTCGGTCTCGTCCAGGGTCCTGATTGCCTTGAAGGTCCAGAACTTGTTGACGAGGAACGTGATCGGAATCGTACACACGATCATTATCAGCTGTGCCCAGTACTTGCGGGTCCGGAACCCGGTGGAGTCGTCGAGAATGTCGGTGGGCAGCGCGATCGGGGAACTCGTGTGCATCAGTGCGGTCAGGATCAGCAGGCCGACTCCCTGCGCGATCAGCCCCACGGTGAGGAACGGGAAGTACTCGCGGAACCAGTTCGCCGAGTGGTGGGACTTGAAGGTCCAGCGACGGTTCAGCTGGAAGTTGAACAGGTTCGCCACGAAGAACGACAGCATCGAGAACACGTGGTACCAGCGCACGTTGAACTCGGAGAACGGGATGTTCCACCACACCTCGGTACCGGCGGCATGGCCCGCGCTCTCCCAGACCAGTGGCAGCAGCTTGCCGACGAAGATGAAGGCGACGAAGTTCACGAACACCCCGAGGCCACCCACCACCCCGAATCGGAACAACTGCCAGATGGACTTCTCGTAGCGCTCGTACTTGGACTTCAGCCACTCCATCAGCGCACGCTTCCTCTCGGCAACCGCTGGCACCTCGTGCACAGGAAGCTGCTGCGGTTGGCGAATTGTCGCCTGACCATCGGGGTCCCGCACCGGTTGCACGGCAGACCCTCACGGCCGTAGGCGTCCAGGGAACGGGCGAAGTAGCCCGACTCGCCGTTGACGTTCACGTACAGCGAGTCGAAGGACGTGCCACCCTGCTGCAGCGCGTCGGCCATGACGTCGCGGGCATGCTCGAGCACCTCGACGGCGCGCTTGCGCGTGAGCCGGTTGGTCGGGTGCTCGAAGTGCAGCCGGGCCCGCCACAGGGATTCGTCGGCGTAGATGTTGCCGATCCCGGACACGAAGCGCTGGTCCAGCAGGGCCCGTTTCACCGTGGTGTTGCGGCGTCTCATGCGCTCGCCCACGGCCTCGGCGTCGAACGCGGGGTCGAAGGGATCGGGTGCGATGTGGGGCACGGGGTTCTCGGCACCGCCCTCGGCCAGGGTGAGGCCGCCGAACATGCGCTGGTCCACGAACCGGAGCTGGCGCCCGTCGTCGAGGTCGAACAGCACGCGGGTGTTGCGGACGAGTTCGTCATCGGCGTCGTTGATCCGGAATTGGCCGCTCATCCCGAGGTGCACGACGAGCGCGTCCTCGGCCAGTGCCAGCCACATGAACTTGCCGCGACGGCGCACCTCGTCGATGGTGCGGCCCTCGAGCGCCGTACGCATCCCCTCGGCGCCGAAGGGGTGCGAACGCACGGGACGCGGGTGCAGCACGGTCAGCTTCTCGATGCGGCGTCCGGTTGCGTGGGAGGCGAGCCCGCGACGAACGACCTCGACCTCTGGCAGTTCAGGCATTGGTGCCGCCGAGCGCCCTGTAGGCGATGGTGGCTGCGCGCTGCTCGGCGAGCTTCTTGCTGGGTGCGGTGCCCGCTCCGCGGGGTTGTCCGTCGACGACGACCGTGGCGGTGAACACGCGCTGGTGGTCCGGGCCGGTGCCGACCACCTCGTAGACCGGCAGGCCCCAGCCGTTGCGCGCCGCGAGCTCCTGCAGGGAGGTCTTGAAGTCGGCGTACTCCCCGTCGGCCTGGGACTGCGCGATCCGCTCGTCCAGGAGCGCGTGGACGAACCGTGCCGACGCGTCCGCTCCGCCGGAGAGGTGGACGGCGCCGATGATGGCCTCGGTGGTGTCGGCCAGGATGGAGGACTTGTCGTTGCCCCCGGTGGCGACCTCGCCCTTGCCGAGCAGGATGTGCCCGCCGAGTTCCAACTCCCGGGCCACCTTGGCCAGGGCGTAGGTGCTGACGACGGAGGCGCGCAGCTTGGCCAACTCCCCCTCGGCGAGTTCCGGGTAGGTGTTGAAGATGTGCTCGGTCACCACGATCTGGAGTACCGCGTCGCCGAGGAACTCAAGCCGCTCGTTGCTCGGGATCCCGCCGTTCTCGTAGGCGTAGCTGCGGTGCGTGCATGCCAACTCGAAGAGCTGGGTGTCCACGTGGACACCCAGCTCCTCAAGTTGTTGTGTGAGTCTGCTCACCCTCGTCGGGGCGGAGGCTCGCGTCAGGCCTGGACGACCTGACGGCGTGCGCCCTTGGGACCGTACTGGCCGCAGGACGGGCAGGCGGTGTGGGACAGGTGACGCTCACGGCAGGCCGGGTTCACGCACTCGACGGTGGGGACGACGGACGTCTTCCACTGCGCACGGCGGGACCGGGTGTTGCTGCGCGACATCTTCCGCTTCGGAACGGCCACGATCTTCTCCTACTACTCAGGTTTGAAAGTTCAGTTGTTCGACTCGACGTCCAGTTCCGCCAGTGCCGCCCAGCGGGCGTCGATGACGGCTTCGTGCTCGTGGGAGGGATCATCGTTCAGGTTGAACCCGCATTCGGGGCACAGACCCAGACAATCCTCCTGGCACAGGGGCGTGAACGGCAGTTCAAGCACCACGGCGTCGCGCAGTACCCCGTCGAGATCGATCGTGTCCTCGACGATCTGCCGCTCGTCCTCCTCCACCTCGTGTCCGGGGTGGAAGAAGAGCTCCTGCAGGCGGAACGTCTCGGAACCATCGATGTCCCTCAGGCACCGGGCACAGGCGCCGTGAATCAGCACGGCGGCCGTCCCCGAGACCAGGACCCCTTCACCCACGGCCTCCAGACGGAGGTCGAGATCGATGGCGGAGCCCTCGGGCACTCCGATCACTTCGAGACCAAGGTCGCCGGGCGCAGGAACACTCTTCCTGACCTCGCGCATCGCGCCGGAGCCGTGCCCCAGCGCCTGGACGTCGAGGACCAGGGGCGAGCGACGATCTGCTTTGCGATGTACGGACGTCATGCGAGCAATCCCTTCGTACGTCGACCATGTTCTCGAAACATGACCGACTGCTTACGATACCTGAGCGGACGTCGTGGCCAAAATCCTCCCACGGGGACCCGGCTCAGTCCCAGTTCCGGTCCGCGATCGCCCTGGCGACGTTGTCCGGGACGTAACGGGTGACGTCGCCCTTCAACTTCATCACGGTGCGCAGGATGGTGCTGGAGAGCGTGACGTGCTCGGCGGCCGCAGGCAGCAGCACGGTCTCGAGCCCGGACAGCCCCTGGTTCATGTGGGCCATCTGGAGTTCGAAGTCGAAGTCCGCACCGAACCTGAGGCCCTTGACGACGGCGGTGATGCCGCGCTGGGCGCAGAAGTCAACGAGCAACCCGTCGATCTCTTCCACCTCGACACCCTCCATGCCCGCGACGGCACCCCTGACCAGGTCCATGCGTTCCTCGCCGAACAGGTACTTCTTCTGGTCGTTGCGGCCCACCCCCACCAGCACCGACCCGAACAGGTCCCGGGCACGGGTGATGATGTCGATGTGCCCGAGGGTGATCGGGTCGAAGGAGCCCGGGCAGAGCACGGGTGCGGTCATCGTCACTCCTGTTCCTCGCGGAGCGCCCCGAAGTGGAGCGTCGTCTCACCGTAGCCGCGTTCCCACACGTCACCGAACGGTTCCGGCCAACTGGGGTCCCCGGACCGCTTGGACCGCTCCACGACGACGAGCGCCTGGGGCAGCAGGGCGTCGCCGGCCACCAGCGAGCCGAGGATGCGTTCGACGGTGGCTGTGGGGACGTCGTAGGGCGGGTCGATGAAGACCAGGTCGAAGCGGCCGGGCGAGGACTTCAACGCGGCGTCGACGGAGCCGGAGTTGACCTCGACTCGCAGGCCCGCCGTGGCGGCGTTCTCCCGGATCAGCGGGCCCGTGCGGTTGTCGACGCACACCACCCTGGCGGCCCCCCGGCTCGCGGCCTCGAGCCCGAGGCCACCGCCACCCGAGTACAGGTCGAGCACCGCGACCCCCTCGAGCTGCTGCGAGGAGTCTGCATCCACGGTCCCGAACCACGTCGCCAGCGAGGAGAACAACGCCTCCTTGACCCGGTCCGTGGTGGGTCTGGTGGCATCGCCCTTCGGGGACGCCAGACGTTTGCCCCGGGCACGGCCCGAGATGATCCTGCTCATCAGCTCTTCTCCAACCAGTCGCCGGCGGCCACGAGTTCGGCTGCGGTCACGAGATCGGCCAGCCGCGGGTCGTCGCCCGCCCGCTCGTCGGCCACGACGCGTTCGGCCAGGACCTTCGCCTGCTGGATCATGGCCGCGTCGGTCAGGACCCGCAGGAGCTTCAGGGAGGACTGCCCGGACTGCGAGGCGCCGAGCACGTCACCCTCGCGCCGCAGCTGCAGGTCCCGCTCCGCCAGCGCGAACCCGTCGGTGCTGGCCACGAGCGCGTCCAGCCGTTCCACGGCGGTGAAGTTCTCGTCGGCCGGGGCGGCCAGCAGCAGGCAGAGCCCGGGGTGGGCGCCACGGCCGATGCGTCCCCGCAACTGGTGCAGCTGGGAAATACCGAAACGGTCCGCGTCCATGACCACCATCACGGTGGCGTTGGGTACGTCGACCCCCACCTCGATCACAGTGGTGGCCACCAGCACGTCGGTCCGTCCGGCCGCGAAGTCCGCCATGGCGGCGTCCCGCTCCGCGACCGGCTGCTTGCCGTGCACCATCCCGAGGCGGAGGCCCTGCAACGGACCTGCCTCGAGCTCGGGCAGCAACTCCGTGACGGCGGTGAGCCCCTCCCCCGCCTCCAGGTCCGCGTCGGTCTGCTTGCCGGTGATGGCCGGGCACACGATGAACGCCTGCCTGCCCTGCACCACCTCCTCGCGGATGCGTTCCCAGGCGCGCTCCACCCAGGTGGGTTGGGTCCGGGTGTCCACACTCACCGTCTGCACCGGGGAGCGTCCCGCCGGGAGCTGGCGCAGTTCGGAGACCGCCAGGTCACCGAACACGGTCATGGCGATGGAGCGGGGGATCGGTGTGGCCGTCATCACGAGGGTGTGGGGCTGGCGTTCGGCCTTGGCGGCCAGCGCAGCCCGCTGCTCCACCCCGAAGCGGTGCTGCTCGTCGATCACCACCAGGCCCAGGTCCTGGAACCTGACCGGGTCGCTGAGCAGGGCATGGGTGCCGACGACGATGCCGGCCTCCCCGCGCTCGATCTCCGCGAGTGTGTCCCGCTTGGCCGCCGCGGAACGGGCACCGGTCAGGAGGGCGACGGAGGTGGCGTCCGGGTGGGCGCCCAGCTGTTGGCCGGCACCGAGCTCGCCGAGGAGCTTGGTGATGGTGGCGTGGTGCTGCTTGGCGAGCACCTCCGTCGGGGCGAGCAGGACGGCCTGGCCGCCGGTGTCCACGACCGCGAGCATGGCCCGCAGTGCGACGATGGTCTTGCCAGAACCCACCTCGCCCTGCAGCAGACGGTGCATCGGGTGGTCCTGGGCCAGGTCCGCGAAGACCTGATCCCCCACCTCCTGCTGGCCCTCGGTGAGGGTGAACGGCAACCGCTGGTCGAAGGCCGCGAGCAGGCCGTCGTCGCGGCGGGGTCGGGGGGTGGCGGCCTGACCCTCGAGCTCCGCCCGTCGGTGCGCCATGGCCAGCTGCATCCCGAACGCCTCGTCGAAGCGGAGCCTCTCGATGCCCTTCGCCGCGTCGGCCTTGTCCACCGGCTCGTGCACCTCGGCCAGCGCCTTGTCCAGGGGCAGCACCCCGGCCTCGGCCACCACCCAGTCCGGCAGCGTGTCCCCCAGCGGCGTGACCGTGGGCAGCACGAGGCTGATGGACTCGGCGATGGTCCAGGTGGGCAGCTTCGCGGTTGCCGGGTACAGGCCCACCATCGTGCTGCGCTGGACGGCGCGTTCCATGTGCTTCTGGACCTCGGACTTCTTGGCCGTCACCTGCCCGGCGGCGTCGATGATGACGAAGTCCGGGTGCGTGAGCTGGAACTCGTTGTTGAACACGCCCACCTTGCCGATGAAGATCCCGCGACTGCCCTGCGTCAACAGACCGGACCACCACTTGGCGAGGTGCGGCTTGGGCGCGAACAGCGTGATGCGCAGGTAGTTGTCCCCGTCGGTGAGGATGGACTCCACCCGGGTGCGGGCGCCGTGCTTGACCTCCGTGCGGTGCACCTTGGCCACCAGGGCGACGTCCTCGCCCACGCGCAGGTCACCCAGGTCACTCATCTCGGTGCCCGGGAGGTAGCGGCGGGGGGTGTGCCTGACCAGGTCACCCACCGTCGTGATGCCGAGCTTCGCGAAGTGCTCGGCCGTCTTCCCACCGACGACGTCACGGAGCCCACGATGCAGTTCCCGCTGGATCTCCGTTCGCCACTTGACCATGCCCGGAAGCCTACAAGTAGCGGCTGACACCCACCGCCGCCGCCGTCTCGGACGCCTGTCCCATGGAACTGTCAGTGCGCCATGACAGTGTGGACCAATGGAACGCAGGGATCCGTTGATCGGATGTCGTTCGGGAGGCTGCTGCGCTTCGCGAGGGGTGCCGTTGCCCAGGCAGACCCGGAGGCGGCAGCCGCCAGGGAGCGCAAGCAGAAGCGTGGCCGTGCCGTCTTCATCGGGAACCACGACTCGGGCACCAGAACCGTGTTCGCGCGGATCGCCACCCGCGACGCCCTCCTGCTCCAGCGGAGCCTCCAGGAACTCGCAGGCGTGATGGTGGAGCACGGAGACACACGCAGCCTCGACCAGCGGCGGGCCTCGGCACTCGGCTGGCTGGCAGACCCGGACCGGGCTGCGAGCTGGCTCTCCGGGGACGCCACCGCCGCACCGCACAAGGGGCGCAGCATCGTGTACGTCCACCTCGCCGCCGAGTCGCTGGGCAGCCAACACGATCCGGACCAGACGCCCGCGGTGGCCCGGGTGGAGGGCATCGGCCCGATCGCCTCGGACCTGCTGCCGGAGTTCCTCAGCGGCACCAACGTCACCGTCCGCCCTGTGGTGGACCTGAACGGCCTCCCACCGGTCGACGCCTACGAGATCCCCCGGATGATCCGCGAGGCAGTGCTCACGCGGCACCCCGTGGACGGGTTCCCGTTCTCCTCGCTGCCCGCACGCCACCTGGACCTGGACCACATCCGGCCGTTCCAGCGGGGCCCGGCGGGCGGCCGGGGGCAGACCCACGTGGACGGCTTGTTGCCGCAGTCCCGCCGCGCGCACCGGGCGAAGACCCGCGGGGACTGGCGGGTGCGGCCCGACTCCCCCGGTGTCGCGGAGTGGACCTCCCCGCTGGGATGGCGCTACCGGGTGAATCCGGACGGCACCACACCGCTGACACGCCCCAGGCTGATGGCCGGGCACCTCAGGATCGCGCGGAGGGCGACGATGCGTGTCCGCACGGTTGGCAAAGGGCGCAAAAAGGCCGATGACCCGTAGCCACGGCCACGGGTCATCGGTACTTGGTTCTGTGTCTGCTCAGGTCAGCGTGAGACCTTGCCGGCCTTCAGGCAGGAGGTGCAGACATTGAGACGCTTGGGGGCGCCGTCGACGGTGGCACGAACGCGCTGGATGTTCGGGTTCCAGCGACGATTGGTCTTCTTCTTGGACCAAGGCACGTTGTGACCGAAGCCGGGTCCCTTGGCGCAAACATCACATACGGCGGCCACTGGAATCTCCCTTGTTGCTTGCCAGACGCAGGATTGCGTCCGGTCGATCGTCAACTGCCCGACGGCGACGGCCGTAGGCAACCTGTAGATCATAACCGAGGCCCGGGTGATTCACAAAGTTGGGTCGAGCACTTCCCGGAGTCGGGCTGCGAACGCGTCCGGCCGCCCGCCCGAGGCCTCATCTGCCACGAAGCTCCCGTGCCCGCCCGGGAAGCCCACCACCGTGAGCCCGAGCGCTTCCGCAGCGCTCCGGGCCCCACGGGCGGCGACCCCGCCACCGGACTCGTCCCCCACGCCGACGCGGATGCGGCCGGACACGGCGGCGATCGCGGACGCGTCAAGTTCATGGCTGGGTCCGTTGTGGATGCTGCCCGCGAGCATCGGGTCATCGCGGGACCCGTCGTCGGTGGTGGGCAGACCGAAGGCCTGCGGCTCTGGTACCGGGGCACGCAGGTAGTCCTCGTCGAGTTCCCCGTCATGCATCACCAGCGTGATGAACCGCGCCATCGCCGGCCCGAAGCCCTCCCGCTGGTAGCTGTCCGCGATGTCGGCCATCGCCTGCCGGACGTGGCGTCGGTCGGGCAGGAACTGGGTCAGTGGCGGTTCGTGAGCAACCAGGAGGTGGACCAACTCGCCGTGGCGTTCCATCAGGGCCAGCGCGTTGATCGCCCCACCGCTCGACGCGAACACGTCCACGGCACCCACGCCGAGCGCGTCGACGAGTGCCGCGAGGTCCGAGGCGTGGTCCGCCGGTCCCAAGAGTCGGTCGTCCTGCGGTGCGCGCACGCTGCGGCCAACACCCCGCGGGTCGTAGGTGACCACCACCCTGTCCGTCATGCGCTGGGCGAGGGCTTCGAACTCCTCGCCGGACATCGGGAAGCCGGCCACCAGAAGCACCGGTTCGTCGCCCGGGTCCGAGAGGTCGCCGTGGACTCGGTAGTGGATGGCGGTGCCCTCCACCTGGATGGAGTGGTTCGTGGTGGATCCGTACATGCCTGCTCCTCGGTTTCGTCTTCGAGACCAACCGCTCACCGACCCTTTGCACTTGGGTTCACGCGAGCGGACTTCGCGCCCTTCGATCCTAGACTGCCGAGGTCACAAGATCATCGATGACCTTTGTCAAACCCTGATTGGAGCCTGAATGCCTACAGGAACCAGACCCCGCAACCTGGCTGCCGCCATCGCCGGCGCGGCGCTCCTCCTCGGGCTGGCGCCCGGGGCGGTGCCCGCCGAGGCCGCACAGAACCTGGGGCTGAACCGACCCGTCACCGCGTCCGGGCAGGAGTCCGGATTCGCACCGACGCGCGCCTTCGACGGCGACGCCGGGCCTGAGGACCCGACCCCGCCGGCCGTGCACAACGACCCGGCCGCCTCGCGCTGGTCCGCCGGCACGGCCGACGGTGACAGCGCCTGGATCGCCGTGGACTTCGGCGCGCCCGCCACCCTCGAGTCGGTGGAGGTCCGCTGGGGCAACACGTATGCCACCAGCTACTCCCTCCTCGGTTCGGCCGACGGCCAGAACTGGAGTGAACTGGAGACCGAACTGGCAGGCGCCCGGGGGCAGTGGACCACCGTCGAACTCGAGGCCGATGGGGTGCAGCACCTGAAGCTGCAGATCCAGGGCAAGTCCCAGGAGTGGCCGCTGTCGATCTGGGAGATCGAGGCCAACGGTGAGCTCGAGGAACCAATCACCGAGCCGTTCTCCGTCCCCGTCGTCCCCAAGCCGGCAGCCGCGGTCGAGTCCGGGCTCGGCGAGTTCCAGTTGACCACGGACACGGCGGTCGCGGCCACCGGGGAGGCCATCGCGGTGGCCGAGGGCTTCGCCGAGACCCTGCGCACCTCCACCGGCTTCGAGCTCCCGGTGGGGGCAGCGGGCGAGGTCGAGTTCCTGCTGGACGCCGAGGCGGGCCTCCCCGCCGAGGGCTACACCCTCACCTCCGGCAGCGACGGCGTCACCGTGACTGCCTCGACGCAGGCCGGGCTCAACTACGGTGCGGTGACGCTGCTGCAGCTGCTGGGTCCGTGGGCCCGCTCGGCCGAACCCGTCGCCGCTGACTGGACCGTGCCCGGCGTGGAGATCACCGACGCCCCCCGCTACGAGTGGCGCGGGTTCATGCTGGACGTCTCCCGCTCGTTCTTCCCGAAGGACGAAGTGCTCACGATGATCGACCAGATGGGCCAGTACAAACTCAACGTGCTGCACCTCCACCTCTCCGACGACCAGGGCTGGCGGATCGCCATCAGCAACGAGGGACGTGTCGAGGGCGACGACATCGACTACACGCTCCTGACCAGCGTCGGCGGCCAGACCGCAGTCGAGCAGGCCGCCTGGACCGACCTGCCCGGCCGCACCGGCTTCTTCACCGCCGAGGACTTCGCCGAGATCGTCGCCTACGCCGACGCCAGGCACATCGCGATCGTCCCGGAGATCGACGGCCCCGCCCACGCGCAGACGATGCTGCACTCCATCCCGCAGCTGAACTCCGAGAACAGCTTCCCGAAGCCGGCCGCCGGCGAGGACACCGCCCCGCACAACCCCACCACGAGCGTCGGTGAGTCCACCCTCGACGTGCACAACGAGTACACCTACATGGCCATCAACCATGTGCTGGGCCAGCTGGTGGAGGCCAACAGCACCCTGGTGGCCGACGGGCGCTACCTGCACATCGGCGGCGACGAGTCCTTCAGCACCAGCCACGCGGACTACCTGACCTACATCGACAGGGTCTCCGACATCGTCACGGACCTCGACGCCACCCCGATGGTCTGGAACGAAGCGGCGAACAGCTCCACCACGGAGCTGCCCGACGGGACGGTCATCCAGCTGTGGAACGGCGGCCTCAACGCCAACGCCAAGGCCCTCGTCAACAAGCGCGGCGGCAAGGTGGTGCTCTCCCCCGCCAGCAACGCCTACCTCCCCCAGCGCCCCGGCACGGACATGAACGGTGTCGCATGGGCGTGCGGCGCCACCGGTGGCGCGTGCGGGATCAACGCCTTCTACAACTGGAACCCCACCACCTTCGCCGGGGTGCCGGAGGAGCGCGTCTTCGGAGTGGAGGCTCCGATGTGGGGCGAGCACACCCGCAGCCTCACCTCGATCGAGTACATGATCTACCCGCGCCTCATGGCCACGGCCGAGGTGGGTTGGACCCCGCAGGCACAGCGCAGCGAGGCCGACTTCCGCGAGCGGCTGGGTGCGATCGGTGCGAGCCTGACGATCCAGGACCGCAACTTCTACCCCACCGACGGCAACTGGAACACCGACGTCGCACCGCTCGTGCGCGACGAGGTGGCGGCCGAGGCCGTCGTCGGTGACATCGCGGTGGCGTCGATCCCCCGCACGGAACTGGACGGGGTCTCAGCCGAACTGGTCCTGGACGGCGAGCAGGTGCCTGTCGAGGTGTCGGTGGAGCGCGAACTGGCCTACAACCCCGACAAGTTCGACTACCGCCACGTCAACGGGCTGTTCCGGGTGACCCTCGAGCAGGCCCTGCCCGCCGGCGCCCACACCGGCACCCTCGACGTGACGGCCCACGGCGAGACCGTCTCCGTGCCCGTCAGCATCCAGGTCGCGGCCGAGGACCCGGACCCCACGGAGGAGCCCACGGAACCGACCGAGGAACCCACGGACCCCACCGAGGAACCCACGGACGAGCCCTCCGAGGACCCCACCCAGAAGCCCACCGACGAGCCGTCGGAGCGGCCCTTCAGCGTTTACACCACGCCGGGACTGCACTTCCACAACGGTCGCCACTGGTCCACCACTTGTGAGGCCTACTCCGTCACGGAGCGCTGCCGCACCGAGATCTGGGCCACGACGGTCCACGTCGAGGGCGGGCGGTTCGTGAAGGAGAACAAGTGGGTGTTCAACAACCTCACCTACCTCCCGAGCTCCCGCAGCGTCTGGGCGGACAACCCGCTGGGCAACGAGGGGCGCTGGACCGCGGCCGACGGCAGGCAGTGGACCACCGACTGCGACAGCGCGACCACCGGCCGCAATGGCTGCCGCAGCTACACGCTGGCCAGTGTCGTGGTCTCGACGCAGACCGCGTCGGGCTGGACCTACGCCGTCAAGGACGAGTGGGTGTTCAACAACATCGTGCTGTTCAGCTGATCGGCTGACCAAGTCAGGATGCAAACACCGCCCGGGCCGATCGGCCCGGGCGGTGTTGTCGTTGGGGTGCGGCGGCTCAGGTGGTGACCACGACCGGCACGATCATGGGGCGCCGGCGCAGGCGCTTGGAGACCCACGCCCCCATCACCCTGCGGGTGACCTGCTGCAGGCGGTAGGTGTCGTCGACACCCTCCTTGAGCGACTTGATGAGCGCCTCGGCCACCTGGCGCCGGACGTCGTCGAAGACCGAGGGGTCCTCGGCGAAGCCCCTGGCGTTGATCTCGGGTCCGCTGATGAGTTCCTTGTTGTGGAGGCTCACCACGGACACGATGGAGATGAACCCCTCCTCGCCCAGGATCATGCGGTCGGTCAGGGACTCGGAGATGTCACCCACCGTGGAGCCGTCCACGAAGATGTAGGAGGCGTCGATGCGGCCCACCTTGCGAGCCCTGCCCTTGGCGAGGTCGACGGCGTCGCCGTCCTCGGCGACGATCACGCGGTCCGCGGGCACTCCGGTGGAGATGGCGAGCTTCGCGTTGGCGATCAGGTGCCTGATCTCGCCGTGCACCGGCATCACGTTCTTCGGGGTGAGAATGTTGTAGCAGTAGAGCAACTCGCCCGCCGACGCGTGACCGGAGACGTGCACCAGGGCGTTGCCCTTGTGGACCACCTGGGCCCCGAGCTTGGACAGGCCGTTGATGACGCGGTAGACCGAGTTCTCGTTGCCGGGGATCAGCGAGGACGCCAGCAGCACGACGTCACCGGGGGCTACCTCGATGACGGGGTGCTCCTTGTTGGCGATGCGGCTGAGCGCGGCGAGCGGCTCACCCTGGGACCCGGTGGAGACGATGACCACCCGGTCCTCGGGGTACTTGTCGATGTCCTTGAGCTCGATGAGGGTGTCGGCGGGGACCTTGAGGTAGCCGAGTTCGCGGGCCGTGGCCATGTTGCGGACCATCGAGCGGCCGACGTAGACCACCTTGCGGCCGTGCTTGACGGCCATGTTGAGCACCTGCTGGACCCGGTGCACGTGGGAGGCGAAGCAGGCCACGATCAGCTTCTGGCGGGCCTGGTCGAACACCCGGGCGATGGCGGGCTCGACGTCCTTCTCCGGCGTCGTGAAGCCCGGCACCTCGGCGTTGGTGGAGTCGCTCATGAACAGGTCGATCCCCTCCTCCGCGAGACGGGCGAAGGCGCGCAGGTCCGTGATGCGGCCGTCGAGGGGCAGCTGATCCATCTTGAAGTCACCGGTGTGGAGGACAGTTCCGGCGGCGGTGCGGATGGCGACGGCGAGCGCGTCGGGAATGGAGTGGTTCACGGCGATGAACTCGAAGTCGAACCCACCCTGCTTGAGACGCTCGCCCTCCTTGACCTCATTGAGGACGGTGTTGCGGATCCGGTGTTCCTTGAGCTTGTTGCGCACCAGCGCGAGCGTCAGCTTGGAACCGTAGACGGGGATGTCGGCGCGCTTGCGCAGCAGGTAGGGCACCGCGCCGATGTGGTCCTCGTGGCCGTGGGTGAGGACGAGGGCGACGATGTCGTCCAGCCGGCCGTCGAGGTAGTTCAGGGCCGGCAGGATCAGGTCCACGCCGGGGTGCTGGTCCTCGGGGAACAGGACCCCGCAGTCCACCAGGGCGATCTGGCCGTCGATCTCGAAGGCCGCCATGTTGCGTCCCACGTCCCCGAGGCCTCCCAGCGGGATGACGCGCAGGGTTCCGGGCTTCAGCTTGGGCAGAGTCTTCGAATCAGTCACTGGGTCAGCCTAGTCCACAGGGCATACACTGGCCCCCATGCCTGTTCCAGACTCAGTCCGTCTCGCCATGCCCGCGGAAGCCGTGGACGTCGCCCGGCTCCAGCGCAGGGCGTGGGGCGCCAACCCCGTGATGGCCCGGGCACTGGGTGAGATCAGCGCCGACGAGACCGTGCGTGCTTGGCACGAGGCCATCGTGAAGCCCCCGCTGGCCCACCTGCGGGTGCTGGTGGCGCAGGCCTCCGGCATGATCGTCGGGTTCGCGGTGACCGGCCCCAGCAATGACCCGGACGCCTCCCCCACCGACGGCATGATCGCCGAGTTCGTGGTGGACGAGGACTCCGTCGAGGACGGGCACAGCTCGCGCCTGATCAACGCCGCCGTGGACACGCTCCGCGCGGACGGTTACGAGGTGGCCACCACCTGGATCCCCACCGACGCCGACGAGAAGCGCCAGTTCCTCGTGGAGTGCGGCTGGGCCACCGACGGCGCCCACCGCGAGGTGGGCACCGAGGACGGTGACGACGCGGGTGCGCTGAAACTGCTGCGCCTGCACACCGACATCAAGCAGGACTGAACCGCCGGGATCCTCAGATCCCCAGCACGCCCTCGATGCCCTCGGTGAGTCCGGGGGCCGCCACGACGTGGCGCACGGCGGCCACCACCCCGGGCATGAAGCTGGCCCGGTCGAAGCTGTCGTGGCGGATGGTCAGGGTCTCCCCGGCAGCACCCAACAGCACCTCCTGGTGGGCGACGAGTCCCTGCAGGCGGACGCCGTGGACGTGGATGCCGTCGACGACGGCGCCGCGCGCGCCACCGTCGTGGACGGTGGCATCCGGGACAGGCCCGAGCTCCGCCGCGGCCCGTGCGGCCGCAACCTTCTGTGCCGTGGTGGTGGCGGTGCCCGACGGAGCCTCGGCCTTGCCGGGGTGGTGCAGTTCGACGATCTCGACACTGGGGTAGAAGGGTGCCGCGAGGGCGGCGAACTTCATCATCAGGACGGCCCCGATGGAGAAGTTTGAGGCGATCAGGACCCCGACCTCAGGGTGTTCGGCGCACAACGCACGCACGCGGCCCAGGCGCTCGGCGTTGAAGCCGGTGGTGCCGACGACGAGGTGGATGCCGTTGGCGAAGGCCCACTCGATGTTGTCCATGACCGCGTCGGGGTGGGTGAAGTCCACCACCACGCGGGCGTCGCGTAGGTCGTTGCGGTCACCGTCGACGTCGACGCCGCCGACGAGGACCATCCCCTCGGCCTCCTCGACCGCGCGGCCCACCTCGCTGCCCATCTTGCCGCCGATTCCAAGGACCCCGACCGGGATGTCACCCATGCTTGCCGCCTCTCGCGTTGACTGCGGCCCTACTCGGACCACTTCCTGAACTCACGGTACCGCGCCAGGATCGACGGGTCGTGGTCACCGCCCAGCCGCTGGGCACCCTCGGCGTCCCACTGCGGCGGCGTGTCGCCGCCGGCGAGGATCCACGCCGCCTGTCGGGCGGCCCCGCGGGCCACGTACTCGCCGGGGGTGGGCACGACGACGTCCGTCCCGAAGATCGTGGGTGCGAGTGCCTGCACCGCGGCCGAGCGGGCGGCGCCGCCGGTGAGGACCACCTCGTTGATGTCGACGCCGTGGACCTTGATGGCCTCCATGCCCTCCGCCAGCAGCGTGAGCAGGCCGTTGAACGCGGCGCGGGCGAGGTTCTCCCTCGTGAAGTTGGCGTAGGTGAGGCCGTGCAGGCCCGCGGTGGCGTCGGGAAGGTTGGGAGTGCGCTCGCCACCGAAGTAGGGCACCAGCACCGCTCCCCCGGCGTCCGGGCCAGCAGCCAGCGCCAGGCGGGCGAGTTCGTCGTGGTCCACCCCGAGCACGCGGGCCGCGGCGTCGAGGATCTGTGCACCGTTGAGCGTCACGGCGAGGGGCAGGTAGCGTCCGGTGGCGTCGGCGAAGCCGGCCACCAGTCCGCTGGGGTCCTTCACGGGGGTGTCGCTGACGACCCCCACCACGCCGGAGGTGCCGAGGGAGACCGAGGTCATGCCGGGTGCGAGGCCCAGCCCCAGCGCCGCGCCGGCGTTGTCGCCGCAGCCGGGGCCGAGTGCCGCGCCGCCGCCGGCCAGTCGCCCGACCACCTCGCTCGGGCCTGCCACTCGCGGCAGGGTGATGCCCGACGGGTCGCGACGCAGCGCGAGTTCGAGGAGTTCCGGCAGGTAGGAATTGCTCGCGGAGTCGAAGTAACCGGTGCCCGAGGCGTCGGAGCGGTCGGTGACGAGGTCCGCGAGGGTCGTGGAGCCGGAGAGCTTCCAGGTGATCCAGTCGTGCGGCAGACAGACCGCGGCCACCCGGTCCAGGTTCTCCGGTTCGGCGTCGGCGAGCCAGCGCAGCTTCGTGACCGTCAGCGACGCCACCGGGACGCTGCCGATACGCTCCGCCCAGGCCCCCCGTCCGGCGGCGACGTCGCCCGACCCCAACTCGTTGACGAGGTCGGTGGCCGCGGCGCCGGAACGGGTGTCGTTCCACAGCAGCGCATCCCGGACCACCTCCCCGTCGGCGTCCAGGCACACCATGCCGTGCTGCTGGCCCGAGACACTGACGGCCTCGACGTCGTCGAGCCCGCCCGCCTCCTCGATGGCCTGCTGCAGGGCGGTCCACCAGGCGGCGGGTGCCACCTCGGTGCCGTCCGGGTGCTTCGCCCGGCCCTCGCGCACGACGGCGCCGGTGGCTGCGTCGCACACGAGGACCTTGGACGACTGGGTGGAGGAGTCGATTCCAGCTACGAGAGTCATGTCACCAGATTAGGGTATGTCAGAAACAAATCAGGCTCAGGTGCCGGACTTGCTGAGACGACGGAGGCTGTCGATCGCGACGGCCAGCACGATGACCAGGCCCTTGACGATCAGCTGGTAGAAGAACGGAACGTTCATCAGCACCAGACCGTTGGACAGCACACCGATGATCAGCGCACCGACGAGCGTGCCGAGGATGCGTCCGCGGCCACCCATCAGCGAGGTGCCACCCAGGACGACGGCCGCGATGGCGTCGAGCTCGTAGCTCTCCCCCGCCGTGGGCTGTGCGGAGAGGACTCGGGCGGAGAAGATGATTCCCGCCAGGCCGGCCGCGGCACCCGCGAGGGTGTAGACCCAGGCAAGGACGCGCTTGACGTTGATGCCCGCGAGCCGGGCGGCCTCGATGTTGCCGCCGACGGCGTAGACGTGGCGCCCGAAGGTGGTGCGCTCCAGGATGAACCAGAACACCACGTAGACGATCACCATCACCACCACCGGCGTCGGGATCCCCGCGATGGCGCCGTTGCCGATCCCCCGGTACCCGAGGTCGGAGGCGATCAGGGGCTGGCCCTCCAGCAGGGAGTAGGCGATGCCGCGCAGGTAGGTCATGGAGCCCAGGGTGACGATGAAGGCCGGCAGCGCGAGCCACGCCACGAAGGCACCGTTGATGAAGCCCGCGAAGGCGCCCACCAGGATGCCGCCGAGCACCGCGAGCACCGACGGGGTGCCGGAGACGAACAACAGCACGCCGGCGACGCCGGAGACGGCGAGGATGGAACCGACCGAAAGGTCGATGCCGGCCGTGATGATGATCATCGTCATGCCGGCGGCCAGGATGGCGTTGATCGAGACCGAGCGGGCGACGTTGAGGCCGTTGTCGATGCTGAGGAAGTTCGGGGCCATGATGGCCATGAAGGCGCACAGCAGGATCAGGACGGCGAAGATCCCGACCTTGTCCCACCAGTAGCCCAGATTGGCCAGGGCCTTGCGCGCCCCGGGAGAAACATTCGTTGCTGCAGCGGTGTCGGTGCTCATGCGTCGTTCCTTGTGGTGTCGTCGGCGTAGACGCCGGTTGCGTGTTCCATGACGCCCTCCTCGGTCGCGGAGGGGGCGTCGAGCTCGGCCACCAACTGGCCCTCGCGCATGACGAGGAGGCGGTCGCTGATGCCGAGTGCTTCGGGAAGGTCGGAGGAGATGACGAGCACGGCGGTGCCGGCCTGGGCGATCTCCTTGATGATGCGGTAGATCTCGCTCTTGGCGCCGATGTCGACGCCCCGGGTGGGCTCGTCGAGGATCATCAGCGAGGGGCGCTCCAGCATCAGGCGCCCCAGGACCAGCTTCTGCTGGTTGCCGCCGGAGAGGCTGCGCGACTCGGTGGCCTGCGAGGCGGTCTTGACCCGCAGTGAGTCGAAGATCTCGGTTACCTTGGAGCGCATCTTTCGGAAGTTCAGCACTCCTGCCGAGGAGTAGTTCGCGAGGGTGGACATGGCGGTGTTGTCACGCACCGACATCTCCAGGAACAGGGCCTGGTCCTTGCGGCTCTCCGGCAGCATGCCGATGCCCTTGGCGATGGCGTCCTTCGGGTTGCGGATCCGGAGCTCCCGGCCGTCGAGGACCACGGAACCGGATGCGATCCGGTCCGCCCCGTACAGGAGCCGGCCCACCTCGGTGCGGCCGGCGCCGATCAGGCCCACCATGGACACGATCTCACCGCCGCGCACGTCGAAGGAGACGGGGCCGATGGCCGCGCCGTCGGTCAGGTCACGGACCTCGAGCCGCACCTCACCCAGGGCGTGGCGCTCGTGGCCGTAGAGGTCGTCGACGTCGCGGCCCACCATCATCTTTACGATGTCGTTGGGCTTGACGGCGTCGGGGCCCGTGGCGCGCATGTCCCGCGTGCCGACGAGCTGGCCGTCGCGGAAGACGGTGACCCTGTCGGCCAGGTCCCAGACCTCCTCCATGCGGTGGGAGATGTAGATCAGCCCCATGCCCCGTTCCCGCATCTCGCGGATGAGTTCGAACAACTGGTTCGACTCACTGGTGGACAGCGCGGCCGTGGGCTCGTCCAGGACGAGAACCTTCACGTCCTCGGCCATGGCCCGGGCGATCTCCACCATCTGCTGCATACCGACGCTGAGGCGGCCGATGGGGGTCTTCGGGTTGATGTTGGTGGCGCCCACGTGGTCCAGCTTGTTGCGAGCGTCCACCAGCATCTGGCGCCGGTTGAGCACGCCCGCACGGTTGGGCTCGTTGCCCACCGCGAGGTTCTCGGCGACGGTCATCTCGGGGAACGTGTTGAGTTCCTGGTGGATGATCCCGACGCCGGCGGTCATGGCGTCGCGGGGCGACGCCATGACCACCTGCTCGCCGAGCATGTGGATGGACCCGGCATCCGGCGTGTAGTTGCCGGAGATGATCTTCATGAGTGTCGACTTGCCGGCGCCGTTCTCACCCATCAGGGCGTGCACTTCACCGGGTCTCAGGTCGAAGCTCACGTCGTTGAGGGCCTGCGTGGCCCCGAACCGCTTGCTGACGCCGCGCACCTCGAGCAGGGGCGCCTGCGTGACTACTTCACTCATGGAAGATCCTTCCGTCCGGACTCAGTGGATCACCAGCCGGCGTACTCGCCGACGTTGTCGCGATCGATGAGAGTCGGGTTCAGGAGGGTGACCCGGTCCTCGGGCGCGTTGCCTGCGATGATCTCGACGCCCACCTCGTAGGCCTTGGCGGCCATGCCCGCGGGGTCCTGGGCGGGGGTGGCCCAGAAGTTGGAGTTCTCGTCGTTCAGCGCGGTGACGGCCTCGGGGGATCCGTCCACACCGGTGATGACGATACCGTCACGGCCGGCCTGCTGGACGGCGAGGTCCGCACCGAGGGCCTCCGGGTCGTTGATGGCGAAGATGCCCTGGACGTCGGAGTTGGCGGTCAGCATGTCCGTGGCCAGTTCGAGGCCGGAGGCGCGGTCGTTGTTGCCGGCCTGGCTGGCGAGGACGGTGACGTCCGGGTTCTCGTCGAGCACCTCGTGGCAGCCCTGGACGCGCTCCTGCGGCGCGGTGGTGGGGGTGCCCTCGATGATCAGGATGTTGCCCTCGCCACCGATCTTGTCGATCAGGGCCTGGCAGGACTGGCGCCCGGCCTCGACGTTGTCCGTGGTGACCGCGGCGTCCGCACCGGAGGCGTCCACGTCCACGGCCACGACGACGATGCCCGCGGCCTGCGCACGCGCCACGGCGGAGGCGATGCCCTCGCTGTCCACGGCGTTGAGCAGGATCAGGTCCATGCCCTGCTGGATGAACGCGTCGATCTGGTCATTCTGTGCGGCGAGGTCCTGGCGGCCGTCCTGGACGTTGATCTCGAAACCCTCGGACTCGGCGAGCTCGGTCATGGACGTCTGCATGGCCGCGAAGAACGGGTTGGAGATGTCCTGCAGCATCAGGCCGACCTTCTCGACGCTGCCGTCGCCTCCCTCACCGGGAGTGTTGTTGTTCTCGTCGCCAGTGGTGCACGCCGAAGCAAGAAGCGTGACGGCGGCTGCAGCGGCCACGAGGGCCTTGCGTGCGGTGAACTTCATTGTGTTCCTCCGTGTTGTGATGCCGGTTGGGGGTACTCCACGAGCGCCGGCACGCGTTCTCCTCGTTGAGCAGGGGTCAACAGTAAGACACCTGGGACAACGTTGTCTAGAATGGTCCCGAAGTGAGACGATTCCGTTACACGGCTTGCAAGGAAGCAACGAAGGAGAATCACGATGAAGGTCCTGGTGGCGGGTCACTGCTGCGTCGACATCACACCTGTGCTGCCCGGCACCTCCCCCGGGATGGAGCCGGGGATCCTGTACGCGGTGGGTCCCCTCAGGTTCAAGGTGGGCGGTTCCGCACCCAACAGTTCCGGAACCCTGCAGGCGCTGGGGGCCGACGTCGAGCTCGCCGTCAGCATGGGCGACGACGAACTCGGCCACATCTGTCGGCAGCAGCTGGACGAGCGGGGCACCAAGCTGCACTGGACCAGTTCCCCCCTGGCCTCCTCCTACAGCATCGTCGTGGAGCACGGCTCGCACGACCGGACGTTCTGGCAGCACGAGGGCTCGAACGCCACCTTCGACCCGCGGGACCTGGACCTGGACGCCATCGCCCCTGACCTCCTGCACTTGGGCTACCCCTCGCTGCTGCCCCTCACCTGCACCGACCCCACCGTGATGGCGGACGCGTTCGCCTCCGCCCGGGCTCGGGGCATCACCACTTCCCTGGACCTGGCGCACGTCAGCGAGGACTCGGTCGCCTCCAGGGTGGATTGGGAGGACTGGTTCACCCGGACTCTCCCCCACGTCGACGCCTGCTCCCCCAGTTGGGACGACGTCTCCAGCGCGCTGGGAACCCACGCCGAGGCCACCCGGGAGCGGCTCGAGGAGACTGCCGACAGGCTGCTCGGTTGGGGCGCCGCGGTGGTGAGCCTGTCCGCGGGCAGCCTGGGATTCGTCCTGCGCACGGCTCCGGCCGAGCGACTGCGCGCCGGCGGACGGGTGCTGGCCCGTGTGGCGGACACCTGGGCGGACCAGCGGCTCTGGTTCCCCGCCGAGCACGTGGCCGATCCCGCCACCACGGTGGGCGCCGGGGACGCCCTGACGGGCGGCCTGCTGTTCGCGCTCACCCGCGGGATGGACCCGCAGGAAGCCGGCAGCTTCGCGCGCACCACCGTCGGTCGACACCTGAGGCAGGTTCCCCTCGCATGAAGCAGTCCCCGGCGAAACGCGCCACCATCACCGACGTCGCACGGGAGGCGGGTGTCAGCCTGAAGACGGTCTCCCGCGTCATGAACGGTGTGCAGACGGTGGACGCGAAGATGCGCGAGGACGTGCTGGCGGCCGCCAAGCAGCTCGGCTACCGGCCCCACCGCGGCGCCGCGATGATGCGCTCCGGCCGCTCCTACATGGTGGGCATGATCATCCGTGACATGACCAACCCCTTCTACTCGACCGTGGCGGCGGGGGCCGCCGACGAGGCCGAGGAGCACCGGTGCCTGCTGATCACCTGCAGTTCCGAGGGCTCGCCCGAACGGCAGGAGCAACTGGCCGAGGCAGTCTTCGCCCAGCGCCCCGCCGGGCTGCTGGTCACCCCCACTCGCGGCACCGGCGGGACCATCGCCGCCGAGGTGGCGATGGGAACTCCGGTGGTCGCGGTCGACGAGTACCTGGACGGCCTGGTCGTGGACAGCGTCAGCTTCGACAACCGACGCGCCGCCCGGGGAGCCGTCTCGACGGCGGTACGGATGGGCAGGCGTCGCTTCGCGGCCCTCAGCGACTCCGCCTCCCTGGCCACGATGCCCTTGCGGGTGGCCGGTGCGACAGAGGCCCTCAAGGAGAACGGCCTGGCCTTCGGGCAGGGCCATGTCCTCACCGACATCCACACCGAGCCGGAGGCCCGGGCCGCTGCGGCCCGCCTGCTCTCGGTGGCCGAACCCCCCGATGCCATCTTCTGCGCCAACAACGTCTCCGCGATCGGAGCCGCCGCCGAGATCCACGAACGTGGACTCGACGTCGCGATCGTCGTGTTCGACGAGTTCCCCCTGAGCCGCACCCTCCCCTTCCCGGTGGTCGCCGTGGACCACGACGACCGGGAGATGGGCAGGGCCGCGGCCCGACTGCTGTTCCGACGGATCGCCGAACCCGGCCGCCCCATCGAGAACGTGATCATCCCCACCACCCTGCGAACCCACTGAGGAGCAACATGACCCCCGAACCCATCGTCCTGCCCGCCAACCAGCCCGCCGACCGCTTCTACGCCGGCGGCCGGCAGATCGCGGAGTTCCGGGGGGACGTCCACGACGGCGGCAACACCCCCGAGGACTGGGTGGCCTCCACCACCTGCCTGTTCGGCGAGGCGCGTCTGGGCCTGACCCGCCTGCCCAGCGGTGAGCACCTGCGCGAGGCCGTGGCGGCGGACCCCGAGGGCTGGCTGGGGGCGGAGCACGTCGCCCGCTGGGGCGCCGACACCAAGCTGTTGACCAAGCTCCTCGACGCGGGGCAGCGCCTCCCGGTCCACATCCACCCCGACGGCGCCTTCGCCGGTCGCCACCTCGGGCACGCCCACGGCAAGACCGAGGCCTGGCTGGTGCTGCGGCCCGGGACCGTGCACCTGGGCCTGCGTCGTGAGGTGTCCCCCGAGGAGTTGGCGCGGCTGGTGGCCGAGCAGGACACCGCCGCCCTGCTCGACGCGTTGCACCCGGTGGCGGTCGAGGCCGGCGACGCCGTGTTCGTCCCATCCGGCTTCCCGCATGCCATCGGCGAGGGCATCCTCCTGGTGGAGGTGCAGGAGCCCGAGGACCTCTCCATCCTGCTGGAGTGGGAGGGCTTCGCGCTGGACCCGGAGGCCCCGAAGGACCTCGGGCTGGGCTTCGAGCTCGCGCTGCAGGCCACGGACCTGCGGGTCCGCAGCACCGAGGAGATCGAGTCCCTCGTGGTGCGCGGCGGCAAGGGCTCCGCGATGCCCGATGCCGCGGCTCCCTACTTCCGGGCGCACTGGGTGGGGGCCGGTGCGTTGGAGCAGGGCTTCGCAGTGGTGGTCATCCTCGAGGGCGAGGGCACGCTGGACTGGGACGGGGGCTCGATCGAGGTCTCGCGCGGGAGCACCGTGCTGCTCCCCCACGTCACCGCCACCACCCTCACCGGCGAACTGCGCGCCGCCTGGTGCCGTCCCCCGGCCCCCGACGCCCCGGACGCAGCATGAGCGGCACCGGGCGCAGCGTCGTCGTCTTCGGCGCCGGCGCGGTGGGGCGCGGGTTCATCGGCGAGATCTTCTCCGACGCCGGGTGGCACGTGACCTTCGTCGACGCCGACCCCGAACTCGTCGCCGCCCTGCGCTCCGGCTCCTACCCACACGACACGGTGGCCAGTGCGGGCACCGTGCGCAAGTACGTCACTGGATGCACCGCCGTCGCCGCCCAGGACCCGGACGCGGTCCGACAGGTGGTGGCGGGGGCGGACGTGGTGTTCACCAGCGTCGGGGTGCGCAACCTGCCGCGCGTGGCCCCCGCACTCGCGGCCGGGCTCGCCGACCGGGCCGCCGCATCGGGCGCCCCGCTCGACGTGTTCCTCGCCGAGAACGTCCACGACGGCGCCAGCCTGGTGCGGGGTCTGCTGGCCACCGAACTGGCGACCCTGGGCGCGGACGCCGAGGCCGTCCTGGCCGAAGTGGGCGTGGTGGAGTGCTCCATCGGACGCATGATCCCGGTCCCCACCCAGGCACAGCGACGCGAGCACCCGGCGCTGGTGGCGGTGGAGCCCTACCGCAGCCTCCCCTTCGACGTCGCGGCCTGCCGTGCCCCCGTGCCAGAGCTTTCTGAACTTCTCGGCAACCCCGAGGTCGACTTCGAGTTCTACACCGAGCGCAAGCTCTACGTGCACAACCAGGGTCACTGCGCCACCGCCTACCTCGGGGCACGGGCGGGCCACACCGAGATCGGCGCGGCCATCGCGGATCGCGAGATCCTCGAGCAGGTGCGGGCCGCGATGTACGCCCCGGCCCGGGCGTTGGCCCGCAAGTACGGACAGCCAGAACACGAGTTGCTCGCCCACGCCGACGACCTGCTGGGGCGGTTCGCGAACAACGCCCTGCACGACACGGTGGAGCGCGTGGGGCGTGACCCCGAGCGCAAGCTGCAGCCGGGTGAACGGTTCCTCGGGGCGCTGGCCCTGTGCAACCGGTGGGACGATCCCCGTCCGGTGCTGCCGGGCATCGTGCTGGGCCTCGAACAACTGGCCGCAGCCGGCGGCGGGGCCGAGGGCGTGGGTGCCGTGATCGAGCGGGTGTCCGCGATCAACCCAGAGCTCGGCGCCATGTTGGGCGACGAGCTGCGGGCACTGCGGGGGCGGGACCTCAGTTGAAGCCGTGGAGCAGGATCGTGCTGCCCACGTTGACCAACGTCATGACAACCACGTAGGCACCGACCCCGAACCCGACGCCGGCGGCCCCCTTCGCGGCACCCGGCTTCCGCAGCCCGACGATCCCGAGGACCATCGCCAGCAGGGCGAACGCGACCGCCCCGAGGTTGAACCAGCCGCTGACGGCTCCCACGACCCCGAAGTTCCCGTTCCCAACGATCGAGTGGAACACGAACTGCCCGATCACCTGGATCACCACGGTGACCACTGCGAGACCCAGGGCGGCCCTGCCCTGCGGGTTGTCACCGGAGCCGCTCCCTGCGGGCGACACCTCGTACATCCCGGGGCCGGGCGGAGGTCCGCCGTAGCGGCCGAGGGATTGCGGTTCGTTCCCGGAACTCTGGTTGGACGGGTACTGGCTCATGGGAGCCAACTCTGTCATGTCCGGGGGGCATGCAAGAGGCGGGCCACCCCGGATGGGATGGCCCGCCTCTTCATCGGTCGGTGAGTGGACTCACTCGTCCTCGGGGGTCTCCTCGTCGCCGCCCTCGATGACGGGGACCAGGGAGAGCTTGCCGCGGTCGTCGATCTCGGAGATCTCAACCTGCAGCTTCTGCCCGACGCTGACGACGTCCTCCACGTTCTCCACGCGCTTGCCACCGGCGAGGTCGCGGAGCTTGGAGATGTGCAGCAGGCCATCCTTGCCCGGGAGCAGCGACACGAAGGCACCGAAGGTCGTGATCTTCACGACGGTTCCCAGGTAGCGCTCGCCCTTCTCGGGCATGGTCGGGTTGGCGATCGCGTTGATCATCGCCATCGCCGCATCGGCCGACTCGCCGGTGGTGGCACCGACGTAGATGGTGCCGTCGTCCTCGATGGAGATGTTGGCGCCGGTGTCGTCCTGGATCTGGTTGATGACCTTGCCCTTGGGGCCGATGACCTCGCCGATCTTGTCCACCGGGATGCGCACCGAGATGATCCGAGGTGCGTACGGGCTCATCTCGTCGGGGACGTCGATGGCCTCGGCCATGACCTCGAGGAGGGTGTGACGGGCCTCGCGGGCCTGCAGCAGGGCCTTGGACAGCTCCTCCGACGGGATGCCGTCGAGCTTGGTGTCCAACTGGAGGGCCGTGATGAAGTCCTTGGTGCCGGCCACCTTGAAGTCCATGTCACCGAGGGCGTCCTCGGCTCCCAGGATGTCGGTCAGGGCGACGTACTTGGTCTCACCGTCGACGTCCTCGCTCATGAGGCCCATGGCGATACCGGCGACGGCCGCCTTCAGCGGCACACCGGCGTTGAGCAGGGACAGCGTCGAGGCGCAGACCGAGCCCATGGAGGTGGAGCCGTTGGAGCCGAGCGCCTCGGAGACCTGGCGGATGGCGTAGGGGAACTCCTCGCGACGGGGCAGCACCGGGGTGATGGCGCGCTCGGCGAGTGCGCCGTGCCCGATCTCGCGACGCTTCGGCGAACCGACGCGACCGGTCTCACCGGTGGAGTACGGCGGGAAGTTGTAGTTGTGCATGTAGCGCTTGGTCGTCTCCGGACCGAGGGAGTCGATCTTCTGCTCCATGTCCAGCATGTTCAGCGTCGAGACACCCAGGATCTGGGTCTCGCCGCGCTGGAACAGTGCGGAGCCGTGGACGCGCGGGATGGTGGCGACCTCGGCGGACAGGGTGCGGATGTCACGCGTGCCGCGACCGTCGATGCGGACACCCTCGGTGAGGGTGCGGTGGCGCACGATCTGCTTGGTCAGCGCCTTCAGGGCGGCGGAGACCTCGTTGGTGCGCTCGGGGAACTTGTCCGCGAGCTGCTCGGTGACGTCCTGGCGGATGGCGTGGGTGGCGTCGTCGCGGTCCTGCTTGCCGACGATGGTCATGGCCTCGGCCACGCGTGCGGAGGCGAGCTCCTCGACGGCTGCGAAGACGTCGTCCTCGTAGTCGCGGAACACGGGGAAGTCGAAGGTCTCGCGCGGCAGCTTGGCGGCGAGCTCGGACTGGGCGTCACACAGGACCTTGATGAAGGGCTTGGCCGCCTCGAGGCCCTGGGCGACGATCTCCTCGGTCGGCGCAGCAGCGCCGCCCCGGACGTTCTCCCAGGTGGCGTCGGTGCCGCCGGCCTCCACCATCATGATGGCGACGTCACCGTCGGCGAGGACGCGCCCGGCGACCACCATCTGGAAGGTGGCGGACTCGACCTGCTCGACGGAGGGGAAGGCCACCCAGGTGTCGTCGATGAGAGCGACGCGCACGCCACCGATCGGGCCCGAGAACGGGAGACCGGCGAGCTGGGTGGACATGGAGGCGGCGTTGATGGCCACGACGTCGTAGAGGACGTTCGGGTTGAGCGCCAGCACGTTGACGACCACCTGGACCTCGTTGCGCAGGCCCTTCACGAAGGCGGGGCGCAGCGGGCGGTCGATCAGACGACAGGTGAGGATCGCGGCCTCGCCCGGACGTCCCTCACGACGGAAGAACGAGCCGGGGATGCGGCCGGCGGCGTACATGCGCTCCTCGACGTCGACCGTCAGCGGGAAGAAGTCGATGGAGTCGCGAGGGGTCTTCGCGGCGGTGGTGGCGGCGAGCAGCATGGTGTCGCCGTCGATGTAGACGGAGGCCGAGCCGTCGGCCTGCTGGGCGAGCAGCCCCGCCTCGAAGCGGATGGTGTGCTTGCCGTGGGCGCCGTTGTCGATGACGGCTTCGGAGAATTCGAGACCTGGTCCTTCCATGGACAGGCTCCTTTCAGTGAGTGTGCGCTGCCGCCCACCCGTGCGGGTGGGGACCGTCACGTCCACCGGCCTTCGATCGAGGCCCGCGGGGGCGATCGCTCGCACCCGAAGGCCACTACCGAGGACCAGATGAGACCGTGCGGCGGACAGCACTGGGTTCGGTTCGGTGTTCAGTTGTGGGTTTGCGCTCTCAGCCTAGCGTGAGCGCACCGGAGGCCAGTCCCCGAGATTCGGGAACTGGCCTGCCGGGATTGCTGGGATTGTGGATTGCGATCAGCGACGCAGACCCAGACGGGCGATCAGCTCGCGGTAGTGCTCCACGTCGGCCTTGGCGACGTAGTTGAGCAGACGGCGGCGCTGGCCGACCATCAGCATCAGGCCGCGGCGGCTGTGGTGGTCACCCTTGTGCTCCTTCAGGTGCTCGGTGAGGTGAGCGATCCTGGCGGTCAGCAGGGCGATCTGAACGTCGGGCGATCCGGTGTCACCCGGGACGGTCGCGTACTCTTCGATGATCTTCTTCTTCAGCTCAGCATCCATCTCGGGATCCTCTCGGTCGCTGCACGGCGCTCCACTCGCGGGTGCTGTCGGAGCACTTCTTGGGCCGTGGCCGATCAAACGGCAACCTGACAACATTAGCACTTCGCCGCTTCCGTTCCCAACCGGTGGCCCCGGGATCCCGCCGGGGGCTGCTTGGCGCTACTGTTGGTGCACCACCCCTTTGTACCCGGAGAATCCAGGAGCAGTAATGGCCATCGTCGTCCGTCGTGCCGAGGAAGCCGACCTGCCCGCACTGCGTGAGATTCAGGCCCGGCCGGACCTCAACCTCGTGGACAAGCACTTCGAGGCGCAGTCCGCGGGTCTGCTGGTGTTCGCCGTGGCCTTCGACGGTGACGAGCCCATCGGCTCCGCACTGCTGGACCTGGACTCCGAGATGACCCCGGAACTGCGCAACATGTACGTCGTCCCGGGTGCGCGCCGCAAGGGTGCCGGACGAGCACTCTCCCGCTGGATCGAGGACCAGGCCCGGGAGGCCGGCCACACTGCCGTGTTCCTTGCCGTGGACCCGAACAACGAGAAGGCCGTACCGCTGTACGTTTCGCTGGAGTACCACCCGACTGGTGAGCACCTGTTCGTCGAGACACCCGACGTCGCGCAGGTGACCGAGGAGTCCGAGGCCAGCCAGTACTACGCCATCTACAAGAAGTCGCTGACGGCCCGCTGAGCAAACTCAGGCGACGCCGAGCATCTCCTCGGCGCGCTCCACGTCGAGTTCCATCTGCTCGATGAGCGCCTCCACGCCGGTGTACTTGACCTGGCCACGCAGTCGAGCGACGAACTGCACGACTCCTCAAAGGTCGAGGTCCGCCATCCGGTCGACATCCTGCGCTGGATAGACGTTTCAAGACACGCTCTGCGCCCAACAGGCCGCCGAGCCAACAAAACTGGGTCCGTTCGTACCCAACAACCTGCTGGGTTGTGATTTTCCACCACGGCGACTGCATTCCCTCATACAGTGTCAGCATTCCGACCAACATCCGAGCAACGGACCCGTTCAGAAAGCAAACCCATGGCACGGAAATCTACGAGCACGCTGACCCTCGCCACGCTGGCGGCGGTCCTCCTCGTCCTGCTGATCCCACACTCCTCTGCACGCGCTGATGCTGGGAGCCCGCCTGAGGAACTAAAGTAGATCCGAGTTTCACCCGAGGAGGAATCAGCGCTGACGCAAGGAGACGACTCGGTGATGGACAAGTACTATGACTCGGAGCAAGGACTGATGCAGCCCATGGTCAGCTTCGAGGCAAACCCGGACGGCTGCCTTTTGAACGCAGCGGATGTCCACTGGAGGAAATCCACCTCTAACATTGGATACAAACCAACAGTCAAATGCGACCGTAGGCCGCTCGCCGTCTCCCTCTCCAACCACCTTCAGAAGTATATGGTTCTTGGCTGGTGGAAGACGGAGTGGAGTAACACCTATCCGCTGACCAGCAATAATCTGAACGTAACCACTTGGAAAGCAGGATACACTTACAAGGCCATTGACAAGGAGTGCGACAATAGCCTCTCTACGCGTTGGAGAGGACACACGTCGTCTACCATGAAGGCAACGAATGGTTCGACGTACTACGCGCGACTACAGCACTCACATCTTTGAGGCAAAGTGCGGGACCTGAGCACAACACACTCCATGCCCTTGCTCGGTGCACTACTCGAGCTCTGCCCGGGGCATGGGCCCCGCGCATGGCAACGCGCTCTGGGTGAGATCGTCGACGAGCTGCCTCCCATGGGTTCCAGAGATTGGCTTCCAGACCGAAGGTTCACCCTGTTAGAGCTGGTCTCGCTCATCCCCGACGATGTTCTGGTCGGCTGGACACTGCCGTTCGGCGGTACCCAAGTGGAGGTGTCCCACACGGAGCGATTCGTCGAGCGCTACACCGCCCCGGTCGGCAACGGCCCGGATGACGCTCTGTGGTGGACCACCCCCACACAGGGGAGCACGCGCCGAAGGGTCCTGACCACTACCCGCGGGCCGTGGCATCGGGCCCCCTGTGTCGAAGCGTTCGGGACTGAGGACAGCTTCTGGGACACGTCGGACGGCCCGGCACACTGGCGGACGATTGAACCCACCTTTGATCCCGTACTTTACGAGATCGATGGCCCCCCGGCCTGGAGATCACTCGTGGAAGCCTACCCCAGACGGCTCGAGGACCCCAGCCCGTCGAACGCTGCCGGTTCATTGGCCAACTGGTTCGGCGATCCATTCTACGTTCCTGACTGGGCCAAGGTGTCCTCAGACTTCGACGCCGTGCACCTCACCCAACTGGGTTACGTGACCACCGCGTACGCGCCCATTCCCTGCCGCGGCGGCACGACCTCGGTGTGCGGCTGGGGACCCGACCTGACCGCATGGCTGCGGCACCCGAGCCCTGGCGCCTGACGCCACGGAACGCCGGACGTTCCTTCACACGACGCCGAGGATCTCCTCGGCGCGCTTCACGTCGAGTTCCATCTGCTCGATGAGCGCCTCGACGCCGGTGTACTTGACCTGGCCGCGGAGACGGGCGACGAACTCCACCGTCACCTCGACGCCGTAGAGCTCGAGGTCCGTCTCGCCGATGACGTAGCTCTCCACGCGCCGGTCCACACCGTCGAACGTGGGGTTGGACCCCACCGAGATCGCAGCCGCACGTCGCACGCCGTCCTCGGCCGTCAACCAGCCGGCGTAGACGCCGTCGGCGGGCACGGCCATCTCGTCCCCGACGCTGAGGTTCGCGGTGGGGAAGCCGAGTTCGCGGCCCCGCTGGTCCCCCATCACGACGACGCCGCGGAAGGTGAACGGCCTACCCAGGTGGGTCAGCGCCTCGGAGACGTCGCCCGCCTCGAGCGAGGTGCGGATCAGACTGGAGCAGGTGACTGACTCCCCCACGGCCTCCAGGGACAGGGGAACCACCTCGAAGCCGTGCTCCCGACCGAGCTCGGTGAGGGTCCCGACGTCACCCTTGGCGCCCTTGCCGAAGCGGAAGTTGTCTCCCACGACGACACGGGCGGGTTCCAGCGGCAGCACGTAGGTGTCGACGAACTCGGCGGGGCTGAGCGAGGACACGGCGGGGGTGAAGTTGATGACCCGCACCTCGTGGGCGCCTGCCTGCTTCAGCAGTTCGATGCGGTCCGGGAGGTCGGTCAGCATCCTCGGTGCGCGGTCGGGGCGCAGGACGCTGACGGGGTGGGGCCAGAAGGTGATCACCACCAGTGGCAGCGCACCGTCGCCGACGGCCTCGGTCAACACCTTGCGGTGTCCACGGTGGACGCCGTCGAAGTTGCCGATGGCCACGACGCTCTGGTTCACACTTCCTCCAGTTGGCAAGGGGTCAGACGAGCACGGCGAGCGGCTTGGAGCCGTCACCGTCGCGACGATACAGGGCCAGCAACTCCCCCGCCGGGGAGATCATGCCGGTGACCTCGGCGGGCACCGGCAGTGCCAGGGGGCGACCGTAGCGGATGTCGGTCTCGGCGGCGTCGTCGACCTCGATGCAGGGGAAGCTGCGGCGGGCACCTTCGGCCATGGTCATGAGCTCGGGCGCCTCGTCGCCGAGGGTGACCGCGGCGTCGACGTCGTAGCCGCCGATGCGCGTGCGCCGCAGGCTGGTGAGGTGGCCGCCGACGCCGAGGGCGGCGCCGAGGTCGCGCGCGATGGCGCGGATGTAGGTGCCGCTGGAGCACTCGACGTCCAGGTCCACGTCGAGGACACCGACACCGGGGCGGGTGGCGAGGACGTCGAGTCGGCTGACCTCCACCTCCCGGGCCTTGAGCTCCACTTCCTTGCCCTCCCGGGCGAGCTTGTAGGCGCGCTGGCCGTTGACCTTGATGGCCGAAACGGAGCTGGGGACCTGGGAGATGCGGCCGCGCAGCGGCGCCACGGCCGCTTCCAATTGGTCTGCGGTGATTGCCTCGGCGGGCGCCACGGCAGTGACCTCGCCGTCGGCGTCATCCGTGCTGGAGGACTCCCCCAGCCGGACGGTTGCCAGGTAGCGCTTGTCGTGCAGCGCGAGGTGGCCGAGCAACCGGGTGGCGCGGTTCACGCCGAGGATGAGCACGCCGGTGGCCATGGGGTCCAGGGTCCCGGCGTGACCGATCTTGCGGGTACCCAGGAGCCGACGCAGGCGGGCCACCACCTGGTGAGAGGTGGCGCCCGCCGGCTTGTCGACCACGACGAGACCGGAGGACTGCGTCACTCCTGCTCGCCGGACTCGGCCCGGGGCTCCCGGTAGGGGTTGGACTCGCCTGCGTAGGCAGCGCCCTGCGCCCGGGCCGCAGCCTCGGCGTCGCTGGCCTGGACCCTCGCGAGCAGGTCCTCGATGTTCTTCGCCACCTCGGAGGTGGCGTCGAGCACGAACTCCAGCGTGGGCGTGAACTTCATGCCCAACTGCTGGCCGACCGTCGAGCGGAGCATGCCCTTGGCGGACTCGAGGGCGGCCGCGGTTCCGGCGCGCTCCTCCTCCTCACCGAGCACCGTGTAGAAGGCGGTGGCCTCCCGGTTGTCACCGGTCAGCCGCACCTCCGTGATGGTGAGGAACCCCATGCGGGGGTCCTTCACACGGCGCTCGATCGTGGAGGCGAGAATCACCTTGATCTGGTCTGCGAGTTTCGCATTCCTCGGGTTGGGCATGGGGTTATCCCTTCGCGGACGGAGACGGGCGGTCAGGACCGCTCGCGCTCCACCATCTCGTAGGTCTCAACGACGTCACCGATCTTGATGTCGTTGTAGTTGTTGAGGGTAAGACCACACTCGAAGCCCTCGCGGACCTCCGTGGCATCGTCCTTCTCGCGGCGCAGCGACGAGATCGAGGTGTCCGCGATCACGACGCCCTCGCGCAGGAGGCGCGCCTTCTGGTTGCGCTTGATGGCACCGTCGGTGACCATGCAACCCGCGATGTTTCCGAACTTGGAGCTGCGGAAGATCTCGCGGATCTCTGCCTGGCCACGGATCTCCTCGGCGAAGATCGGCTTGAGCATGCCCTTGAGGGCTGCCTCGATCTCGTCGATGGCGGAGTAGATGACCGAGTAGAAGCGGATGTCCACGTTCTCGGAGTCGGCCATCCGGGCAGCGTGCTGCGTCGGGCGGACGTTGAATCCGATGATGACGGCCTTCGAGGCGGCTGCCAGCGAGACGTTGGTCTCGGTGATGGCACCCACGCCGCGGTCGATGACTCGCAGGGAGACCTCTTCGCCGACGTCGATCTTGGACAGTGCGTCCTCGAGGGCCTCGACGGAACCGGCGCCGTCGCCCTTGAGGATGAGCAGCAGCTCCTGCGTCTCGCCCTTCTCGAGCTGCTCGAACAGCTGGTCGAGGGTCTTGCGACGGGAACCGGCGGCCTGCTGCGCGGCGCGCATGCGGGCAGCACGCTTGTCCGCGATCTGGCGGGCCATGCGGTCATCGTCGACGACGAGGACGTTGTCACCCGCACCGGGCACCGACGTCAGGCCGAGGACCTGCACCGGACGCGACGGCTCGGCCTCGTCCAGGTTGTCCCCGGTGTCCGAGATCAGCGCGCGGACACGGCCGTGGGCCGAACCGGCGACGATGGAGTCGCCGATGCGGAGCGTTCCGCGGTGCACCAGCACCGTGGCCACGGGGCCGCGGCCCTTGTCGAGGTGGGCCTCGATGGCCACACCCTGGGCAGGCATGTCCGGGTTGGCACGCAGGTCCAGCGCGGCGTCCGCGGTCAGGACGATCGCTTCCAGCAGGTCGTCGAGGCCCTGGCCGGTGGCGGCCGAGACGTCGATGAACTGCGTGTCGCCGCCGTACTCCTCCGGCACCAGGCCGAACTCGGAGAGCTGGCCGCGGACACGCGTCGGGTCAGCCGTGTCCTTGTCGATCTTGTTGACCGCCACCACGACGGGCACGTCGGCCGCCTTGGCGTGGTTCAACGCCTCGATGGTCTGCGGCATCACGCCGTCATCGGCTGCGACCACGAGCACCGCGATGTCCGTGGACTTCGCACCGCGGGCACGCATGGCGGTGAACGCCTCGTGGCCCGGGGTGTCGATGAAGGTGATGGCGCGCTCGGAATCGTCGACCTCGGTCTCCACCTGGTAGGCGCCGATGGCCTGGGTGATGCCGCCGGCCTCCTTGCCCGCCACGTTGGACTTGCGCAGGGCGTCGAGCAGGCGGGTCTTGCCGTGGTCGACGTGACCCATGACGGTGACGACCGGCGGACGGGACTCGAGGTCCTCCTCGTCGCCGAGGTCCTCGCCGAACTCCAGGTCGAAGGACTCGAGCAGCTCGCGGTCCTCGTCCTCGGGCGAGACGACCTCGATGTTGTAGTCGAGTTCCGCACCGAGCACCTCGAGGGTGTCGTCGGCGACGGACTGCGTGGCGGTCACCATCTCGCCCAGGTGGAACAGCACCTGCACGAGCGATGCCGCGTCGACGCCGATCTTCTCGGCGAGGTCCGTCAGCGAGGCGCCGCGGCGCAGGCGGACCGTCTGGCCCTCACCCTTGCGGACGCGCACGCCACCGATCGACGGGGCCTCCATCTGGTCGAACTCTTGCCTGCGCTGCTTCTTGGACTTGCGTCCACGACGACCTCCGGCGCCACCGCGACCGAAGGCACCCTGGGTGCCACCGCTGCGACCACGGCCGCGGCCGCCGCCACCCATGGGCGGACCGCCGAAGCCGCCGCCACCACCGGGACCGCCGCCACCGGGACGACCGGGACCGCCGCCACCCGGACGGCCGCGACCGCCGCCGGGGCCACCACGGCCACGGGCGGGCGCGCTCGAGCCGAGCTGGGCGGACTGCTGCTTGGGCATCATGGCCGGGTTCGGGCGGGGCATTCCGCCCGTGCCACCCGGACGGGGCATGCCGGTGCCGCCGGCACCGCCGGGAGCACCCGGGCGTGCGCCGGGGCGCTGGTCACGACCCTCGGGGCGACCGCCACCCTCGGGACGACGGCCGGGACGCTGGGTCCCCATTCCCTGCGCCGGGGCGAACGGGTTGTTGCCGGGACGCGGGCCGCTGGGCTTGCGCCCGACCGTGCCGGGCGTGGGTCCGCCGGGACGGGGCGCCGGACGGGCCGCGCCACCGGGGCGCGGGGCCGGGGCCGAGGACGACGGGGCCGGACGGTCCGCGCTGGGACGCTCGGCCTCGGCCGGCTTCGCGGCCGGCTTGGGTGCGGGTGTCGGGGCCTTGGGGCCGGGACGGGCACCGGGCTTGGGACCGGCGGCGGGCTTCGGGGCCGCCGAGGTCACCTCGCCCTCGTCGGACCTGACGGGCGCACCGGGGGTGGCGCGAGGACCGGCGGGCTTGGCCGGCTCGGCCTTCTTCTCCGCGGCAGGCTTGCCGGCCGGGGCTGCCTTCTTGGGCGCCTCGGACTTGGCTTCTTCAGAGGGTCCGCTGAGTGACTCCCGCAGGCGGCGCACAACGGGCGCCTCCAACGTGGAGGATGGGCCGCGAACGTATTCGCCCATCTCGTTGAGCTTGTTCAGAAGCTCCTTGCTTGTGATCCCGATCTCTTTGGCGATCTCGTGGACGCGAGGCTTGGCCACTACTCTCCTTCACGGCCCAGACCCCAGGTCCGGACCAGTTAGTTTGTTGACTTGCTCATCGTTGGGTACTCATCGAGTGGTCATGAGCGTTAGCCCACTTTCTGGTTCGTGCCGACGCGGATCGTCGGCATTCAGCGATGCGGCCAGCGCACGATTCAGCGCACGGCCATCGTGCAGTCTACTCCCCCGAGGGGCCCCGAATCCAGCCGGGCGCCATCGCGGCCAGCTGTTCGGCGAGAGCGGCGTCCGGTTTCACCGCTGCCCGGAACGCCCTGCGCAGCGCGTTGCGCTTCAATGCGTTCTCCACGCACGTGGCCTCCGGGTGGAGGTAGGCGCCGCGTCCCGGCAGCCGTGGGCGGGTGGCGTCGACCACCTCGTCCCCCACCCGGACCATTCGGAGGAGCCGGTCCTGGTCATCGGTTCGACGACAGCCGAGGCAGGTGCGTTGGGGAGTCACGCTCCCAGACTACGCCGCTACTGCGCCCTGCCGTCGTCAACGAGCGACGGATCCTCCGTGACTCCCTGGGCCGCCAGGCTGAGGTCGCCGCCACCGGTCACGTGGGCACCGGCCTTCGGCCCCGACCGGGCCGCGATCCAGCGGGCGAGTGCCGAGAGCGCGAAGTTGACCACGAGGTAGATGCCCAACGTGACCAGGAAGATCGAGAAGGAGTACGTGGTGGAGCCGTAGTAGTCCTTCAATTGCTGGCTGATGCGCAGGATCTCGGGATAGGCGACGACGTAGGCCAGGGAGGTGTCCTTCAGCAGGACCACAAGCTGCGCGACGATGATGGGCAGCATCTGGCGGAACGCCTGCGGGAACTCGATGATGATCCGCGTGGTGAAGTCGGTCAGCCCCAGGGAGAGTCCGGCTTCCCGCTGTCCCTTCGGCAGCGCCTGCAGCCCGGCGCGCAGCGCCTCCCCGATGATGGCCCCGTTGTAGACGGTCAGCGCACCCACCACTGCCCAGTAGCCGCTGGTGGCCAGTGCCAGCAGGATGAACAGCATCATCAGCAGCACCGGCATGCCGCGGAAGAACTCGAGCAGGATGGCCGCGGGAACCCGGATCCACTTCTGGGGCGCGGTGCGTGCGAAGCAGAGCAACACCCCGAACAGGATCGCGAGCACGGCCGCAAGGCCGGCGGCGCTGAGGGTGCCCATGACCAGCCCGCGCCACAGCAGGGCGTGCCACACCTCGGTGCCCTCGAGGAAGATGTCCCACCGCTCCGGGGCCCAGAGCCCCGGGAGCACGGCGCCGTTGACCGTGGTGCGGGGCTGGCCGAGCCGGTAGATGAACCAGGCGAGGCCTCCGACCACTACCACGGCGGTGACGATGGAGAAGGCCCGTGACAGCAAGCGGGCGCGTGGGCCCGGTGCCTCGTAGAGGACGGTCGCCTTGTTGCTCATCGCAGCACCGCCACTCGCTTCTCGATCCGCGCGGCCACCTGGCCGAGCGGAATGGTGATGACCAGGTAGCAGAACGCGATCCCCAGCAGGATGGGGATGACGGCGTTGCCGTGGGCGTTGGAGAGGGTCTTGGAGATGGCGAACAGCTCCACCACCAGGAAGCCGCCCGCCACGGAGGTGTTCTTGGTGAGCGCGATGAACACGTTGATCAGCGGTGGCACCACCATCCGCATGGCCTGCGGGAACACCACGAGGGTCACCGTCTGCATGAAGTTGAGGCCGACTGAGCGGGCCGCCTCCGCCTGGCCCACGGGGACGCCGTTGATCCCGGAGCGCAGCGCCTCGGCGACGAACGCCGAGTGGTACACCGACAGCGCGATGTAGGCACCGAGCGTGGAGTGCACCCCGAGTTCCAGTGAGGGCAGCACGACGATGATGAAGAAGAACACCAGCGTCAGCGGGGTGTTGCGCACCAGCTCGGTGTAGCCGGTGGCGATCCAGCGCAGGCTCGGGATGGGTGAGATCCGCAGGAACGCGATCACCACACCGATGACGGAGGCACCCAGGCCGCCGACGACCAACAACTCCAGGGTCATCCGCAGCCCCAGCCAGTAGCTGTCGAGGTTGCCGAACACGGCGTCCATGGGTGCCTTCCGTCTCAGTGCAGGTCAGCTGCGCGGGTCAGTAGCGGTCGACTGCCGGGGGCTCGGGGGTGTCCAGCACGGTACCGGCCGTGTTCTCCCAGGCCTCGGCCCAGGAGCCGTCCTCGTAGGCCGCCTCGAGGGTGTCGTTGATGAACGTGCGGAACTCGTCGTCGCCGAGCGTCAGGCCGATGCCGTAGGGCTCCTCGGTGAAGGTCTCGGAGACCACCTCGAACTCGTCGCCGCTCTGGTCCACGAGACCGGCGAGGATCACGTTGTCGGTGGTCAGGGCCTGTGCCTCACCGGTCCGGATGGGCTCGAGGCAGTCGGAGTACTTGTCGACGGTGATGACGTTGTCGGTGTACTCGCGCACGTTCGTCTCCGAGGTGGATCCGGTGACGGTGCACACCGTCACGTCACCGAGCGTCTCGGGACCGGCGATACCGTCGGGGTTGCCCGCCGGGACGAGGAAGCTCTGGCCCGCGATGTAGTACGGCCCTGCGAAGTCGACGACCTCCTTGCGGGTGTCGTTGATGGTGTAGGTGGCGATGACGATGTCCACGGTGCCGTTCTCGATGAACGGCTCACGGTTCTGGGAGACCGTCTCGGTCCATTCGATCTTGTCCTCGGGGATCCCGAGCGCCTCGGCGATCAGCTTGCCGATCTCGATGTCGAAGCCCTCCGGGTCACCACTGGGGCCGGCGAGCCCGAACAGCGGCTGGTCGAACTTGGTCCCGATGGTGATCGACTGGGCCGAGGCGAGTTCGGCCATGGTCGAGCCCTCGGGGAAGTCGTTCTCGGCCGCGCCGTCGCCACCACACGCGGCGAGGGCGGGGATCGCGAGGGCCGCCACCGCGGCGGCTGCGAGCTTGTTGGGCTTCATGTTTCTCCTCATTTCTGGTTGGTCTGCATTCAGTGCAGGATCTTGGACAGGAAGTCCTGGGCCCTGTGGGAGGACGGGTTGGTGAAGAACGTCTCGGGCGGCGCCTCCTCGACGATGGCGCCGTCGGCCATGAAGACGACGCGGTCCGCAGCCTTGCGGGCGAAGCCCATCTCATGGGTGACCACGATCATGGTCATGCCGGAGTGCGCCAGCGCCACCATGACGTCGAGGACCTCGTTGATCATCTCCGGGTCGAGCGCGCTGGTGGGTTCGTCGAGCAGCATCAGCTTGGGGTCCATCGCCAGGGTCCGAGCGATGGCGACGCGCTGCTGCTGGCCACCGGAGAGCTGGGACGGCAGCTTGTGCGCGTGGTCCTGGACCCCGACGCGGGTCAGGAGCTCCATCGCCCGCTTCTCCGCCTCCTGCTTGGGCACCTTCTTCACCTTGATGGGCGCCAGCGTGACGTTCTCCAGGACGGTCTTGTGCGCGAACAGGTTGAAGGCCTGGAACACCATGCCCACCTCGCTGCGCAACTGCGCGAGCTGTTTGCCCTCCTCGGGCAGGCGTCTCCCGTCGATGATGATGTCGCCGGAGTCGATCGTCTCCAACCGGTTGATGGCGCGGCACAGCGTCGACTTCCCGGAACCGGATGGTCCGATGACGATCACCACCTCGCCCTTGGACACCTCCATGTCGATGTCCTTGAGGACGTGGTGCTCGCCGTAGTACTTGTTCACCCCGTGGACCTGGACCAGCGGGGATGACGTGCTCGCGTCTGGCATGGGCGTCAGACTAGGCCCAACGCCGGGCCACTCAGGGGAAATTTACCGCATCGTTACCCAATCGATTCCCTGGCGGCGGGTCCGGAGGAGCCGGATCCGCCGCCGGGTGCGCCTCAGTTCTGGGGCTGGGTGTCAGGCTGGATGTCGATGCGCCAACCGGTCAGCCGGGCCGCCAGGCGGGCGTTCTGGCCCTCCCGGCCGATGGCCAGCGAGAGCTGGTAGTCGGGGACGACGGCACGGCACGCTCGCGCCGACTCGTCGACTACGTCGACGGACATCACCTTGGCCGGGGACAGCGCGGCCGCCACGAACCTCGTCGGGTCCTCGGACCAGTCGACGATGTCGATCTTCTCCTCGCCGAGCTCATTAGTAACGGCCCGCACACGCTGGCCCATCGGGCCGATGCAGGCGCCCTTGGCGGAGATGTTCGGGTCGTTGCTCATCACCGCGATCTTGGTGCGGTGGCCGGCCTCGCGCGCGATCTCCTTGATCTCGACGACGCCGGACCCGATCTCGGGGACCTCCATCGCGAACAGCTTGCGGACCAGGTTCGGGTGGGTGCGCGAGACCACCACCTGCGGGCCGCGCAGTTCACGCCTGACGGCGACGACGTAGACGCGGATGCGGCGGCCGTGGGAGTAGTCCTCGCCGGGGACCTGCTCGGCCTGGGGCATGATCGCCTCCAGCGCGCCGAGGTCGACCCGCACGGCCCGGGAGTCGCGGTCGGCCTGGATGACCCCGACGAGGATGTCGCCCTCGGAGCCGGAGAAGTGGCCGAACTTCTGGTCGTCCTCGGCCTCGCGGAGGCGCTGGAAGATCACCTGTCGGGCGGTGGCGGCGGCGACGCGGCCGAAGTCCTCGGGGGTGTCGTCGTAGTAGCCCACCACCTCGTCGTCGTCGTCGAACTCGGGGGCGAGGACCGAGACCTTGCCGGTCTTGCGGTCCACCTCCACCTTCACGCCGCGCAGGGGGTGGTCGGTCTTGTTGTAGGCGTTGAGGAGCGCGTCCTCGAGGGTCTTGATGAGGTAGTCCATCGGGACTTCCT
Organism: Tessaracoccus terricola; assembly: GCF_054776555.1. Lineage (NCBI taxonomy): Bacteria > Bacillati > Actinomycetota > Actinomycetes > Propionibacteriales > Propionibacteriaceae > Tessaracoccus > Tessaracoccus terricola. Next base: position 141,707 of record NZ_BAAHBS010000007.1, on the reverse strand, counting down.
TGTCACGCTCGATGGCGCGCAGGGCTGCGAGATCGACGTCCATGGCTCAGGCCTCCTTGTCGGCGTCGTCGGAATCGTTGCGGAATTCCTTGGGCGGGTTCATCTCCACCTGGACCACTGCCTTGTTGATGTCGGCGATGGCGAAGTCACGGGTCTGGCCCTTCACGTCCAGTGTCACGGTGCCTTCCTCGACGCCCATGATGCGGCCCTCGACCTCACGCTCTGCCAGCCAGAGCCTGACGAGGCGGTGCAGGTTGCGGCGGTAGTGCTTGTCCTCCACCAGCGGCTTGCTGACGCCACGGCTGGTCACCTCGAGCGTGAACGGCGCCTGGCCGACGGCGGTGCTGTCGTCCAGGGCTGCGGAGATCCGGGCGGAGGCGGCGGAGATGTCGTCGAGCAGCGGGCCACGGCCCGCGGGGCCGTCCCCGTCGACGGTGATCCGGAGAAGCTTCCGCTTGCCAACGGGCGTGACGTCGAGGCCGTCGAGTTCGAGTCCGTGCTCGGACAGGATCGGCTCGACCAGTTCGGTGAGCTGGCTTTCTTGCATGGGGGATTCTCCGATTCGGTTGTATGACCTGATTGTGGTGACCACCCAGCATACGACGCCGGTAGGGTTCAGCACATGCTTTCCACCCGTCGAGGCGTCCTTGCGCTGTTCGGAGCCCTTCCCGGGGTGGCGTTGGCGGGCTGCGCCCCGAGCCCCGTCGTGACAGGTGGTCCGTCCGCCCCCTTCTCCCCCACCCCCACCGATCCGGTCCAGGCACCGGGTGCGGCCCGCGCCGCGGCGTGGACGACGGAGGTGCTGGCCCTGCTCGCAACGGCACCGGAGGCGGAAGCCGAGTGGGCGGCCGCAGCGACGGTGCAGGCCCAGGTCCACTTGGCGCGGCTGGACTCGGCGGACCCGCTGGTGCCCGAGGCCGAACCCGTGTTCACCACCCCACCGGCCCCCGACGCCGCCCCCGCCGACTTCGACGCCGCCCTCGAGGCGCTGCTGGGCGACGGCGTCGAACTGTTCACCGGCCTCGTGGGCGCGGCAGGCACGCAGCCCGAGCGACTGCTGCACGCCTCGTTGGCCGCTGCGGCCGCGGGCCTGCGGAACCGCAGCCTGCCACCGGTCCCCGGCGAGGGAGAGCCCATCAGATTCCCCGAGACCACCTTCGAGGGTTCCCTGCTGGTGGCGCTGAGCCACGTCTGGGCCCTGCTGCACGGTTTGGAGGTGGGCCTCGGGCGCCTGTCCGACGGGGACACCCGCGACGCCGCCGCCACCCGGTTGGCGAGCGCGCGCCAGCTCCGGAACGACCTGCGTGCCGCAGTCGAGGGCGAGTCCCCGGAGCAGGAGGTGGCCTACGAGCTGCCCAACGCGATGGCCACCGCCGAGGAGGTCAGGGCCGGACTCGCGCTACTGGAGGAGGGAGTCCTGGACGCCCTGGCGCGGCTGGTGGCCTCCGGTCCCGAGGGGGACCGGTGGGTGGCCCCGATGCTGCGGCAGGTGCCCCGGGTGCAGTCCTGGGGCGGCCCGCTCCCCCACTGGCCGGGGTGGGCGCGGGTCTGAGCCGGCTTTTTCAGTTTCCCTGAGGCGCGAGGCTCGTTCCTCGCACCTCAGGGCAGCTGGCGCCTCAGGCCTGCTTGGCGCGCGCCAGTTCGAGAACCGCGTCCACTGCGGCGCCCACCGCCACTTCGTTGCGCTCGCCCGTGGCGCGGTTGCGGACCTCCACCACGCCGTCGGCGAGGCCACGGCCGACGACGACAGTGATGGGCATGCCCATGATCTCGGCGTCGGCGAACTTCACGCCCGGGCTGGCCTTCCTGTCGTCCACGAGTACGTCGAGCCCCTGCTCGGACAGGGCGGCGGCGATCCGTTCGGCCTCCTCGAAGACTGTGGCGTCCTTGCCGGTGGCGAGGACCTGCACCTGGTACGGGGCCAGCGCGAAGGGCCAGCTGAGGCCCTTGTCGTCGGCGGTGGCCTCTGCGACGGCGGCCACGGCGCGGGAGACGCCCACGCCGTAGGAGCCCATCGTGACGGTGACCAGTTTGCCGTTGCGGTCGAGCACCTTGAGGCCCATGGCCTCGGCGTAGCGGCGGCCGAGCTGGAAGATGTGCCCCATCTCGATGCCGCGGGCCAATGTCATGGGGCCGGAGCCGTCGGGCGCAGGGTCCCCCTCGCGCACGTCGGCGACGTCGAGAGTGCCGTCGGCGGTGAAGTCACGGCCCACGGTGACACCGCTGAGGTGCTCGTCGACGACGTTCGCGCCGGTCACCCAGTGGGTGCCCTCCACGACGCGGGGGTCGGTCAGGTAGCGGATGCCGGTGACGGACTCCTCGCCCAGCACGCGGGTGCCGTCGAGGCTGACGGGCGAGATGAAGCCGACCTTGAGGTCGGGGTACTTCTCGAAGTCATCCGCGGTGAAGGGCTGTGCCACGGCCGGCTCGAGGGCGGCCTCGAGGCGCTTGGCGTCCACCTCACGGTCGCCGGGCAGGCCGAGCGCCAGCGGGTGGGTCTCGCCGTTCGGCTCGGTGACCAGGAACAGCACGTTCTTCAGGGTGTCGGCGGCACTCCAGCCCTCGGGACGGGCGTGCTCCGCGTTCAGGAGCTCCACCACGGCGGCGATGCTGCCCGCACCGGGCGTGGCGACGGTGGCCATGGCGGGTGCGTCGGCCACGGACAGCGCCTCGGGTGCGGCCACCCGGACGGCCTCGACGTTGGCCGCGTAGCCGCCCTCGGAGCGCACGAACGTGTCCTCGCCGTTGGCGGCCACGGCCAGGAACTCCTCGGAGCGGGAGCCGCCCATGGCGCCGGCCATCGCCGAGACGATGACGTAGTCGAGGCCGAGGCGCTCGAAGATGCGGATGTAGGCGCCGCGGTGGGCCTGGTAGCTGGCGTCGAGGCCGGCGTCGTCGACGTCGAAGGAGTAGGAGTCCTTCATCACGAACTCGCGGCCGCGGAGCAGCCCGGCGCGGGGACGGGCCTCGTCGCGGTACTTCGTCTGGATCTGGTAGAGCGAGAGCGGCAGGTCCTTGTACGAGTTGTACAGGTCCTTCACCAGGAGCGTGAACATCTCCTCGTGGGTGGGGCCGAGCAGCATGTCGGTGCCCTTGCGGTCAACGAGCCGGAACAGGTTGTCGCCATAGTCGGTCCAGCGGTTGGTGGCCTCGTAGGGTTCGCGGGGCAGCAGGGCGGGCAGGTGCACCTCCTGCGCGCCGATGGCGTCCATCTCCTCGCGGACGATCGCCTCCACCTTCTGCAACACCTTCAGCCCCAGCGGCAGCCACGAGTAGATGCCCGGGGCCACCCGGCGGATGTAGCCGGCGCGGACCAGCCAGCGGTGGCTGGGGACCTCGGCGTCGGCCGGGTCGTCACGGAGGGTGCGTACGAAGAGGTTGGAGAGTCTGGCGATCACGGGGGCAACTCTACTTCAGCCCGGGGACTGCTCTTGCACTCAGTAGTGCACGGTGGCAAGCGCACCGACCGTGCGGAACCCGAGCCGCTCGTAGGCGCGGATGGCGGGGGTGTTGAAGTCGTTGACGTAGAGCGAGACCAGCGGGAACCGCTGCATCACCAGCCGGAGCATGGCCGCCAGCGCCGGCACGGAGAGTCCCTCGCCGCGTCGGTGCGGGTGGACCCAGACGCCCTGGAGCTGTGCCTGGTTGCCGAGCTTGGGGCCCAGGTCCGCCTTGAAGACCACCTCGCCCTGCTCCACGATGCCGTAGGCGTCGCCCTGCTGGAGGCGTTCCTTGACGTAGCGCTCGTAGCCGCCGCCGTACTTGAACGGTGAGCTGCCGATCTCCTCGGTGTACATGTGCACCGACGCCGCCAGGTAGGACTCGTACTCGCGGGTGCTGAGCAGCCGGACCCGCTCGTCACCATCGGCAGATGGCGGACGGTCCAGCACCATCAGGGGTTGGCGCTGCCGCACGTTGGACACCTTGCCCCAGGCGCCCGGCCAGCGCTCGATCAGGCCGACGTAGAGCCCGAGGGCCGTCATGCTGGGGCCGAGGATGGAGGCGGCAGTGCGGGAGGGTCCCAACGCACGGACGAAGGCGGGGACGGCGTCCGGGTCGAACCCGGCCGGGAAGATGGTGCCTCCGTCGAGGCACAGGGCGGTCAGCCTGCCCTCGCGCTCGAACCCGTGGATCTTGCCGACGCGGCGGCGGTCGATGCCGTACTGCGCGATCTTCGCCGCAAGGAACAGGTTCTCCACCGGGCGCTGTGCCAGGAGGGCCTCCACCTCGTGGAGGTCGTCGGGCCCGAGCGGCCTCAGGCCGGCCGTCATCTCAGGAGACCGAGACCTCGGGCGCACCGACCTCACCCATCTCTGCAGCGAGGCGACGGGCCTCGACGAGGAGGGTCTCGACGATCTCGGCCTCGGGAACGGTCTTGATCACCTCGCCCTTGACGAAGATCTGGCCCTTGCCGTTGCCGGAGGCGACACCCAGGTCGGCCTCCCGGGCCTCACCGGGGCCGTTGACGACGCAACCCATGACGGCCACGCGCAGCGGTGCCTCCATGCCCTCGAGGCCCTTGGTGACCTTCTCCGCGAGCGAGTACACGTCCACCTGGGCGCGGCCGCAGGAGGGGCAGGAGACGATGTCCAGCTTGCGGGGGCGCAGGTTGAGGGACTCGAGGATCTTCAGGCCCACCTTGACCTCCTCGGCCGGCGGGGCGGACAGGGACACGCGGATGGTGTCGCCGATGCCCTGGCTGAGGAGCGCGCCGAACGCGACGGAGGACTTGATGGTGCCCTGGAAGGCGGGGCCGGCCTCGGTGACACCGAGGTGGAGCGGGTAGTCGCACTGCTCGCTGAGCATCTCGTAGGCGCGGACCATCACCACCGGGTCGTTGTGCTTGACCGAGATCTTGAAGTCCCGGAACCCGACCTCCTCGAACAGGGAGGCCTCCCACATGGCGGACTCGACGAGAGCCTCGGGCGTCGGGGAGCCGTACTTGGCGAGCAGGCGCTTGTCCAGGGAGCCGGCGTTGACGCCGATGCGCAGGGAGACGCCCGCGTCGCTGGCGGCCTTGGCGATCTCGGCCACCTTGTCGTCGAACTGCTTGATGTTGCCGGGGTTCACGCGCACGGCGGCGCACCCGGCGTCGATGGCGGCGAACACGTAGCGCGGCTGGAAGTGGATGTCGGCGATCACGGGGATCTGGGACTTCTTGGCGATGATGTGCAGCACGTCGGCGTCGTCCTGGCTGGGGACGGCCACGCGCACGATGTCACAGCCGGTGGCGGTGAGCTCGGCGATCTGCTGCAGGGTGCCGTTGATGTCAGTGGTCTTGGTGGTGGTCATCGACTGCACCGAGATGGGTGCGTCACCGCCGACGAAGGTGGAGCCCACCTTGATCTTGCGAGTCTTGCGACGGGGGGCAAGTGTCGGTGCGGGGGCAGCGGGCATTCCAAGACTCACGGACATGGCCCCCAGAATACCCACCAGTTCCGGAGGGAGTGAATCAGAAGAGCTGGATCGGGCTGATGATGTCGGCGAGGATCAGCACGGCGCCGCCGAGGAGCAGGAATCCGCCCACCACGTACACGACGGGGAGCAGCTTGGCGGTGTCCGCCGGGGCGGGCCTCGGGCGGCCCCGCAGCTTCGCCCAGGTCCGGCGCACGCCGTCGTAGAGGGCGGCGGCGATGTGGCCGCCGTCCAACGGCGGCAGCGGGACCAGGTTGAGCAGGGCGACGAAGAGGTTGACGCTGCCCAGCAGGGACATCCAGCTGGCCACGCGGTCGGCGGCCGGGATCTCGTCGGCCGCACCGATCTCGCCGGCCACGCGGCTGGCCCCGACGATGGAGATGGGGCTGTTGACGTCGCGGGGTTGGCCGGTGACCAGGTCCGCGCCGACGTTCCAGACCCGCACCGGGAAGTCCACCAGGGCCACCACGGACATCTTGGTCATGTCCCACATCTGCACGACGGTGGCGACGGGACCGGCCTTGGTGAGCTCGTTGGTGGGTGAGACCCCGAGGAAGCCGGCCTCCACGTAGGTGGTGGGATCCAGCCGGTCCTGGACGTGGTGCAGGACGGTGTTGACGGTGGGGAGGGTGATCTCCTGGCCGTCGCGTTCGACGACGACCGTGGCCTCACCGTCGCGGTTGGCGCGGATCAGGTCACCCATCTGGGTCCAGTCGGTCAGGGGGTGCCCGTTGAAGGAGACCAGGACGTCGCCCACCTCGATGCCGGCCTCGGCGGCGGGGGTGGGCGGGTCGGTGTCCAGGCACGCGGCGGGTTCGCGGCCCTGCGGGATGACGCAGTCGCTGACGTGGGCCACCTCGAGGGTGGGCTGGTAGGTGCCGTGGATGGCGTTGATGCCGAAGAAGATCCCGAAGGCCAGCAGGATGTTCATGGCAGGCCCGCCGAACATCACGATCACCCGCTGCCACACCGGCTTCTGGTAGAGCAGTCGCCCTTCGTCGGCGGGGGTGATCTCCTCGTACTCGAAGCTGCGGGCCTCGTCGGCCATCCGGGTCAGCCAGCCCTTGGGCTTGTCCTGGGAGCGCTCCGGCGGGTACATCCCGATCAGGCGCACGAAGCCGCCCAGGGGGATGGCCTTGATGCCGTACTCGGTCTCCCCCTTCTTGCGGGACCACAGCGTCTTGCCGAAGCCGACGAAGTACTGGGTGACCTTCACGCCGAACAGCTTGGCGGGCACCATGTGGCCCACCTCGTGCAGCGCGATGGAGGCCATGATCAGGGCGAAGAACAGGACCGCCAGGCCGATGATGGTGAGGGTGGTCATGCGCGCTCCCCCACCAGTTCGGCGGCGCGGGCGCGGCCCCAGGCGTCGGCGGCCAGGACGGCCTCGACACTGAGCTCGGGGTCTGCGACATGGCCGGCTGCGAGGTGCTCGTCCAGGCAGTCGGTGATCACGTCGACGATCTCGGGGAAGCGCAGGCGGCCCTCGCAGAAGGCGTCCACGCAGGCCTCGTTGGCGGCGTTGTAGACGGCCGGCGCGGTGCCGGCGGCCTTGCCGGCGCGGCGCGCGAGTTCCACGGCCGGGAACGTCTGGTCGTCCAGCGGCTCGAAGGTCCAGGTGGCGGCCGTGGTCCAGTCGCACGGCGCGGCGGCGTCGGGCAGGCGCGCGGGCCAGGTCAGGGCCAGCCCGATGGGCAGCCGCATGTCCGGCGGGGAGGCCTGGGCGATGGTGGAGCCGTCGCAGAACTCCACCATGGAGTGGACCACGGACTGCGGGTGGACCGTCACGACGACGTCGTCGAGGGCCACGTCGTAGAGCAGCGCCGCCTCGAGCAGTTCGAGGCCCTTGTTGACGAGGGTGGCGGAGTTGATGGTGATGACGCGGCCCATGTTCCAGGTGGGGTGGGCCATGGCGTCCTCGGGGCGCACATCCTCCAGTTCGGCACGCGTGCGGCCGCGGAACGGTCCGCCCGAGGCGGTTAGCACGAGGCGGCGCACCTCGTCGCGGCGGCCCCCGCGCAGGGCCTGCGCGAAGGCGGAGTGCTCGGAGTCGACGGCGATGATCTGGCCCGGTGCGGCGGCCCCGGTGACCAGGCGGCCGCCGATCACGAGGGACTCCTTGTTGGCCAGGGCGAGGGTGGTGCCGGCCTCCAGGCAGGCGAGGGTGGGCTGCAGGCCGGCGGCGCCGGTGATGGCGTTGAGGACGAGGTCGCACTCGCTCGCGGCCAGTTGGGTGGCCGCGTCCGGTCCGAGGAGGATCTTGGGCAGTTGGTAGTCCCCCGTGGCCCAGCCGCGTTGGGAGGCCTCGGCGTAGAGGGCCTGCTGCAGTTCCCGGCCGGCGGTGGCCTTGGCCAGCGCCACCGTCGCAGGTGCGAACTCGATGACCTGGCGCGCCAGCTCCGCGATGTTGCCCCCGGAGGCCGCCAGGGCGACGACGTCGAACTCGTCACGGCGGGTCCTGATGACGTCGAGGGTCTGGGAACCGATGGAGCCGGTACTGCCTAGGAGGACGATTCTGCGCACCGTCTCAGTCTCTCACGCGGGACAAGACGACGCTCGCCCCCTCGGACCGGGTCCAAGGGGGCGAGAAACACCGCTGGGTGGGATCAGACCACGCCGAATGCCTCCATGGCGTTGGCCACCTTGCGGAAGCCACCGATGTTGGCGCCCATCACGTAGTTGCCCGGGTCTCCGTACTCGTCGGCGGTCTCGGCACAGTCGTCGTGGATGCGCTCCATGATCTTGGTGAGGCGCTCCTCGGTGTACTCGAAGTCCCAAGAGTCCCGCATGGCGTTCTGCTGCATCTCCAGGGCGGAGGTGGCCACGCCACCGGCGTTGGCCGCCTTGCCGGGGCCGTAGAGGATGCCGGCCTCCTGGAAGTGGCCGATGCCCTCCGGGGTGGTGGGCATGTTGGCGCCCTCGGCGACGGCGATGACGCCGTTCTTGATCAGGGTGGCGGCGTTGGCGCCGTCGAGCTCGTTCTGCGTGGCGCACGGCAGGGCGACGTCGACGGGGAGGTCCCAGATGCTGCCCTCGGTGGCCAGTTCGGCGCCGGGGCGGCGGGCGACGTAGTCGGAGACGCGGCCGCGCTCCACCTCCTTGACCTGCTGCAGCAGTTCGAGGTCCACGCCGTTCTCGTCGACGACGTAGCCGCCGGAGTCGGAGAACGCGATCACCTTGCCGCCGAGCTGGTGGACCTTCTCGATGGCGTAGATGGCGACGTTGCCGGAGCCGGAGACGGACACGCGCTTGCCGTCGAAGCTCTGGCCCTTGGTCTTGAGCATCTGGTCCGCGAACACGACGGTGCCGTAGCCGGTGGCCTCCTTGCGGACCAGGGAGCCTCCCCAGTCGAGGCCCTTGCCGGTGAGGACGCCGGACTCGTAGCGGTTGGTGATGCGCTTGTACTGGCCGAACATGTAGCCGATCTCGCGGCCGCCGACGCCGATGTCACCGGCGGGCACGTCGGTGTACTCGCCCAGGTGGCGGTACAGCTCGGTCATGAAGGACTGGCAGAAGCGCATGACCTCGTTGTCCGAGCGGCCGCGTGGGTCGAAGTCCGAGCCGCCCTTGCCGCCGCCGATGGGCAGGCCGGTGAGGGAGTTCTTGAAGATCTGCTCGAAGCCGAGGAACTTGATGATGCCGAGGTAGACCGACGGGTGGAACCGCAGGCCGCCCTTGTAGGGGCCGAGCGCGGAGTTGAACTCGACGCGGAATCCACGGTTGACCTGGACCTGGTTGTTGTCGTCCAGCCACGGGACGCGGAAGATGATCTGGCGCTCGGGCTCGCAGACGCGCTCGAGGATCTTGGAGTCCAGGAGTTCCGGGTGCTTCCGGACCACTGGCTTGAGGCTGTCGAAGACCTCCTTGACGGCCTGGTGGAACTCGGCCTCCCCGGGGTTCCGGGCCACGACCGACTCGTAAATGCCCTGCAACCGCTCTTCCATAGCTCTCCTCAAATCCTTGCGCTTTTCAACAAACAGGCCGATCCTAGCTTCCCTGCCCCGGATCTCCCCATCCGGTGACCAGTTTCCATGATGTGGTCCAGGCCGACGTAGGCTTGGGGGCATGCAGCGAAGGCCCCGCGGACCGCAGTTCGAACGCTCCCAGGAGCAGCGAGTTGTGATCGGGGACTACCAGCCGGCAACCCGCCCCGAGCCGGCGCCGCCGTCGCACAGCAGCCGCAGGCCCACCCTTCTCGAGAGGCTGAAGGCGCGGTTCAGGGGCGAGGCGGTCGAGTCGCGCAAGGGCCCGGACTTCCAGCAGCCCGAGGGTGCCGCACGGGTGGGCAGGTACGAGGGCCGGCGGCGCAACCGGTCGTCCGACCAGCCGCGCCACCGGCCCACCGGCTACGAGTCGAACGACTGAACCGGCTTTCTGGGGGGAACCTCAGACCTCACCCTTCCTGAGTGCCTCGGCGAGGTACTCGGCCTGTCGGATGGCCAGTGCCACGATCGTCAGCGTCGGGTTGGCCGCGGCGCCGGTGGTGAACTGCGAACCGTCGGAGATGAACAGGTTCGGCACGTCGTGCGCCCGGCCCCACTTGTCCACCACCCCGTCCTCGGGCCGCTCGCTCATCCGGCAGGTGCCCAGGTTGTGCGTGGACGGGTACGGCGGGGTGCGATGCGTGCCGACGGCACCGACGCTGCGGTAGAGCTTCTCCGCCGGCCATGGTCTCGCCGCGGAACATGTGGACGGGCTTGTCGAACTGGGCGTAGACGCTGGCGGTCATGTGGCGCATGTAGTTGCGCCCCACCTGCCCCGAGGAGTTGGCGAGGCCGTCGGGGAACAGCGACGACGAACTCAGGTGGAGCAGGCGCGGAGTCTCGATGGAGTTGCCCGCCACGCACACCACCTTGGCGGCCTGGCGGTGGAGGTTGCCCTCCTTGTCCAGGTAGATGACGCCGTTCACCCGCCCGGTGCGGTCGTGCAGGATCTGCGCAACGTGGGAGTCGGGGCGCAGGTCCAGCAGGCCGGTGTCCAGCGCCCGCGGGATCTCGCGCACCATCGTGGACCACTTGGACTTGTTCTTGTCGCCCTGGAAGTTGAAGCCGTCCTGGATGGAGGCGGGCCGGCCGTCGTAGGGGGCGGCGTTGGTGCCGTAGGGGCCGGTGGCGTAGTAGCGGTAGCCGAGTTGCTCGGCACCTGCGGCCAGCACCTTGTAGTTGTTGTTGGCCGGCAGCGGTGGCCGCCCACCGCGGTGGGTGGAACCGATGGCGTCCTCGGCGCGCGTGTAGTAGGGCTCGAGCTCCGCCAGGGTGATGGGCCAGTCCAGCAGGTTGGCCCCGTCGATGCGCCCGTAGACGCTGCGGGTGCGGAACTCGTGCTCCTTGAACCGGGGCGTGGCACCGGACCAGTGGGTGGTGGTGCCGCCGACGGCCTTGACCACCCAGGCCGGCAGGTTTGGGAAGTCCTTGTGAATGCGCCACGAGCCGGAGGTGGTGCGGGTGTCGGTCCAGGCCATCTGGTTGAAGGCCTCCCACTCGAGGTTCATGTAGTCCTCGTTGCGCAGGTACGGCCCGGCCTCCAGGACGACGCACTCGATGCCCTGCTTGGTCAGTTCGTGGGCGAGGGTGCCGCCGCCCGCACCCGAACCGATGATGACCACGGCCTCGGTGTCGTGCTCGATGTGCTTCATGAACGCTTCCTTCCCGAGCCGACGCGCCCGGAGCGGGCCTTGCTCTGTCCTGCGGGGACCGCGGCACCCTTGGTGCTGCGGGTGCTCGCGGCCGTGGGCAGGTCGGAGACCACCTCCTGCAGCGGCTCGCCGTCGTACTCCTCGATGCGTGGTTCGGGGAGCCAGTCGAGGTCATTGAAGCCCCTGTCGATGTAGCCGCCCTTGTCGAACGACGGCCCCTCGTAGCCGAGTGCCTCCCAAACCTCCTCGTCCTCGTAGAGGTTCACCACCACGGTCTGGCGCACGAAACCGAAGAAGGTGGTGTGCTGGACGCGCAGCAGCACCAGGTGGGCCTCCTCCGGGGTGAGTTCGTGGAACGTCCCGCCCGTGAGGCCCTGCAGGGAGTCCAGGCCCTGCGCGAGCTTCACCCTCATCCAGGTGCTCGCGTCGGCCTGTTCCTGCACGGTTGCGGCGGCCCGCTCGTAGGCCGTGTCCGGCACCGCGGCGTGGGGGAACGCCGCCCGGACCAGTGCGACGAGGGTGTTCCTGAGTTCCTCGGACCCCTCGGCGTCGTTGACTGCCTCACCGCTTCCTGATGCGCCCATTGCATCTCCTTCCGGCTGCGTTGCCAGTGTCTTGGCCACAACCTAGGAAGACGGCGCGCCGTCGGCAACGGGCGTTATCGCCGGATGAGAACGGGCTCAGGAGTGGCTGGTTCCCAGCCGGTAGGCGCGGCCGGCGCGGGAGGCGCAGGCCCGGACGCGGTCCTCGACGTGGCGGGTGCGGCCCTCGTAGGCGGCCACGGGTGCGGACACGGCCACTGAGCCGATCAGCATGCCGTCGTCGGCCTTGATGGCGGCGGCCATGCAGTCGGTTCCGGTCTGGAACTCCTGGTGCTCCCACGCGACGCCGCGCACGGAGATCTCGTCCAGTTGGCTGCGCAGCACCCCCGCGTCGGTGATGGTGCGCGGGGTGTGGGCCCGCAGGTCGCCGTTCGCCAGCCAGGCGTCACGCTCCTCGGCCGGCAACGAGCCCAGCCCCATCTTCCCGAACGCCGTGGCGTGTGGGCTCTCGTGGAAACCGAATCCCATCGGGCTCAGCCGCGGGTACCGGGGCGAGTCGGCCACGAACGCGACGACGAACTCGGTCCCGCGATGGATGGCCAGGTAGGCGGCCATCCCGAGGTCCACGTGCAGGGAGCGCACCTCCTCGCGGACGCTCCTCGGGATGCCGAGGTCCTCGTGCAGGCCCACCGCGAGCCGGTGCAGCTGGTAGCCGAGCGCGAAGCGTTGCTCGTCCTTGAGGTGCACCAGGTACTCGGCCCGGATGAGCTCCTGGGCGATCCGGTAGACCGTGGGAAGCGGGATGCCGGTGACGTCGGCGGTGGTGCGTGCGGTGCTGCTGCCGTGCTCCGCCACCGCCTCGAGCACCGCGATGGCCCGCGCGATCTGCCCCGGCCGGACGCCGTCATCTCGCAACATCAACACTCCTCGTCGAGCATGGTTTGCGCCCCATTGTGCAGCAGGAGCGTTCTTGCCTTGCGAGAATCGGAGTTCCCGTTGCCCTCCGGTACGGGCAGGCTGTGTGCAGGACCCCGAAGGAAAGGACAGGCATGTACCTGATCAACGTGAAGTTCCCCATCAAGCCCGAGTTCGCGGACCAGTGGCCCGAGATCTCCCGAGAGTTCACCGAGACCACCCTCGCCGAGCCCGGCTGCCTCTGGTTCGAGTGGTCGCGCAGCGTGAAGGAGCCCAACACCTACGTGCTGGTGGAGGCCTTCACCGACGACGGCGCCGGCCCGCACGTCAACTCGGACCACTTCCGGAAGATGCAGGCCGAGTTCCCCCAGTACCTGACCGCCACCCCGTTGATCGTCTCCAAGCAGGTGGACGGGGACGGCTGGGCCCCGATGGGGGAGCTGAAGGTGGAGTGAGCCTCAGGCGCTCTCGGCCGTGACGGTGGCCGCGAGCTGGCCGCAGGCACCGTCGATCTCGCTGCCGCGGGTGTCCCGGAGCGTCACCGGGACACCGCGGCGCTCCAAGGTCTGGATGAAGGCGCGCTCGTCGGCCTTGCGGGACGCGGTCCACTTCGATCCCGGGGTGGGGTTCAGCGGGATCAGGTTCACGTGCACCCAACCCCAGTCGCCGCGCCGCTTCAGCACGTCGGCCAGCAGGTTCGCGCGCTCCACCTGGTCATTGATGTCACGCATCATGGCGTACTCGATGGAGACCCGTCGCTTGGTCTTCTGGGCGTAGGCCCAGGCGGCGTCCACCACCTCGTCTACCTTCCAGCGGTTGTTCACCGGCACGATCTCGTCGCGCAGTTCGTCGTCGGGGGCGTGCAGCGACACCGCGAGGGTCAGCGGGAGCCCCTCCTCGGTGAGCTTGTTGATCTGCGGCACCAGCCCCACGGTGGAGACCGTGATGCCGCGGGCGCTCATCCCGAAGCCGTTCGGGGAGGGCTCCAGCAGGGTGCGGATGGTGCCCATCACGGCCTTGTAGTTGGCCAGCGGCTCCCCCATGCCCATGAACACGATGTTGTTCAGGCGGCCGGTCGCGCCGGGCACCTCACCGGCGGCGAGCATCTGGTTCGCGGCGAAGGCCTGCACCGTGATCTCGGCCTGCGACAGGTTGCGCTTGAGGCCTCCCTGGCCGGTGGCGCAGAACGGGCAGGCCATCCCGCAGCCGGCCTGGGAGGAGATGCACAGGGTGGAGCGGTTGGGGTAGCGCATCAGCACGGACTCCAACAGGGAACCGTCGTGCAGCTTCCACAGCGTCTTGACGGTGGCTCCCTTGTCGGCGGTGCGTCGCGTCACCTGCTCCAGCAGGGAGGGGAAGAGCTGCTCGGCGAGGTCGCCACGGATGGCGGCCGGAACGTCGGACCAGCCCGCCGGGTCGTCGGAGAGGTGGTCGAAGACGTGGCGGGAGATCTGGTCCGCGCGGAATTTGGGCAGGCCGAGCTTCTCCGCGGTCTCGCGGCGCTCCTCGGGGGTCAGGTCGAGCCAGTGGCGCGGCGGCTTGCCGCGGCGCGGTGCTTCGAAGACCAGTGGCAGGAGAGTTGGCATTTCAGGCCCCCAGGGCGAGGTGTAGTACGAGCCAGCCGACGGGGACCGCGGCCAGCAGCGAGTCGAGCCGGTCCATGACACCACCGTGCCCGGGCAGGAAGTTGGACATGTCCTTGATCCCGGCGTCGCGCTTGATCAGCGACTCGACGAGATCGCCCAGTGTACCCGCCAGTGCACAGGAGACGCCCAGCACCAGCCCCAGCCACCAAGGACCGTCCAGGAACAGCATCACCGAGGCCACCCCCACGGCGGCGGCAGTGGCGACGCCGCCGACAACGCCCTCCCAGGTCTTGCTGGGACTGATCTGGGGGGCGAGCTTGTGCCGGCCGAAGAGGGATCCAAAGGTGTAGGCGCCCGTGTCGGAGGCAACCACGGCCAACACGATGACCAGGATCCGGAACACGCCGTCGGCCTCCCCCATCAGGAGGGAGACGAACACACCCAGCAGCGGGATGTAGGCGATGATCAGGGCCGAGGCCGCGGCGTCGCGGAGGAAGCCCTCCGGTCCGCCCCGCAGTCTCGCGGTGAAGCTGGCGAGCAGGGTGGCGCCCAGACAGACGACGATGAAGTTGGACGGCGCCATCAGCTCGAGGCGGGCGACGAGCCAGCCGCCGACGATGCTCACCGCGGTGCCGATCACGATGGGCACGATGGCCGAGTGCATGCCCTTGCGTTGCAGGGCCATGTGCACCTCGACGGCACCCAGGCACAGTGCGACGGCCGTGAGGAGGACGAAGAACCAATGCGCCCACACCAGCCCCACCACGAGTGCCGCGATCAGCCCGAGGCCGACGCCGATGGCGGCCGGCAGGTTCCGGCCACCCTTCGGCGTGGAGGCGGGTTCGCTCGCGACTGTGGTGGGCATCAGATCTCGGTGAGCTCGGCTTCCTTGGCCTTGAGGAGGTCGTCGACGCTCTCCACGAACTTCTTGGTGGAGGCGTCCATCGCCTTCTCGGCGCGGGCGAGGTCGTCCTCGCTGATGTCGCCGTCCTTCTCGAGCTTCTTGAGCTGGTCCATGGCCTGGCGGCGGAGGTTGCGCAGCGTGACGCGGGCCTCCTCGGCCTTGGCCTTGGCCATCTTCACGTACTCCTTGCGGCGCTCGGCCGTGAGTTCCGGCATGACGACGCGGATGGAGTTGCCGTCGTTGCTCGGGTTGACGCCCAGCTCGGCGTCGCGGATCGCCTTCTCGATGGCGGCGATGGCGCTGCGATCAAAGGGGGTGATCAGCATGGAACGCGGGTCTGACGAGGTGAAGGTGGCCAGCTGCTGCAGCGGGGTGGGGGCACCGTAGTAGTCGGCCTGCAGGGACGAGAACATCGCGGGGTGGGCCCGGCCGGTGCGGATGGTGGCGAGGTCGTCGCGGGCGAAGTCCACCGCCTGCTGCATCTTGCCCTGGGCTTCCTTCTGGGTTTCGGCGATCATGGTCCGACCGCCCTCCTTCCTTTGTGGGGTCAGCGGGTGACGAGCGTCCCGATCTGTTCACCGTCGACGACGCGAGCGATGTTGCCGGGCTCGGAGAGGTTGAAGAACACGATGTTCAGGTCGTTGTCCCGGGCCAGCGCGATGGCGGTGGCGTCGGCGACCTTCAGGTCCTCGGAGAGGAACTGGTCGTGGGTGAGGTGGTCGAACTTGGTGGCGGAGGGGTCCTTGACGGGGTCCGCGTTGTAGACGCCGTCGACGCCCTGCTTGCCCATCAGGAGCACCTCGGCGCCGATCTCCAGCGCACGCTGGGCGGCGACGGTGTCCGTCGAGAAGTAGGGCATGCCGGAGCCGGCGCCGAAGATGACGAGGCGACCCTTCTCCATGTGGCGCTCCGCGCGGCGCGGGATGTAGGGCTCTGCGACCTGTCCCATGGTGATGGCGGTCTGCACGCGGGTATTGACCCCCTCCTTCTCGAGGAAGTCGGACAGCGCGATGCTGTTCATTACGGTGCCGAGCATGCCCATGTAGTCGGCACGGTCGCGGGCGATGCCGGACTGGCTCAGCTCGGCGCCGCGGAAGTAGTTGCCGCCGCCGACCACGACGGCCACCTGGACGCCGCGGTTCACGACGTCGGCGATCTCCTTGGAGATGCTGCGGAGGGTCTCCGGGTCCACGCCCAGCTTGCCCCCGCCGAAAACTTCACCCGAGAGCTTCAGCAGCACCCGCTTGTATTGCTTGGTCATTGGTCCCCTCGGGGTTCGTGGCGGTCAGTTCGGTTTGCAGCCTATCGTCCCGGGGACACCCCCGGACGCAGACGGTGGCGTGTACCGCGAGATCTCGCGGCACACGCCACCGGGTTGTTGCACTCAGGCGGTGATGGCGAAGCGGGCGAACCGCGTCACCTCGGCACCGGCGGCCTTGAGCAGGTCACCGACGCTCTTCTTGTCCTCCCAGACGGCCGGCTGGTCCAGCAGCGCGACGTCCTTGAAGTAGCCACCCACGCGACCCTCGACGATGCGGGAGATGGCAGCCTCGGGCTTGCCCTCCTCGCGTGCCGTGGCCTCGGCGATGCGACGCTCGTTCTCCACGACGTCGGCGGGGACGTCGTCGCGCGAGACGTAGCTCGGGCTCATGGAGGCGATCTGCATGGCCACCTGGTGGGCCAGGGTCTCGTCACCACCGGTGTACTCCACCAGCACGCCGACCTGCGGGGGCAGGTCCGCGGCGCGGCGGTGCAGGTACAGGTGGGTGGTGCCGTCGAAGTGGGCGGCCTTGGCGACGGAGATGTTCTCCCCGATCTTGACGCCCAGTTCCTTGACGGCGTCGGCCACGGTCTCACCGGAGGCGAGCTTGGCGGCGTTGGTGGAGTCCACGTCGGTGGCGCCCTGCGCGATGATCGCGTCGACGATCTGGTCGGCCAGGCCCACGAACTCCGCGTTCTTGGCGACGAAGTCGGTCTCGGCGGCGAACTGGATCAGGACGCCGTCCTTGCCCGCGACGATGCCGTTGGCGGCCTCACGGTCCGCACGCTTGGCGGCCTTGGCCAGGCCGTGGACGCGCAGCACCTCAACGGCCTTGTCGTAGTCACCCTCGGCCTCGACCAGTGCGTTCTTGGCGTCCATCATGCCCGCGCCGGTGGCGTCGCGGAGCTTCTTAACGTCTGCGGCTGTGATTGCCATCAGTCAGTGTTCCCGTCTGGGTAGGAGGATTACTTGGTTTCGGTGGTCTCTTCGGTGGCCTTGACCTCGGCCGCCTCGACGTCCGCCTCGGCGGCGAGCTTGGTCTCGACGACCTCGGCGGCCTCGGCGGCCTCCTCTGCCTTGGCCTCCTCGGCGGGAGTCTCCTCAGCAGCAGGAGCCTCGGCGGCGGGAGCCTCGGCAGCGGGAGCCTCGGCAGCGGGAGCCTCAGCAGCGGCGGCGGCCTCGGCCTCGGACTTGGCGAGCAGCTCGCGCTCCCAGTCGGGCATGGGCTCGGCCTCGGCCTGCTCGCCGGACTTGCCGGAGGAACGCTCGATCAGGCCGGCGGCGACGGCGTCGGCGATGATGCGGGTCAGCAGGGCGACGGAACGAATGGCGTCGTCGTTGCCGGGGACCGCGTAGTCGACCTCGTCGGGATCGCAGTTGGTGTCGAGGATGCCGACCACGGGGATCCGCAGCTTGCGGGCCTCGTCAACGGCGAGGTGCTCCTTCTTGGTGTCCACGATCCAGACCGCCTGCGGGGTCTTGGTCATGTCCCGGATGCCACCAAGGGTCTTGTCGAGCTTGATCTTCTCGCGCTCGAGCTGCAGCAGTTCCTTCTTGGTGAGGCCGCTGGCGGCGACGTTCTCGAAGTCCATGACCTCGAGCTCCTTGAGGCGCTGGATGCGCTTGGAGACGGTGCCGAAGTTGGTCAGCATGCCGCCGAGCCAGCGCTGGTTCACGAAGGGCATGCCGACGCGGGTGGCCTGCTCCTGGATCGCTTCCTGCGCCTGCTTCTTGGTGCCGACGAACAGCACCTGGCCGCCGCGCGAGACGGTGGACTTGACGAAGGCGTAGGCCTTGTCGATGTAGCTCAGGGAGAGCTGCAGGTCGATGATGTAGATGCCATTGCGCTCGGCGAAGATGAACCGCTTCATCTTGGGGTTCCAACGACGGGTCTGGTGTCCGAAGTGGACGCCCGACTCCAGCAACTGGCGGGTGGTGACGACGGCCATGGCCGTTCCTTTCACAGCGGACGCTCGCGTCCGCCACTTTCTCGGGTGGGTACTGTGCCCCACGGTGGTTCGTACGGGACCTCGCGCGGGCGAGGCCGTTCCTGATGCACCCGGTGGCGGCACCCGACGAGCGGGACCACGCGGCCACCGACGGTTTCCCGTGAAGCGCATGCGAAGTCAATCGGCGAACCGATTGCGGTGGACATTCTAGACGCCGCCACCCCTGATCGCCAACCGCGCCCCTGTGGACAAAGACGGATCACCCTCGCGAACTCCCAGAGTGTGGGTATGCGCAATTCCACAACTGTCCTGACCCTGTTCTGCGTCCTTGCCCTGCTGCTCGTCGGCGTCCACCCCTCGCGGGCCGACGAGGGCCTTGTCCTGGAGCCACCCGTGCCCGGCTCGGCGATGAGGGGGTTCAGCGCCGGCCCGCACCCCTGGTCCCCCGGTCACCGGGGCGTGGACCTGGCTGCCGCGAGGGCGGAGCCTGCCCGCGCGGCGGCCACCGGCGTGGTCCACTTCGCCGGCACCGTGGCGGGCCGGCCTTCGGTCTCCGTGGACCACGGCAACGGCCTGCGCACCACCTACACCCCCGTGCGCGCCTCGGTGTCCGAGGGCGACGTGGTGGCCGCCGGAGATGTCATCGGGCGGGTGGTTGCGGGTCATTGCGCCACCGTCTGCCTGCACTGGGGCCTGACCGACGGCTCCGAGTACTTCGACCCGTTGGCGTACTTGGCCGTCCGCCCGGTGCGACTGCTGCCCGAGGGCACGCTCGTGGTGGCATCGCCGGAGTTCGGGGCCGCCAGGGCGGGCATGGCTTCGACGGACCTGCCTGTGGCCGGGAGGATCTCCTCGCGTTTCGGCATGCGAACCCATCCCGTGACGGGCGTGCGCAAGCTCCACGACGGACTGGACCTGGCCGCTGCCTGCGGCACGCCGGTACGCCTGCCCTGGTCGGGCCGGGTGACCACCGTCCAGCGACATCCCGCGTACGGGAACCGGGTGGTGGTCCAGCACGCCGGTGGCCGCAGCGCCTACGCCCATCTGTCACGGATGGACGTGCGGCAGGGCCAGCAACTGGGCGCCGGCGCCGTGGTGGGGGCGGTCGGGAGCACGGGCCTGTCCACCGGCTGCCACCTGCACTGGATGACCTGGCGCGGCGGCAGCCTGGTGGACCCGCTCACACTCGTCGACCGGTTCAGCTGAAGCGCACGATGTTGTTGAAGACCTCCTTGGTCACCACCTTGTAGCTGTTGCCGTCGCGTTCGATGACCTTGGCGGTCACGTAGCTGCGGCAGCCGTTGCCCCCGACTGCGGGGGTGTCGCACTCGGTGCGCCACTGGCGGCCGTCGTCAGCGGTCCACAGGCCGGTGTACCCCAAGGGGTTGTCTGCCCAGGCGCTGCGGGGTGAGCCGAGGTAGGTGAGGTTGTTGAAGTTCCAGCCATTGTGCTGGTAGAACTCACCGTTCCAGGTCCCGATGGTGGTGCCCCAGATGTAGGTGAAGCAGCGGGTGGTGACCGAGTACGGTTCGCACACCGTCATCCACTGGCGGCCGTTCACGGTGTGGAAGCCGGGGGTCTCGTAGAGATCACCGGGCTCCGGTTCCGTCGGCTCCTCGGTGGGTTCCTCACTCGGCTCCTCCGTGGGCTCGGGACTGGGCACAGCCACAGGCTCCACGGGCGGCAGGAGTTCCAGCACCGTCGGGTCCGGGTGCGCGGCGAGGCGCGCTCCCCAAGCCCCTGCTTCGGGGTCGACGAGTTCGAGCAGGCCCTGCATGTCGATGCTGCCGTCGTCGGCGATCCGCGGGGCGACGCCCAGGTCCACGCTCTCGAACCACTCGTCGGTGACCGGGTCACCTGCGAGCGTGACGCCGTCCAGCACGTTGGTGGGATCGGTCGAGATGTCGTCGTCCTGCCCCCGCAGCCCCAGGCTGTCGGCGGCACCACCCTCGGCGGAGAGCAGGCCGCGGACCTCGTAGGCGGTCTGGTCCGCCGACGTGTAGAGCCGCAGGTTGGGTCCGGCGTTGCCGTAGGAGGTGACGTCGAGGACACGCACGTCGGGGCCGGAGTTCGAGGTGACACCGGCACCTGCGTTGTCGAAGCTCACGGAGTTCGAGAGCAGGTGCGCACCGGGCATGTTCTCACCGCCGAGCTTGAAGCCGTTGCCCTCCCCCAGGACGTCGGGGGCTTCCTCGAGCCAGCCGTTGCGGTATGCCACCGAGTGCTCCACCACCACGTCACCGATGGGGCCCTCGGTTGACTTCGCGTACAGGTCCCAGCCGTCGTCGATGTTGTTGTGGGCGATGGAGTAGCGGAACACGTTCCCCTCCCCCGAGGTGATCTTGGCCGCGAAGCCGTCCGCGTCGTTGGCGAGCGGGTCTGCGTTGTTGTGGGAGACGCTGGAGACCACCAGGTTGTGGGAGGGCCACATCGACGGGGGCTCGGAGGCGCTGCCCGAGATCTGGATCCCGGTGTCCGCGTTGTGGTGCGACTCGATGCGCTCCACGACGTTGTGGTTGCCGCTGATCAGCAGCGGCTTCTGGTAGCCGCGGGAGCCGGTGATCTCCAGGTTGTACAGGTGCCAGTGGTCGCCGCGCAGGTGGATGCCGCCGGTGGGCGACTCCGACAGGTCCAGCACGGCCCGCTCCCCCGGTTCGGACATCAGTACGATCGACTGCTCGGCAGTGCCGTCGTTGCCCCGCTCAATGCTGATGCGCTTCGCGGGCCGGTAGGTGCCTGCCGCCAGCACGACCTGCTGTCCGGGCTGCGCGTAGGCGACGGCGGTGTGCAGGTCCAGCGGCTCGGCCGGGGTGCCGTCGCCTTCCGGGCTGCCATCGGGAGAGACGTGGATGGCCTGGCCCGGTTCGCCGTAGGAATGGCGGGTGATGGTCACCGGGATGCTGAGCGGTTCGTAGGAGGAGAGGTCCTCGTACTCCCCGAGGCCGCCCTGCTCCGCGCGCGGGGCCGGGACGATGGTGGCGGTGTAGTCGTTGGTGCCGTCAGCCAGGGGCACCTCGACAGTGGCGAGGTTGCCGGGCACCACCTCGACGGGCCCTCCGAGGGTTTCGCCTTCGGCGTCGGTCACCGTGGCGGTCCCGTGGATGTTGGACAGCAACGGGATGCCGAGGGCGTCGTGGGGCGTGGTGCGGGTCACGTCGGCGGTGAGCCACGGATCCACGTACGTGACGGGGCGCTCCAACGGGGCCTCGTCGTCGTCGGGGTGGATGGTGGTGAAGGTGAGGTCGCTGACGGTGACCACGATGTTGCGTGCCGTGAACACGCCCACGTAGTAGGAGTCGGCGGTCTGCTGCAGCAGCAGGTCGGGTTCGTAGGTGATGACCTCGTGCTCCTCGCCGTCCACGCTCCAGATGGAGTGGAAGCCGGTGTTGGACTTGCGCAGTGTGTACTCGTACACGTCGCCGTCGACGAACCGTGGCGGGTTGACGTTGACGCCCTCGGTCATGCCGTCGCGGTAGGCCCAGTCGAACGGCTGCGAGCCGGTCATGTCCCTCGCGGGGGTGGCCACGCGGGGACCCTCGGTGTAGCCGGTGACCACCTTGCTGCCGGGGGTGCCGTAGCGGGTGTCCAGGGAGTCACCCAGGTCCCGGACGTACTTGGCGGACATGGTGCCCACGTTGTTGAAGTAGCGGGCGTCCCGGTTGCCGGGCTCGAAGGTGTCCACGGCGATGATCCCGAAGCCGGACTGGTTGTCCTTGCCGGAGGCGTCGTCGACGGTGAAGGTGGCGGACAGGGTCCAGTTCTCCGTAGCCGGATCGATCTCGGTGTAGTAGTAGTAGAACCCGTCCTCGGAGTCGGCGATCTTGCCGTTGTTGCCGCGCATGTCGAAGGTCATGGAGCCGTCCTCGGCGTGCACGAGGGTGCCGTTGCTGGAGACTCCCGCGTGCGCCTCCAGCCAGCGCTCCACCACGTCACTCACATCTGCCGAGTGGATCTCCGAGATCGTCGACTCGGCCCCACGGCTGGTGACCACGCGGAGCTCCACGGTGGTTCCGGGTGCCAGACCCGGGATCTCGGCACTCGTGGCAGTGGTCTCCGTGAGGGCGGCCCACTCCGTGGATCCGCTTTCACGGAACTCGACCACGTACCCGTCGGCCTCCGGGACCGCGGCCCACTCGACCGTGATGGTCGCCACCGCTGCTTCAACCGCGCTGGTGAGGACCGAGACTACTTCCGAGGTGCCGAGGGGAAGGATGAAACCCGGCACCTCGAGCCGGTCCGAGAGCAGCGCCTCGTCCTCGTCGGTGCGCTGCAGGGCCACCTCGACGGTGTAGTTGCCGGAGGCGCTCGGCGTGAGGCGGATCTCTCCGGAACTCGCCTGCGCCCCCGAGATCCCGGTGGCAACGACGTCGTCGTCGCGGTAGAGGGTTGCGGTGGCGAGGTCCGCACCGTCGAAACCGACGACTCCGTCGAACTGGACGACGATGTCGCGCCCTTCCTGCCGGGCGTCGGTGAGGACCGGAGCGGCGACGGTGTCCCAAGCGGGCCGCTCGGGCGCCTCGCCGTCGACCAGTTCGAGGTGGAAGATGTTGACCCCCGACGAGGGGGACGCGACGTAGTAGGCGCCGGCCTCGGGGACGGTGAACCTTGCCAGCGGGATGTCGGTGGGCGCACCGTAGGCGGGCAGTGCCTCCACGAGCGCGCCGTCCTCGGCGTAGAGCGCCAGCTGCCTGTCGGCGCTCGCGCTGGCACTGAGCGCGTAGGCGTTGAGGACGGCGGGGCCGAAGGTGGTGAACGCGACGGAGCGCCGCTCCGCCGTGCCGCCGCCGTTCAGCTTGAGCCGTTGGGTGAAGACGTATTCGCCGCCGGTCCGCTCCTGCGCGTCCACCTCCACTGCGGCGGCTTCGGTGGCGCGGATGGTGTAGCGCCCCACCTGCACGTCGGAGGTGATGACCCCCAGGGGCATGGCACTGGGGTTGAGGACGTCGGGCGACTCGTCCGCCGACGCAGGGTGGTTCGCGCCCGGCCCGCTGAGCGCCAGGGCGAGGGCGGTGGCAAGGGACAGCGCCAGGGTGAGGAGCTTCCTCATCGGGCGGGTACGTGGGTTCATCGTCGACCTCCGGTTGGTTCGGCATCGTTGCCGCAGACTCGTGAAAGCGCTTTCTCGCAACCTATCGTGAAAGCGCTCCCCGGGTCAAGGGTTCAGGCGCGCGGGTGGGCCTGCCGGAAGGCTTCGCGGAGCCGCTGCGAGGTGACGTGGGTGTAGACCTGCGTGGTGGCCACCGACGCGTGGCCGAGCATCTCCTGGACGGAGCGCAGGTCCGCACCGCCCTCGAGCAGGTGGGTGGCCATGGCATGGCGCAGGCCGTGCGGCCCCACCTCGGCACCCCCGGCCCGGGTGACGTCATGGACCACCCGGCGCGCCACCCGCGGGTCGAGGCGTCCGCCCCGGGCTCCGAGGAAGACCAGGTCCGGGCTCTCGGGGCCGGCCACCTCGGGTCTCGCCGTCAGCCAGGCGGCCAGGGCCCGTCGGGCGGGGGCGCCGACGGGCACGCTGCGTTCCTTGCCGCCCTTGCCCAGCACCCGGATGGTGCCGCGCTCGGCGTCCACGTCGCGCAGGCGCAGCCCGCACAGTTCAGAGACGCGCAGCCCGCTGGAGTAGAGCAGTTCCACCAGCGCGAGGTCGCGGGCCGCCAAAGGGCCCTCCCCCTCCGCGACGCGGGCCGCCGAGGCTGCGAGGCTCTCCCCCACCGCACCCGCCGACGGCACCCGCGGCAGCTTGCGTTGCCGCTTGGGCGCCCGCAGTCGGGAGGCCGGATCCTCGGCGAGGAGTCCCTCCACCTTCACGGCCCAGGCGAAGAACCCCCGCACGCAGGCCACGCGCCGCTGGATGGTGGAGGGGGCGGCCCCGGCCTCGGCCAGGTCCGCCAGCGACGCCCGCAGCACCTGGAGGGTGACATCGCGCATGGGCCCGTCCACGAAGTCGGCCAGCGCGGTCAGGTCGGAGACGTAGGCGCGGACCGTGTGGGCCGACAGCCCACGGTCGGTCTCCAGGTGCTTGCGGTACTCGTCGATCACCGCCCGCCAGTCAGCGCCATCCTTCGCCATGGGCCCCAGTGTGCCGGAGGCGGCATACTGGTTGACTGCAGACACACCCCTCCCGAGGAGAACCACATGGCCCTGGACCTGACCACAGGCGGCAAGATTCGTCCGATCACCCGCTGGGGCACCCCAGTGATGCACGAGCAGACGAAGCCCGTGACCGAGTTCGGCGAGGAACTGCACGAACTGGTGCGCGACATGTTCGCCACCATGCGCGCCGCCGAGGGCGTCGGACTGGCCGCCACCCAGGTGGGCGTTGGACTGTCGGTGTTCGTCTACGAGTGCCCCAACGCCGACGACGTGATCGAGCGCGGCGTGGTGTGCAACCCCGTGGTGGAACTGCCCACCGGCAAGGACCGCAACCTGGATGCCAGCGACGAGGGCTGCCTGTCCTGGCCCGGCGGTTACCAGAGCGTCGCGCGCCCGGACACGGCACGCTGCACCGGACAGGACGCAGAGGGCAACGACGTCGACCTGACCGGCACCGGCCTGCTGGCACGCTGCTACCAGCACGAGACCGACCACCTGAACGGCACCGTCTTCGGGGACCGACTCTCTGCCCGCGCCCGCCGCAAGCTGGACCAGCAGGTGGAGGAGCTGGCCTACCGCTACCCCGACGACTGGCCGGTCTCCCCCAAGGCCGTCGCCACACCCACGGCCGACGCGGAGTGAAGTTCTCCGCGTTCACCTGACGAACACGCTGCCGAAAGGTAGCGTTCACCTCCTCTGGACCCAGAATTCACCGCGGCTCCGTAGGGTCGCGCCAGATCCCTAGGAGAAGGTGTTCCATGAAACTTCGCAGTCGCATCGCCGCGCTCTCCGCGGCGGCCGCAACGACGCTGGCCGGCCTCGCGGTCCTGACCACGTCACCCGCTCAGGCCGCGCCCCCGGCAGACCTGATGATCAGTGCCTATATCGAGGGCTCGAGCTTCAACAAGGCGATCGAGGTCTATAACCCCACCACGGCTGACATCGACCTGTCCGCCTACACGCTGGAGCTCTACAGCAACGGCAACTCGACCGCCACCGGCACCATCACTCTGAGCGGCACCCTTGCATCCGGCGGGCACTACCTCCTGGCGCACGGGCAATGGGCACTGGAGCCCACGCCCGACGCCACAGACAGCAACGTGGCCAACTTCAACGGGGACGACGCGATCGTCCTGCGCCGTGGGGCCACCGTGTTGGACTCCTTGGGGCAAGTCGGCGTCCAGCAGGATTGGCCGAACATGGAGAACAGCTCCTTGGTGAAGAATGCTTGTGAGGTGGACACTGACGTCACCGACGCATACGCAACCGCGCTGTTCGACGCATCTGCCTCCAACAACACCAGTGTCCTCGGCACGTTCGGGTGCGACCCGCTGGTGGAACCCGGCGAACCGACTGAAGAGCCCACCGAGACGCCCGAGCCCGGTGAACTGCTGATCGGCGACGTTCAGGGCACCACCGACACCAGCCCCTACGTGGGCGAGACGGTCACCATCGACGCGTGGGTCACCGGCACGTTCCAGGGCGAGGGCCAGTTCAACGGCTACTACGTCCAGGACGAGGGCGACGGGGACGAGGCCACCAGCGACGGCCTGTTCGTCTACGAGCCGGGCGGCGAGGCCCGCACGGTCGGCGAGCAGGTCCGCATCGTCGGCTCCATCACCGAGGCGTTCGGCCAGACCCAGCTCAACCCCACGTCCGTGACAGTCCTCCAGGCGGACGGCGACGGCGTCGCCGCCACCGAGCTGACGGTCCCGGTGGGCGACTTCGAGCGCTACGAGGGCATGTACGTCACGTTCCCGCAGGACCTGACCATCCTGGAGTTCTTCAACTTCGACCGCTTCGGCGAGATCGTCTACGGCCTGGACCGGCAGTGGACCCCCACCGGAGTGGCGGAGCCGGGCCCCGCGGCCCAGACCATCGCCGCGCAGAACGCGGCCAACCGCGTGATCGCCGACGACGGCTTCAACTCGCAGAACGTGTCCCCCGCGATCCACCCCAACGGTGAGCCCTTCGCGCGGGACAACTACTTCCGTGGCGGTGACAAGGTGGCCAACCTCACCGGCATCATGAGCTACCGCAACAACGCCTACAAGGTGCAGCCCACCCAGGGTGCCGACTACACGGCCATCAACGAGCGGCCCGCGGTTCCCGATGTCGGCGGTGACTTCAAGATCACCTCGTTCAACGTCCTGAACTACTTCACGACCCTGAACAGCCGCGGCGCCACCACCGACCTGGAGCTCGAGCGCCAGCAGGCCAAGATCGTCGCCGCACTGGCGGAGATTGACGCCGACGTCGTCGGGCTGATGGAGATCGAGAACAACGCCCCCACCGCCGTCGCCCACCTGGTGGCCGGCCTGAACGCCGAGGTGGGTGCCGGGACCTACGACTTCATCGACACCGGCGTGGTGGGAACCGACGAGATCTTCCAGGCCATCATCTACAAGCCGGCCACCGCCGAGCCCGTCGGTGACTTCGAGGCGCTGGACTTCAACGATGGCAAGAACCGGCCCAGCCTGCTGCAGACGTTCCGCCACACCGCCTCCGGCGAGTTGGTCAGCCTCAACGTCAACCACCTCAAGTCCAAGGGCTCGGACTGCCTGCCCGATGACCCGGACACCGGTGACGGGGCCGGCAACTGCAACCTGACCAGGGTGGCGGCGGCCGAGGACATCGTCGAGTGGATCGCCACCGATCCCACCGGCCAGGGCTCCACCCGCACCATCGTGATGGGTGACCTGAACTCCTACGACTACGAGGACCCGATCGACGTCTTCATCGAGGCCGGCTACACGGACCTGGAGAAGCAGTTCAACGGCGACGAGGCGTACTCCTACGTCTTCGACGGCCAGCTGGGTTACCTCGACTACGGTCTGGCGAACGAGGGCGCGGCCGCCGACGTGGTGGGCACCTCCTCGTGGCACATCAACTCCGACGAGTCGGACCTGTTCGACTACTCGATGGTGTTCAAGGCCGACAACGAGGACGCGCTCTGGGCGGCCGACCCGTACCGTTCCTCGGACCACGACCCCGTGATCATCGGCCTGCAGCTCGGCGAGGTGGTGGAGCCAACGGAGGAACCGACCGAGGAGCCCACGGAAGAGCCCACCGAGGAGCCGACGGAACCGGAGCCCGGTGATCTCTACGAGACCCCCGGCTTCCACACAGTGAACGGCCGCCAGTGGATGACGGTGTGCGAACCGTACTCGGTCACCACCCGCTGCTTCACCTACATCTGGGGCACCACCATCGGGACCTGGAACGGTGAGTTCTACCAGCACAACGGCTGGAACTTCAACAACCTCACCTACCTCGGCTCACCCCGCAGCGCCTGGGCCGACAATCCCCTGGGTCACACCGGCCGGTGGACCGCTGACGACGGCCGCCAGTGGCGCACCGAGTGCGACACCCCCGCAGTCGGGGGCAACGGCTGCCGCAGCTACGTGACCGCCAAGGTCATCGAACGCGACGGCAACAGCTACAAGGTGGTGGCCAAGGAGGTCTTCAACAACATCGTCCGCTTCAGCTGACGATCCACCTGCGAGCGCGGGGCCGGTCCTTCGGGGCCGGCCCCGCGTCGTGTGCCCGGGCGCCTCAACGCAACACGTAGGCCATGACGGCGGCGGCAGTGGCCACGTTCAGGGAGTCGATGCCCTCGGCCATCGGGATGGTGACCGCGACGTCGGCCTCCTCCTGCCAGCGCCGGCTGAGCCCGTGGCCCTCGTTGCCGAGGAGGAGCGCCACCTTCTCGTCGGGGCGGTAGTCCGCCAACGCGACGGAGTCGGCCGCGAGGGTGGCCGCCACCAGCGTGAAGCCCGCCTCTCGCAGGATTCCGAGTTCGTCGTCGGAGGACATCCGTCGCCAGGGCAGTTGGAGGGACGCCCCCATCGAGGACTTGACCGCGCGACGGTAGAGCGGGTCCGCCGACGTCGGGGACACGACGACGCCGCCCCAGCCGAGCGCGGCCGCCACCCGCAGGATGGAGCCGATGTTGGTGTGGTCCACGATGTCCTCGCAGGCCACCAGGCGCCGGGCCGCCAGCAGCTGCTCCCAGGGTGCCTCGGGCGGCCGGATGTAGGAGGCCAGCGCTCCCCGGTGGACGTGGAAGCCGCTGACCCGCTCGGCGAGTTCGGCACTGACGACGTAGCAGGGCACTTCCGGGTGGGCGGCCAGCACGTCGGCGAGACCGGCGAGCCAGCGCTCCTGCAGCAGGAACGAGCGGGGCCGCGCACCCGCCTCGGCGGCGCGGCGGATGATCTTCTCGCCCTCGGCTATGAACAGCCCCTCGGCCTGCTCGAGGTTGCGGCGCAGCCGGGAGTCGCGCAGGGATACGTAGTCGCCCAGCCGTGGATCGGTGGCGTCGGTGACCTCAACGAGCATCGGCGCCGCAGCCGTCGGGGAAGTTGTCCATGGGAGAAGGTTAGTGCCGTGGCACCCGGGACGCGGATCCCCGCCCGAGCGGTACGTTTGCTCCCATGGCTTCCTCCCGGTCGCGGATCGACCCGTTCCTGCTGCTGATCCTCGCGTCCGCGCTGCTGGCCATCGTGCTGCCGGCCACCGGGGATGCGGCGGTAGTCGTGGACTGGGCCACGAAGGTTGCGATCTTCGTGCTGTTCTTCGGCTACGGGGCCAAGCTCTCGGTCCACGAGGCGGTGGCCGGACTGAAGCACTGGAAGCTGCACCTGCTGATCCTGGCGTTCACCTTCGTCCTGTTCCCCCTCGCGGCGTTCGGGCTCCTGGCACTGCCCGACGGTCTGGTCGGCGGGGCCACGAAGCTCGGGCTGGCGTTCCTGTGTCTGGTGCCCTCCACGGTGCAGTCTTCCATCACGTTCACCTCGCTGGCCGGGGGGAACGTGCCGGGCGCGATGGTCTCCGCGACGGCGTCGAACCTGCTGGGCGTGTTCCTCACTCCCCTGCTGGTGATCCTGCTCCTGCCCACGACCGGCACGGGCGGCGTGGGGCTGGACCAGTTCCTGGGGGTGCTGGTGCAGTTGCTGCTGCCGTTCGTGCTGGGCCAACTCTCGCGCCGCTGGACCGCCGGTTTCATGGAACAGCACGCCAAGCGCATCAAGTACTGGGACCAGGGCGTGATCTGCCTGGTGGTCTACAGCGCCTTCTCCGACTTCTTCGCGCAGGGCACCTGGCGCGACCTGCCCGTCTCCGACCTGTTGGTGATGGCGGGAATCTCCGTGGTGCTGCTCGCCGTGATGCTGTGGCTCACGTGGCACGTGGGTGGCTGGCTCCGCTTCGACAGGGCGGACCGGATCGCCATCATGTTCTGCGGCACGAAGAAGTCGCTGGCCACCGGGGTGCCGATGGCCAGCGTCCTGTTCGTCGGTCAGGCGGTGGGGCTGATCGTCCTGCCCCTGATGGTGTTCCACCAGTTGCAGCTGATGGCCTGCACCGTCATGGCTGGTCGTCTGGCTCGGGGGCAGGCTCCTCGGTCCCGCTGAACGATGACGGCTGCTCCTGTGGCTGCGGCCGGTCCAGCTCCGCGGGCCCGTTGCCGCGCGAGCGGCGCCCCGTCGGGTTCTGCTCCATGGCCTGCGCCTCGGCGATCGCCTGCTGCATGGTGGCGTTCGAGCGTTCCTTGTCCTGGTCGCGCTGCGCCGCGATCTCGGCCTGGACGTCGATGCGCTCCGGGGCCTCGAAGTTCTCACCCACCTTGGAGATGTAGTCGCGCACGTTCTCCGCGCCCGAGACCTGGCCCAGCCCCTTCAGGGCGTCGTTCAGCTCGCTCGGGATGATCCACATCTTGTTGGAGTCCCCCGAGGCCAACCGCGGCAGCATCTGCATGTACTGGTAGGCCAGCAGCCCCTGGTCCGGCTGGCCGGCGTGGATGGCCCCGAACACGGTGGTGATGGCCTGCGCCTCACCCTCGGCCCGCAGCATCTGCGCCTGACGGTCCGCCTGGGCGCGCAGCACCTGCGCCTCCCGCTCACCCTGGGCCCGCAGGATGGCCGATTCCCGGTCACCGCCGGCCTGCAGGATCTGGGACTGCCGCTGGCCCTCGGCCAGCAGGATCGCGGCGCGCTTGTCGCGCTCGGCGCGGGCACCCTTCTCCATGGCGTCGCGGATGGTGGGCGGCGGGTCGATGGCCCGCAACTCCACGCGGTTCACCTTGATCCCCCACTTGCCGGTGGCCTCGTCGAGGACCATCCGCAGCTTCTGGTTGATCTCCTCGCGCGAGGTGAGGGCCGCCTCCAGGTCCATGCCGCCGATGATGTTGCGCAGCGTCGTCATGGTGAGCTGCTCGATGGCGTCGTGGTAGTTCTGCGCCTCGTAGGCTGCCCGCACGGGATCGACGATCTGGAAGTAGATCACCGAGTCGATGGAGACCATCAGGTTGTCCTCGGTGATGACTCCCTGCGGCGGGAACGGGACCACCTCCTCGCGCATGTCCATCGTGTAGGCGATGCGGTCGAAGACGGGGATGACCAGGTGCGGCCCGGGGTCCAGGCGGCGCCGGTACTTGCCCAGCCGCTCCACCAGCCCCACCTGCTGCTGCCGCACGATCTTGAGCATCATGAGCAGGAACAGCACCACCACCACAGCGATGCCGATTGCGACGAACTCCATCGTTCCTCCCGGGTTTCAGTGGTTCCCGAGCTGGCCCTGTGGCCGGACGGGATAGACGATGAGGGTCACGCCGTCGAGTCCGTAGACCTCGATCTCGTGGCCCTCGAGGATGGTCACGCCCGGATCGAAGGAGCGGGCGTCCCAGACCTGACCGGAGACCTTGACCTCACCGCCGTTGGCGTCGATCTGGGCGGTTGCCCGGCCGGTGGAGCCCACCAGCGACTCCAGCGACGAGCGGTAGCCGGGCGCGTTGCGGACCTTGTCCAGCAGCGTGGGCCGCAGCAACAGCAGCGTGAGCACGGCGACGACGACCGCCACCAGCACCTGCAACCACCACAGCCCGGGCGCCACCAGCGCGGTCAGCCCACCGGCAAGCGCCCCGGAGGCCAGCATCAGCAGGGTGAGGTCCATGGTGAGCATTTCCAGCGCGGCCAGTCCGACGGCGAGGATCCCCCACCCCGCCCAGGCGAAGTCGCGCAGCCACGCGAAGAAGTCATCCATGACGCGCGACCGATCTGGCGGCCCATCTGCCGTCGGCGTTGGTCACGTGCAGGCCCATCCCGAAGGTGGCGCTGAGGTTCTCGTCGGTGAGCGTGTTCCCGATCTCCCCGGCGGCGACGACGCGGCCGTCGGCCAGCAGCAGGCAGTGGGTGATGCCCAGCGGGATCTCCTCGACGTGGTGGGTGACCAGCATCGAGGCGGGCGCGTAGGCGTCGAGGAAGAGGTCCGAGAGGGTGTCCACCAGGGCCTCGCGGCCGGCCAGGTCCAGGCCGCCGGCGGGCTCGTCGAGCAGGAGCAGCTCGGGGTCGGTCATGAGGGCGCGGGCGATCTGGGTGCGCTTGCGCTCGCCCTCGCTGAGGGTACCGAAGGTGCGGTCCGCGAGGTGGTCGATCCGCAACTGCTCCAGCAGGCCCATGGCCTGGGCGTGGTCCTCGGCCTCGTACTCCTCGTTCCAGCGGCCGAGCACCGCGTAGGCGGCCGAGAGCACCACGTCGAGGACGCGCTCCCCGCGGGGGAGCCGCTCGGCCAGTGCCGTGGAGGTCAGGCCGATGCGGGGCCGCAGTTCGAAAACGTCGACGGTGCCGACGACGTCGCCCAGCAGCCCGACGACGCCCTCGGTGGGGTACATCTGCGCGGCCAGGATCTGCAGCATGGTGGTCTTGCCGGCGCCGTTGGGTCCGATGACCACCCAACGGTCCTGCTCCATCACGGTCAGGTCCACCTGGTCCAGCAGGACCGCGTCGCCGCGCTTGACCGTCACACCCGCAAGTTCCGCCACCGCTGTCATGGCACCAACCCTACCGGGGTGAGGCGTGAGCCGTGGTCAGGCCCCGGTGGAATGCAGCCCGCCGTCGACGTGGATCATCTCGCCGGTGGTGGCGGGGAACCAGTCGGACAGCAGGGCCACGACGGCCTTGCCGGCTGGCACCGCGTCGGTGGCGTCCCACTTCATGGGGGCCCGCTCCGACCAGATGGCGTTGAAGTCCGCCGAGCCGGGGATCGCCTTCTTGGCGAGGGTGTCGATGGGGCCGGCGGCCACGAGGTTGGAGCGGATGCCGTCGGGCCCGAGGTAGCGGGCGAGGTAGCGCGACGTTGACTCGAGCGCGGCCTTGGCCACACCCATCCAGTCGTAGGCCGGCCAGGACACGCGGGCGTCGAAGGTCAGGCCGACGACGCTGGCGCCGGTGTTCATGATGGGTCGGGCGGCCATGGTCAGGCTCTGCAGGGAGTAGGCGGAGATCTCGACGGCCTTGGAGACGGTCTCCCAGTCGGTGGACAGGAACGCACCGCCCAGGGCCTTCTCCGGATCCGCGAACGCGATCGAGTGCACCAGTCCGTCCAGGCCGCCGGTGAGGTGCTCGCCCAGGGCCTCGGGCAGGTTGGCGAGGTGCTCGGGGTCGGTCACGTCCAGTTCGATCAGCGGCAGGGGGTTCTCCATCCGCGCGACGACGCGGCGGGCCAGGCTGACGGCCCGGCCGGCGGCGGAGACGACGACGTTGGCCCCCTCCTGCTGCGCGATCTCGGCCGCGGCGTAGGCGATGGAGGAGTTCATCGTCACGCCGGTGACGAGGATGTTCTTGCCTTCGAGGATTCCCATGTCTTCCTTACGGTTTGTCAGTGGCCCATGCCGAGGCCGCCGTCGACGGGCAGCACGGCTCCGGAGATGTAGCCCGCGGCGTCGCCCGCGAGGAACAGCGCTGCGGCGGCGACGTCGTCGCTGCTGCCGAGGCGGCCCGACGGGATGCGGGACTTGTAGCCGGCGATGGTGTCCTCCGGCAGGACTGCGGTCATGTCGGTCTCGATGAACCCGGGTGCGATCACGTTGGCGGTGATGTTGCGGCTGCCGAGTTCCCTGGTGAGGCTTCGCGCCATGCCCACCAGCGCCGACTTGGAGGCCGCGTAGTTGAGCTGGCCGGGGGAACCGATGAAGCCAACCACCGAGGAGATCAGGATGACGCGGCCGAACCGGGCGCGCGTCATGGGCCGGGCGGCCCGGCGCACCACGCGGAAGGTGCCGGTGAGGTTGGTGTCGATGACCTGGTCCCAGTCCTCGTCGCTCATGCGCAGGATGAGGGTGTCCTTCGTGACGCCGGCGTTGGCGACGAGGATCTCCACCGGCCCGAGTTCGGCCTCCACCTGCTCATAGGCGGCGTCCACCTGGGCCTGGTCCGTGATGTCGCACTGCAGGCCGAGGACGCCGTCGGGCACTCCCCCGGACCTGTAGGTGGCCGCGACGCGGTACCCCGCATCGCGGAATCGTTCGGCGATCACCCGACCGATTCCCTTGGAGCCGCCGGTTACCAGGACAACGCGAGATTCTTCCACGGCGTCAACCTACCGCAACGGGCATATGCTGGACAGACCATGGCATTCTCACGTCACGCTTCGGACACGCAGCTCATCACCACTGCTGCGCGTGGGCGCACCCCGGACGTCGACGAGCGCGAGCGCCGCTACTTCATCACGATGAGCATCCGGACCGCGTGCTTCTTCGCGTTCCTGTTCGTGCCCGGGTGGTGGAAGGTGGTCACGCTGCTGGCTGCTGCGTTCCTGCCGATGATCGCCGTGCTGATGGCCAACAACTCCGACCACAGGCCCCCGCCCGTGGCCCCGGAGGACGACGAGGACCGGCCCGCCCTGCCGCCCTCCGAAGTGATCGAGGGCGTCGTGGAGGACGACGAGTGAAGAAGATGATCCTGCGCTGGGTGGCCCTCGCGGTGTTCCTCAGCCTGGTGGCGTTCGCGTGCGTGAAGTTGGGCGAGTGGCAGCTCGACCGGCTGGAGCAGCGCCGCGCCAGCAACGAGACGGTGGTGGCGAACGAGGGCCTGGCGCCCGTGCCGTACCGCGACGTGATGGGCGGCCCCATCGCCGACGAGGCGCAGTGGCAGCGCGTCGAGCTCACCGGCACCTACACCGGCGAGCAGTTCCAGGTGCGCTACCGCAACTACGACGACTCCGCCGGGATCGAGGTGGCGGCGGTGCTCACCACGCTCGAGGGCGACGAGCTCATCGTGAACCGCGGCTTCATCCCCCGTCAGGCCGGGCAACCGGACACCGAGGTGCTCCCCGAGCCCCCGGCCGGCGAGGTGGCGGTGATGGGATACGTCCACCGCGACGAGCAGGGCGACGACACCGCGGTGGTACCGCACGAGTTCAAGGTGAGGCTCATCAACTCGGAGGCGATCGCGGAATCGCTCGGGCGCGAACTGCTGCCCGGCTACGTGATCCTGTCCACCTCCAGTCCCGCCAACGGCGAGGACCTGGTGCCCATGGAGCCGCCGGTCCTGGACGAGGGCAACCACTTCTCCTACGCGCTGCAGTGGTTCGCCTTCGGCGCCATCGCAGTGATCGGGATCGGCGTGCTGATCCGGGCGGACCTGCAGGACCGCAGGAAGGCACGGCAGAAGGCGGAGAAGCTGGCACGTCTGGCCGCGGCCCGGGAGGCGAGGGCGGAGCGGGAGGCCGAGGAAGCCACCAGTGCCGCCGAGTGACGCACTGCAGCGGGTGGCCGGCTGGCTCGCCTGCCCGAACTGCGCCGCTCCCATGGAACTCGCCGACGGCGTGCTGCGGTGCGGCACGGGCCACGCCTTCGACGTCGCCCGCCAGGGGTACGTGAACCTGCTGGGCCGGGCAGCACCCGCCAACGCGGACACTCCCGCCATGCTGGCGGCCCGGGACCGGTTCCTGTCCTCCGGCCACTATCGGGACTTGAGCGACGCCGTCGCCGCCGCCGTCGCCGGGCGCGAGCGGCTGCTCGAGGTCGGGGCGGGCACGGGGCACCACCTGGCCGCCGCACTCGACGCGAGCCCAGGGGCGCTCGGCCTGGCCAGTGACGTCTCCCCCGCCGCCGCCCGCCGCGCGGCGAAGGCCCATCCCCGGATGGCCGCCGTCGTCGCCGACACCTGGGCCGGCCTGCCGCTCGCGGACGCGTCGGTGGACGCCGTCGCGTGCGTGTTCGCTCCCCGCAACCCCGCCGAGTTCGCCAGGGTGCTGCAACCCGGCGGCACCCTCGTCGTGGTGGTACCCGGACCGGACCACCTGGTGGAGCTCCGCAGGCGCCACGGCCTGCTCGACGTGGGCGCGGACAAGCTGGTGGAGGTCACAGCTCAGCTGCGGGAGCACTTCTCCCCCGCCGCCACCGTCGAGGTCCGCCGTCGCCTCCAACTCCGGGAGGCGGAGGCCACCGCCCTCGTCGCGATGGGACCGAACGCGTTCCACGCCGCCCCGGAGCGCGTGCCGGCCGCCGACGTGACCCTGCAGGTGGGCGTCGCGGCGTTCACGCGAGTGGATTAGAACTCTCTAACCCACCCCACATCGAGACCTCATCTGCCCACGATTGGATCAGTTCCAATGGTTCCCCACCAAAGGAAAGGCAGAACACAATGAAGCGTCTCCTCGCCGTCGCAGCCAGCGCGGCCCTCGCGATCGGCGGCCTCGCCCTCGCGGCCCCCACCGCCTCCGCCGATGACCGGACCTGTCGCGGCAGCATCGGCTCCGGCTACGTCGACGGCAACGTCATCGTCCCCTCCGGCGCCTCCTGCAACCTCAACGGCACCCGCATCGACGGCAACGTCGAGGTGGGTTCCAACGCCACCCTCTCGGCCAACAACGTCACCGTGGACGGCAACATCCAGAGCCAGGGACACCGTTCGGTCGCGGTCAGCAACAGCCGCGTGAACGGCAACATCCAGCTCGAGCAGGGCGGCGCCATCACCCTCTCCGGCAACCGTGTCGACGGCGACATCCAACTGTTCAGCAACCGCTCCGGCGCCAAGGTGCTCGACAACAACCGCGCCGAGGGCAACATCCAGTGCAAGTCCAACACCCCCGCCCCCACCGGCACCGGCAACACCGCCGACGGGAACCTCGAGGACCAGTGCCGGAACCTGCGGCCCGCCGGCGGTGGCGGCTCCACCGGCCCCGGCACCGGACAGAACGGCGCCAACGTGGACATCTACGTGACCGAGGGCCGCTGGAGCAAGAACGGCCGTGAGTGGCGCACCGTGTGCGCCCCCTACTCGCAGTCCGAGCGCTGCACCACCGAGATCTGGGCCACCCAGGTGACCCGCGACGGTGGGCGCTACGTGAACAAGTCCGGCTGGTACTTCAACAACCTCACCTACAAGCCCATGCCGCGCTCCATGTACGCCAACAACCCGCTCGGCAAGAACGGCAGCTGGACCAGCGAGGGACGCCAGTGGCGCACCGAGTGCGACACGGCCCTCACCGGCCAGGGCGGCTGCCGCACCTTCGTGACCGCCGACGTCATCGAGCGTCGCGGCGGCACCTACCGCACCGTCACCAGGGAGGTCTTCAACAACATGGTCCGCTTCAGCTGACCGAATTCCCCTGGGAACGGAGAACCCGACGGGCGCGGCTCGTCGGGTTCTTCACGTCTGTGCCTCAGAGGCCGAGGAACTGGCGGAACTCGTCGCACGCCTGCTCCGCCTGGGCCCGGTCCGGCATCTCACAGAAGATGCGCAGCAGCGGCTCGGTGCCGGAGAAGCGGGCGATGATCCAGCCCTGCTCGAAGTAGACCTTGCAGCCGTCCATGTAGTTGGTGTCGGTCACCTTCGCGGTGAACTCGGGCAGCTTCTTCTCCACCATCAGGGTGTTGAGGATCTCCGGCTTGCGCTCGGGGTCGAACGCGAAATCGGTCTCCGCCATGTAGTGCGGGGCGAACTGGCCGGTGATCTCGTCGTAGATCTCGCTCATGGACTTGCCCACGACGGCGATCATCTCCACCAGCAGGGCTGCGGCGTAGATGCCGTCCTTGCCGGAGATGTGGCCGCGCACCGTCAGGCCACCGGAGGACTCGCCGCCGATGATGGCGTCGGTCTCCAACATCTTGCCCGAGATCCACTTGAAGCCCACCGGGACCTCGTAGCACTTCTCCCCGAAACGCTCGGCGACGTCGTCGAGCAGCGAGGTGGTGGCGACGTTGCGGACCACGGGCCCCTTCCAACCCTTGTACTTCAGCAGGTAGTAGTAGAGGATCACCAGCAATTGGTTCGGGTGCAGGAAGTTGCCCTTGTCGTCGATGACGCCGATGCGGTCGGCGTCGCCGTCGGTGGCGATGCCCAGGTCCGACTTGTTGTCCACGACGAAACGCTTCAGCGCGGACAGCCCCGCGCTCGTGGGCGAGGGCAGCTTGCCGCCGAACAGCGTGTCATGGCGGTCGTTGATGACATCCACCTCGCAGCGCGCCGTCAGCAGGATGGTCTGCAACGACGTGCGCGAGACCCCGAACATCGGGTCCAGCGCCACCTTCAACTGCGCGCCACGGATCGCCTCCATGTCCACCTGCGAGATGATCGAGTCGATGTAGCCGTTGAACGGGTTGATCTCCACCACCGCGCCACGGTCCACAGCCTTCGCGTAGTCGATCTCGACGATCTGCTCCTCGCCCGCACCCTCGAGGGCAGTCATGCGCTCCTCGACGTCCAGCGTGACGTCCTCGTCGGCGTCCTTGCCGCCGGCGGTGAACACCTTGATGCCGTTGTACAGCGCCGGGTTGTGGGAGGCCGTGATCGCCATGCCGTAGGGCAGTTCCTGGTCCTTCACCGTCCACATGATCAACGGTGTCGGGGCCTGGGCCACCTTGATCACCTGGCACGGGATCCCCGCACCGGCGAACACCTCAGCCGCCCACTGCGCGGCGACGTCGGAGAGGAACCGGCGGTCGTAGCCGATGACGATGCCGCGCTCGGCCACGCCCTCGTCGACCATCTTCGCGGCCAGCGCAGCCGAGAGGAGCCGGACGTTGGCGCGGATGAACTCATCCCCGATGATCGCTCGCCAACCGCCGGTACCAAACTTGATTCGCGCCATTGCCACTCCTGTTCGTCTTCGAGCTTCCAGCGTAGACAATGGGCACGCGGTGAGTGATCGAATGCTCAGGAGGGGTGCGCGAACGCTCAAGCCAGGTCCACGAGCTCCTGGTACTCGTCGCTCCAGAGGTCCTCGACGCCGTCCGGCAGCACCAGGACCCGGTCCGGTTCGAGGGCCTCGACGGCGCCCGGGTCGTGCGTGACCAGGACGACGGCGCCGGCGTAGGTGCGGATGGCGTTGAGCACCTCGGCGCGGGAGGCCGGGTCCAGGTTGTTGGTGGGCTCGTCGAGCAGCAGCACGTTGGCCGCAGAGACCACCAGCATGGCGAGCGCCAGCCTGGTCTTCTCGCCGCCCGAGAGCACCCGCGCGGGCTTGGCAACGTCGTCTCCCATGAACAGGAACGAGCCCAGCACCTTGCGCACCTCGGTGTCGTTCAGGTTCGGCGACGCGGAGACCATGTTCTCCAGCACGCTCCGGTTCACGTCCAGGGTCTCGTGCTCCTGAGCGTAGTAGCCGAGCTTGGCACCGTGGCCGAGCAGGCGCTCGCCCGTGTCCGGGTCCTCCAGACCTGCGAGGATCCGCAGCATGGTGGTCTTGCCCGCGCCGTTGAGGCCCAGGATGACCACCTTCGAACCCTTGTCGATGGCGAGGTCGACGGCGGTGAACACCTCGAGGGAACCGTAGGCCTTGGAGAGGCCGTCGCCGCGCAGCGGCGTCTTGCCGCAGGGCGCCGGCTCCGGGAAGCGGATCTTGGCCACCTGGTCGGCCTGGCGCTCCCCCTCGATGCCGGCGAGCAGCTTCTCGGCCCGCTTCGCCATGTTCTGGGCCGCGACGGCCTTGGTGGCCTTGGCACGCATCTTGTCCGCCTGCGCCATCAGCTGCGTGGCCTTCTTCTCCGCGTTCACCCGCTCGCGCTTGCGGCGCTTCTCGTCGGTGTCACGCTGCAGCAGGTAGCGCTTCCAGTTCATGGAGTAGACGTCGATCTCGGCCCGGTTGGCGTCCAGGTGGAAGACCTTGTTCACGACGGCATCCAACAGCTCCGTGTCGTGGCTGATGATGATCAGCCCACCGGAGAAGTTCTGCAGGTAGCTGCGCAGCCACACGATGGAGTCGGCGTCGAGGTGGTTGGTCGGCTCGTCCAGCAGCAGGGTGTCCGCGTCGGAGAACAGGATCCGCGCCAGCTCGATGCGACGGCGCTGACCCCCCGAGAGCGTCTTGAGGGGCTGTGAGAGCACCCGGTCCGGGAGGCCCAGGTTGGCCGCGATCCGGGCCGCCTCCGCCTCCGCACCGTAGCCGCCGGCCGCCTGCAGTGCGTCCTCGGCCCGGGTGTAGGCGGCCATGGCCTTGTCCCGTTCGGCACCGTCGGTGAGGGCCATCTCCTCCTCCGCGCGGCGCAGGCGACGGATCACCACGTCCAGTCCGCGGGCCCCCAGGATCCGGTCGCGCGCGATCTGCTCCGGGTCCCCCGAGCGCGGGTCCTGGGGCAGGTAGCCGAGCTGTCCGGTACGGGTCACGTTGCCCGCGGCGGGCTGTCCCTCCCCCGCCAGGATCCGGGTGAGCGTGGTCTTGCCGGCACCGTTGCGGCCGACCAGTCCGACGCGGTCACCGTCGATCACCTGGAAGGACACCGGGGACAACAACAGACGGGCTCCCGCCCGCACCTCTAGATCCTTCACCTGTAGCACAAGGGGCGAGTCTACCCGGCCTGTGTGCGGACCCTTATTGCGGCAACATGGCGTCGGTGAACACCTTGCTCCGCGGCCTCGGCATCGGCCTGCTGCAGTCCATCGCGGCCCGCATCTCGCCCGTCGTGGCAACGGTCGTGCAGTTCGCGCTGATCCTCGTCGGGACACTGCTGCCCCTGTTCCCGCTCTTGTCCGGGGCCATCGGGTTGCCGGACCTCTTGGTCTACACCGTGCTGGCGATGCTGCTGTCGATCGGAGGCACCGTGGTCAGGTTGCGCACGATGTCCCCACGGTCCCCGAGTGCGGACTTCTTCACGCTGCACTACTCGGGGTTGATCGGAATCCTGTGCGTCGTGTGCGGTGTGTGGGCGGTGATCCTGCTCGTGATGACCGGCGGTCCGAGCGGTGGTTGGAAGGCGCTCCTGCCGATGGCCGCCGCGCTCGTGCTGGCCAACGCCTGGTCGCTCGCCGACGGCTGGTTCATCCGCGGCGGACGCTTCGCCGTGAGGACCTGGCAGGTCCTGCTGCCCGGCTACCTGCGGTTCGCACCGCTGCTGCTGGCCACGGTGTTCGGCGCGGTCGCCATCTTGGGCGAGGGCTCCGGAGTCTCGCCGTTCCGGGTGGCCGTGGGTCTGGTGGTGGCGCAGACCGTGATCGACCTCGCCGTTTCCGTGGCCTCCCTGCTGCTGGCCCGTCGCGCGGGCGCGGCCTCAGAAGACGAACGACAGGCCGACGAGCCAAGTCACCACGGCCAAGCCTGACAGGCCGAACTCGAGCAGGATCCCCCGGGCCGCTGCCTTGATGGCCTCCCAGGACGACTTCAGCGCTCCGGGCACCTCCCCCACCCGCAGGTACTCCGCGGCGAACAGGCCCAGCGCGAACCCGAGCGGCAGCCCCACCACGGGTACGAGGAACATGCCCACCACCCCGATCACGAGGCCGATCACGATGGAGCGGTTCGGGATCTTCTCCCGCTTGAGCACCCGCCCGGTCAGGACGTAGGTGCCCACCATGCCGGCAAGGCACAGCACCGTCCCGATGGCGAACACGACCCACCCCACGGGCCAGCCGATGAAAACCGCCCAGACAAGCAGTCCGACGATGATGGTGATGCTGCCGGGCAGGATCGGGACCACGATCCCCGCCAGCCCGATCAGCACGAGGATGCCGGTGATGACGGAGACAACCACGTCAGAGTGCATGCCCCAACGGTACGCTGTCTCCCAACCGATCATCGAGGATCGTTGACGCTGCGGCCGCCGGGCCTCGCCGCCCGGTCTCCCACCGTCGCCAAGCGTCCGGCACACCCGAAGAGGATACTGATGAACAAGAAGTTCGTGGTTGCCCTGGCCGTCGGTGCGCTCGTCTGCGCCGCCAACGTCTCCCCCGCCCACGCGGATCCCACCGAGCCTGCCGAGGGCTTCCGCATCTACCCCTACCTGCTGGCCCCCTCCTCCACGAGCATGCAGCTCAACTGGGTCAGCGAGACCGACACCGCAGGTACCGCCACGGTCACCGGCCCCGGACTGCCCGACGGGGGCGTGCAGCTCACCTCCGCACCGGAGTACCTGCCGCTGGCCGAGTACACGGAGGCTGAACTCGCCCAGGAGATCGACGGACTCGAGCAGGGATCCTGGCTGAAGGCCAACACCAACTACCGCCACATCGTCGACGTCGCCGGCCTGCAGCCGGGCGAGGCCTACGAGTACACGGTGGAGCAGGGCGGTGAGGAGTTCACCCGGACGTTCCGGACGGCCCCCACCGCCGAGGACTGGGACCACATCCGCATCGCCGCCTTCTCCGACTCCGAGACCGAGCCCTATGGCCGCACGGAGCAGCGCGAGTGGGAACTCAGCTTCACCAACCCGTACACCGAGGGCTCCGCCGAACGTCCCGGCGAGGGTTCCGACTACGTCGCCAGGCACGGGAGCACCACCCGCTACGACCAGTTCACGCTGCGATACCCCATGGACCAGGACCGCGCGATGCAGGAGAACATGCGCGTCATCGAGGAGCAGGACCCGGACCTGATGATCATCGCCGGCGACCTGTCCCAGGGATCCGGCTATCAGCCCGCCTGGGACGAGTTCTTCGGCTACGTCGCCGGAGAACACGGGACCCTCGCCTCGCAGATCCCGTTCCTGACCGCAGTGGGGAACTGGGAGACCTTCGCCGCCCTCAACGGCGGCTATGGCACCGACGAGGACCGATCCCCCGCCGTGATCTCGAGGAACAAGTACCTCGACTACTGGACGCACCCGGTGGACCCGGAGAACCCCGCCGCCCGTGGCTCCTACTACCGCGCGGACCACGGGCCGCTCACCGTGCTCACTCTCGACTCCACCAACGGGCGTCCCGACGAGAGCGCCGGCGACGGGAGCCTGCCGACCATCACCGGCGACGACACGGAGCTCACCCCGGAGAACCTGTCCACGGACACGCAGGGCGAGTTCACCTACGATGCCTACGCGGCGGCCTACCAGGAGGTCTTCCCCGGCAGCACCGCCGATGACGTGGACCTGCCCAACATGGACCCGGCCTCCCGCCAGTGGGAGTGGGCCCAGGAGCAGCTCGCGGACGCAGCAGCCGATGGCCAGATCATCATCGTCCAGTTCCACCACGCCGCGTACTCCATCGGTGTCCACGGGGTCCCGCCGAACCACGCCATCCCGGACAACCAGTCCGGCGTGGCCATGCGCGCCTACACCCCCATGTTCGAGGAGCACGGCGTCTCCGTGGTCCTGTCAGGACACGACGAGATGTTCGAACGCTCCTGGGTGGACGAGGACGGTGACGGCGAGGGCTTCCACTCCTACGACATCGGGGTGGCCGCCGACGGCCTGCGCGGCGAGTTGATGGTGCCGGCCGAAGGCGGCGGGTACGAACCGCTCGCCTTCAACACGGCCACGCAGTGGAGCGCCGTTCGCGACCAGCCGGAGACCTGGGAACTCGTCGACGGCCGTCCGCAACTGGTGGACGGGGGCCTCCACTACGGCCACCTCCAGATCGACATCACCAGGAACGGCGACCAGGCCGACGTCGTCCTCACTCCCGTCTACCTGTTCCCGCACCTGGACGAGGACTACGACGTGGTCTCGGTGGAGCGGCGGATCTACGACGACGTGGTGGAGTTCTCCGTGGACCTCCCGGACACTCCCACCGAGGAGCCGTCACCCGAGCCGAGCGAGGAACCCTCACCAGAGCCCACGCCAGATCCGACCCCGCCCGGGGACCTCTACACCACCCCCGGGCTCCACGACGTCAACGGACGCCGCTGGATGACCGTGTGCGAGCCCTACTCGCAGACCACCCGCTGCTTCACCTACATCTGGGCCACCCAGATCCACCGCTCGGGTGACCAGTACTTCCAGCTCAACCAGTGGGCGTTCAACAACCTCACCTACGTCGCCGCCCCGAAGGCGCTGTGGGCGGACAACCCGCTGGCAAACCCCGGCGAGTGGGTTGCCGCGGACGGGCGCCGTTGGCGAACCGAGTGCAACACGCCTGCCACCGGCGGCAACGGCTGCCGCAGTTATGCCGAGGCCAGCGTCGTCGAGCGGACCGGTACCGGGTTCCGGACGGTGACCAAGATGGTGTTCAACAACATCGTCCGGTTCAAGTAGCGCCCCGACGGCGCGGACACCTGACGGAGTCCGCGCCGTCGACGCCTCAGAGGCTGTTGGTGAAGTCGATCAAGGCCCGCTCCCACTCGCCCTGGTGCGAGCGGTTGGCGCCGTGCGGGGCTCCCTTGAGCACGTGCAGGCTGGCGCCGGGGATGATCTGGGCGGCGCGGGTGCTGGAGGCTGCGAGGGGGACATTCTGGTCGCCGTCGCCGTGGAGCAGCAGCGTGGGGACGTCGATGCGGGCACAGTCGTCGCGCAGGTCCGTCGCCCAGATCAGGATGCACTCCGCGGCCGCCTGCGGGTCGCTCTGCAGGGCCTGCCGGAGCGCCTCCTGCCGGACCTCCGCAGCCACCGTGAGCCCGTCGTCGTTGGAGAAGAAGTTCGTCACGAACTGGTCCACGAACCCGGCGTGGTCGGCGGCGCAGGCCTCGGACATCTCCTGGAACGCGGAGAACGGCATGGCGCCGTCGGGGTTGTCCTCCCCCTGCGCCAGGGCCGGGGCGATGGATCCGGACAGCACCACGGCCGCGACGTCGTCGGTGCCGTAGGTGGAGCAGTAACGCACCACCTCCCCGCCGCCCATCGAGAACCCGAGCAGGACGAAGTCACGCAGTCCCAACTGTTTCACGAGGTCATGCAGGTCCGAGGCGAGCCGGTCGTAGTGGTAGCCGGTTGCGGGCTTGGCGGAGCGGCCGAAACCGCGTCGGTCGTAGGTGATCACGCGCAGCCCCGCGCCAGTGAGGGCGGCCTCGTTGGCCTTGAACGACTCGCCGCTGAGCGGCCAGCCGTGCACCAGCACGATGGGTCTGCCGAGACCGCCGGTGTCCGTGTAGTGCAGTTCGACGGGGGCA
Organism: Tessaracoccus terricola; assembly: GCF_054776555.1. Classification (NCBI taxonomy): domain Bacteria; kingdom Bacillati; phylum Actinomycetota; class Actinomycetes; order Propionibacteriales; family Propionibacteriaceae; genus Tessaracoccus; species Tessaracoccus terricola. The sequence continues at coordinate 97,379 of NZ_BAAHBS010000007.1, read as the reverse complement.
TCACCGGTGGTGGTCAGTGTGGGCATCGTCGCCTCCTTGCGAAGTGGTTGCCCCCGACGCTACCCGCCCGACCCGACACGCCGAACCCTTTCGGCGAGAAGGTGGCGAGCCACCCCGCCGTCGATTCCGGTCGGCGAGTCGGGTCACCGCGGAAACACGACGACGGGCCGGCCCGGGAAGGGCGGCCCGTCGTGGTCAGCTCGTCAGAGGTTGTAGCCGACGGCGCGCAGCTGCTCGCGGCCGTCGTCGGTGATCATCTCCAGGCTCCACGGCGGCAGCCAGACCCAGTTGATGGCCACGGACTTGGCAAGGCCGTCGAGCACGTACTTGGTGTCGTACTCGATCTTGTCGGTGAGCGGACAGGTGGGCGAGGTCAGGGTCATGTCGAGGGTGACGTTGCCCTCGTCGTCGACGTTGGCGCCGTAGACGAGCCCGAGGTCGACGACGTTGACCATCAGTTCGGGGTCCACGACGTCCTTCATCGCCTCGAGGACCTCCTCCTCGGTGGGCACGGCGGAGCCGGCGCCCACGTCGGGCAGGTCGTCCTTCACGAGATCGCTCGGACGGGTGTTGGTTTCGTACATCAGAGTGCCTCCTCGGCAGTGGCTTGGCTGACGGCGTCCCGCAGCGCTGCCCAGGCGAGCAACGCGCACTTGACGCGGGCGGGGAACTTGCTGACGCCGGCGAATGCGATGGCGTCCTCGAAGCGATCCTCGTCCGGTTCGATCTGGCCCTTCGACTGCATCATCTCCAGGAAATCATCGTACAGGCCCATGAAGTGTGAGATCTCGGTACCGATGACCAGGTCCGTCATGACCGACGTCGAGGCCTGGGAGATGGAGCAGCCCACCCCCTCGTAGGAGACGTCGGCGATCTGCTGGCCGTCCAGGCGGACGCGCAGGGTCAGTTCGTCGCCGCAGGAGGGGTTGACGTGGTGGACCTGGGCGTCGTGCGGGTCCCGCAGGCCGCTGTGGTGCTTCTCGCGGTAGTGGTCGAGGATGATGGTCTGGTAGAGCTCGTCGATGTTCATCGGCTCAACCCCCGAATCGCGGTGCGAAGTAGTTGCGGGTGTGCACCAGCGCGTCGGCGAGGGCGTCGATCTCCGCGGTGGTGGTGTACAGGTAGGACGAGGCACGGGTGGAGCTCTGGTGCCCGAGCCGCTTGTGCAGGGGGCGGGCGCAGTGGTGGCCGCCACGGATGGCGACGCCGCGCGAGTCCAGCACCTGCATCACGTCGTGCGGGTGGACCCCGTCCAGGTTGAAGGAGATGGCGCTGCCCCGCTCCACGGCCTCCTTGGGCCCCAGGATCGTGAGTCCCTCGATCGCCTGCAGCTTGTCCAGGGCGTAGGCCGTGATCTCGTGGTCGTGGGCCTCGATGGCGTCCATCCCCACGGCCTCGAGGTACTTCACCGCGGCACCCAGACCGACCGCCTGCGCGATCGGCGGGGTGCCGGCCTCGAACCGGTAGGGCGGGGCCGCGAAGGTGGAGTGACCCATCTCCACCACCTCGATCATCTCGCCGCCACCCAGGAACGGCGGCAGGGAGGCGAGCAGGTCGTAACGGCCCCAGAGGACGCCGATGCCGGTGGGCCCGAGCATCTTGTGCCCGGTGAACGCCATCAGGTCAGCCCCGAGCGACTCCACGAAGGTGGCCTGGTGCGGCACGGCCTGCGAGCCGTCCACCACGACGGTGGCGCCCACCTCGTGCGCCTTCGCGGCGATCTCGGAGACCGGGTTGCGCGTCCCGACGACGTTCGAGACCCACACCAGCGAGACGATCTTCGTGCGCTCGTTGATCAGGGAGTCCCGCTCGGCGGCCTCCAGGTCGAGGCGGCCGTCGTCGGTGACGTCGAACCAGCGCAGCGTGGCGCCGGTGCGTTCGCACAGCAGCTGCCACGGCACGATGTTCGAGTGGTGCTCCATCACGGAGATCACCACCTCGTCACCCGGCTGCAGACCGGCCCCCAGGCTGTGGGCCGCGAGGTTCAGCGCCTCGGAGGCGTTCTTGGTGAAGATGACCTCCTCGGGGCGCGCGGCTCCGATGAAGCCTGCGACGGCGCTGCGTGCGCCCTCGTAGGCCTCGGTGGCCTCCGCCCCGAGGAGGTGCATCGCCCTGGCCACGTTCGCGTTGTGTCGGGAGTAGTGCTCCGACAGCGCGTCGATCACGGCCTGCGGCTTCTGCGACGTGTTCCCCGAGTCCAGGTACACCAGGGGCTGGTCCCCCTGGGTGCGCGACAGGATCGGGAAATCGCGCCTGATGGCGTCGACGTCGAACACGTTCACCTTCTCTTCCTGGGGCTTGTCCGGTTTGCCGGTCAGGTGGCTCAGACCGCTGCGGCTGCAGCAGCCTTGACGTACTCCTCGTAGCCGTTGGCCTCGAGCTTGTCGGCGAGCTCGCGGCCGCCGGACTCGACGATCTGTCCGTTGACGAACACGTGCACGAAGGTCGGGTCAATGTAGCGCAGGATGCGGGTGTAGTGCGTGATCAGCATCAGCGCACGGTCGCCCTTCTCCGCGAACTTGTTGACACCCTCGGAGACGATGCGCAGGGCGTCGATGTCGAGGCCGGAGTCGGTCTCGTCGAGGATGGCTGCCTTCGGGTTCAGCAGCTCGAGCTGGGCGATCTCGTGGCGCTTCTTCTCACCGCCGGAGAAGCCCTCGTTGACCGAGCGGCTCGCGAAGGACTTGTCGAGCTGCAGGCCCTCGAGGGCCTTCTCGACGTCCTTGACCCAGGTGCGCAGCTTCGGGGCCTCGCCGTCCAGGGCGGTCTTGGCGGTGCGCAGGAAGTTGGACACGGACACGCCGGGGACCTCGACCGGGTACTGCATGGCCAGGTACAGCCCGGCCTTGGCGCGCTCGTCGACGCTGAGCTCGGTGAGCTCCTCGCCGTCGAGGGTGACGGAGCCGGAGGTGATCTCGTACTTGGGGTGGCCGGCGATGGCGTAGGCCAGGGTGGACTTGCCGGAGCCGTTGGGGCCCATGATGGCGTGGATCTCACCCGGGTTGATCGTCAGGTTGACGCCCTTGAGGATCTGCTTGGGGCCGTCCTCGGTGAGGACGTCGGCGTGCAGGTCGGTGATCTTGAGAGTGGACATTTCTTGGGTGCTCCTCTGGGTTTTCAGTTCGTGAAGTCAGTGATGGTCGAGTCGGGATCGACCTGGATGTTGCCGTCCTCGATCCGGACCGGGAACACCCGGACCGGTTCGGTGGCGGGCAGGTTCAGGACCGCGCCTGTGGCCAGGTCGAAGCGGGACCCGTGCAGGTAGCACTCGATGGTCCCGCCCTCGACGTCGCCCTCCGACAGCGGCACGTTGCCGTGCGAGCACTCGTCCTCGATGGCGTACAGGTTGCCCTGGTGACGCACGATCGCGACGGTCAGCTCGTCGTCGACGTCCGCGGCCAGCGGAACGTCGTCGACCAGCTCGCCCAGCTCCGCGACGGTGACGAAGGTCATGCGCCGGCCTTGACCGCTTCCAGCGTCTCGAGCTCGCGCTCGACGCGCTCGAGCATCTTGTTCTCGATCTCGTCGACGTCGATGCGCCGGATGATGTCCCAGAAGAAGCCGTGCACGACGAGACGGCGGGCCTCCTGCTCCGGGATGCCGCGGCTGCGCAGGTAGAACAGCTGCAGGTCGTCGAAGCGACCGGTGGACGAGGAGTGGCCGGCACCGGCGATCTCGCCGGTCTCGATCTCCAGGTTCGGCACGGAGTCGGCCTGGCAGCCCTCGGTGAGCAGCAGGTTCTTGTTGGACTCGTAGGTGTCGATGCCCTCGGCGGCCTTGCGGATCAGCACGTCGCCGATCCACACGGCGTGCGCGCCCTTGCCCTGCAGCGCGCCGCGGTAGTCCACGTTGGACTTGGTGTGGGGCTCGTTGTGGTCCACGAACAGGCGGTGCTGGATGTGCTGCTCGTTGTCCACGAAGTACAGGCCGTAGCCCTCGAGCTCGCCGCCGGGTCCGTCGTAGCGGAAGTTCTCCTGCAGGCGCACCGCGGCACCACCCAGGGAGGCGGTGACGGTCTTCACGTGGGCGTTGCGACCGACGCTCAGCGAGCGCTGGCCACCGTGGACCGCGTCGTCGGCCCAGTCCTGGACGGTGACGAGGTTCAGCTGCGCCCCCTCACCGACGATGAAGTCGGACTTCTCCGCGAACAGGGCCGAGCCCTCGAAGCGGAAGATGACGGTGGCGCGGGCGTTGGTGCCGACGCTGAGGATGAAGTGGTCGCGGGCCACCTCACCGTTGCCGGTGGCGGTGAACACGATCGGCTCGGTGTAGTCGCCGTCGGCCGGGATCTGGATGTGCGTGCGGCGGCCGCTGCGGTCCGCGGCGACGGCCGAGACGCGGTCGACGGGGGCCTCGACGGCCAGGCCGCGGGCCTCGTCGGAGCTGATCTCGGTGACGGTGACGCCCTCAGGGAGGTCGGCCTGCCAGTCCAGGGAACCGGCCTCGGCCTCGGCGTCGAAGAGTCGCTTCAGCTTCTTCACCGGGGTGAAGCGCCAGATCTCCTCACGGCCGGTCGGGACCGGGTGGTCGGCCAGGTCCCACGAGGGCGTGGGGTGGAGGTGCGACTCGACGGTCTCGATGGCAGCGGCCACATTCGGGGTTTGGGCAGTGGTGGTCAATTGGGGTTCCTTCTCGTACTCGAACTCTTGATGCCTGGGACGGGGGCCGGCGGTCAGCCGACCGCACCCTCCATCTGGAGCTCGATCAGGCGGTTGAGCTCGAGCGCGTACTCCATGGGGAGCTCACGGGCGATGGGCTCGATGAAGCCGCGCACGATCATGGCGGTGGCCTCGAGCTCGTCCATGCCGCGGCTCATCAGGTAGAACAGCTGGTCCTCGGAGACCTTCGAGACGGTGGCCTCGTGGGCCATCGAAACGTCCTCCTCGCGGATGTCCACGTAGGGGTAGGTGTCCGAGCGGGAGATGGTGTCCACCAGCAGGGCGTCGCACATCACGCCGGAGGACGAGTGCACGGCGCCCGGGTCCACCTGCACGAGGCCACGGTAGGAGGAACGGCCGCCGCTGCGGGCCACCGACTTGCTCACGATGGAGCTGGTGGTGTGCGGGGCGCAGTGCACCATCTTGGAGCCGGCGTCCTGGTGCTGGCCCTCGCCGGCGAAGGCGATGGACAGGGTCTCGCCGTGGGCGTGCTCGCCCATAAGGTAGACGGCCGGGTACTTCATGGTGACCTTGGAACCGATGTTGCCGTCGATCCACTCCATCGTCGCGCCCTCCTCGCAGGTGGCGCGCTTGGTGACGAGGTTGTAGACGTTGTTGGACCAGTTCTGGATGGTCGTGTAGCGGCAGCGGGCGTTCTTCTTCACGATGATCTCGACGACGGCGCTGTGCAGCGAGTCGGACGAGTAGATCGGGGCGGTGCAGCCCTCGACGTAGTGCACGTAGGCACCCTCGTCGACGATGATCAGGGTCCGCTCGAACTGGCCCATGTTCTCCGTGTTGATGCGGAAGTACGCCTGCAGCGGGATCTCGACGTGGACGCCCTTGGGGACGTAGATGAAGGAGCCACCGGACCACACGGCCGTGTTCAGCGCGGCGAACTTGTTGTCGCCGACGGGGATGACGGTGCCGAAGTACTCCTCGAAGATCTCGGGGTGCTCGCGAAGTGCGGTGTCGGTGTCCAGGAACAGGACGCCCTGGCGCTCGAGCTCCTCGTTGATCTTGTGGTAGACCACCTCGGACTCGTACTGGGCCGCGACGCCTGCGACGAGGCGGGCCTTCTCCGCCTCGGGGATGCCGAGCCGGTCGTAGGTGGTCTTGATGTCCTCGGGCAGGTCCTCCCAGGTCTGGGCCTGCTTCTCGGTGGAACGCACGAAGTACTTGATGTTGTCGAAGTCGATGCCGCTCAGGTCCGCGCCCCAGTTGGGCATGGGCTTGCGCTCGAACATCTTGAGGCCCTTGAGGCGCAGGTCACGCATCCACTGGGACTCGCCCTTCAGGTCAGAAATGTTGTTGACGACGTCCTCGTTGAGGCCACGACGGGCGGCCTGGCCGGCCTCGTCGGAGTCGTGCCACCCGAACCGGTAGTTGCCGAGGGCATCGAGGTGCTCGTCCTGGGTGGAGCCCAGGCCGGGGGCCTGCTGCGGTGCTGTCTGTGTCATGAAAGTCACTTCCTGCTAGAGAGCGAGATCGGGGTGGGTAGTGGTTTGGGGACGTGCGTGGTGCAGACACCGTCGCCGTGGGCGATGGTGGCAAGCCGTTGCACGTGGGAGTCGAGGAGGCGACCGAACAGCTGGGTCTCCACCTCGCACAGCATCGGGAACTCGGCCGCCACGTGGGCCACCGGGCAGTGGTGCTGCAGGAGCTGGTCACCGGAGCGAACCGGACGCACGGACGGGGCGTACCCGTCCTCGCCGAGTGCCTCGATGAGCAGTTCCATCGCCGGGCGGTCGGGCTCGAGGGCCCGCAGGTCCTCGAAGCGTTCCTCGAGGTGCTCGAGGCGTTCGGTGGCCAAGTCCCGGACGGCCGTCGGGCCCACCGCGTCGACGAGCTTGCGGATGGCGGCGATGGCCAGGTCATCATAGGCCTGTTTGAACTCGGAGCGCCCATGGTCTGTCAGGGCGAAGACCTTCGACGGACGTCCTCGACCGCGCTGGCCGTAGACCCGCTGCTCGTGCTGGTCCAGGATTCCCTCCGCCAGGAGGGCGCCGAGATGGCGCCGGATGGCTGCCGGGGTCAGCTCGAGCCGTTCGGCGAGCTGGCGCGCTGTCGAGGGACCTTCATCGAGGATGCTGCGGATCACCCGCTGCCGGGTCGAGACCTCTGCCTCGTTCTCCACCTCAACGTCTTGTGACACGGCCTACCCCCTCCCTTCGGTAATTGCGCACTCCAGTGTTTCGTAATCCAGTTTTGTTTTCAAATAAGGGTTGCCTGCCCAACCTTGCGGGCGAACACCCCGTCGCGGACCGTCGGTAGGCTGTCACTCGTGCAAACCTCCCCTGTGCTCGTGGCGCGCGACGTCAGCGTGAGCTTCAACGGCGTCGCAGCCCTCGCCGGCCTGGACCTGGACGCCACACCCGGGAGGGTCACCGCCCTGCTCGGCCCCAACGGCGCCGGCAAGACCACCTTCATCCGCTGCTGCACGGGTCTGGTCACCCCCGATTCCGGCACCGTCGAACTGTTCGGAGCCGCTCCCGGATCGGCGACGGCGCGGGCCCGAGTGGGGCTGATGCCGCAGTCGACGGGCGCCTGGTCCGCCATCACCCCGGCACACCTGCTGCGCTACCTCGCCCGACTCTACGCCTCTCCACAGCCGGTGCCCGAACTGGTTTCGAGGCTCGGGATCGGGCCTTTCGAAAACACCCCCTACCGTCGCCTCTCCGGGGGTCAGCAGCAGGCGGTCAACCTGGCCGGGGCACTGGTGGGTCGACCGGGTCTGGTGTTCCTCGACGAGCCGACGGCCGGCCTCGACGTCAGGGCCAAGCGCAACGTCTGGGCGCTGGTCACCGAGGTCCGGGCAGCGGGGGTCGCCGTCGTCCTGACCACCCACGACATGCACGAGGCCGCGGAACTCGCCGACGAGGTGGCCATCATCGACCGCGGCACCATCACCGCCCGGGGAAGCGTGGCGGACCTCACCCGCCACGCGGACCTCGAGGAGGTCTTCCTCGCCAACACCACCGGAGACCGCGAATGAGCCTCGACCTGTCTCCCACCGGAACCGCCGCGCCCCGTCGCCAGCAGGTCCTCGCCCACGCCCGGACCGAGGCCACCCTGATCATCAGGAACGGCGAGCAGGCACTGCTGGCCCTCGTCATCCCGATCGCGATCCTGTTCGGCGGCCGCTTCTTCGGTGACCGTCTGGGCCTGCCCTTCGCCACGACAGCTCCTTCGGTGCTGGCACTGGCCATCTGGTCGTCCTGCTTCACCTCGCTGGCGATCGCCACGGGCTTCGAACGGCGCTACAACGTCCTCGAGCGCCTGTCCGCCACCCCGCTCGGCAAGACCGGGATCCTGCTCGGGAAGGCCCTGGGGATCGCGGCCATCACCACCGCCCAGGTGGCGGTGCTCGGAATGGTGGCGCTGGTGCTCGGCTGGCGGCCGATGCCCGACACGGTCCACGTCCTGGTGGCGCTCGGGTGCGCGGCCCTCGCCATGGTCGCCTTCGCGGGGCTGGCCCTGTCACTGGCGGGGACGGCGCGCCCCGAGGTGACCCTCGCCCTGGCGAACCTCGTCTACCTCGTCGGCATGGCTGCCGGGATCATGCTCCCGGCGGACCGCTACCCGACGTGGCTGCAACCGGTCATCCAGTTGCTGCCCACCGGGGCGCTCGGAGAGGGACTCCGCTCGGGGACGCCGCTGTCGCTCGTGGTCCTGGCGGCTTGGTCCGTCATCGGGCTGGCGCTGGCCCGGAGGGTGTTCTCCTGGACCTCCTGAGCCGGTGGCGCGGCGGGATCAGGTGAGCAGCGGGTCCACGGCCATGGCGAGGAACAGCAGCGCCAGGTAGCTGTTGGACCAGTGGAACAGGCGCATCGCCTTCAGCTGCGCACCCTCCAGCCCGGCGCGGGCGCGCAGCAGCAGCCGGACGGCCTCCACCAGGAACACGGCGCCAGTGACGGCGGCAACCACCGGGTAGATCCAGCCCGTGGGGGCCACGGGCCACAGCAGCAGTGAGACCGCCACCGTCGCCACGGAGTAGACCAGGATCTGGGTGGCCACCTGCGGTGCGGTGCGCACCACGGGAAGCATCGGGACGCCGGCTGCCGCGTAGTCGTCCTTGTAGCGGAACGCCAGCGCCCAGGTGTGGGGCGGCGTCCACAGGAACACGATCATGAACATGATGAAGGGCGCCACGGCCAGTTCGCCGGTGACGGCGGTCCAGCCGATGAGGGGTGGGAAGCAACCGGCGATGCCACCCCAGACGATGTTCTGGGACGTGCGGCGCTTCAACCACATGGTGTAGATGAAGACGTAGAAGGCGTTGGCGCCGAGCGCCAACCCGGCCGAGAGCCAGTTCGCCCCGAACCCGAGGATCAGCGTTGAGGCGACGGCGAGCACGAACCCGAAGACCGTGGCGGCCGCGGTGCTCACCTGGTGCCGGGGCATCGGGCGGCGGCGCGTGCGGCGCATCACCTCGTCGATGTCGCGGTCCAGGATGCAGTTGAAGGTGTTGGCGCTGGCCGCGGCGAACAAGCCTCCGAAGAGCGTCCAAACGACGAGGTCCCAGCGGGGCAGGCCCTGCGCCGCGAGGAACATCGCAGGCAGGGTGGTGACCAGCAGCAGTTCGATGATCCTGGGCTTGGTCAGGGCGACATAGGCCTTGACCACGTCCATGACGCCCGCACGGACCTCCATCGTCTGGTCCACAGTTCCAGCCACCACGTTTTCAGTCCTCCAACCGTCACTTCCGCGGCGAGTCTACCCCGGGTTGCCCGCGAACGCCGATACGGGAAACGGGCATGCCGTTTGCACACTAAGGTGGGGGACGCCGTTCGTCGAAAACTGCCGAGGAGCCCGATGTCGATCCTGAGCACGAACCCGCTGCGCGATCCACAGGATCGTCGCCTGCCCCAAATCGCCGGACCCTGCGTCCTGGTGATCTTCGGGGTGACGGGTGACCTGTCCCGCAAGAAGCTGATGCCTGCGGTCTACGACCTCGCGAACCGCGGGATGTTGCCGCCCGGCTTCGGCCTGGTGGGCTTCGCGCGGCGTGACTGGGCCACCCAGGACTTCGCGCAGCAGGTTCATGACGCCGTGAAGGAGAACGCTCGCACCGAGTTCCGCGAGGAGGTCTGGGAGCAGTTGCTCGAGGGCATCCGCTTCGTGCCCGGGACCTTCGACGACGACGACGCGTTCATCCGCCTGCGCGACACCATCCACGAACTGGACAACGCCCGCGGCACCGGCGGGAACCACGCGTTCTACTTGTCCATCCCGCCCTCGAGCTTCGAGATCGTCGTCAGCCAGCTGAAGCGCCACGGCCTCACCGACCGCACCGAGGACAACTGGAACCGCGTGGTAATCGAGAAGCCTTTCGGGCACGACCTCGCCTCCGCCCAGGACCTGAACAAGGTGGTTTCCTCCCTGTTCGAGCCGCACGAGGTGTTCCGCATCGACCACTACCTGGGCAAGGAGACCGTCCAGAACCTGATGGCGCTGCGGTTCGCGAACCAGATGTTCGAACCCATCTGGAACAACCACTACGTCAGCCACGTCCAGATCACGATGGCCGAGGACATCGGTATCGGCGGCCGCGCCGGCTACTACGACGGCATCGGCGCCGCCCGGGACGTCATCCAGAACCACCTCCTGCAGCTCCTGGCGCTGACCGCCATGGAGGAGCCGACGTCGTTCGAGGCCTCGCAGCTGCGCGCGGAGAAGAAGAAGGTGCTGGCCGCCGCCCGGGTGCCCGACGACATGGACACCCACACGGCCCGCGGCCAGTACTCGGCCGGCTGGCAGGGCGGGCGGCCCGTGAAGGGCTACCTCGAGGAGGACGGGGTGGACGCGTTGTCCAACACGGAGACCTATGCCGCCATCCGCGTCGACGTCGAGAACCGGCGCTGGGCCGGGGTGCCGTTCTACCTGCGGGCCGCCAAGCGCATGCCCCGTCGCGTGACGGAGGTGGCGCTGAGTTTCAAGCGGGCGCCGCACCTGCCGTTCACCAAGACCGACACCGAGGAGCTCGGCGTGAACGCCCTCGTGATGCGGATCCAGCCCGACGAGGGCGTCACCCTGCGCTTCGGCGCCAAGGTGCCGGGCACCCAGATGGAGATCCGTGAGGTCTCGATGGACTTCGGCTACGGCGGCTCGTTCACCGAGACCTCTCCGGAGGCCTACGAGCGCCTGATCCTGGACGTCCTGCTGGGAGATCCGCCGCTGTTCCCGCTGCAGGAGGAGGTGGAGCTGAGCTGGAAGATCCTGGACGCCGTGATCGAGCACTGGGCCGCCCAGACCGAACAGCCCCAGCCCTACGTTGCCGGCAGCTGGGGTCCCCAGTGCGGGATCGACATGCTCGCAGCCGACGGCTTCACCTGGCGACGCCCGTAGAAGGAGATCCTCACATGATCATCGAACTCAACGACACCTCCACCAAGGAGATCGCCGCCGAGCTGCTACGCGCACGCCAGAGCGTCGGCGGCACCGGCGGCATGGTCCACACGCTCATCGTCGTGGCAGAGGACCACAACAGCGCCGACGTGTTCGAGGCCGCCCAGGCGTCCGCCCGGGCCCATCCGTCCCGCGTGATCGTCGTGGTCTACTCCGATGCCGAGGAGCCGCACCTGGACGCCGAGATCCAGGTGGGTGAGGGCACCCCCGGGGACCTGCTGGCCCTGCGGATCCACGGCTCCGAGATCCGCGAGCACGCCGGCTCCGTGATCCTGCCGCTGCTCCTGCCGGACTCCCCCACCATCGTCTGGTGGCCGCACGAGGCGCCCGAGAATCCCGCCAGTGACCCGGTCGGTGCGCTCGGAAACCGCCGCATCACCGATGCCGCGGGCAGCGAGGACCCGAAGCACGCCCTCACCACCCGGGCCCGCAACCACACCCCGGGGGACACGGACCTGAGCTGGACCCGGCTGACCCGCTGGCGGGCGCTGCTGGCGGCCTCCCTGGACCAGTACCCGCACACCGTCACCGGCGCCGTCATGAGGGCCGCCCACGACAACGCCCCAGCGATGCTGCTCGCCGCCTGGCTGGAGACCCGGCTCGGCGTCGAGGTGCGGATGGAGGACCACTCCCGTCCCGGCGTCAGCGAGGTCCGCCTCGAGACCGCCGACGGTGACGTCGTGATCAACCGTGGCAACTCGGACACCATCGCGCTGTACAACGTCCCCGGACAGCCGGAGCGGAAGGTGGCACTCAAGCGTCGTCCCCTCACGGAACTGTTGACCGAGGAGCTCCAGCGGATGGACGCCGACGACATCTTCGAGGCGGCGGTGAGCAGGGTCCTTGAAAAGGTCGGGCCGTGACCTTCCAACGCGTGGCACGCCTCTCCGACGCCGCCGAACTGGCCGACGTCGTGGCGCACCGCTTCCTGGACCGGATCGTCGCCCTCCAGGGCGTCAAGGACGTCGTGCACGTCTGCCTCACTGGCGGCACGACGGCCAACCTCCTCTACGAGCGGTTCGCGGACCTCGTGCCGGGCTCTGGGCTGGACGTCTCGCGGCTGCAGCTGTGGTGGAGCGACGAACGCTTCGTGCCCGCCACGGACCCGGACCGCAATTCGCTGCAGGCCGTCACGCGGCTGGCCCGCACCCTTGAGGTGAACTCCGCCACCACCCACATGATGCCTGCCGCCGACGGTCGCCTGGACGCGCACCAGTGCGCCTCCGAGTACGCCTCCGAGCTCGGGGACACCCATTTCGACATCACACTGCTGGGGGTCGGGGAGGACGGGCACGTCGGCTCCATCTTCCCCAACCACCAGAGCTTCGAGGCCACCACCAAGACCGTCATCGGGGTGACCGAGTCCCCGAAGCCACCGGCGGAGCGGATCACGCTGACCATCCCCGCTCTCAACCGCACCGACGAGTTGTGGTTCATTGCCAACGGCACCCCCAAGGCCGACGTCGTCGCGCGCGCCATCCAGGGCGACAAGTCCCTGCCGGCGGCCCACGCGCAGGGTGAACGAGCCACCTACTGGTTCATCGACCGCGAGGCCGCGGCCAGGCTGCCCGAGCAGTACCGCTGCGAGTTCTAGACAGCTTCCGGACGAAGCAGAAGGCCGGGCCCCGAAAGGGACCCGTCCTTCTTGTTCAGTCTTCTAGTAGATGACCTCGCCGGACGCGCGGCGGGCGCGCAGGGCGGCGACGGCCTCCTCGAGGATCTCCTTCGCCTCGGCCTCGGTGCGACGCTCCTTCACGTAGGCGAGGTGCGTCTTGTAGGGCACGATCTTCGGCGGCGGCGGCGGGTTCTCCGCGTCGGTGTTGGCCGGCAGGCCGCAGCGCGGGCAGTCCCAGGACTCCGGGATGGCCGCGTCGACGGCGAAGGCGGGGCGGGTCTCGTGGCCGCTCGCGCAGAAGTAAGAGACGTGAAGCCTGGGTGCGGAATCCCCGCGCTCAGCTTCGCCCATTGGTCCGGCACCTACACGGCTACCGCGGATGGCGTTGCCACCTGCCACAGCTACTCCTCCACTACTTCGTGTTCAACTATCTTTACTACGACTTCTGGATTGCTCAGAAACTGATCTTGTACAGCACGAGCAATGCAACGATCGTCAGCACCCAAACAGCCGTCAGGACCACCGTCAGGCGGTCCAGCCTGCGCTCCGCCGTGGAGGCACCACCCATCGAGGAGGACATGCCGCCGCCGAAAAGGTCCGACATTCCGCCGCCACTGCCTTTGTGGAGGAGCACGGATGCGGCCAGGAGGGCGCTGAGGATGATCAGGATGATCGAAAGCGTCGTAATGGGCCAGCTCAGAAGGGGGACAATCACGCGGCCGAGTCTACCCGAGCGTTCAGGAATCTCCACATCGGAGGGCACCCGCGCCCACGTTGCGGGACGGTGCGTGACCCGACATACCGAGCGGGGATCGGCCGAGAAGGTAGCGGGCCACCTTCCCTGCGATTCCTGTCGGCGTGTCGGGTCGGGTGGGGCCGGGCATGGCAAGAGCCCCGGGGACCAAGGTCCTCGGGGCTCTTCGCGGGTGTTCGTCAGGCGGGCAGGTCGTAGAACCGCACGATGGCGGCGAACTCCTCCGGCTGCAGGCTGGCCCCGCCGACGAGCGCGCCGTCGACGTCGGGCTGGGCCATCAGCTGGGCCACGCTACCGGCCTTGACGGAGCCGCCGTACTGGATGCGGACGGCGTCGGCGGTGGGCTGGTCGTACAGGGCGGCGACGTCGGCACGGATCGCGCCGCAGACCTCCTGCGCATCGGCCGGGGTGGCCACCTCGCCGGTGCCGATGGCCCAGACGGGCTCGTAGGCGATGACGAGGCCGGCGACCTGCTCGGCCGTCAGGCCGGCGAGGGTGCCGCGCACCTGGTCCAGCGTGTACTCGACGTGGGTGCCCTCCTTGCGGATGTCCAGGCCCTCCCCCACGCAGATGATCGGGGTCATGCCGGCGGCGAGGACCTTCTTCGCCTTGGCGTTGATCAGCTCGTCGGTCTCGCCGTGGTACTGGCGGCGCTCAGAGTGGCCGATGACCACGTAGGACACCTGAAGCTTGGCCAGCATGTCCGCGCTGATCTCACCGGTGTAGGCGCCCGAGTCGTGCTCGGAGACGTTCTGAGCGCCGAGGATGATCGGCATGCGCTCGCCGTCGATGAGGGTCTGCACGGTGCGCAGGTCCGTGAAGGGCGGGATGACGACGCACTCGGACTTGGTGCCGTCGTACTCCTTGTCGGCCAGCGTCCACGCGAGCTTCTGCACCAGACCGGTGGCCTCGACGTGGTTGAGGTTCATCTTCCAGTTGCCGGCCATGATCGGCTTGCGGGTCATCAGTTGTTTCCTTCCAGCACTGCGATTCCGGGCAGTTCCTTGCCCTCGAGGAACTCCAGCGACGCTCCGCCGCCGGTGGAGATGTGTCCGAACTCGTCGTCGGCGTGGCCGAGGACGCGGACAGCGGCCGCGGAGTCACCGCCGCCGACGACCGACAGGCCGTCGACCTCGGTGAGGGCCTTGGCCACGGCGGCCGTGCCCTTGGCGAGCTCGGCGATCTCGAACACGCCCATGGGGCCGTTCCAGAACACGGTCTTCGCGCCGCGGATGGCGTCGGCGAAGAGCTTCTCGGACTCGGGCCCGATGTCCAGGCCCTGCTTGCCGGCGGGGATTGCGTCGGCGGCCACGACGTCGACGGCACCCTTGACGGTGCGGTTGTCGAAGTCAGCGCCGTCTGCGACGCGGATGTCGGTGGGCAGGATGATCTGCTTGCCGGCGGCCGCGGCCTGCTCGAGGTAGGACTTGCAGGTCTCGATGTTGTCCTCGTCGAGCAGCGAGGCGCCGATGTCGTGGCCCTGCGCCTTGAGGAAGGTGAACAGCATGCCGCCGCCGATGACGAGGGTGTCCGCCACCTGCAGCAGGTTGTCGATGACCGACAGCTTGTCCGCCACCTTGGCGCCACCGAGCACGACGACGAAGGGACGCTCGGGCTCGCCGACGAGGCGGTTGAGGACGTCGACCTCCTTGCCGACCAGGTAGCCGGCGGCGTTCGGCAGCAGCTTGGCGACGTCGTAGACCGACGCCTGCTTGCGGTGGACGACGCCGAAGCCGTCGGAGACGAAAACGTCACCGAAGGCGGCGTACTTCTTGGCCAGCTCGGTGCGCTCGGCCTCGTCCTTGGACTCCTCGGCGGGCTCGTAGCGCACGTTCTCCAGCAGGGCGACGTCACCGTCGCCGAGGCCCTCGACGGTGGCCGTGGCGGAGTCTCCCACCACGTCACCGGCGAGCCGGACCTCGGTGCCGAGCAGCTCGGAGAGCCGCCCGGCCACCGGGGCCAGGGAGAACTTCGGGTTCACCGAACCCTTGGGGCGGCCCAGGTGAGCCATGATGACAATCCTGGCGTTGCTCTCGCGCAGCTTCTTCAGGGTGGGCAACGCGGCGCGGATGCGCCCGTCGTCGGTGATGGTCTCGCCATCCAGCGGGACGTTGAAGTCGCAGCGGATCAGGACCCGCTTTCCGGACAGGTCACCAAGATCGTCAATGGATCTCACCATGGGCTTTCCCTTCTTGTTCAGTTGTCTCGGATCAGAGCTTGCTGCCGACGAGGACGGTCAGGTCCACGAGGCGGTTGGAGTAGCCCCACTCGTTGTCGTACCAGCCGAGCACCTTGACCTGGTTGCCGATCACCTTGGTGAGCTTGGCGTCGAAGATGCAGGAGGCCGGGTCGGTCTCGATGTCCTTGGACACGATCTCGTCCTCGGTGTAGACGAGCACCTTGCCGTCGGCGGCCTTCTTGATGATCTCGTTGATCTCCTCGACGGAGGTCTCACGCGAGGCCTCGAAGGTGAGGTCGGTGGCGGAGCCGGTGGGGGTGGGAACGCGCATGGCGTAGCCGTCCAGCTTGCCCTTCAGCTCGGGCAGCACCAGGGCGACGGCCTTGGCCGCACCGGTGGTGGTGGGGACCATGTTGAGGGCGGCGGCGCGGGAGCGACGCAGGTCCTTGTGGGGACCGTCCTGCAGGTTCTGGTCGGCGGTGTAGGCGTGGATCGTGGTCATCAGGCCCTTGGTGATGCCGATGCCGTCGTTCAGCGCCTTGGCCATCGGGGCCAGGCAGTTGGTGGTGCAGGACGCGTTGGAGATGATGTGGTGCGCGGCCGGGTCGTACAGGTTGTCGTTGACACCCATGACCACGGTCAGGTCCTCGTTCTTCGCCGGGGCGGAGATCAGGACCTTCTTGGCGCCGGCGTCGATGTGCGCCTTGGCCTTGGTGGCGTCGGTGAAGAAGCCGGTGGACTCGATGACGATGTCAACGCCCAGCTCTGCCCAGGGGAGGTTCGCGGGGTCCTTCTCGGCGAAGGCCTTGATCTCCTTGCCGCCGACGATGATGGCGTCGTCGTCGTAGCTGACCTCGTCGGCGAAGCGGCCGAGGATCGAGTCGTACTTCAGGAGGTGCGCGAGCGTCTTGTTCTCGGTGAGGTCGTTGACGGCAACTACCTCGAGGTCGGCGCCGGAAGCGACCAGGGCGCGGAAGTAGTTGCGGCCAATGCGGCCGAAGCCGTTGATTCCAACCTTGACGGTCATATGGATAGATCCCCTTCAAGAGATACCTGACGGTACGCACCACGGCTTGATCCAGCAGCACGCACGCGCCATTCGGACGATCCCATCCTAATCACTCCGGTTTCAGGGGAACAGTCGGGGTGCAACATGCGGGCACCCGCTGCTCGGGACCTCAGTCCACCTCGCGCATGTCCGCCGGGAGGCTGGCCTCGGTGTTGGGCACGCCGGCCGCGTCGGCGGCCTTGTCAGCGGTGGAGAGCAGTCGGCGGATGCGGCCGGCGATGGCGTCCTTGGTGAGCACCGGATCGTGCAGGCGGCCCAGTTCCTCGAGGCTGGCCTGGCGGTGCTCCAGCCGCAGTTCGCCCGCCATCCGCAGGTGGTCCGGGACGTCCTCGCCGAGGATCTCGAGGGCGCGCTCCACCCGGGCGCTGGCGGCGACGGCGGCCCTCGCGGAGCGGCGCAGGTTGGCGTCGTCGAAGTTGGCGAGGCGGTTGGCCTGGGCGCGGACCTCGCGGCGCATGCGACGCTCCTCCCAGACCAGGCGTGCCTCCTGGGCACCCATCCGGGTCAGCAGGTCGGCGATGGCCTCGCCGTCGCGCAGGACGACGCGGTCCACGCCCCGCACCTCGCGGGACTTGACCTGGATCCCGAGCCGGCGCGCTGCGCCGATCAGGGCCAGAGCGGCCTCGGAGCCGGGGCAGGTGATCTCCAGCGACATGGAGCGCCCGGGCTCGGTGAGGGACCCGCGGGCGAGGAACGCGCCGCGCCACACGGCGACCGCGTCGGCGATGGAGCCGCCCACCACCACCGGCGGCAGGCCCCGCACGGGCCGACGCTGCTGGTCCACCAGGCCGGTGAGGCGGGCCAGCGCCTCACCGTCGCGGACCACCCGCACGGTGTAGCGAGTGGTGCGGCGCAGGCCGGAGGAGTTGATGACGAGCATCTCGCTCTCGAGCGAGTACAGCTCCGCGATGAATGAGCGCAGGCGCCGTGCGGCGGCGTTGGTGTCCAGCTCGGCCTCCACGACGATGCGGCCCCCGACCAGGTGCAGTCCCCCGCCGAAGCGCAGCATCGCCGCCACCTCGGCACGTCGCGCGTTCGGGTGCGGCGTGACCACGGCGGCGAGCTCGGACTTGACCTTCTGCGTCAGTGCCATTGCATTCATCCTGTCATTCACTCGGTGGGACCGGTGGCGGTCTCCAGAACCTCGGAGAGTACAGCCGCCAGCCGGTTCGGGTCATGCCGCGGGGAGCCGTCACGCATGGCGACGTCCGCACTCAACAGGGTGGCACCGAGCGAGGCCACGTAGGCCTCGAGGTGCGGGTCCGTGGAGGCGAAACCCTTGTCCGCCACCACGACGTCGAGCGTCAGCCGCGGGGCGTGCTCGGCGAGCAGTTCGATGTGGCGGGAGGCGGAGAAGCCGTCGGTCTCGTCGGCGGGCGCGAGGTTCAGCACCAGCACCCGCTGGGCCTTGGTGGTGACGATGGCCTCGGCGAGGTCCGGCACCAGCAGGTGCGGGATCACCGACGTGAACCAGGAGCCGGGGCCCAGCACGATGCTGTCGGCAGCCATCACGGCCTCGACGGCCTCCGGGCGTGCCGGGGGCGACGACGGCACCAGCCGGACGGACTGGACGGTGGAGCGGGTCTTGGCGACGCTGGCCTGGCCGCGCAGGGTGGCCAGTTCGTCGGGCGCGACGGGGTCGAGCCCTATCACGTCCGCCTCGATCTCCAGCGGCACGGAGCTCATCGGCAGCACCCGGCCACGGGTGCGCAGCAGGTCCCCCACCATGTCCAGCCCGGCCACCGGGTCGTCCAACTGCTGCCACAGGCCGGCGATCAGGAGGTTGCCGATGGCGTGGCCGGCCAGGCTGCCGTCGCCACCGAAGCGGGACTGCAGGACGCGGGCCCAGGTGCGGCCGACGTGGTCGTCACTGCAGAGCGCGGCCAGCGCCATCCGCAGGTCCCCCGGCGGCAGGCACCCGAACTCGTCGCGGAGCCGGCCCGAGGAGCCGCCGTCGTCGGCGACGGTGACCACAGCGGTGAGCCGGTCGGTGAGGCGGCGCAACGCGGTGAGCGAGACGGACAGGCCGTGGCCGCCGCCGAACGCGACCACCCTCGGTGCCAGGACCAGGTCCCCGCCGGGGCGCTGCACGTTCATTCCTTCCCCAGGTCCCGGTGCAGGACTTTCACGGCGAACCCCTCTTCCCGCAGCCGGTTGGCCAGTTCCTCGCTCATCGAGGTGGAGCGGTGCTTGCCGCCGGTGCAGCCAACGGCGATGGTGACCTGGCGCTTGCCCTCCACGAGGTAGCCGGGGGCGACCGTGCGGACCAGGTCCACCATGTTCTCCTGGAACTGCGCGGCCGCGTCCTGGCCCAGCACGTAGTCGGCCACGTCCTTGGACAGGCCCGTCTTGGGGCGCAGTTCCGGCACCCAGAACGGATTGGGCAGGAACCGGACGTCGAAGACGATGTCGGCGTCCACGGGCACGCCGTTCTTGAAGCCGAACGAGATCAGCGAGACCTTCAGGTTGTCGGTCTCCTCGCTGCCGAAGTGGTTGGAGATGCGCTGCGCGAGCTGGCGGGCGCTGAGCCGCGAGGTGTCCACGACGATGTCGGCGCTGGCCCGCATGTCGGCCATCAGGCGTCGCTCGCGGGTGATGCCGTCGACGAGTCGGTCGTCACCCTGCATCGGCAGCGGGCGCCGGCTGGACTCCTGGCGCTGGACGATGATGTCGTCGGTGGCCTCGAGGTAGAGCACGGTGACCTCGCAGCCGCGGGCGCGGAGTTCCTCCAGCGCGACGGGGATCTGCTCGAACTGCACCCGGGAGCGGACGTCGAGGACGACCGCGACCCGCAGTTCCCCCACAGAGCGCATCTGCTGTGCCAGTTCCGGGAGCATCAGGGGCGGCAGGTTGTCGATCACGTACCAGCCCAGGTCCTCCATCGTGTGGGCGGCGGTGCGGCGCCCGGCCCCGGACATGCCGGTGACGATCACGAAACGCTGGAGGTCTGTGGTGGGAGCTGCTGCCATGCCCCACAGCCTAGTGGGGCTTCAGGACCGGCTGTCGCCGATGCCACGCGCCTGCAGCGCCTCACCAGTGCGCTCGGCGTAGCCGACGGCGCCCAGCATCACGGGTGTGAGCAGCCGGGCGGGGTTGCGGCCGAGGCCGCGGGCACCGGCTGCGGCGCGGGCGTCGTCGACAGTGCCCATCAGGAACGGGATGGAGCGGATCATCAGGGCGACGGCGAGTGCCGCCTGCGCGGGGTCTAGGCGGAGCAGCCGCAGCGGCGTCAGTGCCGTGGCCAGGGCGTCCATCAGTACCGGCATTGACGTGGTGAGCGTCAGCATGCGGGCGGCAAGCACTGCGACGAGGATGTTGCCGGGCCGCATCACTGCGGCCGTGGGGTGGAGCGTGACGAGGTGGAACCCGAGCAGTACCGCGAGCATGGCCCACAGCATCCAGCCCAGACGCAGCATCCGTCCCGGGCCCAGGCCCGACGTGGCCGCCACCGCCAGCACCACGGCGAGGGAGGCGAGGGTGAACCACCACTGCGCCACCACCAGCGTCGGGACGCTGAGGGCCAGCACCAACAGGTACTTCCAACCCACCGGCAGCCCGAACAGCCACCCGGGTCCGGGCTGGAAGATTCCGAAGACGCTCGTGTGGGTGTTCACGGCCCCACCCGCATGGCCGACTCGTAGGACGAGATCGACTCCCCCGGCGGGCCGTCGGCGACGATGCGGCCGCCATCGACGACGATGACCCGCTGCGCGTCGGCGGCCACGTCCATGTCGTGGGTGGAGTAGATGACCTGCTGCGGGAGCTCGGCGAAGGTGGCGCGCAGGGCCAGCTTGTTGCGCAGGTCCAGCAGCGTGGTGGGCTCGTCGGCGACGATGACGCGCGGCTGGACGGCCAGCACGCTGGTGAGGGCGACGAGTTGTCGCTCGCCACCGGAGAGGTCGTAGATGCTCTGGTGCGCGAGGTGCCCGATGCCGCGCTCGTCGAGCAGTTGTTGGGCGGCGCGGGTGCGCTCCTTGCGGTTGCGCACGGTTGCGCGCAGGCTGAGCTCGACGTCCTCGATGGGCGTGGACATCAGCAGTTGCGCGAGCGGGTCGGTGAAGATGAACCCCACCTGGGCGCGGACGGCCCGGACGTCGTCGACGGTGGAGTGCCCGCCCACCCGGATGCTGCCGGAGGTGGGTTGCCGCATCCCGTTGAGCAGCCGCAGCAGCGTCGACTTGCCGGACCCGTTGGCCCCGATGACGCAGATCCGGTGCTCCGCCAGGCGGAGGGTGACGTCGTCGAGGAGCGTGCGGTCGGGCTGGCCGTGCCGGCTGCCCGGCACCACCACGCTGACGCCGTCGAGTTCGATCATCAGCGGCCCAGCAGCCTCGGGAACGCCTTGTGGACGGCGAAGGCGAGCATGGCGGCGATCACGGACTTGACCAGGTCCCCGATCCAGAACGGCAGGTCCACCAGCAGGGCGGCCGGGACGTCGATGCCGAGGGTGCCGGTGAGCCCCACCAGCGCGAACGGGAGGATCACGAGGTAGCGGGAGGCGAGCACGCCGAGGAACAACCACACCGGCGTCATGGGGCTGAGGCCGCGGCGGACCGCCCACTTGGCCACCAGTCCCGTGACGATGGCCGCGAACGGGAACGCCAGCAGGTAGCCGACGGTGGGCCCGGCCAGTACCGCCAGTCCGGCCTTGCCGCCGGCGAAGATCGGGAGCCCGGCCAGGCCGGCCACGACGTAGAGCGCGACGGCGGCGAAACCGCGGAGCGGGCCGAGGCACAGGCCGCACAGCGCCACCCCGAGGGTCTGCAGCGTGATGGGCACGGCAACGGCACCCAGCGGGATGGCCGGGGCCAGCGAGAGGGCCGCGAGGAGGGCGGCGAACACTGCGATCTGGGCCAGGTCGGGGGCGCTGAAGCCCCGGGTGCGGGCGCTGGACGTGGCTGTCGTGGAGGTCATGTCATCCATTGAACACCACCCCTTGAACAGTGTTCAAGTCGGGGTTCCTCAAGCATGGGCGTCGAGGAACTGGAAGACCTCGGTGTCGTCGACCCCGGGGAAGGTCCCGGGCGGGAGCGCCGCCAGGAGGTGGGCGTGGGTGCGGGCGCTGGGCCAGGCGTGCCCCTCCCACCGGCCGGTCAGGTCCTCGGGCGCACGGCGGCAGCAGGTCGGGTCCGGGCAACGGGACACTGAGCGCTCCGGGGTGTCCCGGCCCCGGAACCACTTGGAGTCTCGGTAGGTCACCCCGATGCAGGTGGAGAAGTAGCCGGCGCTGGCGCGCTCCACCCGTGCCGTGCACCAGAAGGTGCCGTTCGGCGTGTCGGTGTACTGGTTGAAGGCGTTGAACTTGTCAGCGACGTCGAAGACCTGCCGGGAGGTCCAGTACCGGCACACCGGCTGTCCCTCGATGGCCCCGAGGTTGTCCTTGGGGAAGGTCACGCCGTCGTTCTCGTAGGCCTTGTAGATGATCCCGGACTCGTGCACGCGCTGGAAGTGGACGGGGATCCCGAGGTGCTTCGTGGACAGGTTCGTGAACCGGTGGGCGGCGGCCTCGTAGCTGACGGCGAACGCGTCGCGCAGGTCCTCGACCGCCAGCTCGCGCCGCTCCTTGGCCTGCTGCAGGTAGCCGACGGCCGTGGCCTCCGGCATCAGCAGGGCGGCGGCGAAGTAGTTGGTCTCCACCCGCTGCCGCAGGAAGTCGCCGTAGCTGGTGGGCGGCGAGTGCCGCAGCACGTAGCTGCCCAATGCCTGCAGCAACACCGAACGCGGTTCGTGGTCCGTGGAACTGGCGGCGGGCAGGTAGATCCGCATGTGCTTGAGGTCGGTCACCGAGCGGGTGGAGTGCGGCAGGTCCCCCACGTGGTGCAGCGCGAACCCGAGGTGCTCGGTGATCTCGCCGATGAAGTGCTGGGACAGCGGCCCGGACTCATACCCCACCCGGGCGAGGAGCTTCGCAGCCTCCGCCTCGATGCCCCCGAAGTAGTTGTCCTGCGCCCGCATCTCGGCGCGCAGCTTCGCGTTGGCGCGGCGCGCCTCCTCCGGGGTGGCGATCCGCTCCTCCGCGTCGCGGGCCAGCTCCCGGTGGAGGGCGACGAGCGCCTCGAGCACCTCCATCGGCATCCGCGGCGAGATCCGCACTGGCGGCAACGCCCGCGCCCGGGCCAGCGGGGAGCGCATCAGGCGCTCCAGCTCGATCTCCAACTGGGCCCGTCGATTGGGCACGGGCGCGGTGATCTCGTCTAGCGTCGCGCCGTAGAGACGGGCGAGCTTCTGCAGGTTCGACAGCTTCGCCTCCCGCTTGCCGGTCTCCATCAGCGAGAGCTGGGAGGCGGCGATCCCGGACTCGGCCGCCACCTGCGCCAGGGTCAGTCCACGCTCCTTGCGGAGGTGGCGCAGCTGGCGCCCCAGCGAAAACGGGTCGAAAACATCTGTCTCGACATCAAGATTTGCTCGGTCATCCTCGTCGACAGCCATGAAATTCAGCATACGGGAATTTCTACGTTTCTTTCCACGAAATTCATCTAGGAATTCCTTGCACGGCCCGCCAACGTTGTGTTCCACGAGGGGCCCGCACCGGCGCCGGCCCCGGCAAGACGAAGGAAGTGATCCCCATGTTGGAGCCGATCTCGGCCGAACTCATCGAGCACGACTGGCAGCACAACCCCCGCTGGGCGGACGTCCGACGCGACTACACCGCCGACGACGTGGTGCGGCTGCGCGGCCGGGTCCGGGAGGAGCACACCCTGGCCCACCGCGGCGCCGAGCGCCTCTGGGACAAGCTCCATTCCCAGGACTACGTCAACGCGCTCGGCGCCCTGACCGGCAACCAGGCGGTGCAGCAGGTCAAGGCCGGCCTGCAGGCCATCTACCTCTCGGGCTGGCAGGTGGCGGCCGACGCCAACCTCTCCGGCCAGACCTACCCGGACCAGTCCCTGTACCCCGCCAACTCGGTCCCGCAGGTGGTCCGCAGGATCAACAACGCGCTGCTGCGCGCGGACCAGATCGAGCACGCCGAGGGAATCCACACCGTCGAGGACTGGCTGGTCCCGATCGTCGCCGACGCCGAGGCCGGCTTCGGAGGCCCGTTGAACGCCTACGAACTCATGCTGTCCATGATCACCGCAGGCGCGGCCGGGGTGCACTGGGAGGACCAGCTCGCCTCGGAGAAGAAGTGCGGCCACCTCGGCGGCAAGGTGCTCATCCCCACCAAGCAGCACGAGCGCACCCTGAATGCAGCCCGACTGGCGTCGGACGTCGCCGGGGTCCCCACGGTGATCATCGCCCGCACGGACGCCGAGGCGGCCACGCTGATCACCTCCGACGTCGACGAGCGCGACCAGGAGTTCCTCACCGGGGAGCGCACCGCCGAGGGGTTCCACAAGATCCGCCCGGGCCTGGAGTCCTGCATCGCCCGCGGCCGCGCCTACGCCTCGTACGCGGACCTGCTGTGGATGGAGACCGCCACCCCGGACCTGGAGCTCGCGGCGAAGTTCGCCGAGGCCATCAAGGCCGAGCACCCGGACCAGAAGCTGGCCTACAACTGCTCCCCGTCGTTCAACTGGCGCAAGCACCTGGACGACGCCACCATCGCGAAGTTCCAGCGCGAGCTGGGCGCGATGGGCTACGCCTTCCAGTTCATCACCCTGGCCGGCTTCCACGCCCTGAACCACTCCATGTTCGACCTCGCGCAGGGCTACGCCCGCAACGGCATGTCCGCCTACGTCGAGCTGCAGGAGCGCGAGTTCGCCTCCGAGGCGCAGGGCTACACCGCCACCAGGCACCAGCGCGAGGTGGGGACCGGCTACTTCGACCAGATCGCCACCGCCATCAACCCCAGCAGTTCCACCACCGCCCTCACGGGCTCCACCGAGGCCGCTCAGTTCCACTGAGCCACACCCACACCCAGGAAGGAAGATTCCGAGATGACCACCACGATCCAGGCACCCACCCGGCAGGCCGTCCCCACCCACACCCGCATCGGCGAGTTGCAGGTGGACCGAGCCCTCGTCGAGTTCATCGACCACGACGCCCTCCTGCGCACCGGCGTGGACCGGGACACGTTCTGGGCGGGCTTCGTGAAGGTCTTCGCGGAGTTCTCCGACCGCAACCGGGCGCTCCTCGCCGAGCGGGAGCGGCTGCAGCGGGCCATCGACGAGTACCACCGCAGCCGCCCCGGCACCCCGGACCCCGAGCACTACGAACGGTTCCTGCGGGAGATCGGCTACCTCCACCGCGAGCCCGCCGAGGTCCGCGCCCGCACCGCCAGGGTGGACGCCGAGATCGCCGAGATCGCCGGCCCGCAGCTGGTGGTCCCGGTCACCAACCGGCGGTTCGCGATCAACGCCGCCAACGCCCGTTGGGGATCCCTCTACGACGCGCTCTACGGCACCGACGCCATCGGCGACGACGACGGCGCGGCCGCGGGCCGGGGCTACAACCCGGTCCGGGGCGAGCGGGTCATCCGGTGGGCCAGGGAGTTCCTGGACCGTGCCGTCCCGCTCAGCTCCGGCTCCCACAGCGACGTCATGGTCTACGAGGCCGGGCAGCGGCTGCGGGCCAAGCTCACCTCGGGCGAGGTCGTCGGCCTGGCCGACGAGGGCTGCTACGCCGGCTACCGCGGCGAGGCCGGCTCCCCCAGCCACATCCTGCTGCGCCACCACGGCCTGCACATCGAGCTGCGCATCGACCCGGCCGGGGCGATCGGGGCCACGGACCTGGCCGGCATCGACGACGTCGTCCTCGAGTCCGCCGTCACCGCGATCATGGACTTCGAGGACTCCGTCGCCGCCGTCGACGGCCCGGACAAGGTGGTCGGGTACCGCAACTGGCTGCGGCTCAACGACGGCATCGCCGCCCAGACGATGACCAAGGGCAGCCGGTGCTTCACCCGCACCCTTGACCCGGACAGGTTCCACACCGCCCCCGACGGCGGGGAGGTCCGCCTGCACGGCAGGGCGCTGATGCTGTGCCGCACCGTCGGGCACCTGATGACCACGCCCGCCGTCCTGGACGCCGAGGGCAACGAACTGCCCGAGGGGATCCTCGACGCGATCGTCACGGCGTTGTGCGCGATGCCCGGCCTGTACGCCCGCAACGAGCGCCTCAACTCGCGGGCGGGTTCCATCTACATCGTCAAGCCCAAGCAGCACGGACCGGCCGAGGTGGCCTTCACCACCCAACTGTTCGCCGCCGTCGAGGACGCGCTGGGCCTGCCGCACAACACCATCAAGATGGGGATCATGGACGAGGAGCGCCGCACCACGGTCAACCTCGCGGCCTGCATCGCCGAGGCCCCCGCCCGGATCATCTTCATCAACACCGGTTTCCTGGACCGCACCGGGGACGAGATCCACACCTCCATGGAGGCCGGGCCGATGATCCGCAAGGCCGAGATGAGGCAGGCCACCTGGATGGGGGCCTACGAGGACTGGAACGTCGACGTCGGGCTCACCTGCGGACTGCCTGGGCACGCCCAGATCGGCAAGGGGATGTGGGCCATGACCGAGCAGATGGCGGACATGCTGGAGCAGAAGCTGGGGCACCCGCAGGCCGGGGCCAACACCGCCTGGGTCCCCTCCCCCACGGCCGCGACGCTGCACGCCACTCACTACCACCTGACCGATGTCCGGGGACGGCAGGCCGAGATCGGGCGCGGGGGTCGGCGTGCGGAGCTGTCCCAGCTGCTGGAGATCCCCCTCGCGCCACGCACGGACTGGTCCCAGGAGGAGCGGCGCCGGGAGGTGGACAACTCCTGCCAGTCGATCCTCGGCTACGTCGTGCGTTGGGTCAGCCAGGGCGTCGGCTGCTCGAAGGTCCCCGACATCGACGACGTCGCCCTGATGGAGGACCGGGCCACCTGCCGCATCAGCTCCCAGCTGCTGGCCAACTGGATCCGGCACGGCGTGGTCTCACAGGAATCGGTCGTCGAGTCACTGCGGCGGATGGCGCCGGTCGTCGACGCCCAGAACGGCGGGGACCCGGACTACCTCCCGATGACGCCGGGGCCGGAAGGCTGCTTCGAGGACTCGATAGCCTGGACCGCGGCCAGGGACCTGGTCCTGCAGGGCACGGTCTCCCCGTCGGGCTACACCGAGCCGATCCTGCACGGGGCGCGGCGCCGCTTCAAGGCCCTCCACGAGGAGCAGATCGAGAGCGACGACGAGGAGCCCGGCACCGACCCCGAGGCGGACTGACCCGGCTCAGGTCTCGGTGACCTCTCCGGTGGTGAGGTTGATGGCCTCACCACCGGAGTCCTTCACGGCCGCGTGCACCGCGGCCGCGAGGGTGGGCCCGAAGCCCGGCACCTGGGAGATCTCCTCGACGGTGGCCGCCCGCAGCTTGCGGAGGCTGCCGAAGTAGGTCAGCAGCGCCTTGCGCCGCAGTTCCCCCAGGCCCGGGATGCCGTCCAGCAGGGACGAGACCATGTTCTTGGCCCGGCGGGAGCGGTGGTGGGTGATGGCGAAGCGGTGGGCCTCGTCGCGCAGGCGCTGCAGCAGGTAGAGGCCCTCGCTGGCGCGGGGCATGATCACCGGGTAGTCCTCCCCAGGCACCCAGACCTCCTCGAGCCGTTTGGCCAGCCCGCACAGCGCGATCTCGTCGGCCAGGCCCAGCTCGTCCAGCACCTGCTGTGCCGCGTTGACCTGCGGCAGGCCGCCGTCGACGACGATCAGGGCCGGGGCGTAGGCGAACTTCCGGGGTGCGCCGGTGGTGGGGTCCACCAACAGCGGGCCGCCGTCGTCGCCCTCCAGCGGCTGCGAGCGGCCGCGTTCGTCGAGGAGGCGTCCCAACCGGCGGCGCAGCACCTCGTCCATGGCGGCGATGTCGTTGGACCCCTCGAAGCTCTTGATGATGAAGCGGCGGTACTCGGATTTCTTGGCCAGGCCGTCCTCGAAGACCACCATGGATCCCACCACCTCGGTGCCCATGGTGTGCGAGATGTCGTAGCACTCGATCCGCAGCGGCGGCTCCTCCAGCCGGAGGGCCTCCGCCACCTCCTCCAGTGCGGCGTTGCGGGTGGTGAGGTCCGTGGCCCGCCGGGTCTGGTGCTGCTTCAGCGCCAGCTCCGCGTTCTTCACGACGGTGTCCAGCAGGACGCGCTTGTCGCCCCGCAGCGGCACCCTCACCTCGACGCGTCCGCCGCGGCGCTCGGCGAGGAGTTCCACCAGGGACTCCTCCGCCTCCACCGAGCTGAGGATCTGCGGCGGGATGTCCACGCCCACCTCGTCGTAGAGCTGCAGCAGGAACGGTTCGAGCAGTTCTGTTAGGTCCAGGTCGTCGGCGCGGTCGGCCACCCAGCCCCGCTCGCCGGTGATGCGGCCGCCGTGGACGTGGAACACCTGGACCGCCACCTGCTGGCCGTCGTCGGCGAACCCGACGATGTCCGCCCGGGTGGACTCCTTCAGGACGACGGTGTTGCGCTCCTTGGCCTTGTTGAGGGCGTTCAGGGAGTCGCGCAGGTAGGCGGCGCGCTCGAAGTTCAGGTCTGCCGAGGCCTGGTACATCTCCCGCTCGATCTCGCCGATGATGCCTGCGGTGTTGCCGGCCATGAAGGAGCAGAACTGGTCCACGATCTCGCGGTGCTCGTCGGCGCTCACCCGCCCCACGCAGGGTGCGGCACACTTGCCGATGTCCCCGAGGAGGCACGGCCTGCCCGCGGCCCGCGCGCTCTTGAACACCCCGGCCGTGCAGGAGCGCATCGGGAACACCCGCAGCAGCAGGTCGAGGGTCTCCCGGATGGCCCAGGCCTGGCCGAACGGTCCGAAGTAGCGGGTGCCGCGCCGCTTCGCGCCGCGCCCGACGAACACGCGCGGGTACTCGTCGGCCACCGTCACCGCCAGCCACGGGTAGGACTTGTCGTCGCGGTACTTGACGTTGAAGCGCGGGTCGAACTCCTGGATCCAGGTGTACTCGAGCTGCAGCGCCTCCAACTCGTTGGCGACGACGGTCCACTCCACCTTCGCCGCGGTGCGCACCATGGTCTGGGTGCGGAAGTGCAGGGAGGCCGGGTCCGCGAAGTAGGAGTTGAGGCGTTGGCGCAGGCTCTTGGCCTTGCCGACGTAGATGACGTTGCCGAACGCGTCGAAGAACCGGTAGACCCCCGGGTCCAGTGGGATGGAACCGGGCCGTGGGCGGTAGGTGGACGGGTCAGCCATGCCGTCGATCATAGGCGCGGCCACCGACGGTTCCCGCCCCGGTTCCCGCCGGGGCCGGGAGGTCGGCTGTGGACCGCGCCGGTGTTGGGTTCCCGTTCCATGACCAGCAGAGCCACCCGCACCCTTCGCCAACTGCTCTGCGGGATCGCCGGAATCGCCCTCGCACTGTCCCTGGGTGCCTGCGGCGCCCCGGCCCGTGACCTGCCGGAGCGTCCACCCCTGGCCGACCGGCAGGCGCTCGACCTGTGCGCGCTGGTCTCCTTTGCGCCGCGGTCACGGACGCCGGGATCGGGGAGGCGCTCGGCATCGAGGGACCTGTGGAGGTCCGCACGGGCAACCACGCCGAGTGCATGGTGGGTGACTCCTGGGACCTGAACCTCGCGTTCGGGACCGTGATGCCACCGGCACCCGCTGTCGACGCCGCTGAGACCGAGATCGGCGGCCGCGCCGCACTGTCCGCCGACGAGGGCTGCAGGCTGTGGGTGGACCTCGGCGAGAACCCCGTCCTGGCCGAGCTCGTCGACGGTGGTCGCGACGGCCTGGACTGCTCGGCACTGCCCGCCACCCTCGAGCCCTTGGTCAGCTAGCTGGCGCACTGACGCGCAACCCCTTGTCCCGCGCCCTATGCTCTCCCCATGACCACCCGACGCGAGGTCCTGATCACCGGTGCGGCAATTGCGACTTCGCTGTTGGCCGCCTGCAGCCCAGAGATGGAGCCCGGCCCGACAGGCGGCCCCATCGAGGTCCCGAAGGGCGACGTCCCGGTCGGCGGCGGCGTGGTGCTGGCCGATGCGCGCGTGGTGGTGGTGCAGCCCGAGGAGGGCACCTTCCTGGCCTACTCGGCGCTGTGCACGCACCAGCACTGCATCGTCCGCGAGGTGCGACCCGAAGGCATCCACTGCGCCTGCCACGGCTCGCTGTTCGACACCTCCGACGGCTCACCCATCGAGGGTCCGGCCACCGAGCCGCTGCCCGCCGTCACCGTCGAGGACACCGGTGACATGCTGGTGGTGACCGCCTGAGCGAGGCTCACTGGGCGAGCATCGACCTCAGGAACTCACCCGTCGCCGAACCCTCCACCGCGGCGATGTCCTCCGGCGTGCCCGTGGCCACCACCTGACCACCGCGGGAGCCGCCGTCGGGGCCCATGTCGATGACGTGGTCGGCCGACTTGATGACGTCCAGGTTGTGCTCGATCACCACGACGGTGTTGCCGGTGTCGACGAGCTTCTGCAGCACCAGCAGCAGCTTGCGGATGTCCTCGAAGTGCAGCCCGGTGGTGGGCTCGTCCAGCACGTAGAGGGTGCGGCCGGTGGAGCGCTTCTGTAGTTCCGCGGCCAGCTTGACGCGCTGCGCCTCGCCGCCGGAGAGCGTGGTGGCGGCCTGCCCGAGCCGGACGTAGCCGAGCCCCACCTCGTTCAGCGTCCGCAGGTGGCGGGCGATGGAGTTGATGGAGGCGAAGAACTCCACCCCTTCGCTGATGGACATGTCCAGCACGTCGGAGATGGACTTGCCCTTGTAGTGCACTTCGAGCGTCTCGCGGTTGTAGCGCGCGCCGTGGCAGACCTCGCAGGGGACGTAGACGTCGGGCAGGAAGTTCATCTCGATCTTGATGGTGCCGTCGCCGGTGCAGTTCTCGCAGCGCCCGCCCTTGACGTTGAAGGAGAACCTGCCGGGCAGGTAGCCGCGCACCTTGGCCTCCGGGGTCTGGGAGAACAGTGTGCGGATCTTGTCGAACACGCCGGTGTAGGTGGCGGGGTTGGAGCGCGGGGTGCGGCCGATCGGCGACTGGTCCACCTGGATCACCTTGTCCAGGTGCTCGAGGCCCTTCAGGGAGCGGTGCCGACCGGGGACGGCCTTGGCGGAGTAGATCTGCCGGGCGGCCGCGGTGTAGAGGATGGAGTTCACCAGTGACGACTTCCCGGAGCCGCTGACCCCGGTGACGGCGGTCAGGGTCCCGAGCGGGAACTTCACGTCGATGTTCTTCAGGTTGTGCTCCCGCGCGCCGATCACGGCCACGTGGTTCCCGTTGCCGGGGCGGCGCACCTCGGGCACGGGGATGCTCAGCCGGCCGGCGAGGTAGCCGCCGGTGAGGGACTCCTCGCTGGCCAGGAGGTCCTCGACGGTGCCCTCGACGACGATCCGGCCGCCGTACTCGCCGGCGCCGGGACCGATGTCGACGACGTGGTCCGCGGCCCGCACCGTGTCCTCGTCGTGCTCCACGACGATGAGCGTGTTGCCGAGGTCCCGGAGGCGCTGCAGCGTCTGGATGAGGCGCAGGTTGTCGCGCTGGTGCAGTCCGATGCTGGGCTCGTCGAGCACGTAGAGCACCCCCACCAGGCCGGAGCCGATCTGGGTGGCGAGGCGGATGCGCTGCGCCTCGCCGCCCGACAGGGTGCCGGCCCCGCGCGACAACGTCAGGTAGTCCAGGCCGACGTCGAGCAGGAACCGCAACCGGGCCTGGATCTCCTTCACCACACGGGCGGCGATCTGGGCCTCACGCTCGGTGAGGGTCAGCCCGGTGAGGAAGTCGTTGGCCTCGCCGATCGACATGTCCGAGAGTTCCGCGATGTTCGTGCCGGCCACGGTCACTGCCAGCGTGGCGGGGCGCAGGCGCGCCCCGTGGCATGTGGAGCAGGCGATCTCACGCATGTAGCCGCCCCAGCGCTCGCGGGCGGCGTCGGTCTCCGCCTCACCGTGCCGACGGCGGACGAACGGGAGGATGCCCTCGTACTTCTGGGTGTAGCTGCGGGTACGGCCGAAGCGGTTCCGGTAGGTGACCAGCACGGGGTCCTTGACCCCGTTCAGCAGCAGCTTGATGTGCTTGGCCGGCAGTTCCTCCCAGGGCGTGTGCACACTGAACTTGTGTTCGGCGGCCAGCGAGTCCAGCACGTGCTCGTAGTGGCCGCGCAGGTGGGCAGTGGCCCACGGCGCGATGGCGCCCTCGGCCAGGGTGAGCGTGACGTCGGGAACCACCAGTTCCGGGTCCACCTCGAGGGTGGTGCCCAGGCCCGCACAGGCGGGGCAGGCACCCCAGGGCCCGTTGAAGGAGAACTGGCGGGGCTCCAGTTCCTCGATGGCGACGTCGTGGTCGTTCGGGCAGCCCATCGCCTCGGAGAACCGCTTCTCCCGCTCCGGGTCGTCTGCGGGGAGGTCCACGAACTCGACGCCGACGATCCCGTTGGCAAGCCCGAGCGCCGCCTCGACCGACTCCGTGATGCGCTGCTTGGCGGTGGGCTTCACCACCACCCGGTCCACGATCACGTCGATGTCGTGCTTGATCTTCTTGTTCAGGGCGGGCACCTCGGTGAGCGGGTGCACCTTGCCGTCCACGCGGACGCGGCTGAACCCGTCGGAGCTCAGCTGTCGGAAGAGTTCCTGGTACTCGCCCTTGCGGCCGCGGATGACGGGCGCGAGGATCTGGAACCGGGTGCCCTCCTCCATGCCCAGCAGCCGGTCCACGATCTGCTGGGGGGACTGCTTGCCGATCGGCTCGCCGCACTCGAGGCAGTGCGGGATGCCGATGCGGGCGTACAGGAGGCGCAGGTAGTCGTAGACCTCGGTCACGGTGCCGACGGTGGAGCGCGGGTTGCGGCTGGTCGACTTCTGGTCGATCGAGACCGCCGGGGACAGGCCCTCGATGAAGTCGCAGTCGGGCTTGTCCATCTGCCCCAGGAACTGCCTGGCGTAGGAGGACAGGGACTCGACGTAGCGACGCTGGCCCTCGGCGAAGATGGTGTCGAACGCAAGGGACGACTTGCCGGACCCGCTGAGGCCGGTGAACACCACGAGGGAGTCCCGTGGGATGTCGAGGGAGACGTTCTTGAGGTTGTGCATCCGGGCACCGCGGACTGTCAGCCGTTCGTTCACCCGGCACATCATACGCACTTCCCGAAGCGAATTCGAACATCAGTTCAGTAGCTCCGTCCGCCCGCGCGAGAGTTTTTCCCGTCGTCGATCGCGCGAACGGGACGAGTTGCTAGTGTGTCGCCCATGCCGAGCCCGCTGAGCGTTGGAGACGGCGCACCCGACGAGAGTGTCCTCCAGGCGGTGCGCGAACAGACGCACCTCCTCCTCGGCCGGACCATCAGCTACTCGGAGGAGGACTGGGCCGAGTCCACCCGACTGCCGGGCTGGTCCAGGTCGCACGTGGCAGCCCACCTCGCGGCCAACGCGAGGGACCTGGTGGCCGCCTGCCGGGCGCTCGCCCGGGGCGCCGGACTCGTCGAGCTGCCCAACTCCCCCGCCGCCGAGGCCCACGACCTCGAACTGGGCGCCCTCGACGACGGACTCACCCTCCAGATCGCCCTGGACACCTCCGCCGGCGCCCTGCACGACGCCATGGCCGAACTCGCACCCGGCGACGCGGTCGTGCGCCTGAAGTCCGGTCAGGAGATTCCCGCCCGGTTGATCCCGCTGGTCCGGCTGCACGAGGTCATCCTGCACCAGTTCGACCTGGCCTCCGAGGTGGACGACGTCGTGCTCGAGCCCTCCGTGGCCAACGACCTGCTGGCCTTCCAGGTCTCACGGATGGGGGCCGATTCCCTGCCCCGGGCCCACGTCCTGAGCCACGAGGGCTTCGACACCCGGTTCGGGGACGGCGAGGTACCCCGGGTCACGGGGCCGGCGGCGGACCTCGTGGTCTGGTTGGCGCGAGACGTGGTCTCGCGACGCGTGGGCGGGGCCGTCCCGGCCAGCCCCAGCGACTGACGAGGCGAGTTGGCACCGTCCTCCGATACCCTGCTTGCTCAACCAGATTCTTCGCAGATGGAGTGCCAACAATGACCCAGCCGCCCAACCAGCCCGGCGCCGACGGCCAGAACGACTGGACCGGACCCCAGCCCCAGGGCACCCCCCAGCCGCAGGGAACGCCGAACCCCGGGTACTCCCAGCAGCCCCCGGGCACCCCCAACCCCGGCTACTCCCAACAGCCCCAGGGCGCTTACAACCAGCAGCCCCCGCAGGGCGGCCAACCGGAGTCCTTCGAGCAGCAGGCCGCGTTCGGCGCCGGTGGCCCGCAGGCGTTCCCGGAGAAGAAGTCCGGCGGCCAGAAGGTCAAGAGCATCCTCGGGCTCATCGTCGCCGTCGTCCTGGTGGCCGTGGTCGGCTGGGGCCTGTGGACCAACTACCAGAAGGACGCCGCCCTCGAGGCCGGCAACTGCCTGGTGTTCTCCGGTGAGAGCGACGACGCGGACCACGAGCTGGTCGACTGCGATGACTCCAGCACGTTCTCCTACCTCGTCGCCAAGGTGATCGAGGGCGCAGGCAGCTGCGGAGCCGAGTTCGTCGAGTACGCGGTCGGCACCGAACGTCGCGGCAACACCACCACCAACAAGGTGACCTGCCTGATCGAGAACTTCCACGCGGGCAACTGCTACGCGGAGACCGATGACATCAT
This sequence comes from Tessaracoccus terricola, assembly GCF_054776555.1. Classification (NCBI taxonomy): domain Bacteria; kingdom Bacillati; phylum Actinomycetota; class Actinomycetes; order Propionibacteriales; family Propionibacteriaceae; genus Tessaracoccus; species Tessaracoccus terricola. The sequence continues at coordinate 63,191 of NZ_BAAHBS010000007.1, read as the reverse complement.
GACCTTCGGGATCGTGGAGTGCTCGGACCCGAGCGCGTCGTTCAAGATCACCACGGTCGAGGACTCCGCGGACGCCACGTGCGCCGCCGAGGAGCAGCCGTACTCGTTCACCGATCCGGCCCGCACCTACTGCCTGGCGGACCCCGCCGCCTGACCGGACCGACGAAACGCCTTGACAGGGGCGGGATCCAGAGCGGATCCCGTCCCTGTCAGTGCCCGCGCATAGAGTTGTCGGCATGAGACCAGTCGACGAACTCCGACGCCAGGTCGCCCCACTCAAGGTGCAGGCCGATTTCGAGCCGTCGGGTGACCAGCCCACGGCGATCACCGAGCTCGAGAAGCGGATCAACTCCGGGGAGCAGGACGTTGTGCTGCTCGGCGCCACCGGCACGGGCAAGACGGCCACCGTGGCCTGGCTGGCCGAACGGGTGCAGCGCCCCATCCTCGTGATGCAGCCCAACAAGACCCTGGCCGCGCAGTTCGCCAACGAGCTGCGGGAGTTCTTCCCGGACAACGCCGTGGAGTACTTCGTCTCCTACTACGACTACTACCAGCCCGAGGCCTACGTCCCCCAGACCGACACCTACATCGAGAAGGACTCCTCACTGAACGAGGAGGTGGAACGGCTGCGGCACTCGGCCACCAGTTCCCTGCTCACCCGGCGCGACGTCGTGGTGGTGGCCACCGTGTCCGCCATCTACGGCCTCGGCACCCCGCAGGAGTACCTCGAACAACGAGTGACGTTGCGGGTGGGCGACGAGCACGAGCGCTCCGAACTCCTGCGGCACCTCGTGGACATCCAGTACGCCCGCAATGACCTGGCCGGCACCCGCGGCACGTTCCGCGTCCGGGGAGACACCCTGGAGGTCTTCCCGATGTACGAGGAGAACGCCGTGCGGATCGAGTTCTTCGGCGACGAGATCGAGCGGATCTCCACCATGGACGCCCTGACGGGAGAGGTGCTGCACGAGGAGCAGGAGGTCTACGTCTTCCCGGCCACGCACTACTCGGCGGGCTCGGAGCGGATGGAACGTGCCATCGCCGGCATCGAGAAGGAGCTCGCGGAGCGGCTGCAGGACCTGGAGGAACAGGGCAAGCTCCTGGAGGCCCAGCGGCTGCGGATGCGCACCAGCTACGACATCGAGATGATGCGCCAGATCGGGACCTGCTCCGGGATCGAGAACTACTCCCGCCACATCGACGGCCGTGCCCCCGGCTCGGCACCGTCGTGCCTGCTGGACTACTTCCCCGAGGACTTCCTGCTGGTGGTCGACGAGTCCCACGTCACCATCCCGCAGATCGGCGGCATGTACGAGGGCGACGCCTCCCGCAAGCGCACCCTCGTGGAACACGGCTTCCGGCTCCCCAGCGCCCTGGACAACCGGCCGCTGCGCTTCGACGAGTTCGTGGACCGCATCGGGCAGACGGTCTACCTCTCGGCCACACCGGGGCCCTACGAGATGGAACGCTCCGACGGCTTCGTGCAGCAGATCATCCGCCCCACCGGCCTCGTGGACCCGGAGGTGGTGCTGAAGCCCACCAAGGGCCAGATCGATGACCTCATGGCGGAGATCAAGCTCAGGGTGGAACGCAACGAGCGGGTGCTCGTGACCACGCTGACGAAGAAGATGTCCGAGGACCTGACCGACTACCTCATGGACAACGGCATCCGCACCCGGTACCTGCACTCCGAGGTGGACACCCTGCGCCGCATCGAACTGCTGCGCGAGCTGCGCCTGGGCGAGTACGACGTCCTGGTGGGCATCAACCTGCTGCGCGAGGGCCTGGACCTGCCGGAGGTCTCACTGGTCGGCATCCTGGACGCGGACAAGGAGGGCTTCCTGCGCTCCGAGCGCTCCCTGATCCAGACCATCGGCCGCGCCGCCCGAAACGTCGCCGGCCAGGTACACATGTACGCGGACAAGATCACCCCGTCGATGGCCGCCGCCATCGACGAGACCAATCGGCGCCGTGAGATCCAGATGGCCTACAACCTCGAGCACGGCATCGACCCACAACCGTTGCGCAAGCGGATCGCAGACATCACCGACATGCTGGACCGGGAGGACGCGGACACCGAGGAACTCCTCGCGGCCGGCGAGCAGGCGAAGAAGGGCCGCAAGCGCAACGGCGGCCTGGACCCGTCCACCATGGCCACGACGGAGCTGGGGGACCTCATCGAGGACCTCACCAGCCAGATGCACCAGGCCGCGGCGGCACTCCAGTTCGAGACCGCCGCGCGGATCCGCGACGAGGTGGCGGACCTGAAGAAGGAGCTGCGGCAGATGATCGAGGCCAACAAGTAGCCCCGCGACGGACACCCATCCAGCCTGAATTGATTTACGCTAGCCTGACTGCACCTAATTCATGCAGCTCAGGAGGATGCAATGACGATCACCAGGCTTGCCCCCCGCCGCCCACACCGGGCCCCGGGGACGCCCCGTCCCGCGCAGTCCGTTGCCAACGCCCTCACCATCGACCCCGGCGACCCCTCCACCCTTGAGGAGTGGGCCGCCCGCCTGCACGTCAGTTCCAAGACGCTCCAGCGGGATTTCCGACGCGAGTTCGGGGTCCCCTACTCCGAGGTCCGCAACATGCTCCGCCTGCGCGCGGCCACCGTCCTGCTCGACTCGATGTCCGTCACCGAGGTGGCGGCCCGCGTCGGCTACTCGAGCACCTCCTCGTTCGTCCAGGCCTACGTCCGCGCCCGGGGCGTCACGCCCGGCACGGTGCAGCGCCAGCACCGAGACGTCGCTTGAGGAAAATTGCAGGTTCAGCCGAATCGGCCCCTTCCGGGGCATAGTGTGGAGGCGAAGCGACTCGAAAGGAGCCAATCATGGCACGCATTCTCTGGATCGTGTTCGTAGTGATCATCGCCCTCTGGCTGATCGGTTTCATCGCCGATTTCGCAGGTGGCTTGATCCATCTCCTGCTCGTCGTCGCACTGGTGATCCTGGTCATCAACCTGATCACAGGCAGGCGCGCAGTCTGAGGCACACATGCCCGCAGGATCTCGATATCCTGCGGGCATGCCCCGAATCGCACTGACCGGAGGCATCGCCTCCGGCAAGACCCTCGTGTCCGAAGAACTGGCCCGGCTCGGTGCCGTCATCGTCGACTCGGACCTGATCGCGCGCGAGGTGGTGGAGCCCGGAACCCCCGGCCTGGCGCAGGTCCGCGCACGCTTCGGGGGAGGCGTGGTCCGGCACGACGGCTCCCTTGACCGAGCAGCGCTCGGGAAGCTCGTGTTCAGCGACGACGCCGCGCGCGAGGACCTGAACGCCATCGTCCATCCCCTGGTCCGCGCCCGGGCCACCGAACTCGGGGCTGCGGCCGCTCCCGGAGCCGTGGTGGTCAACGTCATCCCCCTGCTCGTGGAGACCGCGCAGGAGAACGACTTCGACGCAGTGGTGGTGGTCGACGTGCCCACCGAGGTCCAGGTGTCCAGACTGATGCACCGCAACAACCTGACCACCGAAGAGGCCCGGGCGAGGCTGCGCGCCCAGGCGCCGCGCACGGATCGCCTCGAGGCCGCCGACTGGGTCATCGACAACTCCGGGGATGAGGCCGCCACCATCGCCCGGGTCCGCCGCCTCTGGGACGGACCTGTCCAGGGACTGCGGCAGCGCGAACTGGCGCGGCGGAACTTCTTCGCGCTCCCCGCAGCAGTGCGAGGTCCCGAGCCCAGCACGGACGTCCGCGCCCTGCGCGCCTTCATCAAGGCCCAACAGTTCGCCACTGGCGACGACGAATTCGACCTAGACAGCCTCGAGGAACTGCTCCCCGGCGCCAGGGTGCTGCGCCACCGCGGCGCCATCGTGGGTGCGGTGGTCGCGGCCCCGGGCGGGGACGGGATCCTCGTCCACGGGCCTTGGATCGTGCCCCGCTTGCGTGAGAGCGCCCGGCCGGTCCTCATCGATGCCGCACTGGCGCAGGCTCCCCACAGGGACTGAGAAGACCGCCGCCCCCTCACCGTGCTGGTGAGGGGGCGGCGGTCTTCTGGCTCTCAGGAGCCGTCGGGATCAGTTCCCGCCGGTCAGCTTCTCGCGCAGGGCCTGCAGGGCCTCGTCGGAGGCCAGCGAACCCTCGCCCGAGTCCTCGACCGCAGCGGAGGAGAAACCGGTGCCGGCCGTGACGGCCGCGTCGCGCTCTGCGGACTCGGCGTCCTCGACCTGCTTCTTGTGGGCCTCCCAACGGGCCTGGGCCTCGGCGTACTGACGCTCCCACGCCTGGCGCTGCTCGTCGTAGCCTTCCTTCCACTCGTTGGTCTCCGGATCGAAGCCCTCGGGGTAGATGTAGTTGCCCTGCTCGTCGTAGCTGGCGGTCATGCCGTACAGCGACGGATCGAAGTCGTCAGCGGCGACGTCGACACCCTCGTTGGCCTGCTTCAGCGACAGGGAGACGCGACGGCGCTCCAGGTCGATGTCGATGACCTTGACCATGACCTCGTCGCCCACGGAGACAACCTGCTCCGGGATCTCGACGTGGCGCTCGGCCAGCTCGGACACGTGGACCAGGCCCTCGATGCCGTCGCCCACGCGGACGAACGCACCGAACGGAACCAGCTTGGTGACCTTGCCGGGCACGATCTGGCCGATCTGGTGCAAACGGGCGAAGGTCTGCCACGGGTCTTCCTGGGTGGCCTTGAGGGACAGGGAGACGCGCTCGCGGTCCATGTCCACCTCGAGCACCTCGACGGTGACGGGCATGCCGACCTCGACGACCTCGTTGGGGTGGTCGATGTGCTTCCAGGACAGCTCCGAGACGTGCACGAGGCCGTCGACGCCACCGAGGTCCACGAAGGCACCGAAGTTGACGATCGAGGACACGACACCCTTGCGGATCTGGCCCTTCTGGAGCTGGGTGAGGAACGTCTGGCGAACCTCGGACTGGGTCTGCTCGAGCCAGGCACGGCGGGACAGCACCACGTTGTTGCGGTTCTTGTCCAGCTCGATGATCTTGGCCTCGAGCTCCATGCCGACGTAGGGCTGGAGGTCACGGACGCGACGCATCTCCACCAGCGAGGCGGGCAGGAAGCCGCGCAGGCCGATGTCGACGATCAGGCCGCCCTTGACGACCTCGATGACGGATCCCGAGACCACGCCGTCCTCTTCCTTGATCTTCTCGATCGTGCCCCAGGCGCGCTCGTACTGCGCACGCTTCTTGGACAGGATCAGACGACCTTCCTTGTCCTCCTTCTGCTGGACAAGCGCCTCGATCTCATCACCGACGTTGACCACGTCGAAGGGATCGACGTCGTGCTTGATGGAGAGTTCCTTGGAAGGGATGACGCCTTCGGTCTTGTAACCGATGTCGAGCAGGACTTCGTCCCTGTCGACCTTGACGACGGTGCCGGACACGATGTCGCCGTCGTTGAAGTACTTGATGGTGGCGTCCACCGCAGCCATAAAGGCTTCTGGGGTGCCAAAGTCGTCGACTGCAACAGTCGAGGCCTCAATGGAGGAGGTCATGTAGGTTGGACTCCGAAAATTTCGTAAGGCGCGTTGTGCCTTGTCGTAGGCGCCAACCGGTGGGAATCCTCAGCAGCCACTTACAACGCGCCAACCCCACTCCGTCCGAGGGTGGGCAGGTCACAGCGCCCCATAAGCCTAGCCCCGAGGGCAAGCCCGGTCAAACGGTGTCCCTGGCGCCCGGTACCCTTGGGCGTGTGACTGATTCCATTGTGGCAGAGGATTCCGGAACCTCCCCCCGTCGGCGGTGGATTGCGATCGCACTGGTGGTGGCGCTCGTCGTCGCGGTGACCGCTTGGCTGGTGACCCGCCCCTCGGAACCGACCGTGGGTCCACCGCCCTCCCCCACTCCCGTCAGCCAGTCGCCCTCGGAACCCGTCGACGCCTCGCCGAGCGGCAGCCCCTCGGCGACCCCGGCGCCGTCGACCACCCCGGCGGCCGATGCGTACGCGACCTGCGACCCGATCGACTCCGAGGGCTTCGTGCCCGACACCTTCCAGATGGAGAACCCGGAGGCCGACGAGCAGATCCTGAGTCTCGGGCTCGACGCCCAGGGCAACATCGCTGCCCCTCCGAAGGACCTGCCGCGCACCGCATCGTGGTGGAACCAGGGTCCCCGCCCGGGATCGGACGTCGGCAAGGTGGTCATGTCCATCCACACCTATCGCAGCGGTGGCGCACTCGGCAACGAGATGTACAGCGACGCCGGGCCCAACCTGGTGCCGGGCGACCTGATCAAACTGCAGGGCGCCGACGGCCGCACCGCCTGCTACGAGTTCGTCGAGGCCACCAAGATCTGGGTGGACGAGTACGACGTGAACTCGGACGTGATGGTGGACTTCACGGGTGACCCGCTGCTCACGATCGTCATCTGCTGGGACTTCAACCGGGACACCGAGGACTGGGACTCCCGCGTCCTGTTCTACGCGGCGCCGGTCAACCTCTGAGCCGGCACCGGCGTCAGTGAGCCGCCTCGAACCAGGACTGGCCCACCCCGACCGAGACCTCCAGCGGGACGCTGAGGTCCATGGCCCCGGCCATGTTGGCGCTCACCAGTTCCGCGACGGTCTCCTGCTCGCCCGGCGCCACCTCCAGCACCAGTTCGTCGTGCACCTGGAGCAGCATCCGGCTGTTCAGCCGGGCCTCGTCGAGGGCGCGGCCGACGTTGATCATGGCCACCTTGATGATGTCCGCCGCGGTGCCCTGGATGGGTGAGTTGAGGGCCGCACGCTCCGCCATCTCGCGGCGCTGCCGGTTGCTGGAGGTCAGGTCCGGCAGGTAGCGGCGACGCCCCAGCATCGTCGCGGTGTAGCCCCGGGTGCGGGCCTCGGAAACCACGTCGGCGAGGTAGTCCTGGACGCCGCCGACACGGGCGAAGTAGTCATCCATCAGCTCCTTCGCCTCACCCACAGAGATCTTGAGCTGCTTCGACAGCCCGAACGCGCTCAGCCCGTAGGCGAGGCCGTAGTTCATGGCCTTGATCTTCGCGCGCATCTCCACGTCCACCTCGTCACCGGCGACGTTGAAGACCTTGGCCGCCATCTCGTTGTGGAAGTCCCGACCGGAGCGGAAGGCGTCCCCGAGCCCCTCGTCCTCGCTGAGGTGGGCCATGATCCGCATCTCGATCTGGGAGTAGTCGGCCGTCATGAGGGACTCGTAACCGCTGCCGGGGACGAAGGCGCTGCGGATCTTGCGTCCGAGCGCGGTGCGGATGGGGATGTTCTGCAGGTTGGGGTCCGTCGAGGACAGGCGTCCGGTGGCGGCGATGGTCTGAACGTAGTTGGTGTGGATCCGGCCGTCGGGCTGCACCGCGGCCAGGAGTCCGTCCACGGTCTGGCGCAGCCGGATGCGGTCCCGGTGCTCCAGCAGGTGCCCCAGGAACGGGTGCTCGGTCTTCGCGAACAGCCCTTCCAACGCGTCGGCGTCGGTGGTGTAGCCGGACTTGGTCTTGCGGGTCTTCGGCATCCCGAGCTCTTCGAACAGCACGGTCTGGAGTTGCTTCGGGGAGCCGAGGTTCACCTCGTGGCCCAGGACGTCGAAGGCCGCGGCCTGCGCCTGGGCCACGGCGGAGTCGAACTCCGCGCGCAGGCTCTCCAGCCGCTCCACGTCCACCGCCACGCCGGTGCGTTCCGCGACGGCCAGGGTGCGCTGCAGGGGCAGTTCCACGTCGGTGAGCAGGTCCTCGGCATCCCGCTCGGCCAGTTGCGCCTGCAGCGCGTCGGCCAGGTCCAGCACGACTCGGGCCCGCAGCATGGCATCCCCTGCGGCCTCGTCCGCGTCGTCCTCGAATTCGAAGCTCAACTGCGCGTCGTCGGAGCCGGACTTCTCGGCGGCCAGCTCGCGCTTTAGGTGGCGCAGGACCAGGTCCGCCAGGTCGAAGGTGCGCTGGTCGGGGCGCAGCAGGTAGGCGGCGAGCAGGGTGTCGAACCCGACCCCGCGGAGGTCCCAGCCCCGGGCCCACACCGCCAGGGTCGGCCCCTTGGCCTCGTGGATGACCTTCCGGGGCGTCTCGTCGGCCAGCCACTGCGCGAGGGCGTCGTCGTCCTCGGGGGTCAGGGCCGCGACGTCGAGGTACGCGCCGGCGCCATCGGCACCCGCGAGCGCGATGCCGCCCAGGTCACCGGTGCCGGCCCCCCAGTGCCCGACGAAGTGGACGCCGGTGCGCTCCTGTGCGTGCGCGGCGAGCCAGGCCGAGACCTCCCCGGCGGCGAGGACCTCGCCCTCGACCTCGAAGCCCTCTTCCGAGACGGGCTCGCTCGGCGCGAGTTCGAGCAGCCGCTCGCGCAGCACCCGGAACTCGAGTGCGTCGAAGAGCTCGTGGACGCGTTCGCGGTCCCAGTCGACGCGCTCGGTGTCCTTGGGAGCCAGGGGCAGTTCCAGGTCCCGCACCAGCGCGTTGAGGCGACGGTTGCGGCGGACGTCCTCGATGTGGGCGCGGAAGGACTCCCCGGCCTTGCCCTTGATCTGTTCGGCGCGCACGAAGATGTTCTCGAGCCCGTCGAACTCGCGGATCCACTTGGCGGCGGTCTTGGGCCCCACCCCGGGCACCCCCGGCAGGTTGTCGCTGGTCTCCCCCACCAGGGCCGCGAGCTCGGGGTAGCTGGCCGGCGGTACGAGGTACTTCTCCTCCACGGCCTCGGGCGTCATCCGGGCGAGGTCCGAGACTCCCTTGCGGGGGTACAGGACGGTGACGTTCTCGTTGACGAGCTGCATCGCGTCCCGGTCCCCGGTGCAGATGAACACGTCGAAGCCATCGGCAGCGGCCCGGGTGGACAGCGTGGCGATGATGTCGTCGGCCTCGAACCCCTCCTTCTCCAGGAAGGGGATGTTGAGGGCCCCCAGCACGTCCTTGATCAGGTTGACCTGGCCCTTGAACTCGTCGGGTGAGGCCGAGCGGTTCGCCTTGTACTCCGGGTAGCTCTCGGTGCGGAACGAGTGCCGGGAGACGTCGAAGGCCACGACGAGGTGGGTGGGCTGCTCGTCGCGCAGCACATTGATCAACATCGAGGTGAAGCCGAACACCGCATTGGTGTGCTGCCCCGTCTGGGTGGCGAAGTTGTCCACCGGGAGGGCGAAGAAGGCGCGGTAGGCCACGGAGTGGCCGTCGATCAGGAGCAGGCGGGGCTTGTCAGTCACGGCGTCGACTCTACAGTTGGCCCATGACAACTGCTGCCATCCCCGACTGGGCCCGTGCCCTCTCCTCGGAACTGCACGACGCCATGGGCATCGAGATCACGCACCTGGCCGCGGACCGGGTGGTGGGCACGATGCCCGTGGAGGGCAACCGCCAGCCGATGGGGCTCCTGCACGGCGGCGCCTCCGCGGTGCTGGTGGAGGGGCTCGCCTCGATGGGTGCGGTGGCGCACGCCCGCGAGTCCGGCAAGGGCGCCGTCGGGGTGGACCTGAACATCACCCACATCCGCTCGGCGCGCAGCGGGAGGGTCACGGGGGTGGCCACGCCGGTGCACCTCGGCTCCCGGATCGCGGTCTACGAGGTCGAGATCACCGACGACGAGGGCCGCCGCACCGCGCTGGGCAGGATCACCTGCCAGCTCGTCGACTGATCACCCCAGCCCCGTGCCGGCCGGCCCGGACCACGTGGCATCGCCCGCGACCCAGACGATCCTGGGACCGGTCGGCCCACCGACCGGGACCGCCCACGCGAGGCGCTCCGGGCTGCCGTCGAACGACAGGTAGGGCTCCCCCAACACCTCCGCGGGCCCGGTCTCCCGCATGGCACGATTGGCGACCACGCCGGGGTCCAGCCAGGCGGCGGCGCAGGTGGGCGTCCCGAACCCGGCGGTCCTGCGGTGTGCGAGGTCGGGCAGCAGTTCCACGAACCCGGTGATGCGGGCCCCGTCCACCAAGGGCACGAACCAACCCGTCTGCTCCCCCGCGGCGTCCCTGATCGGCAGCGGCTCGCCCAGCAGGGCCGGGGTGTCGGTGAACTCCCCGGCCCTGGCACGGGCCTCGGCTGCGGTGGCCATGACTAGATTGTGGCAACCCGGGCCGTGTAGGCGTACTGGTAGACCTGCGTTGCGAAGTTCTCCCAGCGGGTGATAACCCCGGCGTTCGGGGGCCAGGGGTCGTAGACCAGCAGCCCCTGGAACCGGCGGCGCGAGAGGATCGGGATCAGGTTCTCGGTGTAGCCCGCCACCGTGCGGGAGTGTCCGGGAACGAAGCTGATCAGCGGCCGGTTGGCGCGGATCTCGTTGCGGAAGGTCGCGAAGCCCGGGTTCACCACCATCGTGGTGTCCAGCGCGTCGCCGGTCAGCGCCTCGATCGCGGTCACGACGTCGCCCACCCTGGAGTAGGGCAACCCGTTCGGGTGCGCGTGCGTGCCGAGTCCCAGCTCCTCGGCGAGGCGGGCCTGGGTGTACTCGTAGCGGTAGAAGTCCAGCAGCATCTGGCTGCTGGCGGCCACGCACCAGACGTTGGTCTCCTGGCCGCGCAACTCGTAGCAGGGCGTGTGGTGGCTGGAGCGCAGTGAGTAGCGGAGCTCGCGGGTGTCCACGAGCCGGATGACGATGATCTCCCACCAACGCTCCGGTTCGATCCGCCACGGGATCAGCCCGAACTCGTGCATGTGGTCCCGGAGCTCCTTGATGGCGGCGAGACGCTCGTTGAACCGCTCGGAGCGGTTGCGCCGCTGCTCGTCGCCGAGCTCCCGGCGCAGGCTCCAGCGCTCGAAGTCCCCTGGTTCCAGGGGCTTGTGCTCGCCCTTGTCCGCAGGCGGCACGGGCTCCCACGTGAAGAGCTCCAGCATCGCCACCTCCTCCCCCTTGCGGAGGAACTGGACCGCGAGCTTCGGGTAGCTGTATGCGACGAAGCGGAGTTCGTCGAAGTCGTCGCAGCCGATGCCGCGCTCGATGCCGTGCTGCCGGGCCTCGCCCAGCAGGGCCTTCGGCTGCCACGTCTGGCCGTCCCCGTAGGCCAGTAGCAGGTCTCCGAGCACTTCGTCGGCGGCGATGTCCACGGCACCCACGTCGACGCGTCCGCGCACCATCGCGAACCGGTAGAACAGCACCTCGCCGTCGATGTCATGGATGGCCGTGGCCTCCTCGACGACTTCCGCCTCGGCCAGCTGCTCCTTCGGGAACACGCCGGTCAGCGCCAACGCATTCATCTCCACGCCCGCGACCATGCGGGCGGTCTTCGGATCGATCGGGGCCATGATGGCCACCTCCTGGATTTCGTGGGCGGGTCCCCCACCCGCCCCTCACCGGTGAAGAGGGCCCCGGCGGCACCCCGATACACCGGGAACGCGAACACCCCGCCGCAGCGGCTGCTGCGACGGGGTGTTTCCGGAAACTCTCCGGGCTACTTCTTGCGGTGGCTGATGACGCCCTCGGCGACCTCACGCATGGACTTGCGCAGGTCCATGGCCGTCTTCTGGATCCAGCGGAACGCCTCCGGCTCCGTCAGGTCCAGGCTCTCCTGGAGGATGCCCTTGGCCTGGTCGATGATCTTGCGGGACTCGAACCGGTCCTCGAGCGAGGCGAGCTCGTCCTCGATGGCCTTGATCTCGGCGAAGCGGCCCATGGCGATCTCGATGGCGGGCACGACGTCGGAGGCGTCGAACGGCTTCACCACGTAGGCCATGGCCCCGGCGTCGCGGGCGCGCTCCACGAGGTCACGCTGGCTGAACGCCGTGAGCATGACGATGGGGGCGATGCGCTCCTCCGCGATGATCTCGGCCGCGGTGATGCCGTCCATCTTGGGCATCTTCACGTCCATGATCACAAGGTCTGGTTCCAGTTCTCGGGCCAGCTTGACGGCCTCCTCGCCGTCGGCCGCCTGGCCGATGACCTCGAAACCCTCGTCGGTCAGCAGTTCCACGAGGTCCAGGCGGATCAGCGCCTCGTCCTCAGCAACGAGAACCTTCCTCGGGCTCTTCTCGTCCGGCATGAATCGCCTCATCCTTCAATTCGTTCAAGTGGGGGACGTGCACGTGAGTGCAACTTCACAATACTAGCGCGTCAGGCCCCGTGGGAGCACTCCGCTGCAGTTGTGGCACAATGTTCAGCGCACCGGCCCGGGTGGCGGAATGGTATACGCGGACGGCTCAAACCCGTCTGGCCGCAAGGCCTTGGGGGTTCGAATCCCCTCCTGGGTACGTGTTTCACGAGAAAAGGCTGGGGCTGCCCGAACGGGCGGCCCCAGCCTTCTCCGTGCTGGTCGCGGGTTGCGTCAGGAGTCGACGCCGGCGCCGGCTTCCTTGACCTTGTGGACACGCAGGTTGTTCGTCTTGCCCGGAACCCCCATCGGGGACCCGGAAAGGATCACGATGCGCTCACCGATCTCGATGAGGCCCTCCTCGCGCAGGTAGCGGTCGACGCGGGCCACCATGTCCTCCTGGTTGTCGAAGTCCTCGGTCACCAGGGTGTTGACGCCCCAGGAGAGGGTCATCTGCTGACGGGTGGTGGTCTCCGGGGAGAACACCAGCAGCGGGATGGACGGGCGCAGCCGCGAGAGCCGTCGAGCGGTGTCACCGGACTTGGTGAAGGCCACCAGGTAGCGGGCATCGACGCGCTCGGCCACCTCGACGGCCGCCTTGGCGAGGACGCCACCGGTGGTGTGCGGGTCCCACTCGATCTCGTGGATCTCCTCGTGGCCCTCGCTCTCGGCGTACTCGACGATCTTGGCCATGGTGGCCACGGTCTCGATCGGGTAGTCGCCGACGGAGGTCTCGCCCGAGAGCATGACCGCATCGGTGCCGTCGAGGATGGCGTTGGCGACGTCGGAGGCCTCGGCGCGCGTGGGGCGCGGCGAGGAGATCATCGACTCGAGCATCTGGGTGGCGACGATCACGGGCTTGGCCCACTTGCGGGCTGCGCGGATGATGCGCTTCTGCGCCAGCGGCACGTCCTCGAGGGGCAGTTCCACACCGAGGTCACCACGGGCGACCATGAACGCGTCGAAGGCGTCGATGATGGCCTGCAGGTTGGTGATGGCCTGTGGCTTCTCCAGCTTGGCGATCACCGGCAGGCGGCGACCCTCCTCGTCCATGATCTCGTGGACGCGCTTGATGTCCTCACCGGTGCGGACGAACGACAGGGCGATCATGTCGATGTCCTGGGCCAGCGCCCAGCGCAGGTCCGCCTCGTCCTTCTCGCTCAGCGCGGGGACGGAGACGGCGACTCCGGGCAGGTTGATGCCCTTGTTGTTGGAGACGGGACCGGGGACGGTGACCTCGCACACGACGTCGGTGGCAGTGACCTCGACGGCCTTCAGGCCGACCTTGCCGTCGTCGATGAGGATGTCGTCGCCCACCTGGACGTCGCCGGGCAGTCCCTTGTAGGTGGTGGAGCAGCGCTCCGCGTCACCGTCGATGTCATCGATGGTGATCGTGAAGCGGGAGCCACGCTCGAGGAAGTGCTTCTGGTCTCCGGCGAACCGGCCGAGGCGAATCTTGGGTCCCTGCAGGTCAGCGAGGACACCGACGGTCTTACCGGTGATCTGCGCCGCCTCGCGGACGGCCTTCAGCCGGGTGCCGTGTTCGTTGTAGTCGCCGTGGCTCATGTTCAGACGTGCCACGTTCATACCGGCGTTGACCAGGTCGACCAGACGCTCAGTAGTTTCGGATGAGGGGCCTAGGGTACATACGATCTTTGCTCTGCGCACGACCTCACACTACCGGAACCGAGCCACAACGAAAGTGCGGGGTCCCCTGGGTGATCAGCCCCGCCGGACTTGCGACAGCGCGTCGGCCAGGTCCCGCGGGTACTCGGAGCGGAACGTGACCCGTTCGCCGTTGCGCGGATGGTCGAATGACAGTTCCACCGCATGGAGCCATTGCCGCACCAGGCCGAGCCGTTGCGACAGGGCCGGGTCCGCGCCGTAGAGGGGGTCGCCGCAGCACGGGTGCCCGATGGCGGACATGTGGACGCGGATCTGGTGGGTCCGCCCGGTCTCGAGACCGATCTCCAGGAGGGTCGCCGCCCGGTGCGCCTCAATCGTGTCGTAGTGGGTGGTACTGGCCCGCCCGCCGTCCATCACGGCCATCTTCCACTCGTGGTTCGGGTGCCTCCCGATGGGGGCCTCGATGGTCCCCGTGAAGGGGTCGGGATGGCCCTGGACGAGGGCGTGGTAGGTCTTTTCCACCGTCTTGTCCCGGAACGCCTGCTTCAGCACCGTGTACGCGATCTCGGACTTGGCCAGCACCATCAGGCCACTGGTCCCGACGTCGAGCCGCTGCACCACGCCCTGCCTCTCCGAGGCCCCGGAGGTGGAGATCCGGATGCCGGAGGCCGCCAGGTGCTCCGTCACCGAGGGGCCCTCCCAGCCGAGGCTGGGGTGGGCGGCCACACCCGCGGGCTTGTCCACCACGACGACGTCCGCGTCCTCGTGCACCACGGCCATCCCCTGCGCCACCCTCGGACGCACGACCGGCTGGTCCGGCTTCAGGTCCTCCTCCACGAGCTCGAGGAGTTGGCCCGCCGCCACGCGGACCGAGGGTTTGGAGACGACCCGCCCGTCGAGGCTGACGCCGCCGTCGGCGATCAGGGCCTCGACGCGGCTGCGGCTGTACCCGGAGACCCGAGCGGCGACGGAGTCGATCCGCTCCCCAGCTAGGCCGTCGGGCACCAGGAACACGCTCACGCCGCGCTCTCCCCCGCCTCCGACGCACCGTCGGCATCGGCTTCGTACGGCTCCTCCCGGTGCCGGAAGCTGAGGACGATGATCAGCACGGCCGCGGCGGTGATGCAGATGTCGGCGATGTTGAAGATGGCGAAGTAGGGCAACTGGATGAAGTCGATCACGTGCCCGTACAGCGGCGAAGGCTCCCGCAGCAGCCTGTCGTGGAGGTTCCCGGTGATGCCGGCCAGGAGCAGTCCCAGCGCCACCGCGTGGGACATCCGGCCGATGCGCGGCAGCGCCACCACCAGCGCCGCGACGAACGCCAGGATCGCGAAGATCGAGAGCGCCAGCGTGGACCCGCTGCCCAGCCCGAAGGCGGCTCCGGGGTTGCTGATCAGCGTGAACCGGAGGACGGGTCCGAGGACCTCCACGGGCCGGCCCCACTCGAGGTTGGCCAGCGCTGCGTGCTTGGTCAGTTGGTCCAGGCCCAGACCGAGCAGCCCGATCCCGAGCGCGGTCAGGCGGATGCCGACCCGCGAGGGACCGCTGCGGCTCAGCGCCGCTCCTCGCGCTGCTTGCACGTGACGCAGAGCGTCGCGCGCGGGAACACCTGGAGGCGGCCCTTGCCGATGGGCTCGCCGCAGACCTCACAGAGACCGTACTGGCCCTCGTCGAAGAGGTTCAGCGCGAGCCTGGCCTGGTCCGCCATCTCGCGAGCGTTCTGGGCCAGCGAGAGCTCCTGGTCACGCTCGAAGTTGCTGGAGCCGACGTCACCCGGGTCGCGCCCGGCGCCGTCGGTGCCGCCGCGCAGCAGGTCCGCCAACTCCTCCTCGGTGGCCGCCACCTTGCGGTCCAGGCGGTCGACCTCGTCGACGAGCATCTGGCGCTGCTCGGCAACCTCCTCCTCGGTCCAGGGGTCCTCTCCGGGACGGACGGGGAGCTCTGCGGCAGGGCCTGCATTCTTCGTGGACATGTCTGCTTTCCTAGGTCTGATTGTCCGGTGATGCTACACCCCCGGACCACATTTTCAACCCGGACGCGAACGGGCCGACACCGAATTGGTGCCGGCCCCTTCGCGGTCCTTGTCAGTTACTGGTCGGACCCGTGCGCGAGGGCGTCCAGGCGCGGGGTCTCGGAGTCCTGGCGCTGTGCCAGCTCGGGGATGTCCGCGGGCTCCGGACGCTCCTGGTCCAGGGCACCCAGGTTGCGGGTCAGGAGGCTGCGCAGGTTCTCGCGGTAGCTGCCCTCGAACTCACGCAGGGACGCCACCTTGCCGGTGAGCTCGCCCTGCTCGCGCTCGAGGTCCGCGAAGAGCTCGACGCGACGGGCGTCGGCCTCGGTGTTGACCCGCGCGGCGTTCTCCTCGGCCTCCCGACGCAGCTGCTCCGCGTTGACGCGGGCCTCGGACTCGATGCGCTCCGCCTTGGTGCGGGCGTCGGTGGTGATCTCGTGGGCCTGCTGCTTGGCGTCGGCCAGCTTGCGCTGGGTCTCCTGCTCGGCCTCTTCCACCAGCTGCTCGGCCTGCTCGGTGGCGAGCTGCACCAGGCGGATGACGGCGGGGCTGGCCTCCTCGCGGGTGCCGACGGTGATGTGCTCGGCCTGCCCGGAGATCTCGCTGACACGCTGGGTGCGCAGGTCGTCCAGCTCGGCACGGACGCGGGCGAGCTCGGCGCGGAGCTGCTCGTTCTGGCCGTTGAGCTGCTCCACCTGGGCGTTGTCGGCGGGCTGCTGCAGCGTGGCTGCGTTCAGGCGCTCCACCTCGGCGCGGAGGTTGGCGATCTCACTGTCCTTTGCCGCCAGTTCCTGCGGATCGGCTGAGGGGGCGGCGTCGCCCTGGCCGCCCGCGGACTGGGCCTCACGACGCAGGAGGTCACGCTCGTTCTCGAACTGGCCGAAGGACTCCTCCACCTTGTCGATGAAGTTGTCGACATCAGCGACGTCGTATCCGGTGACGCCGCGACGAGCCATGCGGAACCTGACTCGACGGACCTCTTCCAGGGTGAGACTCATTCTTTTCTCCAACTGTCTGGTAGTGCGGGACCGGGCAGCGAACCGCCCGGCGTCGACGTTCAGGCTACTCCAAGTGCGTGTCGCGACCAACGATGGTTCAAGTGCAGGTTTCGGTTCGGCTTCAGCTCTGGTTGAAGAAACCACCGGAGACAAGGCGTTCCTTGTCCTCCGGCCCCACCACGAGGTTGGCCGGGCAGAGCAGGAACACCTGGCTCGAGACCCGCTCGATGTTGCCCTTCAGCCCGAAGATGAGGCCGGCTGCGAAGTCGACGAGACGCTTGTCCTCACCGGACTCCATGTCCGAGAGGTTCATGATGACGGGGATGCCGTCACGGAAGTTCTCGCCGATGGCGCGGGCCTCGTTGTAGGAGCGTGGACGCACGCTGACGATGCGGCTGATGTCGGCCACCTCGGGCTCCGGGGCCACGGCCACCGGGCGGCGGCGCTCGGGACGCTCTGGAAGTCGGGACACCCGACTCACCTCCTCCACGGGCTCCTCGTCGACGTACACATCTTGCGAGAACTCCTCAGACACCTCGTCGGTCTGGTCCCGGTAGCGGTCGTCCTCGACGATACCCATCCACTCGGCAAGCTTGCGTACGCCCACTGTCGCCTCCTAAAAACACTTGCCGACGAGACTACCGCCTGCAGAGCCGCCCGAGGCGCTCAAATGCCCCGACACGCCGGGGCATGTCGGGGCATTCTCGAGGGCAGGTGTGGTTCCGACTCACTTCATGAAGTCGGGCACGTCCAGTTCGTCGTCCTCCGGCGGGCGCGGCGCGGCCGGGCGCTGCTGCTGTTGCGGCTGCTGCGGCTGGGCCGAGGGGAGCGGACGCGCCTGCGGCGGCTGCCCGCCACCGACCTGTTGGTTGGTGGGCTGCTGCGCCGGGCGCGCCTGGCGGGCGACGTCGGGACGGGAGTTCTGGCGCTTCTGCGGGCTGCCGCCGTCGAAGCCGGCGGCGATGACGGTGACGCGCACCTCGTCGCCCAGGGCGTCGTCGATGACGGTGCCGAAGATGATGTTGGCCTCGTCGTGCGCGGCCTCCTCGATCAGCTGCGCGGCGGCAGACACCTCGAACAGTCCGAGGTCACTGCCACCGGCGATGGACAGCAGCACGCCGTGGGCGCCGTCGATGCTGGCCTCCAGCAGCGGCGAGGAGATCGCCATCTCGGCGGCGGCGCGGGCGCGGTCCTCCCCGCGGGCCGAACCGATGCCCATCAGCGCGGAGCCCGCCTGGCTCATGATCGACTTCACGTCGGCGAAGTCCAGGTTGATCAGACCCGGGGTGGTGATCAGGTCCGTGATGCCGGAGACGCCCTGCATCAGCACCTGGTCCGCCTGCTTGAAGGCGTCCAGTATCGCCACCTGGTGGTCGGTCATCTGCAGCAACTTGTCGTTGGGGATGACGATCAGGGTGTCGACCTCCTCGCGGAGGGACTCGATGCCGGACTCGGCCTGCGTGGATCGGCGTCGACCCTCGAACGAGAACGGGCGGGTGACCACACCGATGGTCAGGGCACCCAGCGAGCGGGCGATCTTGGCGACGACGGGAGCGCCGCCCGTACCGGTGCCGCCACCCTCACCGGCGGTGACGAAGACCATGTCGGCGCCCTTGAGCGCCTCCTCGATCTCGTCGGAGTGGTCCTCGGCCGCCTGGCGACCCTTCGACGGGTCCGCCCCGGCCCCGAGGCCCCGGGTGAGGTCACGACCGATGTCCAGCTTCACGTCCGCGTCACTCATGAGGAGCGCCTGGGCGTCGGTGTTGACCGCGATGAACTCGACTCCGCGGAGCCCCGCTTCGATCATCCGGTTGACCGCGTTGACGCCACCGCCGCCGACGCCCACAACCTTGATGACCGCGAGGTAGTTCTGTGATGCGCTTGCCATTACCTGCCCTACTGTTCGTTGTCGCAACCCGTGCTGCTTTGCGTATGAGGCTATGGGTCACGACGCTGGATCGTCCAACATCCCGGCCGATCCACCCCAAACCACCTCAAGTGCTACTTCAGGGTTTGGTGGCGGTGCGGCCGATTCGTCGATCCTACTTGGTGGTGGGGTGACCCGGCGCAGACACGTCGTACACCTCGGCGTCCACCGTCAGCAGCGCCGTGAGCACCTCCGCCTTCAACTCGGACTGCTCCGCGCTGCCCCAGACGACGACGTCGCCGTCGGTGAGCCTGATCTCGATCTGGTCCACGGCCTCGGCGCTGATCACCTCGACGCGCGGCAGGAGTTCGCCCGGGAGGTGGGTGGCCACGGTGGCGACGTCGGCCAGCAGCCGGGCATCGTCGGTGGCGGTCTCGGCGACGAGCGCCCCGGCCTGCGGGGTGGCGGCGGTGTGGAAGACCACGCCGTGTCCGTCCACCCACTGGTACTGGGAGCCGTCGAGCCGTTGGTAGACCAACTCGCGCTCGGTCACCTCGATCGAGATCGTCGACGGGAAGCTGCGTTCCACCGTGACCCGCTCCACCGGGATCAGCCCCGCCACCCGGCTGCCGATCGCGTCGATGTCCGTGGTGACCAGGGGCCGGTCGAGCTCCACCGCCGCGGCCGCGAGGACCTCGTCGGTGGTGAGGAGCTGGGTCCCGCCCACGCGGACGTCGGTGACGGCGAACACGGCGGAGAAGAACAGCAACCAGACCGCGAAGCCCCCGAAGACGAGGACGCCCGCGCCGGAGATGATCCCGAACAGCTTGCGCCGGTTCTGCCTGCGACGTCGCTCCTGCAGCGCCTTCGCGAAGGCGCCCGGCGACGTGGTGTTGCTCAACTCGCCCCAGCCTCCGGGCGCTGCTCCAGCAGGTCCGCCAGCAGGGGGCCGACGATGGTCACGTCACCGCAGCCGAGGGTGATGATGAGGTCACCGGGTCGGGCCAGTTCGTCGAGGGCCTCCGGCAGGTCGTACTTGTCCACCACATAGTGCACGTCGCGGGCGCCGTGGGCGAGCGCCGCGTCGACGACCAGCTGTCCCGTGACCCCGGGGATGGGGTCCTCGCGGGCGCCGCAGACGTCGTTGATGACCGCGACGTCGGCCAGGGTCATCACCTCGCCGAACTCGTCGGAGAAGTCCACGGTCCGGCTGTACAGGTGGGGCTGGAAGCAGGCGATCAGGCGGCCGGGCAGGCCCGTGGCCTCGTTGCCGGCCTCGGTGGCGCGGCGGGCGGCGGTGAGCGCGGCCCGGATCTCCGTCGGGTGGTGGGCGTAGTCGTCGAAGACGCGGATGCCGGCGGTGTCCGTGATCAGCTGGAACCGACGCAGCGTGCCCTCGAACCGGCCCAGCGCCTCGATGGCGGCGTCGTGGCCGAGCCCGAGGAGCCGTCCGACCCCGTAGGCGGCCGACGCGTTGGCCAGGTTGTGGTTGCCCGGGACCTGGAGGCGGATGGTGCCGCTGTCCTGCCCGAAGGTGATGGTGGCGCGCACCCCGTTGCCGTCGGGGGTGACGTCGGTGATGCGGATGTCGGCGTCGGCGGACTCGCCGTAGCGGATGACCTGCGGCCCCTCCCCGTCGAGGTCCTCGGCCAGGCTGCGCGAGCCCTCGTCGTCGACGTTGATCACGACGTGACCCACCGCCGGCCGGGTGGCGAAGGCCCGGAAGCCGTCGGCGTAGGCCTCGGGACTCCCCCAGTTGACCAGGTGGTCCGCCTCCACGTTGGTGATGACCGCGATCTCCGTGGGGTACTGCAGGAAGGAGCCGTCGGACTCGTCGGCCTCGACGACGAACGCGTCCCCGGAACCGACGGCGGAGCTGGACCCGGTGGTGGACAGGGGGCCGCCGATGACGTAGCTGGGCTCGGCCCCCGCCTCCGCGAGCATGACCGCGGTCATGGCGGTGGTGGTGGTCTTGCCGTGGGTGCCGGCCACGGAGACGGCCCGCTTGTCCACCATCAGCGCCGCGAGCGCGGCCGAGCGGTGCCAGATCCGCAGTCCCCGGCGGCGCGCCTCCACGAGCTCGACGTTGTCCGCGCGGATGGCAGACGAGATCACGACGGTGGCGGCGTCGCCGAGCTGGGACGGATCATGGCCGACGTGGGTGCGGATGCCGCTGCGCCGCAGCGACTGCAGGGTGGAGGAGTCGCTCTGGTCGGACCCGGAGGTCTCGATCCCCAGGTCCGCGTACATCCTGGCGATGCCGCTCATCCCGGAGCCGCCGATCGCGATGAAGTGGACCGGACCGACCTCGTCGGCCGGGACGACTTCGATGGGGTTCAGGAGGGTCACTTTGCTTCTTTCGTGCTTGCCGCGTCGAGCACGGCGCGCGCCAGGACCTCGGCGGCGTCGGCGGGGTACTGCCTGCGCGCGTCGTCGGACATCCTGGAGAGCCGTGCGGGGTCTGTGATCAGGGGGACCACCGACGCTGCCAGCGTACCCGCAGTGAGCTCGGACTCCGGCAACAGCACTCCCGCGTCGGCGGCCACGAGCTCGGCGGCGTTGCGGGCCTGCTCGCCATTGCCCCAGGGCAGCGGCACGAACACCACCGGCAGCCCTGAGACCGCGGTCTCCATGACCGTGGCGGCGCCGGCACGGGCCAGCATCAGGTCCGCGGCAGCGTAGGCGATGGCCATGTCCTCCACGAAGGCAACGGGCACGTACCTGGCCCCGGACGGATGCTCCACCACGGCGGAGTCCTCGCCGAAGTTCTTCGGCCCCAGGACGTGCAGCACCTGCACGCCCGCGGCCAGGATCTCGTCCAGGGCGCCGAGGACGGCCTCGTTGATGCGGACCGCTCCCTGCGATCCCCCGCTGACCAGCAGCGTCGGGCGGTCCGGGTCCAGCCCGAACCCGCGGCGGGCGTCCTCGGTGGAGACGCTGGGGTGCGTGATGGTGGCCGACATCGGCATGCCCACCAGGGTGGAGCCGGGCAGTTCGGTCTCGGCGAAGGTGATGGCGGTGAACTTCGCGAACCTGGCGCCGATCTTGTTGGAGATGCCCGCCAGCTTGTTGGCCTCGTGCACCACCACCGGCACACGCATGGTCCAGGCGGCCAGGTAGGCCGGGATGGACACGTAGCCGCCGAAGCCGACCAGCGCCTGCGCCCGCGCGTCCCGCAGGACGCGCCGCGCCTCACGCACCGAACGCGTCAGCCGCCAGGGCAGCTTCACCAGTTCCATGCCGGGCCTGCGCGGCAACGGCACGGGGGTGATGAGCTCGAGGTCCAGACCGGCGGCCGGGATCACCCGAGTCTCCAGGCCCTTGGCGGTTCCGATGCTCACGAGTTCCACGTCGGGCTCCAGTTGTTGGAGCGCCTTGGCGGTGGCGATCAGGGGCGACGTGTGGCCGGCGGTCCCCCCACCGGCCAGGACAACACTGGTCATGCCTTGCGACTCCCTGCGGCCAGCACGCTGGTCATCCGCGGACGTGACTTCTTGCGTCGGGCAGCGATGTGCTTGCGCGCCTGCGGGGTGTCCCGTGCCAGCGCGAGCAGCACCCCGATGGCCAAGAGGCTCGCCAGCAAGGACGAGCCGCCGTAGGACACGAACGGCAGCGGCACTCCAAGGACGGGGAGCAGGTGCAGCACCACACAGATGTTGATGAGACCCTGGACCAGGAACCAGGCCGTGATGCCGGCCGCGACGATGCGGTTGAAGATCTTGTCCGACTTCAGCGCGATGGAGAACCCGGCCCGTGCGAGCAGCGCCACCATGGCGATCACCACCAGGACGCCGAAGAGGCCGAGCTCCTCGCCGATCACGGCGAAGATGTAGTCGGTGTGGGCACCGTCCTTCAGACCGCCCCACTTCTGCTTGCTGGCTCCCAGCCCTAGCCCCCACCAGCCGCCGGAGGCCAGCGCGTACAGGGCGGCCATGGGCTGCGACGAGAGGTCCGTGTTGGACTGCGGGTCCAGGAAGACCATGATCCGGCTCATGCGGTTCGCGGAGCCGAACAGCAGCACACCGACGAGCGCGCCGGCCCCCAGCACGAGCGGCACCAGCACCCGGAAGGGGGTGCCGACGAAGAACAGGAGCGCCAACACCACGAGGCCGATCACCATGCCGGTGCCGAGGTCCCGTCCCGCCAGGACGAGCGCGAGCAGCACGCCGGCACCGGGGATGAACGGCACCAGCAGCTGGAAGGGTTCGTGGAGGCGGCCGCGTCGGGCGTGGTAGACCGAGCCCGCCCAGATCACCAGGCCCAGCTTGGCGAACTCCGAGGGCTGGAACGTGAACCCCCCGATGTTGACCCAGTTGGTGTTGCCGTTGACGTTGTGGCCCAGGGGGCTGAGCACCAGCAGCAGCACGGCGACGGACAGGGACCAACCCACCCAGCCGAGCCCGCGCAGGGTCTTGGTGGGGAGGCGGCTCAGCACCACCGCGGCCACCACGCCCACGACGAGGAACACGAGTTGCCGGATGGAGTAGTAGTAGGGGGACACGCCCTGGGCCTGCGCCAGGACCGAGGAGGCCGAGAGCACCATCAGCGAGCCGATGGCGCACAGGATGGTGACGGTGAAGATGATCAGGTAGTAGTCGGTCAGCGGCGAGGAGGCGACGCGGCTGCGTGCGCTCGTGACCGTCTCGATCGGCCGGGCCGGGGAAGCTGCGTCGGTCGCGATGGCCATTTCCTACTCCTCGTCGGTCCTTCTCGTGAACTCCTTGACGGCGGCCGCGAACCGCTCGCCGCGGTCCGCGTAGCCGGTGAACATGTCCAGGCTGGCGCAGCCGGGCGACAGCAGCACGACGTCGCCGCCCCTGGCCATGGCCCCTGCGAGCCGAACCGCTTCCTCCATCGCCCCAGTCTCGGGGTTGTCGAGCACTTGCACCGGGACCTCGGGCGCGTGTCGGGCAAGCGCGCCCGCGATCTCGGCGCGGTCCACACCGAGCAGCACGGCGCCGCGCATCCGCTGGGCGTGCCGCGCCACCAGGTCGTCGAAGCTGACCCCCTTGGCCTGGCCGCCCGCGATCCACACGAACGAGTCGTAGGCGCGCATCGCGGCGTCGGCCGCGTGGGGGTTGGTGGCCTTCGAGTCGTCCACCCAGGTGACGTCGTCGGAGGTGGCCACGGTCTGGATCCGGTGCAGGGGAACCTGCAGGTCCCTCAGGCCCTGCGCCACGGCCTTGGCCGGCACCCCGAAGCTGCGCGCCAGTGCCGCGGCGGCGAGCGCGTTCTCCACGTTGTGCGGTGCGAACGGAACCACGTCGGAGACCTTGGCCAGTTCCAGCGCCGAGTCCTTGCGCTGGCTGACGAAGGCCCGGTCCACGATGAGGTCGTCGACCACCCCGAGCATGCTCATGCCCGGCGTGCCCAGCGTGAAGCCGATGGCGCGGGCGCCCTCGGTGACGTCGGCCTCCTCCACCAGCTGCTCGGTGGCGGGCTCGGCCACGTTGTAGATGGCCGAGTGGGTCAGGCCGTCGTAGATCCGCGACTTGTCGGCGACGTAGCGCTCGTAGGCGTCCGGGGCGCCCTCGTACCACTCGAGGTGGTCCGGGTGCAGGTTGAGCACGGCGGCCGAATGCATCCGGACCGAGTTCATCCAGTGCAGCTGGAAGCTGGACAGCTCCACCGCCAGCACGTCGTAGGGCTCGTCGTCGAGGACGGCCTCGATGATCGGGCGTCCGATGTTCCCGACGGCCGCGGTGCGCAGCCCGGCGGCGTTCAGCATGGACGCCAGCATCGTGGTGGTGGTGGTCTTGCCGTTCGTGCCGGTCACGGCCAGCCACGGGACGGCGCGGTCCGGCTGCACCATCCGCCAGGCCAGTTCCGTCTCGCCCCAGACCGGGATGGCCCGCTGCGCCGCCTGTGCCAGCAGCGGCGCCGACGGTCGCCAGCCCGGCGAGGTGACCACCAGGTCCACGTCGTCGGGCAGCGTGGCGGTGGTCCCCTCGCCCAGCCGGACGGTGACGTCCAGCCGCTCCAGCAGGTCCGCCTTGTCGGCGTGGGCCTCGGACTCGTCGAGCACCGTCACCTGCGCACCGAGGGACATCAGCCCGTCGGCGGCGGCGAATCCGGAGACACCGAGCCCGGCGACGACGACCTTGGCCGACGGCCAGTCAGAGAGCCGGTCAGCGGTCCGCAGCCAGTCCTTGCTCATTGGGCGACCACCCATTCCGCGTAGAAGATTCCGATTCCGAGCGCCACGCACAACCCGCAGATGATCCAGAACCGGATCACCACCGTGACCTCCTGCCACCCGAGCAACTCGAAATGGTGGTGGATGGGCGACATCTTGAAGATCCGTTTGCCGCCGGTCGCCTTGAAGTAGGCCACCTGCAGCGTCACCGAGCCGACCTCCATGACGAACAGGAAGCCGAGCACCACGAGCAGGAGCTCAGTGCGGGTCATCACCGACAGGCCCGCGAGGGCGCCGCCGAGGGCCATGGAGCCGGTGTCACCCATGAAGATCTTGGCGGGCTTGGCGTTCCACCACAGGAAACCGAAGCACGCCCCGGCCAGCGCGAGCGCGACCACGGTGAGGTCGTGCGGGTCACGGACCTCGTAGCAGCGTGGTCCGGCGGTGGAGGTGCGGGAGCACCACTGCTGGTACTGCCAGAAGTTGATGAGCGCGTAGGCCGAGAACACGAGGGTGCAACTGCCGGCGGCCAGGCCGTCGAGGCCGTCGGTGAGGTTCACCGCGTTGGACCATGACATCACCAGAAACATGATCCACAGCACGGCGAGGAAGAACGGAAGGAACAGCCAGGGCACGTCGCGCAGGAAGGAGATGAACTGGGAGGCCGGGCGGATGCCGCGCTCGTCGGGGAAGCTCAGGGCGAGCACGCCGAAGGTGCCGCCGATCAGGATCTGGCCGATCAGCTTGCCGCGCGCCGTGAGGCCGAGGGAACGCTCCTTGGAGATCTTGGCCCAGTCGTCGAGGAACCCGAGGAACCCGAGGGCCACCGTGAGCCCCAGGAGCAGCATCGCAGAGATGGTGACGGGTTTCCACAGGATCAGGTGGGACAGGAAGTACGCGAGCACCACGGCCAGCACGATCACCAGACCGCCCATCGTGGGGGTGCCGCGCTTGGTGAGGTGCTCCTTGGGGCCGTCCTCACGCACGAACTGTCCGTACTGGCGGGCCGTGAGGAACCGGATGTAGCGGGGCATCGCCACCAGCACGAAGAGCAGGGACAGACCCCCTGCCAGCAGGATGTTGATCATCGCGATCCTCCTCCGCCGATGAGTTCCTCGGCCACCTTCTCCAGCCCGATGCCGCGCGAGCCCTTGACGAGGACCACGTCTCCGGGCGAGAGCTGCAGGGACGCAGCCACCTCGTCGCGGGTCATGGCCCGGGCGTTCAGCCCGTCGGCCCCCGCCGCCGCCACCAGGAGCTCCGCGTACTCCCCGACGGCGATGAGCTCGTCCACCTCGAGGTCCACCGCGAGGCGTCCGATGGTGGTGTGGAGTTCCTCCGCCAGCGGCCCCAGCTCCAGCATGTCCCCCAGCACCGCGACCACCCGGGCGCCGGGGTTCTCGGCGCGCTGGTACTGGCCCAGCTCCACGGCCGTGCGCAGCGCGGCCGCCACCGAGTCCGGGTTGGCGTTGTAGGAGTCGTTCAGCACCAGGACGCCGTCGGCCCGGCGCTGGAGCTCCATCCGCCAGTTCGAGCGCGGCTCGGCCTGGGACAGCACGGAGGCGATGGACTCGAGGTCCAGGCCCACGGCGAGCGCTGCGGCGGCCGCGGCCAGCGCGTTGTGCACCTGGTGGCGGCCCACCACGACGAGGGTGACGGGCGCGGTCTCGGTCCGCCCCTGCCGGGTCACCTGCAGGTCGAAGGAGGGCTGGCTCATCAGGTTGGTGGTCACGTTGACGGCCCGCACGAGCAGGTCCCCTGCCGGGAGCTCGCCCTCACCGAACCACGCCACCCGCGCCTCGGTGCGGTGGCGCATCCCGACGACGTGCTCGTCGTCGCCGTTCAGCACCGCCCAGCCGTCGGGGGCGAGGTCTGCGATCAGCTCGCCCTTGGCGAGCGCCGTCTGTTCGATGCCGCCGAACTCGCCGACGTGGGCGGTCCCGACGTTGAGGACCACGCCGACGTCGAGGCCGACCAGCGAGGTGAGCCATGAGATGTGCCCGACGCCGCGCGCCCCCATCTCACTGATCAGGAACTCGGTGTCGTCGCCCACCCGGCAGGCGGTCAGCGGCACGCCGACCTCGTTGTTCTGGTTGCCCTCGGGGGCCACGGTGTCCCCGGCCTCCTCCAGGAGTTGGGCCAGGAGGTCCTTGGTGCTGGTCTTGCCGGAGCTGCCGGTCACGCCGATGCTGACCAGGCCGCGCGCCCGGGCCTCGCGGACGATGCCGCGCGCCAGCCACGACAGTCCCAGGACGGAGTCCTCGGCGAGCAGGTGCGGGACCTCGGCCCTGCTGACGTGCATGCCGAGCACGCCCGCCGCCCCAGCCTCCACCGCGGAGGCGGCGAAGTCATGGCCGTCGACCCGCTGCCCGGGGATCGCCACGAACAGTGACCCGGGGGTGGCGGCACGGTTGTCGATGACGACGTCCGGGCCGACGACCGAGTCGTCGCCGAACGCCTCGACCGGTGCCGGCTGCATCAGCTCCACCAGTTCCGAGATCCTGCGTGGCCTCATGACCTTCCTTCCCTGATCCTGTCCCAGGCGCCCAGAGCCTCGACGGCATCATCGAAGGGGAGAACCTGTCCCCCAACATGCTGCCCCTGCTCGTGCCCCTTCCCGAGGACCGCCACAACAGTATCCGGATCAGCGAGCTCCAGCGCCCTCCGGATGGCCGCGCGCCGCCCGTCGACCTCTTCCACGACCACGTCTCCCCCGACCTCCAGCGCCCCCGCCAGCGTGGCGGCGCGGATGGCGGCCGGGTCCTCCGTGCGGGGGTTGTCGTCGGTGATCACCACGACGTCCGAGCGTTCGGCCGCTGCACGTCCCATGCCGGGCCGCTTGCCCGCGTCCCGGTCCCCGCCGCAGCCGACCACGGTGACCACGCGCGCGAAGGATCCCCTGAGCGCGTCGAGCGCCGCGGCCACCGCCTGCGGGGTGTGGGCGAAGTCCACCACCACCGTCGGCGCGTCCGGGCCCAGTTCCAGCGCCTGCATCCGGCCGGGCACCTGGGCCGAGGCCAGCCCCGTGAGGATGTCATCGGGGTCGAGGCCGACGGCTGCGAGCATCGCGAACGCCACCGCCGCGTCGATCATGTTGTAGTAGCCGGGCATCCCGATCCGGATCTCCACCCGGTCGGTTCCCTGCGTCAGGGTGGCCCGGCCGCCCAGCGGCGCGACGGGCTCGTAGCCCTCCAGGCGGTACCGAGTGTCCTCGCCCGTGCCCACCGTGATCACCTCGAGCCCGGCGGCCGTGGCGCGCCGCGCGACCTCCACCCCGCGTTCGTCGTCTGTCCAGACCACGGCGCGGTTGGTGTACTCGGGGGTGAACAGGGAGGCCTTGGCCTCGAAGTAGTCGTCCAGGTCCACGTGGAAGTCCATGTGGTCCTCCCCGAGGTTCAGGAACGCCGCCACGGAGAACCGCAGCCCCACCACCCGGTCCAGTTTCAGGGCGTGGCTGGAGACCTCGAGCGCTACGGTGTCCGCCCCGCGCTCGCGCATCACCGCCAGCAGCGCGTTGAGGTCCGGGGAGTCGGGGGTGGTCACCGTGCTGCGTCCCGACGGCACCGCCAGCCCGTCCAGCCGGAAACCGAGGGTGCCGACAGTGCCTGCCCGGCGGCCGGCCGCGGCCAGTCCGGACTCGAGCAGGGCGACGGTGGTGGTCTTTCCGTTGGTGCCCGTGACCCCGAGGAGTTCGAGTTGTGAGCCCGGGTCCCCGAAGACCCGGCTGCTGAGCAGGGCCATCTGGCGGCGGAGGTCGTCGGAGACGACGGTGGGCACGCCCGTGGCGCGGGCGGCCTGCTCGCCCTGTGCGTCCGTGGCCACGGCCACCGCTCCCGCCGCGACGGCAGCCGCGGCGAAGTCAGCGCCGTGCGCCCGCCTGCCGGGCAGGGCCACGTAGAGACAGCCGGGGACGATGTCGCGGGAGTCGAGGCTGATGCCGGAGACCGGCACCCGTGAGTCGACGTCGCCGCGCACGTCGATTCCCCCCACCAACGTGGCGAGGGGAATCGCGGTCACGCCCGAGGGGCGGATGGCGGCCGTGTCACTCATAGGTCAGGGGCTCCTCGGGCGCCGGAGAGGTGGATGGCAGCACGTTGTAGCGCGGCAGCGCCATCTGGAGGATGTTGTTCACCACCGGCAGGGCGAGGCTGCTGCCGGAGTTGCCGTTCCTGGGCTGGTCGAGCACCACGTAGACCACCAACTGCGGGTCCTCGGCGGGGGCGACGCCCACGAAGGAGGCGGTGTAGCCGTTGTAACACATGCAGTCCGGGTCGAAGCGCTGGGCGGTGCCAGACTTGCCGGCCGTGCGGTAGCCGGGGATCTCGCGATCCTTGCCCACCTGGGTGATCACGGCCTCCATCATGTTCACCACCATGTCCGAGGCCTCCTCGGAGATGACCCGGCGAGAGTTCGGGGCCGGGAGTTCCACGCTGGTGCCGTCGGCCGCGGTCGCCGACTTCAGGATGCTCGGCTCGTGGTAGGTGCCCCCGTTGACCACCGCTGCCACGGCCGCGGTCATCTGGACGGCGGAGACCGACAGGCCCTGGCCGAACGAGATCTGGTCTCGGGTGTAGTCGGCCATGTCTGCCCCGGGCAGTGAGCCGGCGGTCTCTGCGGGCAGGCCGGAGCCCGGCTTGGCGCCCAGGCCGAAGTCGGCCAGGTAGGCACTCAGGTCGGCCTTGTCCATGAGGCGCGCGAGTTCGATGGTGCCGATGTTGGACGACTGCGCGATGATGCCGCGGGCCGTCATCTGCAGGGTGCCGTGGCTGAAGGAGTCCCGGACGTAGCCGCCTCCGGAGGCGATCCGTCCCTCCACCCGGACCTTGGTGTCCGGGGTGACCAAACCGGCGTCGGTGAGTGCGGCCATCGTGAGGACCTTCTGCACCGAGCCGGGCTCGTAGGCGTCGCTTACGGCGCGGTTGCTCAGGTCCCCCGCGTCCTTGACCGCCCCGGGGTTGGCCGGGTTGTAGGAGGGGCTGTTGGCCAGGGCCAGCAGTTCACCGGTCTTCGCGTTCATGACGATCGCCATGCCGGTGGCCGCGGCGGACTTCTTCACGCCGTCGGCCAGCGCCTGCTCGGCGAACCACTGCAGGTCGCTGTCGAGGGTGAGCTCGTAGTTGACGCCGTCGACGGCAGGGGTGAGCACGTTCTCCCCCAGCGGGATGCGGCCGTAGGTGGAGGAGTCGTAGACCTCCTGGCCCGGTTCACCGTCGAGCTGGTCGTCGAGCACCGCCTCGAGGCCGGCGGAGCCGACACCCTCGCCGTTGACGAAGCCGACGACGTTGCCCGCCAGTGCCCGCTGCGGGTAGGTGCGGATGGGGTCGGAGGTGGCGAACAGGCCGTACCAGGGCCGCCTGCCCTCGCCGTCGAAGCCGGCCTTCATGTCCTTCTGGATGGCGATCCAGGTGGCGGCCGGGACCTTCTTGGCGATGATCTCGTAGCGGGAGTCCTCCTCGGTGAGGGTCTCGATGTAGGTGGAGGCCCTACCGCCGAGGTGCTTGGCGAGGATCTCGGCCACGGCCTGGGGCGCGGCTGCAGCCTCCTCACGCTTCCGCTCGCTCATCGGGTAACGCTTGTCGGCGCCGTTGGTCATGACCATGTCCGGGTCCACGCTGATCAGCATCGCAGGCTCCGTGGCCGCCAGCACGACGCCGTTGCGGTCCATGATGGACCCGCGCGTGGCCGGCAGTTCCCGGGTGGACTGCATCTTCTCCGCCGCCTGCGCCGCCATCGCCTCGGAGTCGAAGGCCTGGAGTTGGAACGCCCGGCCGATGCAGACGGCCACCACCAGCGCCATAACCACCATGAACGCACGGATGCGGGTGGACGACCGGCCCACGGGGAGCCGCCACGACTTGCGGTAGCTGCGCGCCTTCGGCTTGGCAACGGGGCGCCGCTTGGTGGCAGCTTGGGCACTCGTGCGCTTCGTGGCGGGCCGCTTGCCGGCGGTCTGCCCGACGGCGGCCTTCCTGGCCCCGGCCTGCTTGGTGGCCGGTCTCTTCGCGGTCGACTTGCCCGTCGCCGCGGTGGGGCGCTTGCCGGAGGAACCCGTGCTGGAGGTGCGCTTGGAGGGGGTCGACTTCCTGGAGGCCGCGGAGTTCGAGCCGCTGGAGCTGCTGCGACGGCGTTCGGTGCTCACTGGTTGCCTCCCTGCGGGGCGAGGGGCAGGTCCACTTCCTCCTCGGCGCCGGCGACCACCTCGGGCTCCGGCTGCTGGAGCGCGGGTGCCGGGGGCAGCTGGCGCAGGTAGGTGGCCTCGTTGCCGCGCACGGGGGTGGGCTCGCCGAGGATGCTGCCGTCGGCGAGGTCGATGAACGCCGGGTAGGGGTTGGGGACCATCCCGAGGTCGGCTGCGCGCAGCGCCAGGGACGAAGTGCTGGAGGTGGCCTGGAGCTCCGTGGTCAGGGCGGCGGCCGTGTAGCCGAGCTCGGTGGCCTCCTTGCGGAGGGCCGCGAGGTCCCGGGACTGGGCCGCCACGGAGGTGGTGACCACCATCACCAGGGCCAGTCCGACGGCCACGAGCACGGCGATGAAGACGCCGAAGCCGACGTTGGACATCATCGGACGCTGCGAACTGAGCAGCGTCAACCGGGGCCGGCCGGGAGAACCGGCGGTCTCGTCTGAATCGAGGTGGATCGGCTGTGCGCTCATGCTGCCTTCCTGATTCGTTCGGCTACTCGCAACCTGGCGGATGCGGCCCTCGGGTTGGTGGCGACCTCCTGCTCGTCGGGGCGCTCGGCGCCCTTGGTGACGAGCCGGAGCTCAGGCTGGAGGTGGTCGGGGACGACGGGGAGGTTCCTGGGGGCGCGATCCGCGGCCCCCTCCGCGAACGCCCGCTTCACCAGTCGGTCCTCGAGCGAGTGGTAGCTCAGGACGGCGACGCGGCCCCCGACGTCGAGGGCCGCGATCGCTGCGGGGACGACTCCTTCGAGTGCCCGCAGCTCGTCGTTGACCTCGATCCGCAGCGCCTGGAACGTGCGCTTGGCCGGGTGTCCCCCCGTGTGCCGTGCCGCCGCGGGGATCGCGTCGGCGATCACCTCCACGAGCCGACCCGAGCGGGTGAAGGGCTCATCCTGCCGGGCTGCGACCACCGCGCGTGCGATCCGGTCCGCGAACCGCTCCTCCCCGTAGCGCTTGAGGATGCGCACCAGGTCCGCGGCGGCGTAGGTGTTGACCACGTCGGCAGCGGTGGGTCCGGTGGTGGCGTTCATGCGCATGTCCAGAGGCGAGTCCACGGAGTAGGCGAACCCCCGCTCGGTGCGGTCGATCTGCAGCGAGCTCAGGCCGAGGTCCAGCAGGATCGCGTCGACCGCGGGGATGCCCAGGCCCTCAAGGACTTCGGGGAGTTCGTCGTAGACGGCATGGACGAGCGTGGCACGCTCCGCGAGCCCACCGAGCCGCTGCTTGGCCACCTCGTGCGCGTCGAGGTCCCGGTCGATGCCGACGAGCCGCGCCCCGGGAAAGGCCTCGAGCACCGCGCGGGCGTGCCCGGCGAGTCCGAGGGTGCCGTCGACGTAGACGGCGCCGGGGCGCGAGAGGGCAGGACGCAGCAACTCCACGATCCGGTCCCGCAGGACCGGGTCATGGACGTCGGCGAACCGTTCCTGCATCTCGACCCTTTCGTACAGCTTGTTCTCAACTCGTGTGCACCTGCGGTGCTGGTTCCCTTCCGGCCACCGGACCTGACATCGGGGAAGTGAAGTCAGGGCGGGAGTCCCGGCCGGGAGCCACCACCTCAGCTGCCGCTCATGTGCCCAACCCCGACATGAACTCGCCGTCCAGGTCCGCGAAGTCCGACTCCTGGCTGGCCGAGTACTCCTCCCAGACCTTCAGGTCCCAGATCTCGGCGCGGTTCATCGCACCGATCACCACGACGTCGCGGTCCAGCCCCGCGTAGGTGCGCAGGATGGGCGGGATGGTGACCCGCCCCTGCTTGTCCGGCACCTCGTGACTGGCGCCGGCACTGAGCATGCGCTGGTAGTCCCGCACCTTCTTGACGGTGGAGGGCGCGTTGCTGATGTCCTCCATCAGCTTGGTGAAGGTGTCCATCGGGTAGACGGCGAGCGCCCGGTCTTGGGCACGGGTGACGACGAGGCCCTCGGACAACTGGTCGCGGAACTTCGCGGGCAGGATCAGCCGGCCCTTGTCGTCCAGCTTGGGCTGGTACGTCCCGAGGAACACCGATGTCACCCCCTTCCGCTCCAATAGTCATCCAAACCCCTCCACTTGCCACCACATTACCCCACTTCCCTCCACTTTCCGCTCCCTTCGGGCGTGTTCCGCTCCTCATCCGCGAACACCGCCCTCACGCGGCGGTTGGGAGAGCAACTACGCTGAAGCCCGGAGTGTCGTCGGGTCGGCACCGAAGAAGGAGAAGGAGAACCGGTGCAGCAAGCAGCCGCAACCCCGTCCCTGGCCGAGGTGGCCGACGTCGTGAACCGCGTGGCCGAGGAGATCGCCAAGGTGATCGAGGGCAAGCCCGCGCAGATCCACACCGCGATCCTCGTGCTGCTCGCAGAGGGCCACCTCCTCATCGAGGACGTCCCGGGAGTGGGCAAGACCGCCCTGGCGAAGGCACTGGCCCGGTCCATCGACGGGGACGTCAAGCGGATCCAGTTCACCCCGGACCTGCTGCCCAGCGACGTCACCGGAGTGTCGGTGTTCAACCAGAGCAGCCGGGAGTTCGAGTTCAAGCCGGGCGGCGTGTTCGCCAACATCGTCGTAGGGGACGAGATCAACCGCGCCTCGCCCAAGACCCAGTCGGCCCTGCTCGAGGCGATGGCCGAGGGCCAGGTCTCGGCCGACGGCAAGACCTACCAGTTGCGGCGCCCGTTCATGGTGGTGGCCACCCAGAACCCGATCGAGATGGAGGGCACCTATCCCCTCCCCGAGGCCCAGCGCGACCGCTTCATGGCCAGGATCGAGATGGGCTACCCGGCGCGCCGGGCCGAGGTGGCGATGCTCACCTCGCAGGCCGGCGGCGAGCGGCTCGGCAGCATCCGCCCCGTGACCGACGTGAACTTCATCGCCCGGGCCACCGAGGCCATCCGGCAGGTCTACGTCGCCCCCGTCATCAACGACTACATCGTCACCCTCGTGGACAACACCCGCACCTCCCCGGACCTGCGCCTGGGCGCCAGCCCGCGCGCCTCCCTCCACCTGATGCGCGCGGCCCGTGTGGAGGCGGCCCTCGCGGGGCGCGACTACGTGATCCCCGAGGACGTCCAGCGCCTCGCCCCCATGGTGCTGTCGCACCGGGTCCTGCTGACCGTGGACGCGCAGGTGGCCCGCCTGACCAACGAGCAGGTGGTCTCCGGCATCGTCGCCAACACGGCACGACCGAGCCGGGGCTGAGCTTGAGCGCACCACTGCTGCGGCTCACCGGACGGGGACTGGCTCTGCTGGTCCTCGGCATCGCCATCGCGATCGCGGCGGCGACCATCGGTGAGCCCGACGTCGTGTGGATCGGGATCCTGCTGGTGACGCTGCCCGTCCTGGGCCTCACCCTGGTCGGCCTCACCCACCCGAGGCTCAGGATGCAGCGACGGGTGGAGCCCGAGGAGGTGCCCCTCGGCAGCCGCCCCCGGGTGGTCATCGACCTGGAGAACCGCCTCCCGGCCGCAGTGTCCGCCCTCGACTTCCGTGATCGCGCACCCTCGGAGTTCGGCTCCGACGCGAAGTTCTCCCTGGTCCGCGGGCTGGGCGCCTGGCAGCAACCCGTCGGCTACGACCTGCAGGCCAACCACCGCGGACACTTCCGCCTGGGGCCGCTGCGCGCCACCGCGACCGACCCGCTCGGGATGGCCAAGTACTCGTGGTCCGTGCCCGGCGACGACGCCACCCTGAGCGTCACCCCACGGGTCCACGAGCTGGCGCGCCTGCGCGACAGCATGGGCGCCGGTTCCTCCGGCGACGCCACGCCGCAACGCATCGGTCAGGCCGGGCAGGACGACGTGCTGGTGCGCGAGCACCGCCACGGCGACGACCTCCGGCGCGTCCACTGGCGCATGAGCGCCAAGCAGGGCGAGCTGATGGTGCGGCTGGAGGAACACCCCTGGGACCCTTCGGCGACGCTGGTGATCGACACCCGCAGCCGGGCGCACTTCGGCGAGGGTCCCGACGGCACCCTGGAGTGGTGCATTTCGCTCGGCGCCTCCGTCGCCGCCGAACTGCTCTCCGGGCGCTACCGGATCACCATCCTGTCCGCCGACGCCGAGGTACTCTCCCCCGGCCACGTCGACAGCCTGAGCGGGCGGCAGCGGATGCTGCGCCGGCTGACCGACATCACACCGTCGGGGGCGACCACGCTGATGGAGGGGCTCGAGGACTCGAGCGGGACGAGCAACGCGCAGTCCATCATCGGGGCCCTCGGCCTGCTCCGCGCGGGCGACGCCGCGGCACTGACCGCTGTCGGATCCAGGATGCTGCAGTGCGCCGCCCTGGTCCCCGACGCCGCCGCCTTCGGCGCCGGTCCGGCCGACGTCGCCGTCCATGACGATGCCTGCCGGCTGCTGGAGGCCGAGGGCTGGACCGTCCAGCGCTACCTGCCGGGCCAGTCCGTGCCGGACGCGTGGCTCGCGATGCTGGCCAGGAGGCAGGCGAGATGAGGTTCACCCACTCCCCGGCCAACTCCGTCGTCATCGCCGTGACGGCGTTCCTCGCCGCGCTCACGCTGCAGCCGATGCTGGCCGACGGCGCCTACCTGGCCTGGGTGGGGCTCGTCGTGGCCACCTCCGGGATCGTGGGGGCCCTCGGCGCACTCGCGCGTGCCCCGCGGATGGTGACGATCCTGCTGCAACTGCTGGCCATGGTCGCCCTGCTGGTCTGGAACGGCCTGGAACGGGCCGCCACTTTGCCCGGCACCGAAGGGACCGGACCCATCGGGTCCCTGGTGGCGCTGGCCCGCTCCGGCAGCACCACGGTGCGCGAGGGTGCCCTCCCCCTGCCCAGTGAGACGGGCCTGCTGTGGCTGATCGCCGCGATCCTCGCACTGGTCGCCATCACCCTGGAGCTCCTCGTCAACGGCCTGGAGCAGCCCGCCTGGGCGATGGCGCCGTTGAGCGTCCTCTACGGCATCGGTGCGCTGGCCCTGCCCGGGGAGATGAGTTGGAAGCACTTCGCCCTGGTGGCGCTCGGCTACGTCGCCATCCTCCTGGTGACCACCGGCTTCGGCAGTGGACGCCGCGCCGGCAGCCGGACCCAGGTGGGCCAGTTCCAGGCCTCGCGCGTCGCGGTGGGCGTCGCACTCGCGCTGGTGGCGGCGCTGCTGGCGCTGTTGGTGACCCCGACGCTGCCGCTCGGCCCGAAGCAGCCCTGGCTCGAGGCCGGGCAGGACGCCCCGATCCAGCTCTCGGACCCCACCATCAAGCTGAACGAGAACCTCAACCGGCCGCAGGAGACCGACGTCCTGACCTACCGCACCGCTGACGGCCGCCCCACGTACCTGCGCACCGTCGCCCTCACCCGGCTGACCACCGGCGGGGCGCAGCTGGTGCCGATGCAGCTGGAGACCAGCGGCCTGCCGGACCT
This sequence comes from Tessaracoccus terricola, assembly GCF_054776555.1. NCBI lineage: Bacteria > Bacillati > Actinomycetota > Actinomycetes > Propionibacteriales > Propionibacteriaceae > Tessaracoccus > Tessaracoccus terricola. The sequence goes on along the minus strand of NZ_BAAHBS010000007.1, from coordinate 27,097 downwards.
GGGCAACGGGCCGGGAGAACGCGTGGAGGTGGAGGTGGAGATGGACTTCGCCTCCGAGTACCTGCCGGTGCCGTTCGCCGTGGAGTCCTTCAGCGCGGACGGCCGCTGGGCACACGACCCGAACACCCTGGCCGTGGTGTCCACCGGCGACGACCGCCTCAACCAGACCGTCGGGCTGCGCTACACCGCCCGCGCCAACGCGCCCACGCCCTCCATCGAGGAGGTCTCGGTGGCCTCGGCGGGGGCGGACCCCGCGGGCGGCGAGACGCTTCGGGTGCCGGAGGGCCTCGACGCGGCGGTCACCACGCTGACGCAGGAGGTGACCGCCGAGGCGGCTGACGACGGCGCCAAGGCGCTCGCCATCCAGTCGTTCCTGCGCTCGGAGCCCTTCCAGTACTCGTTGGAGGCACCCCAGTCCACGGACCTGGACACCATCAGCAACTTCCTGCTGACCGACCGGTTCGGTTACTGCATCCACTTCGCCGCCGGGATGGTCACGATGTCCCGGATCGCCGGCATCCCGGCCCGCATGGCGGTGGGGTTCACCCCGGGTGAGCAGGCCGAGGACGGCAGCTTCACGGTCACCACGCACAACATGCACACCTGGCCGGAGCTGTACTTCGAGGGACTCGGCTGGGTCCCGTTCGAGCCCACCAAGTCCGTGGCCTCGCCCCCGGAGTACACCAACCCCGACGTGGCCCCCACCGCCGAGCCGTCGGTGGAGCCCAGCCCATCGCCGACGCCCACCTCGCAGGAGACCGACTTCCCCGAGGTCACCCCCACCCCCACGGGCCCGGACGGCCAGGGCGAGGTGGATGAGCCGGTGTCCCTGGCGGGGCTGTGGATCGCCCTCGCCGTGGTGCTCGTGGCGGCGGCGCCGTTCCTGGTGCGGACCGGGCTGCGGTGGTGGCGCCTGCGTGACGGGCAGGACCCGTCGGAGGCGGCGGCCGCCGCGTGGGACGAGGTCAGGGCGACGTTCATCGACCTCGGGATCGACTGGGACGACCACACCCCCACGATCGCGGCCGAGGCGATGACCAAGGACATGCCCTTGTCCAGCGCCCCGGTGCTGGCGGCCATCGCCGCCACGGTGGAACGGGCCCGGTTCTCCCGGGGCGGCGCGGACGTCTCCGGGCTGGCCGAGCAGGTGCGCACGCTGCGCAAGGACCTGGTGGCCGTGCAGCCCAGCGGCTCCCACGCCCGGGCTGTTTTCCTGCCCGCTTCGCTACTGCCGAACCGCTCGGGGACGTAGGCTTGGGGCAGCCCCTCTTTAACCCAGTCCGGGGCAGACATACAATGGGGCATCGGCCCATACGCAAGGAGTTCGGGATGGCTTTGTCAGAGCAGGAGCGCAAGCTGCTGGAGCAGCTTGAGGCGTCGCTCATGGCCGACGACCCGAAGTTGGCCGAGACGCTGAAGGGCACGGGCACCGTGAAGGTGCACAGACGCCGCGCAACCATCGCCGGCCTGGGCTTCATCGCGGGCATCGTCGTGCTGATCGCGGGCGTGCAGGTGCACCCGATCGTGAGCATCCTGGGCTTCGTGCTCATGCTCGTGGCCGCCATCGTCGGCGTGAACTCGTGGCAGCGCGTGGCCGGCGAGGACGACAAGGGCGAGTCCCAACCCGCCCCCACCGACGGCAACCCGAAGCCACCCAGCCAGGACTTCATGGAGAAGCTCGAGGAGCGCTGGCGCCGCCAGCACGGCGGGGACAACTGATCCCTCAGGACGCCTTGCGTGTCAACCTCGCCCGGCGCACCGCCGCGGGACCGAACCTGAGCACCACCCGATCGATCGCGGCCTCCGCCTGCGCCCACCCCACCTCCGGCTCGTCGAGCGCGGGCTGCAGGTAGGTCTCCTCCTTCGCCACCAGCTTCTCCACCCGCACCCCCACCCGCCGGATCCGCGCGCGCTGCAGGTTGAGGCGCCGGAACAGCCGCATCGCCTCGGCGTGGATGTCCCCGGTCAGGTCCGTGGGCGCCTTCAGGGTCCCGGTGCGGGTGATGGTGGTGAAGTCCGCGAACCGCACCGACAGCGTCACCACCCTGCCCACCATCTTCTGCGCCCGCATCCGCGACGCAGTCCGCTCCGCCATCCGCAGGATCTCGGTGGTGACCACCTCCACGTCGTCGGTGTCACGGGAGAACGTCTCCTGCGAGCCGACGCTGTGCTCGGCCGGCTCGCGTGCGATCACGGAGCGCTCGTCGCGCCCCCACGCGAGGTCGAACAGCATAGCGCCCATGCCGTCGCCGAGTGCCCGCTGCAGAGTCTGTTTGGGGGTGTTGGCGACGTCGCGCACCGACTTCAGGCCGATCTCGTTGAGTTTGCCCGCGGTCACCCCCCCCACGCCCCAGATGGCCTCGACGGGCAGTGGGTGCAGGAACTCGATCACGTCCTCCGGCCGCACCAGCCGCAGCCCGTCGGGCTTGGCGGCCTTGGAGGCGAGCTTGGCGATGAACTTGCTGGGCCCGATCCCGACGGAGCACGCCACCCCCTGCTCGTCCATCACCTGGGCGCGCAGCTCCTCGGCGATCAAGGCCGGGTCCCCACCGAGCCTGCGCAGGGCGCTGGTGACGTCGATGAAGGCCTCGTCGATGGAGACCATCTCCACCTGGTTGGTGACTGCGCAGAAGATCTCCTCGATGGCGTCGGAGACGGCGGAGTAGCGGTCGAAGTCCGGGTGGACCACGGCCACCTGCGGGCACAGCCGCCGCGCCCTGACCGACGGCATGCCGGAGGTGATGCCCCAGGCCCGGGCCGGGTAGTTGGCCGAGAGCACCACCCCGCGGCTGGAGCCGCCGACGAACATCGGGACGGTCCGCAGTTCGGGGTGGCGGGCCATCTCCACGGAGGCGTAGAACGCGTCCATGTCCACGTGCAGGATCACTGGCGCGTTCATCGGCCGGCGCTCCCCGGGCTGGAGTGCCACAGCTTGCGCGGCGCCTCCGCCGCGCCGGTGCCGGACGGCTTGACGTCGGCATACGGCGACTGCTTGAAACCGCTGGCGTGCACCAGCACCCGGCGCCGCCCCATGCCCCCGCCGCGGGTGTGGTCCTGCGGGTCCGGCGGCGGCTCCTCGCCCGCCGCCAGGGTCTTGGTGCGCACGGCTCGGCGTTCGGCATCCTCTCCCCACTCGTCGGGGATCCACTCGCCGACGCCGCCCCAGCCCTCGGGCACCTCGTCGATGACGTCGGTGACCGCGGCCATGGCCTCGGTCGGGGTGGCGCCGCCCTCGATGGCGTGCGCCCACGCCTCGTGGACGTGGCCGAGGTCCCACGCGCCGGTGGCGCGGATGGAGATCCCGCGGGGACCGGTGCGGCGGATCACGCCCCGCACCAGCAGCATCCAACTGTTGAACACCGTCGCCGCGTACGGGCCCTGGACGTTCTCGAAGAAGGTGGCATCCACGGGGCCGGTGGAGTCGTCGAGGGTGAGGAAGACCACGCGCCTGCCGGAGCGCACCGGTGGCGTCTGTGTGGCCACCTTCACCCCGGCCACCAGCACCTCGGAGCGGTTGCGCCGCTCCAGCAGGGCGCGGGAGCTGGTGGCCCCGATGGCGGACAGGAACGGCAGGTAGCGCTCCATGATGTGGCGGCTGGCGTCCAGGCCGAGGATCTCCAGTTCCGCCTTGAGGCGTTCGTCGTCGTCCATCTCGGGAAGGCCGGTGGCGACGACGTCGCACTCGGCCTCGCCGTCGTCGAAGTCCAGGGCGCCCTGCACGAACTGCTCGGCCACCTCGGCGGCCCGGCTCTGGGCGCGGGCCAGCGAGCCCGGGTCGTCGGCCACCACCTGCGTGCGGCGCCTGCCCCGCGCCTTGGAGGCGTTGCGATCGTCGGCGCGGCGCAGGCGCTGCAGGTCCGCGAGCGCCAGCAGCAGGTCACGTCTGGTGATCCGGGTGCGGGACTGCACCCCGGCGCGGGCCCCGATGCCGTAGCAGGAGTCGAACGCCCCCGCCAGGATCAGGTTCCGTGCCACCGGCTCGTCCACCTTGGCACGGTTCCAGAAGTCGCTGAGGGAGGCGTACGGCTGCCCCGCGACGATGCGCTCCACCTCCGTGCCGCTGATCCCCTTCACGTCCGCGAGGGCGAGCCGGATGCCCCAGTGGCGCCTCCCACCGGCCCCTTCGAGGCTCGCTGCCGCTCGCGCCTCAGGGAGACTGGGATCGGGGTCCGGGATGTGTTCGGCGCGGTAGGTGCCGTGGCTGCGGTTGATGTCCAGACCGAGCACCGCCACCCCCATCCGGCGGGCTTCCTCCAGCAGGAGCCGCTTGGGGTACATGCCCGGGTCGTGGGTGAGGACGCCGGCGAGGAACTGGGCGGGGTGGTGCCGCTTCAGCCAGGCCGACTGGTAGGTGGGCAGCGCGAACGCGGCCGCGTGGGCCTTGCAGAACCCGAAGGAGGCGAACTGGACGAGGATGAACCACAACTCGTCGATGGTGGCCTCCTCGTAGCCGCGTTCCCGGGCCTTCGGGTAGAGCCACTCGCGGACCTGCTCCTGGCCCTCCTTGTCCCCCAGCGCGCGGCGCACCTCGTCGCCCTGCGCCAGGGAGCAGCCGGTGGCGATGCTGATCAGCATGATGATCTGTTCGTGGAACACCACCACGCCGCCGGTCTGCTCCAGTGCCGGGATGAAGCTGGGGTGCAGGTAGTCGGGTTCCCGCCAGCCCTGCCGAGCCTCCAGGAAGGGGGTGACCATGTCCGACTTCACCGGGCCGGGGCGGAACAGGGAGATGTCGATGATGATGTCGGCGAAGGTCTCCGGCCCGAACTTGCCCACCAGTTCCCGCTGCCCGGGGGACTCGATCTGGAAGCAGCCGAGGGTCTGCCGGTTGCGGATCATCTCGTAGGTGTCGTCGTCGTCGAACGGTGCGAGGGCGTCGATGTCCGGCACGGGGCCGGCTTCGGGGACGCGCTCGATCTCGGCCAGCGCGTGGGACATGGCCGACTGCATCCGGATGCCCAGCACGTCCAGCTTCAGCAGCCCCAGGTCCTCGACGTCGTCCTTGTCGAACTGGCTCATGGGGAAGCCGCCGTAGCTGGCCTCCATGGGAGTGCGCTGCCCCAGCGAGGAGTCGCTGAGCAGCACCCCGCACGGGTGGAGGGCGATGTGGCGGGGCAGCCCGTCGAGGGACTCCACCAGTTCGAACAGCACCTCCAGTCGCTTCTCCCCCAGCCCGGCCGCGCGCAGTTCGGGCAGGTCCCGCAGCGCTGCCCGGGCGTCGCGGGCCCGGATGTGGGGGAACGCCTTGGCCATGGCGTCCACCTCCACCGGCGGCAGGCTCAGGGCGGCACCGACGTCGCGGACGGCGTGGCGCACCCGGTAGGTCTCCAGCATCGCCACGCAGGAGACCCGCTGCCCGCCGAAGACCTCGAGGATCCGCTCGTAGATCTCCGTGCGGCGGTGGGACTCGACGTCGAGGTCGATGTCCGGCAGCGCCACCCGCAGCGGGGAGAGAAACCGCTCCATGACCAGGCCGTACCGGATGGGGTCCACACCGGAGACGCCGAGCGCGTAGTTGACGAGGCTGCCGGCGCCGGAGCCGCGGGCGGCGCAGCGGATGCCGAGGTCTCCGATCAGGCCGACGACGTCGGCGACGGTGAGGAAGTAGGACTCGAACCCGAGCTTGCCGATGACGGCGAGTTCGTCGTCGAGCCGGTCCAGCACCTCTCGCGCCGGGGTGCCGTAGCGCTCCACCAGCCCGGACTCGCAGCGGGCGCGCAGCACCGCGGGAGCCTCCTGCGGGGTGGTCCCGAGGGTCTCGAACTCGGGCAGGCGGATCTCGCCCAGGCCGATGTCCTCGACCGGGTGCAGGCGGCACTCCTCCCCCAGCTCCCGGGTGCGGCCGAGCAGCCCGTCCACGTCGGTCCCGGACAGGTGGGCCACCTCCCGGGCGGCCGCCAGCATCGCCCCGGTGGACTTCAGGTGGCCCTCGGCGTTGCGGCGGTCCACGTTGCGCAGGTCCAGCGGCACCAGCCGTCGGGCGGCGTCGAGGACGTCGGCGGTGGCGGCCTGCCCGCGGTGGGCCATCCGCACCATGTTGGTGAGCACGGAGCGCAGCCCCAACTCCTCGGCGAGGTGCACCATGCCGGCCGCCTGGTGGGCCGAGGCGGGCCCGCGGCCACCGGTGTGGTGGTTGGTGGCGGCCAGCACGAGGCCGTCCCCCACCAGTTCGCGCCAGCGGGCGACCTCGTCCCGGGCGGCGTCGAGCTCCCCGGCGGCGACGAGTTCCCCTAGCCGGGAGTCCGCGCCGAGCATGACGACGGCGTCCCGGCCTGCGCAGTGGTTGCCGATCAGTTCGGCCGTGGCCACTGGTTCTGAGCGTTCCCCGGAGAGGTGCACGCGGGAGATGAGCTGGCACAGGGTCCCCCAGCCCCGCCGGGAACTGGCGAGCACGACGGCGCGCGGCAGCCGCTCGTCGCGCAGTTGCCCGCCCCGGGCGGCGGCGGGGCGGCGCACGGGTGGGCCCCCGTCACCGACGGCCAGGTCCACCCCCACCACGGGCATCACACCGGCCTTGAGGCAGGCCTTCGCGAACCGCACGGCCCCGTAGAGGCCGTTCCGGTCGGTGAGGGCGAGGGTGTCCATGCCGTGCTCGGCGGCGGCCGCCACCAGGGCGCTGGGGTGGGAGGTGCCGTACTGGAAGGAGTAGCCGGAGGCCACCCTCAGGTGCGTGAACGGGGTCATGAGACACCCCTGGCCCGTCTGACGCGGCGGGCGGCGTCGGCGGTGAAGCGTTCGAGGTCGCGGGCGAGGTCATCGGCCTCGCGCTCACTGATGATGGCGTGCTCCCCCGCTGCCGCCACCTCCACCCGCATGGCCAGGTAACCGAAGAACGAAGCCCACTCGCCCAGTTCGGGGGCCGCCAGCCCCAGCAGTTCCCAGACGTCGTGGCGCCCCGGGAAGCGGCGCGGCGAGGCCGAGATCACCTTGAGGGCAACCTGCTCGGCCTCCCGGTGGGCGTGGACGTAGCGGTCCGCGGGCCGCAGCAACGGATCGGGTGCGCGCATCAGTCGCTCACCGCCTGCAGCACCCAGTCCTCGTCGCCGACGGAGTGGGCGAGTTCGTAGACGCCGCGGTGCGAGCCGTTGCCGGCCTCGACGCGCCAGACCTCGCGCTCCCGGGTGAGGTCACCCACCCCGGGTTCCGGGTGTTGCCACCACGCCGTCGAGCGGCTCCACCTGCCCTGGACCTCCTTGACCAGGAGCAGCCGCCCCCGCCAGATGAACTGCCTGGGTTGGTCGCTGAACAGCACGTGGATGGGTTCTTCGTAGCTGCGCATGAGGGCCTCCCGCGGGATCGTCCGCCCGGCTCCCCGGGCGATGTGTGTTCTGAGATTCGACCCTCGTCGGGAAGCTTCGGGTCCGGCGCAGGGGTCGAGTCCACGCCGGACCCGAAGCGGCCCAGATGTGTCGAACGGTTCGAACGGAGCCCTTCCCCAAGACCCTCCTGATTCGAACGACTGTTCGATACGTTGACCACTATAACCCCACCCTCCGACAACAGGTCAAGGGCGGGGCAGGATGGTCCCCATGAGACGAGTGCATGTCATCGTGACCGGAACCGTGCAGGGGGTCGGCTTCCGCTGGAGCACCCAGCTGCGGGCCGAGGAACTCGGACTCTCCGGCTGGGTCCGCAACCGCCCCGACGGCACCGTGGAGGCCGAGCTGGAGGGCCCGGAGGACACCGTGGAACAGCTGCTCTCCTGGATGGCTGACGGTCCGCCCAGCGCCCGGGTGCGGGACCTCCGGACCCGCGACGTCGGGGTCACGGGCGCCTCGGGCTTCGAGGTCCGGGCCTGACCCATTCGGTGTCTCCTGCTGGCGCTAAGGTCTGGCACATGACCCTGACTGTGCGCGGCGCCTCCATCGCCGGGATGGCCGCCGCTGCCCGGTTGGCACGGCTCGGACACGGGGTCACCCTCATCACCGACGGCGAACCCCTCGGCACCCGCTGGGCCGCCGTCCCCGGACCGGGCGGGCACCTCGTCGACGCGATGCCGCAGGTGGTCCAGCTGCCCGCCACCTGGCGGGACCTGTTCAAGAAGTCCGGCGGGCACCTGCAGGCCGAGTTCAACCGGGGCGGCCTGGAATGGGCCGAGGCACCGGCTGCCGAGCACCGCTTCGCCGACGGCACCGTCGTCGCCCTCCCCACCGAACGGGGAGCGCGGCACCGAGCCGTGACAGCCGCCTTCGGAGCCGGTGCCGCGGCCCGCTGGCGCAAGCTGGTGGACGGTCTCGACGAGCTCTGGCGGGCCTATCGCCACCACGCGCTCGAGGGCGTGGCCCCCGTGACCACCCGTGAGCAGCGGCGCAGCCTGTGGCTGGACCGCAGCCTCGGGGACCTGGCCGCGGACCTGGCCTCGCCCCTGGGGCGGCTGGTCACGGACCTCGGGGACTCGTCCCGGTCCCCCGCCCTGCTGGCGGTCCGCCTCCACGTGGAGCAGCTCTTCGGGCGTTGGCAGGTCATCGATTCCGACGGCGTCGCACAACGCCCCTCGGTGCTGGTGGACCTGCTCGCCGCCCGCCTGGCGGAGCGTGGCGTCGAGGTCTTGGGGCAGGGCACGGGCACACCGGACGTGGACTGCCGCCCCGGCGCCGCCCGACCCGCCGTCGCCTTCGCCCGGGGCCCGGGACCCGCACGGGCCCCACGCGTGCACCACGAGTTGCGGGAGGGCAGCGTCGACGGCATCACGGAGACGGTGGACCACACCGGCCCACGGCCCGTGGTGACATGGCTGCGCCCCATCACCGAGGGCGTGCTCTCCACCGTCCACGACCACACCTCCCCCACCCCGGACCCGCGCTGGGGGCTCGAGACCCGCCGCGCCCGCCACTGGCTGCGGCGCCCACCGGTGGTCTCGGACGTCCTGCGGGCCTCGGCGTCGTCCCCGGCGGGTTCGGAGCCGTGGGCCGAACTGGGCAGTGCCGCACTGGCGGTCTACGAGTTGCACGAGCGCCTGACCGGCGAGGACTCCCGCCCGACGAACAAGGACTTCCGCCCCGGTAGGCTGGATCGATGAGCACGCAAAGCCCCTGGGCCGGTTTCAGCACCGACCCGCGCGGTCGGTCCGGCCGTCGACTGCGTGCCTCCGACCGCGACCGTGACCACGCCGCGTCCATCCTCGCGAACGCCTACGCCGAGGGACGGCTGCGCACCGAGGAGCACTCGCAGCGCCTCGACGCGGCCCTGGCCGCCGAGCACCTCGGAGACCTGGTCCCCATCATCACGGACCTCGTGGTCCCGGCCCCCGCCGCTCCACGAGCAACCCCCAGCCGATTCCGGCGGAAGGGGGAACTCGCCCCCGACGCCTCGGGGTGGCGCCGCAAGAGCTTGGCCGCCCGCACCGCTTCCCAGAACCCCGGCCCCCGGATGGTTGCGGTGGCCCTTCCCCTGCTGGTCGCCGCGGCATCGGTCGCCTTCCTGGTGTTCGGCCACTTCCCCTTCTGGCTGCTACTCATCCTGCCGGTGCTGTTCGCGGCCTCCGCCGTTCGACGCGCCAAGGACCGCTCCCCCGGTCCCGGTGGCACCAACCAGTTGCCGAACCCCAACCGGGACGATCTCTGACGCAGCCTCGGGCCGGCGAACCTGGCACGGCGGGCGCCCAGTGTGGCGATCATGCTGGTGAGGCATCAGGATCACCACGCTGAGCCGGCCCGGCCCTCGGGTAGTGGACAGCACCGGCGGGACCCAAGGGGTAAGCTTGTACGTCAGTCTCTAGTTGAGGATGCAATCTTTTGACCACTTCACGCCATGACCTGGAACGAGAAATCGCTCTGGAACAGGCCCACGTCGACAAGGTCTACGCAAACCTCGCCAACGCGACGGCGAGCGCGAAGCAGGTGGCCCGGCAGGGACGCGAGATCTTCATGACCGACCGCACCAACTGGATGCGGGAGGAGGACGGCACCGCACTGTTCGAACGCGACGCCTTCGCCTACCAGGCGGCCAAGCGGCTGGCGGTGCTCGACGCCGAACACGAGGGACTGGTCTTCGGCCGGCTGGACATGTCCGAACCCGAGGACGAGGTCCGCCACATCGGCCGCCTCGGGGTGCGCGACGACGAGTACGAGCCCCTCGTGATCGACTGGCGGGCACCTGCCGCCGAGCCCTTCTACCGCGCCACCCAGACCGAGCCCATGGGAGTGATCCGGCGCCGGGTCCTGCGCTGCCGCGACGACAAGGTGGTTGGGCTCGAGGACGACCTGCTGGACTCCGAGGCCGAGACGGACCTGCCGATCCTCGGGGAGGGCGCGCTGATGGCGTCGCTGACCCGTGCGCGCGGCCGCACGATGAAGGACATCGTCGCCACCATCCAGGCGGAACAGGACGAGGCCATCCGCGCCCCCTACCAGGGCGTCACCGTGATCGCGGGTGGCCCCGGCACCGGCAAGACGGTGGTGGCGCTGCACCGCGCCGCCTACCTCCTCTACTCCAACCGCGCCCGCCTCGAGAAGGGCGGCGTGCTGGTGGTGGGGCCGTCGAACGTGTTCATGAACTACATCGAGCGAGTGCTGCCCAGCCTCGGCGAGGACTCGGTCACCCTGAAGGCCATCGGCTCGGTGGCCGGCGACGTCCTCGGGATGTCCAGCGAGCGGATCGACAGGGCCGCGGCCGCCACCCTGAAGGGCAGCCTGCGGATGCTCGACGTGCTGCGCCGGCTGGTGCGGCTGCCCATGATCTCCGGCCCCGAGACCCTGCGCGTGCGCGTCACGGTCAAGGGCGAGGTGCTCGTCCTCCAGGAGGCCGAGCTGAACCGGATCCGGGACAACGTGCTCTCCCACACCAAGCTGAACCGCGGCCGGGGCCAGGCCCTGGACCAGGTGGTGGCGGCGCTCGCGCGCAAGCTGCCCGACGACGTGGACCTGGGCGAGGACGAGGTGCACGGCCTGATCCGCGAGCAGGCGAGCCTGCAGATGTTCATGAACGCCTGGTGGCCCGCCCTCAGCACCCCCCGGGTGCTCGCCCGCCTGGCCGACCCGCGTGTGGTGGAGCAGGTGGCCCCCAAGCTGACCGAGCGCGAGCGCGCGGACCTGGTGGAGAGCTACACCTGGCTGCAGGCCGACGGGGACCACTCCGAGGTCACGGGCTGGTCCGTGGCGGACATGGCGCTGCTCGACGAGTTGCTGGACATCCTGGGGCCGCCGCCGGTGGACCCCGACGAGTCCGACGAGCCCCTGTTCGTGGGCCTGGACGAGGTCAACGAGCTCGTCACGACCGCCGACGTGCTGCGCACGGAACGGGTCGAGGACCCCGACGCCGACCCGCAGCAGACCTTCGCCCACATCCTCGTGGACGAGGGCCAGGACATCACCCCCATGCAGTGGCGGCTGCTCCGCCGTCGCGGGCCCCAGTCGTCGTGGACGATCGTCGGCGACCCGGCGCAGAGTTCCTACCCCCACCAGGACGAGACCGCGAAGGCACTGGACGAGATCGTCGGGCGCGGGCCGCGTCGCACGTTCACCCTGAGCACCAACTACCGCTCCCCGCAGGAGGTCTTCGACCTCGCCGCGAAGGTGATCGTGAAGGTGTTCCCCGAGGCCGACCTGCCGAAGGCCGTGCGTTCCACGGGTGTGGAGCCTCAGCTGGCCACGACCACCCCCACGGACCTGCCGAGGGACCTGGTGCGCCACGTCCGCGAGCTGGCGGGACAGGTGGGCGGCACCGTCGGCGTCGTGGTCCCGGCATCCCGCCTCGTCGAGGTCACGAAGCTCACCATGTCCGACGAGCAGCTCGCCGGGATCGAGGAGCGCCTGGTGGTGGTCACGGCGCTGCAGGCCAAGGGCCTCGAGTACGACGGGGTCCTGGTGGTGGCACCGGACGAGATCGTCGCCCAAGCGCCGGGAGCGGAGCGGGTGCTCTACGTGGCCCTCACGCGAGCCACCCAGCGGATGACGACGCTGGACGTCACCGAGCCCGGAACCCCGGCAGCGTGGAGATCACTTCTGAAGTAGCCATCCAGCGGTTCTGGGTGAAGAACTGCAGCCCGGGCGCCCCCGCCTCGAGCACCTCGAGGCAGACGTCGACGGCGCGCTGGATGCCGATGCGTCGGACCTCCGCCGGGTCGGCGGCGGCGTTCAGCTGGGCCACGAAGTCGGCGGGCAGTTCGCAGTCGGCCAGCTGTGCGAACCGCTCCACCTGGGTGATGACCGTCAGCGGGGCGATGCCCGGGATGATGGGGATGTCGCAGCCGCGGGAGCGGACCCGGTCCACCAGCTCGGTGTAGCGGTGCCCCTCGAAGAACAGCTGGGTGATGGCGTAGTCGGCACCCGCCGCCGCCTTCTCCACCACGATGCGGGCGTCCAGTTCCGGGTCGTTGTCCGGCTGGTGGACGTTGGGGAAGGCGGCCACACCGACGCAGAACTCGCCGCGGGACTTGATGAACTCCACCATCTCGGTGGCCGTGGCGATGCCCTCGGGGTGCTGCTCCCACGGCACGTGCGGCCCGCCCGGCATGTCCCCGCGGATCGCGAGGATGTTGTGGACGCCGGCCTCGTCGAAGGCCGCGAGCGTGCGGGCCGTGTCCTGCCGGGACTGGGAGACACAGGTGAGATGGCCGACGGTGAGGGTGCCGCGCGCCGCCAGCTTGCGAGTGGCCTCGATGGTGCGCTCCCGCGTGGAGCCGCTGGCGCCGTAGGTCACCGACATGAAGTCCGGGTCGAACGCCTCGAGCTTCTCGACGGTGGTCCAGAACCGCTGCTCCTCCTCCGCCTTGCGGGGCGGGAAGAACTCGTAGCTCAGCAGCGGACCATCGGCCGCCTCGAGCAGTTGGGCGACGGTCCTCGGGTCGTGGAGGGCGGTGGGCATGCGGCCAAGGATAGGAGAGCCGCCGCCGCCCGGCCTCCTGCGGGCCCACCGGTGAGATGCGTAGGATCGCAGGCATGCCTGCAGCCATTCCCCCACGGACCGTCTCCCGCCTCGCGGACTTCCAGGGCACGATCTTCGCCGAGATGTCGGAGCTGGCCAGGCAGCACGACGCCGTCAACCTGGGACAGGGCTTCCCGGACTGGGACGGTCCGGCGCGGATGCTGGAGATCGCGCAGGAGCAGATCGCCGGCGGCAACAACCAGTACCCACCGGGGCGGGGAATCGCGGAGCTGCGGCAGGCCGTCGCCGACGACCGCACCGCCCGCGGTGCGGGCACCTTCGACCCGGACGAGGAGGTGCTGGTCACCGTCGGCGCCACCGAGGCAATCACCGCCGCGGTGCTTGGGCTGGTGGAGCCGGGCAGCGAGGTGATCCTCCTCGATCCCTTCTACGACTCGTACGCCGCTGCGGTGGCCATGGCCGGCGCGAGGCGCGTCAGCGTCCCACTGGTGCGCGACGGCCACCGGTTCGCCGTCGACCTGGACGCCGTGCGCGCCGCCATCACGCCGGCCACGGCGATGATCGTGGTGAACTCGCCCCACAACCCCACCGGAACCGTGTTCACCGAGGCGGAACTGCGGGGCATCGCGGCGCTGGCCGTCGAGCACGACCTGCTCGTGCTGGCAGACGAGGTCTATGAGCACCTCACCTTCGGGCCGGCACACGTCCCGATCGGTACGCTGCCGGGGATGCGGGAGCGCACCGTCAGCGTCTCCAGCGCCGCCAAGACGTTCAACGTCACCGGCTGGAAGACGGGCTGGGCGCTCGCCCCGGAACCACTGCTGGACGCCGTGCTGACCGCCAAGCAGTTCATCACCTACGTCGGCGCGGGTCCGTTCCAGCCGGCCGTGGCCCACGCGCTGCGCCACGAGCAGGACTGGGTCCGAGGGCTGCGGGAGTCGCTCCGGGGCAAGCGCGACCGGCTGAGCGCCGCGCTCGCCGGCACCGGACTGGTGCCCGCCGCCAGCGACGGCACCTACTTCGTGTGCGCGGACATCAGCGGCATCGGCGCCGACGACGCGGTGACGTTCTGCCGGGCGCTGCCCACGCAGCGCGGCGTCGCGGCCATCCCCGTCCCCGTGTTCAGCGACCATCCCGGGCAGTGGCGCACCACGGTGCGGTTCGCGTTCAGCAAGACCGACGCGGTGCTGGACGAGGGCGTCCGGCGGCTCAGCCGACGCTGAGCCGGGACGCGTTGCGCAGCACCGGCAACTGCTCGCGGACCTCGGCGACGCCAGCCGGGTCGACGTCCACCACCACCAGTTCGGGACCCACCCCCAGTTCGTGGAGCACGGTGCCGTCGGCTGCCACCACCCGGGAGGCACCGACCCCCGTCGGCGGGCCTGTGACCTCCACGTCGCCCACACCGGCCTGGTCGACGGCCACCACCACACAGGTGCTGTCGAGGGCCCGGGCGGTGGTGAGGGTTCGCCACTGGTGGGACTTGCCCGGCCCCGGCGCCCAGGCCGCCGGGACGAGGACGACCTCGGCCCCCAGCTCGGCGAGCCTGGTGAACAGGGCGGGGAAGCGGACGTCGTAGCAGGTGGCCAACCCCACCCCCACGCCGCCGATCTCCACCACCACGGGCACTGCACCGGGCGCGACGTGTTCCGACTCGAGGTGGCCGAGTGCGTCGTAGAGGTGGATCTTGTCGTAGCGCGCCTCGGTGGCCCCGGCCACGAGCAGGGTGTTGTGGACGCGTCCGTCGTCGGCGGTGGTGAACATGCCGGCCACGATGGTGACCCCGAGCCTTCCGGCGAGTTCCCGAACCGCGGTGGCCCACGGCCCGTCGAGCTGCTCGGCGACCTCGGACGGCGCCCGGGTGAAGGCGCACATCGTCGCCTCCGGGAAGACGACGAGTTCGGCCCCGGCCGCGGCGGCGCGTCTGCACCGATCGCCGACGAGTTCCAGGTTCGTCTGCGGATCCGTGGTTGCCGTGACCTGGGCGAGTGCGATGCGCATGGGCCCACTCAACCACCAGCCGGTGGGTGATGTCCCCGATTGCCCCTACGAATAGACTCGTTGACGTGCAGCCAGATCCTTCGAATCCCCTCGGCCCCGAGTTCCTGGACGGAATCAGCGGCGCCACCTCCGACTTCCTGGACAGCCAGGCCGACGTCGTCGCAGAGATCGGTGGCACCCCGATGCTCGATCTCGCCAAGACGTTCACCGCAGGCGGCAAGCGCCTGCGGCCGGCGTTCTGCTACTGGTCCTACGTGGCCGCCGCCGGCCACCCGGACGACCCGCGGGCACTGCTGCGGGCCTCCGCCTCCCTGGACCTGCTGCACGTCTCCGCGCTCGTCCACGACGACCTGATCGACGCCTCCGACACCCGCCGCGGGGTGCCCTCGGCGCACCGCCAGTTCGGCGCCCGCCACCTCGAGGCCGGTGGGCGTGGCGACGCCGAGCAGTACGGCACCGCTGCCGCCATCCTGCTCGGCGACCTCCTGCTGGTGTGGAGCCTCGAGTTGTTCGAGAACTCCGGGCTGCCCACCGACGCCCTCGCCCGGGCGCGCACCAAGCTCTCGGCCATGCGCACCGAGGTCACCGCGGGCCAGTTCCTGGACGTCAGCGCCGCCTTCGGCGTCACCGGCGCCCGCAGCACTGCGGACGAACTCGCCGATGCCCGCAAGATCCTCGAGTACAAGACCGCCAGCTACTCCGTGCGCCGCCCCGCGCAGGCGGGCGCGGCGCTGGGCGCCGATGACCAGCACCTGCAGGACGCCCTCGGCGAGTTCGGCTCCGCGCTGGGCGCGGCGTTCCAGCTGCGTGACGACGTGCTGGGCGTCTACGGCGACGAGGCGGCCACCGGCAAGCCCACGGGCGGGGACCTGCGGGAGGGCAAGCGCACCATCCTCGTGCTGACCGCCCTGGACCGGGGCGACGCCACCCAACGCGGCCGGCTCGAGGACCTGCTCGGCCACGAGGACCTGACCGACGAACAGGTCTCCGTCGCGCGGGAGATCATCGAGGACACCGGCGCCCTCACCCACGTGGAGGAACTCATCGACAGGGGCACCTCCGAGGCGCTCACCGCCCTCGGGAGCGTCCTGATGAGCGACGAGGGACGCACGGCCCTCACCCGCCTCGCCGAGCTGAGCGTCAAGCGTGACCGATGACCCGCACGGCGGCCTGACCAGCGACGAGGTTGCGCAGCGGGTCGCCGAGGGCAAGGTCAACACCCTCCCGGACCGGTCCGGGCGCACCACCGGCCAGATCGTCCGGGCCAACGTGTTCACCCGCGTGAACGTGATGCTGTTCATCCTGTTCGTGCTCGTCATGTCCACCGGGCACGTCACCCAGGGGTTGTTCGGGACCCTGATCATCGCCAACTCCATCATCGGCATCATCCAGGAGGTCCGGGCGAAGCGGACCCTGGACAGGCTGGCGGTGGTGGGCGAGGCGCACCCGACTGTGATCCGCGACGGCCTGCGCCACACCATCAGCCGCGACGAGGTGGTCATCGACGACCTGATCGTCGTCGGCCCCGGTGACCAGGTGGTGGTGGACGGCGAGGTGGTGTGGGCCGACTACCTCGAGCTCGACGAGTCGATGCTCACCGGCGAGGCGGACCCGGAGCCCAAGCTGGAGGGCGACGAGGTCCTCAGCGGCGCGTTCGTCGTCTCCGGCACGGGGTACTACCGGGCCCGCAAGGTGGGCGCGGACGCCTACGCCGCCCAGATCACCGCGCAGGCGGCGAAGTTCACGCTGGTGCGCTCCGAGCTGCGCCAGGGCATCGACTCCATCCTGAAGTTCATCAGCTTCATCCTCGTCCCGGTGGGCCTGCTGACCGTCTGGGTGCAGTTCAACCAGGACGGCGCCACGTGGCGCGAGATGGTGCTGCGCATGACCGGCGCCCTGGTTCCCATGGTTCCCGAGGGGCTCGTGCTGCTGACCTCCATGGCCTTCGCCCTCGGCGTGATCCGGCTGGGCCGGCGCAACGCCCTGGTGCAGGAGTTGCCGGCCATCGAGGGGCTCGCCCGGGTCAGCGTCGTGTGCGCGGACAAGACCGGCACCCTCACCCAGAACGCGATGACCCTCGGCGAGGTGATCCGGGTGGACGGAGCCGACGAGACCCGGATCCGCGAGGTGCTGTCCCAGATGGTGGCCGCGGACCCCACCCCCAACGCTTCGATGCAGGCGATCGCGGAGGACGTGGCGGCGGCTCGGGAGCGTTGGCGGGTCATCGGCCGTGCCCCGTTCACCTCCGCGAAGAAGTGGTCCGGGGTCTCCTTCGCCGGACACGGCAACTGGGTGCTCGGCGCCCCCGACGTCCTCGCCGGCGGCGCCGTGGCACGACAGGCGGACGAGATCGGCTCGACGGGCCGCCGGGTGCTGCTGCTGGCGGAGGCCACCAGCGTGGTCGACGCGCCGGACGCGCCCGGGGACCTGGAGCCGATGGCGCTGCTCGTCCTGGACCAGCTGCTGCGCCCCGACGCCGGTGAGACCCTAGAGTACTTCCGCGGCCAGGACGTGTCGGTCAAGGTGATCTCCGGGGACAACGCCGCCTCCGTCGGGGCGGTGACGCGCAAGCTCGGGGTCTCCGTCGACGACGCCGTCGACGCCCGCACCCTGTCAGACGACGAGACCGAGTTCCGCTCCGCCGTGAACAGTGGCAGCGTGTTCGGGCGGGTCACCCCGCAGCAGAAGCGCCGGATGGTGGATGCCCTGCAGTCCGAGGGCCACGCCGTCGCGATGACCGGCGACGGCGTCAACGACGTCCTCGCCCTGAAGGACGCCGACCTCGGCGTGGCCATGGGCTCGGGCTCCCCCGCGACCCGCTCCGTGGCCCAGATCGTGCTGCTCGACGACAGGTTCGCGACCCTGCCCCACGTGGTGGCCGAGGGGCGCCGGGTGATCGGGAACATCGAGCGCGTCGCGAAACTGTTCCTGACCAAGACCGTCTACGCGGCGACGCTGGCCCTGCTGGTGGGCGTGGTGGGGCTGCCGAGCCCGTTCCTGCCGCTGCACATGACCATCGTCGGCTGGTTCACGATCGGGATCCCCGCCTTCCTGCTGAGCCTGGCCCCGAACCGGGAGCGCGCTCGGCCGGGATTCGTGCGCCGCACGCTGGGTGCGGGCATCCCGTTCGGCCTGATCATCGCCACCGTGTCCTACGTCACCTACCTGCTGACCCGCGGACTGGGCGAGGTCCCGGACCACGTCCAGGTGCAGGCGTCCACCGCCACCCTCGCCGCCCTGATCATGACTGCCTCGTGGGTGCTGGCGGTGGTTTCGCGGCCGTGGTTCCTGTGGCGGGTGGCGCTGGTGGGGTTCGGGTACGCCTTCTACGTGGCGGTGTTCCTGTGGGAGCCGGCAGCCACGTTCTTCCACCTGGACATCTCCAACTCCGCGTTCATGTCCACGGGGATCGTCGCGGGCGTCATCGGGATGGTGGCCGTGGAGCTCACCTGGTGGATCACGGCCGCGATCCGGGGCTACCGGCCGCGGATCGTGCCTCAGAAGGCCGTCGCGGCCAACCGGTAGGCCTTCGCGTCGCCGTCGCCCTCCCAGGCGCGCTCCACCGCCGCCCTGACCGCGGCCACCCGAGCCACGGGGTCTGGGTCGTCCAGCACTGTGTCGGTGAGTGCCACCCTGCGCGCACCGGCCGCCAGGAAGGGGGCGATCGTCTCCGCGCCGAAGTCACCCAGGACGAACCAGGGCAGCGCGTCACGGGTGAACGGGCGCTGGGTGGCGACGGCTTCCGCCAACGGTGGGGAGTCGACGTCGTCGGCGCCGAGGGGCCCGACGAACAGATACTGCCACTCGCCACCGGGGCGGCGCACGGTGCGGGCGTCGCAGGCGTTGCGGCCCAGCAGACTCCACTGGTGCCCCTTCGGGTAGGAGCCCCACAGCTTCCAGCCGGGCTTCTCCAGGTGCACCACGTCGGCGGAGGCGTCCTTCGCGCAGTCCCCGTTGGCCGTGGCGAGCAGCAACGGCACGTGCGCGTAGACCTCCCGGAAAGCACCGAGGACGTCCGCGTCCCGCGCGTCGTCACCCGCCGAGCCCAGCACCAGCAGGTCCACTCCGGCCCGGATGACGGGTGCGAGGCGTTCGACGTCGGCCTGGTCGGCGCGGGCGTGCAGCGCGATCCTGGCGAGCGCCAGGCGCGTTCCAAGACTCATCAGTGCAGTCACGTTCACAGCGTAACCGCCGCCGAGCCGCTCAGGGCGCTGAAGGGGATTTCGGAGTTGTCAGTGGTCCATGTCATACTTCCGCCCGGCGCGCCTAACGTGTGCGTGTTGTTGCCGGTGCCTACAATCGGCCCCACGGGCTGACACGGCCTACTTCCCCGACCGTGTTTGGAGCAGGTGTTCTTGATGAGCAGCACTTACGACCCGTTGGTTGGCCACGTGTTGGACGGTCGCTACGAGATTCTGGCGAAGCTGGCGCGGGGCGGAATGGCAACGGTGTATCGCGCACGCGACCAGCGACTGACTCGCACGGTCGCCGTGAAGGTCATGCGCACCGACCTCGGCGAGGACGACGAGTTCGCGGCCAAGTTCGATCGCGAGGCCCGTGCCGCCGCCACCCTGAACCACCCCGCCGTCGTCGGCGTCTTCGACCAGGGCACCGCCCAGGGCCGCCCCTACATCGTGATGGAGTTCGTGGAGGGTGAGACGCTGCGTCGCGTCATCAGCCGCGAGGCCCCCCTGTCCCCCGCCGACGCGCTGGACCTGCTGGAACCCATCGTCTCCGCCCTCGCGTGCGCCCACGAGGCGGGTCTCGTGCACCGCGACATCAAGCCCGAGAACGTGTTGATCTCCACGCGCGGGCAGGTCAAGGTGGCCGACTTCGGCCTGGCCCGGCTCATGACCTCACCGCAGATGACCGCCACCGGGGTGCTCGTCGGCACCGCCAGCTACCTGCCCCCGGAACTGGTCACGCACTCGCGCCCCGATGCCCGCAGCGACATCTACTCGGCGGGGATCGTCGCCTTCGAGATGCTCACCGGCACCAAGCCGCACACGGGCGAGAACAACTACCAGATCGCCTACCGGCACGTGAACGTGGACGTGACCGCCCCGTCGGAGAGGTTCGCGGAGCAGGGCCACCGCGGCTGGCGGATCCCGGACCACGTCGACGCGTTCGTCGCCGCCTGCACGGCGCGTGACCCGGAGAACCGGCTCGCCGACGGCCGCGTGATGCTGAAGCGCCTCAGGGAGGTCCGCGCAGCACTGCTGAAGGACCCACAGGCGGACAACCCGGAGTTGGCGCGCAGCCTGCGGCCGGTGGTGGTCCGCGACGGCGACCTCACCCAACCGATCGCGCCGCGCCCGACCCCTCGTCCGCGCCCCATTGCCGCCGCCGTCGGGGCCACGGCCGGCAGCCACCCGCGCAGCCACGTGTCCGCGCCGCTGCCCAACCATTCCTCGACCGCCGCCACCGGCGTCCTGACCCGGCCGGCCTCGCCCGCCTGGGAGCCGGTGCGTCCCCGCCCCAGCACCAGTGCGGACTCCCCCACGCAACGTCGTTCGCCCATCTCGCCGAGGAGCGAGGACTCCGGCAGGCAGCCGCGGCTGAGCCGCACCCCGGTGTTCCCGAACGTGCACCTGTCCCACTCGCCGGTCCACCGTCGCCGCCGGGGCGTCGTCGCGCTGGTGCTGGTGCTGCTGCTCACGGCCGGAGCCGGTTTCGGCTCCTGGTGGTGGATGTCCGGGCGGTTCACCGTCGTGCCGACAATGGTGGCCGGAACCGAGGCCGAGGCCCTGGCCGCGGTGGCCGCCAACGACCTGCGCTCCGAGACCGTCACCGACTACTCCGAGGACGTCGCCGCCGGGCTGGTGATCACCACCGATCCCGAGGCCGGCTCCAGACTCCTGCGCGGGGAGACGGTAACCATCACGGTCTCCAAGGGACCCGAGCGCTACGGCATGCCCGAGGTGGTGGGCAAGGGCATCGACGAGGCCCGCTCACTGCTGGCCGCCCAGAACCTGCTGGTCGGGACGGTCACCGAGGCGTGGTCCGAGTCCGTCGCCCCGGGAGTGGTCACCGCCGCCTCGCAGGAAGCGGGCACCGCACTCAAGCGGGACACCGTCGTCGACCTGACCGTGTCCAAGGGTCCCCAACCGATCGCCATCGCGGACTACACCGGGCGCGACGCCGCCGCCGCCAGGAAGGAACTCGAGGCCGCAGGGTTCAAGGTCTCCGTGACCGAGGAGCACAGCGGCTCCGTCAAGGCAGGGCTCGTGATCTCCCAGACCCCGAACTCGGGCACGGGCTTCAAGGGCGACAGCATCGCGCTGGTGAAGTCACTCGGGCCCGTCATGGTGGAGATCCCCGACGTGCGCTACAAGAGCACCGACGAGGCCACCGCCATCCTCGAGGACCTCGGCCTGAAGGTGGAGAAGCGCTACGCCACCGACTTCCCCCTGGCCCTGGAGATCGCCTCCGGAACCGATCCCGGCCGCGGTTCGTCGGTTCCGGAGGGCAGCACCGTGGTCCTGCTCGTGTCCTAGTGACGCTCCAGATGCCTACACTCGAGGCACTGTCATCGACAAGGGGGAGGTAGCCGTGGAGCCGTGGCTCTCGGTCGTACTCGCAATCGTGGCCGTCGGGATTGGGTTCGCGGTCTTCTTCATCGTGCGCAAGCACCGCTACGTCAAGGCGATCCGCGCCCGGGGCTGGACCTGGGTGGAGCGCCCCGACATCCGGATCGCCGTGGGCCTGAACTGCCCGCCGTTCGGTCTCGGGTTTTCCCGCAGCGTCGACGACCAGGTGGTGGGCGCCTCCCAGTCAGGCACCGGGTTCCAGGCGTTCCGGTACCGCAGCCAGTTCTTCCGCAGCGACGGGTACGTACTGACGATGCGCCTGCCCCGCTCGCTGCCCGAGTTCTACCTGTTCGAGCAGTCCGCGCCGCGTGAGGCCGTCAGCGGCCAGGTGGTGAACCCCGGCGCGCTGCAGGGCGTGGCCACCGACGTGGCGTTCGGGCAGGCGGCCTTCACTGCCGTGGCGGGCGCCACTGCGCGGCCTCCCGTGGACACCGACGGCAAGCCGATCCGCGTGGACGTCGGCGTGGACCACGACCAGCTGGTGATGCTCCATGTCCCCCGCGACGTGGAGGAGTTGGCCACCGCCGTCGAGTGGTTGGCCGGGGTCCACGCGGCCCTCGTCGCCTCTCCTGCGATGCAGTTCACCGGCGAACCCGCTCCCCAGCACCTCTCGTTCCACGGCCGTTCGCACTGGGTCTACGTGCCCCGCGACGACAGCTTCCTGGGGCTGGTCAACCACACCCGGGGTGGCCACAACCACCGCGCCGAGGACATCGTGCAGTCCAGCAACTTCGGGCTGCCGTTCATCCGGCTCACCCACCGCTGGGAGACCACCCACACCACCACGGACTCGAAGGGCAACACCACCACCCGCACCGAGCACCACTCCGAGGTGATCTGCGAGTTCCAGACCACGTTCCCGTTCCACGAACTGTCCTTCAACTGGGGGATGTTCGGCAAGAAGCTCAGCTTCGAGTCCACCGCCTTCAACGACGCGTTCAAGGTCCGCAGCCCCTCGGCGCGGTTCGCCCACGACGTCGTCCACCCCCGCCAGATGGAGTACTTCCTGCGCTCGCGGCCCGTGCCCTTCAGCATCGAACGCGACGGCCGGATCCTCGTGGAGCGCCGGAACTGGGACGCCCAGGAACTGGCGTGGTTCTCCGACTTCCTGCGCGGCTTCTTCGGGCGCGTCCCGGACTTCACGTGGAAGGAGATGGGGGCCTGGCCGCGTCCCATCCCCGAGGTGACCGACTACGCGAGCTGACCGCCTGAAAGTTCTCAACGGCTCCCGGACACGTCTGCTTTCAGACTGCTAGGCTCTCGAGCGTGCACCCGACGCCGGATGCACAAGAACTGTTGACGAGGGTCGGGGGACATCGTGAAACTGTTTCGTGTGCTGTGCGTGGTGGCGCTCTCGGTGGTGCTGGCGCCACTGGCCGTGCCACCCGAGGGCGCCACCGCACTGGACGTCTACACCGACGAGGGCACCCACCTGGTCAACGGCCGCCAGTGGCGGACCACCTGTGAGCCCTATTCCGTGACCGAGCGGTGCACCACCGAGATCATCGCCACCCAGGTCCAGGAGGTCGACGGCCGCTTCGTGCAGAAGACGGGCTGGGTCTTCAACAACCTCACCTACAAGGCATCCCCACGGTCGGTCTGGCACGCCAACCCCCTGGGCGGCTACGGGACGCCGGGGGCGAAGCTCAACTGGACCGCGGACGACGGGCGGCAGTGGCGGGTGGAGTGCGACACCCCCGCCACCGGCAACGGCGCCTGCCGCGCCTACATCCGTGCCAGTGTGATCGAGTCCTTCCTGGAGCCTACGGGTGAGCGGGCGTTCCGCTGGAGCACCAACTGGATCTTCAACAACATCGTCCGGTTCACGCCGGCCGCAGCGAGCCCGAACCGGACACCTCGGCCGACGCCCACCCTGACCACCCGGCCCGCCACCCCGCCACCGGCCACGGCGACCCCCACGGCGGCTGCGTCGGCGTCCCCCACTGCCACGCAGTCGGCGACACCGTCGGCCAGCCCCTCCGCGACTGCGACTGCAACCGCGAGCAACAGTCCCACGCCCGGCTCCCTGGCCGCGCCCGAGATCGTCGGGGTCTCGAACCGGGGCGAGGACTCGATCAGCATCCGATTCACCCGGTCCACCGATGCTCCCGAGTGCTCGCCTGAGACCACCTACCAGGTCCGCGTCGACGCCGGCGCGTGGAGCGACGTGGGCAACTTCAACGGTGCCTGCACCCAGACGACGGTCGGCTACAAGTTCGACGGCCTCGCCCCGGGAACCGAGTACGTGCTGGAGATCAGGGCCGTGCGGGACGTCGGCGGGACGAAGACCTACTCGCGGCCCGCGGGCATCACCGCAGCCACCAGCGGCACCGCGCCCTCCCCCAGCGCCACGCCGACCATGACCGCCTCGGCCACGCCGAGCGCGACGCCGACGGACCCCCAGAGCCCGACGCCGACCACCGATCCCAGCGCACCTCCGACGTCCGACGAGATGGCCCCGCGGAGCATCGGGATCACCAACCAGTCCACCAACACGATCAGCATCGGCTTCCTGCGGCCACTGGTGTCCTCGGGAGTGTGCTCCCCCCAGATCACCTACCAAGTGCGCGTGGACGTCGGGCCCTGGATCGAGGCCGGCGGGTTCGAGGGAGCCTGCGATCGTGACCGGGTGGGCTACAAGTTCGACAACCTCATCGCCGGGACCTCCTACGAGCTGGCGGTGCGGGCCGTGCACCTGGACGAGGGCCTCAAGACGTTCTCGGCCGCCATCAGCATCACGGGCACCACCACCGGGGAGCGCCCCACCGCGACCCCGACGCCGGAGCCCACGCCGACACCGGAGCCGAGCCCGTCCGCCGAACCCACCACCTCGGAGCCGACCCCGACCGTCGACCCGAGTCCCACCCCGGACCCGACCCCTACACCGGAACCCACCTACGATCCGCGGGTGCTGTCGGCGCCCCCGCTGCGGGGTCCGGTCAACCGGACCGACACGGCGATCAGCATCGTGATCAACCGGGTTCCCGAGTCGAACGGGGTCTGCCAGCCCGACATCTTCTACGAGATGCGCGGTGGCGAATTCACGGACTGGCACCTGCACGGCACGTTTCCGACGGCACCCTGTGACGATCCGGACCCGGGCTACAAGTTCTCCAACCTGGCTCCGGACACGGAGTACACCTTCGAGGTGCGCGCCTACCGTCTGATCGGGGACGAGAAGCACTATTCGCCCGTCTCGACGATCACGGGAAGGACCTTGCCAACCCAACCCTGAGAAAACCATCGACTTTTCATCGACTCTCACATAACCTTGGGAACGGCCCGGGCGCGGAAGCCCGGGGACACAATCACATGGGGGAAATGTGAAGTCCGTTCGTGCCCTGTTGTTCGCCGTCCTCGCGGTGGCGATGCTCCCATTCACACAGGCCCTGCCTGCCCGTGCCGAGGTGGACGTCTACACCACACCCGGGACCCACAACGTAAACGGCAGGCAGTGGCAGACCAGCTGCGAACCCTACTCGCAGACGCAGCGCTGCAGGACCTACATCTGGGCCACCACGGTGGTGGCCAGCGGCTCGGGCTTCACCCAGCAGCAAGCATGGGTGTTCAACAACCTCACCTACAAGTCGTCGCCCCGCAGCCTCTGGGCCGCCAACCCGCTCGGCCGTCCGGGCGAATGGACGGCGGACGACGGGCGCAGGTGGCGCACCGAGTGCGACAACGCCAACACCGGCCGCAACGGCTGCCGCAGCTACACCCGCTCCAGGGTGGTCGAGTCCTACATCGCCTCTTCTGGCAACCGCGCCTACCGCTGGACCACGAAGTGGGTCTTCAACAACATCGTTCGGTTCGGGCCGCTGGAGGCCGGCACGCCGGGCACGCCGGGCACGCCCGGCAAGCTTCGACTGCCGACAGGTGGGGACCTGATCGCAGACCGGCTGGACAACCCCTGGTCACTGGTGTTCGTGGGCAACCAACCGCTGTTCACCCAGCGCGACCGCAAGACCATCAGCACCATCGTCGGGGGTCAGGTGTCGACGGTGCTCACGATCAGCGCGGTGCATGCCGAGGCCGAAGGCGGACTGCTGGGTCTGGCCCACACTCCTTCCCGACCGAACGAGCTGTTCGTCTACTACACCACCGGCAGCGACAACCGCGTGGTCAGCTACCGGATCTCCGGCTCCGGAACCAATCTCCGGCTCGCCAGCCCCAAGGTGCTGGTGAGCGGGATCCCGAAGGCGCGCGCCCACAACGGCGGCCGCATCGCATTCGGGCCCGACGGCAAGCTCTACGTCGCCACCGGCGACGCCGGGCAGCGCGAACGCTCGCAGGACCGCAGCTCGCTCGCCGGCAAGATCCTGCGCATCAACCCGGAAGACGGCTCGGTCCCGTCCGACAACCCGTTCGGCACCAGGGTCTGGAGCTACGGCCACCGCAACGTCCAAGGGCTGGCCTGGGCGGCGGACGGCACGATGTGGGCCTCCGAACTCGGGCAGAACAGCTACGACGAGCTGAACAAGATCACCAAGGGCGGCAACTACGGCTGGCCCGTCGTGGAGGGCACAAGCAACCGGTCCGGCTACATCAACCCAGTGGTGACCTGGACTCCAGACGAGGCGAGCCCCAGCGGCCTGCTGTGGAAGGACAAGAACCTCTACATGGCGGCGCTGAAGGGCGAGCGGATGTGGGTGATGCTGGACCACGACCCGGTCGGAACCCAGACGGAAGCCCTCAAGGGGTCACCGGGCCGACTGCGCGACGTCGTCGCCGCCCCGGACGGCTCCATCTGGGTGCTCACGTCGAACAACAGCAACGACAAGATCATTCGGTACACGCTCACCGGGTGACATTCACGATTCGGGGGAAACAGTGAAGTACGCACGTCTTGCGATGGCGGTCCTACTACTGGCCGCACTGCTACCGCTGGTGCAGACCGTGCCGGCCCGGGCAGAGGTCGATCTCTACACGACCGAGGGCAACCACGAGGTCAACGGGAGGCAGTGGCGGACCAGCTGCGAGCCCTACTCCCGGACCGAGCGGTGCACCACCCTGATCTGGGCGACCACGGTGTCCTTCACCGACGGCACCTATGTCCGTCGCAACGGCTGGGTGTTCAACTCGCTCACATACAAGTCCTCATCGCGTGACCTGTGGGAGGAGAACCCGCTGGCCAAGGATGGCACGTGGACCGCTGCGGACGGCCGCCACTGGCGCAACGTCTGCGACACGCCGAAGACCGGCCGCAACGGTTGCCGGACCTACGTCCTCGCCGATGTCATCCGCGCCTTCACTGGTGAAGACGGAAGGCTCAACCACCGTTGGGTCCGTGCCTGGGTACTCAACAACCTCGTCAGGTTCCATGTGCCATCCGAGCCGGAGAAGCCGTCACCCACGCCGACGGCGACACCGAATCCCTCACCCGTCCCCAGCCCGGACCCAACACCCACACCGACCCCAACCCTGACACCAGAGCCAACGCCCACTCCCACACCGACGCCCACTCTCACACCGACCCCAACACCCACGCCCACGCCGACCCCAACACCCACGCCGACCCCAACACCCACGCCCACGCCCACACCGACCCCAACACCCACGCCCACACCGACCCCAACACCCACGCCCACGCCCACGCCCACACCGACCCCAACACCCACGCCCACGCCCACACCGACCCCAACACCCACGCCCACGCCGACCCCAACACCCACGCCCACGCC
>NZ_BAAHBS010000006.1:2500-5000 GCF_054776555.1 Tessaracoccus terricola | reverse complement strand
GGCCGCCGGTGCGTGCGCCCGTTCTCCTCTGGGGAACTTAGAGGGGGAAAGCAGAAGCCCGCAGGGATCGCCGGCCGGCCCAGGCCGCCGACGAACTCCCGGGGCGCTCATCTCAGTGACTAATCTCTCCGGGTGGCCCCAGTGGCCCCCCGGGGGCGTCCTCGGACGCCTCACGATAGTTACCTGGTTGATTCTGCCAGTAGTCATATGCTTGTCTCAAAGATTAAGCCATGCATGTCTAAGTATAAGCAATTATACCGCGAAACTGCGAATGGCTCATTATATAAGTTATCGTTTATTTGATAGCACATTACTACTTGGATAACCGTGGTAATTCTAGAGCTAATACATGCTAAAAATCCCGACTTCGGAAGGGATGTATTTATTAGATTAAAAGCCAACGCCCTTCGGGGCTCTGTGGTGATTCATAATAACTGGTCGAATCGCATGGCCTTGCGCCGGCGATGGTTCATTCAAATTTCTTCCCTATCAACTTTCGATGCGAGGGTCTTGTCCTCGCATGGTTGCAACGGGTAACGGAGGGTTAGGGCTCGACCCCGGAGAAGGAGCCTGAGAAACGGCTACTACATCCAAGGAAGGCAGCAGGCGCGCAAATTACCCAATCCCGACACGGGGAGGTAGTGACAATAAATACTGATACAGGGCTCTTTTGGGTCTTGTAATCGGAATGAGTACAATTTAAATCCCTTAACGAGGAACAATTGGAGGGCAAGTCTGGTGCCAGCAGCCGCGGTAATTCCAGCTCCAATAGCGTATATTAAAGTTGTTGTGGTTAAAAAGCTCGTAGTCGAACCTTGGGCCTGGCTGGCCGGTCCCCCTCACCGGGTGCACTGATCCAGCCGGGCCTTTCCCTCTGTGGAACCCCATGGCCTTCACTGGCTGTGCGGGGGAAACAGGACTTTTACTGTGAAAAAATTAGAGTGCTCCAGGCAGGCCTATGCTCGAATACATTAGCATGGAATAATAGAATAGGACGTGTGGTTCTATTTTGTTGGTTTCTAGGACCGCCGTAATGATTAATAGGGACAGTCGGGGGCATCAGTATTCAGTTGTCAGAGGTGAAATTCTTGGATCTACTGAAGACTAACTACTGCGAAAGCATTTGCCAAGGATGTTTTCATTGATAAGGAACGAAAGTTAGGGGATCGAAGACGATCAGATACCGTCGTAGTCTTAACTATAAACTATGCCGACTAGGGATCGGACGATGTTATTATTTGACGCGTTCGGCACCTTTCGAGAAATCAAAGTGCTTGGGCTCCAGGGGGAGTATGGTCGCAAGGCTGAAACTTAAAGAAATTGACGGAAGGGCACCACCAGGGGTGGAACCTGCGGCTTAATTTGACTCAACACGGGGAAACTCACCAGGTCCAGACACAGTGAGGATTGACAGATTGAGAGCTCTTTCTTGATTCTGTGGGTGGTGGTGCATGGCCGTTCTTAGTTGGTGGAGTGATTTGTCTGCTTAATTGCGATAACGAACGAGACCTTAACCTGCTAAATAGCCCGTACTGCTCTGGCAGTTCGCCGGCTTCTTAGAGGGACTATCGGCTCAAGCCGATGGAAGTTTGAGGCAATAACAGGTCTGTGATGCCCTTAGATGTCCTGGGCCGCACGCGCGTTACACTGACAGAGCCAGCGAGTACCTCCTTGGCCGGAAGGCCCGGGTAATCTTGTTAAACTCTGTCGTGCTGGGGATAGAGCATTGCAATTATTGCTCTTCAACGAGGAATCCCTAGTAAGCGCAAGTCATCAGCTTGCGTTGATTACGTCCCTGCCCTTTGTACACACCGCCCGTCGCTACTACCGATTGAATGGCTCAGTGAGGCCTTCGGACTGGCCCAGAGAGGTGGGCAACTACCACTCAGGGCCGGAAAGTTGTCCAAACTCGGTCATTTAGAGGAAGTAAAAGTCGTAACAAGGTCTCCGTTGGTGAACCAGCGGAGGGATCATTACCGAAGTTACTCTTCAAAACCCATTGTGAACCTTACCTCTTGCCGCGCGTTGCCTCGGCGGGGAGGCGGGGCTCGGGTTCGGCGCGCCCCTCACCGGGCCGCCGTCCCCGTTCCCCGTCCCCGCCGGCCGCGCCAAACTCTAAATTTGAAAAAGCGTACTGCACGTTCTGATTCAAAACAAAAACAAGTCAAAACTTTTAACAACGGATCTCTTGGTTCTGGCATCGATGAAGAACGCAGCGAAATGCGATAAGTAATGTGAATTGCAGAATTCAGTGAATCATCGAATCTTTGAACGCACATTGCGCCCGGCAGCAATCTGCCGGGCATGCCTGTCCGAGCGTCATTTCTTCCCTCGAGCGCGGCTAGCCCTACGGGGCCTGCCGTCGCCCGGTGTTGGGGCTCTACGGGTGGGGCTCGTCCCCCCCGCAGTCCCCGAAATGTAGTGGCGGTCCAGCCGCGGCGCCCCCTGCGTAGTAGATCCTACATCTCGCATCGGGTCCCGGCGAAGGCCAGCCGTCGAA
>NZ_BAAHBS010000005.1:1090184-1298887 GCF_054776555.1 Tessaracoccus terricola | reverse complement strand
CGTGAGATTCCTCCGGCCAGTTGGCTCAAATCGGCAGTTTCGAACGTCCGCAGATCGGCAATTGAGGATGTCACGAACGCGGTGTGCAGTCCCGCTCGCCCAGGCCTGAGCGCCGCGCACGCGTGCGGTGATGAGCCTGGGCGCCTCGACTGTGGGCTATCTCTTGTATGCCGAGATCTCGGTCCCGAGTCTCTCAGCGGTTCCTTGGGAGCACAGGTGACGCCGCCGGTGGTGTTCCTTGAGGGACCTCGTGTCGAGTCGATGGAAGGAATTGGTCATGAAGAAGGTTGATGGTGGCCCAGTGGCGGTCAGAAGGTGGGCGACGTTGCAGGATGCGGCAAGGTATGTGAGCTGTCATCCGAGGACGATCACTCGGCGTTTCGGGGATGGGACGTTGAGCCGGTATCGCATGGGGAGGAAGGTGATGGTTGATTTGGACGAGTTGGACGCGGCCCTGTGTGCGACGTCCTTCCGCATGCCGCGCGAGGCCGGCCGCTGACCGCCTCTGAATCTCCGGGAGCAGGTTCGGTGATGTGTTGATGGTTGGGCAAGGACTGGACATCAGCACTTCTGGGGAGGTTTAGCAGTGGCGAGCCCGCTGAAGTGACCCCTTGCGTGCTTAAACTGCCGGAACGACTGTCCGTGGCAGGACTAGCCGGCCGTGTTAAGGGTTTCCAGCGGCACCGTGGTCTGGTGGGTCGGGAGTGGTTTCCGACGGTGAGCAGAGCAGCTCACGTAGATTGCCTTGGTGCTGGGATCTCCCCGAACCGCGCTGATGCACGCAGGCCATCGTTGGTCTTTCGGGTGTGTTTGTGGGATTCGGTTTCACTGTAGGTACCCGTCGGCGGGATATAGGGACTATGGGCATCACGAGGGCTGCCAGCGTCGCCGAGGAATCCGAGCGCGCCACCGAAACCATGACCACACCCTCTGGCGGGTCTGCGGTGGTTGTCACTCCTGCCGTGGCCCGGAGCCAGCGGCGGCCCCTGCTGTTGGTGGTGTCTGTGCTCCTCATCGTGCTGGGGGCGGCAGGGGGAGCGTTGGCTTGGTTCTCGATCGGCACTGCCGTGGATGCAGTGGTTGCCAGAGCCACCATTGGACGTGGACAGGTGATGGCTGTCGATGACTTCGTTGTGGTCCAGGTGAACCCTGATCCGCACCTCCAGTTCCTTGTCCCAGATGACATTTCGAGTCTTGTGGGCGAACGCGCCGCTCACGATGTCGCGGCTGGGGGACTTGTGCCTGCGTCGGTCGTGCAGGGCGGCGTCCTGCCTTCTGCTGGGCAGTCCGTGATCGGGTTGTCGCTGGGGCCTGGGTTTCATCCGGGGGTGGATCTGAAGGTTGGGGACCACGTGAGGATCGTGCTTGTGGAGCCGGTGTATGCCTGCGGCACCGCCGCGGAGGCGGCTGATGGTGTCGGCGAGTGCCGCGATGGGCGGCTGACTGTGCCGGGGAGCGTGGTCTCGGTCTCGCGGGATCCTGCGAGTTCGCAGTTGTTCCTGGGGGTGCAGGTCGATGAGGGATCGGCGGCGCTGGCTGCTTCGGCTTCGTCTATGGGTAAGGCTGCGGTCGTGTTGGACACGAGGGAGCGCTGAGCGGTGTCTGTGTTTGTGGTGGCGTCTGTCTCCGGGGCTCCGGGGGCGACGACTACCGCACTTGGGTTGGCGCAGCAGTGGGGCAGGCAGGTGTTGTTGGTTGATGCGGACCCGGTGGGTGGTGCCGCGATCCTTGCCGGCCACTATCAGGGCCGGGTGGCTAATCCGGGAACGTTGGTTGAGCTTTGGGTGGCGCAGCGGCAGGGACGGCTTGCTGAGGTGGTGAGTGAGTCGGCGCTGCGGATGGGGGAGTTCCTCGACTTCATCCCTGGCCCTGCCGGGGCTGCGCAGGCGGCATCGCTGATGGGGTTGTGGCCAGCCTTGGCGGTCGAGTTGAAGCGGCTCGACTCCGTCGGCGTTGATGTGATTGTCGACTATGGCCGGCTGGGGCATGCACGCTCTGCGATGCCGCTGCTGCGGATGGCTGATCAAGTCCTGATAGTGGTGCGCAGCGATCTGGTGAGTGTCGCGGCCGCAGCTGCGATGGAGTCCGATCTGACGGAGGCTCCTGTTGGGCTGATCGTGATCCGTAACGGTGTCTACAGTCCGGCGGTGATCGCGAAGGCACTGGGCCGTCGCGTTGAGGTCGAGCTGCCCTGGGTACCGCAAGAGGCCACAGCGCTCATATCGGGCGACCCGACGGGTAGGCGGGGACTTCTGCGTCGTCCTGGTCAGGTGCTCGCGCGACGGCTGAGGACTGCGGCGGAGGGGCTTCAGTGGCGGGCTGAGAAGCGGCTGGAGGAGCTCGATGTCTGACGAAGTCGCCATGGACGTCTCCGAACTGTCCACGCTGCCCCTCTTCCAGAAGCAGCGGCCGGGCCGGCAGCGGGGAACCTTCAGCATGACCGCGCCGCCGCGATCACCTTTGACCCCTAGCAGGGGTGCGGTGACCACAGACCGGACGGCAGGGCATGACGCCGGGGCCGTGGAGGAGTTGCGGGCTCGGGTGCCGCGCACAGTCTCCGGGGCGCTCGATTGGGGGTTGGTTGATTCGTTGCGGGAGGCCGTGTCGGATGAGTTGTCGCAGCGCGTGTTCAGCGATGCGGATCGGGAACTGGTGGGTCGGGAGGTCATTGCCGAGGTTTTGGTGAGGGAGTCACGGGCAGCCACGACGTCTGGTCGGGCGACGTGGACGGTTGAGCACCAAGGCCTCTTGGCGGATGCGTTGTTTGATGCGGTGTTCCGGCTGGGCCGGCTCCAGCCGTACCTCGATGATGACGGTTTGGAGAACATCATCATCTCCGGCTTCGACAATGTGTTGCTGGAGCGGTCCGATGGCAGCCTGATCCGTGGGGAGCCAGTCGCGAACTCCGATGAGGACCTGATCGGGTACCTACAGTTCCTGGCGTCCCACCAGCCCAGGCCGAGGCAGTTCAGCGAGACCGACTCGAAACTGCACTTGTCGTTGCCGGGACGTGCACGGCTGTTCGCCTCGGCGTGGGTGACAGCACGCCCCACGGTCATCATCCGACGCAACCGGCTCGCCACAGCCGGCTTGGCGGATCTAGTTTCCTTGGGGTCGATGTCTCCGACGGCAGCCAGCTTTCTGGCCGCGGCGGTACGTGGCCGAAAGTCGTTGGTGATCTCAGGGGATCAGGGCACAGGGAAGACCACGATGCTGCGTGCGTTGGCTCACGAGCTGCCCTCGCATGTTCAGCTCGGAACGATCGAGACCGAGTTCGAGCTGTTCCTCAAGGACACCGGTAGCCATCAGGTGGTGCATGAGTGGCAGGCCAAGCCCGGATCGGGTGAGATAGGCCCCTCGGGGCGTCGGGCGGGGGAGTACACCGTCCGGGACGCTCTTGAGGACTCGCTGCGGGCGAACCTCGCCTACACCATCGTCGGAGAGGTCCGCGGCGACGAGGTGGTCACGATGTTCAAGTGCATGCAGTCCGGCTCCGGCTCCATGTCCACCACCCATGCACGCAGCGCTGAAGGGGCGATCCGCAAACTCGTGACCTGCGCCACCCAGGCCGGTGCGAACATCACCCGCGAGTACGCGCTGAACGTGATCGCAGAAGACATCGACATCATCGTCCAACTCCAGGTCGAATCCATCAAACAACCGGACGGGACCTGGACCAAGCGCAGGTGGGTCTCAGAGATCGTGGCAGTCGAGCCCGGTGAGCACGCCAAGGGCTACGCCGTCACCACCATCTTCACCACCCCACCCGGGACCCACCGAGCCGTCGCACACCAACTCCCCGCCTCATGGCAGAACCTCACGCAACACGGCTTCGACCTGGATGCCTTCAACGCCGAACGCGGGGCGATCACATGATCCTCATCGCAGCCATCTCCGGAGCCCTCATCGCAGCCGGCATCACCGCCGCCATCTGGGCATTCCAACCCCAACCCGAACCCGCACCCACCAAGCACCGCCGCACCCGACGAATCAGCCCGGGCACAAGGACCATCGTTCTGGTTGGGATCGCCGTGGGGGTCCTTGTCGCTGCCGTGTCCGGCTGGCTGGTGGCCATAGTCCTCGTCCCCGCCGCACTGATCACGGCCCGTCGGATGATCCAGCGGCGCACCAGGCCGAGGGTTGCGAGGCTGGATGCACTGGCCGAGTTCGCCAGGGGGATCGCAGGGGTCCTGGCGGTGGGGAGAGGGATCGAGCAGGCCATCTTGCAAGCATCCCGATCCGCACCCCAGACGATCGAGGCCGAGGTTGGCAAACTCGCTGCCCGGCTACGGGCGAGCTGGGAACTGAAGCGAGCGCTTCGGGCGTTCGCGGACGACTTCGATGATGCGACCGCTGACCTATTCGTTGCAACCTTGCTACTGGCATCGGATCGCCGTGGCCCGGGTTTAGCGGCAGTGATGCAGGACATGGCGGCCTCGGTTGATCACGAGGTTCGGGCCCGGCGCGAGGTGGAGACCGAGCAGCAGAAGTCCCACACAGCTGCGCGGATGATCACCATAATCTCCGCGGTGCTCCTGGCCGGGTTGATGGTCTCAGGCGACTACATCACCCCCTACAACACCCCGCTGGGACAGCTACTCCTGACCGCATACCTGACCGGCTATGCGGCGATCTTGTGGTGGATGAGCCGCATGACCAAAGCCAAGGCAATCCCACGCTTCATAGGAACCACCCCCAATGGAGGCAACCCATGATTACCGGCCTCCAGCTCGCCATCATCTCCGGCGCCCTCATCGCCGGCGGCGCCGCACTCCTGGTCCACCGCTTGGTGCCGGCCCAACCCCACCTCGGTGACGCCCTCGCAAGGCTCCGCCCACAAATACCGGCAATCCACGACCAGCAACCCGCACCAGCTCCGGATCTCGAGACCCGCCTCGGGGCCTGGGTGCAGCAGCACCTGCCCATACCTCAATGGGGTGCACCTGCGAATGCGGACCTGGCCATGGTCGACCGGACCAAAGCCGCACACTACGGCGCGAAGGTCCTCACCAGCCTCATCGGGCTGGTCATCGGCCCCCTCCTCACCATCCTCGCGGCCCTCCTCGGGCTCGAACTGCCATTCGCCATCCCGGTGCTGGGGTCTATCGGACTCGCCATAGCGATGTGGTTCCTGCCAGATGCCGAACTCAAGGACAAGGCGGTCCGGGCACGGGCCGAGTTCTCACACGCCCTTGGGGCCTTCATCGAGATGGTCGCCCTCGACCGGCTCTCCGGCTCCGGTGTCCCGCAAGCCCTCCACGCGGCAGCCAAGATCGGTGACTCGTGGCCGTTCCAACGCCTCGAAGCCACCCTGAAACGCACCGAGTACACCGGCCAGAACCCATGGGACGCCCTCGACGAACTCGGCAAACAACTCAAACTCCCCGAACTCACCGATCTCGCAGACATCATGCGCCTCGGAGGAGCCGACGGCACCCAAATCTATGACTCACTCCGAGCCAGGGGAGAGAACATGCGAAACACCCTCCTCAACACCCACATCACAGCCGCCAACCAAGCCGGCGCACGCATCGCCATCCCCGTCGGCCTCCTCGTGCTCGTACTCGCACTCACCACCATCACACCCGCATTCCTGCGGATGCTCACCTAGAGAAAGGGGCAACCATCATGTCCGCCGTCAACCAACTTATCGGCACCCTCGTGCACATCCTCCAACCCCCAGAGCGTCACCGTGACGAGAGAGGACTGTCGCAATCCACTGAGAACGCCATCCTTCTGGCCGGCGCAGTCGCCGTCGCAGTCATCGTCATCGCGGCAATCACCACCTATGTCCAAGCGAACCTACCCACCTGACGAACGGGGAATGAGCAACAGCGTCCAGATGACGCTGATGTTCCCACTCGTCCTCGGCGTCCTCCTCACCACCCTCCAATGGGCAATGATCTCCTGGGCCAACGCCACCGCCCTCGCCGCCGCCCAAGACGGCGCAAGAACCGCAGCAGCACAATACGCAACCACCGAAGCAGGCCGAACCACCGCCGCAGCAGCCAGCAACAACGGCTCCCTCACCAACATCACCATCACCATCAACCGCAGCCCCACCCAAACAACCGCCACCGTCACCGGAACCGCACTCAGCATCATCCCCGGCTACCGGCCCACCATCACCAAAACCGCACAATCACCAACCGAACGCATCACCACATCCTGACCACCAGGGAGCACCATGAAACACACAACAGCCACCATCCTGACCGTCACCCTCACGGTCGGTGCTCTCACGGCCTGCACCCAACAACCAGAACCAACACCAACCATCAGCACAGCCACCGCCGCTGAGACCACAACAGCACCAACCCCGACTGAAACACTCACCCCAACAGAAGCCCCGACACCAACGGAACCCTCACTCGGCACGGACCAAGTCGCAGCGCAAGAGGTCGTCTCAGAGTTCTTCAGGCTCCTAGATGAGCTAAGACAAGATCCGGGCCTTGCTCTCCAGCCACTTGCGGACGTGACTACGGGGGAGACTCAGCGAATCTTCCTGGACGATGTGGTGCGGTTCAGGGAGGACGGGGTCATACAAATCGGAGATACAAGCTGGGAGTTCCTGTCGGTTGCTGCAGTCACTGAAGTGGACGGAGAAATGAGCACCCTCGTGGAGGTCTGCACCGACTCAGCGGACGCTGACATTGTCGACCAAGAGACGGGTGAGTCGATCCTTCCTGCTGACAGGGGAACTTTGACTCTCTGGACTATCGAGACGGTAACCGAGAACGACAGATGGAAAGTTGGTGACGCCACTAGCGTACCTACTGAGGAGTGTTCCTAATGTTCACGCGCGGACGGATCTCCCTCCTCACCATCGTGATTCTCGTGCTTGGGTTCCCCACTGTGGTTTCCGCTGACTCGGGTGTCGGCTGCTTGTTGTACGACAATTTTCAGCGATGCAAGCTCTGGGCAGCGGATGATGCTTCCGGCGGGTCCGGAGGAGGCGGCGGGGACAGAGGCTCCAGTGGCGGAAGTGAGGTCGGTCCGTGCGGCCCGAGGCCGTGTGTGAGTGGTTTCGGGGTGTGGAACGCTTCTCGCGGCTGCTATGTGCAGCCGGAGGTTCCGCAGCCACCTTTCACCGAGTTGATCTGGGAGGGTCGCACGGAGGGTGTGATCATGCGGTGTGTGATCTCGTCGGCGATCAGTAACGCCACGACTCATTTCTGGGTGTCGAGTGATGAGCCCGAGGCGTTGCCTGACCCGCGGGTGTTGGCGCAGTCGGCGCTGGAGCAGATGGATCTGCGACCGATTCGTATTGGCTCGTTTCCTCACACCGTTGATCGTTCCCCGATGTCGTTGGGTGTTGTGGGGCGCAATGTGTGGATGTGGGTTGACGATGCGTCCGCTTCCACGTTTGGTCCGATCGTGAAGTCGGCCTCAGCCGGTGGATACACCGTCAGCGCCACGGCACAGGTGACACAGGTGGTGTGGGACATGGGAAACGGTGACACGGTCTCCTGCGGGGCGGGCACCCCGTATCCGGCAACGGTGGAGGAGGACCCGCCCTCACCGGATTGTGGCTACGTGTACACCCGCGACGGTCACTACACGATCTCGGCCACCTCCTACTGGGAGGTCGCGTGGAGCGGCATCGGCCAGTCCGGTGTCATCCCCCTCGAACTGACAACCAACGAGCAACTCTCAGTCGCAGAGATCCAGGTCGTCAACGTCCCCGTGGACCAGGGCTGACAACAGGAAGGCGTAGCTGGCATGTTCGAAGGCAGGTGGCGGGACGAACGAGGTCAGATGGTTGGCGTGGAGGCTGCCATCATCCTGCCTGCGCTGCTGATGATCGTGGGGTTGGTGATCCTCCTGGGCCGGGATGCCTTGGCCGAACAGGCCGTCGGATCGGCAGCCGCTTCTGCAGCTCGAGCCGCATCCATCGAACGCACCTCAACCGAGGCCGACGCCGCCGCACGTGCCACAGCAGCCCGAACGCTGGATGAGGCGAACATCAGCTGCGCAAACCAGGACATCTCGGTCAACACTGCAGCGCTCAGCGCCGCTCCGGGTACGCCTGCCGCGGTGAGCGTGACCATAACTTGCAACGTCACACACGACGTCACGCTGCCCGGGTTCCCGGGCACGACATCAGTCACTGCCACCAGAACTTCACCTGTGGACAGCTACCGGAGCAGATGACATGACCCACAACCGCGACGACGAGAGAACCCAGCGGGCAACGACAGCGGCAGTCGCTGGCGCAACTCGACCGGGCCCGGGTGATGAGCGTGGCTCGATCAGCGTCTGGGTCAGTATGGCGTTGGTGGCCTTCATGGTCTGCCTCGGGATCGGAGTGGACTTCGCCGGTCACGCCGCCGCAGATCAACACGCCCGCGCGGTCGCTGCTGAGGCAGCCAGAGCCGGCGGCCAGTTCTTGGAGACTCAGCCGGGCTCTCGGCCTCGTCCCGACGTGTATGCAGCAACCCAAGCCGCAACTGCGTACATCACAGCTTCCGGATTCGCCGGCTTCGCAACGGTCGAAGACGGCGTCATCCACACCACCGTCACCGGCACCGTCCAGACCAACTTCCTGGGCATCGTCGGCATCTCCACCCTGCCGCTGAGCGCTGAAGGAGCCGCCGAAGTAATTCCTGTGATCCACGGACAGGAGAGTTGAACCATGACCAACATCCTCAAAGGGGTCGGCGCCCTGCTGCTGCTCACCTCACTATTGGCCGGTCTCCCGTGGGTCCTGATCCAACTTGCCCTCCGACCGGGGTTCCTTCCATCCTGGCAACGGCTTCAGGCGGCGCTCACTTCACCCGACGATGGCCGAGTCCTGCTCGTAATCGTTTGGGTGATCGGTTGGCTGACCTGGGTGGCGTTGGCAGTGCTTGTCGCTGTGGAACTCGTCGCGGCGTTGCGCAGAGTGCGGGCTCCTCGGATACCGGCATTGGCGGTCCTGCAAGGCCTCGTTCACAGCCTCCTTGCGACGGCAGCAGTGCTTTTCATCACGGCCCCCCTCGTGGCTGCGCCACCAGTGGCGGCAGAAACCACGCAACCCGTCGACAACAGCAACACCCAAACTGCCACCGCCATCCAAGAATCAGCCGGGGATACCAACCCAACAACCCTCATTGTCGCTCCGGGCGGCAGCCTTTGGGCCTATGCCGAGGAGCATCTCGGTGACGGAAACCAGTGGCCACGAATCTATAGCCACAACAAGGGCCAACGACAGGCCGACGGAGGAGCACTCACCGATCCCAACACCCTCCACCCCGGATGGATCCTCAAGATCCCGCCATCTCAACCCAACGCCGATCTAGCCGACCAGAGTGGGAAGATTCGTGTGACCGTCTCCCCGGGCGATACCCTCTGGGATCTGGCACAGGACCACTTGGGTGATGCAAACAGGTGGCCGGAGATCTACGACCACAACCAAGGCGTCGTTCAGGCTGACGGAAGTCAACTGGGAGACCCTGACCATATTGAGCCGGGATGGATCCTGACCATCCCCGCCACAGGCTCACCGAGCACGGACACAAGCCACGGCTCCGACACTGACATTTCCACGACCGTGACCGCCCAACCGAGAGCGAACGAGAACCCCCAACAAGAGGCGAGCCCCGAGCCCAAGGCGCTCGACCAGCCGAACCAACCAGCAGGCCAGCCGACCTCGCCAGCAACAGCCACCCCAGCGCCACCGCCGTCACAGGAACCAGACCGCTTGGCCGAACCCGACGGCCTGGAAGACGAGGCCCATCGGGCACCGTCCTGGCAGGTCGCCGGGCTGCTCGGGGCCGGCACGCTCCTCGGCGCCGGGATCTTCACGGCACTGCAGCTTCGACGAAAGGACCAGTTCCGGCAGAGGCAACCAGGACTGACCATCGCCACCCCCGACCCCGTGGTGGCGCCCATCGAAATGACAACCACCATCGCTGCTGGGCTCTCACGACACCGCCTTGAGCGTGTGGATGAGGTCCTGCGCCGCATCACTGCCGTCAGCGAATTTGTACCGGTCGTCACGGCGGTGCGAGTC
Source organism: Tessaracoccus terricola (assembly GCF_054776555.1). Classification (NCBI taxonomy): domain Bacteria; kingdom Bacillati; phylum Actinomycetota; class Actinomycetes; order Propionibacteriales; family Propionibacteriaceae; genus Tessaracoccus; species Tessaracoccus terricola. The sequence continues at coordinate 1,288,893 of NZ_BAAHBS010000005.1, read as the reverse complement.
GGCCAAGACGGCACCATCACCCTGCAAGCCCGGGAACAACTCTTGGAGCCTTGGGAGCCCGTGGCCGGCGGCTGGTCCTTGCCGTCAGATGTTGATCTGGAGGTGGTCGGTGCTACGTATCCCGACCAGCCGGCGCCGTACCCGCTTCTGGTCACAGTCGGGGCCGATGACGACGGCAACAGTTGGCTGCTGAACCTCGAAGCGTTGGGCATCCTCGAGGTCGGTGGCGATGACATCATGCGGCAAGATTTCATCCGCTACATCGCAGCGGAACTTGCGGTGAATCCATGGGCCACCACCGTCCAAGTCGCCTGCCTGGGCATCGCCAGCGAAACCATTCCCATGGCCCCAGAACGCTTCACCACCCAAGTCGAGCACGTCACCCAGCTCGCCGCAGCAAACATCGACCGTGCCCACCGAGCCAACACCGATGCAGCCACCGGAAGAGCACACCAGCTTGAAGACGAAGCATGGCCAGCAACCGTGGCCATCACCAACAACACGAGCCACACTCAAGAACTCGGACAGCTCATCGAAGGCGACCCGCATGCCAGCGGATCGGTCATCGTCGCATGCAGCGACGACTCCGAAGGGCTCCACATCGCCAGCTCCGGACGCATCACCGGCCTAGGGCTGGACCTGATCGCGGTCGGCCTTACTACCGACGAGGCGGCCGGCTGTGCAGCACTCCTCGCCGCTGCCGCCGACCTCCAACCCGGAGCACCGGTCCCCGCCGCTGACCACCTGACCGACCAGGCCGGCAACCTGCTCCCAGAAGTCACAGTCGCACGAGACAACGATTCGGACGACTACACCGAACCACTCCTGCCCGAACCCGACGAGGACTACATCGCCGTGGCGCCAGTCACCGCCACCGACCTCCAACTCCTGGCCCCCAGAACACACACGCAAGTTGCGCAGGAGATCCTCAACCGAGACCCGCACCTCGACCGTGACGTCGAGGCTTGGTTCTCGCCGAACTGCCCGCTGCCGCGCCTCACATGGCTCGGCCCGGTCAAAGCACGCTGCCACGGAACGCCCCCAACCAAGTCCAGGGCCTACTACACCGAAGTCCTCTCCTACCTCGCAGCACACCCCGACGGCGTCACCAACGACCAGATCGTCGACGCCTTCAACATCACCCCACAACGAGCACGCACCGTCATCTCCAACCTTCGCCAGTGGGTCGGCACCAATCCCACCACCGGAGAACCCCACATCCCCGACGCCAAGAACTCACCCCAAGCCATCGAAAGGGGAGTGGGACTGTACCTAGTCCAAAACCTCCTCATCGACGCAGACCTCTTCCGCCGCCTACGAACCAGAGCACAAGCCAGAGGCAAAGCAGGAATCGTCGATCTGGAAACAGCCCTAACACTCGTCACCGGCACCCCGTTCGAGCACCTCCGACCAGCAGGCTGGTCATGGCTCACCGCAGGAGACCGCATCGATCACCACATGACATGCGCCATCGCCGACGCCTCACACACACTGGTAACCCACCATCTTGAGAAGAACGATCAAAACGCAGCACGGCTAGCAGCCGAGGTCGCGTTGGCCGCGTGTCCCGAGTCCGAGACCGCGATCCTCGACCTAGACGCGATCATGCATCAAGATGGTGACACGCAGGGAGCGAGTCAGCGCCTCAGGGAAACGATCAATCGATCAGCAGTGGACGCTCCCATTGATGTGAGTTCTCGGACTAGGCAGCTGCTCCAGTTGAGGCGGTACATCGATACTGGGTGAGATCCGAGCCATTCTCACCGGCCCCTACTTCAGGTTTGGTCGGCGTCCGGTCGGGCACCGAGCTGCCGGACATGCCAAGGGTTGATTCAGCGCTCGCCCGGATTACGAGTCTCCAACCCCGATATTGCCCACCGTTCTGCTGCCCTCTCCAACGAACGAGATTTCCCCACGAGCACGGTGTGAAATGGAACACTTGGACGGTCCCACGCCTCTCCGAGAGCAATGGGGCTGCTCCACGACTCCGCAGCGTGGGCCAGTGAGTTGGCGAACCAGCCAAAGACTGATTCCAATTCATCGCGGAGCACCTCTTCAGGCTCAGTAATTGCTACTACGTACCCGCGACCACTCGGGAGGTTCTCCAAATCTCGTATACATTCATCAAAGGCGTCTCGATTCTCACCAAAGTATGGCGGGAACTGGAGAGCAGCTGAGAACTCGTCGAAGAGTCCGCTACGCGTTCTCATCTTCCGCCCCCGCACGAGTCTAGCCGAAAAGCCGGCATTGACCCAATCAAGTACGACAGGTCCAATTGATCGAGGCGACATATCAAGCACCACTGGCCTTGGGTCACCATTCAGCTCGTCGAGGATTTTCATGGGGATCACTAGTTCGGCCCTCGCATCGTGACAAAACTCTCATAATGGTCTCTTGTGTAATACGCAGACCCGTCGCTGCCCGTCACCAATCGCTCCATTCCGCGCGGACCGGCATCCTGAGGATAGAGGTCCCACTTCAACTGCCTCACCTCAAAGGTGAGAAGCCGCCCTAGAGGTCCCCTTCAGCCGCATCTCTCCGAAGTGCCTCGCTGTCGCTGGCCAGAGCCAACTGGTGAATCTCTTGCGATGCGGATTTCAGCCCAAGAGAGCGAGCAAGCTGCGCCATCGTAGAGAACGCACGCTCATCTTCACCGCTCGACTGCAGATATCGGATCATGAGGGCCGGGGCGACCCGCTCCAGATCCTCATGGTGAATGCGCCCTAGCAAATCGCCGATCTGAGCGAATGCCCACTCAGTATCGGCCCATGGAATCAGATCCTCGAGCATCAATTTTGTGAAGAATGGGTCCTGGTTCTTCAAGAATGAGAGCACGTCCTGTGACGGGAAGGTAGGAGCCATGCGCTTGAGTTCGCCGACTGTTGCTTCCGGATCTGCATAGAGAATCGGCCCCAAGGGGCGGAGGCCGTCCATCGCCTTCACCACCTCGTCAATGGCCCATCTCACGTCAGGGTGCCCTTGCGGCTTAGGAGAACTCATCTCTGTCACCTCTTCTTTCCAGCTCGTTCCCACGGCAGGGACTGCATGATGCCGTTGAAGTCATCAACGGTCATTGGTTCTGTTGGATAATATGTCACGTGCCATGCCGATGTGGCGGCTCACACAGATCCGCGACGAAGCCGGCGGCCGGCGATCACCAGCAGCCAGTGGGGCAAGACCACCACCGCTTTCGACACCTACGGCCGCGCCACCAGCAGCACCGTGCACACCTCCGCAGCCGACACGGTCGGACGGACCAACACAACCGTCTACAGCCCCGCCACGGGTGGACCAGTCACCGGTGTCACCATCACCAACCCATTGGGTCACACCGAAACCACAACGTTCAACCTTGACGGCCAAGTCATCAAGGAAGTCGACACCTCTGGCCGCACCACCGAAGCAACCTACGACGCGCTGGGCCGCGTCTCCGCAGTTTGGGAACCCGGCTTCCCCAGAACCGGACCGGCTACCCGAAACCACAGCTACACCACCAGCCTCACCGGGCCCGACACCGTCACCACCAAAACCACCACCGCAATCTCGGGCACCACACCGACCCAGCAGACCAGCATTGAGCTCTATGACGCGATGGGTCAACTGATCCAGACCCAAACCCAAGCCGTCGGTTCCGGGCGGGTGGTCGATGACGTCTTCTACGACTCCCACGGCTGGCCGATCCGTACCAACAACCACTGGTACACCACCGGGACCCCCTCGACGACACGGATCACCACCAACGACACAGGTGTGGACTCCCGAACCGTTACCCAGTACGACGGCCTGGGAAGGGCAACAGCCGTGATCGACTACACCGGCCTTACAGAGACCCGCCGCACCCGCACCGTCCACGGCGGCGACCGGACCACAGTGTTCCCACCCACCGGCGGCCCGATCCAGGCAACCATCGTCGACGGGCTGGGTCAGACCCGCCGCCTGCTGGAGTACACCACCGCACCGACCATCTCCGGCAACACCGTCACCGGAGGCGCATTCAAAACCACCCAGTACACCTACGACCCCCTCGGCCAACTCAAAACCATGACCGACCCCACCGGAGCGGCATGGTCGTGGACCTACGACCTGGCCGGGCGCCGCACCCAAACCGTAGATCCCGACACCGGCACCACCAACTTCACCTACAACCACGCCGGCGACAAACTAACCAGCGTCGACGCCCGCGGCACCGCAGGAACCCTGAAGTACACCTACGACAACCTCGGCCGCACAACCAAACTCGTCGGCGGTGTCGGCGACAAAACCCTCGCCCAATGGACCTGGGACACGCTGAAGCCCGGAATGCTCACCGAATCCCGCTCCTACGTCGACGGGAACACCACCAACGCATACATCCAGAAAGTCACCGGCTACGACACCTACGCACGCCCAACCGGGCATGCGACCGTGATCCCAGCCAGCGAAACCGGACTGGCGGGCACATACAGCACCTCGCTCACCTACACCCCGACCGGGCAAGTCAAAACCCAAACCCTCCCGGCGCTGGGTGGGCTACCGGCCGAGACCATCACCCGCACCTACAACGCCCAAGGCCTCCCGCACGCGACCACTGGCACCAACCAGTACGTCAACTCCGTCACATACACACCGTTCGGGACACCCTCACAGGTCGTCGGCCGCGAGAACAACACCCTCATCCACACCACCAACTACGACCCCGAAACCCTGAAGATCGCCTCCACCGCCCTCAACGGTCAAACCACCAGACCCCAGATCGTCAAGGACACCCTCACCCGGAACAAGGCCGGGATGATCACACGCACCACCACCGAGATGAACTACAACAACCCGGCTGCGGTGCGAACCATGTGCTACAACTACGACACCCGAGCCCGCCTCAGCCAAGCCTGGACATCGCTCGACAACTGCGCCACAGCCCCAACCAGCACCAACAGCAACGTATTCGGCTTTCTGCCGATCTGGTACCAGTGGACCCACAACGACGCCGGCGTCCGAACCAAACAAACCCAGAACAAACTCCCCACCCACACCAACCCCACCATCACAACCACCCACACCCTCGGCGTCACCGGACACGCCCACGCCACCAAAACCGAAACCACAACCACCACAGGCGCGGCCACAACCACCACCAACTACACCTACGACGCGACCGGAAACACCACCAAAACAGTCACCGGCACCACAACAGAAACCCTCACCTGGGACGCCCTCGGCAAACTCACCACCACAACCAAATCCGGCGCAACCACCAGCTACATCCGCGACGCCAACGGCGACATCCTCCTACGCAAAGACCCCGGCGGCACAACCGCCTACACCGCCGCAGGAGAAGTACGACTAACCGGAACCACCACCAAAACCGGAACCCGCACCTACACCCACAACGGACAAACCATCGCCCAACGCGTCGGCAACACCACCCTCCAAGCCCTCTACACAGACCGCAACGGCACCGCCACCGTCGCACTCACCTGGAGCAACCTCGCCGAATCCAAATGGCAGTTCCAAGACCCCTACGGCAACCCCATCTACGGCGGCGGCATCGGCACCTGGTCAACAGACCACAAATTCCTCAACCTACCCACCGACCCCACCACCGGCTACGTCCAAACCGGCGCCCGACTCTACAACCCCAAAAACGGACGCTTCCTATCCGTCGACCCACTCCTCGACCCCACCACCCCCCAACTCCTCAACGGCTACAGCTACACCGCCAACGACCCCATCAACACCTCCGACCCCACCGGACTCGACTTCCGCATCGCAAACACAGACACCAACTCCGGAACCGGGGACGCGCCACGGGCAACTCAAGTGAGGCGCGCAAAATCCAAGGCGGTTGCAGTGCCAATCGAGGAGACCCTCCGGATTGGAATCGTTGTCCCCCCGGGCCTCGGCGCGGGAATGGCCACTCGAGGGCGGTCTTCGCTCGATGCGATCCGCAACGGAGAATTTGCATCGTTCGGTCGAGCTCTCGCGGGGTTGGAGAAGGTCACTCGGGTGCTCGATACAGCATCCTCCCTCACAAACAAGTCGGATGAAGACGACATCGAGTTGTACTATCGGGGCATGACCAAGGAACAGTTCGCACTACTGCAACGGACCGGTAAGCTGCAGGCGACGAGCGAGACTTTCATTTCTCCGAGCAAGCAATATGCCGGCAAGTATGCACAACAACCAGACGAAGTTTTGGTTGAGTTGCGCGTCAAGGCTGGGACCAAATCTCAACTGGAAGGCATGGGAGTTCGCGATAAGTCATTCGAGGCTATGGCGCATTACCCGATGATGCCGACCGTGCCAACTGGCTGGACTACAAGAGATCTGGCGTACTTCAAGTACGAGTTCCCGAACATGAACATAGGGCTGGGCAGGAGCGGCGCTTTGAGGATATTTAATGACAATTTGGTCAGCTGGGAGGAAGTGAAGTGACTCCGGAGCAGGTTGCGCTCATCCACGGACTTGTCCATATTGGCACCCCTTCAGCACCGAGGGTTTCTCCTGAGGAGTTCCTGAAGGGTTGGCCGGCGGACGACGGCTCTGCGCTCGCGGCGGAGTTGCTGACGTCAGCGATCGGCAACTCTGACGCCTATCTGGTTGAAGCCGCCCTGACCGTGGCATTCACCTTCGGGCTCTCGAACACGATGGTCGAACCGTTGTCACTGCTGGTGGGTGCCCATTGGCACACCGCCCACGAAGGCGTGGTACGTGCGCTGACAGAGTTGGCGGATCCAGCATCGACTGGTGCGCTATGGCTGGCAACACAGATTGTGCCGGAGTACCTCCAACACAACGAGACACGTGTTCTCGCTGTAGAGGCCATCCACGGTCTAGCTGCCGTGGACTCGCCCGTCGCCCGGGCCGCACTGCGATCCTTGGTTTCGAATCCAGACCCGAACATCCAGTGGGCTCTCGGGCACGTTGGACATCGACCCAATCAGGGCTCCTGAGGACTGCTTCATTGGGAGTCGTCAATCGCGTTGAAGGTAACGGTCGGAGCGCGTACTGGCACAACGGAACCGTCGACATCCGAAATCCCACTGCCGTCGACGGGGGGACCGCGTTCCGGCCGACCAACGGCTACGACTACTTCCTGAATCTGAAATGAGGCACGCGATGAAGATCCTTCGCCCAGACTCGCCGTGGATCGGCGACGAAGAGGTCGCCGACGATGAGTTGGTCGTCGTGACGACCCGTGACGAGCTCGCGACCATGGCCGGCGCGCTCAACGAAGCGCTCGAGGCCGTCGATGAGTGGGAGTTTGACACGCGGCTTGGCGTCACGCCTGAGCAAGCCAGAACGCTTCGGGATCGGCTCAACGACGTCCTACGAGCGGCATACCGGCCGGAGTAGGGATCGGGTCTGCCGCACCACACGGTGACATCTGCTCTGGTTTACCTCCAGTGATGGGCCGAGGCGTCGCGATCCACTGGCGCCAATCCCGGGAGCCGTTCTGCGGCTCCTTGTGGCGAGTGTTGAAGATCGTCGAGACCAGTCCGTGCCGCCAGTGAGTTCTTCCGCGAGCACGCAACCACCGTAATGGATCAGTTCAACGTCATCGGCGCCCCCTCTTGGGCGACATCCGCTATGTGCACGACGAGTGAGTTATCAGTCGTGCGTGTCCACCCGTCATGCGGTTGGCTCAGCGCTCATGCTCCCGCCTGCATGGCTTCGAACATCGGGGTCCAGCCCACACCTTTCACCATCACAGACGCGATCATTCCAACGGATTAGCTAGGAGGAGGCGTTCTGAGTGGCAATCCGGAAGCAGACAGTGCAGGTCAGGTTGAGCTCGGTTGGGTAGACGCGCGTGACCTCAGGAGCACAGCCTTGGATCGTGAGACCGGAGTGCAAGAGGTGTGTGGCACTTCATCGGCGAGGGGGTACGTTCCGTCGTTGGTGTGTGGGCGAGGGGATCGGTTGGTTGGGTTGCTGGGTTCGTGGAGTTTCCGGGTTGGGTCGTGTTTTCCGGGTGAGTGTGTGCTGTAGGGGTTGGTGAGTGGGATGTATCTGGTGTGGTTGCATCTGTTCACAAGCTCACGGCGGGGTCGGGGTATGACTACCTGACTCGGCAGGTTGCTGCCCTGGATTCGACGGAGAAGGGTCACACGACGCTGGCGTCGTACTACATGGAGAAGGGCGAGGTCCCTGGTTCTTGGTTGGGCAGTGGTGTGGCTGGGTTGGGGGAGCCGGCGGTGGGGGATCGGGTCACTGCTGAGCAGATGCGGGCTCTGTTCGGTGGTGGTTTCCATCCGAACATGGCAGCCAGGTTGGCGGCGCTATCGTTGGACGCGACGGAGGCTCAGATCCGGGAGGCGTCGAGGTTGGGGAATCCGTTCAAGGTGCAGCCTGCGGTGACCGGGTTCCAGAAGGAGGTCGCGGTCTGGTGCAGCCAGTGGCAAGCCTCGCATGGTGGGGTGGAGGTTCCGGTTGGGGTGAAGGCGGAGATCCGGAACCAGATCGCAGCCGAGGGGTTCAGGAAGCGGCTGGGGCGGGCGCCGAGTGGGTTGGAGTTGGCGACTGAGGTGGCCAGGTTGTCGAGGGATCCGTCGATGGCTTGTGCGGGTTATGACGTGACGTTCACGCCGGTGAAGTCGGTGTCGGCGTTGTGGGCGGTTGCTCCGTTGGGGTTGGCGGCCAGGATCGAGGAGGCGCACAACGCTGCGGTGGCGGATGCGTTGCGGTTCTTGGAGGGGCATGCGCTGTTCACGAGGGCTGGTGCGGGTGGGGTTCGGCAGTTGGATGTGCGGGGGCTGGTTGCGGCTGCTTTCGTGCACCGGGACTCGCGGGCTGGGGATCCGAACCTGCACACCCATGTTGCGATCGCGAACAAGGTGCAGACTTTGGATGGGCGTTGGTTGGCGATCGACGGTCGGCTGATCTTCAAAGCGATGGTGGCGGTGTCGGAGACCTACAACACCCAGCTGGAAGCTCACCTCGCCGGTCTGGGGGTCAGGTTCACCGAACGGCCGGGGGAGATGTTGGGAAGCGGCCGGTTCGGGAGATCGTTGGTGTGCCTGCGGGGTTGTTGGCTCGGTGGTCGTCGCGTAGGGCTGCGATTGAGGCGAGGCAGGAGGTGTTGGCTGCCCGGTTCCAGGGCAGTCATGGTCGGCCTCCAACTCCGGGTGAGGCGTTGAAGTTGGCGCAGCAGGCGACGTTGGAGACTCGTGACGCCAAACATGAACCTCGCTCCATAGCGGAACAGCGCAGCGCCTGGCACCGTGAAGCGGCGGCGGTGCTGGGGGAGGCCGGTATCGCTGCCATGGTCGATGAGGCAACCTCAGGTCCTGTACGCGTCTCGAGTTTGTCGGCGGGTTGGTTGCCGGCGATGGCTCGTGAGGTGGTGGCTGCGGTGGAGTCGTCCAGGGCGACGTGGCAGGTGTGGCATTTGCGGGCTGAGGCGTCGAGAAGGGTCAGGGAGCACGCGTCGGATCCGGTGGTGGTGGAGCGGCTGACCATGGAGTTGGTGCGGGAATCGGTGGGGTTGTGCCTGCCGCTGGATGAGGTCCGCGGTGACGGGGTGGTGGAGCCGTTGGTGTTGCGGCGTCGGGACGGGGCTTCGGTTTACACGGTTGCTGGGGCTGCCCGTTTCACCTCTAGGGCGGTGGTTGCTGCCGAGGGCAGGATCCTCGAGTTGGCAGGTCGCGGGGATGGGCGGCGGATCGGTGAGCAGTTCGTGTCGTTGGCGCTGCTGGAGTCCGTGGCCAATGGTGTCTCGCTGAATGCGGGTCAGGCGAATTTGGTGCGCCAGATGGCTACCAGCGGTGCCCGGGTGCAGCTGGCATTGGCGGCTGCCGGGTCGGGGAAGACCACTGCTTTGCGGGTGTTGGCTGCTGCGTGGCGAGACAGTGGCGGGAATGTCATCGGGTTGACGCCGTCGGCGGTGGCGGCGGGGATCTTGCGGGAGCAGGTTGATGATGCGACCACGGTTGCCAAACTCGTCTGGGATCTCGACCACCCCACCAGCGACAGCATTGCGGGGCGGATCGGGGCGGACACGATGGTCGTGATCGATGAGGCTGGCATGACCGACACCCACTCCTTGGCGCGTGTGATCGACCACGTCATCGCACAAGGGGGGTCTGTGCGGCTGGTTGGGGATGATCAGCAACTGGCGGCCATCAGTGCTGGGGGAGTGCTGCGTGACATCGCCCACACCCATGGTGCGGTGGAGTTGTCGGAGTTGATGCGGTTCCAGGACCGGGCCGAGGCTGCCGCCTCGCTGGCGCTGCGGGAAGGCCGCCCGGAGGCGCTCGGCTTCTACCTCGACGAAGGCCGCATCCATGCCGGCACCGCCGAAACCAGCATCGAGACCGCATTCAACGACTGGGTTCAAGACCAGGCGCGGGGCAAGGATTCCCTGATGTTGGCCGGCTCCAACGAGGCCGTTGGAGAACTCAACCGAAGAGCCCGCGAACACCGCATCGCAACCCATAACCAGAAGGGGCCGGCGGTGGCCTTGGCTGATGGGAACCAGGCATCGGTCGGGGATCTGATCGTCACCAGACTGAATGATCGGCGATTGGCGTTGTCGGGGACGGATTGGGTCAAGAATGGTGACCGCTGGACCATCCAGAACATCACTGCCGACGGTGGTCTCGAGGTTCGCCACCGAAACACCGGACTGACCACACACCTCCCGGCCGGGTATGTGGCAGCTCACACCCAGCTCGGCTACGCCGTCACCATTCACACCGCCCAAGGCGTCACGGTCGACATTACGCGCGGGGTGTTGACGGGAGCTGAATCGCGGCAGCAGCTCTACGTGATGGCCACCCGTGGCAAAGAGGCCAACCACATCTACCTACCGGTGGTTGGGGATGGCGATGAGCACAGCGTCCTGCACCCCACCACTCTTCGCCCCTTAACGGTCGGTGACGTGCTTGAGACCGTGTTGGCCCGCGACGGCGCCGCCCGCTCCGCCACCACAGAATCCCGGGAAACGGCCGACCCAAGACAGCAACTAGGCCGCGCGGTCGCGCGCTACCAAGACGCGCTCCACGTCGCCGCCGAACACATCACCCCAACCGCCACCATCAAGGACCTCGACAGAAAAGCAGATGAACTCCACCCAGGGCTCTCAGCCTGTCCGGCATGGCCCACCCTGCGCGCGATGCTGATCCTCGGCGCCGTCGACGGGCGAGATCCAGTTGCTGCGTTGCGGGAAGCAGTCGATGCACGCGAACTCGACACCGCCCACGACCCCGCAGCCGTCCTCGCCTGGCGCATCCACACCCCAACCACCCAAGGACCCTTACCCTGGCTCCCAGACATCCCAGCCCGATTGGCCGCACACCCCGACTGGGGGCCCTACCTGCAGAAGAGAGCAGGCCTCATCAAAGACTGCACCGACGAACTCCGAACCGCAGCACCAGCCGGCCGACCGGCTTGGGCGCTCCCCGGGCAGAAGCTAACCCAAAGCCTGATCAGCGATGTGGAAACCTGGCGCGCCGCAACCAGCGTCGAAGCCACCGACAGGCGCCCCACCGGACCCACACCCCTCGGCGGAGCAGCCAAGGCCTGGAAGCACGGCCTCGACCGTCGCCTCAATCCCGGCATCCCAGGGATCTGGGCAGACCTACTGACCGACATCCACCCCAACATCCACAACGACCCATACGCGACCGCACTGACCCACCGCATCGCGGCACTCCACAACAGCGGCGTCCCGATCTCCCAACTCCTCGCCGAAGCAGCCACAGACGGACCCCTACCCGCCGACCATCCAGCCGCGGCCCTGTGGTGGCGACTCTCACGCCACCTCCAACCAAACCAGACAACCACCAACACCACACAGCCAGCCGCAGCCATGGAATGGGAGGCTCAGCTCCACGCTCTGGTAGGAAACTCCGGCGTGGTTGAGCTTGAAGGCAGCCCATGGTGGCCGTCACTGGTCGACGCAGTTAATGAGGCCATCGGGGCCGGTTGCCGGCTCGAGGAGATGTTCGCGCCACTGGACACCTCGGCCTTCGACGACCGGGCCCAAGCCTTGCTGTGGCGGGCACAACAACACCTCACGCCACCATCGCCCGAACCAGACGACGAACCCCCACACCCCGACGAGATCCCACCAGCAGGTCTCCACCTCATCGACTGGAACACCGCGCCCGACCTTGACAACGACCTCCGCCGCGCCGCCGAGCTCCGAGAACTCACCGACCCCGACACCCGCCAACTCGAGCTCGACCAGGCATTCGCTGCCGCAGACCGCTGGGCAGCCTCACCTCACACCCCCGAACGACTCATCCACATCAACGAACTCACCACAGCCTTCTACACCAACCACTTCTCGACATCATGGGCCGCCCCATACCTCCAAGACCGACTCGGTCAAGACCTCACGAAGGATGCAAGATTCCGCCCCGGGTACGCCCCACGCGGCTGGACCACACTCATTAGTCACCTCCGTGGATGCGGCATCACCGATCAGGAGATGCTCGCAGCCGGGGTCGCGAGCCTCACCAAGAGGGGCCAACTCATCGATTACTTCCGCGACCGACTCATTCTCCCCGTGATCACCGACGGTGTCGTTCGCGGGTTCGTCGGACGCCGAAACCCGGACCGCACCGATTCCCATGCAGGGCCGAAGTACCTCAACACCGCCACCACACCACTGTTCAGCAAGAGAGACATCCTCTTCGGCCAAGACCTGCTCACCGAAGGCGCAACCCCCGTCATCGCAGAGGGTCCTCTCGACGCCATGGCGTGCACCTTGGCCGGTGAAGGCCGTTACATAGGGGTGGCCCCCTTGGGTGCCAACCTCACCCAGGAACAGGCGCTTCTGCTTGGCAACTGTGACGATCCAGTAATCGCGACAGACGGAGACCTCGCTGGTGTTCTGGCCGCTGAGAACGCCTTTTGGCACCTCGCGGCATATCGCCTTGACCCAACACGAGCGGCCATCCCTGAAGGCTCCGACCCTGCAGAAGTCGTCAGAACCGACGGCCTGCGAAGGCTTTATGAACTCCTCCGAAGCGCCGTCCCTCAAGCCGACCAGATGAGTCAAGAACGCGTAGCCTCCTTGGGGGCCGATGAAGCCGTCAGGGACCAGATCGAGATCCTTGCGGCCAGACCTGGCCGACACTGGACGGAGTCCGACAACCTCCTATTCCGGTCAGGCGCAGGCGTCGCTGTGCTGAAGCACGAACTTCTCGGGTCGGCCACGGCATGGACGACGACGCCTCTCTCGGCCTCGAGAGAGGCCCTTGAACAAACCCGCAAGCTTCGGCAGAGACTGCATCAATCCTCAGCACGGCATACTCGCTCGGGAATCCCAGCAGCGGAGCAACGAGTTGCAAGAATGACACGAGCCCGTCCCGCCTCGGGGCCGTATCCAGCTCTTTAACCCTGGATCGTAGTTCCAGACGGTAGATCCCAAGGAGGCGGGTTGTTGCGGGCGTGGTTCAGCCCAAGGCGCTCTCGGTCAGCCATGAAGTTTCGACCGGCACGCGACCCCAGGATGCGTGCCGATACTCGCGCAACACCGGTGGTTCCGCATCGGCCAGGTCCACGGTTCTGCAAAGACTCAACCGTGCGGGACTGGAGGATAGGATCAAGGCCATGGCCACGTTGAAGCAAGTAGCGGAGGCCGTCGGTGTCTCACCTTCGGTCGTCTCCGCGGTGCTGAACGGAAGTCGCCATGTCCGGATGAGTCAGGCCACGAGAGCTCAGATCCTCCTCAAGGTTGAAGAACTGGGTTATGCCCCTAATCTTGCGGCGAGGTCGTTGCGGACTTCTCGCTCGGGTGTCTTGGCGCTGGTGGCGCCGAAATTGAGCAACCCGGTGTTCGCCCCGATGTTTGACGGCATTCACGACGCGGCGGAGGAGAAGGGTTACGCGATCATGCTTGCCGAGGCAACGAGGCTGGTCCATGGATCGCAACTGCTTGAACGAATCCTCGGGCACGGTCAGGTCGACGGCACACTGCTTCGGCCGAGCTCCGACCTGGACCCAAGTTCGGTCCAGTCTGTGCTCGAGGGGAAGGCGCCCATCGTGGTGTTGGACAAGACGCCGGATACGGATCAACCTTGGGTTGCGATTGATGACGAGGCTGCGGGCAGAGTGGCTGCGGAGCATCTTCTTGCTCGTGGCCACGCCCGAATCGGATTCCTCGGGGGTTGGCTGGGGCGCCACGGTGATTTCCGTCCTGCTGAGGGATTCCGGCACAGCACTCTGCGCCGCCTTGATGGCTTCAAGGCGGCGTTGAGGGCGGCTGGTCTGGAGCCCAGTGACAAGGACGTCATTGAGTCTGACCACGGTGCGCACGCTGGCCGGGAGGCGGTTATGAACGTCCTCAAGTCCCCAGACCGTCCGAGCGCCCTAGTGGTGAACAATGCCACGACAGCGTTGGGGGTCGTGGGTGGTGCCCAGAGGGCAGGATTGCGAGTTCCGGACGACCTCGCGGTGGTCGCAATCCATGACATCGACGTGTTGGCCGATGTGACCCCGACAATCTCGAGTGTCCGGATGCCGATGTACGAACTCGGCTACCAGGGTGTGCTCCTGCTTGATCAAGCGGTTCGTGGTGAGCGTATCGATCCCATGTTGCTCGACTCTCCCCGGCCCCAGGTGATTGTTCGGGAGTCGAGCTAGAGCCCATCGGCTGCATCCCGAGCCAACTTAGGTCGGGATGGCCCACTTTCCAGCCTCCACGCATGACATCCGTTTCTGGTTGGGCCTTGCGCCCCCTAGTTTGCGATGCTACTTTGATGCAAGGTTACATCAAGCACTGGCTAGCCTCCATGAAGCGCGGCGAGACAGTGCGGGACCACACGCCATCACGTCATCGAAGGAGAGATCGTGCCCCCCGTAGACCCGACAGCTATGAAGCACCTGTCCCGCCGGACACTGCTGCGCATGAGCGCCGCAGGCCTCGCTGGCATCGCCCTTGCCCAGCGTGGTTTCACAGCGGCGGCCGACACCGTGGACGGTGTGGAACTGCCCATTCCAGACATCGACCCCTATGACATCTCGACGCTGGATCGATCGTTGTTCACACCCCAGGAGCAGAGGATCACGCAGTACTTCGTGAGTTTGGCTGCGATCGCGAACAACATGGAGGACACGGATCCGGAGACCTTGGGATGGTTCAACGGGGGATACTCGGCCTACGCTCCGGATCCGTGGAATGCCCGTAACCAGGAATCGGTGTACACGCTCGCCTTCTTCTACACCCATGAGGCTGCCTGGAACCCCTATTACCTGGATCCCGTCCTGCGGGATCACGTCTACGCGGCGATGAAGTACTACCTCCAACTGCAGGGGCCGGAAGGATGGTGGCCGGCCTACAGCTTCGACGACAAGAACCGCGCCGCCACAGGATTCGGACTCATCTACCTCGGGGAGGCCGCACTGCGGATGGAGGAGGTCGGTTGGGACCTGGAGGTCCGGAACCAGGTCCTCTCTTCCCTGCAGCGTGCCAGCGAGTACATGCTCGATCCCAGCGTTACCGATGTCTGGGAGGCCGGGTTGCGCTACGTCAACCAACTCATCGGCGCCATGTCCGGCATCTCGGCCATCATGCACCTACTGCCGCCCCATATTGAAGAGTCCTACCATGAACGCCTGGACTTCCTGGTGGCCAATGGTCAGAGCCAGGGCACCGGCTACATGTACGAGTACGCCGCCTTCGATGCCCACTACTCGCTGTACACAGGAATGCGCGACTTGGCCATCGCGTACGAGCGCACGGGAGATGACCGTTATCGTCAAATGGCGCTCAAACATCTCGACTGGTGCCAGTACAACTACCTCTGGGAACCGGACGGTGCGGGCTGGACCGTTAACGGAATCTCCTCACGCCTGTCCCAGCGCTCCCTCACAGCCCTTCGTGCCGCAGACACCAGCAACTACCCGGACCACCTCAACATCTTCAAGGAGTCCCATGTGGTTCGCGCCCTAAACTGGCATGCCGAACACCTCGCAGGCCTCCAGCAGGCCTGGGCCAAAGGCCACGTGGAGATTACACCGCTCAGTGCTGCCGGAACTGCACCCCAGAATCTCTTCCTCACTCGCGAAGAGCCTGTGTACCCAACTCTGGTCGAGCGGGAGGCAGCGATCGCCGAGTTCCCGTACTTGAAGTCGACGGCATTTGTCGAGGTGCGCTCCGACGAGCAGTTCGACGCGCATTACGCGTTCATCAGGCGTCGGGGATACTACTTCGGCAGCCACCACGGACAGGCAGCGGCTCCTCGGGTGCGGCGCGGCCCTTCATTCTTCTACCACGAGGACACTGGCGCGTTCATCGCCACCCAGATGGGCACCGACAGTGCATGGGCCACGATCCTCTCAGACGGGTACATGGACGCCAAGGTCTCCATCCGGAAGGCGGCAGGGACCTTCGACCAACGGCGGCCGTTCTCCTACACCTATGAGGACGTGGGCGGGCGAATCCAGAAGACCTTCAAGTGTCTGCCGCAGAACATCCACATCACGGTTACGACACCGACCGAGGCAGGGTTCATCGAACGGGTACCACTGGTGATCAAGGACAATGACACCGTCACGTTCCTCACGGATGAAGGCGAGGTTCCGGGTATCGGGTCAACGCTGGCCCGCGGGGTGCGTGTCAGGCGCGGCTCGAGCGTGTTCGAGCTGACGCTGGCGGACGGAGTACAGGCGAACCTGCGACTTACTCCGACCACGGTCTCGCTGTTCGGCGGCACCAGTAGGCGAGTAATCACTGAGCTCGACATCACAAGTACTGCTTCGTCCCTCAAGTACAAGGTGCAGATCGATTCATGAGCCTGACCATTCTTTTGCGGTCATCCTGGCAGAGTGTCAACATCGGCGACGTCGCCCATTCCCCTGGCGCGCTACGCGCGTTCCGACGGTGGGCTCCCGGAGCGCAACTCATTCTCTGGCCCGTTCACACGGGTGTCCGGGAGAGGGCGATGTTCGCGGACGCGTTCCCAGAAGTACGGGTTGTGGAGGGCGAACTGCTTCCCGATGGCAGCGCCACGACGCCCGAACTGACTGCCGCAGTCGAGGCAGCAGATGTCCTTGTCC
Organism: Tessaracoccus terricola; assembly: GCF_054776555.1. Lineage (NCBI taxonomy): Bacteria > Bacillati > Actinomycetota > Actinomycetes > Propionibacteriales > Propionibacteriaceae > Tessaracoccus > Tessaracoccus terricola. Next base: position 1,271,907 of record NZ_BAAHBS010000005.1, on the reverse strand, counting down.
ACGGGTCAGCCCCTGGGATCATCCGTGGGGACGATCTACTGAACTGGTCCCTTGGCACTGGGAAACCGTTCGGCCTCTTCGGGGTGAGCGTGGACCCTCTCAGCCCCGCCTACGCTGGCACGCTGGCGGAACTTGAGGTGATGCTGCGTGAACTCGAGGGACCTGTCCTTGACCAAGGATCACTCTCAGTGCTGAATGCGGCCAGTTTCATCTACTGCCGGGACTCTCTCACCGAGGTCCTACTGCGCTCCATGGATCTCGAATGCCCCATCGTGGAGTTCGGTCCCGATGCAACATTCGCCTTTGACGTACTGGACGAGGAATCAGCTGCCGAGACACGGTCCCAGTACGGACTGGTCCCGGGACAGTACATGTGCGCCGTTCCAAGACTGCGGAGGACTCCCTACCACCAGATCAGAGGCACGCGTGCGTCCGCCGACGACCGGCTGCGGGACGCATACAACGCCTTGTGGATGGACCAGGATCTGGGTGTGCTCGCGGCGGCGATCACGACCTATGTCCGTCGCACCGGAAATCCCGTACTGATCGCACCAGAGATGGTTTATGCCATGGAACTGGCGCAGACACACCTTGTTGAGCGGTTGCCGGCGGACGTCCGAGGACTGACCCACGTCCTTCCTCGATTCTGGTCTGCCTCCGAGGCAATGACCGTCTATCGCGATGCCCAGGTGGTGGTAAGCATGGAGTGCCACTCGCCGCTGATGGCGATCAGTCAAGGCACTCCGGCGATCTACCTCCGGCAGCCCAGCGACACCATAAAGGGACGAATGTATGCCGACGTCGGAGCCGGCCACCGCACGATTGAGATCGACGACGGTCCTGCGCCCCTGATCGCCGAACTGTCACGAATCATCGATTCGCCCACACCAGCACGTCGGGAGACCGAGACGACTCGTCTGCGGGCGCACCGACGACTTGAGGCCATGGTGAAGTCCGTGGTCGCACTCACCCGACCGCGCACCGAAACTGCGGCTGTGGCCGCCAAGTAGGCGGCCGATCCGTTACCACCATCCGTCGTACAAAGGAGTTCATGATGGAAACAAGAAGAAGTGCAAAGAGCATCACCGTGTCTGCGGGCTTGGCCCTGGCGCTCCTGATCAGCGCCTGCGGGGGCTCCGATGAAGCTGATCCGGGGAGCCCCGAAAATCCCGAAACCGCCGAGACGGCTGGGATTGACCTGGAGGCGGAGGTCTCCATCACAGTCGGGAACTTGCCGCCCACGAGCGAACCCGAGAGCCGGGAGTTCTTCGAAGGGCAAGTGGCTGCTTTCATGGAGGAACATCCCAACATCACGGTCGAAGCGAGGGAGGACGTGTGGGATGTTCAGACGTTCCAGGCACAACTTGCCGCCGGCAACCTCCCAGATGTGCTGAGCGTCGCTTTCACCGAGGCAAACGCCCTGGCCGGACGACGCCAGGTCGCCGAGCTGTCCGAGGCGGCCGCAGCCGTAGGCCTCACCGACCGCCTCAACCCGGATCTCGTTGAGCTGGTGACTGATGACGAGGGCGGGATCTACGCCATCCCTACAGCTGCCCAAGCCCTCGGACTCATCTACAACCGAGACCTGTTCCAGCAAGCTGGCCTGGATCCTGACGATCCGCCGCAGACGTGGGACGAGGTGCGCGCAGCCGCGCAGCAGATCTCTCAAGAGACGGGTGCCACCGGGTTCGCCACCATGACCACCGACAACCAGGGTGGATGGATGCTGGCTGCAGGCATCTACAGCTTCGGCGGCACCGTCCAGAGCCCCGATGGCACAGAGGCGACCTTCAACGACGACCCGGCGATCGAGTACCTGAACCTCCTCAGGACGATGCGTTGGGACGACAACTCCATGGGCAACGAGTTCCTGTACAACGCCGGTGCCCTCGTCGAGGACTTCTCGGCCGGAAGCGTTGGCATGTTCATCGGGTTCTCCGGTCTGTACCGACCTGCCGTGATTCGCAACGAGATGCCGAAGGAACACTTCGGTATGGCTCCGATGCCCGTCGGAGGCGACGCCAAGCCGGCGTCACTGACTGGAGGTGTCATCCAGATCGTCAGCCCTGATACCACCCCCGAGGAACGTGCTGCAGCAGTGCGGTGGATCGACTTCTTCCACCTGAAGAAGTTCACCGACAAGGAGCAGGCGGTTCAAGAGGCCCAAGCGGCTGCTGCCTCCGGGCAAGCTGTCACGGTCCCTGAGCGTCCAGCCATCAGTCAGGAGGCCTACGACCAGTACTTCGAGTGGATCGAACCACATATCAACGTCCCCCTGGAGAACTTCAGTTCCTACATCGACGCCTTCGAATCGCAGTCTCTACTGCCGGAGCCACCAATCAAGGCACAGGAGGTCTACAGCGAACTCGACGTCGTCATCCAGCGAATCCTCACTGAGGAGGACACGGACCCGGGCGCTGCCCTTGCCGAGGCAGAGACGTCTGTGGACAGGCTTCTGGGCCGATGACTCGTCGCGGGGCCGGTGCCCGGCACGCGGCACCGGCCCCGCCGGGTGCGCAGTTGGTTGGAACAAGGAGGGAAACGCAAGTGAGAGTGGACTTGGGGCGGGGCCGTCAAGGAGCGATCCGTCGTTGGATCCTCAGTGGGGGATTGTCCAAGATCGCGTTCGCCGTACCGCTGGTCTTCATCTTCGGGTACTTCTCGTGGTGGCCAATCGTCAATGGTGTCGTGATGTCAGTCCAGTACACGAACCTGGTTGACCCGGCCGAGTTCGTCGGCTGGAGCAACTTCGCATACGTGCTCACTGATCCACTCCTACCCAAGGCGGTGGTCAACACCTTGTACTACGCGTTCCTGGCGCTTCTGCTTGGTTTCCCGATCCCGCTGTTGCTGGCAACGTTCATGGCGGAGCTGCGAGGCACTAGGCGCCTCTACAGCGTGCTGGCCTACCTGCCCGTCATCGTTCCCCCCGTGGTCGCGGTCCTGCTGTGGAAGTTCTTCTACTCTCCGGACCCGACGGGACTGTTCAACACCATCCTCGGGTGGGTCGGAGCCGGACCCTTCGCGTGGCTCAACTCGGCCGACATCGTCATGCCAGCGATCGTCCTCGAGTCCACCTGGGCCTACGCCGGCAGCACCGTGATCATCTACCTCGCTGCGCTCACCGCAGTCCAGCGCGACCTCTATGAGGCCGCCGAGCTTGACGGCGCCGGCATCATTCGACGGACCTGGCACATCACCCTTCCCCAGATCCGAGGGATCGTCCTGATCATGCTCCTCCTGCAGATAATCAACACCATGCAGGTGTTCACCGAACCGTTCATCTTCACCGGCGGTGGACCGAACAACGCGTCCACGACACTGCTCCTACTGATCTACAACTATGCATTCATCAACGGCGACTACGGCGCGGCAACCGCCTTGTCCGTGTTGCTGGCCGGGTTCCTGGGCCTGCTGTCTGCCGCCTACTTCATCGCAACAAGGAGGTTGACCTGATGTTCGGCACAGCTCTCCGCACGGCTACGACGCAGTCCTCCCAGAAGTCCCACCCGCGGGTCAGCCGCCGGGGCGCAACATTCGAGCGCGGCGCCATCTCTTTCGCCGACCGCAAAAAGCCCAGCGTGCGAATCGCGCTAGGCCTGATTCAGGCGATAATTCTCGTCGGGCTCCTCGTGGCCGCCCTCGGTCCGCTCGTGTGGCTGTTCAAGGCCTCCGTCAGCAGCACGCAGGAGGTGCTGCGTGATCCCATTGCGATCTTGGTCAACGGCGAGTTCCAATTCGGCAACTTCGTCCGTGCCTGGACCGACGTCCGGATCGGGGACTATCTCCTCAACACCGTCTGGGTGGTTCTTGGGTCCTGGGCTGCGTCGCTCATCACCTGCACCACCGGCGGCTACGTCCTGAGCGTCCTGAGACCTAAGTGGGGCCCGCTGTTGTCCGGGGCGGTGCTGGCGACACTCTTCATCCCGAACATCGTCTCGCTTGTCCCCTTGTACCTGACCGTCCTGAGGATGCCAGGTACCGGCTGGAGTCTCCTCGACACGTACTGGGCGGTCTGGCTCCCAGCGGCCGCCAGCGCTTTCCTCGTCCTGATCGTGAAGCGGTTCTTCGACCAGATCCCCGACGAACTGTTCGAAGCCGCGCGCATCGACGGAGCAGGGCCACTCCGGATCTTCTTGCTGATCGTCTTGCCTATGTCCAAGCCAATCTTGGGAGTCGTGTCCCTTTTGTCGATCATGTCCGCATGGAAGGATTATCTGTGGCCGCTCCTGGTCCTGCCCGATGTCAACCTGCAGCCGATCTCCGTCGCACTACCAAAGGTCGCCGACACCATCCCGTTGAACATCCAGATGTCGGCCATGTTCCTCGCGCTCATCATCCCCGTCGTGCTCTTCCTCGCCTTCCAGAAGCAGTTCCTCGACGGTGTCGGAAGCGCCGGGGCGGTCAAGGGATGACCAGACGCCAGCCAAGGCCGACATCCGGACGTTCCTTGAAGACGAGTGCCAGAGGCACACCACCGGTAGAGAACCGAGGCGCGGGCCAGCTTCCATGCCCCGGACGCATAGGGGCGGCTAAGTGATGAAGGCGTTGTCAGCCGAAGCAATGCTCAACCTAGATGCGGACCGGTGGTCTGCGTTGAAGAGACCGACTCCTGAGTGGTTCAGGAAGTCACGCCTGGGATACTTCGTTCATTGGGGGGCCTACTCGGTCCCGGCGTGGGCCGAGCCGGTGGCGGAACTGGGGACTATCCCCGCGCGCCAGTGGTACCGGCACAACCCATACTCTGAGTGGTACATGAACACCATCAGGCTCCATGGCTCGCCCGCCCAGCGACACCACTCGCAGAGCTTCGGTGGTGACTACGACGATTTCATAGACATGTGGCGTGCAGAGCTGTTCGATGGCGACTCACTGGCCAAGGAACTGGCCGCAGGTGGTGGCAGCTACGTCGTCCTCACCACAAAGCACCACGACGGTGTCTGCCTGTGGGACGCCCCCGGAACAGGCGAGCGCAATACGGTTCGCCGAGGACCGCGACGCGACCTCGTGCAGGAGTTCGCAGCCGGGGTCCGGCGTGCTGGAATGAGATTCGGCGCCTACTATTCGGGCGGCCTGGACTGGAACAAGCGACCCACCGCCCCCATTGGACTGCGTGACGAGTTGCGGATCACCGAGCGCCCCAAGGACCTTGGATATGCCCGCTACGCCGCACGCCACGTGCGGGATCTGGTGCACCGGTACAGGCCGGATATCCTGTGGAACGACATCGACTGGCCAGATGCGGGAAAGAACTTCGGGCCCTACGGGATCGGAACCATCTTCGAGGAGTACTACGCACTGAAACCAGATGGCGTCGTTAACGACCGGTGGCAGGTGCCTCACAGCGACTACCTCACCAGCGAGTATCAACACGACCTCAGCAACGAGGGAAGCCAACCTTGGGAGAACTGCAGGGGCCTCGGACTCTCCTTCGCGTTCAACCAAGCCGAGAACGCGGAGCACGCCCTCAGTTCAGTGGAGGCGATTAAGCACCTCATCGATGTGACACTCCGGGGAGGACGTCTACTGCTCGGCGTCGGGCCCACAGCAGCTGGCACACTGCCAGCCTGGCAGTCACAGATTGTCGCACGGATCGGTGACTGGTTGAAGCCCCTGGGTCACCTGCTGGAAAGACTAGAACCCACCTCCGGACCATCGCCGGACCCGCCATGGCAGCGCCGAGGCAGCATCGACGGGCAAGAGTTCCTGTTCATCGATTCCGACGACGTCGTCGATGTCCCCGGCGCAGAGCTGATCACACCACAATGGGCATCGATGGACGGGACTTCTCTGCGGCTCTCGCCCACCAGGCCAGGCCCAGCAGTCGTCCGTGGATGCTGAGGAGTCAAACTCATTGCCACTGGTCACCCATCCGTCCCGCGCCCACTGGCGAAACCCGGATGCCGATGTGTCACCACTTGTGACGCGAGCTCTCGAGCGCCGTCAGCAACTGCCCTGATCAGGACCGGCCGCACCTTAGGACGCCGCTGGCGGGAGCAGCAGTCACCCGCCAGCGGCGTCAGCAAGCCGCGGGTAGTGGCCAAGCCCAGGGGAGTGGGGTCGAGGCCCTCCGCGTTTGCGGGTGACTTTCCTGGTCTGGTCTAGATGGTGAGTGTCAAGGGTTTGGCACCTCTTGGTCGGTGGTGAGGCTGGAGTGGTTCAGGAATGTCGAGGCTTTGGTAGCGGGTCCCGTCGGCAGATTGACTCGACCGCGCGACCGCGGCTCTCATTTGATCGATAAGGGCGGCCATCAAATGGTTGGGGGGTCGAGTTTCCCCGCGCAGAATGTCGTTGCCGCTTTCAGGATCGCGAGATCCTCCTCAATGGTCCCAGCGAATCCAGGCGTCGTCTTTGTCGTAAGGTTCTCCATCCATGGCCTTCAGAATCCAGCCATTGGGTCCGTTGGGGTCGATGGGGCCCAGCATCGATGCAACCAAGGTCAGCATCTGTTGCGGATCATCGATGTCGCCGCCCGCGGCGGCGAAGTCCTCCATCGCTTCTGCCTGCAGGTCTCTCTTGCTGGGCGACGAGGTTTCACTCGCTGGTTTTCCTTCACCTTGGGAGGCGGGCAACTCGACGCGGCGATCGCCCGCCCCGACAAGCCCTCGGCGCGAAGCTGCAACACCAGCTTCGCCCTGATTTTTCGTACCATCGACCAATCTCCTTCCGCCGCGTGCCCTATACACACGGCGGGAGGAGCCTAGAGACCAGCGGCCCCCAACCCCGCCACCACCGGCCCCCAACGAGACGATCAGCACCGCCAGCCAGTGGCCCCCAAACACACGATCAGCGGCCCCCAGCAGCGCTGATATTCACTGATTGCCGGCATGGATGAAAGTGGTACCTAGCGGTACCTGATGGGAGAGTTCGCGCATCATACCTAGTCAAGGGCATTAGGGTTGATTCCCGCCTTCCCCACCGGTCTTGCAGACCGTCGGGCTCGGACTGTCCGAGGTGGGACGCGCGGGAAGTTGCAGGTCAGGCTCCCAGTCCATGCCTCATCAGTTTTTCTGGATTGCTGCCGCAGGCAGATGAGGCCGTCACGACTGGCAGGTTCTGGCCATTGCCAGCTCAGAAAGTCTTGTGGGCCAGTAGGCGCTCGGGCCGAACTTGCGTTCGTAGTGCTTGCGGATCAAGCGCTGGCCGCATCTCGGTCTGCGCTCGCGTACTGAGAGATCAATGCTGCCCGCACTTCCGAGTGGCCGAGCCTGTTCATCGGGTCGGTGGGGTCGTGCCTGGTTCCGCTGGAACTGAGTGCGATGCCTTGCGAAGTCCGTTCGTCGGCGATGTCACATGTCTCGCAGTGAGCGGGCGAGACGGTCGAGTTTGGGCACGATGAGGGTCCCCCACCCGGGCGGCAGCGAAGGTCTCGCGAAGTCCGGGTCTGGCACGGTTGGTGCCGGGCAGCCCGGGATCGACGTAGATGCTCGAGTCGCGGACCTCGAGCCGCAGCAGTGCATCCCGCTGCGATGTGAGGTCCTGATCGGCGATGGAGACTCTGGCATAGCTAGTTCACACTCCGTTCATGGCTCCGAGTGTGCTCCTCGCCGGGTAAAGACACATCGTGGATGGATCCTATCCGCGCAGCAGGGCACGAAGGCCAATATCGGATCTCGAGACATTCGATAGTCTATGCATGATGCCGTCTGGCGCCACGACCACTCAGAGGAGAGCGATGAACGCTGCGGCGAGGACCCCCGACAACTGGTTCGTCATTGATGCCCCCATAAGCGACGTCGACAAGGACGCGTTCGGTCACAACGACATCGCTGACAACCTCCACCGGATGGTGACGGAGCCGAGTAATCATCGGCGGATGATTGGGCTGTTCGGCGAGTTCGGCGTCGGCAAGAGCACCATCATCCAGCTGCTGCAGGCGAAGCTCGTGGGGCACAAGAATCTGCGGGTCATCCGGATGTCAGCCGAGCGGCATGAACCGGTCGGCTTCCACCGTGCTGCGGTCTACGGTTTCGCCGAGGCGCTTGTCGATGCAAAGGAGGTCAGCGCCTCCGATGCTGAGGAGATCCTCGAGCCGCTACGGAGCGCTCAGACCATAACCATCAGCGACGCTGCGTACTCGCCGCTGGGGCGTATCTTCACGAGGTTTCAGGAGAAGTTGAAGGTGACGCGTGCTGGGCTCATCACACTGATCGTGGCTACCGCGCTCGTACTACTTCTCCTCACAGGGGTGTTCATCGCGGCTATCGGGCTTGAGAACTGGGAGCGCATCCGAAACATCGCGCTTCCATTCGTCACTAGCGCAACGGTATTCGTTCCACTGATCTGGTTGATAACGAAGCTCAGCAGTAGCGAGTTCAACTTCGCGGCACTTATCACGCCGGGTACGAGCGTGACGCAACGCCCGAAGGTTGAGGCAGCTGACGAACACGAACGGGCGTTCGCGACCCTGGCGTCGAAAGCAAAGCACCGTCTCGTCGTGGCAGTGGACGACATCGACCGCCTTTCGAAGCAGCAGATCCTCGAGGCACTTAACGCGATCCGGAGCTTCCAGCTGACGTGCAGGAAAGACCTCCGCCCGATCTTCATCGTGTCAGTCGCCGAGAAGATCATTCGTGGGGCTCTCGACACCGACGACAAGCTCGACGGTGAGCATGCTCAGGACTTCCTCAACCGTCTCTTCACCCTCCGCCAAGAGGTGCCGGTGCACGAGACCCTAGACCTGCGTGACTACGCCCGTGATGCTTTGCATTCACAGGCGCCGGCACTCGCGGCAAAGCTGGGAACGCGCGCGGACGATGTCGTTGCCATGCTGATCCACGATGACGTCGCTGACCCGCGCCACGTGGTCCGTCTCATCAACGCGTTCAGCAGCGATTACCGCCTCGCCCTCGCCCGCGAGACCCGCGACGGTCGCCGCTCGCTCCGTGCAGACACCGTCACCGTGCACCCGGATGTCTTGGCCCGCGTCGTGGTGATGAAGACCGATTTTGCACCATTCTTCAAGGCCGCGCTCGAGGACCTAGAGCTCGTCAACATCATCTCGGGAGCTTCGTCCGTTGGTGGCACGGAGGCTGAGACTGACGTTCTCAATAGGTTCCCTCGCGAAGAATACGCATCCCTGTATAAGTACCTCGCCCGCACAGTTGGGTGGGTACCGGCCGACGTCGACCTCTTCCCATTCTTCTACTTGGGCCAAGATCGCATCAGTCAGACGCTGGGGAACGCGCAAGCTCGCGAGCTTCGTTCCGCGCTGGCCAACAATCTGTCCGCCGAGCTCGCCGCCCTCGGATCTGCTGCAGAAACGTCCGGCCACGACGCGGTGGACCTGTTCCGCGAGTTGCTCGTCTCGGTTCTCCGCGAGCTCGAAGATCCCGAGATCAGCAACGCCGTATCCGCCGTCATTCAGGCGGCGCCAACGGCTTCCGCGCTTCAAGATCAGGAAGTAGCCCGGGCGGTCGCAGCCGCGGTACAACAACGGCCCGACGCCGTCTCCGAAGTCGCTGGCGCTCTCGTGCTCGCGGACTGCGCAGCTGCGGAGGACGCAAAAACGCTACTGCGGCTCGCGTTGGGAGTGTCCGGCGATGCCGCAGAGAGCGAGCTGTGGGACGCACGAGTGCAGCTGAGGTCGGTGCTCGGTGAGCAGGCATTCGAGAACTGGGCGCACGTGCGCATCTCAGACGTCGAATCGTGGAGCGATGTCGACCGGTGGACCCGTGAAGACCTCGGTGACGCCTTCGCCGTCACGCTCCTGGAACGCGCCATCGTATTGGCCTCAGACCCCGGTGAAACTGCGGTGGCGGATGAAGATGACTTTGCGAATGTCGTCACCATTGCCGCGCAAGTGACCGAGCAGGTCCCAGTGCCGGACATGAAGACCCTCCGGGCCGCGGCAGACGTCGGAGCCAACACATACGAGTCGGCCATCGCGCTGGCAAGCGCGCAGGCGTTCTCGTTTACTGACGAAGAGCTCTCCAACCTTCTCAGCGGAGCCAAAGCAAGCCATGAGTCACTCACCGACGACGACGAGCCACTACGAGAACTGCAGGACCGGGTCGTTGAACTCACAATCAGGATGGCAACGCAGAGTCCGGGTTGCGGCTTCTGGAAGGAAGCCGAAAACCCGCGCTCGAGCGCCAGCACCGGCTCGTCCCTGCTCTCTCAGTGGGTAGAAAGGGATACCTATCCAGCATCGAAAGCCTTGCCCGCGTTGAAGACCATGGTCGAGCAGGGCGCAGAAACCCACACCTCTCTCGCCAAAGCCATCATCGACGCATGGGTCCGTGACCCAAGCGGCGCCGATAGCGAGGGCGTACCTTTCGAGGACACCGTCCGGGAGATGGCGACATTGCTGTCAAAGATGGAAGACGCGGCGTCTGCTGCGGTCGTCGATGCCTGGGTGACGGCACTCGGTGACGAAGACTCCTGTTCGGACGTGTCGAGATTCGCATCACACATCCTCACAGCGACATCGCCCACCGATTGGGGCGACAAGGCGATGGCGCAGCTCATCCCTCGGTTTCAGCGGTCGATCGACTTCAGCACGGATGCGACCGAAGCCGCGGAGCAAGTTCTGGCGACCGGGCGCGTATCCGTGGACTGCGAACGCGAGCTTCTCGCAGCGTTCGTGGCGATCTTCTCCTACGGGGGCGCCTATCGGTTGCGTGCGCTCACGTCTCTTGCTGAACTACCGTGGTCGCGGGAACTCTCCCCCAACGTGGCAGCCGCGGTCACACCGTACCTGAGTGAAGTCCCCGAAGCGGACTATTGGAAGCTGTTCGATCTGTTCGACGCCCGCGGGCTCGTTGACGAAGGATTCGTGGCGCACCTCGATACAAGCACCCCGACCGATGAGATGAAGAGTCGCGCGGAGCCTTTGGCACGCGCGTTGCCGCTTGCGCATGCGACCGGACTAGCTCTGTCCGCGGAGTCAGAGAACGCGATGGCGGTCGTCGCAGACCGCTGCGCGCACATCTCCGACGACGCGGACGACACCGTTGCCGCTCTCTTGAGGAAGGCCGCCACAACGCTTCCACCGCAGCCGGTGCGGGTGGCGTTCGCTCACGCACTCGCGAAGGCAGATGAAGATGCCTACGCTGGTGCTCTGCATATTCTGCTTACCGATACGCTCGACGTTGGTGGGACCTTAGACCAGTACCTGTGGGCCTTCGTCACAGTTCCCCTGAACGCGTCCGAGCGCGAAGGGATCTGGGCAACAGTCGAGCCCAAGCTCACGTCCTCCGTCCAGGACGCGACCGCGGCGGCCGTAGTCCTCCGCGCGGCGGAAGCCGACGAGGAGTTCGATCGACTGGTCGCGAAGCGCATTGGGGATGTGATGCTCCACTGGATATCCGAAGAACCGAACGCAGCGGTCGCCACAGCCCTAGGCACAGCACTGGGCGCCACAAAGAAATCCCGTGCCGCGGCCAGGAAGCCCGCAGCACGGAACTGGCGAGACGCGGAGAAGAAGGCGGCCGCCGGTGCCACGCTGAATGCCCTGTCTTGAGTCTTCGAGGTCGGCCAAATCGATTGCTGGATCTGTCGCGGCCCTCCGCGTGCGGCGACTTCGCATGCCCAAGGGCCGTCGCCCCCATGGTCCGCAAGGCGGTGGCTGAGTGTGCGCGGGAATCGCGTACGTGAGCCGCGGGCTGTCGTTGCGCGGTTGGGGGAGTCGTGAGTGCCGTCTAAGTCCTGTTGCGAAAGTCGTTTCAGCCAGCCGTTGATGACCGCGATGTGGACGGTGGCTGCGTAGCGGACGGCGAGTTTGTCGTGGCGGGTGGCGAAGCCGCGGTGGTGTTTGAGCTTGTTGATGCCGCATTCGACGGCGTGGCGGTCCTTGTAGAGGTCTGCGTCGAAGGCGGGTGTTCGTCCACCTTTGGAACCGCGGCGTTTCCGGTGGGAGACCTGGTCTTTCGGGGTGGGGATGGTTGCGCTGATCCAGTGTTCACGCAGCCCCAGACGAACAATCACGTCCTCGAGGAGCGGTGATGGACGCGGTCACGTACCCGTCTGTGATGGTGACCGGGCACCGGGACATGAATGCGGTGGCAACGATGAACCCCGTGACCTGATCCGCGCCGTGGCCTGCTCATGGCCTTCAGCGTCCCTTGTCGGCCATGGTCGAGAGTTTTCGCGCCAACTCTGCGTCCCTATCAGATGTGGCGTGCTGATAGATGAGCGCCGCGCGCACGTCGGAATGACCAAGTCGGTTCATGAGTTCAGCCAGGGTTGCCCCAGCCTGGGCTGCCATTGTTGAACCTGTGTGTCGCAAGTCATGCCACCTAAGGTCCGGGCGACCGGCAAGGGCACGCGCACGGCGAAACACCTTGTATAGCGCGCCATGTTTCATGTGTCTACCTGATTCCACAGCCGGGAACAACAGCGCCTCCGGATCCGGACCCGTCCACGTCTTCAGATGTGTCCTCAGCAGGGGAAGAATATGTGGTGGGATCGCCACGTCACGGATGCCCGCCTCGCTCTTGGGCGCCTTGACGACGGCTGTGTCGGGGCTGGTCCAGACCACGGCTCGCGTGATGTGTAACGTGCCCGAGCCGAGTGCCCCGTTGCCGTCGGCAGTGATGCTTATGTCGCGGCGGCGGAGTTCGGTCAGTTCGCCGAACCGGAGTGCGCACCATGCCGCTAGAGCCACCATCGCTCTGTAGCGTTCAGGAACGGTGTCAGTGATCATCTGTAGCTCGGCCAGTGTAGCGGGCTTGATGCGAGTTCTGGTCTTCGGCGTGCCGGAGCGTAACGTCTTGGTGGTGAGGCGAGCGGGGTTGGCTGCCAATAGTGGGGGCGACTCGGTGTCCTCGTCGGGGCGGGTCGCTGTCTCAAGGATCGCGTGCAACAGGTCGTACGCCTTTCGGCGTGCCGTCGGATGGCTCGCTCCCTGTTCGTTCCACCAGACCTTGACCTTTGAGGCAGTGAGTTGGTCCAGCGTGAAAGAGTGGAACCATGAGAGTCGGCCGTCCAGCATCCGTTGGTATTCAGCGAGTGTTCGGGGTCCAATTTCCCGTTGCTGTAGCCACTCTCTGGCGTAGTTGAGGAACGTGATCTGACCGGTGTCAGGTGGGGGAGTTGGCTTCCAGCGGTGTTCGAGCAGCTCTGCCTGTCGCATGGCCAACCACGCCGCTGCGTCCGTGCGTGACTCGAAGGTCACTGGCGCGTTGTGAACCTGGGATCCGATCTTGTAGAACGCGTGATGCCGACCGGACCGAAGCTTCCTAATGGCACCGAAACTGCGTCGTTTTCGGCGTGCCTTGGCCTTGGGGTTGGGACGGTCAGCGTGGAGAGGCACCACGTCCGCTAGCGCAGGAGTGGGCTTCTCGGGTGTGCCTCCGGAGGGGGTCATTGCAAAGTCTCCTGTCAGCCGGGGTCGCCCTGTTCTACGACCCCATGACTGCACAACTATTGCACAACTACGCAAGGCATCTTGGGTCCATTCCTGTCATCGTGAGTCGTCCTGAATGCGTCATCAGTGCGGCAAAATGCCTAGTCAACAGGGAACTGACGTAGACTCAGTTTGACATCACTGACAACCAGAAAACTTCTTCAGATCCTGTCAGCCCGACAAGGTGTTTGTCCTTGTCAGATGGACATTGAGTTGTCCATCGGGACGCCGTGAATCGCCGTGACCGGAAAATCGGTGGCCATCCAACCGGACCTTTGCGTCGTGAAACCTGGCTTGTCGGGCGTGTCGAGCGCGTTCGTCACCGTCTCGATTCCCTGGGAACCCAAGTCTCGGCGAGCGATCCACGTAGGTTAGGCGGCGAGATTGAGCGCCTCGGCCAAGGCAGCGTAGTACCCGACACGTATCCGCGAGTGTTCGGGTGTAGGTTGATCCATGGGTCGAGGGCACCTGCACCATGGCCGTCGAAGCGGTGTGTGACGTCGATGAAGGTCGCGCCGTTGTCCACCACCGACTCGCGAAGCGCGGAGTTGAACTCGTCGGTCATGGCGTTGAGGTCCCGGATTCGCTGCGGGGCGACGGGCAGGCCGATCGCTGCCGGGTCGAGCAGGTGGGGGTAACCCATCACAAGGACGCGAGCGTCGGTGAGTTCGTTGATCCGCGCGACCGCGGTCCCGGAGGAGACCGCACCCGCCCGGATGGCGACGGCGGCACTTCCGAGGGCGGCGTCGCATGCCGAGTCTGTGCTGAATGTGGAGCACGGCAGGATGGTCTCCACCCAGGCGATGTCGTTCCCGCCGATGGTCATGGTCACCAGTCCGGCACTCCCGAGAGCCGCCCGAATGCGTGGTTGTTCCACGACGCGGCGCAGTCCCGCGCTGTCCATCCCGGCGCAGGCGGCGTTCGCGAGCAGGGTTACGCGGTGCTGGTTCACGAGTTGGGAGACATGGTCGGGTCCAACTCCTTGGAAGCACCCGGACATGCTCGGTGAGGGCCTGACGCCACCGGTGCCGATGGCCGCGGAGTAGGAGTCGCCGAGGTTCACGAGCCCGAGCGTGGCCGAGGGCAGGTCGATGTCGTTCATAGACCAAGTGTCACACCGCGGTCACGGCGGGGCGGCTCAGTTGAGGAGACGGGCCCGAGGTCCTCCACTCCTCATGTCGGCTTCCCAAACAATCCGTCGCGGGAGAGAGTCGCTGCTGTCTCCGGCGGTCACGAGGAGCCTCATCGGCGCCATGGCGAGCGACTGAGCCCCGCCGAGCGTCACGCCGGCACCTTGGACGCGCTCACCCCACGCGAACACGAGGTGCTCGTCCAGGTGGTCCAAGGCCTCTCCAACGCGGATCGCACAGTAACTGGTATCAGCCACGAGACCGTCAAGTCCTATGTGTCGCGGATCCTCATGAAGCTCCAGCTGCGGGACCGGGTGCAGGCAGTGGTTCCTCGCACACCGGCTCGGCCTCGTGGGCGACATGTGAGCAGGACGGGGGCTCACTGACGCGAGGGGAAGATGCCCTCGACTGCGATGCACCAGTTGCCTACCAGGTACGGCTGCATGTTGGTGTGGGGCAGGCCCGAACCGGAAGGCTGCACCATTCCACCGGCCATGGCCCCGGCCGCCGCCTGGCCGTAGGCGGCGCCTCCGGTGGAGACCGCGGGGTAGTTGCCCGACGGGGACTTCGACGTGGCCGCGCCGGCGGACATCACCGAGTGCGTGTGCGGCGGCAACTCCGCCTGCGTCAGGGTGACGCTGGGGGTGCCACCAATCTCGCCGATCTGGTAACCGGGCAGACCCGGGCCCTGACCATGTCCCATGGGGACGCGACCCCGCAGGTCGGGGAGCCCGAAGGTTGTCTGCCCATTACCGCCGTACATGGTGCCCAGGAGGGAGAACAGCGCAGTGTTCTGGCTGATGCTGAGCAGTTGTCCGTTGCAGATCGCCCAGCCGCGTGGGGGGAAATTGAAACCGAACAGCATGATGGTGCCGATGAATGCTTCCATGGCGTGTTCTCCTGTCTGTCGAGATCGCCTTGGTCAGGCGCGGATGGTTGTCGGGTGTTCAGCGATGGCGCGACGGTCGACCAGTAGTCGGGCCATCGGATTCTCGGGGCCGCCGACGACCAGTAGACCGACGCCACCGAGTCGGTGTCCGGGCAGTTGGATGTCGACGAGTCCCAGCTCCAGCATCGTCGTGTCCTCGCCGTCCAGTTCGAAGTCGGCCGAAAATGCATGGGGATGTCCAGCAGGGGCATGGCGGAGGTCCCGGACCCCGGCCACGGTGGCGGTGATTGCCGCGCCCACGCCTGTGATCCGGATGCTGGACCCGACGGCCTCCTCCAACGCCCGACGTTCGCCCGCCTCGCCTCGTGAATCGCGACTGGAGGCCGATGCGACGCCGGCGGCGAGTGGAAGCACTGCGGCGACGGCAGCGCCGCGCAGAACGGTTCGTCGTGCGATCCCAACCATTGGCATGCTCACTTCTGTCGTCCACGGCGACGTTCTTGGGAGGTCCTCGACGACCCGACTGAGGCGCACACTATCGGCGGGATGAATCCGGGCGCAAGACCGAATTTTGAGACGGGCATCGAATGAGGGCAATTCGCCGGAATGGAAAGCAATATTCGACGAGTTTCGTCTATCTATTGTGCAAAGCGCCTAGATGCGGCCACAATGACGAGGTCTGCGTGCTCGCGCAGAAGGGGGCGTCGCGGTCAATGTTGGCAGGGCGGCACCATTCGGGGAAGGCAGAGATGCGCACTACAGGTCCATCATTCAGAACGCGCGCGGCCGTGGTTCTCGCGTTCCTCCTGGCGGTCACCGGGCTGGGTCCGGTGGTCTTCGCCACCACGGCGGAGGCCGATGGGCCCGCAGTGTTCGCCAACGCCTCCGCCATCAGCGCATCGTCACCTGCCGTCGTCGGTGAGGTGGCTCCAGCCACTCCCTACCCGTCGAAGGTGACGGTCTCGGGGATGAACGGCGCCGTGTCAGATGTCAGTGTGACCCTCACCGGACTCACCCACCTCTTCGTCAACGACCTGGACGTGCTGCTGGTGGGTCCCGGTGGGCAGAACGTGGTGCTGATGTCAGACGTCGGCGAGTCCACCTACGCGCTCTCCGCCTCGGGGGCAGTGGTGACATTGACCGACGGTGCCGCTCAGTTCCCTGATTCGGGCACCCTCGCCAGTGGGAGTTACGCGCCGTCCGACGAGACCGGCAGCGACGCCGACGTCTTCCCCGCCCCCGCCCCGCCGCGTTCCGGCGCCGGAACCTTCGCGGACGCGTTCGCCGGCATTGACCCCAACGGGGACTGGAGCCTCTACGTCGTGGACGACTTCACCGGGGACGACGGCGTGATCGCGGGAGGCTGGAGCCTCACGGTGACCACCACCGACACCGCTGCCCCCGTCGATGTCACCGCCGCGTTCAGCGTGAACCCGGCGTTCAGCGACGCCCCGAACACCCTCGTGGCCGAGGTCACCTCGAACGGGCAGCCCGTCACGGAGGGCACCATCACGGTCAATGGCGCTGCCGGCGCCTGGCCCTCGGCGTTGGCGCTGGACGCCAACGGCCGGGTGCAGTGGCCCATGACCTCAAGTCAGATGGGGGAGGGTACCTACGGCCTCACCGTCTCGTACTCGGGAAGCGCCAACTACCTAGCGGGGTCCGTCCCCGTCACCTTCGAGTCGAACAACCGAACCGCCGTGACCGCGGGCCTCTACTGCAACCCGGGTGGCATCCAGCTCCCGGCCGTCGGGGCACCACTGGTCTATCCCCAGCGGATCTTCGTCGAGGACCGGACCGGCACCATCGCTGATGTGCGCGTCCACCTCAACGGGTTGTCACACGAGTACACGGACGAACTCGACGTCCTCCTGGTCTCGCCGTCCGGCGCCAGCCTGGTGCTGCTGAGCGACGTCCCGGGAGCCGGCTCAGCGCTGGACCTGGTCATCGCCGACGATGGTGGTGCCGCCTCGAACCTGTCTGTGGACGGCACCTTCCGGCCGACGAACCTGGACAACGTCCACGACACCTTCCCGGCCCCGGCGCCCACACCTTCGACGGCCACCACGTTCGCAGAGGCGTTCGGCGGTACCCCGGCAGCAGGGACGTGGGAGCTCTACGTCATCGACAACGTCCCCGGCTCCACCCCCGGTGCGCTCGCAGGCGGCTGGTGCCTCGAACTGTCCACCACCGTCCCGACCGCGGTGGCTCTCGATGCGCCGATCACAGCGACCACCGGGGAGGACGTGTCCGTCACGGCCACGGTGACGGCCGACGGCGCACCCGTGACCACCGGTTCGGTCTCGTACTCGGTGGACGGTGCCACCGCGGTCGCGGCGGGCACCCCGGACGAGGACGGCGAGGTCACCTTCACCTTGCCCGGCCTGGCCCGTGGGTCACACACGATCGCCGCCAGCTACACAGGTGACGGCGAGCTCGAGGACAGCGTCGCCGCACCGGTCACGGTCTCCGTCCAGTCCGGGACCGCCCTGGAGTTGGTGGCTGCCACACCCCTCGCAGTGGGTGAGGACCTCGTGGTGACGGCAACCGTCACTGCCGAAGACGGCCCCGTCACCGCGGGCAGTGTCAGCTACTCGGTCGACGGCGGGACCCCGGTCGTCGCGGATGCCCTCGACGCCGATGGCGAGGTCACCTTCACAGTCGCCGGTCTAGGCCGCGGCAACCACACCGTCGCTGCCACCTACACGGGCGCCGACGGCTGGACGGACAGCACCGCCACCACACTGTCCGTACCGGCACAGTCCGGCACGACGCTGGCACTGGACGCACCCACGTCGATCGCGCTCGGTGAGGACTTGACCCTGACCGCGACGATCACCGCGTCCGACGGTCCCGTGACGGCAGGCTCGGTCTCCTACAGCGTCGATGGCGGGACACCTGTCGTGGCGGGTTCGCCGGACACCGCCGGTGAGGTGACCTTCACCGTCGAGGGGCTCGCGCGGGGCAACCACACGATCGTCGCCGCCTACACGGGCGCCGACGGTTGGACCGACAGCCGTGAGCAGCAGGTCACGGTGCTCGCCGAGTCGGCGACGACGCTGACGGTGGATGCACCCGCGTCATTGGCGCTGGGTGAGGACCTCAGCATGTCCGCGCTCGTGACTACCACGGATGGTCCCGTGACGGCAGGAAGCGTCTCCTACACGGTGGACGGTGGCACCGCGGTGGTGGCCGGGGTCCCGAACGCGGACGGTCTGGTGACCTTCACGCTCCCCGGGTTGGTCCGTGGGACCCACACCATCGATGTGGCCTACACCGGCGCAGGCGGCTGGAGCGACAGTACCGCGCAGCACGGGGTCAGCGTCCAGTCGGGCACCACGATGAGCCTGGACGCTCCCGCGACGATCGGACTCGGGGATGACCTCGCCGTCACGGCAACGGTCACCGCGGGTGACGGCCCGGTCTCGTCCGGAACGGTCTCCTACACGGTCGACGGCGGAGCAGCAGTTCCCGCCGGCGCCGTGAACTCCAACGGCTCGGTCACGTTGACGCTCACCGGTTTGGCTCGAGGGGAGCACACGATCCGTGCGCTCTACACCGGGGCTGGTGGTTGGACTGACAGCACTGCTGTGCACGGCGTCAGCGTCCAGTCCGCGACCACCATCGCGCTGACCGGACCGACGACGCTGGACCTCGGCGCTGACCTCACCGTGTCTGCGACGGTCACGGCAACCGACGGTCCCGTGACCGCTGGAAGTGTGGCCTACTCGGTGGATGGTGGCACCGCGGTGGTGGCCGGCGCGCCGAACGCGGAGGGTGTGGTCACGTTCACCGTGCCGGACCTCGGCCGTGGAGCGCACACCATCGACGCTGTCTACACGGGCGCCGGAGGCTGGACTGACAGCACTGCGCAGCCGCACGCTGTCAGCGTGGAGTCGGCGACTGCCATCGCGCTGGTCGCACCCACCACAATGAACCTCGGTGACGACCTGACAGTGACTGCCACGGTCTCCGCCTCGGACGGCCCGGTCTCGGCTGGGACGGTCTCGTACTCCGTCGACGGCGGAGCTGCGCTGGACGCCGGCGCACCGGATGCTGACGGTGTGGTGACATTCACGGTCACCAGCCTGAACCGTGGGACCCACACGATCGATGCGGTCTACACCGGGGCGGAAGGTTGGACTGACAGCACTGCGCAACAGACCACGGTCAGCGTCCAGTCGGCCACCACCGTCGTGCTGGATGCCCCGGCGGTGCTTGACCTCGGTGATGACCTGACTGTGACCGCCACGGCTTCGGCGGCTGATGGTCCGGTCTCGGTCGGGACGGTTTCTTACTCCATCGACGGCGGTGAGTCGGTTCTGGCCGGTGCCGTTGACCCCGAAGGCGTGGTCACGTTCACGCTCCCGGATCTGGCTCGCGGTGCGCACACGATTGATGCTGTCTACAGCGGTGCTGGTGGTTGGACCGGCAGTACTGCGGAGCAGGTGTCCGTGAGCGTGTACTCCGGAACGGCGATCGTGCTGGACGCTCCCGCGGTGATTGATCTCGGCGCCGACCCGACCGTGACTGCCACGGTTTCCGCGGCTGATGGTCCGGTTTCGGCTGGGACGGTCTCGTACACCGTCGACGGCGGAGCGCCGGTGGAAGCCGGCGCGCCAGATGCTGATGGTGCGGTCACGTTCACGCTCGCGGGACTGGAGCGCGGCACCCACACCATCGACGCCGTCTACACCGGCGCCGACGGTTGGACCGACAGCTTCGCGAGTCAGGTGGCGGTGGAGGTTGAAGGCGCCACGGTGCTGGACCTGACCGTCCCACCGACTGCCATCGACGGTCAGGAAATCAGCCTCGTCGCAGATGTCACGGCACCGGCGGCCACCCCGACCGGCTCGGTCACGTTCCTCGCCGGGGGAGTGGAACTCGGCACGGTGACGCTCAGCGGTGGCACGGCACAGTTGGAGGTGACGCTGGCCGCGGGTGTCTACACGGTGTCCGCGAGCTACGCACCGGAGGGCGGCTTCGACCCGAGCGCCGCCGAGGCTGACATCGACGTCCTGCCGCTTGCTGGCGCGGGCGGTCCCTATGACATCGCCGAGGGTGAGGGCATCACCCTCACCGCGGACGGATCCAGTGCTGGCGCAGCCATCGGTTGGGATCTCGATGGCGACGGTGACTTCTCGGATGCCTCCGGGCGCGAGGTGACACTCACCTGGGCAGAACTCGAGGCCTTCGGCATCGACGACGGACCAGTCACCTACGACATCTCGGTCCGGGCAGAGGTCCAGGGGCTCACCACCGTCGCCCAGGCGACTCTGGCCGTCAGCAACACGGCACCGGCCGCCATCGTGGACGGGCCGCGCACCGCCGCCGTCGGGGAACCGCTCACGCTCAAGGTGAGTGCGGACGACCCCTCCAGCGCGGACATGGCAGCCCTGTTCACCTACCTAGTGGACTGGGGAGACGGCACGCCGGTGGTCGAGGTGGTCGGTCCAGCTGACCCGCCGGTCACCCACACCTACACCGCCGCCGGCACCTACGAGGCCACCTTCACGGTGGTGGATCGCGATGGGGGCCAAGGCTCCGGTCTGGTCATCGTCGTCGAGGCGACGCCCGCTCAGACGGAACCGACCGAACCCCCGAGCCAGCAACCCTCGGAAACCCCGTCGCAAGATCCGACGGGGGAGCCCAGCGAGCCGCCGGCCGCCGAGCCCACTGGGGGAGCCACCGAGGTGCCGTCCCAGGCGCCGACATCGACCCCGACGGTTCCGCCGAGCCAGCCGCGCCCGGGACTGCCGTCGAGTGGAGGGCAGGGCACCACCACCGCGGTGGTGGCCCTGACCCTGCTCCTCGTTGCCACCGGTCTGGGCGCTGCTGCTCGCGGCCGCCGAGCCTCAGACCAAGCCTGAAGGGCCCCGGTCAATCCTCCTTGGGGACCTTGGCCGCGCGGGCGTTGGCCTCGGCGTCGGCGATCTTGGTGAGAAGTTCGTCGGTCCGGCTCTCCTCCTCGAGGCTCTCGGTGAGGAGGTCGTAGGCGTCGCCGATGGTCAGCATCTTCGCCCAGCGCCGCAGGGTCCCGTAGCGTGTGATCTCGTAGTGCTCCACGGCCTGGGCGGACGAGATCAGGCCGGCGTCCAGTGCGGTGGTGCCCTTGTAGTCCTCGAGGACGCCGTCGCCCTCGGCGAGGATCCCGTCGATGGCCTCACACCGCTTGGACGTGGGTGGCCGGTCGATGAGTGCGAAGACCTTCTCGAGGCGCTGGATCTGCCCCTCGGTCTCCTTGGTGTGGGTCCTGAACGCCGCCTTGAGCTCGTCCGAGGCGGCATTGGCCTCCAGCTGCGGCAGTGTCTTGAGGATGTGTTTCTCCGCGTAGTGGATGTCGCGGAGGGTGTCGAAGAACAGGTGTTCCAGGCCCTTGTCAGCCATTGTGCTACCGCCTTCCATCACTTCAGCGTCGCGTCTCGGCGCATGCCTCGACGCTACGCCCGGGGAGGTGCACCCAGGGCTGTTTCTGCGGAGTCCTGCCCGGTCACGGCGGACGTCCGGACCGGGCCGGGGCTGACCGGTTGCCCACTAGGTTGGAATCCCAACCGATGGATAAGGAGCAACGATGCAGTACACCCAGCTCGGCAGGACCGGTGCCAAGGTCTCCCGGATCGTCCTCGGCACCATGAACTTCGGCCCGCACACCGACGAGGCTGATTCGCACCGGATCATGGACGCGGCCCTGGACCAGGGGATCAACTTCTTCGACACCGCCAACACCTACGGCGGTGCTGGCCACAAGGGACGCACAGAGGAGATCGTGGGCAGGTGGCTGGAGAAGTCCGGGCGCCGCGACGACGTGGTGCTGGCCACGAAGGTGTTCGGCAACATGTCGGACTGGCCGAACGACTCCAAGCTCTCGGCGGTGCACATCCGACGCTCCGTCGAGGACTCCCTGCGCCGTCTGCGGACTGACCACATCGATCTCTACCAGATGCACCACATCGACCGGGCCACCCCGTGGGAGGAGCTGTGGCAGGCGATGGACACATTGGTGGCCCAGGGCAAGGTGGTCTATGTCGGGAGTTCGAACTTCGCCGGGTGGCACATCGCCGCCGCGTGCGAGGCCGCCCGCAGGCGGCAGGGGCTGGGGCTGGTCAGCGAGCAGTCGCTGTACAACCTGACGGCCCGCACCGTCGAACTTGAGGTGCTGCCGGCGGCTGCGCACTACGGGTTGGGCGTCATCCCGTGGTCGCCGTTGGGCGGTGGACTACTCGGTGGGGTACTCCGGAAGATTGAGGAGGGCCGTCGCGCGGGCGACCACATGCGCAAGGAGATCGACGAGCGCCGTGAGCAACTCCAGCGTTGGGAGGACTTCTGCGAGCAGCGGGGCGAACAGCCCGGGGACGTGGCGCTGGCCTGGCTCCTGCACCAGCCGGCCGTGACGGGGCCGATCGTCGGTCCGCGAACCATGGACCAGCTGGAGGGCGCTATCCGGTCCCTCGACGTTGAGCTCGGCGACGACGCGCTGGCAACCCTCGACGAGATCTTCCCAGGGCCCGGAGGAACCGCGCCCGAGGCCTACGCCTGGTAGTTCCACCCGCTGGCGACGGCGCGGCGCGAGGTCCAGCCTGCCGTGTGCAGGCGCTCGAAGGCCTCCAGCAAGAGGTCGAGGGTGAATGCGAACTCGAAGTCCTCGTCGCACCCCGGCCCGTCAAGGTCGTCACCCGAGGTGGCCAGGGCGATGGCGAGAATGTTGGGGTAGGTCCGGCGCACGTACTGCACCATCGCCTCGCCCTCGCCCGGGTCGTCGGGGACGAGGAGCGCGTTGGCATCCTCGAACGCCTCGGGACTGAACCCCCAGATGCGGTGACCGAGCGCATGCATCGCATGGTGGGTGAGGTCGGCCGAGAGTCCACCCGCGATGAAACTGCCCGAGAGCGAGTCCATGTGGGCCAGAACGGCTGGGGTGCGCTTCGTCCGGGTCTCGAACACGCGACGCGCCCAGGGGTGCCGCAGCAGCACCGCGCGCGCTGACAACACGCGACGGCGGACCTCGTCCTTCCAGTCCCCGCCGGGTTGCGGTTGCTCGTACGCGCCGATCAGCAGGTCGACCATGCCGCCCAGGAGGTCCTCCTTGTTGGACACGTGTTTGTAGAGGGCCATCGGCACGACGCCGAGCCGGGCGGCAAGGCCTCGCATGCTCACGGCCTCGATGCCTTCGTCATCCGCGAGTGCCACTGCTTGGTGGAGGGCGCGCTCGCGGGTGACGGCTGGACGCTGCGTAGGGGTTGGCATGGTGTACAGCGTATACCTACGTTCGTTTCCGAACGAGGTGTACGCCGTGCACCTCAGCATTTCGAGAGGCACCCATGTCTCCCAACCGTCGTGTTGCACTCCTTGCCGGCGCCCTCTACCTGCTCACCGTCGTCACCTCGATCCCAGCGTTGGCGCTCAAGGAGCCGATCCTCACCGACCCCGCCATCCTCGAGACCCCGGGGGAGGGGTGCCGCTGATGTGGGCCGTGCTGCTGGAGGTCATCCTCGCCGCCCCGTGCATCGGCACGGCCCTGGTGCTCCACCCGGTGATCCGTCGCCAAGGCCAGCCGTCATCGCTCGGTTTCGTCGCGCCCGCATCCTCGAGAGTGCCATCATCATGGTCGGCGTCATCGCGATGCTCGCCCTCCTGTCGACACCACGAGTGGGCGCGGAACCGAGTGCGCTCGGGCTGGTGGATGCCGCCCTGGTCTCCATCCACGACTGGGCGTTCCTGATCGGTCCGGGCCTGGTGCCCGCCGCCAATGCCCTGCTGCTGGGCAGCGTGCTCCACCGCTCCCGGCTGGTGCCGCGTGTCCTGCCGGTGATCGGCTTCATCGGTGCGGGAATGCTCACGGCCTCGTTCCTCGGGTCACTGTTCGGCCTGCCGGACCAGGTCTCGGCGTTCGCAGGGCTGCTGGCGCTCCCCATCGCCATCTGGGAGATCGGGCTCGGCCTGTGGCTCGTGGTCAGGGGGTTCCGGATGCCGCCAGGGCTCGATCAGCCCGAGGTCCCCATGAGTCTGGAGACCCGCCCGCGCCTGACAGCGTGAGGCCGACGTCGGCGAAGTCGGCCACCGCGGGATCGTGCGTGACCAGCAGCACGGACCTGCCGGCCGTTGCGGACCTGAGGTCCGAGACCAGGTCCACCGCCTCGTCGGCACCCAGATGTGCGGTGGGCTCGTCCAGCAGCAGCACCTCGGCGCGGGCCAGGAGTGCACGGGCCACTGCCAGGCGTTGACGCTGCCCGCCCGAGAGGTGGTGGCCTCCCGAGCCGATGCGCCCGTCGAGGCCTGAGGGCACGCTCTCGAGCCAGGCACCGAGTCCCACCTGGGCCAGCACGCCACGCAGCTCATCGTCGGATGGGAGGTCATCGGGGTCCCTGCCCAGGCACAGGTTCGAGCGTACGGAGGAGTCGAACAGGTGCGCCTCCTGCGGGCACCACGCCACCCGGGCGACGTCACCAGGGCCCGCGGACGTCCACGCGGCGGCACCTCGGCGGGCCTCCAGGGTCCCGGTCAACGGGTCCAGCGCGCCGAGCAGCACGGCCAGCAACGTCGACTTGCCCGAACCCGACGGCCCGGTCACCGACACCCACTGGCCGGGGGAGACCGCCAGGTGGAGGTCCGAGACGACGGGATCGCCCGGCACCCAGCCGATATCGGCGCCAGCCAGGCGCAGCGCCAGCCCCTGCCCGGCGGGACCCGCCTGCGCCTCGCGGGCATCGGCTGCGGTTCGAGCCACCGGCTGGTCAGCGGCGAAGTTGGACCAGACGTGGCGGAGCACCCGGTCAAGCTGCGGCAGTTGCTGCACAGCGGTGGCGGTGTTCGCGATCGGCTCGCCCAACGCCAGCAGGAGCAGCGACGCCACCGCCGCCTGTTCCCCGCTGGCACCTGCGAGCACGACGGCCAATACGGCGGCCAGAGTGGACAGCAGGACGGCCCCGCCCTGGCCCAGCGCGGCCCCGCGGGAGGTGGCCCGAAGCTTGACGGTGGCCGCAGCGTCGGCCTGCGAGAACTCGGCGAGGGCAAGGCGATCTGCGCCGTTCGCCCGCAGGTCCGGGGCGGCGCGGAGCAGCGTCGGCACCCGTGAGGCCAGCCAGACCCGGTGCTCGGTCAACCTCGTGGAACTGCCCCTCTCCACCAAGAGCACAGCCAGCGGCAGCATGAGGAATCCAGCAGCCCCCAACCCCAGGGCCAGGGGGAATGCCGCGGGCGCCCAGAACCCGATGCCGACGGTGACCGCGAGCCAGGTGGCCACCCCGGCCACTGGCGGCACCAGCACCCGCGGCAGGGCGTCGCGGACCTCGTCCACCTCCGCCACCAGGTGGCCCAGGGCGGCGCCCGATCGAGTCAGCCTGCCCCAGCCCGAAGGCGCTGACACGAGCGCATCCCACAGCCGCTCGCGCAGCCGTGAGGCGAAGCCGAACACCGCGTCGTGGACCCTCAACTGCTCCGCGTAGCGCAACACCGAGCGGCCGATGCCGAACGCCCGGACCCCCACGATGGCCACCAGCAGGTGCAGCATCGGGGGCTGGTGGCTGGCGGTGACGATCAGCCATCCGGAGATGCCGGTCAGCCCGGCCCCGAAGATGGCTGCCGCTGCGGCCAGTACGAAACCCGGCACGAGGCCGCGCCGGAACCAGGGCATGGCGCCGAGCAACCGCCAGTGCCCAGGAGCTGTGGCTCGTGGCCGGGGCGGGTCGGCGATTGGAGCCTCCACCTCGTCGCGGAGCTCGGTGGGGCGAGTAACCGGGACAGCAGCGTCGTCGGTGAGCATGGCCGCGAGCCGTCGGTCGTGGGTGGACACCAGCAACGTGCATCGCCCGCGCAGGCCGCGCAGGGCGGCTCGCACCCGCTCTGCGGAGGCCTGGTCCAGGTGCGCGGTGGGCTCGTCGGCCACCACCAGTTGGGTCATCGGCTCGGCCGCCACCCTGGCCAGCACCCGGGCCACGGCCACGCGTCGCAGCTCACCGGGGCTGCACTCCACCATCCTGCGTGCCGCGAGGTGCGCGATGTTGGCGTCAGCCAGCGCAGTGGCAATGACGTCCCCGGAAACGCGGGGACCGGCATGGAGGCGGATCTCCTCCTCGACGGTCGGCTCCGAGAAGCGGGGATGCTGCGAGATGAAGGCCGTGCGCCCGGAATCCACGCGGATGCTGCCGGAGACCCGGGCTGCGGGGTCCAGCAGACCCAGCACTGCGTGCAGCAACGTGGTCTTGCCCACGCCGCTGGGGCCGTCGAGCACGTGCACCGCGCCCGCACCGAGCTCGAGGTCCACGTGCGCCAGCACGGGACCAGAGGCGGCGCCGTAGCTGACCGAGAGGTCCTCCACGGCCAGGACGGTGCCGGGCCCCGGAGCCTCGGGACGGCCAGCGGCACCCTCGGGGGCAGGCTGGGTGGAGATGAACTGCTCGCTGCGTTCGAGCGCCTCCACCCCGTCCTCGGAGGAGTGGTACGCGGCGCCCAGGCTCCGCAACGGCAGGTAGCACTCGGGTGCCAGCACCAGGGCCAGCAACCCGGCCTCGAGGCCCATGTGGCCGTAGACCAGCCGCACACCGATGAACACCGCCACCACGGCCACGGAGATGGTGGCGATCAGCTCCAGCGCCAGGCCCGAGAGGAAGGCCGTGCGCAACGTCTGCATGCTCGCGGTGCGATAGTCCTCGGAGACCTTCGCCAGCGCCCGCCCCCTGCCCTCGGCCCGGCGCAGACCGATCAGCGCGGGCAGGCCCTGCGCCAGCTCGAGGAGGTGGTTGGACAACCGGTCCAGCCCGGCGGCGGCCGCCTTGATCCGGTCCTTGGTGTGCAGGCCGATCAGCACCATGAACAACGGCACCAGGGGGAGGGTGAGCACGACGACGAGGGCGGAGACCCAGTCGGCCACGAGAATCCGCACCACCACGACGGCGGGCACCACCGCAGCGGCGACCAGCGCGGGCAGGTACTTGGTGTAGTAGTTGTCCAGGCCGTCGAGGCCGCGGCTGGCGAGGGCCGCCAGCGCACCCTCCCCGGGGCCGGTCCCGGAGGTGCCGCCCGCCAGTCCCGAGGACATCAGGCAGGCACGCAGGTCCTCCTTGGCACCCAGACCGGCGCGATGGGAGGTGAACTCGGTGGCCCAGACCGCGAGGGTGCGGACCGCCACACCACCGACGCCCCACGACAGCAGGCGCTGCACGTCGAGGTCCGGGCCCGCGGCCAACTGGCTGATGCCGGTGGCCAAAGCGTCGGCCACCAGGACCAGCCCCACCGCCTTGAGCGCGGCGAGACCCGCCAGCAGAGCGAGTACGCGGCGCGAACCAGTGCCCCCGGGCAGCGCTGGTTTCCTGCTCACACGATCGACTTCACGGGATGTGACTGAGGGATGTGGGTCCCGCTGATGCGCTTACGGAACACCCAGTAGGTCCAACTCTGGTAGACGAGCACCAGAGGTAGGCCGACGGCTGCGACGATGCTCATCAGCCGGAGCGTGTACGGGGTGGAGGACGCGTTGTGGACGGTCAGGTTGTTGGCGGGATCGAGGCTTGAGGGCAGGACATTCGGGTAGGCCCCGACGAAGATGGCCGCCACCCCGGCCAACAGGAACACCCCGGCCCCGATGAACACCCAGCCCTCGTTGCCCCGTCTGGCCTGCACCCAGCCGAACACCAGGGCGCACACCGCAAGCGCCAACGGTGCGAGCGCCGCCGCGCTCTGGTTCAGCAGGACCACCACCACGGCCCACGCCGCCAGAGGAAGCAGGCCCACGGGCAACCAGCGGGAAACCAGCCTGGCTGCCCGTTGGCGGACCTCGCCGTCGGTCTTCAGCCCGAGGAAGGCCAACGCGTGCACAAGACAGAACGCCACCACCCCGACGCCGCCCAGCACCGCGTACGGGGTGAACCACGCGAACGGACCCCCGACACGGTCACCGTTTGCGTCGAGTGGCAGGCCGGTGGTGCTCAGGGCCAGCATGGCTCCGACGCCGAATGCTGCCACGAAAGAGCCCAGCGCGATGGCCCAGTCCCACAGGTTGCGCGCCGAGGCCGATTCGGTTTTGCCCCGGTACTCGAACGCGACGGCGCGGAAGATCAACGCCACCAGCACCAGCGTCAGCGGGATGTAGAGACTGGAGAACAAGGCGGCATACCAGTAGGGGAAGGCCGCGAAGGTGGCGGCACCAGCGGTGAGCAACCAGACCTCGTTGCCGTCCCAGACCGGACCCACGGTGTTGAGCAGCACTCGGCGCTGGTTCTCGTTCCTCGCGAAGACCTTCATCAGCATGCCGACGCCGAGGTCGAAACCCTCGAGGAACAGGTAGCCGCCCCAGAGCACGGCGATGATGACGAACCACAAGGTGGGCAGGAAGTCCATGTTCGGTGAACCCTTCTTCGAGTCGAACGGGTCAGTAGGCGAAGGACAACACGTCGGTGTCCCGTTCGCCGTCGTCGTCGGGATGGTGGTTCAGTTCGGGCATGGCCGAGCCGATGCCGCCGCGCACGTAGCGGGTGAGCAGCACCACCTCCACCACCAGCAGCACCGCGTATACCAGGGTCAGTGCCACCAGGGAGGACAGCATCTCGCCCGCGCTGACGCCGGGGGAGACGGCGGCCGCGGTGTACATGAACACCTGATCAATGCCGTCGAAAGTGGGGTTCGGTGCCACCACGAATGGCTGCCGGCCCATCTCGGTGAAGATCCAGCCGGTCGAGTTCGCACCGAAGGGGGCAAGGATCCCGAGCAGCGCCAACCGCGCCAGCCACTT
This sequence comes from Tessaracoccus terricola, assembly GCF_054776555.1. Lineage (NCBI taxonomy): Bacteria > Bacillati > Actinomycetota > Actinomycetes > Propionibacteriales > Propionibacteriaceae > Tessaracoccus > Tessaracoccus terricola. The sequence continues at coordinate 1,242,817 of NZ_BAAHBS010000005.1, read as the reverse complement.
GCCGCCCGGCACCGTCCCCTTCCGGGTCAGCCACAGGGCGACGGCGGCGGCCGCCGCGGAGAGCCCGCCGAGGGTGATCATCAGCCGGAATCCCCAGTACGTCACCTCCATGACGGGCAGGTAGTCGATCTCGCTGCCGGCGCGCTCCCCGTACATCGGGTCGTCGGGCAGGTGCGTGCCGTACTTCTCCTGGTACTCGGGCAGCAGCGTGTTGATGCCCTTGACGTCGGTGGTGAAGTTGTTGTGGGCCAGGAACGAGAGCAGGCCGGGGATCTCGAACACCCCGACGACGTCGTCGCACGTGGTGGCCCCACCGCCGCGGAGGTCCCCCACCGATAGCAGGGAGAAGCCGGTGCCGTCGTGGCAGGCAGCCTCGGCGGCGGCCATCTTCATCGGCTGCTGCTGGATCATCAGCTGGGCCTGCGAGTGCCCGGAGATCGAGACGCCGAGGAAGGAGACCAGGGCGATCGCCGCCCCGATCCGGAGCGACTTGATCCAGACCTGGTAGTCCGTGGCGTCACGGTTCCTGCCCAGCGCGGCGGACTCGCCCACCACCACCTTGCCGGCGTCGTCGACGGTGTCGATGCCGGCCTGGCGACGCTTGTGGAGGTGGTACCAGGAGATGCCCAGGAGGAATCCGCCCGCTACAGCGAAGGAGCCGAAGATGGTGTGCGGGAAGGCCACCAGGGCGGTGTTGTTGGTGAACACTGCCCACGCGTCGATCATGACTGCCCTGCCGTCGCGAACCTCGGTGCCGACGGGATGCTGCATCCAGGAGTTGGCCACGAGGATGAAGTACGCCGAGAGGATGCTCGCCAGCGAGGCGATCCAGATGGTGGCCAGGTGGATGCGCCGGGGGAGGCGGTCCCAGCCGAAGATCCACAACCCGAGGAACACTGACTCCACGAAGAAGGCGAGTAGTGCCTCCAGTGCCAGCGGGGCACCGAAGACGTCCCCGACGAAGCGGCTGTACTCGCTCCAGGCCATCCCGAACTGAAACTCCTGGACGATCCCGGTAGCCACGCCCATGATGAAGTTGATCAGGAAGAGCTTGCCCCAGAACTTGGTCATCCGGAGGTACTCCTCGCGGCCGGTTCGGTGCCACATCGTCTGCAGGACAGCCACCACCAGTCCCAGTCCGATGGTCAGGGGAACCATCAGGAAGTGGTACACGGTGGTGATCCCGAACTGCCATCTGGCGATTGCGAGCTGATCCATGTTGGGCCTCCAGACTCTCGAGTTCTACGCAAGGTAGAAGTCGTCGTCGCCAATGTAGTCGATGATTCTCCACTCGCGAAACCGGTAGGCTGGCGCGGTGGCAACTCTCGGCGAACTCGAACGGGCAGTGATGGACCTGCTCTGGGACGCGCACGACCCGATGACGGCATATGAGTTGCGCGACGCGCTGGCCACGCCCGCAGGCGTGGCGGGCAAGGAACTGGCGGTCACCACGGTGCTCACCGTCCTGGCCCGGCTGGAGAAGAAGGGGCTGGTGGTGCGCGAGCGCGAACTGCGTCCCCACTTGTTCACCGCGGTGGCGAGCCGCGAGGACCACACCGTTTCCCTGATCAACGAAGCGCTGGGAACCGTCCCGGACCGCGAGGCGGTCCTGGCCCGCTTCATCGGCGGGATCTCGGCCGAGGATGCCCGTGCGCTGCGCCGGCTCCTCGACGAGCCGCCTCGCCCGTGATGCCGTACCTGCTGGCCGGGCTCGCCGTCGCCCTGGCCTGGCCGGTGCCGGTTCTTCTCTCACGCGCACGGTGGCCCTCGCAGGCACCGTTCGCAGCGCTCGTCCTGTGGCAGGTGATCGCACTCGCCGGTGGGCTGTCGATGATCGGTGCGCTGACGTGGTGGGGTTCGGCACCCGTGTGGGAGGGCCTGCCGTTGGACCCGGCCCAAGCCTTCGCGCTGAGCGCCGCAGTCCTGCTGACCGTCCACCTGCTCCTGACGCTGGCGCGGGAGGCGTGGCGGGCGACCCGCCTGCGGTCCCGGCACCGGGATCTCCTGGCGGTGCTCAGCACACGCTCACCCGAGGACCCCCGACTGCTGGTGCTGGACCATGACCTGCCGGTGGCCTACTGTGTGCCCGGCCTCACCGGCTCGGTCACGGTGCTCTCGAGCGGCCTGCTCCAGCAACTCGGCCCGGACGAGCTGCGGGCCGTGCTGGCGCACGAGGGGGCACACCTGGCGCAGCGGCACGACCTGCTCCTGCTGGCCTTCCTGTCATGGCACAGCGCCCTGCCCTGGCTCCCCACCGCCCGCCTCTCGCTGGCTGCGGTACGCGAGCTGGTGGAGATCCTCGCCGACGACGCTGCCCTGCGCGAGGTGCCCAGACCCGTCCTGCTGCGGGCGCTGGTGGCGGTCACCCCCGGCTCAGATGCGGGCGTGGTGGAGACCGGGGGAGCGCCCAAAGCCGCGCTCTCCTCATACCGGCTATCGAGGTTGCTCGCACAGCAGTGAGCCGCCGGAGGCGCAGGGTTTTCACGCGAGCATCTGCGGAATCGGCCGCAGTGAACGCCTCATCGGCCAGACTATGGGTGCAGTGTTTCGACGGACCGGGCCGGGGGCTCGGCCGAGAAAAGAGAGGTAATCATCCATGGTGTGCCCACGTTGTGGGGCCCAGCTGCCGGACGTTGCTCATTTCTGCCACCGCTGTGGCCACGACATGACGCATCCGGACGAGGCCAAACGAAAGTCATTCGCAGTCAAGCCCGACGAACCCGTCGCATCGTTCGCGCTCGTGTCGACGATCATGCCGCGGGGCGCAGGGGAGAAGCCGCAGACCTATCGTCTAGCGCTGGTGATCGCCCTCACGGCTGCGCTGCTAGCCGCCATCTTCGGCGCGCTGCCGATGGCTGTGCTGATCGCTGCGTTCGCGGTTCCGATCGTCTACATCGTCTACATCTACGACGTGAATCTGTGGGAGGACGAGCCGGTCCCGGTCACGGTGCTGGCGTTCATCCTCACAGGTGGCCTTGCGGCCGTGTTCCTCGTCATCCTGAAGAACCTCGGCCTGCTCACGGCGGCGACCCCGGTCAATGACGTCAACGGGATCGCCCTCGGCGGTATCTCCATGGGGCCCCTGCTCACGGCGCTCATCGTCGTGCCGCTGGTGGGTGAACTGATCCGTCAGATCGGCCCCGTCGTCCTGGCGAGCCGCCCCGCGTTCGACGACCTCATGGACGGCCTGACCTTCGGCATCATCGCCGGCGTCGCCTACTCCACCGCAGACACGCTGGTGCGGCACTGGTCCTCCCTCACCGGCGGCTTCATCGAGATGTCCGACCCCGGCACCTGGGTCTCGCTCATCTTCCTCGAGGGCTTCGTCAAGCCGCTGCTCATCGGCACCGCCACCGGCATCGCCTGCGCGGAGTTCTCGGGCCTGGGCGAGGGCTACGACGGCTTCACCGGCCGCTACGTGCGCGGCCTGATCGAGGCAATCGCCGCGAACGTGCTCTACAGCGGTGGCGTCTACTTCCTCGGGCTCGTGCCCGACCCGACGATGCGCGTCATGCTGCAGGTCATCTGGGGTCTGCTGATCCTGGGTGTCCTGATCATCCGCGTCCGCAACGTGCTGCACCACGGACTGATGGAGGGAGCCCTCGAGGCCTCCGCCCGCCAGGGCGTCGGCGACCACGACGGAGTTGGCGCCGACGGTGCGCTCGAGTTCTGCCCGAAGTGCGAGATGCCGCTCATCGCACACGCCGCGTTCTGCAGCGCGTGCGGCACCGCCACCCGGACCCGCAGCAAGACCAACAAGGCCGGCGCCGCACTCGCTCCGGTGGGTTCGGTCGCTGAGAGCCGGGGGATTCCCGCCGAAGAAGTCACGAGCACCGGCCACGAGGAGGACGCCCGATGACGGACAACCAGAACCCAGGAGGTTGGCAGGGCCAGAACCCCGGCCAGCAGGGCGGTCAGCCGCCGCAGGGACCGGGCGGGCCGCAGGGCCCCGGCCAGGGTGGCTACGGCCAGCAGCCCCAGCAGGGCTACGGGCAACAGCCCCAGCAGGGCTACGGACAACAGCCACAGCAGGGCTACGGGCAGCAGCCGCCGCAGGGAGGCTACGGCCAGCAGCCCCACCAAGGCTACGGACAGCAGCCCTACGGCCAGCAGGGCCCCTACCAGGCCTTCCAGGGCGGGCAGCAGCCCCCTCAGAAGAACTCCAGCGGGAAGATCATCGGGATCGTAGCCGGAGCCGTCGGTGTGCTGGCCATCGCCGGCCTGGCCTTCGCGTTCCTCGCCGGCGGCGACGACGACCCTGACGTGCCGTCGCCGCCACCGATCTCCGAGTCCGCGGACCCGGAGACGACCGAGCCGACGGATCCGGAGACCACGGAACCGGCTGATCCGGAGACCACGGAACCGGCTGATCCGGAGACCACGGAACCCGCGGACCCGGAGACCACTGAACCCGCGGACCCGGAGACCACCGAACCCTCGGACCCGGAGACCGAGGCCCCGGAGCCGCCGGCAGGCGCCATCGACGTCGGCAACGGGATGAGCGTCGTCCCCGCCGACGGTTGGACCGTGGCCGACCAGTCGGACACGGGTGTGCTGCTGGCAGACAGCTCCGGCAGGGTCTTCCTGGTCAACACCGGGCGCTCGGCCAACCCCGAGGCAGAGGTCGCATCGCTTGTCGACGACCTCACCTCGGAAGGCACGGACGTGCGCAAGGGAGAGGTGCAGGTGGCCGACGTCCACCCGGACCTTGTGGTTGCAAGCCAGTTTGCGGTCATGACCGTCACGGGCGGCAGTGGCTCTGCCGACCTGGGGGTGGTCGCCTTCATCTCAAGTCGGTCCGCAGACCAGATTGGTTTCGCATCTGTGCTGCTGGTGCCAGTGGCTGACTTCGAGAACGACGCTGTCCTGGCACAGGCCGACGAGATGTTGAACTCCTTGTTCGTCTCGCAGCTCGGCGGCTGACGCACGACAGGTCCAGACGAAGGGCGGGCAAGTGGGATTCCCCACATGTCCGCCCTTCGTCATTCACGAAGCAGCAGTTTGCTCCGTTGCTGATTTCTTCGGCGAAACGAACTTCAGTCCCACCACCGCTGCGATGATGCCGGAGATGAACAGGACCTTCGGCAGGGAAATGCTCTCGGCGCCGGTGGCCATCGCCCAGCTCACGGTGAGGGCCGCGCCCACGCCCGTCCAGACGGCGTAGGCGGTGCCGATCGGGATGTGCTTCGCGGCCCACCCCAGACCGAGCATGCTGATGGTGACCGCCACGAAGAACACCACGGATGGCACCAGTACGCTGAGCCCTTCGGACATGCCAAGTGCGGTTGCCCAGACGGCCTCGAAGAAGGCGCTTGCCAGGAGGATCACCCAGGGCATTCAGCTCACCGCCTTCAGGCCGACGACCGAGCCGACCAGCAGCAACAGCAGCAGGATGCGGGCGAGGGTGGCCTTCTCCTGGCCCGTGATGATGGCCCACACGACGGTGAGCGAGGCACCAATCCCGACCCAGACCGCGTAGGCGGTCCCCGTGGGCAGCGAGGTCATGGCCCAGGCGAGCCCGAACATGCTGAGCGCACACGAGACCAGGAACAAGATGGTCGGGCGCGGTTTGCGGAACCCCTTCGAGGCGGACAGCGCACTGGCCCAGACGGCCTCGAGCGCTCCTGACAGAACAAGAATGATCCACGCCATGGTGACGAACTCCTCCATGAGTCAGTCTTGTCGTGGTGCGGGTACTGCTCCCTCGTCCGCGAGCCCGATCACGGGGCCCCACTACGCATTCTAGCAAACGGTGGAGCCCCGGCCCGCGTCAGACGTTCTGGACGAGTTCCACCGGGGTGCCGTCGGGATCGTTCAGGTACACCACACGGTTCCCGGCCCAGGGGCCCATCTCCACGGTCTGCGGCTCCGAGTTGAACTCCACCTCACCCTTCAGGCGGTTGTACACCTCGTCCACGTCGTCGACGTTGAGCGCGATGTGCATCGCCCCGGCGTCGCGGTTGGGCTTGGTGTTCTCCTTCGCGCCCTGCGGGCTCTGGTACTCCAGCAGTTCGAGGACGATGTCGTCCTGGATGGGGAGGAAGGCGACGTGGATGTTCGCCCCCTCCTCCTGCACCAGCTTGCTGAGCCATTCGCCCGAGATCGGGAAGACCCACTCGGCCGGTGGCTGCTGGATGCCGAGGGAGTTGTAGAACTCGATGGAGCGCTCCAGGTTCGAGACCGTCACGCCGATGTGGTTGAGCAGACCCAAGGGATCTTTCCTTTCACTGCGGCCGCACCTGTGCGGCCAACTGGAGGTTACTGCACACCAGTGTGCCAACGCGGACTGCGCGCCCGCCAATCGTCGCAGTGGTGTCAGTCCCCGAGGTTCCCGCTGAGGCGGTCGTGGAACCGGGAGGCCTGCTGGTTGAGGCCACTGAAGCGGACCGTCTTCCCACGCTGCTCGTATCGCGTCACGATCGAGTCAAGGGCCGCCACCGTCGAGGCGTCCCAGATGTGGGAGCCGGACATGTCCACCAGGACGTCGTCCGGGTCGTCGGCGTACTCGAACTGGGTGGTGAGGTCGTTGCTGGAGGCGAAGAACAGCTCTCCGTGCACGGTGTAGCTGGCGGTCGCGCCGTCGTCGACGAGCCTCCGGTCCACGGTGACGAAGTGGGCCACCCGGCGCACGAACAGCACCGAGGCCACCACGACGCCCACCACGACGCCGATGGCCAGGTTGTCCGTGGCGACGACGGCCACGACAGTGGCGAGCATCACCATGGTCTCGCTGCGGGGGAGGCGACGCAGCGTGGCGGGCCGGATGCTGTGCCAGTCGAAGGTGGCCACGGACACCATGACCATCACCGCCACCAGCGCCGCCATGGGGATCATGGCCACCCAGTCGCCCAGGACCACCACCAGCACCAGCAGGAAGGATCCGGCCAGGAAGGTGGAGATCCGCGTGCGGGCCCCGGAGACCTTCACGTTGATCATGGTCTGCCCGATCATGGCGCAGCCGCCCATGCCGCCGAACAGGCCGGACATGACGTTGGCGACGCCCTGGCCCCAGGCCTCACGGGTCTTGTTGGAGTGCGTGTCGGTGACCTCGTCGACGAGCTTGGCGGTCATCAGGGACTCCATCAGACCCACCAGCGCCATGCCGAGCGCGTAGGGGGCGATCAGGGTGAAGGTCTCCCACGTCCACGGGATGTCGGGGATGAACAGTTCCGGCAGGCTGCGGGGGAGTTCGCCCTGGTCGCCCACCGTCGGCACCGACAGCGACAGGACCACGACGACGGCGGTGACGAGGATGATCGAGACCAGCGGCGCGGGCACCACCTTCGTGATCCGTGGCATCACCACCATCACCAGCAGGCCTCCCGCCACCAACGGGTAGACGAGCCAAGGCACCCCGAACAGGTGGGGCAACTGAGCCATGAAGATGAGGATGGCCAGCGAGTTGACGAACCCGATCATCACGCTGCGCGGGATGAATCGCATCAGCTTCGCAACACCGGCCACGGCGAGCACCACCTGGAGGAGACCTGCGAGGAGCACCGTCGCGATCAGGTAGTGGATGCCGTGCTCGCGAACCAGGGGGGCCACCACGAGGGCGACGGCGCCCGTCGCGGCCGTGATCATCGCGGGTCGGCCGCCGACGAAGGCGATCGTGACCGCCATCACGAAGGAGGAGAACAGCCCAACCCGGGGATCCACGCCGGCGATGATGGAGAACGAGATGGCCTCGGGGATGAGCGCCAGCGCCACCACGAGCCCGGCGAGCACCTCCTTGGTCAGGAGCTTCGGGGAGCGCAGCGCGGTGAGCACCGACGGGCGCGGGGCGTATCGCGTTGACTTGAGCTCTGGAACCCTGACTGCGGTCACCTGATCCTCCGTGGCCTGGAAAGTGGATGGCCGTGGCCGGCACAAACGTCCAGAACCCTACCCGAGTTGACCTGTCCTTGAATCTGGCGCCGCGATACTGGTAGCGTCCGTTGGGCTGTTCTGCGTCCCCGGTGTGTGGATGCGTCAGCGAGTGCCGCGTCCGGCCGGTAGGAGAGTCCACGGGTCGACGTACGGTGGTGGGGATCGACATTCGGCCTTGGGGCCGCGTCATGTCTGCTGCGCCCGAAGCGCAGCTCTTGTCCCCGCAACCCGGTGTGACGGTGGTCCGAGTCACCACCCGGAGGGAATGTGGCAGACAACGAAATCCAATTGAGGGCCGAATCGCTGTACAAGGTGTTCGGCCGCTCGGGCGAGTCCGCGATCAGGAAGCTCGAGGCCGGTGTCGACAGGGATGACCTGGGCGAAGGCACCACCGCGGCCGTCATCGACGCCTCGTTCGAGGTTCGCAAGGGCGAGATCTTCGTGGTCATGGGCCTGTCCGGTTCGGGCAAGTCCACCCTGATCCGGATGCTCAACGGCCTGCTCGAGCCCACCAGGGGAGTCGTCAAGATCGGGGGCGAGCCCCTCACCGGCATCCCCAAGGCCAAGCTCCGGGAGATCCGCCGACGGCGGGTCTCGATGGTGTTCCAGCACTTCGGTCTGCTCCCGCACCGCAGCGTCATCGACAACGTGGCCTACGGACTCGAGATCCAGGGCAAGTCCCGGCGCGAACGCCTGGCGCGGGCACGTGAGGTCATCCAACTTGTGGGTCTCTCGGGCTGGGAGAAGAACCTGCCCTCCGAGCTCTCGGGCGGGATGCGGCAGCGCGTGGGCCTTGCCCGAGCGCTCGCCAGCGACACGGACGTACTCCTGATGGACGAGGCGTTCTCCGCACTCGACCCGCTGATCCGGCGCGAGATGCAGGAGCAGTTGCTGGACCTGCAGTCCAGGCTCGGCAAGACCATCATCTTCATCACCCACGACCTCAACGAGGCCATGTTCCTTGGGGAGCGCATCGCCGTGATGCGCAACGGCCGGATCGTGCAGATCGGCGCCCCGGAGGAGATCCTCACGGACCCTGCGAACGACTACGTCGCGCAGTTCGTCCAGGACGTCGACCGTGCCCGCGTACTGACCGCGGGTGCCGTCATGGAGCAGCCGCTGGCCGTGGTGCAGGAGAGCGCCGGACCCCGGGCGGCCCTGCGCGTCATGCGCGACGAGCAGACCTCCGCGGCCTTCGTCGTCGGACGTGACCGCCGCCTGCTCGGTGCCATCACGGACCGCAAGGCCCTGGAACTGGTCCGCGCCGGGAAGCCCACCACCGCCGCCGACCTGATGGAGGCTGCCCACGTGGACGCCGCCACCACCATCGCCGAACTCGTGACACCCGCGATCGAATCACCGCTGCCGCTCGCGGTCACCGATGAACGGGGCCACCTCATCGGGGTGGTACCCCGTGTGACCCTGCTGGCCGCCCTCGGTGGCGAAGACGCGAGTGAGGCCGTCGCGGCCCAGGTGATCACACCGCTGCCCGCGGCCACCGTCGAGACGGCACTGGTTGCCGCCGAGAACGAGGAAGGAGGGCTCTGATGGAATTCAAGCTCCCATTCGGTGACTGGGTGGAGGCCGCGGTCGACTGGATCGTCGCGAACGCCGCAGCCCCCTTCGGCGCCATCCGCGAAGCCCTGGTGTTCCTCTACGAGATCATCAACGGTGCCCTGACCGTGCCGCCCTGGTGGGCCGTGATCATCGCCATCACCCTGTTGGCCTTCGTGGCCCGCGGGATCGTGTTCGGCGTCGGTGCTGCCGTCGGCCTGTTGCTGATCGTCGGCCTGGACCAGTGGGTCAATGCGATGGACACCCTCGCGCTGGTCCTCGTGGCCGCCATCATCGCGGTCATCCTGGCCGTGCCCATCGGGATCCTCGCGGCCACCTTCAAGCCCGTGTCGATGATCGTGAAACCGGTCATGGACTTCCTGCAGACGATGCCCGCGTTCGTGTACCTGATCCCGGCGCTCCTGCTGTTCCGGATCGGTGTGGCACCCGGCATCGTGGCGACGATCATCTTCTCCCTGCCCCCGGGAGTCCGGCTCACCGAGCTCGGCATCCGGGGCGTTGACAAGGAAGTGGTGGAGGCCGGTTCCGCATTCGGGGCCTCCCGGTTCCGGATCCTGCGCCAGATCCAGCTGCCGCTGGCGATGCCCAGCATCATGGCCGGAATCAACCAGGTGATCATGCTCTCGCTGTCCATGGTCGTCATCGCCGGCCTGGTCGGGGCGGGCGGCCTCGGTGAGCAGGTGATCGCAGCCCTGCAGCGCCTCGACACGGCACTCGGCTTCGAGGCCGGCCTGTCGGTGGTCATCCTCGCGATCCTCCTGGACCGCTTCACGGGCGCCTTCGGACTGAAGAAGGGCTTCTACTCCTGGGCCGGGACCAAGCTCGGCCAGCGGAACGCCACCAAGACCGACACCGTCCAGGCCGCAGAAGCGGCCTGAGTCGGCAACCGCGCGGCGGCATGTGCGCCGCGCGTCGCGGCGGGGGGAGACTCCCCACCGCCGGGAAAGGAACACCCATGACCAAGCGAATTCTCAAGGTGATCGCGGGAGCGGTTGCCGTCGGCGCCGCGCTGACCGGCTGCTCGTCGGACCCCGAGGCCGAACCCACCAACGACAACACCGACTCGACCTCGCAGGAGACCACCGCCACCGAGGAGAAGGGCGAACTCACCGTCGCCGTCTTCAACGGTTGGGAGGAGGGCATCGCCACCTCCGAGCTGTGGAAGCACGTCCTCGAGGAGCAGGGCTACACCGTCGAACTGTCCTACGTCGACGCGGCCCCGGTCTTCGCCGGGCTCGCCTCCGGTGACTACGACTTCACCACCGACGTGTGGCTGCCCGTCACCCACAAGGACTACGTCGAGTCGTTCGGTGACGACATCGTTGACCTCAGCCCCTGGTTCGACCAGGCCAAGCTCACCGTCGCGGTGAACGAGGACGCCCCGATCGACTCCCTCGCCGAGCTGGCCGAGAACGCCGACCTGTTCGGCAACACCATCGTCGGCATCGAGGCGGGCGCCGGCCTCACACAGGCCATGGAGAACGCCGTGATCCCCGGCTACGGCCTGGAGGGCATGACCTTCCAGACCTCGTCGACCGCCGCAATGCTCGCCGAGCTGACCGCAGCCACCGACGCCGGCGAGAACATCGCCGTCACCCTGTGGGAGCCGCACTGGGCCTACGAGGCGTTCCCGATCAAGAACCTCGAGGACCCCGAGGGTGCACTGGGCGGCGCCGAGACCATCCACGTCTACAGCCGCACCGGTTTCGCGGACGACTTCCCCGAGGTCGCCGGCTGGTTGGAGAACTTCGAGATGGACGGCGAACTGCTCTACAACCTCGAGGACCTCCTGTTCAACCAGAACGACACCGACGACTACGCACCGCTCATCGAGCAGTGGGTCGAGGAGAACCGCGACTACGTGGACGGGCTGACCAGCTGACGCGTCCACCGCGAACACCTGACTCGGAGCACCCTTGCCCCGCGCCTCGGCGCGGCAATAGGGTGCTCTGGTCATCCCTAGCCGAACCGGTCACCAGGAGCCACGATGCCCACGCGCCCCGAGCCAGTACTGGCCACCCGTGGCATCAGCAAGGACTACGGCCCCAACCGGGTGGTCTCCGACGTCTCACTGGAGTTCCACGCCGGCAGCATCCACGCCCTCCTGGGTGAGAACGGCGCCGGCAAGTCCACCCTCATCGGCATGCTCGCCGGGGCGCGGCAGCCGAGCGACGGCGGGATCCTGCTGGACGGCGTCGACGTGGAGTTCCGCTCCGTGGCGCAGGCCCAGGCGGCCGGCGTGGTGGCACTGCCCCAGGAACTGCTGCTGGTCGGCTCGCTCGGCGCGGCTGAGAACATCTTCCTCGGGATGCGACGCCCAGGACCGCGTGGTCTGGCCAACCGGCGCGAACTGGCCCGGGCAGCGGCGACGCAGCTCGCAAGGCTCGGGGTGGAACTCGACGTCGACCGCCCTGTGCGGGAGTTGTCCGCAGTGCAGCAGACCATGGTGGCGCTGGCCCGGGCCCTCGCACGGGAGGCCCGGGTACTGGTGCTGGACGAGCCCACTGCCGCGCTGACCGACACCGAGACCGAACAGCTGTTCCGGGTGCTGCGCTCCCTCCGGGAAGAGAGGACGGCCATCATCTACGTCTCCCACCGCCTGGAGGAGGTGTTCGCCCTGGCCGACGTCGCCACCGTGATGCGCAACGGCCGGCGCGTGTGGACCCGCGCGATCACGGAGACCTCCAGCGACGAGGTGGTGGGTGCCATGATCGGCCGCTCGCCCGAGCAGGCCTTCCCCGACCGGGCCGCCACCAGCGGTGCGGAGGTCCTGCGGGTGAGCGGACTCAGTGGGCACACGCTGTCCGGGGTCTCGCTCGAGGTCCGCTCCGGACGGGTGCTCGGCGTGGCCGGGCTCGCCGGCTCCGGGCGCTCCGAACTGCTCCGGATCATAGCCGGCGCCGAACGGGCCCAGGCGGGCACCGTGCAACTCGACGGACGGGACCTGACCCGGGCCTCGGTCGCCCGGCGCATGGACGCAGGCATCGGCTACGTTCCCGAGGAGCGCCGCAGCCAGGGGCTGGTGATGAACGCCTCCATCGCGACGAACATCGCCCTCGGTAGCCTGCGGGAGCTCAGCCGTGCGGGTGTGGTGGACCCCCGTGCGGAACTGCGACGCAGCCGCCAACTCTGCGACGACCTCCAGGTCAGCGCCACTTCCGTGAAGCAGGGCGTGGCCGAACTCTCCGGTGGCAACCAGCAGAAGGTGGTGCTCGCGAAGTACCTCGCCAGGCAACCGGAGGTGCTGCTGCTGGACGAGCCGACGCGCGGCATCGACGTCGGCACGAAGGCGGAGATCTACCAATTGATCCGGGGACTGGCAGAGCGCGGCGTCGCCGTCGTGATGGTCTCCAGCGAGATCCCCGAACTCCTCGGCCTGGCCGACGAGATCGCCGTGCTGCACGAGGGACGCCTCGAAGACGTCGTCCCCGCTGCCACCGCCACCGAAGAATCCATCCTCCACCTCTGCTACAGGAAGCCCGATCGATGAGCACCCGCACCACCTCCCGCCTGGCCTCCTACGGGACCCTGATCGGACTGGTCCTGCTGCTCGTCCTGTTCACCGCGCTCGACTCCCGCGGGATCTTCCTCACCCCCGCGAACCTCACCAACGTCCTCGAACAGATCGCGGTGCTGGCGATGGTGGCGGCGGTCCAGACGGTGGTCATGGTGGTGGGGGACTTCGACCTGTCCGTCGGATCCCTGGCCAGCCTCGTCGGCGTGATCACCGCTCAACTGCTGGTCGGTGGGATGCCGGTGCCGGCGGCCATCGCGATCGCGCTCCTGATGGGCCTGGCAGCGGGTGCACTCAACGGGCTGCTGGTGTCCTACCTGGGGTTGTCGGCCTTCATCGCCACGCTCGCGACGATGACGTCGTTCACCGGCCTCGCCCTGCTGGTGTCCAACGGCGCCACCGTCTTCGGCCTGCCCGAGGGATTCGTCGCGATCGGCCAGGGCCGGTTGGGGCCGGTCCCGATGCCGGTGGTGATCGCCGTCGTGCTGGGCGTGGTGGTGTGGTTCGTGCTCTCGCGCACCGTGCTGGGCCGCGAGTGGTACGCCGTCGGCGGGAACGCCGAGGCCGCCCGACTGTCCGGGGTCAACACGCCTTTGGTGCGGTTCAGTGCCTTCCTCGTCTCCGGGCTCGGGGCCGCCCTGGCGGGCGTGGTGCTGACCGCCCGGCTCGCCTCCGGGCACCCGAACGCCGGTGACCCGATGATGCTGATGTCCATCGCCGCCGTCTTCCTGGGCGTCACCCTGTCACGTGCCGGGCAGCCGCTGCTGGGCGGCACCGTGGTGGGCCTGCTGATCGTCGGCGTGCTCAACAACGGCCTCAACCTGCTGCAGGTCAACAGCTACGTCCAGCAGGTCCTGACGGGCGTGATCATCATCGCCGCCGTCAGCCTGTCCCACTTCAGCCGGGCCCGCCGATGACCGGCCTGGTGGCAGGCCTGGACCTCGGCACCTCGAGCGTGAAACTCGTGGTGCTCGAGGCCGACGGCACCCTCGTCACCGAGGCCGAGGAGTCCTACCCCACCCACACGGCCGCCGGGGGAGTGGTGGAGCAGCAGCCGCAAGACTGGTGGCAGGCGACCGCTGCGGTGCTGCGCCGCAGCGGCGTCGCCGGACGGATCAGCGTGCTCGGGCTCACGGGGCAGATGCAGGACCTGGTGCCGGTGCGCGGCGGCGAAGCCGTCCGAGCAGCCATTCTCTACTCCGACACCCGCCCCGCGACCCAGCACCGCCGGCTCCGCGACGCCGTCCCGGACTGGGAGACCCGCACCGGCAACCACCAGGACGTCAGCAACGTCGCCGCCAAGATCGCCTGGCTGGCGGAGCACGAGCCCGCGGTACTGGCCGAGGCGGAGCACCTGCTGCTCGGACCCGCCGGGTACGTCGCCCACCGTGCCGGTGCACGGGCCGCCTGTGACGTAACCACCGCTTCCGCCACCGGGCTCCTCGACGTGGCCGCGGAGGACTGGTTCCACCGCGTGGTCGTGGCCGCCGGGGCAGACCCGGCTCTGCTGCCCCTCCTGACCGGGGTCGGGGAGGGTGACGGCCTCGTCGGACAGGTCGACCGGGCGGCCGCCGAGGAGCTGGGGCTCGCTGCCGGCACCCCCCTGGTGCTGGCGGAGGGTGACGCGGGTTCCACCACCGCTGGCCTCATCGGGACCGAACCCGGCGACGCGTACCTGTACCTCGGGACCACGGGCTGGCTGGCCGGCATCACACCGGCCGACGGCTCGGCGCCCTCGCCCATCCACTCGCTGGTGCTGCCGGGCTGGGCCAACCGGCTCAGGATCGGCGCCGTGCAGTCGGCCGGCTCCGCGGCCGCGTGGGCGCTGCGGACCTTCCTGCCGGGCGCGACGTTCGCCGAGGCGGAGGAGCGTGCCCGGCCACGGCTCGCGGCGGTGGCCGACCGGCCGTTGTGCCTGCCCGGACTCACCGGGGAGCGGACCCCCGTGCGCGACAGCGACCAGCGGGCAGCCTTCGTCGGCGTGCAGGCCACCACCGCACCCGAGGACCTATACCTGTCCGTCCTGACCGGCGTGGCGATGGGGCTGCGGCACGCAGCCACCGAGATGGGGATCGACCAGCGTCGCATCCCGCTCGTGGGAGGTGCGTCGGGCAGTGCGCTGTGGCGCCAGGTCCTGGCAGACGTGTTCGGGGCGAGCATCGTGACCAGCGCCGCCGCGGGGGCCCCGGGCGCCCAGCACGCCGCCCGCGCCGCCGCAGACGCAGCGGGCCTGCAGCACGGGCTGCGCGCCGTGTTCGAGGACCACCGCGGCGACGAGACGCAGCCGTCGGATGTCCACGGGCGGCTCCAGGAACAGCTCGGGATGCACCGGGGCCTCTACGATGCCCTGAGGCCCACGTTCCACCGGCAGGCCGAGAACCGCCAGTCCGGGGAAGAAGAAGTTGAGGAAGAAGCATGAAGTCGAACAAGTTCTGGAGTTCCATCGCCCTCGCAGCGGCAGCCGCCCTCGCCCTGACCGGCTGTGGCTCGCAGGCCGCCCCTGCCGGCACCGACGCCCCCTCTGAGGACGTCGCCGCCGACGGTGTCGAGGTCTCGGTGCTGACCCCCTACCTGGCCAACGCCGCCACCAAGGAGGTCATCGAACTGTTCCAGGCCGAGGGCGAGGAGCGCGGCTGGGACGTCAGCGTCGTCGACACCGCCGGTGACTTCAACAAGCTGAACAGCGCCTTCCAGGACGCCGCCGCCCAGGGACCCGACGCGATCGTGCTCGGTACCGGCGACCCGGCCCAGATCTCCCTCGGCCTGAAGGCCGCCGCGGACGCCGGCGTGCCCGTGTTCGCCATCGACGCCGGGGCCGCCGACGGCATCGCCGCCAACGTCACCAGCGACAACGTGGACCTCGGCGAGCAGAGCGCCAATGCCCTGATCGAGGCCATGGGCGGCGAGGGTGCCATCGTGATGCTGACCCATGACCCGCACCCCGGTGTGAAGGCCCGTGCCGAGGGCGCCCGTGCGGTGTTCGAGGCGGCCGGAATCGAGATCCTCGAGGCCAAGCACGTAGAGGTCCCCGGTCCCGTGGAGGACGCCCGCGCCTCGGTCCAGGACCTGGTCTCCGCGCGCGGCGGCGACATCACCGGGATCTGGGGCGGCTGGGACGAGCCCGCGCTGGGTGCCACCCAGGCGCTCGAGGCGGCCGGCGTCACCGACGTGCCCGTGGTGGGCGTCGACGGCCAGGACTTCGCGCTCGCCGAGATCGAGAAGGGTGGGCCCTTCGTCGCGACGGTGAAGCAGGACTGGCCCGCGATCGCTGCCGAGGTGGCCAACCTCGTGGAGGCCAAGGTGGTCGACGGCCAGGACCCGGCCGAGAACAACGTCGAGCTGCCCGGCACCCTGGTGACCGGGGCCTGACACGCCGTAGACGGCATACTGGGACACATGGACCGCGAAGACCCCGTACCCCAGCGCATCGGCGACGCCGAGCGTGACTTCGCGGTGCAGCAACTGCAGGAGCACCACTCGCAGGGACGGCTCGACTCGTTCGAGTTCGAGGAGCGCATGTCCAAGGCCCTCGAGGCCCGCACCGGTCCCGAGCTGGCACGCTTGTTCCGAGACCTGCCCGGACCCAACCCGGGCGAACCCGCAGCCCCGTACCCGGCGATGTCCCAGCCCAGCCCCTACGCGGTGGCGCCCCAACCCGCCGCCGAGCCCGAGACGCCCTGGTTCGCCCAGTGGTGGTGGATGATCGTGGCCGTCGGCATCACCGTCGTGTCCCGGGGCAACGTGGGTTTCATCATCCCGATGATGGCCATCTGGCTGTTCGTGATCTGGCCGAGCATCAGCAAGTCGCGGCGGCCCAGCATCGACGACCCCGCGCAGGGTGCCCGGCTGACGGCCTCCCTGTCCGAGTGGCAGCGCCAGCAGGTGCTCGGCGAACTCGGCCAGGGCCGCAAGATCCCCGCCATCAAGCTCTACCGGGAGTTCACCGGTGCCGGCCTGAAACTGGCCAAGGACGAGGTGGAACGCATGGGCAGGCAAATCGGCCGCGGCTACTGAGAGCCGCGGCCGATCCCGGGATCAGGCCTTGAACCTGACCATGTTGTTGAACACCCAACCCTGCGTCCAGGCGTAGCTCCAGTTGCCCGACGCGTCCTGCGTCCCGGCGACGTAGTCGGCCCGGATCCAGGTCCGGCAGCCGTTCCTGCCGGTCTGGGCGGTGTCGCACTCCGTCTTCCACTGGCGGCCGTCGCTGGTGAACTCACCCGCATTGGCCAACGGGTTGTCACCCCACTGCGCGCGCGTCATGTGCGGCAGGTAGGTGAGGTTGTTGAACTGCCAGCCGGTCTCGGAGACGAACCCGGAACCCTCGGCGCTGACCTGGGTGGCCCAGATGTCGGTGGTGCACCGGATGGTCTGCGAGTACGGCTCGCACTGGGTGTGCCACCACCGACCGCCTGAGTTGTGGAAGCCCGGCGTCGAGTACACGTCGCGCTCCGTTGCCGGGGGCGTGGTCGGGGTGGCGGTGGCGGTGACCGTCACCGTCGGAGCCGGCGACGGCGTGGGCGAGGGCTCGGGATCCAGCCCTGCGAGTGCCTCGGTGACCACCGCGATGCCGCGGTCCACGGCCTCCTGGGTCGGAGCGTCCGCGGACAGGACGATGCCGGCCTGCGCCAGTGCCTCGTCGAGGGCGGCGAGTGCGGCGGCCGGGATGTCGTCTCGGTCGATCGCGCCGGCCTGTGCCACGAGGGCCGCCAGTTCCGTGGTGTCGGCCCCGACGCCGCCGGAGCCCACCAGCTCGAGGTCGTCGAGGGTTCCCCAGGCCTCGGCGGGCAGGTCGAGGGTGATGCGGACCTCGACGTCATCGCCTTCCGCAACCTCGATGGGACCGGCCACCGGGGTGGACCAGTTGCGCCAGCCGTCCATGGTGAAGTCGGCCGCGGCGGTGGCGCCGTCGGGGAGGACGGACACCTGGATCTGCATGGTGCTGCCGTCGGCCTCGCCGTCGCCCTGCAGTGCGGCCCCAGCCTCGTAGGTCCCGGCCGGGAGGTCGGTCACCGTCTGGCTGATGGTGAAGGACAGCGGCTCGGGGCTGTAGAAGTGCACCGAGCGATCGCCGCCGTGCGGGTCATCGGTGGACCGCACCGTGAAACCGGAGCCGGTGGTGGTCCACATGGAGGTGTCCTCGTCCTCGAAGCCGGGGTTGGCCAGCAGGTTCGGGGCAGTCACCAGGATGTGCGCCTCGGCTGCGAGGCCCGAGGACGTCGTGCCGGGGACCGTGTAGCTTCCGGGGCCCTCGATCCAGTGCACGGCGGAGGACCAGGTGACCGGCTGCTGCTCGACGGAGCCGTCGTTGAAGGTGACGCCGATCCGGACGGGCAGGCTGATCCGCTCACCCTGGACCAGTTCGAGCTCGATGGTCTCCACCGAGACGGGCTCCAGGGGAGCGACGGCGCCCGTGCGGGCGTAGGCGAACACGTTCAGGGACTCCAGCGGGTTGCCCTCGAAGTCGAACAGTGCCTGGTTGTCCCAGGAGCTGCCGCCGTACCACTGGCCGGCGTCGTCGGGATCGTACTCGGCCGCGAAGCTGGTGGCCCAGCCGGAGCCGAACTCCTCCCACAGCAGCTTGTTCGCCTCGAGGTCCTCCGGCGGACCGACCGGCAGCCAGGCGGGCTCCCAGTAGTAGACGCCGATGCCGGCCTCGCCCACGTTCACGACCGCCTCGATGACGTCGCGGACCGCGGTGGCCTGGCCCTGGACGGAGACCGGGTACGCGGTGGCCTCGGAGGGCACGTCGATGGTGTTGCCGTGGCCGTCGCCGTCGGCCATGGTGTGGGCCCAGGAGGTCTCGGCGACGATGACCTGCTTGCCATAGGTGTCTGCCACGTGCGAGAGCACGGAGGTCAGGTTCTGGGGAGTCCCGTGCCAGAACGGGTAGTAGGAGGAGGCGAACACGTCGTAGTCGACGTCGTTGGCATCCAGGGCGGCCGCGACGCCGGCATAGAAGCCCTCGCGGTGGGGGTCGGTGAAGTGGACGGCCACCAGGGCCTCCGGCAGCACCTCCCGCACCGCCTCGGAGCCCGCCTGGAAGAGCCGGCTCATGTCGGTGAGCCCGCTGACACCGGCGACGCGGTTGTTGGTCTCGTTGCCCACCTGGACCATGCGCACGTCGACGCCCGCGTCCTCGAAGGCCTGCAGGGACTCGGCGGTGAAGTCATGGACGGCCTCGACCTTCTGGTCCAGGTCCATCCCGGCCCACGCCTTGGGCGCCTGCTGCTTGCTGGGATCGGCCCAGAAGTCGGAGTAGTGGAAGTCCACCAGCAGCGAGAGCCCCGCTGCGGTGGCCCGCTCACCGATCTCCACGGCCCGACCCACGTCGACGTTGCCGCCGCCGTAGCCGTTGTCCTCGGCGTCGAACGGGTCGTTCCACACGCGCACCCGTACGTCGGTGACCCCGGCGTCGGCGAGCAGGTCGAACAGGTCCGCGGGATCGCCCGCGTCATCACGGAAGACCACCCCCGACTCCTCCAGCGACAGTACTGACGAGACGTCGACGCCGTTGATGAAGTCCTCGGGGAGGCCCTCCACCTTCTCCACGAAGATCCCGGCCTCGACGGCCTCGTCGGCACCTGCCATCGGTGCCGGCCCCACGAGGGGGATTGCGAGCGCCGCTGCCGCGGCACCCAGTGTGATTCTTCTCCAGGACATTTCCTGGCCTCCATCCACGTCGATGTTGACTGGTGACTATTCAGTTGTAAGCGGTTACAGGAAGGTTCGAGAAAACCACCCGGGACTTCCCGGGTGGTGGTCTCGGATCAGCCCTTCACGGAGCCGGCGGTGAGGCCGCCGACGATGTAGCGCTGGAGCGAGAGGAACAGCAGGAGCACCGGGATGGCGGCCACCACCACGCCGGCCGCGAACAGGCCCCACCTGGAGGTGAGCTGGTTCGAGACCCACTGGTACATGCCCACCGAGAGGGTCCAGTTCTCCTCGGAGGTGAGGACGATCTTGGCGAGGATGAAGTCGCCGAAGGAGGAGATGAACGCCAGCAGGCCGACGACGGCCAGCACCGGAGCCACCAGCGGCATGATCAGCTTCCAGAAGATCTGGGCGTGGGTGGCGCCGTCCATCTTGGCGGACTCGTCGATCTCGATCGGGACCGTGTTGAAGAAGCCGTACATGAGGAACGTGTTGGCACCCAGCGCGCCGCCCAGGTAGACGCAGATCAGCGCCAGCCGGGAGTTGATGCCCAGCGCGGGCACCACGCCGCCGAGTGCCAGCAGCAGGAGGAAGACCGCGACGAACGCGATGGTCTGCGGGAACATCTGGACGATCAGCAGGGCCGTGAGGCTGGTGCGGCGACCCTTGAACCGGAACCGTGAGAAGGCGTAGGCGGCCGCGGCGCCCATCAGCACCGCACCGATGGCGGCGGCCCCAGAAACGTAGAGGGTGTTGAGGAACCACTGCCAGAAGGCGGTGCCACCGAGTGCCTTGAAGTTGTCCAGGGAGAAGGTCGTGAACAAGGAGTTGCTCGCCGACAGGCTGCCGCGGGGGTTGAACGACGCCGAGACGATGTAGATCAGCGGGAACACCGCGTACAGGATCAACAGGACGGCCAGTGGGTACTTCCAGCCCACCTCGGCCAGCCAGCGGCCCCGCACGGCCTTCTTGCGCTCGGCCGGTAGGACGTCGACGAGTGCGTTGTTGTTCGACTTGCTCATCAGAACTCCTCGAGCTTTCGGGTCTGGCGGAACGCCAGTGCGGAGATGATGCCGATCACCACGAACACCATGATGGAAAGGGCGCTCGCCATGCCGTAGTCGGCCACACCGCCGGAGACGCCGGAGATCTTGTAGATCGCCGAGATCAGGATGTCGGTGGCGCCGAGGCGCGACGGCGAGTTCACGAACCCGGGTCCACCCTCGGTGAGCATGTAGATGATCGTGAAGTTGTTGAAGCTGAAGGCGAACGACGAGATCGCCAGCGGGGCGGTGGAGACCATCAGCAGCGGAAGCGTGATGTAGCTGAACTTGCGCCACCTGCCCGCCCCGTCGATGGTGGCCGCCTCAAGGGTTTCGCCCGGCAGCGATTGGAGCGCGCCCGTAGAGACCAGGAACCAGTAGGGATAGCTCAGCCAGACGTTGACGAACAGCACGGCGAACTTGGCCAGCCACGGGTCGGAGAGCCAGCCGATGTTCGCGCCGAAGAAGAACAGGTCGTTGACGATTCCGAACTCGGAGTTCAGCATTCCTCGCCACAGCAGGGCTGACATGAAAGCCGGGAACGCGTACGGCAGGATCAGGAGTGTCCTGATCACCTTGCGCCCCTTGAGACGGTCGTCGTTGTAGACGATCGCGAAGAACAGGCCGAGGCCGAAACTGACCAGGACCGACAACGCGGCGAACGCGAACGTCCACAGCGTCACCTGCAGGAGGTCTCCGGCCAGGCTGCCGTCTGTGAAGGCCCGCACGAAGTTGTCGAAGCCCACGAAGACGTACCAACCGGTGGTGAGCGTGGTGCCGTCGGGTGCGGCGAACTCGCCGGTTGCGGTGGGGGAGTAGACCACGCCGGTGTCGGTGTTGGTCAGGGTCTGGGTGTCGGGGTCCCATTCCAGCGAGGACTGGTAGACGGTGCCCCGCGTGCCCTCGCGCGTCCTGATGGAGCCGTCGTCGGCCTCGTCCGAGACGGGTACCCGCAGGCTCAGCACGATCTCCTGCAGTTCGGCGTCCGCGTAGAGCTCGGCTCGCGGGACCACGTCCCAGCCGGGCACGACGGTCGGGGTGCCGTTCTCGGCCACCTCGGCGCCGTCGACCTCGCTCAGCGGTTCGGTCTCGGTGCCGACGCGCACGACGCCGTCGTCGTTGATGGCGAAGCCCACGACGTCGGGCTCCTGGGTCACGATGGCCAGGGGGTAGGCGGGGGAGTCCTCCACCCGCCGCTCGTCCTGGATGAGGGCCGCGTCCACGGCCTGCTGCATGGAGCCCGCGTGCCCCGTGCCGTAGTTGGTCAGGGCCACGTAGGCGGTGTAGCCCATGGTGAAGATCTGGAAGACGAACAGGAATACCAGTCCGGGGAACAGGTACTTCAGGGGCAGTGCGCGCTTGGTGAAGTAGATGATGTCCGCGAGCACCAGCAGCACGGCGGAGCCGCCGAGGATCCACCAGGACTCCACCGACCAGGCCTGCAGGATCACCAGCACGCCGAAGGCGTTGACGATGGCCATCAGGGCCAGCTTCACCAGGAAGCCCACCCCGTTGCCGCGCCAACTGCGGGCATGGGACTCGGGTTTCGGGGTGGGACTGCTCGTCCGGGGCTTCGTCGCCCTCGATGTTGTTTGCGCCACTGCAGTGTCTCTTCCGTAGGACCGGTTCGGATGTGGGGGGGGTGGTGGGGCCGCCGCAGCGACCCCACCACCGGGTTTCAGCCTTGCGTCAGCTGCCCAGCTCGGCAGTGAGGTTCTCGATCATCGTGTTCCAGGTGGACACCGGCTCGGCGCCGTTGATGATCTGGACCTGTGCCGCGTTCCAGAAGTCCCACACCGCACCCATCTCGGGGATGGACGGCATCGGGACGCCGTTCTGCGAGGAGGCGAGGAAGCCCGCGATGATCGGGTCGTCGGAGACGGAGTCGGCGATGGCAGACAGCGCGGGGATACGGGGATCCGCGTCGTAGAGCGCCTGCTGGCCCTCCTCGGAGCCCAGGTAGTTGACCAGGAAGTCCGTGGCCAGCAGGGCGTTGCTGCTCTGCGAGCTCAGGTAGAAGCCCTGCACGCCCACGAACGGTGCGGCGGGCTCGCCACCGGCGGACGGGATGGGGTTCACCTTGATGTTGACGTCCGGGAACGAGGAGATGGCCCAGGGACCCTGGATGGTGTAGGCGGCGGTCCCGGAGTTGAACAGCTCGTTGTTGATGTCGTAGTCAACGGTGGTGGAGATGTAGCCGGTGCCGTTGGCTCCATTGTCGGACAGCCACTGGGCGAAGGCCTCGCCGGCCTCGCCGCCCATGCCCACCTCGGTGGTGTAGGAGCCGGTCTCGTCCTGGACGAACACGGGGGCCCCGAAGGAGGTCTGGAAGCCGTACATGGTGTAGG
The DNA here is from genome assembly GCF_054776555.1 of Tessaracoccus terricola. Classification (NCBI taxonomy): domain Bacteria; kingdom Bacillati; phylum Actinomycetota; class Actinomycetes; order Propionibacteriales; family Propionibacteriaceae; genus Tessaracoccus; species Tessaracoccus terricola. Next base: position 1,219,814 of record NZ_BAAHBS010000005.1, on the reverse strand, counting down.
CGTCACCGGTCTCGCCGGCGGTGTTGATGGCGATCGGGCGCTCGGCACCGGCGGCCTCTGCCGTGGCCACCATGTCGTCCCACGTGGCGGGAGCTTCCTCGCCGACGAGGTCGACGTTCTGGATCAGGGCGACGGTCTCCATCGAGTAGGGCAGCGCGTAGAGCTGGCCGTCGTAGGTGAAGGCCTCCAGCGCGACGGACTCGAAGTCGCCGGTGGTGGCGCCGAGGTCGACGGTGTCGACGACGCCGGCGGTCACGAGGGCACCCAGCCAGTCGTGCGCGCCGACGGTGATGTCAGGGCCCTCACCGGTGGGGACCTGCGCGATGAAGTCGTTGCGGAGGTCCTCGAAGTTCTTCTGGACCACCTCGACGGTGGCGCCGGTGTCAGCCGCGAACGCATCGGCCTGGGCCTGGATGGCCTCCTGGCGCTCCGCGTCGGTCCAGATGGTGATGGACCCGGCGGCGCCCGGCTCGGTGCCCTCCGTCTCCTCGGCGGTGGTCTCCTCCGCCGCGGTGGTCTCCTCGACTGCGGTGTCGGTGGGAGTGGTTTCGGGCTCGGTGTCCGAGCTGCAGCCGGCGATCAGCAACGCCGACGACAGCACGAGCGCCCCGAGAGCGAGTGGCTTGCGCATTTTCATTCCTTTCACAGGTCGGTCGGGATCGACCGGGTTTCGCCGGAGCCGGAGTGCTCCGTCGACGGATTGTTCCCGCTGCGGGCGGTGCGGACGACTGCGACGTCGCCCTTCCCGATCCGCTGCGTGCCACCGGTGGGTTCACCGGAGACGAGTTCGACGCCCAGCAGTTGGATCTCCGCCGGGGTGTCGTTGTGGTTGATGACGACGTTGAAGTCGGCCTCCGCGCCCCTGCGCGTGACCAACTCAACACCGTCCGGGAGGCCGAGCGGGGCGAGTCCCGCGTCGGCGTAGACCTCCTGCATCACCGTCGCCAGGGAATCGGCGTCGAGGCGGGTGCTGATGTACCAGCCCGTCCCGTCGCCGTGGCTGTTGCGGGTGATGGCCGGCATGCCGGCTCCGGGGCCGTCGACGTAGGTGGCTCGGACCTGCGCCTCGTGGACCCGGAGGTCCTCGTGCCACACGTCCGCCACCAGCTCCGGGGCACCCGAACCACGCCAGTCCAGCGTGGACGTAACCCCCTCGCGCAGGGGGAGGAACTCCTCCACCACCACGCCGAGCGAGTCCCTCAGGGGTGCCATGTAGCCATCTTCGTGCACGGCGTCGTGCTCGTCGACGATTCCGGAGAAAAAGGAGACCAGCAGGGTGCCGCCGGCGGCCACCCACGCATTCAGGTTGGCGGCGTCGGCCTTGGTGAGCAGGTACTGCGCAGGGGCGACGACGAGGCGGTAGCCGGAGAGGTCCTGGCCGGGCAGGGCGAAGTCCACGGTGATGCCGTCGCGCCACAGCCGCTCGTAGAAGGCCCGGATGCGTTCGGCGTGGCTGACGTCCTCCGAGGGCCGCCACTCGAGGTCCTGGGCCCACATGGACTCGAAGTCCCACAGGATGGCCACGTCGGCACGGACGCGGGAGGAGCGGATGTCGGCCACGTCACCGAGCTTTGCGCCGAGGTCCACCACCTCCCGCCACACGCGGGAGTCGGTGCCGGCGTGGGGGATCATCGAGGAGTGGAACTTCTCGGCGCCCTTCCGGGAGGCGCGCCACTGGAAGAACATGATGGCGTCGGCGCCGCGGCCGAGGTGTGAGAAGGCGTTGCGCGCCATCTCCCCGGGACGCTTCGCGACGTTGCGGGGCTGCCAGTTGACCGCAGAGGTGGAGTGCTCCATCAGCATCCAGGGTTTGCCCCCGCCGACGGAACGGGTCAGGTCCGCGGCGATCGCCAGCCCGATGTGGGCCTCCGGGTCCGCGGCCCACAGGTAGTGGTCGTCAGCGACGACGTCGACCTCGCGTCCCCAGCGCCACAGGTTGGTGGTCCAGCTCTGGTTGGCCATGAAGTTGGTGGTGACCGGCTGCGAGGCGTGCTCGCGGATCGCGTCGCGCTCGGCGATGAAGCGCTGCAGCAGGGCGTCGTCGGTGAAGCGGGCGAAGTCCAGCTTCTGTGCCGGGTTGACGGTGGTGGGGGCGGCCGCCGGTGCGCCCACGTGGTCCCAGTCGCGGTACGTCTGGCCCCAGAACGCGGTTCCCCAGGCGTCATTGAGGGCCGCCAGGGAGCCGTAGCGCTCGCGCAGCCAGGTGCGGAAGGCGGTGACCGAGGCCTCGGAGAAGTCCTCGCCCACCGGGACGCCGTACTCGTTGTGGACGTGCCACATCACGACGGCGGGGTGCGCGGCGTAGCGCTGGGCCAGTCGGCTCGCGATGTTCACGGCAGCGCGCTGGTAGGCGGGGTGGGAGTGGGAGGCCATGCCGCGGGAGCCGAAGCCCATCACGGTGCCCTCGCGCGTGACGACGCGGGCCTCGGGGTAGGTGGCGAAGAACCAGGCCGGCGGGGAGGCCGTCGGGGTCCCGAGGTCCACCTTGATTCCGTTGGAATGCAACAGGTCCAGCAGTTCGTCCAGCCACCCGAAGTCGAACTCGCCCTCGGCGACCTCGAGCAGACCCCAGGAGAAGATGCCGACGCTGACCAGGTTCACCCCGGCTTCGCGCATGAGGCGCACGTCCTCGTCCCAGACGTCGCGACCCCACTGTTCGGGGTTGTAGTCGCCGCCGTAGGACAGCCCCTCGACATCGGGCCAGGCTGGGGTACTCGTCATGCCACTCCGTTGTTCATTGGTGCCATTGTGCAGCTTCCACACATGATGCCCATAAAATTTGCGAAAATCAATGCAAGTTTGCAGAACGTTATGGACCTGTAACCGTTTACAATCAACCTTGGCGTCGATTCCAACTAGAGTCAAGCCCCATGACGACGAAGCCCAACGGCAGCGGTGGCCGCAAGCCGACGATCCGCGAGGTGGCCAAGGCCGCCGGTGTGTCCTACGCCACCGTCTCCCGGGTCATGAACGGCGCCAACTGGGTCTCGCCGCAGGCGCGTTCCGCCGTGGAGGAGGCGATCCGCCAGACCGGGTACAAGGTCAACGCCCACGCTCGCAGCCTCGCGACCGGCCGCACGGACTCCGTCGCCTTCCTCCTGACGGAGGAGTACCAGCTGCTGTTCGCGGACCCGACCTTCTCGCTGCTGCTGAGAGACATCGCCGAGGCGATGGCCGAGCGCTCCGTGACGCTGGTGCTGCTGGTGGCCGGCAGTGAGGGGGAGCGGGAGAGCGTGGAGCGCTACCTGAGCGCCGGTCACGTGGACGGCGTCATGCTGATCTCCTCCCACGAACAGGACCCGCTTCTGCCCTCACTGCTCAACCACAAACTGCCCATGGTGGCCTGCGGGTTGCCGCTGGGCCACGAGTCGTCGGTCTCGTCGGTCTCGGTGGACGAGGCCGGATCCGCGGCTGTCATGACCGACTACCTCTTGGGCAGGGGGCACCGCCGGATCGCCATGATCGCCGGCCCGGACGACACCCCGGGCGGGCACTTCAGGCTGCAGGGCTTCCGCGAGGCGATGGGGGAGCAATTCGATCCTGCCCTGGTGGTGGCGGGCGACTACAGCAGGGCTTCGGGCCGGCGTGCGATGCGGGAACTGCTGGCCTCCGGGAACAAGTTCGACGCCGTCTTCGCGGCCAACGACCTGATGGCCGTCGGCGCCGTCGCCGAACTCCGCGAGGCCGGGCTCTCCGTGCCCGGGGACGTGGCAGTCGCCGGATTCGACGACTCCGGCATCGCTGCCGAGAACGACCCGCCGCTGACGACGATGCGCCAGCCGTGGAAGGAACTCTCCGAGCAGATGGCCACCGTCCTGTTGGACCTGGTGGGCGGGGCGGAACTGCGCCACGTCACGCTCCCAACCGAACTGGTGGTGCGCGAGTCCGCCTAGGCGGGAATAGGACCGTGGACCGCGGGGTTGCACCGGTGGAAAGCTCGCTAGTGTTTCCAGCGATCGACCAACCCTTCTCCAAGGAGCACAATGACGTACCGTCCCGAAACCCTCGCCGTGCAGGCAGGTCAGGAGACCGCGGACCCGGCCACCAACTCCCGTGCCGTCCCGATCTACCAGACAACGTCGTTCGTCTTCGACGACACCGAGCACGCCGCGGACCTGTTCGCCCTGCGCAAGCCCGGCAACATCTACACCCGCATCATGAACCCCACCCAGGACGTGTTCGAGCAGCGCGTGAACGCCCTCGAGGGTGGCGTCGGGGCGCTCGCCACGTCCTCGGGTTCGACGGCCGTGACCTACGCCGTGCTGAACCTGACCTACGCCGGCGACAACATCGTCGCCCTGTCCACGCTCTACGGCGGCACGTTCGCGCTGTTCAAGAACACCCTGGCCCAGTTCGGCATCGAGGCCCGGTTCGTGGACCCGAACAAGCCGGAGGAACTGGCCAAGCACGTCGACGAGAAGACCAAGCTGGTCTTCGGTGAGACGGTGGGCAACCCGGCCATCAACGTCATCGACATTGACGCCTGGAGCGCCGCCGCGCACGAGCTTGGGCTGCCGTTCATCCTGGACAACACCGTCCCCACCCCGTACCTGACCCGCGCCTTCGAGCACGGTGCCGACGTCGTCGTGCACGCCGCCACCAAGTACATCGGCGGCCACGGCACCAGCATGGGCGGCATCATCGTCGATTCGGGCAAGTTCGACTGGGCCGCCCACGCGGAGCGCTTCCCCGGCCTGACCCAGCCCGACGACGCCTACCACGGCGTGGTGTGGACCGAGGCCGCCGGTGAGGCCGCCTACATCCTGCGCGCCCGCACGGTGCTGCTGCGCAACACCGGCGGCGCCATCGCACCGCTGAACTCGTGGCTGATGCTGCAGGGCCTCGAGACGCTCCACCTGCGAATGGAGCGCCACAGCGACAACGCCCTGAAGATCGCCCGGTTCCTGGAGGGCCACGACGCCGTGAGCTGGGTGAACTACCCGGGCCTGGAGTCCAGCCCCAGCCACGAGATCGCCAAGCGGATCCTGAAGGACGGCTACTTCGGCGGCCTGGTGTCCTTCGGCCTCAAGGCCGGACGCGAGGCGGGGGCCAAGTTCGTCGAGTCGCTGGAGCTGTTCAGCCACCTCGCCAACATCGGCGACGCCAAGTCCCTCGTGATCCACAACGCCACCACGACCCACTCGCAACTCTCCGACGAGGAGCTCGTCGTTGCCGGGGTGCCGCCGGAGCTGGTGCGGCTGTCCGTGGGCATCGAGAACGTGGACGACCTGATCGCTGACCTGGACAAGGCGCTGTCCCAGTTCTCCTGACACAATGGCCGGGTGGAAACCTCCTGTCACGACGCCCTCCTGTTCACGGACGAGCAACCGCTGCGCCTGCGCAGTGGGGCGACGATGACGGAGGTCTCCGTCCGCTACGAGACCTACGGCACGCTGAACGCAGACCGCTCGAACGCGGTGTTCATCTGCCACGCGCTGACCGGCGACGCCCACGCCGCCGGTCAGCGCCCGGGGGACAAGCGCCCCGGCTGGTGGGACACGCTGATCGGTCCCGGAAAGCCCATCGACACCGACGTCTGGTTCGTCGTCTGCCCGAACCTGCTCGGGGGCTGCCAGGGCACCACGGGGCCGTCCTCCACCAACCCGGCCACGGGTGAGCCCTACGGCCTGGACTTCCCGCTGCTGGCGATGTCGGACTTCGTGACCGTGCACCGACGCCTGGGCGAGCACCTCGGCATCGAGCGCTGGGCCGCACTGGTGGGCGGATCGCTGGGGGGCATGCAGGTCCTGGAGTGGATCCTCACCCACCCCGCGGAGGTGGACAACGCCATCGTGATCGCCGCGTCGTCGCGCCTCACGGCCCAGAACATCGCGTTCTCCGCGGTCGGCCGGCAGGCCATCATGCGCGACCCGGACTTCCGGGACGGTGACTTCCAGGCCCTGGGCACGTCGCCGGACAAGGGACTGAGCGTGGCCCGCATGATGGCCCACATCACCTACCTCTCCGAGGACGGCTTCCAGTCCAAGTTCGGGCGCGAGGCGCAGTCGGGCGAGCTGGGCCACAACTTCGGGGTGGACTTCGCCGTCGAGAGCTACCTGGAGCACCAGGGCAACTCGTTCCTGTCCCGCTTCGACGCCCTCAGCTACCTCTACCTCACCCGGGTGATGGACTACTTCGACCCGTTCGCGGAGCCCGACGCCACCGCAGCGCTCGCCGCGGACCCGGTCAAGGTGCTCGTGGTGAGCTTCGACACAGACTGGCGCTTCTCCACAGAACACTCGCGCCGCATCGTGCGACACCTCGAGGGGGCGCGGGTGCCGACCTCCTTCCGGGAGATCTCCTCGCCGTGGGGCCACGACAGCTTCCTGCTGACCATCGACGACTACCACCAGAGCATCTCGGCCTTCATGGAGCGTGCTGCCGCATGACCCGCCAACTGCGCCCGGACCTGCAACTCATCTCCCGCCTAATCCCGGAGCGATCCCGCGTCCTGGACCTCGGCTGTGGCGACGGTGAACTCCTCAAACTGCTGGAGCAGAAGGGCTGCACCGGCACCGGTGTGGAGATGGAGCCGAGCGAACTGACGGCCGCCATCCGTGCGGGTGTCAACGTGATCGAGCTGGACCTGAACACCCAGCTGGACGAGTTCGGGGACGACTCCTACGACGTGGTCGTCCTCTCCCGCACCCTGCAGAACGTGTACAAGCCGCGCGAGGTGCTTCGCCAGATCGCCCGGATCGCGGTGCACAGCGTGGTGTCAATGCCGAACTTCGCGCACTGGCGCAACCGGCTCAGGCTGCTGGGCGGGCGGATGCCGATGTCGCGGGACCTGCCGTTCGAGTGGTACGACACGCCCAACATCCACTACACCTCACTGGCAGATTTGGAGCCCCTGTTCCAGAGCCTCGAGCTGCAGGTGGACCGCCGCATCCCGCTGGACGAGCAGGGCCACGCCCACAAGCTCGGCTGGTTGGCGGCCAACGCGTTCGCCAGTTCCGCGGTCTACCTGCTTCACGCCCCGCGCTGAGCCAGCGCCGCGACGACACGGTCCATCGTCCCGCCGAGGCCCAGCCGCTCCTGGATGGCCGCCACAGTGGCGGGTGGGACCTCGAGCGGCAGGGGAGTGGGGGCGGCGAGCTCCAGGTCCCGCACCACCTCCACCACCACCTCTGCCTTCAGGATGTATTCCGCGTCGGCCACGATGCGGGCCCGGGTGGCGGGCGGCATCACGCCGGTGCCGGAGATCGCCGCCTCCACCAGTTCAGTGAGGGAACCGAACTGCCTGACCAGCTTCGCCGCCGACTTCTCGCCGACGCCCTTCACCCCGGGCAACCCGTCGGACGGGTCGCCGCGCAGGACGGCGAAGTCCACGTAACGGGCGGCCGGCAGGTCGTACTTGGTGACCAGCCAGTCGTCGGTGACCACCTCGTGCTTGGCGACGCCGCGGCCGACGTAGACCACCGAGGTGTCGTCGTCGACGAGCTGGAACAGGTCCCGGTCCCCGGTGACCACCAGCGAGCGGCCGGAGTGCTGGGTGGCGAGTGAGGCCAGGACGTCGTCGGCCTCGTGGCTGGCGGCGCCGATCACGGCGATGCCCAGTTCCTGCAGCACCTGCCGGATCACCGGGACCTGCTGCGAGAGCTCGTCGGGCGTCTCCTCCTGGTCCACCCCGTCGGCCACCTCCGCGACGACGCGGTGGGCCTTGTAGGAGGGCACCAGGTCCGTGCGCCACTCGGGCCGCCAGTCGTCGTCCCACGCGCAGGCCACGAGGTCCGGGCGGTACTGGTCCACGAGCCGTGCGATCGAGTCGAGCAGCCCCTTCACGGCGTTGATCGGGCTCCCGTCCGGTGTCCGCATCGAGGAGGGCAACCCGAAGAACGCGCGGAAGTACAGGTAGGACGTGTCGAAGACCATCAGGGTGCTCACCGGCCAATCCTGTCACAACTGCCCCGGGTAGGCTGGCGCGCGTGTCGCCGCTCAAACCGCCTTGCCTGACCAGGCTCCAGTCCCTGCCGCTGGCAGTGCTCGCCGGACTCCTGGTGGGGCTCGGGTTCGCACCGATGGGCCTATGGCCCGCCACACTCCTCGGCGCGGCGCTGTTCACGTGGCTCCTCGCCGGCCGCAGCGCCGGCGACGCGGCCCTGCACGGCCTCGTGGTGGGCGTGGCGCTCAACACCCTCACAATCCACTGGATCAGCGTGCTCGGGGTGCCTGTGGCCATCGGGCTGGTGGCGTTCATGTCGCTGTGGTTCCTCGTGCTGGGCATCCTCACGGCACTGCTGACGCGGATCCGCGGCTGGGTGTTCTGGGTGCCGGCGGCGTGGGTGGCGGTGGAGACAGCCGCTGGCTCGGTACCGTTCGGCGGCTTCCCGTGGATCCGGCTCGCCCACACCGGCCTCGACCAGCCGATCTCCGGCTGGTTCGCCTGGGTGGGTTCGGCGGGGGTGACCCTACTGCTGGCACTGGGGGCGAACCTGCTCCTGCTCGCCGTCACGGATCGGACGCTGCGCCTGCGGGCCACGACCGGGGGACTCGCGATCTTCGTCACCGGCGCCGCCCTGACGTTCGTCCCGCACGCCGAGCCCGAGCAGCAGGTCACCGTCGGGGTGGTGCAGGGCAACGTGAACCGCGCCGAGAAGGGCACCGGCACCTACGCGCGTTCAGTGACGGCGAACCACCTGAGCGAGACCGTGCGCCTGCTGGCCGAGAACCGCGCCCGCGGGGCAGAGCCGCTGGACTTCATCGTCTGGCCGGAGAACGCCACCGACATCGACCCCCTCCGCGACGCCACCACCCGCCAACAGATCGAGACGGCCGTCCGCCTCGCCGGGGTGCCGATCTTCGTCGGCGCGGTGATGGACGGACCCGAACCCGACTCCCGGCAGACCTCCAGCCTGTGGTGGCACCCGGAGACCGGCCCGGGCGACCGCTACGACAAGCGCAACCTGGTTCCCTTCGGCGAGTGGATCCCGTTCCGGGACTTCCTGCTGCCGCGCCTGCCCATCCTCGAGCAGATCGGCCGCCAGTCCATCCCGGGCGACGGACCCGGCGTCGTCGACGCCCCCACCGCCGCCTTCCAGTACCTGCGGGTAGGCACCATCATCTGCTTCGAACTGGCCTGGGACTCCACCAGTTTCGACACGATCCGGGCCGACGCCCAGGTGCTGGTCTCCCAGAGCAACACCAACACCTACGCGGGCACCTTCGAGGTGCCGCAGCAGACCGCCCTGAACCGCATCAGGGCCCTCGAGACCGGACGCGAGATCATCGTGTCCACCATCAACGGGGTCTCCGGGCTGGTGGACGTGGACGGCGTCCTGCACGAGTCCACCTCCGAACTGACCTCCGCCAACCGCACCTTCACCGTGCCGCTGCGCACCAACGTGAACCTCGCGGTCACCATCGGCCCGTGGCTCGCGATCGTCGTGTCCGCGACGGCGCTGGGCGCCACCCTCTACGCTGTGGCTACCCGGGGAGGGCGCAGGCGTCCCGGTAGGATGGACAATTCCGAACAACCGATTGGAAGTAGCGAATGACGCACTACCCGCCGCTGGGCAAGGTACTGGTGATCATCCCGACGTACAACGAGGCGCAGAACGTCGAGAGCATCACGCGACGGTTGCGCACCTCGGTCCCGGAGGCCCACGTCCTGGTGGCCGACGACAACTCGCCCGACGGCACCGGCGAGATCGCCGACCGGCTGGCGGCCGACGACGACCACATCCACGTCCTGCACCGCAAGGGCAAGGAGGGCCTGGGTGCCGCCTACCTCGCGGGCTTCCACTGGGGCCTCGACGCCGGCTACGGAGTGCTCGTAGAGCACGACGCCGACGGCTCCCACCAGCCCGAACAGCTCCCGCTCCTGCTGAAGGCGCTGGAGACAGCCGACATGGTCAAGGGCTCCCGCTGGGTCAAGGGCGGCAGCGTCGTCAACTGGCCCAAGTCCCGGGAGATCCTGTCCCGCGGCGGCAACCTGTGGACCCGGCTGTGGCTGGGCATCAACCTGAAGGACGCCACGGGCGGCTTCAACGCCTTCCGCGCGGACACCCTGCGCGGCATCGGCCTCGACGAGGTGGCTAGCGCCGGCTACTGCTTCCAGGTGGACCTCGCCTGGCGGGCCGTGAAGAAGGGCTACAAGGTGGTGGAGGTGCCCATCGAGTTCGTCGAGCGGGAGTTCGGCGACTCCAAGATGAGCCGCGGCATCGTCATCGAGGCCATGATCCGCACCGCCCTGTGGGGTGTGGACCACCGCGCCAAGCAGGTCCGGAACTTCCTCGGGAAGCTCACCGGGCGGCGCAAGCGCCATGTCTGAGCCGCGGCCCGGGACCGTCGGCCGGTGGGGCGTCGCACTCGTTGTGGTTCCCTTCCTGCTGTTCGTCCTGGCCGAGATCGCAGCCCTGATCTGGGTCTCCAGCCAGCTGGGCTGGTGGACGCTCGCCATCCTCGCGGCCACGACGCTGCTGGGGGCGTTCCTGCTGCAGCGGGAGTGGCGCCGGGCCTGGGGGAACCTGTCCGAGTCGCTGCGCACCGGCGCCCTGCCACCTGGCAGGGCCGCGGACGCCGTCCTGGTCCTGATCGGTGGGGTCCTGCTGATCCTGCCCGGGTTCATCACCGACGTGGTGGGCCTGCTGCTCCTGCTCCCGTTCACCCGGCCCCTGGTGCGTGCCGGGCTGGGCAAGTGGGCGGGCCGGAGCATGCGGGTGGCCACAACGACGACGACCCCGCCCGGATCACAGGTGATCAAGGGCGAGGTCGTCGAAGATGACGAGGAACGCTAGGACTTGCCGGAGTCCCGCAGCTTGCCCAGCTGCTCGTCGAGGATCTCTTCCAGTTCGGGGATGGAGCGGCGCTCACGCAGCATGTCCCAGTGGGTGCGCTGCGGCTTGGTCTCCTTCTCCTCCCCGACGGAGCCGTCGGAGCGCACGGCCATCAGGCCGCACTTCTTGCATTCCCACTCCGTGGGCAGTTCCGCCTCCAGGGCGAAGGTCACCTCGAAGTGGTGGCCCTTGGGACAGTCGAATCCGATCTGGTTGCGATCGGCGAACTCGATGCCCTGCTCGTCCTCGAAGCTCTTGGCGCCCAGTCCGACGCCTCTCAGTGCACGATCAGCCATAGTCGTCTCCCTCCTGATGGTTCAACGAACGGGGTGCTCCATCAGTTCCGAGTAGACCACATACCCCGGCTCCTGAGTACGCCTTTCAACAGATCGGGCCGATCCGTGATGATGCCGTCCACGCCCCAGTCGATCAGCTCGTGCATGACGCCGGGCTCGTCGATCGTCCACACGTGGATCTTGCGCCCGGAGTTCTGGATGGTGCGGATTCGCTGCGGCGTGACCACCTTCACCGTGAACGGTCCGACGCGGTGGGTCAGCGGCACCTGGTACACCCGGGGCGGTCCCCCGGGGGTGCGACGCACCAGCCCCAGCATCATCGCCACGACACCGACGGGGGAGAACGCCGTCGGCACCTGCGGCAACCGGCGACGGAAGCGTGCCAGCCGGCGCCGTGAGAACGAACCCACGCACACCCGGTGCTCCGCCTTGTGCCGTCGGATCGCCTCCACCAGCAGGTGGATGGCGCCCGGCGCCTTGAGGTCCAGGTTGAACCGACAGTCGGGGAACTCCTCGAAGAGCTCGTCGACGGTGGGGATCACCGCCCTGCCACCCACCCGCAGCTCCCGCAGTTCGGCGAAGGTGAGGTCCTCGATCGCCGCGTCGGTGTCGGTCACCCGGACGAGGTTCACGTCGTGGAAGGCCACCAGCACGCCGTCGCGGGTGGCGTGGACGTCGGTCTCCAGGTACTCGTAGCCGAGCGCAACGGCGTTGCGGAACGCCTCCAAGGTGTTCTCGATGCCCAGGTTCTCGGCCAGCAGGGCGCCGCCGCGATGGGCCATGGCCGTGAAGCCGGGGGACAGGAAGCCATCAGGCGCGGAAACCATGGACGTCATTATGCCCATCCCGCGCGGCAGTGCCACACTTTGTCAGATGCGTACCGTTCTCTCCATCCAGTCGGCCGTCGCCTACGGCCACGCGGGCAACTCGTCCGCGGTGTTCCCCCTGCAGCGCAGCGGGGTGGACGTCTGGCCCGTGCACACGGTCAACTTCAGCAACCACACCGGCTACGGGGCCTGGCGGGGACCACTCATCCCGGCCGCAGACGTGGCGGACGTGGTCCGTGGGATCGACGAGCGGCAGGTGCTGGACCGGGTGGACGCCCTGCTGGCCGGCTACCAGGGGTCCCCGGAGATGGGCCAGGTGATCCTCGACGCCGCCGCCCTGGTCAAGCAGCGCAACCCGGATGCCGTGTTCTGCGCCGACCCGGTGATGGGCGACGTCGGGCGCGGGTTCTTCTGCGCCCCCGGCATCCCGGAGTTCATGCGTGACCACGTGGTGGGGGCCGCGGACATCATGACCCCGAACCTGTTCGAGCTCGAGTACCTCACCGGGCGCACCACCGACACCCTCGCCGAGGTCCTCGAGGCGGCCCACGAACTGCGCGCCCGTGGACCGGAGCTCGTCGTGGTGACCTCGGTGGTCGGCGCCGACATGGAACCCGGCGTCATGCGGATGCTGGCCGTGGGCCCCGAGGGCGCCCACATCGTCGCGACGCCGTTGCTGGACCGCAGCTTCGTGGGCTCCGGTGACCTGACCACCGCGGTGTTCCTGGCCCACTGGCTGAAGACGGGGGACCTCGCCCGCACCCTCGGGATGACGGCCTCGGTGGTCTACTCCATCCTCGAGACCACCGCTCTCAGCGGCGAGCCGGAACTGCAGCTGGTGGCGGCCCAGGAGAGCATCGTGGCCCCGAAGCACAGCTTCGAGGCCACGCGGCTGGAGTGAGCCTCAGAGCTCGTCGCCGTTCTTCTCGCCCCAGAAGACGTTGATCTTCGCGCCGAGCTTGTTGAGGCGCTGGGGCAGGTCCTCGTAGCCGCGGTTGATCACGTAGACATCAGTCAGGTTGGTGGTCCCGCGCGCAGCCATGGCGGCCAGCAGCAGGCACACCGACGGACGCAGCGCCGGCGGGCACTCGATGTCTCGGCCGCGCCAGTTGGTGGGGCCGATGATCATGAGCCGGTGGGCGTCCATGAGTGTCACGTTGGCACCCAGGTCCGCGAGCTTCTTCAGATGGATGGCGCGGTTGTCGTAGACCCAGTCGTAGATGATCGACTGGCCCTCGGCCATGGCGCAGATGACCGCGAAGAACGGCAGGTTGTCGATGTTGAGGCCGGGGAACGGCATGGGGTGGATCTTGTCCAGCGGCGCCACCAGCTCCGACGGGTGCACCGTGACGTCCACCAGGCGTGAGCGGCCGTTGCGGCTGGTGTACTCGGGGGACAGCGTCATGCGCTGGCCCATCTCCTCCAGCACCGCGAACTCGACCTCGAGGAACTCGATGGGGCAGCGGCGCACGGTGATCTCGGACCTGGTCACTATCCCGGCGGTGAGCAGGCTCATCGCCTCGATCGGGTCCTCGGAGATGTGGTACTCCACGTCCACGTCGATGTCCTGGACGCCGGTGATGCGCAGGGTGGTGGTGCCGATGCCCTCGATCTGGACGCCGATGCGCTGCAGGAAGAAGCACAGGTCCTGGACCATGTAGTTCCCCGACGCGTTGCGCAGGACGGTCACACCCGGGGTGCGGGCGGCGGCCATGAGGGCGTTCTCGGTGACGGTGTCGCCGCGTTCCACCAGCGTGACGTGGCGCTCGCCCTGGGTGTCCCGGTCCACAGTGGCGTTGTACTGCCCGTCGGTGGCCTCCACCGCGAGCCCGAACCGACGCAGCGCGGACATGTGGGGGTGCACGGTGCGGGCGCCGAGGTCGCAGCCGCCGGCGTAGGGGAGCTTGAACTCGTCGAAGTCGTGCAGCAGCGGGCCGAGGAACATCAGGATGCTGCGGGTGCGGCGGGCCGCTCGCTGGTCGATGGTCTCCCAAGTGAGGGTCTCGGGACGGACCAGCTCGAGGTCCTGACCGTCGCCGGTCCAGGTCATCTGTACGCCGAGGGACTCCAGCACCTCGCAGATGCGGTCGACCTCCTCGATGCGGGCGATGCCGCGCAGGACGGTGCGGCCGCGGTTCAGCATGCTGGCGCACAGCAGCGCGACGGCGGCGTTCTTGGAACTGCGCACCTCGATCTCACCGCTGAGCTGCGTCGGGCCCTGGATCTCGAAGTTCATCTGACCGGCGGTGGCGGTCTGGATGAGCGGCATGTCCAGCGCCTCGGCGAGGCGGCCGATCATGTTCAGGGAGAGGTTCTGCTGGCCGTTCTCGATCCGGTGGACCGCACTCTGTGCGGTGCCCACGGCGTCGGCTAGCCGCTGCTGGGACCACCCGCGCGAGGTGCGGGCCTCGCGGATCATGATTCCTAGGGACTGACTGGTTGCGCTCATCGCGCCACTGTATCTCATATCTGAGATAAACCCGATTCGGATGTGTCGGTCCGTGTCGCAGCCCGGTTCGTGGGGGACTAGAGTGGCTCCCATGACCCACGATTTTGACGTAGTTGTAGTTGGTGCCGGTCCCGGTGGTTACGTGGCGGCGATCCGTGCCGCCCAGCTCGGCCTGAAGACCGCGATCATCGAGAAGAAGTACTGGGGCGGTGTCTGCCTCAACGTGGGTTGCATCCCCACCAAGTCGCTGCTGCGCAACGCCGAGATCGCCAACATCGTAAACAAGGAGGCCGACGCGTTCGGGCTCGAGGTGGAGGGCAAGGTCAGCTTCGACTACCGCAAGGCCTACCAGCGCAGCCGCGCCGTCTCGGAGCGGATGACCAAGGGCATCCACTTCCTGATGAAGAAGAACAAGATCCAGGAGTTCAACGGCTGGGGCACCTTCGTCGACGCCAACACCATCGAGGTGGCCGACGACTCGGGCAACACCCAGAAGGTCACCTTCGCCAACGCCATCGTCGCCGCGGGTGCCACGACGCGTCTGCTGCCGGGCACCGAGGTCTCGGCCAACGTCGTCACCTACGAGGAGCAGATCCTCGAGGAGTCCGTGCCCGAGTCCATCATCATCGGCGGCTCCGGCGCGATCGGAACCGAGTTCGCCTACGTCCTGAGCAGCTACGGCGTGGACGTCACCATCGTCGAGTTCCTGGACCGCATGGTGCCAACCGAGGACGCGGACATCTCGGCGGAGCTGGCCAAGGCGTACAAGAAGCTCGGCATCAAGGTCCTCACCTCCACGAAGGTGGAGAGCATCGAGGACACCGGCTCCGGCGTCAAGGTCACCGTCAGCCCCGCCAAGGGTGGCGAGCAGCAGGTCCTCGAGGCCAGCCGCTTCCTCTCCGCCATCGGCTTCGCCCCCCGCACCGAGGGCTACGGCCTGGAGAAGCTGGGTGTCGAGCTCACCGACCGCGGTGCCGTCGGCATCGACGACTTCATGCGCACCAACGTGGAGAACGTGTACGCCATCGGCGACTGCACCGGCAAGATGATGCTGGCCCACACCGCCGAGGCCCAGGGCATCGTCGCCGCCGAGACCATCGCCGGGGTGGAGACCCACCCGATCAACTACGACATGATCCCACGCGCCACCTACTCGCAGCCGCAGGTGGCCTCCTTCGGCTACTCGGAGCAGCAGGCCAAGGACAAGGGCTACGAGGTCAAGGTCTCCAAGTTCCCGTTCGCCGCCAACGGCAAGGCCTGGGGACTGGGCGACGCCACCGGCTTCGTCAAGATCGTGGCCGACGCCCGCTACAACGAGATCCTCGGTGCCCACATGATCGGCCCCGACGTCACCGAGCTGCTGCCCGAGCTGACGCTGGCGCAGGCCTACGACCTGACCACGGACGAGATCGCCCGCAACATCCACGCGCACCCGACGCTGTCGGAGGCCATGAAGGAGGCCGCCCACGGCATCGGCGGCCACATGATCAACTTCTGATCATGACCGGGCGCACGAGGGTCTGGCTGGCCCGGCACGGAGCCACCGAGTGGTCCGAGTCGGGTCAGCACACCTCGGTCACGGACCTGCCGCTGCTGGCGAAGGGCCGCGACGACGCCCGCCGGGTGGGACAGGCACTGGCCGGACGCGAGTTCGGCCTGGTGCTGTCCAGCCCGCGGCGACGCGCTCTGGAGACGGCGGAGATCGCCGGCTTCACCCCGGAACTCGACGACGACCTCGTTGAGTGGGCCTACGGGCCGGGGGAGGGGCTGACCTCGCCACAGATCCGCGAGAAGATCCCCGGCTGGCGGATCTGGACCCACGGCGCCCCGCAGTTCGAGCGCGACGGCTACGACCCCGGTGAGACCGAGGCCGATGTCGCCGCCCGGCTGGGGCGAGTCGTCGAACGGATCCGCGACTCGGGCCCCGAGGACGCCATCGTGTTCGCCCACGGACACTCCCTGCGGGCGTTCACCATGGTCTGGCTCGGCCTGCCCATCGAACTGGCCAAGCATTTCCCACTCGAGACCGGCACCCTGAGCCTGCTCGGGTATGAGAAGGAGAACCCGGCGGTCGTCCGCTGGAACGCCGAGGTCTGACCGGCCTCAGCTGGTGATGGCGCCGTGCGCGGCGGACTGCACGATCTTGGCGTACTTGCCCAGCACCCCGCGCGTGTACTTCGGCGGGTTCGGCGCCCAGCCCTCCCGACGCCGGGCCAGTTCGTCCTCGGCCACGCCGAGCTCCAGGGTACGGCCCGCGACGTCGAGGGTGATCGGGTCGCCGTCGCGGACGAAGGCGATGGGGCCGGCGTCCACCGCCTCGGGTGCTATGTGCCCGACGCACAGCCCGGTGGTGCCGCCGGAGAAGCGACCGTCGGTGATCAGGAGCACGTCCTTGCCCAGGCCGGCGCCCTTGATGGCGCCGGTGATGGCCAGCATCTCCCGCATCCCGGGCCCGCCCTTCGGTCCCTCGTAGCGGATCACGACGACGTCGCCTCCGACGATGCGGCCCTCGGCAAGTGCGTCCAGGGCGGCGCGCTCGCCGTCGAAGACCCGGGCGGTGCCGGTGAACACGTCGTTGTCGAAGCCGGCGGACTTCACCACCGCCCCCTCGGGGGCGAGGGATCCCTTCAGGATGGTGAGGCCACCGGTGTGGTGGATGGCGTTGTCGAGGGTGTGGATGACGTCGCCGTCGAGCTCGGGCGGTGCGATGTCGGCCAGGTTCTCCGCGAGTGTCTTGCCCGTCACGGTCAGCGCGTCGCCGTGCATCAGGCCGGCCTCGAGCAGTGCCTTCATGACCATGGGGATACCGCCGACGCGGTCCACGTCGGTCATCACGTACTTGCCGAAGGGCTTCAGGTCCCCGAGGTGGGGAACCTTCTCGCCGACGCGGTTGAAGTCGTCGATGGTGAGGGGGACGTCGGCCTCCCGGGCGATGGCCAGCAGGTGCAGGACGGCATTGGTGGAGCCCCCCAGCGCCATCACCACGGCGATGGCGTTCTCGAACGCGTCCATGGTCATGATGTCCCGGGCCGTGATGCCCTTTCGGATCAGTTCCACCACCGCCTCGCCGGAGGCGACGGCGTACTTGTCGCGGCGACGGTCCGGGGCCGGGGGAGCGGCCGAGCCGGGCAGCGACATGCCCAGCGCCTCTCCCACCGACGCCATGGTGTTGGCGGTGTACATGCCGCCGCAGGCACCCTCGCCCGGGCAGATGGCACGCTCCACCCGGTCCACCTGCTCCCGGCTGATCCTGCCGGCGAGGCAGGCGCCGACAGCCTCGAACGCGTCGATGATGGTGACGTCCTCGCCGTCGAGCTTGCCCGGCAGCGTGGAGCCTGCGTAGAGGAACACGGCGGCGAGGTCGAGCCGGGCGGCGGCCATCAACATGCCGGGCAGGGACTTGTCGCAGCCGGCCAGCAGGACGGCGCCGTCGAGGCGTTCGGCCATCATCACGGTCTCGACGGAGTCGGCGATCACCTCGCGGGAGACCAGCGAGAAGTGCATGCCCTCGTGGCCCATCGAGATGCCGTCGGAGACGGAGATGGTGCCGAACTCGAGCGGGAACCCGCCGCCTGCGCGCACGCCCTCCTTGGAGGCCTTGGCGAGCCGGTCCAGGGACAGGTTGCAGGGCGTGATCTCGTTCCAGGACGACGCCACCCCGATCTGCGGCTTGTCCCAGTCATCGTCGCCCATGCCGACGGCGCGCAGCATGCCGCGGGCGGCTGTCTTCTCCAGTCCGTCGGTGACGTCGCGGGAGCGGGGCTTCATGTCAGGCGTCTGGCTCATGCCACGAGCCTAGGACGCATCCATCCCCCGCGGGTCAGAACTTGGCGAGGTTCACAGGGGGTTCGACGGTGGCGAAGATCCGGGACAGCCGCGCCACGTCCTCCCGGGAGCCGCCGACCAGTCCGGCCCAGGCCAGTTCCGAGGCACTGCGGTCGCCCAGCCAGATGCGGGCGAGGGTGCTGATGTCCAGCGAGACCTCGGCGTCGGAGGTGCTGGGGACGGCGGTGCCGCGGCCCTCGTGGACGGAGATCCGCCAGGTGCCGGCGCAGTAGCCCATGGCGTCGCTGATCGAGACCACCACCTCGCCGTCACCCTCGAAGCCACGCCCGGCCACAGCCCGCGG
The DNA here is from genome assembly GCF_054776555.1 of Tessaracoccus terricola. Taxonomy (NCBI): domain Bacteria; kingdom Bacillati; phylum Actinomycetota; class Actinomycetes; order Propionibacteriales; family Propionibacteriaceae; genus Tessaracoccus; species Tessaracoccus terricola. The sequence continues at coordinate 1,201,335 of NZ_BAAHBS010000005.1, read as the reverse complement.
CAGGTCCAGCACCCGCAGCCACACAGCGTCGCCTGTTGACTTCTGGGTCACGGCCCACGGGTCGACGAGCGCGGTGTACAGGGGGTCGGCCGGGTGTGACATGCCATAGCTGAGACGCTCGACCAGGTCCGTGGCCGCCAACGCTTCCCACAGGGCGCGGTCGATGGCCGGGTCCGGTGAGCACAGCATCTGGACCGACGTGTTGATGGGCGACGAGCCCCAGCCGTCGTGCCGGAACGTGGCGAACCCGTCTGGGACGCCGTCGACGTCGAAGTGGACGACCGCACGAAGTGAGCGCGACGGACCCTCGGCCTCGGTGTCCCAGGCGCCGGTGTCGAGGAGTCGGGGGCTCGACTGCAACCCGCCCGCGCCCCGGTAGCGGAGTTGGTGGGCCAGGCGGATCCGCTCCAGGTGTGGCTCGAGGAACGGTGGGTCCACGAACTCCACGCTCCCCGGGGCCTGATCCAGGTCGTCGCGGAACCGCAGCCGACGCGTGTCCACCTCGATGTCGGAGCGGCGGTTGGCGACGCCGAAGCCGAAGCGGCCGTAGATGGTGGCCTCGCTGGCTGTGAGGAGGGCGAGTGCGACACCGTCGTCGATGGCCGCCTCCAGGTGGGCGCGCATCATTGTCTTGAGGATGCCGCGGCGGCGGTGGCTCGGGCGCACGGCGATGGTGTTGATGACGAGGGCATCGACTAGGCCCGCACCGTCGTTGAGGGTGAACGGGGCACTCACGAAGGCACCCACGGGGCGGCGGCCGTCCAGGCCCGGGCCCTCGGTGGTCACCATGCCCAGCGTGGCCCCGTCGGCACGCCTCGAATTTCGGTAGACGGCGAGCCCGTCCGGGCTGGCGCGCTTGTCCAGGAAACCCTGGCGGAAGACATCCAGGTACTGCGCCCACGCGTCGTCGTCGTCGGGGGTGTCGAGCGGAAGGGTCTCGTAGCGGTATGGCTCTTGCACGATGAACGAGCCTACTCCCACGAGTGTCCCCAACTCACTGACAACGGTGTCCCCAACAGGCAAGATGCTCTGGGGAAGAGGGGAATCCATTGGCATCCAGCGGAGCGACACAGGTGGAGGTGGACGGCAGGCGACTGCGCGTCACCAATGTCGACAAGGTGATCTACCCGGCCACGGGCACCACCAAGGGTGAGGTGATCGCCTACTACCGGCAGGTGGCGCCGTGGTTCGTCCCGCACGCCCGCCGCCGCCCGGCCACCCGGAAGCGCTGGCCGAACGGGGTCGGCACCGCCGAGGACCCGGGGGCCTCCTTCTTCGAGAAGAACCTGCAGGCCAGGTCCACCCCGGAATGGGTGGCCACGGCAACCATCGAGCACAGCTCCGGCCCGAACACCTACCCGCTGATCGACGACGCGGCCACCCTCACGTGGCTGGGGCAGTTGGCGGCCCTGGAACTGCACGTCCCGCAGTGGCGCTATGACGACGCGATGGAGCCGCAGAACCCGGACCGGCTCGTGCTGGACCTGGACCCCGGTCCCGGTTCCACCACCGAGCAGCTGGTGGAGCTGGCACACCTGCTGCGCGAGGTCCTGGACGGCGTGGGCTTCGACTCGGTACCGGTCACCAGCGGCAGCAAGGGCATCCACATCTACACCGCCCTGGACGGTTCCATGACCACTCGCGGGGCCTCGGACTTCGCGCACGAACTGGCCCGGCAGCTGGAGCAGTTGCGCCCCGACCTGGTGGTCAGCGACATGAAGAAGGCCCTTCGCGAGAAGAAGATCCTGTTGGACTGGAGCCAGAACAACGGGAACAAGACCACTGTCTCGCCGTACTCGCTGCGGGGCCGCGCCCACCCCAACGTCGCCGCCCCCAGGGAGTGGGACGAGCTCGACGAAGGGCTGCGGCAGCTCGAGTTCACCGACGTCCTCGAGCGCCTCGCGCAGGGCCACGACCCGCTCGCCCGGCTCCTGCCCAGCCGCGCCGGCCCGCCGGGGGACCGGTTGCGCAAGTACCGCTCCATGCGTGACGCCGACAAGACCCCGGAACCCGTGCCCGAGGAGCCGCCCGAGGCGGGACCCGGAAACACCTTCGTCATCCAGGAGCACCACGCCCGACGGCTGCACTACGACTTCCGCCTGGAGCACGACGGGGTGCTCGTGTCCTGGGCGGTGCCCAAGGGCCCGCCGATCTCCGCCGAGAAGAACCACCTGGCGGTCCAGACGGAGGACCACCCGCTGTCCTACGCCAGTTTCGAGGGCCGGATCCCGAAGGGTGAGTACGGCGGTGGCGTGGTCAAGATCTGGGACCACGGCACCTACGAGCTGGAGAAGTGGCGCGACGGCAAGGAGGTGATCGCCACCCTGACCGGCCAGCCGTACGGTGGCCTGGGTGGCGTACCCCGCCGGTACGCGCTGATCGCCACCAAGCTGGGCGGGGACCAGAAGAACTGGCTCATCCACCTCATGCCCGACGACGGCCCGCGCCCCTCCGACGACGGCCGGGCCGCGCCCGTCGTGGAACTCGAGGAGGAGCGCGCCGCCAGGGAACCCGGGGCCGAGCTCCGCGGGCTGCCGGAACCGGAACCGATGCTCGCCACGCCGGCCCGTGAGACCGAGCTCGACGGCCCCGGCTGGCACTACGAGATCAAGTGGGACGGCTACCGCGGCATCGCCCGGTGCGCACGGGGAGTCCTCGGACTGACCAGCCGCACCGGTCAGGACCTCACCCCACAGTTCCCGGAACTGGGGGAGCTGGCCAGCCTGCTGACGGGTCACGAGGTGGTGCTCGACGGGGAGATCGTCGTGCTGGACGAGCATGGGGTGTCCCACTTCGACCTGCTGCAGCAGCACAGCGCCAGTCCCGGTACGGCGCACTACATGGCCTTCGACCTGCTGTACCTCGACGGGGAGTCGCTGCTGCGCAAACCCTGGAAGGAACGTCGGGAGCGGTTGGAGGCCCTGATCGGCAAGGGTGGCCGGCACGTGCACGTCCCCGACACGCTGGGAACCGACTCCGGGGTGGCGCTCGCGGTGAGCCGGGACCTGGGACTGGAGGGCGTCATCGCCAAACGCATCACCAGCGTCTACCAGGGCGGCAAACGGGCCCGCACCTGGTTGAAGGTCAAGCACGTCCGCAGCCAGGACGCGATCGTAGTCGGCTGGACGCCAGGGCAGAACTCGAGGGCTGGGACGCTCGGTTCCCTCCTGCTCGCGGTCAACGAGGGCGATCGCCTCACCTACATCGGCAAGGCGGGCTCCGGGTTCAGCGACGAGGCACTCCGGGTGGCCCAACAGGTGCTCGGCGAGATCGAACGGCCCGACCCACCCGTGGCGGACGTTCCAAGCCTGGACGCCCGCGGCGCCCACTGGGTGGAGCCCCTCATGGTATGTGAGGTGAGCTTCACCGAGTGGACGCCGTCGGGCCGGATGCGGCATCCGGTGTGGCGGGGCTGGCTGCCGGAGACCCACGCCGAGGACGTGGTCCGCAGCCCCTGAGGTCAGTTCCCGGTGCTGGGCAGCCCGGGACGGCTGGGCGTCGGGGACGGGGCCGGTGAGGGCACCGCGGTCTGGCTCGGGGACGAGCTGGGCGACGGCGACGGCGAGGGTGCGGGCGTCGTCGTGGCGGCCGGCCAGATGCTGACGATCGAAGGACGGGGCGTGGAGTCGCCGCCGTCGGGCCAGTGCGAGGTCTGGGCGTCGAACGAGGCCTCGTCACCCTCACCGGGGTGCTGGACGGCGATGTTGACCCGTCCGTCGGTGATCCACGGCCCGCAGCACTCCGAGTCCTTCGGGACGGACAGGAACTGGCGCACCCGGCCCCGGTGCTCGCCGTCGACGACCACCTCGTAGAGGCCGTCGTGCGCGCCGAGCTGGTTGCCGTCGGTGGAGATCCACAGGTTGCCGTTGGAGTCGAAGGCGACGTTGTCGGGGCAGGAGATGGGGGAGACCTGCGTCTTGTCGTAGCCGGCGAAGTAGGTGCTGGGGTCCGCGGGGTCGCCCGCCAGCAGCAGGATGTTCCAGCCGAAGGTGAGCGCGGCGTGGTCGTCCCCGTCGGCGATCATCTCGATGACGTGGCCGTGCTTGTTGGCCGAGCGCGGGTTGGGCGCGTCCACCTGCTCCTCGGTGCGGTTGGTGTTGTTGGTCAGCGCCATGTAGACCCGGCCGTTGACAGGGTTGGTCTCGACGTCCTCGGGGCGGTCCATCTTGGTGGCACCGACGGTGTCGGCGGCCAGGCGGGTGAACAGCAGCACCTCGGCGGCCGTGAAGCCCTCGACGAACGACTGGTCGTTGTGGACCAGCGGGATCCACTCGCCCGTGCCGTCTGTCCCGGCGCCGGCGTCACCGTCGAATCGCGCGACGTAGAGGGTCCCGAAGTCCAGCAGGTCCTCGTTGCCGGCGGCGCCGCCGTCGAGGTCCGCCACGTCGTCGGAGACGAACTTGTAGACGTAGTCGAAGCGCTCGTCGTCACCGGAGTAGATGACGGCCCGGCCGTCGGCCGCGATGGCCACGGTGCCCGCCTCGTGCTTGAACCGGCCGAGGGCCGTGCGCTTCCTGGGGGTGGAGGTGGGGTCGTACGGGTCGATCTCGACGATCCAGCCGAAGCGGTTGACCTCGTTCGGCTCCTGGGCGATGTCGAAGCGGTCGTGGAACAGTTCCCAGCCGCGCTCGCTCGCCCCGCCACGGATGCCGTAGCGGTCCAGCCGCGCGGCCGTGGTCTCGTCAGTGACCTGCTCCGCGTTTGCGAAGTACTGGTTGAAGTTCTCCTCGGCGGTGAGCCAGGTGCCCCAGGGCGTGAGGCCGCCGGCGCAGTTGTTCAGCGTGCCCCGCACGAGCGTGCCCGAGGGGTCCTCGGTGGTGCGCAGCAGTTCATGACCGGCGGCGTGCCCGGTGAGCTCGAACTCGCTCTCGCCGGTGAAGCGCCTGTTGAGCTCGTGGTCGACGATCGGGGTCAGGCGCCCGCTGCCGGACTCCTTCGCGACCGCCACCACCGACAGGCCGTGGGCGGCGATGCCGATGTTGACCTGCTCCTCGGTCGGGGCACCCTCGACGTAGTCGGGGAACATGATGTACTCGTTGGTGTACTCGTGGTTCACCATCATGATCTCGGTCTCGGCGTCCAGCTCGAAGAAGCCGAGGAAGTCGCAGTTGTAGCCGAACTGCTGGCTCTGTGCCGCGGCGGTCTGCGCCATCACGTCGAAGTCCGGGGCGGAGGAGAACAGCTTGTCACCCCAACGCATCACGATGTCCTGCTCCCACCCTTCGGGGATGAACACCGAGTCGGTGGCCTGCGGCGCGATGGCCTCGAAGTCGAACACCGGCTCCGCCGCGAACGCCGACGGTGCGGACCGGGCGGTCAGCACCGATCCCGCCACTGCGGCGGCACCGACGACGGCACCGGCCTTGAGGAAGCCGCGCCGGCTGACGGCGGTGGCGACGACGTCGGCGAAGTACTCGTTGCCCGAGGTGTTGGGCACCTCGTGGAAGCAGGCGTCGCCGCAGCGCATCCTGCAGGTCATCGAAGAGCGGTTGCCGTGTACGGGGGCGCCGAGGATCGGCAGCAGTTTGCGAAGGTGCATCGCGGAGAGTTCCTCTCGGGGTGGGATGACAACGTGTGCCAGCCAACCGGGGGAACAATAACTGCCGGGTACCTGCGGGTTAACACCCGTTGAACATCAGGTGATCGGCAGTGCCAACGTCTGCAGGTCCGTGGTCAACGACGTGGTCTGCATCCGCTTGCGGGCGATCGCCACCCGCTCCTGCAGCCCAACCTTCACACCGGGCCAGTCCTGGGCGAGGATCGAGTACACGACGGTGTCGCGCCACGTGCCGTCCAGCCGCCGCAGGTCGCGGCGCACGATGCCCTCGAACTGCGCCCCGAGCCGGGTGATGGCGCCCCGGGAGCGAGTGTTGTTGATGTCGGCCTGGATCTTCACCCGGCCGAAGCCGCAGTCCTCGAACGCGTGCTGCAACGTCAACAGCTTCGTCTCGACGTTGATGCCCATGCCCCAGAAGTTCCGCCCGATGAAGGTGCCACCGAGGTGAAGCTTCTCGTTGACCACGTCCATCTCGCTGAGCGAGGTGGTGCCTACGACGGTGCCGGGTTGGCCGAACATCGGATCCGCCAGCCGGATCACGTAGACGGCGGACCCACGCTCGAGTCTGCCGTTGATCCACGCCGTCGTCTCGGACAGGTCCGCATGGGGCCGCTCGAAGGGGTAGCCACCGCCACAGGCGCTGGCGTCGGACATGACCGTGAACAGGTCTGGGAGGTCGCTCTCGACGATCGGATCGAGGGACACGATGTCGCCCATCAGCGACTCGCCGGAGGGCCGGCGGCACAGGAAGTTGTGACTCACGCGGATCAGTATCAGGCCATGATGGCCCCGCTGCCAAATGGGGGAATTTTCCGGCCCCGAGACGCGTTCCAGCAGGTGTGGGACAAGTACTTTCATCAGTGGTGATCGGGGCCGGCCAAGCTGGCCTCTCGGCTGCCCACCACCTGCTCCGCATGGGCCTCGAACCGCGCGAGGAAGTGCTCGTCCTGGACGCCAACGACGCCCCCGGCGGTGCCTGGCAGCACAGGTGGCCCACCCTCACCATGTACGACGTCCACGGCGTCGCGGCCCTGCCCGGGGAGCAGGAGCCCTCCACCTCGCCCAAGGAGCAGGCCAACCTGGCGGTGCCCGCTTACTTCGCCTCCTACGAGGAGCGCTTCGGGATCCCCGTGGAGCGGCCCGTGCGCGTGGACCGGGTGGACTCGCTTGATGGACTGCTGCGCGTGCGGGCGGGGGAGCGGAGCTGGCTCACGCGCACCCTCGTCAACGCCACCGGCACCTGGAACCGCCCCTTCCTGCCCCACTACCAGGGCATCGAGACCTTCACCGGACGCCACCTGCACACCCACGGCTACCGCCACCCCGGCGAGTTCGCCGGGCAACACGTCGTCGTGGTGGGCGGGGGAGCCTCCGCGGTGCAACTCCTCGCCGAGGTCAGCGAGTACGCCTCCGGCACCACCTGGGTCACTCGGCGCGAGCCCATCTGGCGCACCGAACCGTTCACGAAGGAGGCCGGGCGGGCCGCCGTCGCCCTCGTCGAGGAACGCGTCCGGCAGGGCCTTCCCGCGCAGAGCGTGGTCAGTGTCACCGGCCTGATGCTGCGCGAGCAGGAGCAGCCCGCCTGGGACCGCGGCGTCTACGAGCGGCACCCGATGTTCGAACGCATCGACGGCGACGACGTCGTCTGGGCCGACGGCACCAGGCAGCACGCCGACGCCATCATCTGGGCCACCGGGTTCCGCCCCGACGTGGCCCACCTGGCGCCCCTCGGGCTCACGTCGCCGCTGGGCGGCATCCAGCTCGACGGCACGGAGGCGGTGGTGGATCCACGGGTCCAGTTGGTGGGCTACGGCCCGTCGTCGAGCACCATCGGTGCCAACCGGGCCGGTCGGGTTGCTGCGCGAAATGTCCTGCGACAACTGGCTGCGCGTGACACCATGGCTCGGTGAGCCACAAGCACCCTGCAGACAACCACGACCTGATCCGTGTCACCGGCGCGCGGGAGAACAACCTGAAGGACGTCTCAGTAGAGATCCCCAAGCGCAGACTCACCGTGTTCACGGGGGTCTCGGGCTCGGGCAAGAGTTCACTGGTGTTCAACACCATCGCGGCCGACTCCCAGCGCCTGATCAACGAGACCTACTCGGCGTTCCTGCAGGGCTTCATGCCCAACGTCGCCCGCCCGGACGTGGACCGCCTCGAAGGTCTCACCACCGCCATCATCGTGGACCAGGAACGGCTGGGCGCAAACCCGCGCTCCACCGTGGGCACGGCCACCGACGCGAACGCGCTGCTGCGGATCCTGTTCAGCAAGCTCGGCGACCCGCAGATCGGACCACCCAACGCCTACTCGTTCAACGTGCCCTCTGTGAGCGCCAGCGGTGCGATCACGGTCCAGCGCGGTGACAAGACCATCGCCGAGAAGGCCAGCTTCAACCGGCTCGGTGGCATGTGCTCGCACTGCGAGGGCAGGGGAGAGATCAGCGACTTCAACCTGGCCGCCCTCTACGACGAGGAGCTCTCCCTGAACGAGGGCGCCATCACCGTCCCCGGCTACAGCATGGAGGGCTGGTACGGCCGCATCTACCGGGAGTCGGGATTCTTCGACCCCGACAAGCCGATCAAGAAGTACAACAAGCGAGAACTGCACGACTTCCTCTACAAGGAGGCCACCAGGATCAAGGTCAGTGGCACGAACCTGACCTACCTCGGCCTGGTCCCGCAGATCCAGAAGTCCTACCTCTCCAAGGACGTGGAGGCGATGCAGCCCCACATCCGACGCTTCGTCGAGAGGGCAGTGGTGTTCGGGACCTGCCCGGAGTGCGACGGCACACGCCTGGCTCCGGAGGCCCGCTCGTCGAAGATCAAGGGCATCAACATCGCTGATGCCTGCGCCATGCAGATCACGGACCTGGCCAAGTGGGTCTCCGAACTCGACGAGCCCTCGGTGGCGCCGCTGCTGAACACGCTGGGCGAGACCCTGGACCACTTCGTGGAGGTGGGGCTCGGCTACCTCAGCCTGAACCGCCCGGCGGGCACGCTTTCCGGCGGTGAGGCGCAGCGCACCAAACTGATCCGGCACCTCGGTTCCTCCCTGACCGACGTCACCTACGTGTTCGACGAGCCCACCATCGGGCTGCACCCGCACGACATCGCGCGCATGAACAACCTGCTGCTGCAACTCCGCGACAAGGGCAACACCGTGCTCGTGGTGGAGCACAAGCCGGAGGTCATCGAGATCGCCGACCACATCGTCGACCTCGGCCCCCGGGCGGGTTCCAACGGCGGCGAGATCATGTTCGAGGGCGACCTCGCCGGGCTGCGCAGGAGCAAGACCCTGACCGGCGAGCACCTGGGTGACCGGGCGTCACTGAAGGGGTCGGTGCGCAAACCCACCGCTGCACTGGAGGTACGTGGCGCCAGCGCCAACAACCTCCGCGACGTCGACGTCAACATCCCGCTGGGCGTGCTGACGGTGCTGACCGGCGTCGCCGGCTCGGGCAAGAGCTCCCTGATCAACGGTTCGGTGGCCGATCGCGACGACGTGGTGATCATCGACCAGACCGCCATCCGCGGCTCCCGACGCAGCAATCCCGCCACCTACACGGGCATGCTCGAACCCATCCGAAAGGCCTTCGCCAAGGCCAATGGCGTCAAACCGGCACTGTTCAGCGCCAACTCGGAGGGGGCCTGCCCGACGTGCAAGGGGGCCGGTGTCATCTACATGGAGCTGGGCATCATGGCCACGGTCTCTACGCCCTGCGAGGACTGTGGCGGCAAGCGCTACGCACCGGATGTTCTGGACTACGAGCTTGGCGGCAAGGACATCAGCGAGGTTCTCGCCATGTCTGTGGACGAGGCTGTCGAGTACTTCTCCGACGGCGACTCCAAGGTTCCTGCCGCCCACAAGATCCTGGTCCGGCTCGCCGACGTGGGCCTCGGCTACCTGCTGGTGGGGCAGCCGCTCACCACGCTCTCCGGTGGCGAGCGGCAGCGCCTGAAGCTGGCCAACCAGATGGGCGACAAGGGAGACATCTACGTGCTCGACGAGCCCACCACCGGCCTGCACCTCGCCGACGTCGAGAACCTGCTGGCCCTGCTGGACCGGCTGGTTGACGCCGGGAAGTCCGTCATCGTCGTGGAGCACCACCAGGCGGTCATGGCGCATGCCGACTGGATCATCGACCTCGGGCCCGGTGCCGGACACGACGGCGGCACCGTGGTCTTCGAGGGCACTCCGGCGGACCTCGTGGCGACGGCCAACACCACCACGGGGCAGCACCTCAAGGCCTACGTCGGCTCCTGAACCGCGCTGCCGCTAGGAGCGCCACGGCAGCCACCGACGCCAGGGTGACCGCGAGTTCCACGGGCCCGGCGAAGGTGGCGGCGGGCGTGGTGCCGCTCCGGGTCGGGACGACCTCGACGCCGTGCGCCGCACCGGGCCCCGTCTCCCGCCACAGCACCTCGCCGGAGGGGCCGATCAGGCCACTGACACCGCTGGTGGTCACTACGAGGATCTCGCGCCGCAGCTCCGCGGCCCGGGCCCTGGTGATGGCGAACTGCTGCTCGATCTGAGCGGTGCCCTGGTACATGGCGTTGCTCGACTGCACCACGAGCAGCTCCGCGTCCGCCACGTCGTGGACGTATGGGTCGAAGATGACGTCGTAGCAGACCAGGACACCCAGGCGCAGGGGCAACCCGTCCGCCAGCTCCACGTCGAGGAGTCCCGGTTCCGTGCCGGCCACCGACTGTGCGCCGACGTACCTCAGCTGCGGGATCAGTGGCAGCAGCACGTCGCGGAACGGGATCCACTCCCCGAACGGGACGATGCCGCGCTTGACGTAGGTGGCTTCGACGGCGCCTTCGGGCGTGGTCCAGCGGCTCACGGTCTGGCGCTCCTCTGGGCCGGGGCCCTCCACGACTGATCCCACGAGCACCGGTGTGTCGACTGCTTCCACCGCGCTTCGGACGAGCATGCCGGTGGTCTCGTCACGGTCTGGGTCCAGGTCCGTGGAGTTCTCCGGCCAGACGACGAAGTCTGGCGCCGGAAGCTGTCCGGCAGACACCTCGTCGGCCAGCGCTCTGGTGGCCTGGGCCTGGTTGGTGGTGATGGTGCGGGCCGGTCCCAGCCCGTACACCCCACCGCCGGGAGCCCCACCCTGGACCCAGCCGACCGCCGTCGTGCCCGACTGGGTCGCCGCCGACACGGCGCCGCCCAGGACCGCTGTCGCGGCGATCACCACCACGAGTGCCGCTGTGGTCGTGATCCGTCGCGGCGTGAGCTGCTCGAACAGCCACACGAGGAAGGTCCCGAGCAGCGCGGTCACGAGACCGACACCGACCACCCCGACCAGCGGCAGCAACCCCGCCAGCGGGGAGTCAACCTGGGTGTAGCCGAGCCGAAGCCACCCGAACCCACCGAAGGGGAACCGTGCGGCGGCGAAGTCGATGGCCACCCAGCAGCCCGCCGCGAGGAGGGGCCACCACCGGGTCTGCTGACCGGCCTTGATCATGACAGCGAGCAGGACGTACCAGAGCGACACCACCAGGATCAGACCGATGGTGGCGGCCAGGTCGATGACATGCATCCAGTTGATGGTGAAGGTGGTGAGCGCCATCCCGAACGCCGCCCCGACGGCAGTGGCAGCCCGCAGCCCTGTGGCGCGGCGGACGGCGAGGACGAGACCGGCGACGCCGACTGGGACCAGGGGCCACCAGCCCAGCGGTGCGAATCCTGTGCCGACAGCCAAGCCTGAGACCAACGCGATTGCCAGCAGCAAGGGGAAGTCGATCCGGGAGGGCAATGGGGTCGGGGGAGGGGCGGCAGGCTCACCGGCAGCCCGCACGTCGGCGACGGCCACCGTGGTCATGGGACCAAGCGTAGTAGCGGCTGCCGCTGACCCAAACCGGGCCTCCTGTCGGCGGAATCCCGCGCCCAGCCACCGGGTCAGCCGGTGGGTGGGTAGGTGTCGTCTTCGAGTGGTGCTGGTTGGTTGGGTTCGAAGTAGACGCAGGTGACGTCCAGGGGTGTACCCCGCAGAGGGGTCGGTCCTGGTGGTGGGTGTTGGGTGGGTGGCACGGTTTCGGGGTGTTGGATGGTCAGTGGCCAGCCGTGTGGGTTCTTGAAGACCAGTCCGGTGGGTGTGGTTGGGTCTCCGTGGATGCTGAATCGGTCTTGGTGGTGTTCGCGGTGGTGTCTGGGGCAGAGGGAGACGAGGGTGTCTATGTCTGTGGTGCCGCCTTTGCTCCAGTGGGTGATGTGGTGGTTCTCGAGGAAGTGGGTGGTGGTGCAGCCGGGGTAGCGGCAGCCGCCGTCGCGGTCCTCGATCAGCCGGCGGGTGCGCTCTGGGACGATGCGCTGGCTTCGACCGACTGAGACTGGTTTGGCGTCGGTGTGCCACACGGGCCGGATCTTCCCGTCGCAGGTGACGTGGCGGAGGAGGTGTTGGGGGAGTGCGCCCTTCTTGCTGAGCCAGCCGTTGCCGTCGGTGTCCATGTTGATGTGGATGCGGTAGTGGTCGAGGCGGGACTTGCTCTCCACCGCGTGGAGCGACCGGTTGACTACTTCAAGGAGCGCGTCGGCGTAGGTGGCTTCCGTGTTGCCGGCGGTGAACAGGGCGTCTTTTGCTTCCTTGATGGCGTTCTTGACCAGGGCTCCGTCGAGGGCGTTGGCCTCGAAGCGCAGGTGGAATCGGCCGTCGACGGTGTACATGTCCAGTTCGGGCCCATCGTCGACTGGTTCCAACGGTCGTTCGTCTTCGGGCAGGGCGGCGACGATCTCGTCGTAGGGGGTGATGTCCTCGGGTGGCTTGGGTGGGGTGAATTGGCGCTTGTTCAGCGCGCGCCGCAACTGGGGCACGGTGGTCATCGCCACCATTTCTTCGGAGACGGACTGCACGTACTGGTCGGGGACGTTTTGGGCGACGACGGCGGCCTGGTCCAGGCTGACTTGGCCGGTGCGCATCCGTTGCACCATGCCGGTCATTTGTTCTGGGCGTTGTGCGAGGGCGATGACTTCGGAGGCGCGGGCGGGGGAGAGTGCGCAGTAGACCATCAGCCAGTGCTCGGGTGAGCGGACGCCGTCGCCGGCCCAGGTGCGGGTCTTGACGAGGTGGGTGGCGAGTTCGACGAGGTCTGCGTTGACCTGTGCCATCTGGGCGGCCAGCACCCCGGCCCGGCTGGTCATCGCGATCCAGCGGTCCAGGTGGTGGTTGGCTTCCTCGTCCATGACCTAATAGTACACCAGTTCGAATACTAGGGGAAGGGCTCAGCGAACTTCTCGATTTCCAAACAGTGTGTCGTCAACCACTGACAACAGCGAGCGACCCAGTGATACTGGGGCGATGACATCGTTCATCAGTCACACGACCGTCGACGCCGACAACGCCTACGAGTTGTCCGAGTGGTGGAAGCAACTGTTGGGCTACGTAGACCTGCCCGGTGATCCGAACGAGCCTGGACACGAGGAATGCATGATCCAACGGCCCGACGGCGGTCACCAGATCCTGTTCATCGAGACGCCGGACGAGAAGCTCACGAAGAACCGTCTGCACTTCGACCTGCGTCCGGCTGAGGGAAATCGCGACGATGAAGTGCGCAGAGTGCTGGAACTCGGCGCCACGCAGTTGGCTGACCTGCGCAAGCCTGACGGGACCGGATGGGTGGTCCTTGCAGACCCTGAGGGCAACGAGTTCTGCATCCTGCGCTCGGAGGCGGAGATGGCCGCCCAGAGCCACCCGTCAGTGGGCTCCTGACGGCCATCTGACCCCTAGGCCAATATGTCCGATAAGCAGCATTATGTCACCTCGTGAAGGATTGCCCCTGTTGAAGCTGCTGAACAGCGCCGCTCTCCTGCTCGTCGTGGGTGCGCTGGTGTTGATGATGCTGCCGACGTACGCGATGACTTGGGGACAAGGCATGGGTCGGCATCCCGGGTCTCGTCGCGGCCGTCCTTCTCGCCCTGTTCAGCTATGACTCCGACTACGCCAGTTTCGTCACCGCAGCCGGAGTGTGGGTTGCTCCCATGGTCGGTCTCGCGGGGGCAACGGCTCTTCCTTCGTGGTGGTTGGGCCAACGCATGCGTACTACCTAGACGCACCAGAGATGTGCCCCCGTGACAGATCCGAACTCAGGAGGCCTCCGCCAACTGGGTGACGTCAGTGCCCACCGGCTGCCGGCGCGGTGCGCGTGTCAGGAGCGGCAGGATGACGCCGACGACGGCGATCGCTCCCATGACGCTGTAGGCAAGGCGGAAGTCGCCGGTGATGCCCACGAGGCTGGAGGCGGCAAGCGGGCCGAGCACGCCGGCCACGGACCAACCAACCAGGACCAGGCCGTAGATGGCGCCGGCGTGGGTGAGCCCGAAGAACTCCCCCGCCGCCGCGGGAAGGCTGCCGAATGCACCGCCGTAACAGAGGTAGACGGCGGCTGCGAGCGCGAGAAAGGCGATGCCCGTGGTGTGCGGGAGGGCCATCAGCGAGATGCCGAGCAGGCCCAGGATCCCTGCCAGCGCAGGCAGTGGGCCGAACCGCTGCGCGACCGCGGCCCAGGCGATCCGGCCGGCGCCGTTGAACAGCGCCAGGCCGCCCACCACCGTCGCGGCCGCGGCTGCGCTGAAGCCGCCTATCTCGACGGATGCCGTGGCCATCATGGACACCAGCGAGATGCCTGCGGCGACGGCCACCGCGAGCATTGCCGTCAGGGCGTACCACTGCGGCGTCCGGAGGGCCTCCCGCACGGTGTAGTCCCCCGCTGCGGCCGTCGCAGCGGCGCCGGAGGCAGGCGGGGTGAACATGAGCAGGGATCCGAGCACGCCCAGGACCAGGTAGGCCGCACCCAGCGGGAGGAACGCCGCGGCCGGCGCCTCGGGAGACGCCTCCAGCATTCGCTGCGCCACGGGCGACGTCAGGGTGGCACCGAAGCCGAAACCACCGACCGCGAGGCCGGTTACCAAGGCACGCTTGCCCGGGAACCACTTCTGGAGCAACGCAACCGGAACGATGTAGGCCATTCCCAACCCGAAGCCGCCGATGACCCCGTAGCCGAGTACGAGGAGCCAGAAGTCCTCCGCTCCCCTGGCGGCGGAGGCAATCATCAGGCCACCCGCGTAGACGCAGCTGCCCACCAGGGCGACCATCCTCGGGCTGCTGCGGTCCTGCAGCCTGCCGCCGACCGACGTTCCGATGAAGATCATGCCGATGGCGACCTCGAACGGAACCGCCGCCTCCACGGCGCCCAGCTGCATGGCCTCCGGGGACTGGAGGGCATGTCCGAACAGGCTCCAGGAGTAGACGCCTCCCACCACGAGCTGGATGAGGACGCCACCTGTCAGGGCTAGGAATCGCACGTTCAGTGATTCTGCCGCACCCCCATCCCGACCTTGCGGGCGGGGTCGCCCACGGGGAGCACGCGCCGTCGGCATGGGCTCCCCCGCGGCAGGCAAGGCCTAGGATCATCCCCATGGCACTCTCTCGTGACGAAATGATCAAGATCCTTGCCGAGGCGGATCCGGTGGGCCTGATCGCAGCCGGCTCGCCGCGTGACGAGTACGCCGCGGAGGCCGACGAGATCCTGGCGCTGCGCGGTATTCCCCAGGTCACCGAGATCACGGGCGTCTTCGCCGTCAGCTTCAGCGAACCAGGCGCCTGCACCAGGGAGACTGCCCGATGGATCACCGAGGAGATGGCGCGCCGTTCAAGCGACTGAGGTCTCATGTGGCCGATGTCTCGGAAGACCTCGCGTCAATGGGGGCCAGATGATATCGACCGACTCCTTGCCCGCGATGACTTTCACGTAGCGGAGCCCGACAAGGAGCGGGCGTACATAATTCACCATTTGGAGCAGGCTCAAGCGTTCACTCAGTCATTGCAGGAACGCGGGTGGGGGCTCGCACACACCATCGGTTAGGGTCTCAGGGAATGCCACCTGGTCATTCAGTCTCGTCGCGCTCCCACTTGTCCAGTGACTCCTCGCTCTCCTGTGACTCAGGATTCCGGCCCGCGTCCGGGTTGTCCCTGCCGGCTTCCTCCTCGGAGCGGCGCAGCGGGGCGTCCTTGACCTGCAGCTCGTCGTCGTCACCGGGCTTCGGGATGTCTTGGGTGCTCATGGACCTCAGACTCGCACACGCCCGGGTCGGCAACGATCGTCACTGCAGGCGAAGTGCCTCCCTGATCGCGGGCCACGCACGCTCCCCGAGCCTGCGGGCCGCGCCCGCGTCACCGCCGACGGCGTAGGGTCGCCTCCCGTCCGGTGCGACCTCCCCCGGCAGGACCACCTGGTGACCGGCTCCCGGGTCCGTGACCAGGGCAGTCTGCAGCTCCAACGGGCCACGGAGCGCGGCCAGCCTCTCGGCGTGGGCGAGGCTGGGCCAGACTTGGTCGTCGCCACCGGCCACCAGGACGAGTTCCCCGGTGAACTGTACGGCAGGGATCCGTGCTGAAGTCAGCGTCGACTCCCCCGCCGCACCTCGGCTGGCCTCGTACCACGGCGTGAACGCCACTGGTGATGCCTCGGGCTCCCAGTCCCGCCGCATAGGGACGAACGGGACCGGCTCCCCGCGCCAGGTCCACTTGCTGCGCGGCTCATCGGACTCGCGGTCACGATGGCCCTCCCAAGCCACGTCCGTCGGCGAGATCGCCACCACGGCTGCCACGCGCGGCTCCC
Source organism: Tessaracoccus terricola (assembly GCF_054776555.1). Lineage (NCBI taxonomy): Bacteria > Bacillati > Actinomycetota > Actinomycetes > Propionibacteriales > Propionibacteriaceae > Tessaracoccus > Tessaracoccus terricola. The sequence goes on along the minus strand of NZ_BAAHBS010000005.1, from coordinate 1,185,155 downwards.
TGACCGCGGTCAGCAGCGCCGCCTCGGCCCCGTAGGAGAGTCCGACGATGGCGAGCCGAGTGCACTCCCCCGCCAGGAGGTCGAGCGCCGCCGTGAAGGTCTCGAGCGGCACTTCGAGCGGCGACGGTGGCTGTCCAGGGCCGCCGAACCAGCGCAATGCCAGCGCGGTGGCTCCGTGCTGGGCAAGAAGTTCAGCACGAGCGGTGTCCATCCGTCCGCTCGAGCCTGCCAGCACCAGCACACCGGTGCCGTTCGGGCTTTCGGGACGGACGAGGTGGAAGTTGTCGGCATGGGGCACGTGCCAACGCTATCCCGGGCGGACGGCACCTCGCTGCTCGGCAGTCCGGCTACGTGCATGCAGGTCCCAGCCGGCTGCCACGATCGCGACCACCCCGAAGATCACCGCCGACAGCAGGAACACCCCGATCGAGAAGCCGGTGATGATGGCGAGCACCAGCATGGTTCCGGTGCCGAACCCGATGGATATCACCGCCACGGCGTCGCGTCGCAGCAGCAGTGTCACGAGCGCCAAACCCGCAGCCACCGGCGGGACCAGCACCCAGGCGTTGCCTCCGAGGACCAGACCCGTGATGGCCCACAGACAAGCCACGACGAACGCGACCCCGAAACAGACCACCGCCACGACCCTCGACATCACAACCACTCCCTCGTGATCTGATGCCCCGAGTCTACGCCGCCCGCGCTAGAACTTCCGCTGCGAGACCCCGATGGCGCCCACCAGCACCGGGACGAACGACAACGCGTAGACGAACATCCCACCGTCGGCCTCGTCGAGCGCGCCCAACACGGCATAGCCGCTTGAACTCGTCCTCGACGTGGCTCATCGGAAGCGCACGATGTTGTTGAAGACCCACCCCTGGCCGCGGAAGAAGGACCGATTGCCGGAGGCGTCCAGTCCCGAGTTGATGAACCCGGACCAGGCATAGCTGCGGCAGCCGCCCCGCCCCGTGGCAGCGGTGTCGCACTCGGTGCGCCACCTGCGCCCGTCCGCGGCGGTCCACTCCCCCGCGTACCCGAGCGGATTGGCGGCCCACTGGGAGCGCTTCATCATCGGCAGGTATGTCAGGTTGTTGAAGTACCAGCCGTTGACCTGCGCATACGCCTGTCCGTTGAACACCACCTGCGTGGCCAGGATCTCGGTGCGGCACCGGATGGTCTGCGAGTAGGGCTCGCAGGTGGTGAACCACTGCCGCCCGTTCACCCGGTGGTAGCCAGGCGTGGAGTACAGGTCACCGTGCGGGTCGTACCAGCCCGGCACCGACGCAGAGGCGCTCGGCTCCGGCGACGGGGACGCGCTCGGGTCAGGCGAGGGCGACACACTCGGCGACGGCGACGGGCTCGGCTCCGGCTCCTCCACCGCAGCCTCCACCAGCAGCGCGGCGGTGCGCGCCGGGATGGTCAGTTCGCCACCCACCGCGACCCACGCCGTCGCCTTGACCACCTCGTCGGCACCGTCGGCCTGGATCGGGCTGAGCGCGTACTCGCGCCCGGCGAGTTCGGGCACGGCGACGGTGATCTCCTCGGGCGTCGCGTTGATGGCGACGAGCACCCCGTCGAGTTCCGGGTCCACGTCCACGGCGTGCTCGGCGCCGCGGTCGTCGACGGCCATCAGCACCAGGCCGGGCACCGCGTCGGCCCCGGACCCGGGGAACGAGACCCGCTCCCGGACCAGGTCTGCCGAGCCGAGGGTGAGCAACGGCGTCGACTTGCGCAGCCGCAACAGGTCCAGGGCCTGCGCGAACGACTCCTCCATGGCGGCGGTATCGGGATCAAGCGCGGGGTTCTCGAGCAGCGGGCCCATGATCGGCCACTTGTCGCCGTTCTTCTCCTCCACCGGCAGCCCGGAGCCGAAGGTGTTGGTCTCCAGACTCCAGTCCACGGCGTTGAAGTGGTCGCCGGAGTTGTAGGAGTCGCGGTCCAGCGACTTCGAGCGCAGGATCTCGGTACCGGCGTGCCAGAACGACGGCGACTGTCCCAGCGCGACGGTGGCCAGGGAGACGGTGTTCATCCGCACCCTGTCGGCCATCGAGGTGTCGACTGGCAGCTTCATGATGCCGAGGTCGTAGAGGGTCTCGTTGTCGTGGGCGTCGACGTAGTTCACCGACTCCTGCGGTTGGCTCGCGTAACCGGCCGGCTGGCCGTTGTAGTCCAGCTCGTCGCCGCGCTTCTCGTTGCCGTCGGAGGCCACGAAGGCGTAGTCGGACAGGTTCCCGGCCATCCCGATGCGCACCAGGTCCGCCTGGTGCTGCAGGGTGGCTAGCTGCTCGGCCTCGGTGGCCCCGCTCAGCCCGTTGGGGTCTGTGTAGAGGCCGGTGCCGAAGCCCTGGTTGACGCGGTGGTCCTCGTCGAAGGGGCCACCGCCGTGGACTGCGTCACGGAGCCGGTCGTTGAACGCGCCGATCCCGGTGTCGCCGAGCTGGCCCTGGGTGGCCTGTTCGAACTGGGCGTTGCCCGCCACCTCGCCGAAGTCCCAGCCCTCGCCGTAGAGGTAGATGGCAGAGCCGTCGACGCCGTCGTCGGCCGGGGTGAGCTCGTCCAGGGCGGCCCGGACGGCCTCCATGTTCTGGCGGGAGTGGTGACCCATGAGGTCGAAGCGGAAGCCGTCCACCTTGTAGTCACGCGCCCAAGTCACCACCGAGTCCACCATCAGCTTCTCGGCCGCGGCGTGCTCGGTGGCGATGTTCTGGCAGCACGTGGAGGTCTCCACGGTGCCGGCCGCCGACAGGCGGTGGTAGTACCCGGGAACCACCTTGTCCAGGACGGAGCGTTCGCCCTGCCCGGACTCGGCGGTGTGGTTGAACACCTGGTCCAGGACCACCTGCAGGCCGGTGGCGTGCAGGGCCCCCACCATCTCCCGGAACTCGTGGGTTCGGTTCCCGCCCAGCTGGTTGGCGTCGGTGGCATACGAGCCCTCCGGCGTCGTGTAGTGGTACGGGTCGTAGCCCCAGTTGAAGGCGTCCTGGTCCGCGACTGCAGCGACGGCGGCCTGCTGCTCGGGCGAGGCCGGCCCGGCGTCGGGGATTACCGGGGTCACCTGCAGCGAGCGGTCCTCCTCGATGGTGGCGATGTCGAAGGTGGGCAGCAGATGCACCGTGTCGATCCCGGCCTCGGCCAGTTGCGCGAGGTGCTGCATGCCGTCCGAGTCCGTCCGGGTGAATGCCTTGTAGGTGCCCCGCTCGGCCTCCGGGACCGTCTCGTCGGCGATGGAGAAGTCACGTACGTGCAGTTCCCAGATGGTCCGGGAGGCGTCGTTGCGAACCTCGGGCGACGGTGTGTCGCTCCACTGCGCCGGGGCCAGTTCGGGGTCGGTCAGGTCCACGAGGACGGAGCGCTCCGAGTTCAGCGTGAGCGCCAGTGAGTAGGGGTCGGTGACCTCGTTGGTGACCACCGCGTCCTCGGACGGGACGTAGACGTCGATGGCCCACAGGTACTGGGCGTCCTTCCAACCGGCCTCTCCGGTCACCGCCCAGGTGCCGTCGTCGGCCCTGGTGGCCGGCTCGACGACGGGGTCACCCGCGCCGTCAGCGGGCCAACGCAGCAGCGAGACGGACGCCGCCGTCGGTGCCCAGACCCGCAGCGTCGGGACGTTGCCGTCCCAGACCGGGCCGAGTTCCACGTCGGTCAGCGCCTCGGCATACAACTCGTCGAGCACCCAGGGGATCTGCACCGACGTGGCGGCGCGCGGCTCCTCGTCCTGGGTGGCGGCGACGACGAGTTCACCGCCGACCACTTCCTCGGCCACATCCGGGTCCAGGGTCAGCGCGATGTAGTCCGACAGGTGCGGGTACTGCTCCACCAGCGTGGCGGACAGGTCCCCGGCGTAGGTGAGGGTCACCGACTCCCCACCGGCCACTCCCCCATCGACGGTGAGGTCACCGTCGGCGTCGTGGTGCAGGGACCAAGTGAACGAGGAGAGGTCGCCGGGCACGAGCGACCGCGGCCATGCGATCACCTCGGGCGTCAGCCACTGCGCCCAGGCCTGGCCGACTCCGGCCAGCGGCGGGTTGGCCACCTCGATGGTCAGCGCGTGCGTGGTCTCGTCGTAGGTGATGGTCACCACTTCACCGGCACCGGTGCTGACCAGGTAGTTGGGACCGTCGGGCACTCCGCCGACGCCGTAGTTCTCGTCCCAGGAACCGCCCACGGCGGCCTTGATCTCGTAGCTGCCGGCAGGGAGCTGGTCCGTGCTGTAGGTCCACGTCCCATCCCCGAGGGGACGCATCGCGGTGGCCAGGCAGTCCGGCTGCCAGTCACCCGGGCATCCCAGCGCTGCCTGCCAGCTTCCGGGCAGGGTCACGACGTCGGAGACCGGGACCACCCAGGACAGCTTTGTGTCGGGGTCGTGGAAGAACCGCAGGGGGCTGCCGTCGGTGGTGTAGGTCAGATTGTCACCACCGGGGACGCCGCCGGCGCCGTAGTTCTCGTCCCAGGAGCCGCCGTAGGCCACCTTCCACTCGTAGCTGCCGGCGGGGATGGTGAACACCCCGGTGTAGAGGCCGGAGTTCTCGTCCAGAACCAGGCCCGCCTGGTCGCAGTCCGGGGACCAGTCCGCGGGGCAGCCCATGGCCGCGTTGTGGCTGCCCGGGATGGTGACGTCGGAGCCACCGGGCTCCTCGGGACCAGCAGCCGGGGTCAGGCTGAGGTCCTGCCCCACCCACACCAGCGCCGAGTCACCGGCCAATCCGTCCACGTCCGCGAGCACGGCCCGCACCTCGAGCGGCGTTCCGATGGGGAACTGCGAGAAGTCCGCGTACACGCGCGGGGTGTCGTCCTCGGCCACGCCGATGGTCTCGAACACGGCCCCGTCGGCCAGGGTGCGGTGGGCGAAGGTGGTCTCTGCCCAGCGGTCGTCGTCGACGGTGGCGGCCAGTGGGAACAGGTCCCCACTGACGGAGGCTCCGTGGGGCAGGTCCAGCGTCACCTCACCGGACCCGGCCGCCACCTGTCGGTCGGCCAGCAGCACCATCGCGGACAGTGCCGGCACCTCGAGGGTGACCGAGCCGTCGGCATCGGCGGTGACGACGTCGCCCCCGCCGTGGATGGGCGTGTAGGTGGCGCCGGGGGTGAGGGTGTTGAACGTCGCGGTGCTGGGAGCCGTGGCGTTGTTCAGCGCCACCAGGTACTCCAGCTTCTGGTCCGCGGCCACGCGGGAGAGGGCATAGATGCCGGCGCCGTCGGCGGCGAAGCGCTCGTACTGCGCGCCGTCCGCGAGCGCAGGGTGTGCCGCGCGGAGGGCCGCGAGGTCCTCGATGGCCGCGTACAGCGTGGTGTCGGTGGCGTAGCGGTCAGCATCGCCGAGGGTGGTGCCGTCGAGCAGCGGCTGGTCCTGGTACATCGGGACCTGGCTGCCGAACAGGCTCTGGCGGGCGGCCTTGTCTCCCCCGGAGCCGGCGAAGCCCTGCTCGTCGCCGTAGTAGACCACCGGTTGGCCACGGGTGAGGTACATCAGTTCGTGGGCCAGCAGGGAGCGCTGCTCGGGCTGGTCGGAGCCAGCGACGAAGTACCCGATGCGGCCCATGTCGTGGTTGCCGAGGAACGTGGGGATGGCGGCCGCCGACGAGTCGGCCGTGAGGTAGAGGTCGTCGCCGGCGAACAGCGCGGACAGTCCCCTGGTGGTGAACCCCTTCGCGAAGTTGGTGGCCGCGGACTGGAAGGCGAAGTCCAGCGTCGCGTCCATGTCCGAGTTGCGCACGTAGGGAGACAGCAGCCCCGGGTCGGCGTCGTAGACCTCGCCGAACATGAAGAAGTCCGGGTTGACCTGCTGCGCGTACGCGGAGATCTGGGCCGTCCACTCCTGCCAGAACTCGAAGTTCACGTGCTTGGCCGTGTCGATGCGGAAGCCGTCGATGCCGAGGTCCATCCAGTCCTTGTAGATCTCCACCATGCCGTCCACCACCTGCGGGTGCTCGGTCATGAGGTCGTCCAGGCCGACGAAGTCACCCATGGTCACCGACTCCCCCTCCCACGTCGAGTCACCGCGGTTGTGGTAGAGCGTGACGTCGTTCAGCCACTCCGGCGTCTTGGTCACGCCCTCGCGCCGCACGGGCGTGTAGGGGAACGACGTCTCGGCGTCCAGCGCGGGCCATTCGTCGCTGCCGGCCATTGCGGTGATGTCGATCTCGTTGCCGTCGGCGTCCCGGTACGGCGAGGTGGCGGTGTCCACGTAGTCGTAGCTGCCCTCGGCGTACTCGATGCCGTCGGCCGTGTGGTTCACGATGATGTCGAAGTACACCTTGATGCCGCGCGCGTGGGCCAGCTCGATCAGCTCCTCGAGTTCCGCGTTGGTGCCCAGGTGCGGGTCGATCGAGGTGAAGTCCGTGGTCCAGTAGCCGTGGTACCCGGCCGAGGCATCCGCACCGGAGCCCTGCACGGGGTTGTTGGTGAACGACGGCGTGAGCCAGATCGCCGTGGTGCCCAGGCCCTCGATGTAGTCGAGTTGCTCGACGAGCCCGGCGAGGTCGCCGCCGTTGTAGAAGGCCTCGCTGGTGGGGTCGAAGCCATGGGCCAGGCGATCGCCGTCGATGCCGCCGGTGTCGTTGGTGGCGTCCCCGTTGGCGAACCGGTCGGTCATGACGAAGTAGAAGTTCTCGACCTCGGCGTTGCGCACGGCGGGCTGGGCGATGTCAGCGTCCTCCGCGATGCCCTCGCCGTCGGCCAGCGTATCCGCCGTCACGCCGATGCGCTGGGCAGACGAGTCGAACCAGAAGGTGAGGTCCGTCTCGGCGGGCAGGTTCAGGCGGGCATTGCTCCCCGGGTCGTTGTTCGGGCCGTAGGAGGTCTCCCAGTTCGGGTCCAGCACCACCTTGAACTCGTGCTCCCCGGCAGGCAGGGTGAACGTGTTGGAGTAGATCCCGCTGCCGGGTTCGGTCTCGGTGAGCTCGGTGTTGCGGCAGTCTGCCTGCCAGTCTCCCGGGCAACCCAGAACGCCCTGGAACGAGCCGGCGACGATCGGGTCGCCCTCAGCCGCACGCGCGGGGGTCCCGGCGACTGGTGCGATGACGCCGGCCAGCGCCAGCGGGATTGCGGCGAGCAACGCCAGGGTGCGTCGGGGTGCAGTGGTGCGAGGCACGGGAGACTCCTTCGTCTTGCGAGAACTGATGCAGATACTAGGCACACCCGCGGCTCGCCGCGCCGTTTCCGAGAAACTTCTGCAGTTTTGCAGCAATTTGCACCCGACGCGTGCGGCGAGCCAGACGACCCGACACGCCGCGCAGAATCGACGGAAGGGGTGCCCGCCCCCTTTCCCCCCGATTTCTTCGGCGTGTCGGGTCGCGGGGGCGCGGACCGTGAGACTGAGGCCGAGGGGGAACCTCAGCGGCGGCGGTAGAGCTTCTTCGTCTGGTACTCGGGCTCACTGGTGACGTGCACGCCGAGGTTGCGGAAGATGCCCTCGTCCACGGGGCCGAGGATCACGCTGGTGTGGATGTCGCAGCCCCGCAGTTGCTGCAACTCGTCGAGCGCCCGGCGCGCGTACTCGTCGGAGTTGGCGCTCACAGAGAGGGCGATCAGCACCTCGTCGGTGTGCAGCCGTGGGTTGTGACTGCCCAGATGCCCGGTCTTGAGGTGCTGGATGGGCTCGATCAGCTCGGGCGCCAGCAGCGTCACGGAGTCGTCGATGCCTGCCAGTTCCTTGAGGGCGTTGAGCAGCATCGCGGAGCAGGCCCCGAGCAGGGGCGAGGTCTTGCCGGTGACGATCCGACCGTCCGGCAGTTCAAGCGCGGCGGCCGGTCCTTTGGTGCGGCGTGCCACCTCGAGGGCGGGCAGGACCACCGGGCGGTGCTCCTTGGTGATCCCCATGGTGCTCATCAGGAGCGCGATCCGGTCCGAGACGCCGGGGTCCAGTTCCTCCTGCTTCTCGTGCACGAGGGCCTTGTAGTAGCGGCGGATGACCTCCTGGTGGGAGGCCCGGCGGCAGACGTCGTCGTCGGAGATGCAGTAGCCGGCCATGTTGACGCCCATGTCCGTCGGGGACTTGTAGGGCGAGGTCCCGAGCAGCCGCTCGAACAGCATGTTGAGGACGGGGAACACCTCGACGTCGCGGTTGTAGTTGACCACCTGCTCCCCGTAGGCGGCGAGGTGGAACGGGTCGATCATGTTGACGTCGTCCAGGTCGGCGGTGGCGGCCTCGTAGGCGACGTTGACCGGGTGGTCCAGCGGCAGGTTCCAGATGGGGAACGTCTCGTACTTGGCGTAGCCGGAGCTGATCCCGCGCTGGTGGTCGTGGTACAGCTGGGAGAGGCAGGTGGCCATCTTGCCGCTGCCCGGCCCCGGCGCGGTGACGACGACGAGGTCGCGGCTGGTCTCGATGTAGTCGTTGCGGCCGTAGCCCTGTTCGCTGATCACCAGGGAAACGTCGTTCGGGTAGCCCTTGATGATGTAGTGCCGGTAGACCTTGATGCCGAGGCGTTCCAGCTTGCGCTTGAACGCGCGTGCCTGCCGGTTCTCCTCGGTGACGTGGGAGATGACCACGGAGCCGACGTGCAGACCGTAGGAACGGAACACGTCGATGTGGCGCAACACGTCTGCCTCGTACGAGATTCCGAGGTCTCCGCGGAACTTGTTGCCGGCCAGGTCCAGCGCGCTGATGACGATGACGATCTCGACCTCGTCGGCCAGCTGCTCCAGCATGAGGATCTTGTTGTCGGGCGTGAACCCGGGCAGGACCCGGGAGGCGTGGTGGTCGTCGAACAGCTTCCCGCCGAACTCGAGGTAGAGCTTGCCCCCGAACTGCTTGCGCCGTTCGTCGATGTGGCGAGACTGCATCTCGAGGTACTTCTCACGGTCGAAACCCGCCTGCTTCATCCACACACCTTTCAGCCTCAGGGATCCTACCCCCTGGGTGACGGGCCCGGTGTCACCCCGTCATTTGTGAGGCGGCCGGCACCATCGCTGCGACGAACACGAAGAACGCGACGATCGGGGCCACCACGCCGACGATGATGCCGACGATCCCGAAGCCGCGGCCACGCCTCGTGGCGGTGGCCACGATGCTGATGATCCAGCCCACGAGGCCGCCGACGGCACACAGCAGCACGATGCTCCACAGGCCGGTCGCCCGGGCGACCCACTCCTGGAAGACCGGGTCGTTGGCGAGGGCGTCGGGGTCCATGTTCTCGGGGTCCACCCCCGCGGCCAGGAACAGCTCGCCCATGTCCTGGCCTGCCATCCATGCCACCACGCACATCACGACGGCGGCCACCAGGACGACGGCCATCCCGATCAGGCCGAGGGTCGCGGGACGCTCCTCAGGATCCCCGCCCTGCTGGTACATGCCGGTACCGCCGTAGGTGCCGTAGGGCGCCTGCTGGCCATAGCCCTGCTGCGGGTAACCCTGAGGCTGTTGCGAGTAGCCCGGTTGCGAGTAGCCCTGCTGGGGGTAGCCCTGCGGTTGCTGGCCGTAGCCATGCGGCTGGTCGCCGCCCGAGGGCTGGTTGTACGGAGTGCTCATCTGGATCCCTTCGAAGCTCAACAGCCATGGTTGCATGCCGGCAAGTCAGTGGTTGCCGAACTCGCCGATTCCGACATGGAGGATGCGCCTTGGCCGATCCCTCAGCGGTCCGCGTCGATGGCGTCGCGCTCACCGGCGTAGCGGTCCTCGACCTTCGAGAACAGCCACGACGCCACGACGCCCAGCACCAGCATGACCGCGCAGAAGGCGATGAAAAACCCAAGGCTGAGGCCGGCCTTCTCGATCGCCCCGGGTGCGAAGACCACCGTGGGGAAGATCGCCAGCGACGAGCCGGCCACCATGCCCAAGATGAAGTGGTACATCCCGGCGTAGTGCTTGTCGAAGGCCCAGTTGGCGGCCTTGGCCAGCAGCACGACGCACAGGCCGAGCCCGAGGAACAGCGGGATGAACACCGCCGGGTCGAAGTCCTTGATGCCCTCGGCCATCTTGTCGTAGAGGCCGAAGTAGATCAGGAAGTTCGACGGGCTCATCCCGGGGACGATGACGCCCAGCCCGATGAGGGCGCCGGAGCCGAGCCACACCGGGATGGAGGGCGGCACGTTGAGGTCCATGCCCCCGCCGACGAGCATGACCGCGAAGATGAACGCGGCGGACAGGCCCAGGATGATCCAGTGCTTGGCCGCCCGGCCCTTCGCCCCGGCCTGACGCCAGAGGCTGGGGAAGGTTCCGATGACGAAGCCGATGAACAGGCACACGAACGCCGCCTCGTAGCGTCCGAAGGCGGCCGCCACGACGATCGAGAACAGGACGACGCCGACGATGCCGCCGATCCCGACGGGAAGGAAGTACCGGAACTGGCGCAGGAAGTGCTTGAACGGGTTGGCCAGGAACTTGATGAGTGGATCGTAGATCTTGAAGATCACCGCGAGGACGCCGCCGGAGAGACCCGGCAGGATGAACCCGATGCCCACGGCGATGCCCTTGAGCAGCCTGACCAACCAGGCACCGATGCTCTCCGGCGCGTGCAGGTGTGCGGGGGCCTCCGGGCGGACGGGGGTGTCTTCGGTGGTCATCGTGCTCCTCGGGTGGGGTGCGGGATCGGCCCCGGGATGGCCTGATCCGCCGGACAGCCTACCCGCAGGGCCGTCCTCGACGGCTCCCACCGGGGTCCCCTCTGGGTGGGACCGGGGTCCTCAGTGGGCGGCGCCCGGCCAGTAGTCGTCAGGGTCCAACCGGTCCCCGAAGATGGCCCGGCCGACACGGACGCACGTGGCGCCGTGCTCGATGGCCAGTTCGTAGTCCCCGGACATGCCCATGGACAGCTCGTCCCAACCGCCACCGTCGGCGTCCCGCAGATCCCGCTGGAGCTGTTGCATCACCTCGAAACAGGCCCGGATCCGATCGTGGTCGTCGGTGAACAGCGCGAGGGTCATCAGGCCCCGCACGTCGAGGGCCTCGAAGCCGGACAGCTCACGGGTGAACGCGAGGACCTCCGAGGGCGGCAGCCCGAACTTCTGTTCCTCCCCCGATGAGTTCACCTGCACCAGCACCTCCAGCCGGCGTCCCTCGGCGAGGAGCCGCTTGTCCAGCTCGCGGGCCACCTTCAGGGAGGCGAGGGCCTGGAACTCGGTGGCGAACTGGGCGACGAACCGAGCCTTGTTGGACTGGAGGTGTCCGATCACGGCCCACTCGACGTCGGTCTCGCGCAGTTCGGTCCACTTTGCCTGGGCCTCCTGAACCTTGTTCTCGCCGAACCGGCGGTAGCCGGCGGCACGGGCCTCGAGGACGTCGGCCGGGGACTTGGTCTTGCTGACCGGCAGCAGCCGGACCTCTTCGGCGGAGCGACCGACGCGGGCGGCGGCGGCCTCGATCCTGGACTCGACGAAAGCGAGGTTGGCTGCGATCCGGCTGGTCATGGACCAATTCCTACACCACGGGGCAACTGGGGGTCACGGCACGAGCTCGTCGGCGCTGACCTCCGGAGCCGCCAGCAGCTGGCCCCGCACCCAACCGGCATCGAGTGCGTCGTCGGTGCTGATGCTGGCCACCAGCACCGTGTCGCCGCGCGTCACGCCCACGGCCGTGTGGCGGGAACCCGTGGTCAGGAACGAGTCCCCGCTGCACGCCTGGGCATCGAAGCCGAGTGGGCCGGCAACAGCCGCCGCCTCGCACGGGGTACCGGCAGCCGCGAGTGGCGCCAGCAGCACCTTCGGCATGGCGTGGGTCCCGGCCACCTTGCCGCTGTAGGAGACCGAGACGTAGCCCCGGGGCGAGGCGTACACGCTCCGCACCTCGAAATCCTTGCCGAGGTCCACCAGCCGGAGCGTGACCGGTGCCGCACCGACCTCCTCGATGGTGCGTCGACGCTCGAGGCCGTCCTCGACTGTGACCAGCGCGAACCCGACGGCCACCACCAGCAGCAGGGGCAGCACCCGGAGCACCGGGTGGGTGGGGGCGCTGCGCACCAGCAGCCAGGCAGTGATGACCAGCAGCGCCTCCGCCACCACCCACAGCGTCCAGTCGGTACCGGGCACTGGATTCAGCGCCGCCAGGAATTCGACGGGCTGCCACAGCAGTTGCGGTGCCACCACCAGCAGGGCTGACACGAGCAGGTCACGGCGTGGGAACCTGAGCAGGAGCATCCCCACGAGCACCACAGCCGGCGCCAGCAATGACCCGAGCAGCAGCGCGGAGAAGCCGTTGGACAGGCAGTCACCGATGGTTCCGCACTCCTGCTCGTCCACCACCCGAGCACCCAGCACCACCAGACCCGCCAGCAGCCCCAGCACGACCACGGCCGGCCATGCCGGCACGATTGGACGGGGCCCACCCTGTGAATCCATTCTGGTGAGTGTAGGGGGAGCGTCGTCCAAGGAGGTTGCAGTGCTGATCAGCCGCGCCCGGCTCCTGCCCGGGTTCTCCCAGGACGGTGCGGGCCCCGTCGACGTGCGCGTCGAGGACGGGGTCATCACCTCGCTCGTGGCGACCAGCGGACCGGGCGGGGACATCGACGCCGACGGCGCGCTCCTGCTGCCCGGTCTCTGGGACGCCCACACCCACTTCTCCACCCACGCCCTCATCACCGAGTGCCTCGACCTGTCCCCCACCGCCACGGCCGAGGAGACCGTCGAGGCCGTCCGCGCCCACGTGCGCAACACCCCGGGCGAGGAGCCCGTCGTCGGCTTCGGGTTCCGCTCCGGCAGTTGGCTGGTGCCCCCGACGGCCGTGATGCTCGACGAGGTGGCCCCGTTCCCGATCGCCCTGATAGCCCGCGACATGCACTCGGCATGGCTCAACACCGCCGCCCTTGAGACCGCCGGCGTCACCGGCCCCAGCACCGGGTTCCTGCTGGAGGACGACGCCTTCAGCGCCATCTCCAACCTGATGCGCTCCCTGGCCTCACTGCTCGACGACGCCGTCGCCCGCGCCGCCAAGGCCGCCGCCGTCCGCGGACTGGTGGGGATCGTAGACATGGAGATGCAGTGGGCCATCGGCGCCTGGGCACGCCGCGCCGCCGCCGGCCCGCTCACCCTCCATGTCGAGGCGGCCACCTACCGGCAGGACTTCGAACGGCTCGTCGCCGAGGGGCTGCGCACTGGCGACCGCCTCGGGGAACGGTTGTCGGTGGGCCCGTTGAAGGTGATCTTCGACGGCTCCATGAGCACGAAGACCGCCTTCTGCGCGGAGCCCTACTCCAATCCGCTCCCCGACCTGTCCCACGGCCGGACGAACTTCACCCCCGATGAGCTGCGCGAGTTGTTGGCGAGTGCGCGGGCCCACGGTGTCAGCGCGGCGGTGCATGCCATCGGCGACGAGGCGGCCCGGCTGGTGCTCGACGCGTTCGAGGCCACCGGGGCCATCGGCTCGGTTGAGCATGCCCAACTGGTCTCCCCCACCGACGTGGTCCGGTTCGCGCCGCTCGGGGTGGCCGCGAGCGTCCAGCCCTCCCACCTCATCGACGACCAGCACCTGGTGGGCCGGATCTGGCCGCACGCAGGTTCCAACCTGTATCCGCTGCGCGCCATGCTCGACGCCGGTGCCGAGCTCCGCTTCGGGTCCGACGCCCCGGCCGCCCCGCTGGACCCGTGGCTGTCGCTGGAGAGTGCCGTGAACCGGACCCATCACCCGGACCAGGCCATCACGCCGCGCGAGGCCCTGGCCGCCAGCACCCGGTCCCGGGTGGCCGTCGGCGAGCCCGCGGACCTCGTCCTGGTGCCGCTGTCACCGGAGGAACTGCTGGCCGGCCGGTTCGAGATGCCGGGTGCACTGGCCACCCTCGTCGCGGGCGAGGCCACCCACCTGGCGCCCTAGGGGGCTACTCGAACAGCGAGGGATCACCGGCTCCGACCCGGACCACCTCCGGCAGCTCGCCGGTCAGGTCCACCACGGTGGTCGGCTCGACGCCGCAGTCGCCGGAGTCCAGCACCGCGTCCACCTCGTGGTCCAGGAGTTCCTTGACGGTCCAGCCGTCCGTGGGCGGGTCCTCGTGGCCCGGCAGCAACAGCGTGGAACTCATCAACGGCGCACCCAGGGTCTCCAGCAGCGCGAGCGTGGTGCGGTGGTCAGGGATGCGCACCCCCACGGACTTCTTCTTCGGGTGCTGCATCATCTTGGGCACCTCACGGGTGGCCTGCAGGATGAACGTGTAACTGCCCGGGGTGGCGGCTTTGATGGCGCGGAAGTCCCGGTTGCTCATGTCCACCCAGGGCCCGAGCTTGGCGAACTTGTCAACCACCAGCGTGAAGTGGTGCTTGTCGTCGAGTTGTCGGATGCGTCGGATCCGCTCGAGCCCCTCCGCGTTGCCGAGCAGGCAGCCCAGCGCGTAACAGGAGTCCGTGGGGTAGGCCACGAGACCACCGTCGGAGAGGATCTTGCTCACCTGCGTCAGCGACCTCGGCTGGGGATTGTCAGGGTGCACGTCGTAGTACTGAGCCATCACCTCAGACTAGCGTCCCCGATAGGTGTCCACAGGAGACTCACGGGTCTGGACGATGGTGTGCTCCGAGGGGAATCCGGGGAACCCGAAGTCGTGCGCGACCGTGCACGACACCGTCACCGTGACCCGGGCCGCACTGCCCAGCGGAGCCGTCAGGCCGCGGGCGTCGACGCTCACGGACTGCTCGGTGCAGGCGAGGTCGCCGTCGCGCAGGGCGGTGCGCGCCGTCTCCGCGGCCGAGTCCCGCGCCTCGCCCACCGTGCGTTCGATGGACGCCGAGCGCGCCGCCTGAGCGGCCGCGGCCCCGACCGCCTGCTGCGCCAGCGCGTCGCGGGCCAGGATCACCACCAGCCCCACGAAGAGGATGAGTGCGGGGATCACGACGGCGGCCTCCACGGAGACCGCCATCCCCCGCTGGTCCCGGCGCCTCATCCCGTCAACCTCTCGGTCGGGACCTCGGCGGACTTCGTGACCAGCGGCGCCCACCCGGGCACCACGGACACGGCCCGCCCCGAGACCGTCACGACGGTGTGCGCCCCGCCGCGCTCGACGTCGACCGCCAGTTGCGTCAGGGAGCCGTTGTCCGCCGCGTCGAGGGCCACCCGGTCACCCGCCGCCGCGCTCCCCCTGAAGCCGGCGGCCGCGCGGGCACCGTCCTGGGCGGCCGCCAGCGCCGTCGCGTCCGCCCACGACACGAAGGCCCACTGCAGGGCAAGCAGGAGCACACTGAACGCGACCGGGAACAGCACCGCCACCTGGACGCCGCTGCTGAGTCCGCGCTCGTTGCTCACGTCCGCGATCCTGCCACCCGAGGGGCTCAACCAGAGGGCCGCACCGGTCGCCTGTGGAAAACCTGCCCGCTGCCCGGAACCCGGTGGGTCCGCACAGCTCCCGGTGCCCTAGGCTGGAGCCCGACAGTTCACCCTTTGCGAAAGGAACTCCATGGTCAAGAAGGTAGCCATCCTCACCGCCGGCGGTTTCGCCCCGTGCCTCTCCTCCGCCATCGGCGGCCTGATCGAGCGCTACACCGAGGTCGCGCCCGAGGTCGAGATCATCGCCTACCGGCACGGCTACCAGGGCCTGCTCAAGGGGGACTACCTCGAGGTCACCGAGAACGTGCGCAAGAACGCCGGCCTGCTGCACAAGTTCGGCGGCTCCCCCGTCGGCAACTCCCGCGTGAAGCTCACCAACGTCAAGGACCTCGTCAAGCGCGAACTGGTCAAGGAGGGCGATGACCCCCTGAAGGTGGCCGCCGACCGCCTCGTGGCCGACGGCGTCGACGTCCTGCACACCATCGGTGGCGACGACACCAACACCACCGCCGCGGACCTGGCCGCCTTCCTGGCCAGCAACGACTACCCGCTGACCGTCGTCGGGCTGCCCAAGACGATCGACAACGACGTCATCCCCATCAAGCAGTCCCTCGGCGCGTGGACCGCCGCCGAGCAGGGTGCGATCTTCGCCAAGAACATCGTCGCCGAGCACAACTCGGGTTCCCGCATGCTGATCATCCACGAGGTCATGGGCCGCCACTGCGGCTGGCTGACCGCCGCCACCGCAGCGGAGTACCGCAAGTGGCTCGACACCCAGGACTGGCTGCCCGAGATCGGGCTCAGCCGCGAGGCCTGGGACGTGCACGCCGTCTACGTCCCGGAGGCGGAGATCGACATCGCCCGCGAGGCCGAGCGCCTGAACAAGGTCATGGACGAGGTGGGCAACGTCACCATCTTCCTGTCCGAGGGCGCCGGGCTCGACGCCATCGTCGGCGAGCTGGAAGCGGCCGGCGAGGAGGTCCCACGGGACCCCTTCGGTCACGTCAAGCTGGACAAGGTCAACCCCGGCAAGTGGTTCGCCGACAAGTTCGCCCAGCGCCTGGACGCCGAGAAGGTCATGGTCCAGAAGTCGGGCTACTTCTCGCGCTCCGCCGCCGCCAACGACGAGGACCTCGCGCTGATCAAGCAGTGCACCGACCTCGCCGTCGACTGCGCCCTGCGCGGTGAGGCCGGCGTCATCGGCCAGGACGAGGAGAACGGTGACGTGCTGTCCGCGATCGCCTTCGACCGGATCGCCGGCGGCAAGGCCTTCGACATCACCACCGACTGGTACACCGACATGGTGGCCGCCATCGGCCAGGACGCCCCGAAGCCCGCGCCCGCCCACTGAGGCACCGCTGACCGACCGCCGCGTCGTCCCTCCCATGCAGGACGACGCGGCGGTCGTTTTGTGTCCGTCGCGGGTTCTTGGCTAGCTTGAACCCGAGCACACATCAAGGAGGATGGCTAGTGACGAAGAAGAGCAGTTTCGGCCCCGAGTTCGCCCGTTCCTGGCTGCTGGTCAACGGCACCCACACCAACCGGTTCCGCATCGCGGAGAACTCCCAGGCGGACTCGAACGTACTCGACATCGAGGACGGGGTGGCCCCCAACCGGAAGGAGGAGGCCCTCGCCAATGCAGTCGACTGGCTCTCTACCGGACACGGCGCCTGGGTCCGGATCAACGGGTTCGGGACCGAGTGGTGGGAGAAGGACTGTCGCGAGCTGGCCAGGTGCGACGGGCTGCACGGAGTGATGCTGGCGATGGTCGAGTCCCCCGAGGCGGTGCTGCGCACTGCGGAGCTGCTGCCCGGGACCAAGATCGTGGCCCTCGTCGAGACGGCCCGCGGCGTCCAGCAGCTGCAGGCGATCGCCGAGGCGCGTCCCACGTTCCGGCTCGGCTTCGGACTGGGTGACTACCGCCGCGACACCGGGTTCGACGACGACCCGATGATCCTGGCCTACACCCGCTCGCAGTTCACCATCGCCTCACGCGGCGCCGGTCTGCCCGGACCCATCGACGGCCCTGCCGTCGGCGCGCTCGGCGTCGCACTGGCTGATGCCGCGGGTGTGACCGCCCAGTTCGGCATGACCGGCAAGATCTGCCTCAACCCGGAGCAGGCGCCCATCGTGAACGAAATCCTCTCCCCGTCGCAGGCGGACATCTCGTGGGGAAACTCGTTCCTCGCGGAGTTCGAGGCGGAGGGCGGCGAGATCCGGGACGGCTCCGACATCCCGCGGCTGGCCAGGGCGCGCAAGATCCTGAACCTGGCGCGCCTGTACGGGATCGAGGCCGCCGAGGGCTACACGGTGTGGAACGATCCGACGGAGGTCCACCACAGCTGAGCCGCGGCTCAGCGGCCGGCGATCCTGCCCACCACCGCTGCGATGACGGCACCGATCCCGATGCCCGTGGCGGCCCCGACGCCCCAACCGACGCCCATGCCCACCTTCACCGAGCGGGCCGCGACGTGCTGGGGCACGTCCGGGGCCGCTGCTTGCTCGGGCGGGGCCTCCGGGTCGTAGTTCTCGGCACGCAGGTCCTCCAGCGGTCTGCGCGCCGCCCAGCGGTCCCGCCTGCGCTTGTCCGCCCAGGACTTGGGTGTGTCCGGGATGACGGCGGCCGCGACGGCCTCGCGGGACTGCTCGGCCTCGTCGTCGTCGATGCCGGTGTCGTCATCGGAGGACTCGATACCGGCTGCCTTCTCGGCGTCCTTCTTCTGCAGTTGCTCCTGCCAGGTGTCGGCCGTGCCCACCCAGGCCGCCACCATCAGGATGATGGTGGCCAAGATGTTGAACAGCAGCATGATGATGATCACGGGTCCGAACACCGACGCGCCGTCGTTGCCGGAGAAGACACCGATCAGGAGCCCGGCCAGCTGCTGGACCAGGGTCACGGCCACGGCACCGATCAACGTGCCCACCAACCAGATCCGGACCGGCGCCCCCTCGCCCGGGAGAACGAGGAACAGGAAGGCGAACAGCAGCCAGCTCGCGATCAGTACCAGCACGATGGTGCCGAGCCGCAGCAGCAGCTCGATCCCGGGGACCTGTTCCAGCCCCAGCCAGCCGATCACCGACTCGGAGAACGCGCCACCCGCATTGGTGACTCCGAACGCGATCGCGATGCTGATAAGCAGGCCGAGGAAGATGAGCAGGTTCTCTACAAGCTCCAGGAAGAAGTTGCGCTTTATGCTGGCGTCGGCGAACCTGTCACGCCACATCGCCCGGAACGCGCGCTTCAGGTTGCCCACCCAGTTGGACCCGGAATAGGCGGCCGTGAGCAGTGAGGCGCCGAGGTAGAGACGCCACCCCGACAGGGTCTCCTCGATGAACCCCGTGATCGAATCCGCTGCCGGGACCTCCCCAAGTTGCTCCTTGACGAGGTCCTGCACGACCGGCATCAAGTCGGGCCGAAGCACCGTGAGCGTCATGCCGAGCATGGCGAACGCGAACAGCAGGATAGGGACCATGGACAGCACCGAGAAGTAGGTGACCGCCGCGGCGAACTGTGGGCCGAGCCGCTTGTTGTAGCGTTCGTTGGCCGCCAGGGCGTGCGCCACCACGGGTGTCCGCATGAGCTTGTCGATGCGTTCCTTCATGCACCGACCCTAGCCGCGTCAGGGCTCGAAGATCTGCCCGATGGGTTCGCGCTTCTCGGCCTGGAACCGGTCCTCGGTGCGTCCCTGCGCCCAGTAACCGGAGATGGAGACCTGTTCGCGTTCGAGTCCGTGGACCTTGAACAGGGTGTCGCGCTGGGCTTTGACGGCCCCCCGCTCACCGTGGGCGAAGACCTGCACCCGGCCGGGCCGCCACGGATGGGCGGCGACGGCGTCGGGCAGGACGGTGGAGGTGCCGGCCTCGGCGTCACCGCGGTGCAGCCACCGGACCTGGACGCCTGCCGGGGCTGTCAGTGGAATCTCGTCGGCGGGACCGGAGACCTCGATCAGCGCGTCGCCGACGGCGTCGGCGGGCAGGGCCTCGAGCGCGGCCGCGATGGCGGGCAGGGCGCTCTCGTCACCGGTGAACAGGTACCAGTCCGCCTCCGGGTCCGGGGCGTAGCCACCACCGGGTCCTCCGAAGCTGATCTTCTCCCCCGGCTCCACCCTCGCGGCCCAGGGGGCTGCGATCCCGTCGTCGCCGTGGACGACGAAGTCGATGGAGATCCAGCGCTCCTCGGCATTGACCTCGCGCACCGTGTAGGTGCGGGTCACCGGGCGGTCCTCCGGCGGCAGGCTCTCGCGCAGCGCCGGGATGTCGTAGGGGGGCTCCAGACCCAGGCCCGCCTTGACGAAGGTGAGCTTCACGTACTTGTCGGTGAAGCCGTTGTCCTCGAAGCTGCCGAAGCCGTCACCGCCGAGCCGAAGCCGCACCATGTGCGGGGAGACCTGCTCGCGGCGCAGGACTTCGAGGACGATCTGTGGCCGGTTCCGGCGTGGGCTGGGCTTGTTCACTTGGCTCCTGGACTAGTCGGAACCAGCTGGTTCCAATTATAACCCTAGCCAGTGACCTAAATCGCTGCCAATCCTCAGACGGCGCGGTTGCGGCGGCGGACCGCGAGCTCGTCCACGACGTCGCCCTCGGCTGCAGGGGCATCGTGCTCGGGGCGTTCGGTCGGCAGTGCGCTGAGGGTGCCCTCGATCTCCTTCCAGACACTGGACACCGAGATCAGGAACATGCCCTGCCCACCCTTGGACAGGTCGTAGAGCTCGTTGGCGGAGGTGCACTCGTAGACGCTGAAGCCGTCGCTGAGGAGGGTGATCTCGGTGAGGTCCTCGACGCCACGGGCGCGGAGGTGGTCGATTGCCACTCGGATCTGCTGCAGGGAGATGCCGACGTCCAGGAAACGCTTGACGACGCGCAGGAGCAGGATGTCGCGGAAGGAGTAGAGGCGCTGGGTGCCGGAGCCGCCGGCCTGGCGAATCTCGGGCACCACCAGACCCGTGCGGGCCCAGTAGTCCAGCTGGCGATAGGTGATGCCGGCCACTCGGTGGGCCACCGGCCCGCGGTAGCCCGAGTCGCTGGGCAGCGGTGAGAAGTCCCCCTCGACCAGCAGATCCTGCAGCGGTGGCTGCCCACTTGCACTTCCTGCGTTCTTCGACACTGCGTTTCCCTCGCTCTTGCCATGAATGACACCGACGTGATCCACGTCGATGCAATGACGCTAACCCTCGGCCGCACCCCGGGTCAACGACACGCCCAAGACATGCCGCGAACACTTCAGCCCGGACCCAAAACCCTAAACCTCGGGTTCAACCATCGGACTCGTCGTTCTCGAAGTCGTCGGGGTTGACCGAGTCCAGGAACTCGCGGAAGCGCTCCACCTCGTCGGTGCCACCCTCGTCCATCTCGACGCCCACCTGGTCCATCAACTGCTCCGCGCACTCGATGCCCCAGCCCAGGCGCAGCGCCAGGTTGACGCCGTCGCTGGGACGCGTGTCGAAGGCACGGTCCCCCACCTCCATCACCGCGTGGAAGACGCCGTCGCGCATCTCCGTGATCTTCACCACGCCGGGTTCCTCGGAGTCGGCCACCTCGAGCAGCAGCGTGGCCAGCAGGTCGTGGGTCAGGGGCCGGTGGAAGGTCTTCTCGCCGTCCAGCAGCAGGGCGATGCCGGCGGCGTCGACTGAGGAGATCCAGATCGGGAGGAGCCGGGAGCCGCTGCGCTCGCGCAACAGGAGGACCGGAGAGTCCTCCGGTGAGGTGAGCCTGATGCCGATGACGTCGAGGGAGATCATGGCACCCAGCCTATTACTCGTTGATCTGGGTGTGGAGAAGCGCTGCATGCGCCTGCAGGACCTGCCGGTACACGTCGGCCAGCACGTCCTTCGGGATCCCGCTGCGCCGGCGGTACGGGGCGAGGGCCTGCTCCACCAAGGCCGCCTCCATGACGGCGGCCTGCTGCACCACCCGCAACTGGCGGGGGTCGACGCCGACGTTGCCCAGTCTCCGGGCGGCGGCCGCGATCGCCACGGCCTCACGGCCGTACAGGTTGGAGCCACGTCTGGTCTCGATGATGCGGAGCCGCTCCAGTTCGATGAGGGCGGCCTCTCCCAGCCCGGACTCGGCGAGCAACTGCCGCCGCGTGACCATCCTGGAGCCTGCCGTCGGTCTGGGCCGCGGTGCCCGGGCAGGCTCTTCTGCCGCGGGAGTGGCTTCGGCCGTCGGGGCGGGAGCCTCGAGGGTGACGTCCTCCCCCCGGTCCAGCGCCTCGAGTTGTTCCCGGATGACCTTCAGGGGCAGGTACCGGTCGCGTTGGGCCCGGAGCACGAACAGGAGGCGGTCGACGTCCTCCTGCCGGAATCGTCGGTAGCCCGACGGCTGGTCGCGCTCGGGTGCGACGAGGCCCTCCGATTCCAGGTAGCGCAACTTCGACACGGAGATGTCCGGGAACTCCGGCCGCAGCAGTTCGAGGACCTGGCCGATCGTGCGGGGGGCACTCGGCATTAGCGCAGCCCGGACTCGCTCAGGCTGATGGTGGCCCTGTACTTGCCGATCTGGATCTCGTCGCCCTGCTTGAGCTGGACCCGCTCCTCCACCACCTGCTTGTTGACGTAGGTGCCGTTGAGGCTGCCGAGGTCCTCGAGGAAGAGGTCGCCGCCGTCGCGGATGAACTTCGCGTGGTGTCGGGAGACCGTGATGTCGTCGAGGAAGAGGTCCGACTCGGGGTGGCGGCCGACGCTGGTGACGTCGGAGTCGATCAGCACTCGGGCGCTCTCGGACCCGCCCCGGTTGATGATCAGGAGTGCGTCGCCCTTGGACAGTCCGCGCACTGCCTCCAGGTCTTCGGCGCTGAGCTCGCCCTCCTGGTCGTCGGTGATCGCGCTGAGGACCGTCGTGGTGTCGCCCAGCGAGTCGTGGAACGGGGTGCCGCAGTTGCTGCAGAACTTGGCACCGACCTGGCTCTCAACCCCACACTGACGGCACTTCATCGTCGTCTTCCTCTCACTGGTCCGGGCAGTGGAACGCTTGCCCAACAAACCCTATCGGTGGCCCGAGCATACCCAACGCAGCGACGCTCAGTTGGGAAGGGCGAACTCGTTCTCCTGTGCCACCACAACGGATTCGATACTGATCTCGTCGAGCTGTTCGATCTCCACACCGCCCCCGACGCGTGGCCCCTCGATCTCGCTCACCAAGCCGCCACGGAACCGGGCGCCCGCCTCGAGGGTGGCGGGGTCGCCGATGGCCTCGATCACGATCGGGGCCTCCAGGACCACGTCGTCGGCCACCACCCGGCCCTGCGTGTCGAGTCCGAGCCAGGTGGAGGCCACCACGCGCACGGTGTCGTTGAACTCCACCACCTCGGCGCCGGCGTCACGCAGCTCCTCCAACGCGTCCAGGAGCAGTTCCGGACTGACCTTGTTCTCCGGGTCCCGGATCTCGATGCGGATGCCCGGGCCGTGGACCGGGACAGTGCCCGCGATGATCTGCAACTGGTCGAGCCGGCGCTGCGCCTCCTCCTCGGCGGCCTGCACGCCCTCGGCGCCGCTGGCCAGCTCATCACGCGTGCCCTGCAGGTCGCGCACCTCCGCCTCCAGCCGTCGCGTCTCGGCCGAGAGGTTGTCCAGCAGCTGTACCAGTTCGCCCCGCCGCAGGTTGGAGTAGTCGGGTGCCGCCGCCTGCGAGCGGAGAGTCACCACCACCAGCAGCGACGTCAGCGCCAGCACGAGCGCCACCACCAGTTGGCCCTTGCCGGGCTTCAGGAACGCCATGAGGTGGGCGCGGAAGCTGCGACCGGGGGCGGAATCTGTCGCTGCCGTGGGCTCCGAGGCCTCCTCGACCTCTGGGAGGTCCTCGGCCGGGAGACCGCGCCGCGGTGTCGCGTCCTCAGGCATTGAAGACCTTCCTGCGGATGGCGGCCGCGTTGTTGAAGATGCGGATGCCCAGCACCACCACGACGCCGGTGGACAGCTGCGCGCCGACGCCGATCTGGTCACCCACGAAGACGATCAACCCGGCGATCAGCACGTTGGAGATGAACGAGACGGCGAACACCTTGTCGGAGAACACGCCCTCGAAGTGGGCCCGCGCCGCTCCCAGGATGGCGTCGATGGCGGCGACGATGGCGATCGGCAGGTACGGCTCGAGGAAGGCGGGCAGGGTCGGTTCGAGGAGCAGCCCGATGGCCACCCCGACGATGATTCCGATCACTGCCAGCATTACTTCGTCCCCCTGACGTCACTTCTCGGCATACCGCAGGACCATGCCGGGATCCGCGTCGAGCAGCAGCTCGCCGTCAGCCTCCCGGATGCTGAATCCTACGCCGTAATTGTCACTGATGTACTTCCACCACACCATGGCAGAGGTCCTTGCGAACCGGGCCTGGAGGGTGTTGGGGTCCCCGATCACCTCGACGGTGTAGGGCGGGTTGAGCGAGACGTAGTCGATGGTGATCGCAGAACCGGCGGAACGGATCGGGGTGAGTGTGGTGATGCGCCGCCCGTTGATGGCGATGGCCTCCGCGCCGGCCTGCCACAGGCCGTTGACGAGGCGGGACAGGTCGGTGTCGAACACGACGCCCTCTCCCCCGGTGGTGGCGGCGTCGTCCACCCGCACGACGATTCCCGGGCCGCTGACGGCTATGTCGCCCACCAGCGGGGCCAGCAGGTCGAGTTCGGCACGCAGGGCGGGATCGGTCACCTGCTCGTCGCTGAGTTCCTGGATCTCGGCCTCGAGCCCTCGGATCTCCTGCTCCAGCTCCGCCAGCCGGTCCTGGCTCTCCTGGATCTGTTCGAGCAGGGCCTCGCGTTCAGAGGCGGCCTCCCCCGATCCCCGGAAGGTGTTGACCCCTGCGAGCACCAGCAGCGCGGCGAGGATGGCGACGGTGACGGCCAAGGTTCCCGGCGATCGCTTGTCGCCGCGTTTCGACGCGGCCCGGTACTCCGGCTCGAGGGCATTCTCCTGCAGGTCCGTGAGCAGGCTCATGCTCTGGTCAGGACGGGCCATCGAGGCTCTTCCGGTGTTCGCGGGCCACCTCGATGGTCCGGCGCACGTACATGACCCCGGCCGTCCAGTAGAGGACCACCCCGACGACGGCGAACGTCCAGCCAGCCCAGAACGCCACCGCAATGCCCAGCGATCGCCCGGACCCGATCAGGACGAGGGGGAAGGCCATCAGCAGGAACAGGGTGGCGGCCTTGCCGGTGCGCAGCACGGGCAGCGCGAGCTTGCCGGTGGCCTTCCGGATCGGAGGGATCAGGGCCAGCAGCATGACGTCGCGGGCCAGCAGCACCACCAGCATCCACCAGGGCAGGATGCCCCGCACCACGAGGGCGACGATCGCCATCAGGATGTAGAGCCGGTCCGCGGCCGGGTCCAGCCTGATGCCCAGCGGGGAGCGCTGTTTCAGGACGCGCGCGAGCCAGCCGTCGAGCCAGTCGGTGGCCCCGAAGAACACCAGCATGGCAACTGCCCACAGGTCGTGGCCGGCGATGATCAGCCATCCGAAGACGGGGACGCCGAGCAGTCGGATGAAGGAGAGGATGTTGGGAATGGTGAGCACCCTGTCGGTGTCCCATTCCGGGGCCGGCTGCTCTTGGCTCATTCCAGAATCCTAGGCCATCGGCACAACCGCACCGTAGCCCCGCACCACTTCGGGCCCCACACGCTCCCAGCTCCAACGCGACGCGGCGAGGTGGGCGCGGACCGGGTCGACGGGACGGGCCAGTCGGGTGCGGAGGGCGGCCAACGCGGCGGTCGCCGAGCCGGTCGCGAACGTGGCTCCGACCCCGGCCTCGGCCAACAGGTCCGTGAACGCGGGCAGGTCGCTGGCCACGACGTCGCAGCCCGCGGCGAGGGCCTCCACCAGGACCATCCCGAAGCTCTCCCCCGTCGTGTTGGGCGCCACCAGCACGTCCAGGCCGGCCAGGTAGCGGGCCCGTTCCTGCTCGTCGAGGCTGCCGAGCCGATCCACCGGCCCCGGCTCGGCGCGCCCCGGGCCGGCGGCGACGAACTCCGCTTCGATCCCTGCCGCCCGGGCGTCGCGCGCCAGCCGCGTAAAGACGGCGAACCCCTTGCGCGGTTCGTCGGTGCGTCCCAGGAACCCCACCCGTGGCCGGGCGCCGCCGAGCCAGCCGGCGCGCGCGGGCGGGACGGGTGGGAGGGTGAGGGCGTTCGGGACCACCCGCGGTTCCACGCCGGTGACCGCGAGTGCCGTGCGGGCCGCCTCCGCCGAGACGGCAAGGCTCTCCCGTGGCCCGAGCCGGCCTGCCCGGATCCGGAGGGCGGCGGCCACGGGACGGGCGATCCGATAGCTGGCGTGGTGGGTGACCACCAGCGCTCCCGCCGCCCGGGCCGCGGCGAACGCGACACCGGGGGTGAGGGGTTCGTGGACGTGGACCAGCTCGGCGTCCCGGGCCAGCGCCACCGCGCGCCTGGCCTGGGCGGGCCGCAGCGCGAGGTTGGCCACGGAACCGTTGAAGCGCAGCCCCACCGTCGGGCCCAGCAGCTCCAGACGGACGCCCGGCGCCGCCTCGACGTCCCGAGCACCGGGGGCGATGACCGTCGGGGCATGGCCCTGGCGGGCCAGCCAGCGGGCGAGCCCGAGCACGTGGGTCCCGACGCCGCCGGGGACGTCGAGCGAGTATGGGCAGACCAGGGCGATCCGCAGCGTCATGTCCGGAACAGCTGCTGCAGCATCAGCCAACTGGTGGGATCGGCGTCGACGCCCTCCGCGAAGGCCGCGACGACGTCGGTCATGGTCTCCTTCACTGACGTGACCTCGATGCGTTCCGAGACGCGCATCTCCACGCTGTCGCCGCGGAAGATGGTGACCACCACCCGCAGGTCGGCGCCGGTGCGGGCGGCGAGCAGGGCCGGGCCGGTGGGGACGCCCACGACGAGGGGGTGGTCGTCGGTGGGCCAGGGGACGTCGACGCCGCGCCGCGAGAGGTCCCGGTCGCTCAGCAGGCAAACCATCCGCCCGGCGCGCACGTCGTCGGCAAGGGTGTCCATCAGTCCGCGCTCCCCCATCGGGTGGATGTCCATACCCATGTCCTCGCGGGCGTCACGGAACTTCTCGTAGAGGCCTGCGGGCAGCCGTTCGGCGACGCTGACCACCTTGATGCCGTTGCGGGCGCACCAGGCGCCGGCGAAGTCCCAACTCCCCATGTGCGGCAGGGCCAGCACCAGCCCGGGACCGGCCAGCGAGCTGCGCAGGCGGGCCAGGTGGTGCTCGGAGATGATGCCGCGGCTCAGGACGTCCTCGTCACTCCAGTGCGCCAGGGACAACGACATCAGGTTGTTGCGCAGCCAGGACTCCACCAGGCGGCGACGCTCCCGACGGGTGGGGCGGCGGCCCGTCACGCGGCGGACGTTGGACTCCCACTGCTCCAGGCCCGCCAGCGGGAGGCGGTGGAACAGCATCGCACCGACGACGCTGAGCACCTCGCGCAGCCGGTGGGGAATCCGGCCCCCGATTCCCCACAGGAGATCCAGACCGAACCGGCGCAGCCGCGTCACGGCGTCACTCGTCCCAGGCCGCGGCCAGTAGTTGGCGGGCGTCGTCGAGCAGTTGCGGCACGGCGCGGGTGCGTCCGATCACCGGCAGGAAGTTCATGTCCCCGCTCCAGCGCGGCACGACGTGCTGGTGCAGGTGCATGGCGATCCCGGCACCCGCCACCTCGCCCTGGTTCATGCCCAGGTTGAAGCCGGCGGGGCCGCTGACCCGCCGCAGCACCCGCATGGCCTGCTGGGTGAGCTCGCCCACCTCACGTGTCTCGTCGACGGTGAGGTCGGTGTAGTCGGAGACGTGCCGGTACGGGCACACCAGCAGATGGCCCGGTGAGTACGGGAACAGGTTCATCACCACGTAGGCGTGCTCGCCGCGGGCCACCACGAGCCCGTCCGCGTCGTCCTTCATCGGGGACGTGCAGAACGGGCAGTCGTGGTCTCCCTCGGGTTTGCCCTCGCCGTGGATGTAGACCATCCGGTGCGGGGTCCACAGTCGCTGGAACGCGTCCGGGACCCCGGCCAGGCCTGAGCTGTCCTCGATGTCAGGCATTCGCCGTCGGGGACTCGTTGGAGCGCGAGGCGATGAAGTCCACGATCTCGGCCACGGCGTCGGCCACCGGCACCCCGTTGCGCTGCGAGCCGTCGCGGAACCGGAAGGACACCGCCCCGGCGTCGCGGTCCTCACCGCCGGCGATCAGCACGAACGGTGCCTTGCGCTTGGCGGAGTTGCGGATCTTCTTGGGGAAGCGGTCGTCGGAGGTGTCGAACTCCACTCGGACGCCGGCCGCCTGCAACTGTGCGACGACGCCGCCCAAGTACTCCCCGAACTCGCCGGCAACCGGGATGGCCACCACCTGGATGGGGGCCAGCCACGCCGGGAAGGCACCCGCGTAGTGCTCGATGAGCACGCCCATGAACCGCTCGATGGAGCCGAACTTGGCCGAGTGGATCATGATGGGCTGCTGGTGCGAGCCGTCGCTGGCGGTGTACTGGAGCTGGAACCGCTCGGGCTGGTTGAAGTCGTACTGGATGGTCGACATCTGCCAGGTGCGGCCGATGGCGTCCTTGGCCTGGATCGAGATCTTCGGGCCGTAGTAGGCGGCCCCTCCCGGGTCGGGCACCACGAGGAGGCCGGACTCGTCGGCGATCTGCTGCAGGATGGCGGTGGCCTCCTCCCACTGCTCGTCGGAACCGATGAACTTGTCCTTCTTCTTGCCTTCCTCGTCACGGGTGGAGACCTCGAGGGCGACGTCGGTCAGGCCGAAGTCGTTGAGCAGGGACAGGATGAAGCGCAGCAGGTGGCGCACCTCGTCGGGCGCCTGCTCCTTGGCGACGTAGCTGTGGGAGTCGTCCTGGGTGATGGAGCGCACGCGGGTGAGGCCCTGCACCACGCCGGACTTCTCGTCGCGGTAGACGGTGCCGAACTCGAAGAACCGCAGCGGCAGCTCACGGTAGGAGCGACCGCGGGACGAGAAGATCAGGTTGTGCATGGGGCAGTTCATCGCCTTCAGGCGGTAGGCCTGCCCACCCTTGACCACGTTGCCCTGCTCGTCACGCTCGGCGTCCTCCAGCAGCGGGGGGAACATGCCCTCGGCGTAGTAGGGAAGGTGGCCGGAGGTGTAGAACAGCTCCTCCTTGGCGATGTGCGGGGTGCCGACGTAGTCGAAGCCCTCCTCGATGTGGCGACGGCGGACGTAGTCCTCCATCTCCCGCTTGATCACGCCTCCGAGGGGGTGGAACAGCGGCAGGCCGGAGCCGACGATCTCGTGGAAGCTGAACAGGTCCAGTTCCTGGCCGAGCTTGCGGTGGTCGCGCTTGGCGGCCTCCTCCAGCCGGGTCTTGTAGGCCTGCAGTTCCTCCTTGGTGGCCCAGGCGGTGCCGTAGACGCGCTGCAGGCCCGCGTTGGCCTGGTCACCGCGCCAGTAGGCGGCCGACGAGCGGGTCAGCGCCCAGCTGTTGCCGAGGTAGCCGGTGTGGGGGACGTGCGGGCCGCGGCACAGGTCCTTCCAGGCGACGGTTCCGTCGCGGCGGACGTTGTCGTAGATGGTGAGCTCGCCGGCGCCGACCTCGACGGAGGATCCGTCGTCGTCGCTGGCGCTGCCCTTGTCGGCGATCAGCTCGAGCTTGAACGGTTCCTCGGCCAGTTCGGCGCGGGCGTCGTCGTCGGAGACCGCGCGGCGCACGAAGCGCTGCTTCTCCTTCACGATCCGGCCCATCTGCTTCTCGATGGCCTTGAGGTCCTCGGGGGTGAGCGGCTCGGTGGCGAAGTCGTAGTAGAAGCCGTCGACGATGGGCGGGCCGATGCCGAGCTTGGCGTCGACGTGCAGGTTCTGCACCGCCTGCGCGGTGACGTGGGCGGCGGAGTGACGCAGGATTGCCAGGCCCTCCGGGGAGTCGATGCCGACGGGCTCGACGACGTCGCCGTCGGAGAGTTCGCGCTGCAGGTCCAGCACCTCGTCGCCGACGCGCATCGCGACGACGCTGCGGTCTTCGCCGAACAGGTCCAGCCCGGTGGTCGTGGTGGTCAGCTCAACCTGTTCCGCGAGGTCTGGGCGGCGGACGGTGATGACTCCACTCATCGGTTCTCCTTCGGCAGGGCTGGACTGTTTCCAGGGTTCATTGTGCCGCACTCGGCGTGGAACGCGATCCCGCGGCTCGGCGGCGTGCTCCCGCGCTCCAGGTGGCGCCGATGGATGCGGCCACCACGCAGACCATCGCCACCCACTCCTGCCAGCCGAGCACCTCCCCCACGATCAGGAAGGCCAGCAGTGCTGCCGCGCCCGGTTCGAGGCTCATCAGGATGCCGAAGGTGTGGGAGCCGATGCTGCGGCGGGCATACATCTCCAGCCCGTACGGGATCACAGTGGCCAGCAGCGCCACCACCAGCCCGAGCCCCAGCACGCGCCAAGTTCCCAGCTCGGGGCCCGAGAACGCCAGACCCGGCACCAGCAGCACGACCGCACCGATCCCGGTGGCCACGGTCACCCCCGAGGCGCCGCTCCAGCGCACGCCGACGGGGCCCGCGAGGATGATGTAGGCCGCCCAACAGCCGCCCGCTGCCACCGCCAGCACCATCCCCACGAGGTCGGCGTCCACGGGGAAAGCCCCGAGCAGCGCCACGCCGAGCGCGGCCAGCAGCACCCAGCCCAACTCGATGGCCCGCTTCGCCCCGCGCAGTGCGAGCAGCAGCGGACCGATGAACTCCAGTGTCACCGCCAGCCCGATGGGGATCCGCGCGATGGACAGGTAGAACAGCAGGTTCATGCCGGCCAGGCACAGGCCGTAGCCGACGACGTAGCCCCAGTCCGCGCGGGGACGGCCGCGTAGTCTGGGCGGCGCCACCAGGAGGAGCACCACCGTCGCGAACGCGGCTCGCAAGAACGTCACTCCGTAGGGCGAGATCTCGTCGAACAGGAGTTTCGCGAAGGAGGAGCCCGTCTGGACCGTGACGATGGCCACGATGACGAGCAGGACGGGATGGACCCGGGGACGCCGGGTCCCCGCCGGCGTCTGGTTCGGCACCTGGGTCAGTCAGCCGCCACCAGGGTGCCGTACTCCGGGTTGCGGTCGATGTGCTTGACGATGAACGGGCAGGCGGGACGCACGAGCAGGCCCGTGTCGCGGATGTCGGCCAGTGCGAAGTCGGCCAGCTTCTGCGCGTAGCCGTTGCCGCCGTACTCCTTGTCCACCTCGGTGTGGGGCAGGACGATGACGTCGGTCTCGCGCACGTAGTCGATGAAGCCGATGCGCTTGCCCTCGAGATGGATCTCGTAGCGGCGATCGTCCTCGTTCTTGACCAGTTCAGGATCAGCCATGCGGCCACCCTACTCCACAACATCCGGGCCTGAGTGGAGTCGGGTACCCTCGCCGCCATGGCTATCGAGGCACCGTATGAGGGCGACGACTTCTACTGCGACGTTGCACTGCCCAACCTGGACGAGCTGACCATCGTGCACCTGGACGAGCAGGTGGTTGCCTACCACCACACTCGCCCGTTCTGGGAGACCCACGTGGTGGTGGTGCCTCGCGCGCACGTGCCGTCGTTCACGAACTTCTCCGAGGACCAGCGCCCCCTCCTGCTGGCGGTGCTGGCCGTGGCCCAGCGAGTCGCGGCCGACGTGGAACGGACCAACGGCGCCGCCGCGGTGCTCACCAACTTGGGCACCTACCAGGACTCCAAGCACCTCCACGTGCACGTGCACAGCGGTGCCCGTCTGCGCTGACCAGCGCCGATGAATGCAGCCCCACCCCCGGACAACCCCGCTGGATTGGCCTATCGTGTCTCGCATCCGCAGTCACCAGGCGTTGCCGGCACTCTCAGCAGGTGCGGGCACACGGGGGAATCGCCGCGGCTGTGACCTTGTCCGCGGGCTGCCGTCTCGGCCCAGCCCCTCACCCACGGAGTAGTCACTTGACCAGGAAACTGTTCGCCCTGCCAACCCTCCTGCTCGCGCTCGTCGCGAGCATCACTGTCCTCACCGGCCCCACCACCGCTTCCGCCGACGACGGCGTCAACGTCTACACCACCCCCGGCTACCACACGGTCAACGGCCGCGAGTGGCACACCACCTGCGGAGCCTACGACGCCAACATCACCCGCTGCCGCGCCGAGATCAAGTCGGAGGGCAAATGGGTGTTCAACAACCTCACCTACCTGGCCACCGATCGCGCCAATTGGTACGACAACAACCTCGCCAAGTCCGGCTTCTTCACCTCCGCCCAACGCCAGTGGGTGACCTCCTGCAACGACTCGTGGACCGGCGCCAACGCCTGCCGCTCGTTCATCTTCTCCGGAGACAAGTGGGTGTTCAACAACCTCGTGTACTTCACGCCCGGCACCGCCGACCTGCCGCCGTCGACGTTCGACCAGGAGAGCGGCGTCCTGACGGTGGACGGCAAGGTCACCAACCCGCCCGAGTCCCTGAACCGCGGCAACTCCAGCGGCCTGGACCAGACCAACGAGAACACCAAGAAGGTGATCCGTCACGTCTGGGCCAACTACCCGCAGATCAAGACCATGTACGGCTGGCGCCGCGACGTCACGCCCGACCACCCGGCCGGCCGCGCCGTCGACGTGATGATCCCGAACTGGCGCCAGGACAGCGGGATCCTGCTGGGCTGGGAGATCGCCCTGTACTACAAGGCCCACGCCTCCGAGTTCGACATCGACTACATCATCTGGGACCAGCGGATCTGGTCCGCCTCCCGCAACAGCGAGGGCTGGCGTCCGATGGACGATCGCGGCAACAACACCGCCAACCACCTGGATCACGTCCACATCAACACCCGGGACTGAGGGGCGCGCATACTTCTCCCATGCGCATCCTCGTACTGGGAGGAACAGCCTTCCTATCGGCCGCCGTGGCCGCTGCGGCAGTGGGCTCGCACACGGTGACGTGTGCAGCCCGGGGCTCCAGACGCGAACCGCCCGCCGGCACCGCCTTCGTGCGCTGGGACCGCACCGATCCCCTGCCGCCCGAGTTGGCTGAAGCGGAGTTCGACGCCGTGGTGGACGTCTCGGGCGCCCCTCGCCACGTCGCATCAGCCGTGGCGGCGTTCTCCCGGGCCCACTGGGTGTTCGTCTCGACCATCAGCGTCTACGCGGACCAGTCCGTGCCCGGCGGCAGTCCCGCCGACACTCCCCTGGTCGAGCCCGCCCCCGACGACGCCGGTGACTCCGCCGAGAGCTACGGGGAACGCAAGGTCGCCTGCGAACAGTCGGTGCTGTCCGGGGCGGCCCGGGCCACCATCGTCCGGCCGGGACTCATCGTCGGCCCCGGGGACCCGTCGGGGAGATTCACCCATTGGCCGACGAGGTTGTGGCAGGCGGCCCGTGACGGGAGCCCGGTGATCGCACCTCTGCCCGCCGACGCTCCCCAGCAGTGGGTCGACGTCCGTGACCTCGCACGCTGGATCGTGCAACTGCTGGAGCAGGGCACCACAGGCATCTTCGACGCCATCGGCGAGCCAGTGCCGCGCTCCGACTTCCTGACAGGGGTCTGCGAGGGTATCGGGGCGAGGCCGGAGATCGTGTGGCTGGACCCCGAGCTCCTGGTGGAGCGCGGCGTCGGGTTCTGGGCCGGACCGGCGGCCATTCCCATGTGGATCCCCTTCGCCGAGTACGCAGGGATGATGAGCCGCGACCACCTACCCGCCCGGGAGGCCGGGCTGCGGCCCCGTCCGCTGCCCGAGACCGCGCGGGACGTGCTGGAGTGGGCACGCACCCACGAGTCCCCGCCGGGTCTCACCCGCGAGCAGGAACTGGCTGTGCTGGGAGGCCGGAGGCTCCCGGCTCAGGCGTAGCGGCCACCGACCGCCCGCACCAGGCCGTCGCGGGCGGTGATGGACGAGTAGTGGTCGCTGACGTTGAGCGGGTACTCGATGGTGATGGCGGCGCCGCGGGTGGTGGCGTTGACCCACTGCGTCATGGTGCCGCGGCACTCGCCGCCGCAGTCCAGGCTGCGGGAGGGCAGTCCCAGTTCGCGGACGAGGGCGTCGTGGAGGCTGGGGTCCTTGATCTTGTAGTTGTCCACGCCGGTGAGGGGCTGGTGGATGGAGACCATCTGGTGGGGCTGGATCTTCTCGATGAACGCGGCGACGGCCTTGGACTCGGGCTCGCTGAGCGGTCCGGTGCCGGAGTAGTAGCGGTTGCCCTTCGCGTTCTGCTCGTAGTTGATGGGCCAGTTGCGGTTCAGGTCCACGCCGTTGGAGTTCTGTCGTCGGTTCTTGGCGTGGCCGTCAGGGTTCATGCTGGGGATCACCCACAACTGGATGCCGGTCACCTTGCGGTGGTCGTTGATGATCCCCCACGCGCTGAGCGTCCCGGCCGGTTCCTCGCCATGCATCTGGCCGAGGATCAGCGCCACCTTCGAGGCGTTCGGGTCCCCCACCTGGTAGGCCCAGATCTCACGTCCCTCAACGGAGTGGCCGATGAGCTCGCGCGACTCGTACGGCTGGGGCGCGGTTCCGGGTTCGGCGATGATCCCGTTGGCGAACAACACTATGTTGTTGAACACCATCTTCGTCTGCTGCACGAACGAGTTGCCCTGCTTGGCCACCACCGTTGCCAGCGCGTAGCTGCGGCAGCCGTCGCGGCCGGTCTGTGCGGTGTCGCACTCGGTGCGCCAGCGGCGGCCGTCCTCGGCGGTCCACTCCCCGTTGCTGGCCAGGGGGTTGCCGGCCCAGTTCCTGCGGGGTGAGGCGAGGTAGGTCAGGTTGTTGAAGACGTAGGCGTTGCGCTCCACGTAGCGGCCGCCGTCGACCACGACGGTCCTCGCCAGGATGTCGGTGTGGCAGCGGAACACCGTGCTCGAGTACTTCTCGCACGACGTGCGCCACTCGCGGCCGTTGACCGAGTGGTTGCCCGGGGTGCTGTAGACCCAGGCGCCGTTGGAGTCGTCCGCCGCTGCCGGGGAGGCACCCACGAGCGCGAGCGATGCGGTGAGGAACCAGGTCACGGCGAGGGCGGCGACGGTCCGCCACCTGCGTGGGGTCGTAGGGACTGGGCGGGGCGTGGACGGCGTTGACACGTCCGTCAGGCTACAGGCGATGGTGGTTCAGATCTGGGGTCCTCGGTGGTTCGGCGGGTTGGGTCCGCCCGGCGGCTGCAGTGCCGGCAGGGTCTCATGGGCGAGTTCGGCCCAGGTCCGCTGCCCGAGCCTCGTGAACAGGTAGGACGCCGCCGCCGTACCCAGGATCACGGCCACCAGCACGCCGATGAGCACCAACTGCCACACTCCGGTCACGAACATCCCCACGGGCACCAGCGCGATGGATGCCGTGACGAGCCAGCCCACCGCCCCTCCGGCCAGCTTCGCCTGCCGGTCGGCCCGGGCGACCCGCCGCCTGACGGCCGCCTCTTCCTGCGGGCGGCGGTTCGGGTCGACCGTGAAGCCGTAGCGCTCCCCGAGCCTGCTCAGCGACGCCTGGTCCGGGATCCTGACCAGTTCACCACCGGCTTTCGCCCCGCTCTTCTCGCGCCAGCCGCGGTAGGCGTCAGCAGTGGCGTCGTCCCAGCTGCCGAACGTGATGGAACCCTCGTCCAGCAGTCCTTCGTTCACGAGTGCCTTCTGGATGGCCTCGACGGGCGTGGGGAACACCGGCTCCACCTTGCCGTGGTGGTCCACCATTGCCGCGATCGCGAGGTCGGAGAGCCGGATCCTGTTCTGGTTCGGCGCGATCACCTGTGGGTACGGGAGTTTCCTGCCCACCTGGACCCCGGTGAACGACTCCACGGCCTCCACCACCTTCCCAGCAGCCCTGGATGCGAGGTCGGTGAACGCCGCGACGGCGGGATGGGTTGTGGGTGGGTCGATCTTCCGGGAGCGCAGCGCCACGTCCGGCCACGGCGCCGGCAGATCGGAGAACAGCACCCTCAGCTTCTCCTCCTCCTGCGCGGCAAGGGCCTTCTCCACTCGCTGCATGAAGGTGGATTCGTCCAGACGACCGGCGACGCGGTGCTGCGTCAGCGCCTCGACCGCTTCATCCCTGTCGGCGTCGGAGATCCTGACGGCCACGGGCAACCTCCCTGTTCGCTCAGAGACATCCATGTTCTCATCCGGCCGTGTCGGTGGGGGAATGACAAAACCCCCTCGCCGAGGAGGGGGTGTTGTCTGTGGGCGATGCCAGGATCGAACTGGCGACCTCTTCCGTGTCAGGGAAGCGCGCTACCGCTGCGCCAACCGCCCGAGGTGGAGACGGGATTTGAACCCGTGTACACGGATTTGCAGTCCGTTGCCTCGCCTCTCGGCCACTCCACCCGGTGGAGCTTCACTCCCCAACGGGAGCTGGGAGAGGATTCTCCGAGCGGACGACGAGATTCGAACTCGCGACCCTCACCTTGGCAAGGTGATGCTCTACCAACTGAGCCACGTCCGCATGCGCTTTTTCTGCGAACCTCCAGCCTATCAGCTGGGGGCCGTTTTCCGGCGCGAGAAAGACTCTAGCGCAGCTTTTCGACGCATGCCAAATCGGACTCCGAAGGCGCTCTTCCACGCTCGGAGGAGGCCATATGCAGGGAGCTGAAGCTCCTGCCGCCGGCGGCCTCCGGGCACCCGCTGCTCGACACCTCTGCGGCCGTGTCGACACCCGCCCCTGAAGGGCCCGTCAGGCTCGACTTGGGTTTTCCCCCCGACTTACGCTAAGTTTTCTATCCGCACGGGCGATTGGCGCAGTGGTAGCGCGCTTCGTTCACACCGAAGAGGTCGGCGGTTCGAAACCGCCATCGCCCACCGCAGTGCAGGACCCCCGGCCAGGCGCCGGGGGTTTCTGCTTTGCAGGCGGATTCCGGGGCCGAGGTTGCGCAAACTGCCGCTACGTCCCAAAATGTGGGACAGAAGTCTTGAAGTGCAGAACCGAATCGGGGAGGAGTCAGCCTGTGGCGGCACCCGCAATCGTGCTCGTGGCCCTTGGCGACGAAGACCCCACTGTCGGCATGGCGCTGAACTCCATCGTCGACAAGCTGCGCACGCTCAGGCCTGATCTGGACGTCAGCCTCGGACTCCTCGGTCCCGCGAAGGTGGGCGGGAAAGGCGTCATCGAGGTGGTGGAGCAGCTCGCCAGCAATGGCACCACGGAGATCGCGCTGGTCCCGCTGGACCTCGTCTCCGCGGCCGACCACTCCCCCGTCGTCAGCCAGGCCCGCGACGCGGTGGAGCGCATCAACCGCAACGTCCACGTGGTGATCGCCCGGCCCATCGGCCCGGCCACCGAACTGCTGAACGTCCTGGACGACAAGGTCCGAGAGGCCCTGCACCGGGTCAACGCCGTGGAAATCGACGCGCTCGTGCTCGCGGCCCCCGAGGGTGGCGACGTCCGTGGCACCTCACTGCTCGCCCGGCGGGCGAGGCAGTGGTCCACGCACCACAAGCTGCCCGTACAGCTGGCGGTGGGCGATGCGTCCGGACGCGCCAGCGGCACTGCCATCAGCGCCCTGCGCGCGCAGGGTCGTCGCCACATCGCCGTCGGGTCACTGTTCCTGAGCTCCGGCCCCCTCTACCGGGCCCACAAGGACGCCGCACTGCGTGCCGGCGCCATCGCGGTGGGCGATCCCGTCACCGACGACCCCCGTCTCGTGGAACTCGTGCTGGCCCGCTACGCCTTCGCCGCCATGGACCTCCTCGACGCGGAGCCCTTCGAGGACACCGACGAGGACTGACCTCACTCCTCGGGATCGGGTTTCCGCGCCCTTGACGGCTGCACCCGCGGCGGCTCACCCTCCATCTTCGGGTACTCGGGCGGGTACGGCAGTTCCCCCTCACCGTTGGCCACGTCACGCTCGTACCACTCGAGCGCCGTTCCCGGATCCCCCGGCGTTGCCGCGTAATAGGGAGCCCAGACGTCACCGCGCTCGGCGTAGCGCTCGAGCATCGTCGGTACCGTGAAGTCGTCGGGCGAGACCTCGGTCACCTCGTCCCAATCCAGGGGCGCGGAGACGCGGGCCTCCGGCACCGGCCGGATGGAGTAGGCCGAGGCCATCAGACGGTCCCGGGCCATCTGGTTGAAGTCGACGAAGATGCGTTCACCCCGCTCCTCCTTCCACCAGTTGACCGTGACCTCTTCGGGCATCCGCCGTCCGAGTTCGCGGGCGATGGCGATGGTGGCGTGCCGGGCGTCGATGAAGTCCAGGGGCGTCACGGGGACGAAGACGTGCAGGCCCCGGCCGCCGCTGGTCTTGGGGAAGCCCTCCAGCCCCGCTTCGGCCAGCACCTCGCGCAGTTCGATCGCCGCGGCCGCGGCGTCGGAGAAGTCCGTCCCGGGTTGGGGGTCCAGGTCGATTCGCAGCTGGTCCACGGCGTCGGGCTCGGTGGCGCGCACCGGCCACGCATGGAACCGCAGCGTCCCCAGGTTCACCATCCACACCAACGTCGCCACGTCCGCGGGGGCAACGGTCTCCGCCTTCCGTCCCGAGGGGAAGGTGATGGTGGCCTGCTGCACCCAGTCGGGCGCCCCCTTGGGGGTCCGCTTCTGGTAGAACGCGTCACCACCGCTGCCGCGGCCAGTGGACACGACTGCGCCCTCCACCACGCCCCCGGGCCAACGCTCCATCGTGGTGGGACGGTCCTGCAGCGCGGCGAGCATTCCGCCCCCGACCGCTATCACGTACTCGGCCACGTCGCGCTTGGTGAGCCCCAACTCCGGGAAGTAAACCTTGTCCGGGCTGGACAGGCGCACCGCGCGGCCATCGACTTCGAGCTCCACTGCATCGGTCTTCGCCATGGGAGGAAGCGTAGTCACACCCCCTGACGGCGCGCATAGACTGGGCCCAGAAGGAGGGGATCCCCCATGTCCACCGAGAGCACCGACTACGTCGCCCCCATCAGCAAGCCGGACACCACCTGGCGCGAGCAGCTGAACGCGCTGGAGTACCACGTCCTGCGCGAGGGCGGCACGGAGCGCCCCTTCGTGGGCGAGTACACCGACACCACCACCGAGGGCGTCTACTCCTGCCGCGGCTGCGGCACCGAACTGTTCCGCAGCGACCAGAAGTTCAGCTCCCACTGCGGCTGGCCGAGCTTCTTCGAGCCGCTGGCGGAGGAGCGTGTCCGCTACCTGAAGGACACCTCCATCCCTGGGCGCCCCCGCGTCGAGGTCCGCTGCGCGGCCTGCGACGGCCACCTCGGCCACGTGTTCGAGGGCGAGGGCTACGACACCCCCACGGACCTGCGCTACTGCATCAACTCGGTCAGCCTCACGCTCGCCCCGAAGTCACAGTAGGGTCACGTGCGGCGCGCCACCCGTGGATTGTCGGTGCGGCGCAATAGTGTGCACGCGTGGCCGAAACTCGCTCAAGCACCACGCCCGCTGACTTCCGGAGGGCCGTGGCGGAACTGGGTGCCATGACCTGGCGCAAGGGGATCACCGTCGAGGAGATCGGGTCCCCGCAGCGCATCGCGCCGCATTCCGTCGCGTTGTCCGCGGAGTTCACCGACGGGGAGGAGCAGGTCTCCTCGGGTCGGCTGATCCTCCTGCACGATCCGGCCGGCAACGACGCGTGGCACGGCACCTTCCGGGTCGTCTCGTTCGCCCGGGCGGAGGTGGGCCTCGAGATGGTGGCGGACCCACTGCTTCCTGAGGTGGCCTGGTCCTGGATGACCGACGCGCTCGAACTGCACGATGCCCTCCACACTGCCCTCGCCGGCACCGTCACCGCCTCCTACGGCAAGAGCTTCGGGGAGATGGGGGACGCATCGGACCAGGCCGACGTCGAGATCCGCTCCTCCTGGACCCCCCTGCTCGGCGCCGACTCGCCCCTGACCGGCCACCTGTTCGCGTGGCAGGACCTCCTGGGGCACGTCGGCGGCCGGCCCCCGCTGCCTCCCGGCGTCGTCCAGTTCCCGGGGCGCTCGTGAACGGTTTCGTCGAGCAGTCCAGGGAACCACTGCGCCCAGTGGTCAACACGTGGGCGGCCTACGACGACTGTCTCGACGCCCTCGAGGCCGGGACCGGGCCGGTGGCCTTCGACGCCGAGCGCGCCCACGGCCACCGCTACTGGCCCAAGGCCTACCTCCTGCAGATCCGTCGCGAAGGGGCCGGAACCTGGCTCATCGACCCGGTGGCGTTCGAAGAGGGCAAACTCGCCGAACTCGACGAACTGGTCGAGGTCTGCGGCGACGCCACCTGGGTGGTGCACGCCGCCAGCCAGGACCTGCCGTGCATGCGAGAGGTCGGAATCATCCCGCCCCGCCTGTTCGACACGGAACTGGGCGGCAGACTGCTGAGCGAGCCGTCTGTCAGCCTCGGGGCACTCCTGCAGTCCAAGCTGGGCATCTCCCTGCGCAAGGCCCACTCTGCGCAGAACTGGGCCACCCGCCCACTGCCCGAGGACTGGCTGATCTACGCCGCCCTCGACGTCGACTACCTGCTGGATCTCGCGGAGGTGGTCCGAACCGAACTGGAGAGCACGGGCCGGATCGACTGGGCCGAGCAGGAGTTCGCCGCCACGCTGGAACAGTTCAGCGTCGCCCCGGAGCCCCGCCAGGACCCGTGGCGCCGCCTCAGTGGCATCACCACGCTGCGCACGCCGAAGCAACTCGCCGTCGCGCGGGAACTCTGGTTGGAGCGCGACCAGATCGCCCGGGACCGGGACCGGCCGCCGGGCCGCATCCTGCACGACTCGGCCATCCTCGAGGTGGCGCTCCGGGCGAAGGGCGATGCCCCCATCCCGGGAGCTGCCGACGTCTCCGCCATCGCGGGCTTCCGCCATCGCGGCGCCCAGCGTTACCGCACCAACTGGGTGCGCGCGCTCGAGCGGGTGGCAGCGATGAAGTCGTCCCAGTACCCGCCGCGACGGACGCCGTCGACGGGGATCCCTCACCCGAAGAACTGGGACCGCACCAACCCGCGGGCCGCCGCCCTGTGGGCACGCGTCCGCCCGGCGGTCGACGAACTGGCTTGCGAGATCAACCTCCAGCCGAGCCTGATCGCCCCGCCCGCGGTGCTGCAGGACGTGGTCTACCACCACAGTGAGGGCCAGGACCCGGCCGAGTCACTGCTGCGCGGCGGGGCCCGTCCCTGGCAGGTCGAGTTCCTCGGCCCCCTGCTCTCCGACGCCATCGCCGGGAGCTGAACCCTCCAGCGCCAGGGCGCGTTCCAGCACGTCCCGTGCGATCTCCCGGGCGTCGAGGCCCAGCTTTACCAGGACCTCGTCGCGGGAGCCGTGGTCCAGGTACTCCTGGGTGACGCCGAAGGCCATCACGGGCACCTCGTCCACCTCCGGGGTGGCGGCGAGCAGACTGCGTAGCCGCTCCCCCAGCCCACCCTGCAACAGGTTGTCCTCGATGCTGACCACCAGCTGGTGCTCGCCGGCCAGCGCCACCAGTTCCGGGCTCACCGGGACGCACCACAGCGGGTCCGCCACCGTCGTCGCGATCCCCTGCTTGGCGAGTCGGGCCGCGACCTCCATCCCGATCCCGGCGAACTGGCCGTAGCCCACCACGAGGACTGCGGGGTCCTCGTCGCGCCGCAGGAGGTCCACCTGGTCCCGCCCGGTGCCGCGCTGGCTGACCGCAGGCAGCACGTCGGGGAGGCGCTCCTTGGAGTAGCGCACCACGGTGGGGCGGTCGTCGACGGTGACGGCACGCTCCAGCGCGTCGACGAGGCGGGGCTGGTCGCGCGGGGCGGAGATCTCCAGCCCGGGCACCAGGCCCAGCAGGGACATGTCCCACATGCCATTGTGGCTGGCGCCGTCGGTGCCGGTGATGCCGGCCCGGTCCAGCGCGAAGGTGACGCCCTTGTTGTGCAGGCCCGCGTCCATCAGCACCTGGTCGAAGGCACGGTTCACGAACGTCGCGTACAGCGCCACCACGGGGTGCAGTCCGGCGGCGGCGAGGCCGGAGGCCGAGACGACGGCGTGCTGCTCGGCGATGCCGACGTCGAAGGTGCGGTCCGGGAAGGCGGCCGCGAACCGTCCGAGGCCGGTGGGGTTGAGCATGGCCGCAGTGATGGCCACGACGTCGCTGCGCCTGCGACCGATCTGCACCATCGCCTCGGCGAAGGCGTCGGACCAAGTGGCCTGGACCGTGGCGGAGATGGGCTCGCCGGTGAACTCGTTTATGCGACCGACGGAGTGGAACTGGTCCTCGTCGTTCTCCTCCGCAGCCCGGAAGCCCTTGCCCTTGCGGGTCATGGCGTGCACGATCACGGGACCGCCGTAGCGGCGCGCCGCCTCGAGGTGGGAGATGACGGCGGTGATGTCATGGCCGTCGATGGGGCCGGTGTACTTGATGCCCAGGTCGGAGAACATGCCCTGTGGGGCCACGATGTCCTTGACGCCGGTCTTGAAGCCGTGCATCAGGTCGTAGAGCGTCTGGCCCATGACGGGCAGCCCGGTGACGCGGCGCTTGATGAAGCTGAGGGTGCGCTCGTAGCGCTTGTCGGTGCGCAGGTGGGCCAGGTGCTTGGCCAGGCCACCGACTGTGGGTGTGTAGGAGCGGCCGTTGTCGTTGACGACGATCACGATCCTGAGGTCCTCGTGGATGGCGATGTTGTTCAACGCCTCCCAAGCCATGCCGCCGGTCAGGGCGCCGTCGCCCACCACCACGACGACGGTGCGGTCCTCCCCGCGCAGCTTGAAGCCCTTGGCGAGCCCCTCTCCCCAGGACAGGGACGTGGAGGCGTGGGAGTTCTCCACCCAGTCGTGCTCGGACTCGGCGCGGCTCGGGTAGCCGGAGAGTCCACCGGACTGGCGCAGTTCGTCGAAACCGTCGCGGCGGCCCGTGAGGATCTTGTGGACGTAGCTCTGGTGCCCGGTGTCGAAGATGATCGGGTCGTTCGGGGAGTCGAACACGCGGTGCAGACCGAGGGTGAGTTCCACCACTCCGAGGTTGGGGCCGAGGTGGCCGCCGGTGCGGCTGACCTTGGTCACCAGGAAGCTCCTGATCTCGTCCGCGAGCAGGATCAGTTGGCGCTTGGACAGCGCTCGCAGATCCTTGGGCGTGCGGACAGTATCGAGGAGGGACATGCGTTCCATAGTAGGGCTTTCCGGCGGGTGTGGCTCACAGCTTGGGCACGAAACGCACATCCCGCAGCGCCTGCTCCACCAGCGAGACGGCCCGCCCCACCCGCACGAGCCGCGCCTCCTCCTGCTGCAGCACGGAGGCGACGGCGTCGGCCGTGGAGGTGTCGACGACGCCGGCCAGGTCCGGCCGCATGCCTGCGAGGTTCCCGCGCGTGGCGTTGAGCTGGCCCGCGACGAACTCCTTCGCGAACCTGGCGAGCACCACCGGGTGGCGCAGCACCACCGGGTAGCCGCGGTACTCGGGCGGACAGCAGTCCAGCAGGAACGCCGTCGCCGTCTTCAGCCAGCCGGGTGCACCGGGTGGCCGCACGGACGCGGGCCAGCCCGGCGGGACGTAGACCCGGATCACTTCCTCTTCGTCGAACATGTGTTCGATTAGACACCCTGGGTGTGGCTCCCGTCCAGTCCCCCGGCGAGTCGCGCACGCGTCGTCGCCCGGAACGACGACGACCCGACCCGCCGAACGGATCAGGCGGAAGGGGCACGGGTGCCCCCTGCGTCGATTCCACTCGGCGTGTCGGGTCGGACGGGCCGGCGGCTGGCCCGGACCAGGACGGTCCGGACCTGCCGCCGTCAGGCTCAGGCAGCGGCTGCCAGGTTGCGCAGCACATACTGCATGATGCCGCCGTTGAGGTAGTAGTTGCGCTCACCGGGGGTGTCGATGCGGACCACGGCGTCGAAGGTGATCTCGCTGCCGTCCTCCTTCTTCGCCACCACCTTGATGGTCTTGGGCGTGCGGCCCTCG
Organism: Tessaracoccus terricola; assembly: GCF_054776555.1. Taxonomy (NCBI): domain Bacteria; kingdom Bacillati; phylum Actinomycetota; class Actinomycetes; order Propionibacteriales; family Propionibacteriaceae; genus Tessaracoccus; species Tessaracoccus terricola. Next base: position 1,142,261 of record NZ_BAAHBS010000005.1, on the reverse strand, counting down.
TTCAGCTCGGTGATGCCGGTGAAGGAGAAGGTCTCCTCGCCGGTCAGGCCCAGCGAGTCGGCGGTCTCGCCCTCGGGGAACTGCACGGGCAGGACGCCCATGCCGATGAGGTTGGAGCGGTGGATGCGCTCGTAGCTCTCCGCGATCACGACGCGCACGCCCAGCAGCGAGGTGCCCTTGGCCGCCCAGTCACGCGACGAGCCGGAACCGTACTCCTTGCCCGACAGCACGACGAGCGGGGTGCCCTGCTCGGCGTAGTTGATGGACGCGTCGTAGACGGTGTTGACGGGGCCGTCGGCCTGCGTGAAGTCACGCGTGAAGCCACCCTCGGTGCCCGGTGCCAGCTGGTTGCGCAGGCGGATGTTGGCGAAGGTGCCGCGGATCATGACCTCGTGGTTGCCACGGCGCGAGCCGTAGGAGTTGAAGTCCTTGCGCTCCACACCGTTCTCGGTGAGGTACTTGCCCGCCGGGGAGTCGGCCTTGATGGCACCGGCCGGCGAGATGTGGTCCGTGGTGACGGAGTCGCCGAGCTTCAGCAGCACGCGGGCGCCCTCGATGTCGGAGACGGGCTCCGGCTGCGCGGGCATGCCCTCGAAGTACGGGGGCTTGCGCACGTAGGTGGAGTCATCCTCCCACTCGAAGGTCTTGCCCTCGGGGGTGGGCAGGCCGCGCCAGCGCTCGTCGCCGCGGAACACGTCGGCGTAGCGCTCGGTGAACATGTCGGCGTTGATGGAGGATCCGACGACTTCCTCGATCTCGGCCTGGGTGGGCCAGATGTCGCGCATGAAGACGTCGTTGCCGTCCTGGTCCTGACCGATCGGGTCGTTGAACAGGTCGATGTCCATGGTGCCCGCCAGCGCGTAGACGATGACCAGCATCGGCGAGGCGAGGTAGTTCATCTTCACGTCGGGGTTGATGCGACCCTCGAAGTTGCGGTTGCCCGAGAGCACGGCGGACACGGCCAGGTCGTGGTCGTTGATGGCCTTGGAGACCTGCGGGATCAGCGGACCGGAGTTGCCGATGCAGGTCGTGCAGCCGTAGCCGACGAGGTTGAAGCCGATGGCGTCGAGGTACTCGGTGAGGCCGGCCTTCTCGTAGTAGTCGGTAACCACCTGGGAGCCGGGGGCAAGGGAGGTCTTGACCCAAGGCTTGCGGTTGAGTCCCTTCTCGACGGCCTTCTTCGCCACCAGCGCCGCACCCAGCATGACGCTCGGGTTGGAGGTGTTGGTGCACGAGGTGATGGAGGCGATGGTGACCGCGCCGTGGTCCAGCTCGAACTCGGAGCCGTCGGGCAGTTCGACGGGCACGAGCTTGCGGACGCGTCGCTTCAGGCCGGAGTGACCCTGGTCCGCCGGCGCGGGCGAATCGTCGACGAGGTGCGAGTCCGGACCGGTGGGGTCCGAGGCCACCATGGTGCCCTCGACGGCGGCGTCGTAGCCGCTGTACTCGGCGTCGTGGTGGTCCGGCTCGCCCACGAACGCTGCGACGGCCTCACGGAAGGCGACGCGCGACTCGTCCAGACGGATGCGGTCCTGCGGGCGCTTCGGGCCGGCGATGGAGGGCACGACGGTGGACAGGTCCAGCTCGATGTACTCGGAGAAGACGGGCTCCACCGTGGGATCGTGCCACAGGCCCTGCTCCTTGGAGTAGGCCTCGACGAGGGCCAGCTGGTCCTCGTCGCGACCCGTGAGGCGCATGTAGTCGACGGTCTTGTCGTCGATCGGGAAGATCGCGATGGTGGAGCCGTACTCCGGGCTCATGTTCCCGATGGTGGCGCGGTTGGCCAGCGGGACCTCGGTGACGCCGTCGCCGTAGAACTCGACGAACTTGCCGACCACCTTGTGCTCGCGCAGCATCTCGGTGATGGTGAGCACGAGGTCCGTGGCGGTGGTGCCCTCGGGTAGCTTGCCGGTCAGCTTGAAGCCCACGACGCGCGGGATCAGCATGGAAACGGGCTGGCCGAGCATCGCAGCCTCGGCCTCGATGCCGCCCACGCCCCAGCCGACGACGCCGAGGCCGTTGACCATGGTGGTGTGGGAGTCGGTGCCGACGCAGGTGTCCGGGTAGGCCTGCAGCACGCCGTCGACGGTGCGCGGGAAGATCACGCGGGCCAGGTTCTCGATGTTGACCTGGTGCACGATGCCGGTGCCCGGGGGCACCACCTTGAAGTCGTCGAAGGCGGTCTGGCCCCAGCGCAGGAACTGGTAGCGCTCACGGTTGCGCTCGTACTCGATGTCCACGTTGGCCTCGAAGGCCCCTGCAATGCCGAAGACCTCGGTGATGACCGAGTGGTCGATGACCATCTCTGCGGGCGAGAGCGGGTTGATCTTGGCCGGGTCTCCCCCGAGGTCAACCATGGCCTCACGCATCGTGGCCAGGTCCACGACGCAGGGCACGCCGGTGAAGTCCTGCATGATCACGCGGGCGGGCGTGAACTGGATCTCGTGGTCCGAGTCCCCCGTCGGGTCCCAGGCGCCGAGCGCCTTGATGTCATCGGCCGTGATGTTCTGGCCGTCCTCGGTGCGGAGCAGGTTCTCGAGGAGCACCTTCAGGCTGAAGGGCAACTTCTCGTGACCGGGTACCGAATCCACCCGGAAGATCTCATAGGAGGTGCCGTTGACCTCCAGGTTTGACTTTGCCCCGAAGCTGTTGACGCTCATCGCTCTCCTCTGATTTGTCTTGACGTCAAGATATCATTTCCCGACTGCCGTTTCAAGCTTTGTCAAGAGTCTAGGGGGACAATCTGCTCAACGCTGCAGGATGGCCACGCACTCCACATGGTGGGTCATCGGGAACAGGTCCCAAGCATCGATGAACACGGGCGAGTAGCCCAGTTCGGTGAAGGTCGCTAGGTCACGCGCCAGTGCCGCCGGGTCGCAGGCGACATAGGCGATGGCGCGTGCATCGAGGGCCGCCACCCGGGCGACCACCTCGGCTCCGGCGCCCTTGCGCGGCGGGTCGAGGACCACGAGGTCGGCCCGCTCGGGGAACCGGTCCAGCGCCTTCGCCAGCGGCGCGGCGATGAACTCCGCCTCCGGCACGTTGCGGCGGGCGTGGGCGATGGCGTCCCTGCTCAGTTCGATCCCCAGCACGTCGCAACCGGCGTCCACGAGGGAGCCTGCGAACAGCCCGACGCCGCAGTACAGGTCCAGCGCGCTCTCCCCCGGCTGCGGGACCAGCCCCTCGAGGACGGCGGTGGTGAGGACCTCGGCGGCCCTGGGGTGCACCTGCCAGAACCCGGCGGCGGAGACCGTGTAGTCACGTCCGTGGACGTGTTGGATCACGTTCCTGCCGCCCTGCTTGAGGCGACCGTCGGCCAGGACGGTGACTGCGCCGTCGGCGTTGACCACCTCGAGTTCCCGGGCACCGGCGGCGAACCGGCGTAGGCCCGCGACGTCGGGGCCGGGCGCGGCCACCATGCAGCCCTGAGCGGGCAGGGGGACAATCTCGTTGCTGCGGCGGCCGCGCAGCCCCACCGCGCCGTCGGGGGCGACGCCGTAGCGCATTCGGGTTCGAGACCCCTCGGGGGCGCCAACCGACTGCACCCGACCTTCCCACTCGATGCCCGCCATCCGCTGCAGCAGCTCGGCAACCACCGCCGTCTTGAGGTCCAGTTGGGTCTCGGTGGAGGCGTGCTGCCAGTCGCAGCCGCCGCACTCCAACGCGATGGGACAGGGCGGCTCAACGCGGCCGGCAGCCGGCTCCAGCACCTCCACCACACGAGCCCTCTCGAACCGCTTGGAGGTGGAGGTGATCTCGGCCCGCACCCGCTCGCCGGGCAGGCCACCGGTGACGAACACCACCTTCTCCCCCACACGGCCGACGACGCTGCCGCCATGGGCCACCCGTTCGAGCTCGATCTCCACGACCGTCACGCGCGGATCATCGGCACGTGGTCGATTCCTGCCTCGGTGAAGGGGTCTCCCGTCGTCACGTAGCCGTACTTGGCGTACCAAGCCTCCAGATATGCCTGCGCGCCGATCCTGATTGGTTCGCTCCCCCACCGTCGGTGGGCCTCGTCGAGGATCCTTCCCGACAGTCCCTTGCCGCGATGGCTGGCCAGCGTGCACACCCGCCCAATCCTCCGCACCTCACCGTGGGCCAGCACCCGCAGGTAGCTGACGATGACCGAACCCTCCTGGATCCACATGTGGGTGGTGGTGGGCAGCAGGTCCAGATCGTCGACATCGGGCTCGTCACACTGCTGCTCGACGGCGAAGACCACGTCGCGAATCTTCCAGATCTCGTACAACTGAGTAGTGGTGAGCTGGTCACCGGTGACGGCGTGGATCATTGCTCCATCGTAGGGCCGTTCCTGCGGCCACGAGGAGTGGATGCGCGCCGGGCCCGTTCCTTCGCCGATCCTGACGAACGCAGCTGGTAGGGCACGCTGATCACCATCACACCCGCCATGAAGTGCAGGCGGGTGCGGATGAACAACGCCGTCTGGTTGTGCAGGACGGCCTCCCACCAGTGTCCGACGACGTACTCGGGGATGTAGACCGCCACCACGTCGCGCGGGTTGGAAGTGCGCAGTTCTGAGATGAACTTGATGAACGGCCCCGTGATCTCCCGGTACGGGGATGCGATGACCGTCAGCGGGACCCCGAAGTGCTCGGCATCCCACTGCCGCACCAGCTCACCGCTGGCCTCCGGGTCCACCGCCACCGCCACCGCACTCAGGCTGCTGCTGTGGCTGGCCCTGGCGAAGTAGACGGCCTTCGCCGTCGGCCGGTTCACCTCCTGCACCAGCACCACAGCGCGGACCCGGCTGGGCAGGGCACGGTCGGAGTCGTCACGCAGCGCCACCTCGTCGGCCACGCTCCGGTAGTGGCGGCTGATGAGGGTCATCATCGAGTACATGACGGCCATGGCCACCAGGGCCATCCAGGCACCGTGGGTGAACTTGGACACCAGCACTACCAGCAGCACCAGGCCCGTGAGGGCCGCGCCCGTGGCGTTCACTGCCCGCGAGCGGAGCATGCGACGGCGGGCCGCCTGCTGCGTCTCCTGCCGCAGAGCACGGTTCCAGTGGCGCACCATGCCGCTCTGGCCCAGCGTGAAGGAGATGAACACGCCAACGACGTAGAGCTGGATAAGGGCCGTCACCGAGGCGTCGAAGACCCACACCAGCACCATGGCGGTCACGGCGAGGCTGATGATGCCGTTCGAGAACGCCAGCCGGTCCCCCCGCGAGTGGAGTTGCTTGGGCAGGAAGCCGTCGCGCGCGAGGATGTTCGCCAGGCTCGGGAAGCCGTTGAACGCCGTGTTGGCGGCCAGGAACAGGATCAGCATCGTCGCGGTCACCACGATGTAGAACGCGGGCTGGAACCAGTCGCCGAACACCACGCGCGCGAGTTGCCCGATTACGGTGACGGCCGCGGTGTGGATGGTGTTGCCGTCCGGGTCGACGTAGTGGGCGCCGGTGAGCTCGTCGATCAGGTGCACCCGGGTGAGGTGGGCCAGCGCCATGATGCCGAGCACCATCGTCACCGCGAGCGCACCGAGCAGCCCCAACACGCTCGCGGCGTGCCTGCTCTTGGGCTCCCGGAACGCCGGCACCCCGTTGCTGATGGCCTCCACCCCCGTGAGGGCGGCACAGCCGGAGGAGAACGCGCGCGCGATGACCGCCACCAGCACCCAGCCCACCGCATCCTTCGCACCGTCGGGGGCGACCACCACGAGGTGCGCGGTCTCGCTGGCCAGCGGCTGCCCGAGCACCAGGATCCGGAACAGGCCGACGCCGATCATCAGCAGCACCGAGCCCATGAACACATAGGTGGGGAACGCGAAGAACGCGCCGGACTCCCGCACCCCGCGGAGGTTCATGACCGTCAGGAGGAGGATCACGGCCACCGCGATGCCCACCTCGTGCCCGTCGATCCAGCCGAACATGGCCTTGGCGTTGAGCACGCCGGCCGAGACCGAGACCGCCACGGTCAACACGTAGTCCACCATCAGCGCCGAGGCCACCGTCAGGCTGGCCGGCCGGCCGAGGTTGGCGGCGGCCACCTCGTAGTCTCCGCCGCCCGAGGGGTAGGCGTGAACGGTCTGCCGGTAGGACCACACGACCACTGCCACCACCACGGCGACCGCCACCCCGATCTGCCAGGAGAACAGGTAGCCGGCCATCCCGGCGAGGGACAGCGTGATCAGGATCTCGTCCGGGGCGTAGGCCACCGAGCTGAGCGCATCGGAGGCGAACACGGGCAGCGCGAGGCGCTTCGGCAGGAGGGTCTCCCCCAGTTTCTCGTTCGGGAGCCGACGCCCGACAACCAGGCGCTTGAGCCCGGAAAGGATCTTCACCAGCACACGGTAGACCCGCACGGCCGTGCGTGGGAACACCGCGCTGGATAGGATGTCCAGCACCCCGTCAGGAGTGGAAGGAGGCGGTTTCGTGCACATCGTGATCATGGGCTGCGGACGCGTCGGCGCGATGCTCGCCCGAGGCCTCGAGAAACGTGGCCACGGCGTCGCCGTCATCGACGTCGACGTGGAGGCGTTCCGTCGCCTCGGCCCCGATTTCCAGGGCACCACGGTCAAGGGTGTCGGCTTCGACAGGGAGATCCTCGAGGCCGCCGGGATCCGCAGCGCCGACGGTTTCGCAGCAGTCTCCAGCGGCGACAACTCCAACATCCTCGCCGCCCGGGTGGTGCGCGACGGCTACCACATCGACAACGTCGTGGCCCGCATCTACGACCAGGGCCGGGCGTCGGTCTACGAACGCCTGGGCATCCCGACCGTGGCCACCGTGCGCTGGACCGTCGGGCAGGTCCTGCGCCGACTGCTCCCGGAGGGCAGCGAGCCGGTCTGGCGGGACGCCTCGGGCGAGGTGCGCCTGCTGCAGGTGTTCGTGCACAGCGGCTGGGTGGGCAAGCGGGTCAGGGACCTGTCCGCGGCCGCCCACGCGCCGATCCCGTTCATGTCCCGGATGGGCCGGGGCATGGTCCCCGACAGCGAGACCGTCTACCAGGACGGTGACACCATCTTCGTCGGGTGCGAGACCGAGCGCACCTCCGACATCGAGACCGTCTTCGCCGTGCCGCCGGCGAAGCACCACTAGGAGGACCGATGCGTGTCGCAATCGCCGGTGCCGGCAACGTCGGGCGTTCGATCGCCCGGGAGCTGATCGCCAACGGCCACCAGGTCCTGCTCATCGAGAAGGACCCGCACGCCATCAAGCAGGACTCCGTCCCCGGGGCCACCTGGGTCCAGGCCGACGCCTGCGAACTGGAGAGCCTCGAGGAAGCCGAGATCGAGAACTGCGACGTCGCCATCGCCGCCACCGGCGACGACAAGGCGAATCTGGTGCACTCCCTGCTCGCCAAGACCGAGTTCGGCGTCCCGCGCACCGTGGGCCGGGTCAACCACCCGGGCAACGAGTGGATGTTCGATGAGGTCTGGGGCGTCGACGTCGCGGTCTCCACCCCGCGAATCATGTCCGCCCTCGTGGAGGAGGCGGTCTCCACCGGCGAACTGGTGAAGCTGTTCACGTTCAACCGCTCCACCACCAGTCTGTCTGAGATCCGCCTGCCGGCCGGCAACCCGTTCGTGGGCCGCCGGGTACGCGACCTCGAACTACCCCCGGATGTCGCGCTCGTGGCCCTCATCCGCGACGGCGTCCCCCTTGTCCCCGAGGCCGACGGGGCACTCGAGGACGAGGACGAGATGCTCTTCCTCGTGGCCCAGGAGTCCCAGGCCGAGCTGGCCACCATGTTCGAGGGTCCGGCCCCCACCGACGAGGGGTACGTCTCCTAGAGCAGGACTTCGAAGTCCGGGTTGTAGATGACGTTGCCGTCCTCGTCCCGGGCCAGTCTGCCCGCCACGAGCAGTTCGGTCCCCGGCAGGACGCACTCCAGCCGACGGTGTCCCATCCAGACAAGCTTCACCGAACCCGAGCCGTCGCTGAGCTCCGCCTCCAACCAGCCGGAGTCGGGCTGCGTGGTCATGGAGGACACGGTTCCGCGCAGCCTGACCACCGAGCGCGGGGACGCCTCGGAGATCTGCTGTGCGCCGCTCTCCCGTGCGCGTTCCTGCTGGTCCGCCGCCTCGAGTTCCTCGGCGGTGGCGAACAATCGACGGATGCGGGCCCCGAGCGACCTGCGCGGGGACCCGGGACGGTCAGGCATCACTGCTCCGGTTGCTTCTCCCCGGTGGGTACGGTCATGGGCAACAGGCTGCCGGGGGCGGCCGGGTTGGTGCCGCGACGGACCACGAGGTTGCTGAAGAACTCGAACAGGGTGACCTGCGCGTCGCGGTCCTGCGGTTCCAGGGCGGCACGGCCCATAAGGACTCCGCGGAGCACCCAGCCGGGACCGCTGACCAGCCAGGTGCGGGACACGTGGATGGCGGGGTTGCCCTTGGGGTCGGTGACGGGGAGGCGCCGGCGCAGCTCGGCACCGAACGGGCCCCGCACCACCTGCACGCGGCCCTTCTCCCGTTCGGTGGCGGCGATGATCTCCTCGCGGATCTCTGGGATGAGCGAGGTGCGCATGGGGCCGGCGAAGGCCGCCACCTCGATGGCGGATTCGCCGTCGGCGACGAGGATGGCCTGGACCTTCTGCTTGGTCTTGTCCACCTGCAGTTGCATCTTCATGTTGTCGAACGGCGTGACCACGATGGTGCCGAGGTCGAGTCGCTTGGTGTCGTCCGCCTCGAGGTCCACCTCCTCGATGTCGAAGGGGCCCCAGTCCCTGTCGAAGCCGGCGTCCCACTCCTGCCACTTCTCGGCGTCGGGGTGCGGGCTCGACTCGTCCGCGGTGGGCTCGTCGTCAGCGACGGTGCCCTCCTCCTCCTCGGCGGGGAGCTCCTCTTCCTCGAGGGCCTCCTCCACCACGTCGAGGTCCTCGCGGACCTCCTCATCGGCGGGTTCGTCGCGCTTGCGTCCGAAAATCACTGGTTCTGCCTTCCTGGCCGTTCTGGGATCTGGTGACCCACACCCGTTGAACCATAACCACCCGAGCCCCGCTCCGTCTCGTCGAGGTCATCGACAGGAGAGAAACGGGCGGTCACGAACGGCATCACCAGCAGTTGGGCGATCCTGTCGCCGGCCGAGAGTTCGACAGGTTCGCGTGGGTCGAGGTTGACGAGGCACACGAGCACCTCGCCGCGGTAGCCGGAGTCGATCACCCCGGGGGCGTTGACGATGCTGAGCCCTGTGCGTGCCGCCAGGCCGGAGCGGGGGGTGACGAGCCCGACGTGGCCCTCGGGCAGGGCCAGCCGGACACCGGTGTGCACGAGCACGCGCTCCCCGGGGGCGATGGTCACGTCGTGGGTGCAGCGCAGGTCCGCCCCCGCGTCGCCGGCCCGGGCGTACGTGGGCAGTTGCCCGGGTGAGTCCAGGACGACGTCGATGTTCACGCGTCCCCCTTCGCGATGTCGGTGATGGCAGCGGCGAGTTCGTCGGCGCGGCGGGAGCTTACGATCCAGTGTGGGTGGGGGTCCGCCGGGTCCGCGATGCGGACCCGAACGAGGTCCTTCACGTAGGGGCGGGTGTGCAGGAGGTCCCTGGGGTCTGCCCCGGCGGCCATCGCCGTCGCGGCGGCCTCGCCGTGCAGCGCCTCGGCGGAGGCGATCCACTCCCCCTCGATCCTGAACCGGCCGACGGTGAGCGTGCCCTGCTCCACCCGGACGGCGGCGTTGCCGTAGGAGAACGCCAGGACGGCCAGCGCGACGCCGATGAGTCCCACCACGACGCCGCCGAGTTCGATGGGGACGTAGGCGAGCACGGCCACCGTGAGGCTGACCACCAGCACCACCAGCAGCAGCCACCACACCCAGGGCACGCGGAGACGTTCTTGATAAGCCACGGGTCCCAATCTAGCCCGCCCCGTGCACCATAATGAACTCAAGTCAGGCAACGAGAGGAACACCATGGCTTTGTCCGAGAAGGTCTTCTGGAAGATCTACGCCGGCGTGCTGGGAGCCGCCACCCTGCTCATCTCCCAGAAGCTGGTCACGAAGGCCTGGGAGGCAGCAACAGGCGACGAGCCCCCGGACCCGAACGACCCCGAGACGCCACTGTCGAGCGCCGTTTCATGGGCGATCGCGAGCGGGCTCGGGGTCGGGATGTCTCAGCTGGTGATGAACCGCTTCATCCAGCGCCGGTGGCTCAAGAACATGGGCCACCGGGCGCCGGGAGACCTCAGCAACAAGCTGGACCTCGGCAAGAAGTAGGGCTCAGACGCAGTCGACGCAGTACGGCAGGCCGTCCTTCGTCTCCGCGAGCTGGCTCCTGGACTTCACGAGGAAGCACGAGGCGCAGGTGAACTCGTTGGCCTGCCGCGGCAGCACCTTGACGGTGAGTTCCTCGTGGGAGAGGTCAGCGCCCGGGAGTTCGAAGGATTCGGCCGCCTCGACCTCGTCCTCGTCCACCTTTCCGGAGTTCTTGTCGTTGCGGCGAGTCTTCAGCTCCTCGATGGAGTCCTCGGAGAGCTCCTCGTCGGTCTTGCGAGGGGCGTCATAATCAGTGGCCATGTTCAGGTCCTTTCCCTGCGCACTGCGAAATGTCGGACCCTGCCGACGTGTAACGGCGACATGGTACACAGCGCAGCCAACTTTGGCGAAGAGTCTCGTGCGCCGTGCCCACAACGGCTTGTGACACGCTGATAGGTTGTCAGCCAACAGGAGTACAGGAGAGCCAATGGACAGTGCACTCAGCCCACGGGAGATCCAGGCCCGGATCCGCGGCGGCGCCTCGGTTTCCGAGGTGGCCGAGGAGGCCGGCGTGGACGTCGAGCGCATCCGCGGATTCGCGGGTCCCGTCCTCGCCGAGCGGGAGCACATGACCCGGACCGCACTCGCATCGACCGTGCGTCGCCGCGGCGACGGCACCGGCCATCGGAAACTGGCGGACATCATCACTGAACGGCTCGAGGCCCGCGGCATCGACGCGGACGAAGTCTCCTGGGACTCGTGGCGGATGCCTGACCGGCGGTGGGCCCTGCTGGGCCGCATCGAGGATGAGGACGAGGCCGCCTCGCGCTCCGCGGAGTTCCTCTTCGACCCGAAGGGCCGCTTCAACGTCGCCGCCAACGCCGACGGCCGCTGGATGATCGGCGAGCAACTGCCCGGCGTGGACAGCCCGGACAACGAGAACACGGTGGACTTCCAGGACGAACTCGCACTCGTCCGCGCCACCCAGGACACCCCGGACGTGCCGGGCGATGACGTGCCCAGGGTGGAGTCCTCCTACGACTCGGAGGCCACCTCGGAGCTCGATGACCTGTACGACATGATGAGCGGCATCAGCGAGGACTCGGTGCGCATCTACGTCGGCCTGGACGACGACGGGCAGCCTGTGCAGGACGCTCCCGCGCAGGAGGTCGCCGCCGAGCCCAGCACCCCTCCCCGGGCCGTTGAGGAGCCCGCACAGGACTCCACGCCCGAGCCGGAGGCGCAGGAGGCGGCAGCAGCCGCCCCGGTTCCCACCGAGGCCACCCCTGAGGAGGAGCCGCAGGTGACCGAGCCGGAACAGGACGCCCTCGTGGAGGCGCCGGAGGGGGCGCCCGAGCCCGAGAAGCCGAAGTCCCGTCGTCGCCGCGCGAAGATCCCCAGCTGGGACGAGATCATGTTCGGCGGTCCCACCAAGGACTCCTGAGGACCCGGACCAACGACGAGAGGGCCGCCCGGTTGATCCGGGCGGCCCTCCTTTCGGTAGTGCTGATCAGCGGAACTGCACGATGTTGTTGAACACCCACTTGTCCACGAGCCCGTAGCTCCAGGTGCCGTCCGGCCGCTGGACACCGGAGCCCAGGTTCTGCATCCAGATGTAGCTGCGGCAGCCGTTGCTCCCGGTGGCGGGCGTGTTGCACTCCGTACGCCAGTTCCTGCCGTCGGTCGCCGTCCACGCACCCGGCTTGCCCAGCGGGTTGTTGGCCCACAAGCTCTTGGCCGAGGGCAGGTAGGTCAGGTTGTTGAAGTGCCAACCGGTGGTCTGCCTGAAGACACCGGCGTCGTGGGTCACCTGGGTGGACCAGATGTCGGTGAAGCAGCGGATGGTCTGCGAGTAGGGCTCACAGGTGGTGTGCCACTTGCGGCCGTTGACGTCGTGGTAGCCGGGCGTGGTGTACACGTCGGCGGCCTCCCAGTGCTGGCCGCCGTCGTGGGGGGTGACGGTGACGGTCGCTGTGGGCCCGGTGGTGGGCTCCGACGTCGGATCCTTCGTGGGCTCCGGCGACGGATCCTTCGTGGGACCGGTCGGCGTCACGCTCGGATCCGGCGAGGGATCCGGCGTCGGGGTGACCCCACAGTCCTCGGCGGGGGTCCAGAGCTCGGGGACCAGCGGCTCGACCGGCGGGACCTCGCCGTCGGATGCCTCGTAGAACTCGATCTCTCCCCAGGTGGCCCACACGTGGCTGGCCGTCTGCGGCGTGAGCAGCTGCAGGCGCACGTGGCGGGTGTCGACGTCCACGTCCAGCTGGAACGGGTCGGCGCCGTTGGGGACCTGCACCCCGGCCTCCAGTGTGGTCCAGGTCTGCCCGTCCTCGCTGACCTGCACGTCCAGGGTCCTCACCCGGCCGTTGGCGCTGTCCTGGCGCGGCACGAGCACGAGGGTCTCGAGCTCACGGGACTCGCCCAGGTCGAAGGAGACCCAGTGCGGGTACTCGGCGGCCGGAGGCGACCAGCGCGAGTGCCAGTAGCTCTGGCGGTCACCGTCGACGAGCGCCTCCGCCACGCCGTTGGGTGCCGACTCGTTGGGCGCCTCGGAGGAGGCGTCGGCGGTGATGTCGGTCACCCTGGTGCCCGGGATGGGCTCGGTCTGGGAGTCGACGTCGATGACCTTCTCGACGAAGCGTCCGGCCGCGTCCTGGAGGCGGAGCATGTGCTCGCCCTTGAGGGTGCGGTAGGGGACGTAGTGGCTGACGAAGGCGTTGCCCTCGTCGTCGCTGTGCACCGAGCCGATCCGCTGTCCGTCCCAGATGACGTCGATGTAGGAGTTCGGGGTGACACCGGTGACGTCGACGCCGACGCGGGCGTCGTCGCGCACGAGGGTGGCCGCCAGGGTCATCGTCGGGGCGACGCACTCGTCGATGCCGGGCACGGCCGGGGGCTCGTGGTCCTCGGTGGCGGTGACGGTGCCGCCCAGGACCTGCCCGTCGGACAGCGTGACGGTGACGTCGTAGCTGCCGGCCGTGGCGTAGGTGTGCTCGGCGCCGATCCGGTAGAGACCCGCCCCTGCCACCGGGGTCCGGGGCGCATCCGTGACGAACGTGCCGACGACCGGGTCCGACCCGTCGCCGAAGTCGATCGTCGCCGTGAGTGGCTCGGTGACCACCGAGCGGCTGGCGCTGTCGGCGTCGTCGACGGAGTCCACGACGATGCTGGTGGCGTCCGGGGACGCCTTGGTGCCGGGGGCGGCCACCTGGGCGACGTCGACGCGCAGCGCCTCGGCGACGCCGGTGCTCGTCTCGATCCCGGCGGCCTGCATGCCCCACTCGACCTTGTTGCCGTCGTAGAAGTTGCGCTCCATGGTCGCCAGACGGGGGCCGATGGCGGCCATCCGGGTCAGGAACTCACCGACGTTGCGGTCCTCCCGCTGCGTCCAGCCCACCTCAGCGTGCGAAATGGCGCGGGGGAAGATGAGGAACTCGTTCTGCTCGCCACCGCGGTGCGTCTCGGACCACAGCGGCGCCTCCGGCCCGAGGATGTCGGACTCCTGCGTGCCCGGGATCACCGTGGTGGGGTCCCAGTCGTAGTAGTGGTCCAGGTCACCCTGGCCGGCCCAGGTGAGGCCGATCGGGGTCTTGGAGTGGTACTTCATGTCCAGGTAGGCCTTGTTGGCCTGGGACATGACCACCTTGGCGCCCTGCGAGACTGCGCTGGAGACGCGATTGACGTCGCCGACCCAGTAGTGGATGACGTCGCCCTCGGTGAGGGTGTCGGCAGCGGAGATCTCGCTCCAGCCGATGGCTTTCTTGTCCAGGTCGCGGATGATGTCGATGGTGTTCTGGACGAACAGCACGTAGTCGTCGTGCGGGGTCACGTGGGACTCGTCGCCGCCGATGTGGATGTACTCACCGGGGGTCATCGCGGCGATCTGGCCGAAGATGTGTCGCAGCGAGACCCAGGTCTGCGGGTTGTCCACGTCGAGGGTGGACTCTCCGACGTTGCCGTTGTTCTGCTCCATCGTGGTGCCGTAGACCGTGGTGGCCGGGCGGGACTTGTCCGAGTTGAGCTCCGGGATGGCATGCAGCATGGCCTTGGTGTGGCCGGGCACGTCGATCTCGGGGATGACGGTCACGAAACGCTCCGCGGCGTAGGCGAGGATCTCCTTGTACTCCTCCTGCGTGTAGTAGCCGGTACGGCCCAGTTCCTGGTTGTAGGCGTACTGGTGGGAGAGCATCGCGGACTGGCCGGAGATGCCGGTGAGCCGTTCGTAGTCCACCGGGTCACCCTCCTCCTTGCCCTCGTTGGTGATCTCGATGCGCCAGCCCTGGTCGTCGGCCAGGTGGAAGTGGAGGCGGGACTGCTTGAACGACGAGAGGGTGTCGATGATCTCCTTGACCTCCTCGACCTCAACGAAGGAGCGGGCCGGGTCCAGCTGGATGCCGCGGTGGACGAAACGGGGCGCGTCCTCGATCTCGACTGCGGGGGCGCTCCAGTCGGCGACGACGGGGGTGCTCGACTCGATCATCGCGGGGAGCAACTGGCGCAGTGTGCTGGTGCCGTTGAACAGTCCGTGCGCGCTCGAGGACGTGATGACGGCGCCGTCCGCGGTCACCACCAGGCTGTAGCCCTCCTCGGGGCTGCGGCCACCGAGGCCCTCGTACGCCTCGTCGAGCACCAGGCGGATGGAGTTGGTGGGGGCGGACCCGACGACGGGCAGCGCGAATCCCGTGGAGGTGCGCAGACGCTCAGCGAGCAGCTCGGCCACGGGCGCAGCCTCGCCGGAGGCCTCGAGGCGGGTGTCGGCGTCGAGGACGAAGGGCTCGCCATCAGTCTCGGTCACCTGCTGCGGCAGGGGCACCAGCGCCAGCTCGGTGGTCGGCACGGTCACCGGTTCCGGACCGTCCCACACCTGGAGTTCGAACAGGGACATGCCGTACTTGGTGCCGCCGATGGGGGTGCGCTCGATGCCCTGCATCCGGACGAACTTCCAGGCGGTGCCGGCGGTCTCCTCGTTCAGCGTCTGGGTGTCGGCGGCTCCACAAGTGGGCTGGATCTCGGCCGTGGCGTCGACGAAGGACTCGCCGTCGGTGGAGACCTGCAGCTTGTACCGCGCGGCGCAGGCGTCCTCCCACAGGATGGTGACGTGGTGGACGACGGTTGCCTCGGCCAGCTCCACCTGCACCCATGCGTCATCGGCGGTGTTGGAGGACCAGCGGGTACCGGGGTCACCGTCGTTGACGGCTGCGATGGGCCATCGGCCGTCGGAGACCTCGGTTCCGGAAGCGGTGGCGGTGCCACCCTCGGACTGGAGCGCGACGTTGGTGCCGTCTGCCGCCTGCGAGACGGTGGGGGCCCAGGTGGCCACCATTCCCGTCACCAACAGGGCCAGCGCAGAGATCACGGCCAACACACGGGACGCTTGGGAGCGCATCATTGCACCTCTTCGTGGAGTATGGACGGCGTCGCCACGGGGCTCGGCGACTGCGTAGATAGTGACACAGCCGCTCGCCCGTGGGCGTCCCCCGGCCGCACATGTGAAGCCGGAGTGATTGTTTTCGCCTGCCGGCCGGTTGCCCTGCGCTCAGGTTCCGAAGGGCAGCGGCTCGGGCGAGAGCGTCGCCCGGGCCCGGGTGGCGGTGACGCGGCGACGGTGGTGCGCGCGGCACAGCACCTCGTAGCGCACCTCGTCGTCGCCGACGGTGTCGCCCACCACCACCTGGGAGCCCTCGGTGACCATGATCCCGTCGACGGTGCGGGCGTTGTGGGTGCCCTTCTTCCCGCACCAGCACAGTGGCCCGATGGGCAGGGTCTCGACACGATCCGCCAGCTCCACCATCCGCTTCGACCCGGGGAACAGTTCGGTGCGGAAGTCGGCGAGGATCCCGAACCCGTAGACGTCGAGCTGGAGCTCGTCGACGATGCGTGCCAGCTGGTCGACGTGCTCGGACTCGTAGAACTGCACCTCGTCGCAGACCAGGTAGTCCACCCGCTTGCCGGTGGTGAGTTCCCGGATCACGTAGTTCCAGAAGTCGAAGTCCGCGGAGACCTCGATGGCCTCGGTCTCCAGCCCGATGCGGGAGGTGACGCGTGGCGTGCCGGAGCGGTCCTGGCTGGTGAAGACCCGCCCGGCGCGGCCATGGGTGGACTGCGTGTGGTTCAACTGCAGCGCGAGCGTCGACTTGCCACAATCCATCGGTCCCGTGTGGAAGATCAGCTCAGCCACCCTGTCCCACCTCTTCCTCCAGCAGCGCCTTGTAGGCGGCCTCGTACAGTTCCCCGGTGCGTCGGGGCGTCAGCCCCGGCATCAGCTCCGCGGCCGCGGCGGACATCGAGCTGCGCAGCTGCGGATCCATGATCCGGCGCATCCCGGCGGCCAGTGCGGCAGAGCCGGGACCGGTCAGCAGGGACGACTCCTCCGAGAGGCCGACGGTCAGCCTGTCATCACACAGCAGCACCGGCAGGCCGGCGGCGACGCCCTCGGCGATCACGAGGGCCTGCGAGTCGAACCGGAAGCTGCTGAGGGCCAGCACGTCGGCGTTGACCAGTTCGTAGGCGATGGCGTCCAGCGAGCTGAGGTGGCCGCGCATGTCGATGTTGTCGGCGCCCCGGGCCAGTGACTTCAGCAGGTCGCGCTGGTCGCCGTCGCCGACGATGACCAGTTCCGCGTTCGGCAAGTCGGCCCGCCGGAAGGCTTTCACCAGCACGTCGAGGCGTTTCTCCTTCGCGAGCCGGCCGACGGACAGGAACCGCACCACACCGTCGTCGGAGCGCTCCCGCTCCGTCTTGCCGATCGCCTCCAGCATTCCCCGGTTCACGCCGGTGGGAACCACGAACCCGCGCAGTTCACGGTCCGCCGCTTCTGTGATGAGGTCCTTCATGAAGGGCGACGGCACGGTGTAGGCGTCCACCTTGCCGGCGATGTCGGCGAAGGAGGCCCAGTCCATCCGGGCCGCCACTCCCCCGGTCTCGTGGTCCTTGTGCGGGAGCCGCGAGCGCAGCGGGGACTTCCGGCTGGCCCGGGTCAGGAACGGGTTGATCAGCACCTGGTAGGACAGCGTCCCGAAGATGGAGGACCGGACCGTCTGGTGGGTGCCTGCGATGTTGGCGTGGAAGGTGTGCAGGTGCGGGATCCCCTGCAGCCGCGCGATCCGCGAGCCGAGCACGAGGGCGCCGCGGTCCGTCTGCGAGTGGATGATGTCGAAGCGGCCCTGGGCGCTGATCAGGCGGGCGCGCCGCTCGGAGCAGTGCAGGACGCTCAGGTGGGCCGGCAGGCCCTCGAGGTAGATCGTCGGGCACTCGATGATGCGGCACACCCGGGGCTTCTCCAGGTGCCGGTCCGGGGCGATCAGGGTCACCTCGTGGCCGAGGGCCGTCAGTTCCTCGAGCTGCGTCTGGACGGAGCGCGAGATGCCACCCGACGACGGGAAGAAGTCGTCGATGAGGATCGCGATCCGCATCAACGAGGTCCGACCATGAACAGGGGCACGAGCATCTCGGCCGGCGTGAGGGAGCCGTGCATGCCCACCAGTCCGAACTCGCCCGGGAAGTTGTTGCTCATCACGGCCCAGTCCTCGCGCATCGCCACCAGCACGTCGCCGATCCGCGGCACCACCGCGGGCTCGGGGTCGGGGCCGAACCAACCGGCGGCGATGGCGTCCTCGCGCAGCAGCACCTCGGCGCGCTCCCCCATGAAGGTGGCCCAGGCGGCGGCGAGTGCCGGTGCGTCGTCGCCGTAGAGCTGGCGCAGGCGGCCCTCTCCTGCAATGTGGCGGAACCCGCCCAGTGCAGTGTGGTCCTCGGCGACGATCTTGCGGTTCTGCGGCACGTTCACCATGCCGTGGTCCCCCGTGACCAACAGGCACACGTCGTCCGGCAGCGCCTGCGCCAGGTGGGCCACCAGGTCGTCGACACGCGCCAGTTCGTCGAGCCACTGCCAGGATCCGACGCCGTGGCCGTGGCCGTGGTGGTCCAGCAGCCGTTCGTAGGCGTAGATCACGTCGCTGCCCTGCAGCGCGGTGGCGATCAGCTCGGTGAAGTGGTCCGGGTCGGCCTCCAGTTCCACCCCGTGGTGGACCGTGCCGCCGAAGGCCATCCGGGTGAGGGCGCTGTCGGCGAACCTCGTGAGGCTCACCGCCGCGCTGGGGTGGCCGCCCTCCGCGAGCCGGGAGAACACGGTCGGCCGCATCGCGAAGGCCGCGACGTCCTCGGGGCCACCCTCCCAGCTGAGGGCGTTCAGGACGCGGTCGGCCGCCGGGTCCAGGAAGGTGTAGCCGACGACGCCGTGGTGGCCGGGGACGGTGCCGCATCCCAGGCTGGTGAGCGAGGTGGCCGTCGTCGACGGGACCCCGCAGGTCAGTGTCAGGGCCGCCGGCATCAGCGCGGCCAGGTGCTCGGCGTGGTCCGCGTGCTCCGCCAGCGGGTACCAGCCCAACCCGTCGACCAACAAGATGACGTACTTGCGTGCCCGGGGGAGGTCGATCACGGGGGCCGCGCCCGTGAGCCTGGCCTCGATGCTGGGCAGCAGGTTGGCGAGCGTGGCCCCGTCGTAGTCGGGCAGGACGAACTCGGGAACCATCAGCTGATCCGGCGCTGCAGCAGCGCCCCGAACTCCAGTAGGCGCCTGGTGTTGTGGTCCCCGTCGCCGGCGGGGCTCATCCGAAGGGTGAGGTCGTTGGGCACCTGCATGCCCGTGAAACCATGGTCCGCGTCACAGTCCGGGTCCTCGCAGGCGGCCGGGCCGATGTCCAGGCGGCGCGCGGCCCCCCAGACCAGCGTCAGCCACGTCTCCACCAACTGTGCGTCCCTGGCTGGGAAGGTCTCCGGGTTGGCGATGGAGCGGGTGACCACGACGGAGTCCACCGCCCGCAGCGCCACCACCTCGGCGGTGGTCAGGGCGCGTCCGGGCACCCCGTTGTCCCCGTCGTCGGTGTGGCAGATCAACAGTTGCTTCTCGGTGAGCACGAGCACGGTCATGTGACGTTGCACCTCATGGCCCGCGAAGGTGGCTTCGTGGTGGACCAGGTGGCCCTGCACCTCTGCCCCGCCAAGCCCTCCGGCGATGGTGTCGCACACCAACTGGGGGTAGAAACCACACTCCGCGATCTCTGCGACCAGGTCAGCGGGAAGTGGAGTTCGGGTCTGGCTGGAGTGGGTCACCCGGCCATTGTTCCACGCCTTCGCTAAGTTGTGGTCCATGAAGTCGCGCCCCTTCTTCGCCGCACGCATCGAGGACCGCATCAACCGACTGCTGAACCGGGTGCTGTTGCGTCTGGGGTGGCAGGAGTCGGTGGTGGCCTACACGGGCTTCGGCACGCAGGACCAGATCCGCGTGCTCGCCCGGATGGTGCTGCGCCCTCCGAGCCAACTGGGCATCGTTCAGGCGGCCACCGAACTGATCAACCGTCGGGGCTGGCGCAACTTCATCAACGCCGCTCTCGTGGACTCGCCCGCCACCGTCGTGATCGGGGAGGAGCGGGTGGAGGTGGCCTCGGACCGGGGCGGCTACATCGACGTGCGACTGCGCAACCCGGGACTGGAGCCGGGCTGGCACAGCATCCAGATCGAGGGCTCCCGCGGCGCCTCGACGCTCGCCCCGGTGCAGGTGATCGACTCCGAGGAGACCTTCGGCATCGTCAGCGACATCGACGACACCATCATCTCCACCTGGCTGCCCCGGCCCCTCGTGGCAGCCTGGAACTCGTTCGTGCTCACCGAACAGGCCCGGCAGGCGGTGCCCGGGATGGCGAGGATGTACCAGCAACTGCTGGAGCAGCACCCGGGGGCGCCGATCATCTTCGTGTCCACGGGTGCCTGGAACACCTACCCGATGGTGCGCCGCTTCATCGCCCGGCACGGCATCCCGGACGGCGCGATGCTGCTCACCGACTGGGGCCCCACCAACACCGGCTGGTTCCGCAAGGGCCCTGACCACAAGCGGACCTGCCTGCGCGAGCTGGCGCGGGACCTGCCGAACATCCGCTGGCTGCTGGTGGGCGACGACGGCCAGCACGACCCGGCGCTCTACGCCGAGTTCGCCAGTCTCCAGCCGGAGCACGTGCGGGCCCGCGCCATCCGGCAACTCACCCCCGGCGAGCACGCGCTGGCCCACGGCTCGTTGACCGAGCCTCCCGGGGACGAGCAGAACTGGTCGCCCGACACGGCGCCGGAGGTGCGTGCACCCGATGGCGACGGTCTGGCCGATAAGCTGCGCACGATCATCTGAAAGGGGACCTCTGCCACATGGCGACCAAGACGCCCGAGGACGACACCTTCACCGAGCACATCCTTGACACCGATGTGACGGAGGAGATGCAGACCAGCTTCCTGGAGTACGCGTACTCCGTCATCTACTCGCGTGCCCTCCCGGATGCGCGCGACGGCCTGAAGCCGGTGCAGCGCCGCATCTTGTTCTCAATGGACGAGATGGGGGTGCGCCCCGACAGGGGCCACGTGAAGTGCGCCCGCGTCGTCGGCCAGGTGATGGGCGTTCTCCACCCCCACGGCGACACCGCCATCTACGATGCCCTCGTGCGCATGGCGCAGCCCTGGGCGATGCGGCTGCCCCTCGTCGACGGGCACGGCAACTTCGGCTCCCTCGACGCCGGACCCGCCGCGATGCGCTACACCGAGTGCCGGATGGCCACCCCCGCGCTGGCCATGACCCGCGGGCTGGCCGAGGACACCGTCGACTTCAAGCCCAACTACGACGGCCGCGAGTCCGAGCCCAGCGTGCTGCCCGCCGCCTTCCCGAACCTGCTGGTCAACGGTGCCACCGGGATCGCCGTCGGGATGGCCACCAACATCGCACCGCACAACCTCATCGAGGTGGTGGCGGCCCTCAAGCAGCTGCTGCGCAAGCCCGGGATCGAACTCGACGAGCTGATGCGCTACCTGCCCGGCCCGGACTTCCCCGCCGGCGGCAAGATCATCGGCCTCGACGGGGTCCGCGACGCCTACGAGACCGGCCGCGGCACCTTCCGGATCCGCGCCACCGCACGCATCGAGAAGGTCAGCCCACGCCGGATGGGCATCATCGTCACCGAACTGCCCTACATGATCGGCCCCGAGAAGATCATCGAGCAGATCCGCAAGGGCGTCCAGGACAAGAAGCTCACCGGCATCTCCGACGTCAAGGACCTCACCGACCTGGCACACGGCACCCGTCTGGTGATCGAGGTGAAGAACGGCATCAACCCCGAGGCCCTCCTCGAACAGCTGTACAAGCAGACCAAGCTGGAGGACACCTTCGCCATCAACGCCGTCGCCCTCGTGGAGGGGGAGCCTCGGACGCTGAGCCTGAAGGAGATGCTGCAGGTCTACCTGGACCACCGCCTCGACGTGGTGCTTCGCCGCAGCCGCTTCCAGCTGGGGAAGGCCTCGGACCGGCTGCACCTCGTGCGTGGCCTGATCACCGCCATCGCCGACATCGACGACGTGATCGCCATCATCCGCACCTCCGACGACGCCGCCCAGGCCCGCGCCCGCCTGATCGCGGCCTTCGACCTGGACGAGGTGCAGGCCAACTACATCCTCGACATGCAGCTGCGGCGCCTCACCAAGTACTCGACGATCGAACTCGAGAAGGAGGCCGACGAGCTCGCCGAGACCATCGCGGGGCTCCGGGAGATCATCGAGGACCGCGAGGTGCTGCGCCGGCTCGTCGCGAAGGAGCTCGACGACGTCGCCAAGGAGTTCGGGACCCCGCGCCGCACCGTCCTGCTCGCCTCCAGCGGGAAGGCCAGCACCGCCGCCGCCCCGCTCGAGGTGCCCGACGACCCGTGCTGGGTGCTGCTGTCCGGGACAGGCCTGGTGGCGCGCACCGACGTCGACACCCCGCTGCCCACCGAGGGACGCTCGGCGCACGACGTCATCGTCTCCGCCGCCCGGACCACCGCCCAGGGCGAGTTCGGGGTGGTCACCAACCGCGGACGCGTCCTGCGGGCCCGGGCCATCGAGCTCCCCACCGTTCCACTGACAGCCACCGCGCCGTCGCTGCAGGGCGGTTCGCTCGCCACCGAGTTGTGGCCGCTGGAGCCGGGCGAGCACCCCCTTTGCGTCACCACCCTGGACCCCGACTCCCTGGGGCTGGCCGTGGGCACCCGGGCCGGTGTGGTCAAGCGGGTCAAGGCGGAGCAGCTGTCCAAGGACTCCTGGGACGTCATCCGCCTCGACGACGGTGACGAACTCGTCGGCGCCGTGGAGCTGCGCACCGAGGACGTGGACCTTGCGTTCATCACCTCCGACGCGCAACTGCTGCGCTTCCCCGCCACCGGCGTCCGTGCGCAGGGCCGCACCGGCGGCGGCGTGGCCGGCATCAAGCTGGGCAAGGGCGCACGGGTGGTGTGGTTCGGCACGGCCGATCCCGCCACCGACGAGGTGGTCACCATATCCGGCAGCGCCACCGCCCTGCCGGGGACCGAACCCGGCGCCGCCAAGGTGACCCCCCTGTCCGAGTACCCGGCCAAGGGGCGCGCCACCGGTGGCGTCCGCTGCCACCGCTTCCTGAAGGGTGAGGACACCCTCCTGCTGGCCGCCATCGGCCACGCGCCCGTGGTGGCGACGGCCGCCAGCGGCTCCCCCGTGCAGCTGCCTCCCAACACCGGCCGCAGGGACGGCTCCGGCGTCGCCATGCCGCAACCCGTCACAGCGCTGGCCGGCAGGCACACGGGGGGCCCCGCCCAGGAGTCGTGACCACCGATGGGCACCGGTTCGGGCCGCGGGGCGACTTAGGAGTAGCATCGCCGACCGAAGGAGAGTGAGACATGAACTTCGACGACCTGTTGGCCGCCAACCGCACCTACGCCGAGGACTTCCCGCACAAGGGGTTCGACGGCATCGCCCGCGCAGGTGTCCTGATGATCACCTGCATGGACTCCCGCATCGATCCGCTGGACATGATCGGGCTCGGCCACGGTGACGCGAAGATCCTGCGGACCCCCGGAGGCGTGGTCTCGAGCACCACTCTCACCGGCGTGCTGCTGGGCGTCCAGATCCTGAACGTTGACCGAGTGATGATCGTGCCCCACACCAAGTGCGCGATGGCCTCGGGCACCGACGCCGACATCCGCCAGGTCATCGCCGAGCGCAACGGCCTGGACACCACCTGGCTGAACTTCGGGGCGTCCCCGGACCAGCTGGCCCGCCTCCGCCGCGACCACGAGATGGTCTCCAACCACCCGCTGGTCAAGGACCGCGCCGAGGTGGGCGGGTTCATGTACGACGTGGACACCGGCCTGCTCGAGCAGATCATCTGATCCTGCTCGATGACCCCACTGGAAGTCTTCGCACCTGACGCCAACCCGCTCGGTGCGCAATGGTTGTCTGCCCTCGTGGCCTGCCTGCCGATCGTGGCGATGCTAGTGACGCTCGGGGCGCTGCGTTGGAAGGCCCACCTCGCAGGACTGTTCTCGTGGTTGGTGGCGGCCGGCATCGCCGTGGTGGGGTTCGGCATGCCGCTCGGCACCACGCTGGCAACCAGCGCCCACGGTTTCGCCTACGGCATCTTCCCCATCGTGTTCATCCTGCTGACTGCGATCTGGATGTACGAGGTGACCGTCGCCTCCGGACGCTTCGACGACCTGCGGCGCACGTTCTTCCTGATCAGCGACGACCCGCGCGTCGTCGGGCTGCTCGTCGCGTTCTGCTTCGGCGGGCTCCTGGAGGCCCTCGCGGGCTACGGCGCCCCCGTGGCGATCACGGCCGCCATGCTGGTGGCGGTCGGCCACTCGGCGCTGCGCTCGGCCTTGGTGGCGCTGCTCGCCAACACGGTTCCTGTCGCCTTCGGCGTCGTCGGGCTGCCCATCCTGATGGCCGCCCGCGTCGGCGGCTTCGACGACGTCCTGGCCGTCTCCCCCATCGCCGGCCGGCTCACCGCCATCCTCTGCCTGGTGGTCCCGTTCCTGCTGCTGGCCGTCATGGACGGCCGCTCGGGCGTCCGGGAGTGCTGGCCGATCGGCCTCGTCATCGGGGTCACGTTCGGCATCACCAAGTGGATCGTCTCCGCCACGCAACTGTTCTACCTGACCGAGATGTTCGCCTCCGTGATCAGCGTGGCAGTCGCGATCGCGTTCCTGCGCGTGTGGAAGCCGCGGGGAGCGGCGGCGGCCATGGCCCGGGTGGCGCAACCGCTGGACGCGGCGGCCGAGCGCACCAGCGCGCCGACCGCCGACGCGGCCGACGACGGCCCGGCCTTGCCGCCACTTCGGATCATGATGGCACTGGTGCCCTACGCGATGGTGATCGTGGTCTTCGGCATCGCGGCGATCCCTGCCGTCAAGGCGTTCCTCACCGGTCTGGAGGTCAGTTTCGCCTGGCCGTTCCTGCAGGACCTCGCCAATGCCGACGGCACGCCCTCGGCCCACCGGAGCTTCACGCTGGGGTGGGCGGCGAGCCCCGGGCTGCACCTCGCCATCGTGGCCGTCGCCACCGGGCTGGTCTACCGGATGACCCTGCGGGAGGTCTTCGGGGTGTTGTGGGCGCAGGTGACGCGCATGCGGTTCGCGGCCCTGACCATCGGGTTCGTCGTCGCGCTCGCGTACGTGATGGGCGATTCGGGCCAGACCCTGGCGCTGGGGCTGTTCGTCGCCGGAGCCGGCATCTGGTACGCGGCGCTGGCGCCCGTGCTGGGCTGGATCGGCACCTACGTGACGGGCTCGGACACTTCGGCGAACATTCTGTTCTCCGGCCTGCAGTCCAGCGTCGGGCACGAGATCGGGCCCGGGAGCCATCTGGGCACCGATGGCATGCGCGCCCTGCTCGTCGGCGCTGGCGCCACCGGCGGCGTGGTGGGAAAGATGATCTCACCGCAGTCCCTCGCCATCGCCGCAACCGCCATCTCCCTGCCGGGATCCGAGGCGTTGATCCTGCGCCGGGTGATCGGGTGGAGCCTCGGCCTGCTCGTGCTGCTGTGCGTCCTGTCCGGGCTGATGGCCACGCCCGTGCTCAGCTGGCTGCTGCCCCAGTAGTGCTTCCCGTGCGGGAGGCGTCCTCCGCCAGCACCACCAGCCGGCAGGCGCACGCCTGCCGGATGGTCTCCTCGACGGTGTCGCGTACCCCTTGCCGCATGGCGGGGTCCGTGGCCGAGACCACCGCGAAGTAGAAGGCCGAGAACACGGCCAGGAAACCGGAGACCCGCAGCATCTCCAGCGTGATGTCGTAGGTGCGCACCGACGAGGCCACCTCCACGACGGCCGTGGCGGGCGCTCCGGTCCACGCCTCCACCAGGGAGGCGTTGACCGTCAGCACGCCGAGCAGAACGAAGAACACGAATACGCTGCCGCCCACGATCGCCGCCACCACCAGCCGCGACAGCGTCGCGATCAGCCGCAGCGAGAGCCGCTGTTGCAGACCGAGCGGCGTGCGTGTCGGGAGGGTGACGAGGTGGCCGTGGCCCTCCAGCGGGGTGCCCACGAGCGCGGACTCGAGGTCCCCCTGGGTCTCGAACCGGGACAGCTGCGGCACCTGGGCGCCGCTGCGGGTGGACAGGAAGCTCAGCGAGAGCGCCACGAACAGCGCCATCAGGCCGAGGAACGGCCACAGGGTGAGGGTGGCGACCGCCTGCCACATCTCGCCGGTGAAGAAGAAGAACGTCACCACGCCGAGCAGGATGGGCAGGCTGCGAGCCAGGGAGCCGCTGGCGGCGAGGATCGCGGAGACCACCTCTCGTCCCAGGAACAGGAACAGCGAGACGACGCCGAACTCCACCAGCAGCAGGGAGATGCCCAGCACGAGCAACTGCAGCAGTGTCACGCCAGCGGCGGTGCCCAGCCGACTCTCCATGGAGCTGATCGTCAGGTCGCTGAAGCGCCAGCCGGTGTGCGGGGCCACCAGTGCCGTCAGGGTGGGTGCGAGGGTGAAGACCACCCCCTCGGGCCAGCCGAACTTCGCCACCGCCGCGAACAGCCGGCGGCCCCGCCACAGGTTGGCACCCACCCAGGTGGCGAGGATCGCCACCAGCCCGATGGCGGCTGAGATGAAGGCGTGGCCGGTGATCACCGGGACCATGAACACCATCACCAGGACGAACCAGACCAGCAGGAACGGCAGTGCCCGGACGCTGGCCTCCCGCTTGACGGACGTGTCGTCCACCAGGGCGGTGAGGCCCCGGTGGAAGAACCACTGGTCCACCGGGGTCCGGTCGGCGTGCACGGCGGGACTCAGACGTCGATCCGATCGGACTCCAGCGTGTAGGCGCCCCGCACGATGAACTCCTTGCGCGGGGCCACGTCGTTGCCCATCAGCATCTCGAAGACCGCCTCGGCCTCCTGCGCGTCGTCGACGGTGAGGCGCCGCAGCGTCCGGCGCCGCGGGTCCATCGTGGTCTCCGCGAGCTGGTGGGCGTCCATCTCACCGAGGCCCTTGTAGCGCTGGGGCTCCTTGAAGTTGACGCCCTTCTTGGTGAGCTCGGCCACCTTGCGCTGGTACTCGGCGTCGCTGTAGGTGTAGATGTACTTCTCCATCCCGCGCTTCGGGTTGGTCAGTTCGAAGCGGTGCAGCGGCGGCACGGCCGAGAACACCCGCCCGGCCTCCACCATGGGCCGCATGTAGCGGAAGAACAACGTGGCCAGCAGGCAGCGGATGTGGGCGCCGTCGGAGTCCGCGTCGGCCATGAAGATGACCTTGCCGTAGCGGGCGTTGTCCAGGTCGAAGGTGCGGCCGGACCCGGCTCCCAGCACCTGGATGATGCTGGCGCACTCGGCGTTCTTGAGCATGTCGCCCACCGAGGCGCGCTGCACGTTCAGGATCTTGCCCCGGATGGGCAGCAGCGCCTGGAACTCGGAGTTGCGCGCCACGTTCGCGGTCCCGAGGGCCGAGTCGCCCTCGACGATGAACAGTTCGCTGCGCTCGCCGTCAGCGGAGCGGCAGTCCTTGAGCTTGGCGGGCAGCGTGGAGGACTCGAGGGCGTTCTTGCGGCGCTGGTTCTCCTTGTGCGAGCGGGCCTGGACGCGGGTCCGGCCGGCCGCCACCACCTTCTCCATCAGGGAGCGGGCGATGGGCTTGACCGCCGCCTTGGAGCTCGTGAGCCACGAGCCCATCTCCTCCTCCACGATCCTGGCGACCAGCCGCTGCACGGGCGGTGTGCCGAGCACCTCCTTGGTCTGGCCCTCGAACTGCGGCTCGGCCAGCCTGACCGTGACGACGGCGGTGAGGCCCTCGAGGCAGTCCTCCCGGATCACCTCGTCGCCGTTCTTGAGGATGCCTCGGGTGCCCTCGAGGGACTTGGTGAAGGCCTTGAGCAGGCCGCGCTCGAAACCAGAGACGTGGGTGCCGCCCTTGGGGGTGGAGATGATGTTGACGAAGGACTTCAGCACCGTGTCGTAGCTGGTGCCCCAGCGCACGGCGATGTCCACCTCGAGGTCACGGTCCACATCGGTGGCCGTCATCGCACCCGAGCCGTCGAGCATCGGCACGGTCTCGGTGAACTTGTCACGCCCCTGCAGGCGCAGCACCTCGGTGAGGGGCGCGTCCGGTGCCAGGTAGTCGGCGAACTCGGTGATCCCTCCGAGGTGCTGGAACTCCTCCGAGGTGCGCTCGGGGCCCCGGTTGTCGTTGACGACGATCTTCAGCCCCGGGACCAGGAAGGAGGTCTGGCGCGCCCGGTCCAGCAGGTGCTGGAGGGACAGTTGGGCGTCCTTGAGGAAGATCTGCCGGTCGGTCCAGTAGCGCACCCTCGTGCCGGTCTTGGCCTTCGCCACCTTACCGGTCTTGCGCAGGCCGCTCTGCGGTGTGAACGGAGCATCGGGGCCGTCGCCGTCGAAGACGCCGGGGACACCCCGGCGGAAGCTCATCGCCCAGGTGGCGCCGCCCCGGTCCACCTCGACGTCGAGGCGGGAGCTGAGAGCGTTGACCACGGAGGCACCCACGCCGTGGAGGCCGCCGGTGGCGTTGTAGGAGGAGTTGCCGAACTTCCCGCCCGCGTGCAGCTTGGTGTAGACCACCTCGACGCCGCTCAGGCCGGTGCGGGGCTCCTTGTCCACCGGGATGCCGCGGGCCTGGTCAACCACGGTGACCGAGCCGTCATCACCGAGGGTGATCTCGATGGCCTCCCCGAAGCCGGACAGCGCCTCGTCGACGGAGTTGTCGATGATCTCCCAGAGACAGTGCATCAGGCCCCGGGTGTCGGTGGAGCCGATGTACATGGCGGGACGCTTGCGCACCGCCTCCAGGCCTTCGAGCACCAGGAGGTTCTTGGCCTCGTAGTCGCGGTTGGTGTGTGGGACGTTCTTCGGGGACTGCACCCCGTCAGGCTACCGAACGTAATGACAAGTTTGTCGTTACGCCCCGGGAACATTCCGCGGACCCGGTACGTTGGAACATACGAAGAAGCAACTTGAGAGCGAGGCGAGATGACCGAAACTGCTGTTGACCCCGCCCTGACCGCCATGGACCGCTGTGACCGGTGCGGCGCACAGGCCTACCTCCGAGTGATCCTCCCCAGTGGTGG
This sequence comes from Tessaracoccus terricola, assembly GCF_054776555.1. Lineage (NCBI taxonomy): Bacteria > Bacillati > Actinomycetota > Actinomycetes > Propionibacteriales > Propionibacteriaceae > Tessaracoccus > Tessaracoccus terricola. Next base: position 1,113,709 of record NZ_BAAHBS010000005.1, on the reverse strand, counting down.
AGAGCTCATGTTCTGCGCGCACCACGCCGCAGCACACCGCGAGAAGCTCGATCAGGTTGCAGCTCGGATCCAGGACGAGACGAGCAAGCTGCAGGGCTGACCTGCACGGGTTGAACATGACGGGCCCGGGAGATCCTCCCGGGCCCTTGTCATGCCCCGGGCCGCGGGAGCCTCCCGGCCAGCCACTCCTCCACGAGGTACCGGGCGATGGAGACCCCGCCGGGCAGTGACGCCTCACCCCGCCCCACCGCGTCCAGCAGTTCTGCGCGCGTCCAGTACCGTGCCTCGACGATCTCCACTCCGTCGACCTCGATGCGGGCATCAGGTGCCGCGGCGGCGAACCCGAGCATCAGGGACCGGGGCATCGGCCAAGGTTGCGAGGAGACGTAGCTGACCGCTTCCAGGTGCACCCCGACCTCCTCGGCCACCTCGCGCCACACGGCCTGTTCGATGGACTCCCCCGGCTCCACGAACCCGGCGATCACCGAGCACCTGCCCTCGGGCCAGCTGGCCTGCCGCCCCAGCAGGAGCCTGTCGTCGGGGTCCGTGATGGCCACGATCACCGCCGGGTCCTGCCGGACGAACGCCAGCACGCCGCACTCCGGGCAGCGGCGACGTGCGCCGCCGGGCTCGGGAACTGTCGGGGTGTGGCAGGCCTCGCACAGGGGCCGGGTGCCGTGCCAGCGAAGCAGGGCCACCGCCGCCGCAGTCAGTTCCCAGTGGTCCGGGTGGCTGGCACGCCACGTCGTGGGCTCACCTGCCGTGACGGGTGTGGGGCGAGCGAACCAGACCCGTCCGAGGTGGTTCCCCAGCAGCACGTCGCTCTCCCGGAGTGCGCCCGGCTCGGACATGGCCACGGGCGCGCCGCCCTCGCCGGCGAACCGCCCGGAGTCGTCCACCTCGAGGACCGAAGCCCCCTCCCACAGGGCCGCGACCCGCTCCGGGGTGCGTTCGGTCTCCAGCCGGTCCAGGGCCGACGGCTTGTTCCACGGGTTCAAATCTCTGCCTCCTCCGGCGGCGCCCACTGGGGCCGCCCCCGTCCGACGCTACCGTGCCGCGGTGGCCCGCTTCAGATGTGCAGTCTTCGTTGCAGGGCGTCCCACAGGACGCGCCGTCGGAAGAGCAGCATCGCCGCCAGCAAGCCCATGCTGATGCCCACGCAGACCAGGGCCGGCGTCATGACGCTGACCCAGCCCAGGAGCACGAACACGCCCGGCACCAGTCCGAAGAGGAACACCAGCGCCGCCTTGCTGATGTGCTCCAGCGGGTCTAGCCGCACCACCCATCCCGCGATGCCCAGTGCCAGGTTGGCGGACGTGCAGACGGCCGGAATCGCCCACGTGACCGCCCACGGCGGCCCCTCGGTGACGAGTTCCCAGGCCAGGGCCGAGCCGGAGAGCAGGACCACCAGCCAGAGCACGAGGCCCCCGAAGTTGCGACGACGGTGAGCCGCTGCCAGCACCACCAACCAGAGCGTCGCCACTGACAACCACACGGTGCGCACCGGGGCCATCAGGTCGGGCACCAGCAACTGCGCGGCGAAGGAGGCCGCGACGGCCACCGCGGACAGTGCCAGCAGGACTCGGCGCAGCTGGCGCCTGTCGAAGCGGAGCGCGGGCGCGGGGTAGGTCTCCGGTGCCGCTGACGGCGTACTCGACTCCAGGGCTGCGCCACACAGGGGGCAGTGCCGCCAACGGCCCAGGACCTCGGCAGCGCAGGTGGGACACCTCACTGCCCGCTCACCCCGGCCTCCTCGATCTCCTCGGCCGTGACGCGGGTGGCGTCCACACCGACCTCGACGCCGTGGCGGGTGAGGTGCTGCACGAGGGCCGCGTGGTAGTCGGTCTCGACGAACGGGCTGGTGAGGGTGAGGGTGAGCCGGGCCCCGCTGCTGATGGCGCAGAGTTGGGGCCGGGCCGCGGACACGTGGAACGCCAGCCCGCGCACGTGCTGGGCGGTGGGCTGCGGCAGGTCCACCCGTCCGAGGTTCGAGATCGCCAACGTGATCCCCCGGTTGTTGAACCAGTTGACCACCGCCAGGACGAGGTCCTTCAGCGGCCGCGGGAAGACCCGGAGCAGGGGGTGACGCTCGAACGCCACCAACCGGTGCATCTTGGCCGTCAACCCCTGCTTGGTGAGTTGGCGTCCGAACTGTTCTGCGAGGTTGCGGCACACCTCACCGATCGGGGTGGCCCCTTCGGTGTCATGGGTGTGCTCCAGGCGGGTGGTGGCGAAGAAGTTGCGTCCCGAGGCGGTGGGGAAGAACTGCCGCAGGTTGACCGGCACCGACATGGTCATCGTGTCCTCCCTGGTCCGTGCCGAACGCACCTGCCGCACCGACTGGAAGAACAGGGCCGTGAGGTAGACCGTCAGGGAGACCCCCTCGGCCCGGGCGAGCGCGAGCACCTCGGCCACGGGCATCGACAGTTCCACCACCCGGCTGCGCAGGTCCGGGGTGCGGTTGCCGTGCACCCGCACCACCCGCCTCCCGGGGGTGTGCCGTGGGCGTTCGGCCGCGGTCTGCGGAGCCTCCTCCTTCGGCAGGGGCGCCGACTCCACGGCGGCGGCCGCCTCGTCAGCGAACGACGCGCGCCCCCGCTTCGCCCGGAACCAGTGCGTGAAGGCGTCCACGGTGAGTTCCTGCTTGACGGCGCCGGCCGGAGTCGCTGCTGCGAAGCCCTCCGGGTGCCGCAGTCCCACGTAGACGGTCAGCAGGTCCTCGAAGAACCACAGCGCGCCGGTGCCGTCGGTCAGGGCATGGAAGACCTCGAGCGAGACCCGCCGGCCGCGGTGGAGGACCCGGAACAGGAGTTCGCGGCTGTCGGGCCGGTAGATGTGGGTCACCGACGGCAGGACGTCCTCCGCCACCCTCGGGTGGAGGGTGGACTGCTGCAGGTAGTACCAGAAGATTCCGTGGCGCAGCACGGCCCGGAACAGCGGGTACTGGGCGTAGACCGAGTCCAGGGCCTGCTGCAGGAGCCCGGGGTCCACCGGCTCGTCGAGGTCGGCGGCGAGGCGGAACACCTTTGTGTCCACCTCGTTGCGGGCGGCCAGGAAGATGTTCGCGGCGTTGTCCAGCCGCACCCAGTTGCGCTCCGGTGGCCCGGCGCCCGCCGCTTGCTCGGTCACGGCGTCGGTGTCCCCGTGTGGACCTGCAACTGCCGGCTGTCGGTGAGGTCCCCGTCGAGGAACGAGTTGACGTGCTCGTAGGCCGCCGTCGGCCTGAGGAACCTGGGCAGTGCGATGAAGCCGTGCAGGGCACCGTCGATGCGCTCGAGGCGGGTGGGGGTCCCGGCAGCCCGCAGCGCCATCGCGAACGCCTCCCCCTCGTCGCGCAGCAGGTCGAACTCGGCCGTCATGACCAGCGTCCTCGGCATCCCGGAGAGGTCCTCGGCAGCCAGCGGGGAGACCAGGGGGGAGTCCCGCTGCGCCGGGTCCGGCTGGTACATCTGCACGTAGTCGGACACCTCCTGGGCCGTCAACCGCAGGCCAGTCCCGTAGGCCTCCACCGAGGCGAAGGGGGAGGTGGCGGCGTCGTGGTCCCACTGGGTGACCGGATACAGCAGTACCTGCGCCCCGGGCAGCGCTCCCCCGCGCTCGCGCAGCACCAGTGACACGCAGGCGGCCAGGTTCCCGCCCGCAGAGTCCCCCGCCAGGGTGATCTCCCCCGGACCATCCGAACCGACGAGTTCGGGCCGCTCGAGCAGGAACTCGGTGACCCACACGCAGTCCTCCAACCCGGCCGGGAACGGGTTCTCGGGGGCGAGCCGGTAGTCGACCGAGCACACCACCCGCCCGGTCTGGTCCGCCATGGTCAGGCAGGTGGTGGTGTAGGTGTCCAGGTCACCGATGACCCAGCCACCGCCGTGGAAGAACAGCAGGGCTCCGGGACGCGCGTCCCCCTTGGGGTGGAAAACTCTGACCGGGATCTCGGTGCCGTCTGGACGGGGCACGGAGCGGTCCTGGATGCGGGTCCTGTCGAGCGGCAGCCAGGACAGGGCCCGCTGGGCCCGGCGGACCAGCTGGTAATCCTCGCGCATGTTGATCCGCGGCGCGGAGAAGAGGCCGAGGACGGCCTGTGCCAGTCGCCCGACAGGCGCGGGGCCGGCCCCGGGTTCACTCATGTCCCCAGCCTACGGCGAACCGGGCGGCCGGGGTCACGGCTCGCGCGTTGGCAGCAGCGCCTCGTCGATCAGGGTGGCGGGTGCCTCGGCGAACACCAGCTCGTCGGCCAGGACGTGGTAGAACGCTGCCCCCACCCGTTCCGGGTCCATCCGGTTGGCGCGGGCCCACGCCTGCCGGTACACGGCCAGCTGGAGGGGGTCGGCGGGACGGTTGGAGGTCTTCCAGTCGATCACCACGTGGTCGAAGCGTTCGCCGTCCCAGGCGTGCACCGCGTCGATACGGCCGCGCAGGACGTGCTGGTCCCAGTGGAGCAGGAAGGGGACCTCCACGCCTAGGGGCTGTCGGTGTGCGAACCGGCCAGCCTCGAAGGCCGCCACCAGTTCGGCGAAGCCCGGGGGCTCGGCACCGCGCACCGGCGCCAACTCGTCGAAGGTGACCGCCGCCGTGGCGAAGCGTCGCTGCACCCAGTCGTGGAAGCGGGTGCCGAGCGAGGCGCCCGTCGACGGGTGGCGCGGCATGGGGCGCAACAGCCTCGCCGCGAACTCCTCCGGGTCCTTGGCCATCGCCATCAGCGCGGTGGCGGACAGGCCCTCCGGGACACCGACGTCGCGGGCACGCCGCCTGCGGTGCTGGTCTGCCAGCAGCGCCGCATCGGCGTCCCAGCCGGCCAGCCGGGCGGCCGAGTCCGCCTCGGCGGTGCCCGAGTCCCAGACCCAGTCCTCGATGCGCTCCGGGCTCGCCCCGGACTGCAGCAGTTCGGTGGCGCTGGCGACGTGGGCCGCGGCGTCGCGGCGGGCGACGAGTTCGGTGGTGTCCTGGGCGGGCGGCCACTGCGCCACGGCCTCCCGGCGCGGCTGCGGGTTCTCCACCGAGGCGTCCAGGTCCTGCGGGTCCACCCCCGCTGCCTCCGCGATCGCCACGAAGTAGTCGGACAGCTCATGGGGACGCTTCAGGCCCGGGGTCCAGACATGCCCGCTGGCCACCAGCAACTGCTTGGCGCGGGTGGCAGCCACGTAGGCGAGCCGGTCCTCGGAACGCCGGTGCTCGGCCTTCGTCTCCGCCTTGTAGGCCTCCATCCCCTTCTTCGTGTACTCCCCGAGCTGCGGGATCCCAGAGGCGTCCCCGCGCAGTGGCGACGGCAGCGACTGTGCCCGGGTGGGCCAGATACCGCCGCGGTCCTGGGACGGGAACGTCTTGTCCGCCAGCGCCGGCACGAACACCGTGTGCCACTCGAGTCCCTTGGCCCGGTGCATGGTCAGCAGTTTCACGGAGTCCGCGTCGCTGGGCACGGCCTGCTCCAGCCCGATCCCGTGCCGCTCCTCGGCGTCCAGGTAGGCCAGGAAGCCGCCGAGGCTGCCGTCACCGTCGACGTCCACGTACTCGCTGACTGCCGCCAGGAAGCGGGCGAGCTGCGAGGAGTCTCCCCCGGGCCGCGCCAGGAGCTCGACCTCCAGTCCCAGCCGGCCGATGACTCGCCGCACCAGGTCGACGACCGGCTCGGCAACGTGCCGACGCAGCTCGGCCAGCTCCGCGGCGAACTGGGCGAGCCGGTGACGGCCCTCCTCGCTCAGGGGCGCATCGCCCGGGTCGGCGACGGCGTCCAGCAGGGAGACCACCTGTCCGGGGTCAGACTCGGTGACGGTGTCCGCCAGGAGGTCCGCGAGGCCGGAGACCTCGCGCGGTGAGGCTCCGTCGCCCGCGAGTTCGCGTGCCCTGCGTCCCAGCACCTCGAGGTCTCGCAACCCGATCCGCCAGCGGGGACCGGTCAGGAGGGTCGCGGCCGCCGGGTTCGCGGCGACGTCGTCGAGGACCCGCAGGGTGGCCACGACGGGGACCACCTCGGGCAGGTGCAGCAGACCGCCCAGCCCCACGATCTCCGTCGGGACGTCACGGTCCCGGAGGACTTCGTAGACCTGTGCCAGGGTGAGGTTGCGTCGCACCAGCACTGCGATGTCCGGCCAGGGCGTCCCGGACTCGTGTTCCGCGATGATGCGTTCGGCCAACGCGTCGAGTTCCTCGGCCAGGGTGTCGAACACGGCTGCGTCCACCCTGCCCTCCGGGGTCTCCGGCGGCGCCACCAGCCGCACCCCCTCCGCCCCGGCCACGGAGGCGAGGCTCTCGGCCAGCCGGTTGCCGACGTCCAGGATGCGCTGCCCGCTGCGACGGTTGGTCCGCAGCGTGAGCCGTGGCGAGTCGGACCCGTCCGGCATCGGGAACAGGCGGGGGAAGTCGAGGATGTTGTTGGCCGCGGCCCCCCGCCACCCGTAGATGGCCTGGTGGGGGTCCCCCACGGCCGTCACCGGGAAGCCGTTGCCGAACAGTGCCCGCAGCAGCACGGCCTGGGCGGCCGAGGTGTCCTGGTACTCGTCGAGCAGCACCACCCGGAACCTGCGCCGCAGCGTGGCGGCGACCTCGGGCACGGTGGTGGCCAACTGCACCGAGCGGCGCAACTGGTCCGCGTACTCCACCAGCCCCAGTTTCGTCTTCAACTGCTGGTAGTCGGCCACGAGTTCCAACAGTTCCAGGCGCTCGTCGAGGGCCGCGAGCGCAGCTGCGACGTCCTTCATCACGTTCCCGCGGTAGAGCGGTGCCTGCTCGAAGGCCGCCCGGGCGGTCCGGGTGAGTTCGACCACCTGCTCGGGGTCCACGAGGTGGCTCTGCAACTGCGCGTCCAGGTCCAGGACGCGTTCGGGGATGTTGGTGTGGGAGAGCCGGCTGATGCTGCGGAACGGGCCGGGAGCGGCCGCCACCGCACGGGCCGCGAGCCGGAACCGCGACGCCCCGGTGAGCATCACGGGATCCGAGTCCAGCCCGAGCCGCAGCCCGAACTCCGCCACCAGTCCCGCGGCGAATGAGTCGTAGGTCTGGATGACTTCGGCGCCCTCCGAGTCGTCGCCGCTGAGCACCCCGGCCGAGGCGAGCGCGTCGGCGACCCGTCCTGCCAGTTCCTGCGCCGCCTTCCGGGTGAAGGTGAGGCCGAGGACCTGCTCCGGCCTGACCTGGCCCGTGCCCACCAGCCACACCACCCGAGCAGCCATGACCGTGGTCTTGCCGGTGCCGGCGCCCGCGATGATGACCGCCGGCGACAGCGGGGCGGTGATGGCACGCAACTGTTCCTCGGAGAAGGGCACCCCGATGGCCTCGCACAGGTCCTGTGGTGACTCGATCGCCGGCGTCATGAACCGACCTCCTTGTCGCTGGGGTGAAGGGCCGGGCACGAGTCCGCGAACGGGCAGTAGGAGCACGCGGCACACTCGGTGGCCGGGAACTCCTGCGAGGTGAGGACCTCCACCGCCTGCGCGAGTCTCTCGTGCACCCAGGTGGGTTCCGCGCCGGGCTCCTCGTCGTCCAGGAACGGCTTGTCGTCGATGGAGGGCTGCTCCACCAGTTCCGGCCAGGTGTCCCCGTGCCGCAGCATCAGGAGGCCGGGCGGGGCGACGGCCCGTACCCCGGGGGCGAACTGGTCGAAGGCCCCGAGGCTGGCCGCCAGCTGGTAGACGCCCAGCTGCGGGTGGTCCACGACGTCGCGCGGCCGCGGCAGCTTGCGCCCGGTCTTCAGGTCCACCACACGGAGCCGGCCGTCGACCAGCTGCAACCGGTCCACGGCACCGGCGAGCTCCACGGTGCGGCCCGCCACCCGCAGGCGGACGCTGAACGGTACCTCGACGGCGAGGACCTGTTCGGGCGAGGCGTCGTTCCAGTTGGCGAACCGCTCCACCGCGGCCTCGATCTCCGCGCGTTCGGACACCGATAGCCACTCCGCCTCGAAGGGGATGCGGTCCCACACCCTGGCGAGCTCCTCCTTCAGGGCGGCTGCGTCCAGCCCGTCGCTGACGGCGCGCTCGGCCAGCAGGTGGACGACGTCGCCCACGGATGCGCGGGAACGTCGCCCGGCCTCGGCCCCCGCCCGGCGGGACAGGAACCAGCGTCGCGGGCAGCTGAGGAGGGTCTCGAGCTGGGAGCCGGTGATCCTGATGACGTCCGGGACCTCCGGGGCGCCCGAGGATTCCTCCCGGACGCCCCACCAGGCGGCCGGGTCCGCGGCCCGGAAGGGCCGGTGCCCGTCGGCGTCGGTGACCTCCGCCAGCCGCGCGAGCCGCAGCGCGGCCGCCCGGCGCATGCCCTCGGTGGTTCCCGGGTCACTGGCGACCGCGCGCAGCTCCGCCACCAGCGCGGCCGCGGTGAGCCGCTGCGCCGGCCGTCCGTGCACGCGCTCGACCACGACACCCAGCTCGTCCAGGAACCGCGAGGGGCGGCCCGCCTCCCCCTCCACTCCCTGGGACGCGGAGACGTGCAGCTCCTCCTGTGCCCGCGCGCAGGCGACGTGGAAGGAACGCCGCTCGTCCCCGAGGACGGTGGCGGGACTGACCGCGTCGAGGTGGTCCGGCGCGAGCCGGTCCGGGTCCAGCAGCAGTCCCCTGCGGTTCAGCTGTGGCCAGCGCCCCTCCTGGACACCCAGCACCCACACCCTGCGCCACTGGCCGCTGGCCGCTCGGTGCGCGGTGAGCAACCGCACTCCCCTGCCCACCAGCTCCAGCTCACGTCCGGTGTCCGCCGGGATCTCCTGCCCGGAGACCTCCGTGATGAATGTCCGCGCCCCAGCCGGGCCCACCAGGTCCTCGCGCCGCGAGGCGAGTTCGAACAGCTCGACGATGGCGTCCAGGTCATGGTTGGCGCGACGGGAACCGGCGAGCGCCGCCTCCCGCAGCTCCTGCGGCCACTGGGTGGCGTCCCAAACCTGCCACAGCGCCGACTGGACGCTGCCACCCGCCTCGAGGACGGCGGCGGCTCCGTGGAGGAGACCCGCGAGCCGCACGGCCAGCTCCGCCTCCTCGCCCTCGATGCCTTCGAGGAGTTCGGGCTCCACGAGGCAACGCCCCAACAGCTGCACCGAGTTGCCGCTGCCCCGGTGCGCCTCCAGCAGGCGCCGCCCCAGCCGGCGCTGGCCGATGGAGTCCAGCCCGCTCAGCGGGGAGGTGAACAGCCTTCCGGTCTCCTCGGCATCCGGGCGGCCACCCCGGGCCGCCACTGCGAGCGCCAGCAGCAGCACCTGGACCGCCAGCTGGCCGGCCAGCGGGATCTCGTCTCCGGCCACCTCGACGGGCACGCCGTAGCGGCTCAGTTCCCTGGCCAGGGGTCCGAGCTGGGCCCTGCCCGAGCGCACGACGACGGCCAGGTCAGACCATTCGAGCCCGTCTGACAGCACGGCCCTGCGCAGCTGTTGCGCCACGTGGGCCTGCTCGGCGCCCTCGTCGTCGTAGACCCGGGCGGTGACCAGGCCCGGCGCGCTGCCCGCAGGTGTGGGGGACGGTGCCGCGCCCACGGGCGAGAGCCGCTGCCGCAACGTCGCCAGCGCCTCCGAGACCGCCGGCGAGTTCCGGAAACCGTCGGTGAGCTGCACGAGTTCCGCTCCCGGTGCCGCCAACAGCTCCGGGACCACGTCCGCCGTGGCACCACGGAAGCCGTGGATGCGCTGTTGCGGGTCCCCGAAGGCGTGCAGCGGGATCCCGGCGCGCGCGCAGTCCAGCAGCAGCGCCAGCTGTGCCGCGTCCAAGGACTGCACGTCGTCCACGATGATGGCGTCCAGGCGCGCCGCCAGGGTGCGCGCGGCTCCGGGGTCCGCCAGCAGGAGCCGCGCCCGGTAGACCAACTCGGCGTAGTCCACGGAGCCGTCGAAATCACTGATCGTGAGGTACTGCTCGAAGAACTCGGCCACCCGTGCGAAGAGCGCGTCGTCCCCTTCGGCGGCGATGCGGGCCACGTCCTCGGGGTCCATGGAGAGGTGACGTGCGCGGGCCAGCACCTCGCGGACCTGCCGGGCGAACGCGCGGGTGGGGACCGCCTCCTGCAGTTCCTCCGGCCAGAACCCCGGACCCAGCTGGTCCAGCAATTCGCGGATCCTCAGTTCCTGCTCCGGGGCACGCAGCAGCCGCCAGGCCACCTCCGGGTCCCCCAGCTCCTGCAACCAACCGAGCGCCACCCCGTGCACCGTGGTGACCCGGGCAGACACCTGCGCTCCGCCGGTGCGGCGCAGGATCTCCCGCCGCAGCCGTTGGGCGTCCGCCCGCGACGAGGCAAGCACGGCCAGCCGGTCCAGGGACGATCCCCCTCGGAGCCGTGCCACCACCGCCTCCACCAGCGACGTGGTCTTGCCCGTACCCGGACCACCCACCACCACGCGCACACCTTCGCCCGGACGCGCCGCCTCCAACTGGGCGGGCGTCGGCTCGGGACTGCTCTCGGGCGGGCGGCGGACCAGCCGCCAGCCGGCTGTGGGCTGCAACTTCACGGCCCCAATGCAACCAGCCACCACTGACAACTGCATCTCGGCGATCACGATTTCGTTGTTTGGGTCGCCGCTGACCCTTCCGCTGTGAAAGAGTGGGGCCACCGCGCCGGTGGAGAACAGGCGACGGGGCCGGGGCACGAGGTGTGCAGCGGGAGTTTTAAGAGGAGAAGCAGTAATGGCACAGGGAACCGTCAAGTGGTTCAACGCCGAGAAGGGCTACGGCTTCATCGCCGTCGATGGTGGCGAGACGGAAGACGTATTCGTGCACTGGAAGTCCATTGAGGCAACGGGATTCCGTTCGCTCGAGGAGAACCAGCGAGTCGAATTCGACATTGTCCAAGGTCAGAAGGGCATGCAGGCGGATCACGTCCAGGTGATCTGACCAACAAGTCAGACCAGAACTTCAAGAACCGCAGGGGCCTTCCAGATTTTCTGGGGGCCCCTGCGGCCATGTCGGGCAGTGCACCTAGGATGACCTGTGCACCGAGACCAGCAAGGACGCAATGACCCACCCCAGCACGCCGACCCGCAGCGAACGGAACCACTACGTCCGTGTCCCTGCGCCCTGGCTCGCTGCCTGCAGCGACGTCGGCCTCAAGCACAAGACGAACCAGGATGCCTTCTGCCTGGCGGCGCGGCCCGGAGCGGAACGCACCGCGGTCCTTGCAGTCGCTGACGGCGTCAGCACCGCAGCCGGCTCCGAGTTGGCCTCCCTGGTGGCCTCCGAGGCCGCCTGCACCCATCTGGTGAACCGGCTCGAGGAGGGTGCCGCCGCCAACCTCGCCTTCGTCCAGGCGTTCGCCGAGGCGCAGGAAGCCGTGATCGCGGCCAAGCAGGGTGACGAGCCCTCGGCCTGCACCCTGATCGCCGGGATCATGACGCACGGCAGCATCGCCGTCGGCAACGTCGGGGACTCCCGCGCCTACTGGTTGGGCGATGACGGCCTGTGCCAGCTGCTGAGCACCGACGACTCGATGGCCCAGGCGAGAATCATGCTGGGCATGACTCGCGAGGAGGCGGAGCAGTCGAGCCAGGCCCACTCCATCACCAAGTGGCTCGGCCGCGACGCCAGCAACGTCACTCCCTCGGTCATCACCCACCAGCCCACCACCAACGGCTGGCTGCTGTTGTGCACCGACGGCCTGTGGAACTACGCCAGCTCCCCGGAGGGGATGCACCACGTGGTCAAGGGCTTCGTCGAACGTCTGGGCACCCCGGCCGCCGTCGCCGAGGCACTCGTGGACTGGGCCAAGGAACAGGGCGGCCGGGACAACATCACCGTCGCCCTGGCCCGCTACGAGGCGTGAGGCCCCTTGCCTCCCGGGTAGGGTGGCACCAACTGGAATTTCGTAGTCTGGAGAACTTGAACCCATGGACGTGAAGATCGGCGTTGCGGACGTTGCCCGCGAGCTCACAGTCAAGACCGAACTCGCCGCGGACGAGGTGGTGTCGGCCCTCGGGAACGCGCTGGAGGGCGGCGGCCTGTTCGAGTTGACCGACGACAAGGGACGGCGCGTCGTCGTCCCCGCCGCCAAGGTGGCCTACGTGGACCTGGGAGCCGCCGACGAGCGTCCCGTGGGATTCGGCGCCGTCTGAGTTCCACGTGACGGGCGGTGGTGGAGTAGCATGACCCGTGGTAAAGATCCACGGCGCTTGCGCGCCGCTCCCCGCCGCCTGTGAGGCCTTCGGCCCGGGCCGGCCCAAACGAAGGTTTTACGCTGAGCGATCAAGAGCAGCCGGGCGAACAGACGTTCGCCGAACTAGGCATCAAGGAAGAAATCACGACGGCGCTGGCTGAGGCCGGCATCGTCCACCCGTTCCCCATCCAGGCCCTGGCGGTCCCGCTGGCCGTCGGTGGCACGGACCTGATCGGCCAGGCGCGCACGGGCACCGGCAAGACGCTGGCGTTCGGCGTCAGCCTCCTGCACCGGCTCGAACTCGCCGCCGAGAACGCAACTGAGCGTCCCAACCACGGCAAGCCGCGTGCGCTCGTGGTGGCCCCCACCCGTGAACTCGCGCTGCAGGTCGCCCGTGACCTGGCCCTTGCCGGCAGCAAGCTCAACACCCGGGTGCTGACGATCTACGGTGGCACCGGCTACGACGAGCAGTTGGAGGCTCTCGAGCAGGGCATCGACGTCGCCGTCGGCACCCCGGGCCGCCTGCTGGACCTGGCCAACCGGCGCGCCCTCGACCTGTCCAAGGTGGAGGTCCTGGTGCTGGACGAGGCCGACGAGATGCTCGACCTCGGCTTCCTGCCCGACATCGAGCGGATCCTGGCCAAGACCCCGAAGGACCGCCAGACCCTGCTGTTCTCGGCCACCATGCCGGCGCCGATCCTCGCACTGGCAAGGGCCACCCTGAACCGCCCGATCAACATCCGCGCGGAGGGACACGACGCGCAGGCCACGGTGCCGGACATCGACCAGTTCGTCTACCAGGCCCACCACCTCGACAAGCCCGAGATGGTGGCCAGGATCCTGCAGTCCTCCGACGCCACCAAGGTGATGATCTTCTGCCGCACCAAGCGGGCCGCGCAGCGCCTCGCCGACGACTTGGTGGATCGGGGTTTCCCCGCCGCACCGATCCACGGCGACCTGAACCAGGCCGCCCGGGAACGTGCGCTGAAGAAGTTCCGCGCCGGCACCATCACCACGCTGGTGGCCACCGACGTCGCCGCCCGCGGCATCGACATCTCAGGCATCAGCCACGTCATCAACTACGAGTGCCCGGACACCGACGCCACCTACGTCCACCGCATCGGGCGCACCGGCCGTGCCGGGAACACGGGTGTCTCGGTGACCCTGGTGGACTGGGCGGACGTGACCCGCTGGAAGGTCATCGACAAGGCGCTGGACCTGAACCTCGGCACCCCGGAGGAGACCTACTCCTCCTCGCCGCACTTCCACGAGCAGCTCAACATCCCCGAGGGCACCAAGGGACGCCTCCCCGGCGCCAAGCCCGTCGAGCGCGCCGAACGCAAGGCCAGCAGCCGGGACCGGGATCGTGAGCGGGAGGGTGGGGAGGGCCGCCGTCGTCGCCGCCGCACCGAGCAGGCCGGCGACCACCCCCGCAAGGACGAGGCCCCGACGGCCGGCACGTCGAAGCCGCGCCGCCGCCGCCGGCGCAGGCGCGCGGGTGAGGACATCACCCCCGCGCAACCCGCCGCCGACTGAGCGATCCGGCCCTTGACGCGATCCGGCCCACCGACCTGCTTGGTCGGTGGGCCGGATCCGTTCCTGCGGAACGCTCAGTAGGACATGTTCATGGCCCGTCGCACCTCGTCGAGGGTCTCCTCCGCCACCTCGGTGGCGCGCCGGTTGCCGTCGGCGAGGATGGCGCTCAGGGCACCCGGGTCCGCGAGGAGTTCCGCCCGGCGGGCGCGGTGGGCGGCGAAGTGCTCGTTGACGGCCTCGGTGACGAGCTTCTTGAGGCCGCCGCCACCGGCGTCGCCCAGTTCGTCGGCCACCTCGACCGGGTCCCGGTCCAGGCAGAGTGCCGCGATGTTGACCAGGTTGGACACCTCCGGCCGGTTGACCGGGTCGTAGGTGATGTGCCGCTCGGAGTCGGTGACCGCCCGCTTGAGCAGCTTGGCAGTCTCGTCCGCGCTCATGCCGAGCTCGATGGTGTTGTTCTTCGACTTGCTCATCTTCGTCCCGTCCAGCCCCAGGATGGTGCCGCTGCTGCTCAGCAGCGCGTCGGGCTCGGGGAAGATCGGGCGGTCCGCGTCGACGCGGCCGTAGCGCTCGTCGAATCGCCGGGCGATGACGCGGGCCTGTTCGATGTGCGGGAGTTGGTCCTTGCCGACGGGCACGAGGTTCGCCTTGCAGAACAGGATGTCGGCGGCCTGGTGCACGGGGAAGGTCAGCATGAGTCCCGACATGGGTCGGGTCGAGCCGGCCAGTTCGTCCTTGACGGTGGGGTTGCGACGCAGTTCGGCATCGGTGACCAGCGCGAGGAAGGGCAGCATCAGCTGGTTGAGCGCGGTGATCGAGGAATGGGTGAAGATGACGGTGCGCTCGGGGTCGACACCCGCCGAGACGTAGTCCGCCAAGGCGTTTCGCACGTTGTCCGAGAGGTCTCCCACACCGTCGCGGTCATAGATCACCTGGTAGTCGGCCACCAGCAGGAAGGTGTCGACGCCCATGTCCTGCAGGCGGACCCGGTTCGCCAGGGAACCGAAGTAGTGCCCGATGTGGAGCTTCCCGGTGGGACGGTCCCCCGTCAACATCCTGAAGCCGGAGGGGTCCTTGGCGAGCTTGGCCTCGATCTCCTGGCTGCGTGCGGTGGCGGTCCGAAGCGACGCCTCGGTGTCGGGGGTGGATTCCATGCGAGTTCTCCTGAGTCTGGTGCGCCCTTTACCCTAGCGTCCGGAGGTGCGGTGGTCATTCATCGCTCGGAGCAGTTCCTCGAAGGCCTCCGGCGTGGTGGTGTTGAGGCCGAGGGGATGGTCCCTCTTGCCGGTCCCGTGGTAGTCGCTGGATCCCGTGGCCACCAGGCCGAGACGCTGTGCCAGGGCCCGGAGTTCGACACGCTCGGCGTCGTCGTGATCGGCGTGCCAGACCTCGATCCCGTCCAGCCCGTGTTGGAACGCCAGGTCCTCCACCACCGGCGGCGTCAGCAGCCGGGCACTGCCACGTCCCCACGGGTGGGCGACCACCGCCGCTCCCCCGGCGACGTGGACGAGGTCGATGGCCCGGGCGAGTGGTGTGGAGTAGCGGTGGACGAAGCCGGGACGACCCTCTGCGAGGTAGAGGTCGAACGCCTCCCTGCGGTCCCTGACATGCCCCTTGGCCACCAGGGCGTCAGCGAAGTGCGGCCGGCCGAGGGATGGAGCACCGGCAGCCGCGGCGAGCACCTCCTCCATCGTCACGGGGACCCCGGCCGCGGCCAGTCGTGCGCACATGAGTGGCAGTCTTCCGTCCCGCCCCTCGCGGTTGCGGGCCAGCTCGGCCGCCAGGGCCGGGTCCGTCTCGTCGCAGCCGTAGCCCAGCAGGTGCACCGACGCGCCGTCGAGTTCCGTGGAGATCTCGATGCCCGGAAAGACTTGTACTCCGAACCGCTCACCGGCGGCCAGCGCCTCGGGCAGCCCGTCGAACGTGTCGTGGTCCGTCAGCGCGACGACGTCCAGGCCCGCCGCGGCCGCCGCGGCGACGAGTTCCGTGGGCGTGTCGGTGCCGTCGCTGACGCGGGAGTGGGTGTGCAGGTCGATCCTCATGCGCCCATCCTAGGATCGCGGGCAGCCCGGGAACTCGTGGCAGCGTGCTGGGCCCGCTGGGTACATTTGTAATCATGCAGCTGAACTACGAGCACACTTACAACGGCACGCCCGAGCAGGTCGTCGCCCTGATGCGGAACAAGGACTTCATCACCGACGTGGCCGAGCATGCCGGTGCCACCAGCCACGACGTCGCCATCTCCGGCAACGTGACGCAGCTGCGGATGACACTGCCGGTGCCGGGCGACGTCGCGAAGTTCGTGGGTGGGGAGGTGGACCTGTCCCAGCGTTTCGAGTGGAGCGACCCGGCGGCCGATGGTTCCAGCACAGGGAAGGTCGACGTCACCGTCAAGGGTCTGCCGATCACCGTGGCCGCCACCGCCGTCCTGCGCCCCGCCGGGGACGCCACCTCCGGCAGCTACAGCGGCGATCTCCGAGTCAAGATCCCCCTCGTGGGCGGAAAGGTCGAGAAGATGGTGGCCCCGTTCATCGAGCAGGCCTTCGCCGGCATCGAGCGCCGCGCCCAGGACTGGCTCGCCCGGGACCAGCAGGGCTGAACCTGAACCGCTACGACGCCTTCTTGGCCCCGGCGCGCCGCTTCTTGGCGGCCTCCACCGAGGCCTTGAGGGTGGCCATCAGGTCAACCACCTCGCCGGTGCCCTCCTCGTCGGGTGCAGCCTCCGGAATCGGTGCACCAGCGAGCTTGGCCTCCACCACCTCGGTCACCGCTTCGCGGTAGGAGTCGGTGAAGGCCTCCGGGTCGAAGGTCCCCTCCAACTGCTTGATCAGCATGTTGGCCATCTCCAGTTCGGCGTCGGAGACGGTGACCTCCTCGGATGGTTTCGCGAAGTCGCCGTCGCGCAGCTCGTCGGGCCAGAACATCGTGTGCATCACCAGGAGGTCGTCCTTGGGCCGCAGCAGCGCCAAGGACTCCCGCTGCCGCAGCGCGACCTTGACCACGGCCACCTTGTCCTGCTTGGCGAGTGCGTCACGCAGCAGCACGTAGGGCTTCTGGCCCATGTTCTGCGGCTCCAGGAAGTAGGACTTCTGCAGGTAGGAGTCATCGATCTCCGACTCGTCCACGAACTGCACCACGTCGACGGTCTTCAGTGAGTTCAACGGCAGGGAGTTGAAGTCGTCGTCGGTGAGGACCGCCATCCGGCCGTCCGCGGCCTCGAACCCCTTGGCGATGTCCCCCCATTGCAGCACCTCGCCACACTTCTCGCACACTCGCTGGTAGCGAACCCGACCGCCGTCCTCCGCGTGCACCTGGCGGAAGCTGACGTCCTTGTCCTCGGTGGCCCCGTAGAGCTTGACCGGGATCGTCACCAGTCCGAACGAGATCGACCCGTTCCAGATTGCCCTGGGCATGTCGTCCTCCTGTCGTGGGCTGCAGTGCCGAGTCCCATCTTCTCACCAGAGCACGGTGGAACGGGCCAACGCCGCCGGACTCGCCTGCGTCAGCGAGCACCGCCCTCGCCGTCGCGTTCGACATGATTGGCAAGGTCAGAGCGTCTCAGAGCTCCTGAGCGGCCCTCCGGTACTCTTCCACGTCGTTCCACAGCATGTCGTTGGCGTGAAGGAGTTCCTGCACCTGGGGGAAGTCCCAGGCGGTGTCGATGTCCAGGCCGGCCGCTGCGGCGGCGGCGTCGGCGTAGTCCACCCCCTCTGCCTCGGAGAACCAACAGGTGACCGACTCCGGGCGCACCTCGAGAACCTCCACCTGGCCGTTGCCCGGGTCCGTGCCGGGCCGCACCTGGGATGGCGGCACCTCGGCCACGAGCACCAGTCGCTCCCCGTGGGCCGACAGGGCGGCGACGGAGGCGATCACCATCGCCGCGTACTCGGCATCCTCCAGCTGGCCGGTGCTGTACTCGAGCGCCTCGAGGAGTTCGGGGGTCACGGTGTGGGCGGAGCGTCGCTCCAAGGCGACGGCACCGGTGATGGCGCCGAGCTCATCGCTGCGGATGGGGACGAATACGAGTTGGCGTTCCACAGCGCCAGCCTAACGGGCGACGCGCCACCGGGCCGCTGCGCCGCGCAGGCCGAGGCCCACAGGGTGTTGTCAGTTGGGCCCCGGGTGTTGTCACGGGACCCAGAGGTGTTGTCACCGGGGGCGTCGGTGTTGTCGATGCGCGCAGAACCCTGTCGCCCGGGCCGTGGCCGGTCCTAGCGTCTCGTGCCATGACATTGCTGCAGGCCACCGCCACCCGACCCGACGCACCGGCCCCCGGGGCTCCCCCGAGATCGCTGGGCGTGGCGGTGGGGGTGCTGGAGGCGTTGGCCGGGCGTCGGCCGCTGCACCAGATCCGGGCCAGGATGACCCGCACCGCGTTCGAGTCGCTCGTGGATCTGTTGGACACCGGACGCGTGATCCGGATGGCCACGGGACGCATCACCGCGCAGATGCCCACCGCGAGCGCCGTCGAGGCCACCACGAGCATCGCTGTGGGCGGCCGCTGGCTGGCCTGCGTGCTACGTCTGGACAAGGGACCCGACGGCTGGGTCTGTTCGGACTTCGCCGTCGTCGGACTCCCCCGCTGAGGCTCAGGCTGCCGCGCCGCCGTGGCAGTTCTTGTACTTCTTGCCGGATCCGCAGAAGCAGGGCTGGTTGCGCCCCAGCTTGCGCTCGGTCTTGACCTGGGTGGTGGTGGAGCTGGCCTCGCCGGACTCGTCCGGGGCGGAGTAGCTGAGGTTCTGCTGCTCCTTGGCCTCGAGCCCCTTGGCCAGCGGCTTGCGCTCCTGCGGCACAGGGGCGGAATCGGCGGCTTCCTGTCCGTTGGCGGAGGCGAGGCCCGCCTTGCCCAGCACGTCAACCGGGGTGCCGTCTCCCTCGGTGACGAGGCCGACGTTGACCGCGGGCTGGGGCTTGTTGACCTCGAGGTTGAACAACAGGCCCACCACCTGTTCGAAGGATGCCTCACGCATGGCGATGAACATGTCACCACCCTCGCGCTGGTACTCCACGAGCGGATCTCGCTGGGCCATGGCCCGCAGGCCGATGCCCTCGCGCAGGTAGTCCATCTCGTAGAGGTGCTCACGCCAGTTGCGGTCCACGACGCTGAGCAGGACCTGGCGCTCCAGCTCGCGCATGGTCTCTGCCCCGAGCTCCTCCTCGCGCCGGTCGTAGGCCTCCTTGATGTCCTCGGTGAAGATCTCCACCAGTTCGGACTGGTTCGGCAGGTCCTCGGGCAGGTCGTCGATGTCCACGCCCACCGGGTAGAGGGTACGGAGCTCGTTGAGCAGCATCTCGATGTCCCAGTCCTCCGGGACTCCGACGGTGTGGGTGCGGACCACCTCGGCCACCACGGACTCGGCCCGCTCGCGCAGCTGCTCCTCGAGGTCTGCGCCGTCGAGGACCCGGCGCCGGTCGCGGTACACGACGTGGCGCTGGCGGTTCATCACGTCGTCGTACTTGAGGACGTTCTTGCGCATCTCGAAGTTGCGCGCCTCCATCTCCTTCTGCGCCGACTCGATGGTGTTGGTCACCGACTTGTTCTCGATCGGGACGTCGTCCGGCACCTTGAGCATCAGGAGCGCACGCTCCAGCAACTCGGGGCGGAACAGCCGCATCAGGTCGTCGGACAGTGACAGGTAGAACCGGCTCTCGCCCGGGTCACCCTGACGTCCGCTTCGGCCTCGCAGCTGGTTGTCGATGCGTCGGGACTCGTGGCGCTCGGAACCGACGACGTAGAGGCCGCCGGCTTCCTTGACCTCCTCGTGCTCGGCACGGACCTGGTCCTCCAGCGCCTGCAAGGTGTCGGGCCACTGGGCCTCGTACTCCTCCGGGGTCTCCACCGGGTCCAGGCCCTGCTTGCGCAGCTGCAGGTCCGCCAGGAACTCGGGGTTGCCGCCGAGCATGATGTCGGTGCCTCGTCCCGCCATGTTGGTGGAGACTGTCACAGCACCCTTGCGTCCGGCCTGGGCGACGATCTCCGCCTCCTTCTGGTGCTGCTTGGCGTTCAGGACGTTGTGCGGGATCCCGGCGCGCTTGAGCAGCTTGGAGAGGATCTCGGACTTCGCGACGGAGGCGGTACCGATCAGGACGGGCTGGCCCTTGGCGTGGCGTTCGACGACGTCGGCGATGATGGCGTCGTACTTCGCCTCCTCGGTGCGGTAGACGAGGTCCTTCTTGTCCATGCGGATCATCGGCCGGTTGGTGGGGATCGGGATGACACCCAGGCCATAGATCTTCTGGAACTCCGACTCCTCCGTCTTCGCGGTGCCGGTCATGCCCGCGAGCTTCTCGTACATGCGGAAGTAGTTCTGCAGGGTCACGGTGGCCAAGGTCTGGTACTCGTCCCGGATCTGGACGCCCTCCTTGGCCTCCAGCGCCTGGTGCAGGCCCTCGTTGTAGCGACGGCCCGACAGCGAACGGCCGGTGTGCTCGTCCACGATCAGGATCTCGCCGTCCATCACGACGTAGTCCTTGTCCTTCTTGAACAACTCCTTGGCCTTGATGGCGTTGTTGAGGTAGCTGATCAGCGGCGTGTTGGCCGACTCGTACAGGTTGTCGATGCCCAGGCGGTCCTCGACGTGCTCGATGCCGGAGGCGTTGATGGCCACCGTCCGCTTCTTCTCGTCCACCTCGTAGTCCTTGTCACGCTCGAGCTGACGCACGAGCTTGGCGAACACCGGGTACCACTCGTGGGTGTCCTGGGCGGGGCCGGAGATGATCAGCGGGGTGCGGGCCTCGTCCACGAGGATGGAGTCGACCTCGTCCACGATGGCGTAGTGGTGGCCGCGCTGCACGAGGTCCTCCACCTTGAGGGCCATGTTGTCACGCAGGTAGTCGAAGCCGAACTCGTTGTTGGTGCCGTAGGTGATGTCGGCCTTGTAGGCCTCGCGACGCTGCGTCGGCGTCATCTTCGACAGGATCACGTCCACCGTGAGGCCCAGGAAGTGGTGGATCCGGCCCATCTGTTCGGACTGGTACTTGGCCAGGTAGTCGTTGGTGGTGACCACGTGCACGCCCTTGCCGGTGAGGGCGTTCAAGTAGGAGGGAAGAGTAGCCACGTGGGTCTTGCCCTCACCGGTTTTCATCTCGGCGATGTTTCCCCAGTGGAGCGCGGCGCCGCCCATGATCTGGACGTCGAAGAGTCGCTTGTCGACGACGCGCACGGTGGCCTCGCGCACCACCGCGAACGCCTCCGGCATGATCTTGTCGATGTCCTCGCCGTCGCTCAGGCGCTGGCGGAACTCGTCCGTCATGGCTCGCAGTTCGGCGTCGGACATCGCCTGGAAGTCCTCCTCGATGAGGTTCACCTGCTTGGCGATCTTGTCCAGCTTCTTCAACTGCGCACCCGAGCCCAGGTTGCTCAGGAAGTCCATGAATCCCACGTCGTGGTCCTTTGGTTGACGTCATAGCGGCCGTTGAACCACCAAAGGTGGTCGCACGCCGCTGACCATCCTAGCCAGCGGCGGCGAACCACCCAAGATCTGGACTCGCGAAACTCAGCTCTCGACGTCCAGGTGGATCACTCCGTAGTTGTAGGCCTTGCGTCGGTAGACCACCGAAGGACGTCCGGTGGCGGCGTCCTGGTAGAGGAAGAAGTCGTGCCCGACCAGTTCCATCTCGTCCAACGCCTGGGCGAGAGTCAGCGGGGCGGCCTTGAACACCTTCTCCCTCACGACCAGCGGCCCGTCCCCAGTGACCACCATTCCAGCCACCTCGTGCGTGTCGTCGTCGGTCTCCTGCGTGGCATCCGTCGGCAGGGGCGGCAGGTCCTTGGGCGGGATCGCGGATCGCAGTCCGCGGTGGGTCTTGCGTCGGTCAGCAGCCTTGCGCAGCTGCGTCTTGAGCCTGTCGAAGGCCGTCTCGAAGGCGGCCGTCTTGTCGTTCGCCTTGGCCTCGGCCCGGATCACGGGGCCGCGGCTGCGCAGCGTGATCTGGACCTCCACGGCGTCGGCCGGGTTCTTGGTGCCATCGGTGGCGGAGAACTCCACCTCACCCCTGATCAACCGGTCTTTCAACTTCTCCACCGAAGTGAGGCGGTCATTGACCAAGGACTTGAGATCCGGTCCGACCGTGCAGTGCCTGCCAGTTACGACGATGTCCATCGTTCCTCCTTCTCGGCGCCGAAGCGCTACGGGGTAAACACAGACGCCCCCGAACCGGTCTGGATCCAAGGACCCTGGTTCGAAGGCGTCTCCATTCCCATACGCTACCCGGTTCTCCGAGCAGGGTGGGGGATATCCGAGACTTGGGCACCCCTGGTGCGATCCGCGTCCCCGACCACGGCGATGCCGTGCACTTCGGCCCCCACCGAACGCAGGGCCCGCAGTGCCTCCGCGAGCGAGGAGCCCGTGGTGCAGACGTCGTCGCACAGCACCACCGGGGCACTGCTGGGCCGGGCCCGCATCGAGCCCGCGACGTTGCGGCTGCGGCCCTGCCTGCCGAGGACCCGTTGGTCCTGGCCAGTCGTGGCCCGCACCAGCAGCGGACGCCACCTGAGACCCGTCCTGCGGGCCGCGACTGCGGCGAGTCGGCGCCCGTGGTCGTAGCCGCGGGCCCGGACCTTCGACGCCAGCGACGGCACCGGGACCAGGACTGCTCCCGGAGGCGGCTGGAGCGCAGCCACCGCCACGGCCAGCCGATGTCCCAGCACCCGCTCCAGGTGCAGTGCGCCGTCGTCCTTGAAGGCGGGCACCAGGTGCTCGAGCAGGGGCCTGTAGTCGTTGGCCGCCAGGACCGTGACGCCCTCCAGCCCACCGCGCCGCACCGCCCTGGGCGCCGGGTCGGCAAGCAGCGTGCGGCAGCCGCGGCACAGGGACCACGAGGGCAACCGGCACCCCGGGCACACGGAACCGAGGAACAGGTGGGCGGCGGCGTCGAGGAGGGTGACCATGTCCACACTCTGGTAGTCGTGCAGCCACCTCCGCCACGTCTCCACAGCCCGCTCAACCCGGGTAGCTGACCTCCGACATGGTCACGTCCAGACCGGTCCAGCGGCTGCGGGCCTCGTAACGGCGCACCTCGTTGTCGGCGCTGCGGATGACGACGGCGTCGCCGCCCATCCTAGGCAGGGCGGAGATCTGCACCGGCTCCGCACCCACCGGCCCGATGTGCTCCACGAGGGCCCCGTCGGCGGAGACCAGGTAGACCGACGGGTCGTCACGTGCGCTGGCGATCAGGGCGAGTTCGGTCTCACCGCTCCAGCTCACGTCCACGAAGTCGTGCAGTTGGTCCGCCTGGTCCGCGATGACGAGTTCCCCGGGGTGGACGAGCGTCGGCCGGCCGGCGGCGGAGATGGTGGCCATCACGAGCGACGAGTCCTCCTCCCCCGCGGTGACCAACGCGATCCGAGCCCCTGCCTGGGAGACCGAGAAGCTGGTGATCTCCTCGGAGACGAGGCTGGTGTCCACCGAGGTCACCCGTGCCTGGGCGTCGATGATGAGCAGGCGGACCCGACCCTCCGGGTCCCGCCCCATCACCCAAAGCTCACCCTGCACGAACTGGGCGGAGCTGAGCTCCACGTAGTCGGTCCCCACCTCGACGAGGTCACCGGCACGGGGGCCGAGGAGCACTGTGTCCCGCTCCTCGTCGATGAAGCCAACGAGCATGGCGTCCAGAGAGACCGCCACCTCGGCGACGTCCCGGCCGCCCGACTGCATCCGCACGAAGGATCCCGAGGGTGCGAGCTGTCCAGCAGCCCCCAGCCGGACCCCGAACAGGTCCGGGATGGTCGCGCGCGAGAGCACTTGGTAGCCCTGCTGGGAGGCCAGTTCCAGCACGCCCTCCTCGTTCTGGCCGGGCAGCGCGAGTGGGACCGCACCGTCCTCGACGCTGAGCCCGCTCATCCGGGGGATCGCCGTCAGGGACCAGACGAGTTGGGCCCCGAGGTCCCGGCGGCGGTCCTCGCTCAATCCGTCGGGCAGGCCGCTGAGGGAGACCGT
>NZ_BAAHBS010000005.1:0-1090122 GCF_054776555.1 Tessaracoccus terricola | reverse complement strand
ATGGCGTTCTTCACCGCCGGGGCGAGCTTCTGGCTGGGCCCTGCGATCTGGGACTCGACGATGCGGCTCGGGGTCAGGAGCGCCTCGGGCAGATGGATCATGTCCGGCACCACGTAGTTGCCGGAGCGGGACAGGAAGTAGGTGGTGGCGTGGGCGTAGTAGCGCTCGAAGATGAACCGGGAGACCAGCACCCCCTCCGGGGCGTTGCCGATGCGCCATTCGCCGTCCTCCTGCACCAGCTGGAACGGGAAGGTGTAGGGGCTGTGGGCCGAGGTGAACCGGCCCCACTCGTCGAGCAAGCCCGTGAGGGTCCCCTCGACGGCGAACCGGCCCTCGGACTCGTTGACCACACCGTCGTAGATCACGGCCCCGACGCCGGGGTCCCAGTCGTCGCGGACCGCAGACGCCAGGTACTCCCGCGCCACCCGATAGTCGGCCTCAGGGTCCGCCATGGCCTGCATGAAACCCTCTACGAGCCGCTCGGGGGTGACGCCCGCCTGCGGCGGCTCGGGCGCGATCTCGATCCCGGGCGGCGGCGCGCTGGCCGGGACGCTCTCCACCGGGCCGGCGATGGGCACCGTCGTGCAGCCGACGCACAGCGCCAGCGCCCCGAGGAGCAGTGCAAGTGCGAGCCGCCTCATGTGGTGGTCCTCCTCGCGGTCACGTCGGTCGGGATGATGGGCAGGGGGGAACTGGTGAGGGGGTTGTCCGCATCCTTCGGGAGCGTCAGCCGGAACTGTGCGCCCCTGCCCGGGCGCCCCCACGCGCTGAGCCAGCCGTCGTGCAGCCGGGCGTCCTCGAGGGAGATCGCGAGTCCGAGCCCGCTGCCGCCGACGACGCGGGTGCGGGAGGGATCCGCGCGCCAGAATCTCTCGAAGACCTGGGACGCCTGCGCCGCGGGGAACCCGACGCCGTGGTCGCGGACCGTGACCGCCACCGCGTCCTCGTCGCCTGCGACGGTGACGTGCACCGGTCTGCCCTCGCCGTGCTCGATGGCGTTGACGAGCAGGTTGCGCAGGATGCGACGGATGCGTCGGGAGTCCATCATCGCGGTCGCGTCGCCGCGGCTGCTGAACCGCAGTTCGGTGCCCTGCCGCTCCGCCAGCGCCTCGTGGGCCCGCACCTCGGACCGGACCAAGGCTGCCAGGTCCACGTCCTCCAGCGACAGCACGGCCGCACCGGCGTCGAACCTGGAGATCTCGAGCAGGTCCTGCAGCATCACGTCGAAGCGCTCGATCTCGGAGTACATCAGTTCTGCGGCGCGCGCCGTCTGCGGGGGGAAGTCCTCCCGCGCCTCGTGGATCATGTCCGTGGCCATCTTGATGGTTGTCAGCGGCGTGCGGAGCTCGTGCGAGACGTCGCTGACGAACCTGCGCTGGACCGCGGAGAGGGTCTCGAGCTCGCGGATGCGTTGCTGCAGGTCGTCGGCCATCTCGTTCATCGACTCGGCCAGCGAGGCGATGTCGTCGGTGCCGCGCACGAGCATGCGTTCGTCGAGGTTGCCCGACGCCAGCCGGAGCGCGGTCTGACTGGCCTTGCGCACGGGGCGCACCACCGTGACGGTGACCAGGTAGGCGATGGCGGCGAGCGCACCCAGCAGGGCCAGACCCGTGCTGACCACCGCTCCCTGGAGGGCTCGGATGGTGGCCACCTCGCTGGTCATCTGGAAGATGTAGAAGATCGGGTACCGCTCCCCCGAACTGTCCACCAGCACCGTGCCGATCGCCCAGCCCGGGACGGGCGGTTGGTCCTCGTCGACGAAGACCACCTCGGTGGGCGTGATGAACATGCCCGTGCCGGAGTCCACGGCCGCGCGCAGGTCGTCGGGCACCGACTCGGCCCGGATATCCGAGGACTGGTACACCGACGACGGCCCCTGGATCAGCACCTGGTAGCGGCCCGTCTCGGCCCCGGCCAGCGCGGCCAGCTGGATGAGTTGCTCGTTGATCGCGACGTTGCGGCTCTCGGGCAGCCGCAGTTGCTGCTGCATGAAGCTGTGGATGCCGATGGCCTCCGAGATCGACGCCTGTTTCTTGGACTCGACGATGCCGGCGGTGGCCTGGTTGAGCAGGAGCAACCCTGCCAGCACCAGCACCACGAAGGAGGCACCGAGGGTCAGGAACAGCACGCGCAGCGGCAGCGAACTCCCCCAGAGGCTGCCGATGCTCAGCTGGTTGCGCTCAGGACGCCTGCGCTGCTTCACCGGCTCGGTACCCGATGCCCCGGACCGTCACGATGATCTCCGGGTGCTCGGGGTCCTTCTCCACCTTGGAGCGCAGCCGCTGGACGTGCACGTTGACCAGGCGGGTGTCTGCGGCATTGCGGTATCCCCACACCTCGTCCAGCAGGGCCTCCCTGCTGAACACGGTGGACGGCCGCTTGGCCAGCGCCAGGAGCAGGTCGAACTCGAGCGGAGTGAGCTGGAGCTGTTCCTTGCCACGCTTCACGGTGTGCGCGGCCACGGAGATCGACAGGTCCCCGATGGTCAACTCGTCGGTGCCCGGCTCGGCACTCACCCGCCGCAGCCGGGTCCGGATGCGGGCGATCAGTTCCTTGGACTTGAAGGGCTTGGCGATGTAGTCGTCGGCGCCCGCCTCGAGACCGGCCACCACGTCGGAGGTGTCGGACTTGGCCGTCAGCATCACGATCGGCACGTCGGACTCGGCCCGGATGTCACGGCACACGGACACACCGTCGCGGCCGGGTAGCATCAGGTCCAGCAGCACGAGGTCCGGGCGAGCATCGCGCAGCACCGCCAAGGCGTTGCTGCCGGTGCCGCAGTGCACCGTCTCGAAACCTTCCTGGCCCAGCACGATCTGGAGCATCTCAGAAAGTGCCGCGTCATCGTCGACGATCAGAATCCGCCCTCGGGTCCTCTCGCTCACACGTCCCTCCCCACTTCACAAGTTGATCCACCAACTGTAGCCGGTGGCCACCGGCGGGGGTGGGAGCGCACTCAGGCGCCGGCGACGGGCCGCGGCCAGCCGTTCCGAGTGAGTTCCTCGCCGCCCTCGGCCAGCTGGTTGAACTTGCGCCTGATCTCCGACGAAGTGGCCCGCCAGGGGGCACCGCCCGAGATGTGGTGGGACAGGAAGCCCGCGGTCGAGCGGACCTTGGTGACGGCACCGGCGCTCCGGGAGAACAGCCCCCACAGGCCGACGCTCGCGCTCGGTGCGCGGTGCACGAAACCGTTCAGTTGGGCGTTGCTGCCGCGGACCTGCACGGCCGCAGTGCTGAACACCGACTCCATCAGCAGCTGCCCCTGCCGGCTGGCACGGCCGAGTCCCTGCAGGACCGTGGCGAACTCCTCGGTGGCGATCCGCTGCCGTTCCACGGCACGGGACTTGCTGCTCCTGGCGCGGCCCGACCACGTCGTGTCGTCGCCCTCGAGCTTCTTGATCTGCGCGGCCAGCTCGTCGACGTCCGCGGACGTCGACTGCCACTGGCGTTGGGCCAGTGCCAACCGCTCCGGAACGTCCCGGCTCCCCTGCAGCACGGCGAGCGACGCGACGATCCGACCCAGTTCCGTGTCCAGCTGCCACCACAGGGTGTCCCGGTAGCGCGTCATGGCGTTGGCGGCCGCCCGGTAGGTGCACGTCATGGAGCGCAGGATCTCCGAGTTCAGGACCAGCTGCATCTCGACGTTGTCGAGTGACTTCGCCACGCCGACCAGCGAGCGCATCTTCGCCACCGCGGAGTGGACGTCCTCGTATCCCTTGCTCATGCGTCGAACACCCTTCCCGTTCCGTCCACCGCGGACTGTTCGTTGGCGTTGTAGCCGGCGGCCGTGGCGTTCAGCTGGTCCGCGAGTTCCTCGTAGGCCCGCGCGCCACGGGCGGACCAGGCCTGGGTCTGCTGGGTGGCGCGGGAGTAGGCGCCTGCCGGCTCGGAGACGAGCCCGAAGCTCGACTCGCCGTCGCGCACGGAACGCGTGACAGAGTGCACTGCCTCCATCTCGACGGCGATCCGCCGCCAGTGCTCGGCGTCGCGTGCGAGTTCCTCGCTGGAGACGCTGAAGTCACTGCCCGTGGCGAAGACGCTGCGGCTCCCTGTCCACCCTTGTCCGGGGCCGTAGTGGTCCCGCGAGCCCGTCCCCTGACCGTCACCGGACCAGGCGGCAGAGGCGTGCCAGGCCCCACCGGAGGACGGGACATCGTTGCCCGCCGAGCTGGGGCCACCCGCACCGCCCGGGACGAAGGTCGTGCTCTCCACGCCGGAACTGCCTGCGGCGTAGGACCCGGTGAACCCGCCTCCCGGTGCCTGCCCCGAACTGGGATTCCAGCCCCAGCCGGACTCGTGCTGCGAACCGGCCGAAGTCTGGCCACCCCCGGAGGCGCCACCGGTCACCGGTGCGGCGCCGGAGGTGGACGAACCGCCGCCCCAGCCGGCGACGCCTGCAGCACCGGCCCCACCTGCCACTGCACCGTCGCGGCCGTGGTTGCGGCTGCCACCGCCCGCCTCGTCGCGAGAGTCGTCGTCCGTGTCATCCTGGTCCGGGTCATCGATCCCCTCCAGGCCCGGAGCGGGGGTGGCGATGCCACCACCCGCGGCGCGGTCGTGTTCGCGGAGCTGGGCCCGCAGCCATTCGTCGCTCGAGGTGGCGTCCACCCCTTCGGCCTGGCCGAATGCCTGTACGACCACGAGGGACGGATCAGCCATGTATCCGGAGGAGCCGGAGGCCTGGACCCCGGTCATGGGCGGCGCGAAGGCCGCACCACTGGCTCGGTTGTTCTGGAGGTTCTGCAGCACCGAGAGCGGGATTCCGCCCTGCTGCTGGCTTGTGTTGGCGGCCGTGGTGGCCGCGGCCGCCTGGGTGTTGGGCATGCCACCGATCCCGCCCAGGGTGGCGCCGGGCACCATCCCACCGCCACCGGCGCCGTCGTTGCGGGCCAGGTGCCCGCCCCGGGTGCCGCTGCCCGTCCTGGTCCGGGGTGCCTCGGTGGCGGTCGTGTCCACGAATGCCGTGGGCACGTCATCGTCATCCCCGACGCCCCAGGGGTCCTCCGCGTCGACGACGCGGCCGTACGGGTCCACCGCGTTGCCACCGCCCTCGTGCGCGGAGTCCAGGTGGGCCACGGGTGCGGCACCGGCCGCCCCGGAACGTGACCGCTCGCCGCCCTCACGGGTCTGGCCCGCATAGGCACCCAGCGCCCCCGCTCCGCCGGCTCCTGCGCCCATGCCGATCAGGGGCATGGGGGCGGATCCCGTGGGCTCGTCGTCGGACCGCACCTTCGTGTCCCCGAGCACCGCGTCCTCGTCCAGGTCCTCCTCGTCAGCCGGCTCGTCCTCGGCGCCGATCCCGGCGAAGAACAGGCCGTCATCGGGCCCGGACGACTCGTCGAAGTCACTCATGCCAATCCTCTCGCCATCATCGCCTGCATGTCCGCCTGGACCTGCGCCAGTTCGGCAGCCAGTTCCTCGTGCTCCCCCGGTACGAACACCGGTGGGACATAACGTTCGTAGGCCTTCTGGTGCCCCGACATCACGGCGTCCGCGATCTCGGTGATGCGGGCCTTCTGCAGCCAGGTGGTGGAGAACTCCACCGTCTCCGTCAGGCCACCGAGCCCGAGCGTCACCCGGACGTGGCCGTTGCTGCTGACGGCGGTGGCCCGGCTGCCCGAGAGGTCCGCCCACCGGACCTCGTGGGCGGGCCGCGCGGCCAACTCGTCGGAGCGCTCCATCAGCTCGGCCGCCCTGTCCTGCAGGTCCTGGAAGTTCTCCCACGTGTACTCGAGGTCCCGGCTCGGCTCCGGCTGCAGGAGTGGTGTCGACGGCAGGTTGTTGCCGATGCGGGCGTTGGCGAGGAAGAAGGCCTCGGTGAAGGAGTCGGAGAGCTGTCTGCCGGCCGTGCGCTCACGCCAGCGCGTCGACAACCGCACCCGGGTGAGTCTGCGGGTCTCCTCGTCCACCCAGATGCGAATCGCGCGCCGGGTGCAGGGGAAGCCCTGTGCGTGTTCCCACTCCTCGTCGTCGGCCTCCACCTCGGAGTCATCAGCCTCGTCCGGCTCGTAGGCCACGGGTGCGAGGAACTCGTCGTCCAGCACCGCGTCGGAATCCTGCATCTGGTGAACCCCCAATCTCCGGTCCAAGTCTGGCATCCGGGCGGGTCACCGCCGTGGGGCGCGGAGTCAGTTCAGTTCGGGGGTCTCGGTCCAGGTGGACCAGCGGCCCGTCGCGCCGCCCATGCGTCGCAGGCTGCGCCGCCACAGGTCCTCCGGGGTGCCGAAGATCTCCTCGACGCGCGCCGGGGCCCGGAACCAGGAGCCGCGGATCAGCTCGGCCTCGAGTTGGCCCGCGTCCCAGCCCGCGAGCCCGACGAAGATCCGCAGGTGGGAGAACGCACCGGCCACGAGCTCGATCGGGGTCTCCAGGTCGAGGATGCCGACGTCGTCGAAGACCCGGCGCCAGCCCGGTGGTTCCTCCCACGGGTTCGCGACCTTCGCGAGGGAGACGGCCGCCTGCTGCGAGACGGGTCCACCCTCGAACAGCGTGACCGGGGGTGAGAGGTACTGGGTGAAGTGCGCCAAGGGCTCCACCATCTCCAGCTCCGCAACCTTGTGCAGGCACACCCCGAGGGATCCGGACTCGTTGTGGTCCAGCAGCAGCACGACACTGCGGTCGAAGTAACCACCCTTGCCGGGTTCGGTGGCGATCAGGACCTGACCTGCCGCTGGAGGGCTACCGGTGCGCATGTGGCCATTCTGTCATGGGCCTGCGGCGCATTCAGCGGCGCCGCGATTCGGCGCGTCCGTGGGTCCGGCGGGCATCCGGGGCGCACCCCGGCGTCGAGGGGGAAGCAAAAGACCCGGCCCAAGGGGCCGGGTCAGGTGCGAACAGGGGCGGTGGAGGTGGCGGGAATTGAACCCGCGTCCTCAAGAGGCGAACCAGGTCTTCTCCGGGCGCAGCCGACTAGGCGTTCTACTTGGCTCCTGCACTCACGTCGGCATGTCGCAGACGAGCCCAGAATCTGTTGAGTCCCGAGTAGCCCCAGATCCCCGTGCTACTCAGCAAGCCTTCTGAATGAGGCCAGGTTACGAGCGGAAGGCGCGCCCGTGCTGACCCTTCGGTCGCTGATCAGGCAGCGAGAGCGAAGTTAGTGCGGTTGTTGTTGGCACTTATTGGTTTCCATGCAGCGTTAACGAGATAGGCATGGATCCTCGGCCCGCTTCTCCTGGGACTACCGTCCCAAGTCGAAACCAGTCACCCCCTGTTGAGTTGTTCGTCATCCATTCTAGCAGCGGCCCACCAGGATCCAATCATCGACGGGGCGGCAGCTTGGGGCGGAACAGGAGCAGTCGCTCGAGTGCCCCGGTGCTGTCGTCGCCGTTGAAGGCCCTGATGGAGAAAACCACGGTGCCGAGGAACCAGATGAGGCCCGCGAGAAAGATCGGCGAGCCGGTCCCGAGGATGATGGAGCCGATGACGACGGCCACCATGGCCAGCATCGAGGTGGCCTGCCAGCTCAGGGCCCGCCCGGCCTCCCACCAGATCCTGGAGCCGGGGACGGAGGCCGCCTTCGTGATGGCCGGGACGATGAAGCCGGTCGGCAGGCCAGCGAGGTGCACGAGCCCGGATCCCACGTTCTGCACGCCCTGCGGGACCGGTGGCCGGGCCATCGGTGCGGGGGCGAGGACACCGGCGTTGACGTCGGCCACGCGCGCCACCCCGCGCAATGAGGCATTCAGGTCCCCCCGGCTGGTGGCGGTCAGCGCCTGGGCGAGCCTGTCGTCGAAGGTCTCCTCGTCGAGGGTCCCCTTGGCGTAGGCCTGCTGCAGGTAGTCGACGGCGCGTTCGCGCTGCTCGTCGGTCACCAGGTTGGGACGCGGGGGCTGTTGGGTCATGTCCCCTATTGTCTCCGCAACCGTCCTGGATCCGTACCGGGGACAGCCCTGAGCGCCCCCGGAACCCGGAATCCTCCCGGAAGCCGACCCGGTCTGGACCCTGCACCCACCCTTGGGACTAGGGTTGCGAACATGACAGACAAGCCAATCATTGAGATCCCCGACGAGAACCCTCCGACGGAGCTCGTCATCGACGACCTGACCGTGGGTGAGGGTGCCGAGGTCACGCCCGGGGACCTGGCCGACGTGCACTACGTCGGGGTCGCCTGGAGCAACGGTCGGGAGTTCGACAGCTCCTGGGGACGCGGCCCGCTGCAGTTCCGCCCCGGCACTGGCCAGGTCATCCGCGGCTGGGACGAGGGCCTGATCGGGATGAAGGTCGGCGGCCGCCGCAAGCTGACCATCCCGGCACACCTCGCCTACGGGGACCGCGGCGCCGCCGGCGTGATCGCACCGGGCGAGACGCTGGTGTTCGTGTGCGACCTGGTCGCCGTCAACTGATCCCTGCCAACCTCTGACCGCCTGCCCCGCTGCCTCAGCGGCGCAGGCGGTTTCTCGTTGCCAGGGCACGCTGGGCCTCGCGGTCCGCGTCGCGCTTGGCGATGGTCTGGCGCTTGTCCCAGTCCTTCTTGCCGGTGGCCACGGCGATCTCCACCTTGGCGTAGCCGTCGGAGAAGAACAGCGACAGGGGCACGATGGTGCGCCCCGAGTCCCCCACGGACTTGGCGAGCTTCTCGATCTCCTTGCGGTGCAGGAGGAGCTTGCGCGTGCGGCGGGTGGCGTGGTTGGTCCACGTCCCGAAGGCGTACTCCGGGATGTGGGCGTTGCGCAGCCAGACCTCGCCGTCGTCGATGGTGGCGTAGGCCTCCTGCAGGCTGGCACGACCCTGGCGGAGGCTCTTGACCTCGGTTCCGGTCAGCACCAGGCCGGCCTCGTACACGTCACCGATGTGGTAGTCGTGCCGGGCCTTCTTGTTCTGCGCAATCAGCTTGCGTCCGGTCTCCCTGGGCATCTGACAATCATGCCACAGGGGCTCAGCCGAACCACTTCGACATCGGGTTGGTCACCGAACCGTTCTCCCACACCATCAGGTGCAGGTGGCAGCCGGTCGAGTAGCCGGTGGTGCCGACGTAGCCGATGACCTGTCCCCTGCTCACCCGCTGGCCGACGCTGACGATGTACTTGGTGGCGTGGTTGTAGCCGGTGGTCACGTAGGCGCCGTTGATGCGGCCGTGGTCGATCATGAGCCGGTTGCCGTAGCCGGCGTTGTAGTAGCGCTCCGCGACGGTGCCGTCGGCGGCGGCCTTGATCGGGGTGCCGCAGGCTGCCGCGAAGTCCGTGCCGTCGTGGAGCTTGCGGTACCCGAGCACGGGGTGCAGGCGCATGCCGTAGCGGGAGCTGAGGCGCCCGTTCACGGGCATCAGGAAGCCGTTGGAGCTGGGTGCAGCCGCCGCCTGCTGGGCCGCTGCCTTGGCTGCGGCAGCCTTCTCGGCCGCTGCCCGGTTGGCCGCAGCCTTGTCCGCTGCGGCCTTGTTCGCTGCCGCCTGCCGTGCGGCCGCCTCCCTGGCGGCCGCCTCCCGGGCGGCCTTCTCGGCTGCGGCCTTGCGGGCGGCCTCCTCGCGGGCGATGCGTTCGGCGATCCGACGGTCGACGTCGGCGGCCTCGGCCTCGAGCTCGGCCTGGCGGGCCTGCTCCGCCTCCAGCTCGTTCTCCGCGGCGGCGCGGGCCTGGTCACGTGCGGCAACCTTGTCCTCGACGTCGGCGCGCAGCTGCTCGGCGCGTTCCTCCTTGGCCTCGGTGTCGGCGAGCTGTCGAGCAGCCTCCTCGCGTGCCTCCTGCGCAGCGGCGCGGGCCTCGTCGGCAGCCACCTTGGCGGCATCCAGGGTGAACCTGCGCTCCTGCAGCTCGTCGAGCTCGAGCGCGGAGGAGGTCAGCAGTGTCTCTCCCAGCTGGGCACGCTGGTTGAGGTCCGCCATCGAGACGTCGGTGAGCAGCAGCGCGAAGTCGACCAGCGGACCGCTCTGCTGGGTGATGACGGTCAGTTCCTCGGTGGTGCGCGCGTCGACGGAGTCGAAGGCAGCCTGGGCGGCGGCCACGTCGGCCTCGGCCTGCTTCACCTTGTGCTCGGCGTCGGCGAGTTCCTCGGCACGGCGCTCGTCCAGGGCACGCGCCTTCTCGGTGGCCTCCTCGGCCTCCTTGAGCGCCGCCTCGGCCTGCACCAGTTCGGCCTCTGCGGCCTCCAGCGCGGCGACGGCGTCGTGCACGGCGGCGGAGGCGCCGTCGACGGAGGACTTGGCCTGGGCGATCTCGGTCTTGAGTTCGTCGCGGCGGTCGTCGAGCTCGTCAGCTCCGGCGCTGACTGCACCCATGCTCACCACCAGGGCGAGCACCAACGCGGCGACTGCGGCGCGGACGGTTGCTCTGCGGTGGTTCTCGGGCTGAGGGGGAAGGTCCCGATTCACGATGTTGACTCCTTGCGGCTTCCTAGATGCGGAGGTACTTCCTGGTTGCCAGCAGCGTGGGAATGATCGCGAGTGCGATTCCCACGGCAGCCATGGCAAGAATGGCAGTTGTGACGTGGGACCAGTCAATCCAAGGTAAAGCTTGGATTGAGGTCTTGGCGTTGGTCTCGATGACGAAGTAATACCCGATTGCCAGCGTCGCACCGGCGACGATGATGCCGATCAGGCCGGCGATCAGGCTCTCCAACAGGAACGGCAGGACGATGTAGAAATTCGATGCGCCCACGAGGCGCATGATTCCGATTTCCCGGCGCCTGGTGAATGCCGCCATCCGAATGGTGTTCGCGATCTGCAGCGACGCTGCGAGCAGCAACAGGACACTCATTCCGATGGTGGCCCACTGCAGCGCGTTCAGCCAGTTGAACATCGGGTCCAGGATTCGGTGCAGGTCCTGCACGTTCTGGACGCCCTGCAGGCCCTGGGCCTCGCTGACGACGCCGGAGTAGTTCTCGGGGTTCTCGAGCTTGATCCGGAAGGAGTCCTGCATCTGGTCCACCGTCCGGGAGCCCAGGATGGGCGAGTCCGCGAAGACCCGCTGGAACTCCTCGAAGGCCTCCTCCTTGGACTCGTAGAACACCTCGGCCACCTCGGGGTTCGCCTCGAGGGTCTGGCGGATGGACTCGCGCTGGGCCTCGGTGGTGCCCTTGCCCTCCTCGCACATCCCGCCCTGGGTGTGTTCGGTGCACAGGAACACGGAGATCTCGATCTTGTCGTACCAGCGCCCCTTGACGAGGTCGACCTCCATGGAGGTCAGCAGGCCGGCACCGAACAGTGACAGCGAGACGGCCATGGTGACCACCACCGCGATGGTCATGGCGAGGTTCCGCTTCAGACCGGACCAGGTCTCACGAAGTGTGTGTCGCATTTGTTCCTTCTCCCTGATCAGGCGGTGCCGTAGACGCCCTTGGTCTGGTCGCGCACAAGTTCTCCTTGGCGCAGTTCCAGGACCCTGCGACGCATCTGGTCCACGATCGAGGAGTCGTGGGTGGCCATGATCACAGTGGTGTCGGTCCGGTTGATCCGGTCGAGCAGTTTCATGATGCCGACGGAGGTCTCGGGATCGAGGTTTCCGGTGGGCTCGTCGGCGATGAGGATCTTCGGGCGGTTGACGAATGCGCGGGCAATTGCGACGCGCTGTTGTTCGCCGCCGGAGAGTTCTTCGTTCTGCCGGTTCTCCTTGCCGGCGAGACCGACCAGTTCGAGGGTTTCGGGGACGATCTTCTTGATGACCCGCTGCGGTTTCCCGATCACCTGCAGGGCGAAGGCAACATTCTCGAAAACGGTCTTTCCCGGCAGGAGGCGGAAGTCCTGGAACACCGTGCCGATCTGGCGGCGCAGCGCCGGCACCTTCCACTGGTTCATGGTGGTGAGGTTCTTGCCGGCGACGTAGAGGGTGCCCTTCGTCGGACGGTACTCGCGCAGGATCAGGCGCAGGAAGGTGGACTTGCCCGACCCGGACTGGCCGACGAGGAACACGAACTCGCCCTTGCCGATCTCCAGGTTGATGTTACGAAGCGCAGCCCGGTCCTGACCCGGGTAGAACTTCGTGACGTCTTCGAACGTGATCAATGCCAGACTCCGACCGTTGGGGAAGATTCTGAGGAATTCTCAGATGGTCACTGGTGAGTCTAGGGGCAGGGCCACCGAAGCGCCCGCGCAACACGCCGGGGCCGCTACTCGGCCGCCGCGGTCTCCGACTGCTTGCGCCACCGGATCCCGGCGTCGATGAAGCCGTCGATCTCGCCGTCGAAGACGGATTCGGGGTTGCCCACCTCGTGTTCGGTGCGCAGGTCCTTGACCATCTGGTACGGGTTCATCACGTAGGACCGCATCTGCGCGCCCCACGAGTTGCCGCCGTCGCCCTTGAGCGCATTCATCTCCTGCTCGCGGTCCTGGCGCGCCTTCTCCAGCAGACGGGACTGCAGCACCCGCAGGGCCGCCGCCTTGTTCTGGATCTGGGACTTCTCGTTCTGGCAGCTCACGACGATGCCCGTGGGCAGGTGGGTGATGCGCACGGCCGAGTCGGTGGTGTTGACCGACTGTCCGCCGGGGCCGGACGAGCGGAAGACGTCGACGCGGATGTCTGCCTCGGGGATGTCGACGTGGTCGGTCTCCTCCGTCACCGGGAGCACCTCGACTCCGGCGAAGGAGGTCTGGCGGCGGCCCTGGTTGTCGAACGGGGAGATCCGGACCAGCCGGTGCGTGCCCTGCTCGACGGAGAGGGTGCCGTAGGCGTAGGGGGCCTTGACTGCGAAGGTGACCGACTTCAGGCCGGCCTCTTCGGCGTAGGAGGTGTCGTAGATCTCGACGCCGTAGCCGTGGCGCTCGGCCCAGCGCAGGTACATGCGCATCAGCTTCTCCGTGAAGTCTGCGGCGTCGACGCCGCCGGCCTCGGCACGGATCGTGATCAGGGCGTCGCGCGGGTCGTAGTCGCCCGACAGCAGGGTGCGAACCTCGAGGGCCTCGATCTCCGTCGCCAGACGGTGCAACTCCCCCGCAACCTCCTCGTGGACCGCGGCGTCGCCCTCCTCGTCGGCGAGTTCGAGCATCACGCCGGCATCGTCCAGTCGGGACCGCAGGCCGTCCAACCGGTCCACCTCGGACTGCTTGGCGGACAGTTGGGAGGTGACGCGCTGGGCGTTGTCCTGGTCGTCCCACAGGTCCGGCGCCGCGACCTCCTGCTCGAGTCCTGCGATCTCCGCACGGAGTTTCGGCAGGTCGGCCACCGCCTCGATGGAAGTCAGGGACTTGTCGAGGTCGGCGATGGTTTGGGTGAGATCTTCAGCTGCCACAATGTGACATCCTACCAACCATGGGAGCTTCCAAGGAACGACTGAGGGCCGATCTGGCCACCGCAATGCGAGCGAAGGACACCGTGGCGAAGACCACCATCCGGTCGCTGCTCGCCGCCATCTCCAACGAAGAGGTGGCTGGTGACGAGCCGCGCGCCCTCTCGGACGCCGAGGAGATCAAGGTCATCACCCGGGAGCAGCGCAAGCGGAAGGACTCGGCGGAGACCTACGCAGAGGCAGGCCGCCCGGAACTCGCCGAGCAGGAGAACCTCGAGGCCGAGTTCATCGCCGCCTACCTGCCCCAGCCCCTGACTGCAGACGAGCTCCAGGCGCTGGTCGACGGCGAGGTCCAGGCCGTGCGGGACGCGGGTGAGACGCCGTCGATGAAGCAGATGGGGGCCGTCGTGAAGGCCGTCAACGCGAAGGCCGCGGGGCGGGCCGACGGCGGCACGGTGGCCGGGCTGGTGAAGAAGGCGCTCTCCGCCTGAGCCGAACGACAACCCTAAAGCTGAGGTTTCGATCCTTGGCCGGGGAGGTGACCGGGTGCCTAGAGTGCGCCTAAACCTGAAAAGTCACCAACCCCCCGGAGTTCAAAGTGCGCGGCTCTTCCCGATTCATCCGCATCCTCCTGGTCCTGGCGGTGGGCATCGCCTGGACCCTGTCCGTCACCCCTGGCCAGGCCTCTGCCGAGACCAAGAAGGCATCCTCGCCCACGCAGGTCTACACCCAGACCGGCGTGTGGGCCTACAACGGCCGCACCTGGGTGACCAACTGCACGCCCTACTCGACCGTCGTCGACCGTTGCGAGACGAAGATCTGGGGCACGCTGGTCACCTATGCCGCGGGCAAGTTCACCCAGAAGAACCAGTGGGTGTTCAACAACCTGACCTACAAGAAGAGCCCGCGTTCGGCCTGGGAGCCGGGCAACCCGCTCGTGACCCCCGGCGAGCACACGATCAGCGGCCGCAAGTGGAAGACCGAGTGCAACACCGCCTGGACCGGTCAGGGCGCTTGCCGCAGCCAGATCTGGGCGACGGTGGCCGGCCTGAAGGACGGCAAGTACCAGAACATGAACATGTGGGTGTTCAACAACATCGTCCAGCTCGAGCAGATCAAGTGCGCCATCAGCGAGGCCACGCTCAAGGCAGACATCAAGGAGCCGGCGGTCATCACGTTCTGCCTGCAATCCAAGGTGGACTCCAAGTGGCTCGCCCTCCAGTACCCGGTACAGGACTCAAACGGCGCCTGGTTCGATTCCACGGTGTTCTACCTCAAGAAGTCCGGAGGCTGGTCCAAGGAAGCCGATGGCACCAGGCTGAGCGGCGCACCGCTGTGCGACTTCTACGAGAAGGCCGGGGTCCCGCATGACCTCGCCGACACCGTCAGCTACTGCCACTCCGGCTAGACCGGGGCACGTGAGACGAGCCAGAGCACTTCGCTCCGGCTCGTTTCGCATCCGTCGTCCCGGAAGCTTCTGGTCAGGCGTCGCCCCACCAGTCGTCGCCGCTGGGGCGTGGGCCGTGGCCGGCAGCCGTGAGTACGGCAACCGCGGCCTCGACCTCCGCGGGGATGTCGACGTGGGCCAGCCAGCCCTTGCCCCTGGGTCCGTGGCCCGTGGCGTCGTCCCTCAACCGGGAGACCTCCCCCAGCAGCATCGACACGTAGCGTTCCAGGGGCCAGATTCCCTGGACGTCCTGGTCGTAGGCAAGGGCACCGTCGCGGACGACGACGCGGACCCGGTAGGCCGCGTAGTCGACGATGGTGGCGTCGGGCTGGTGCAGTTGCAGCACCGCATGCATCCGACGCTGCAGAGTGGCGTCCTGGACCAGCAGGTAGCTGTGGTGCTGCTCACCGTTGCGCTCCAGCAGTTCGAGGGTCTTGGTGACGTTCTCCCCGATGTTGGACGACTCCCGCTCCAGGAAGTCCGCTGACATCATGTGGACGTCATTGAGCAGGTACGCGTAGATCTCCGCCTCGCTCTTGTCCTCCAGGTCCCAGCCGTCCAGCATCTCCGCTGCTGCGGCCCGCAGCGACGGCGTGGTGTGGCCCTGGCCCCCGACGAGAACGGAGCGCTCGCAGGCGCCGTCGGAGAGCAACTGGGCCAGCACCTCGAGACCCGCCACCGGCGTACCGCCGAAGAACAGCAGGACGTCCGCTCGTGGTAGCCCCGTGACTCGTCGGAACTCGGCCCGAGTTGGTTCGGCGAGGTCCCGGACACCACAGAAATCTCCCAAGGTGTTGATGGCATCCGCGATCCGATCCAGCTCGGACATGTCCACTCCTTGACGACGAGGCCTCCAGGTCCAGCGCACGGTGGCCACGGACCCCGAGCGCCGCGACACAGACGATACGCCTCCCGCCCATGGAGATTCCCGGGGATGACGCGCCGCCGACGGACACGGTTCGCGCAAGGGCGGTTGCTTTGCGACAATGGTGGGCGCCGGGCGCATAGCTCAGTTGGTTAGAGCGTCTGCCTTACAAGCAGGATGTCGGGGGTTCGAGTCCCTCTGCGCCCACCTCGGCGAGTCACCGGTGTTGCACCGCTCGTGATTTCAGGCCACAGCGCCACCCTCTTCGTATGCCGCGACGGCCTCGGCGGTCTCGACGTTGACCAGGTGGAAGTTGATCTGGGCGGCAACGCGGGTGCCCTGCGCTGCAGCGGCACCCACCTGGGCCGACAGGTCCCCGGCGTTGCCAGCCACCCACACCCCGGGCACCGAGGTGCGTCCCAGCTCGTCAGCCTCGACCAAGGAACCCATCGGGTTGGCGACGACCGCCAGGCCGAGTTCGGCGAAGGGTCCGGAGTTGGCCACCATCTGGCTGGCCACCACCACCGCATCGGTCTCGATGCGACGACCGTCGGACATCATGACCGCCCTCAGTGTGTCGTCGGTGACCTCGAGTTCTGCAACCTCGCCCTCGACCAGCTCCACCCCTCGGGCGCGGAGCTTCGTGACGTCCTCTTCCGGAATCTCGAGGTGGCGCACGAACAGCCGCAGGTCCGGGCTCCACTGCCGGAACAGCAGCGCCTGGTGCACC
This sequence comes from Tessaracoccus terricola, assembly GCF_054776555.1. Classification (NCBI taxonomy): domain Bacteria; kingdom Bacillati; phylum Actinomycetota; class Actinomycetes; order Propionibacteriales; family Propionibacteriaceae; genus Tessaracoccus; species Tessaracoccus terricola. The sequence continues at coordinate 1,073,928 of NZ_BAAHBS010000005.1, read as the reverse complement.
GACATCGGGCCGGTGCCGATCACACCGATGCGGCGGTCCCGCACCTCCCAGCCGTGGCAGTAGGGGCAGTGCAGGACGTCGCGGCCCCAGCGCTCCCCCAGCCCCGGGATGTCCATGAGCTGGTCGGTCAGACCGGTGGCCACCAGCAGCTGCCGCGCCCGCAGCCGTGACCCGTCAGCCAACTCGAGTACGAAACCGACGGGATCTGCGGCGGCTCGCATCACCTCGCCGTCGACGATGCGGCCACCGTAGCCACGTACTTCGTCCCGGCCCCGCGCGAGCAGCTCCAGCGGGTTGGTTCCTTCGAGCCCGAGGAGCCCGTGCACCCCATCCGCCGGCGCGTTGCGCGGCCGACCACCGTCGACCACCACCACATTGCGCCTTGCCCTGGCCAGCGTCAGTGCCGCGGCCAGGCCGGCGGCACCTCCTCCGACCACCGCGACGTCGACCAGCTCGTTGTCCAGTTCCATGACCACTCCTTCCGTTGCATTGGCTTCGATACTGCGCCCAGCGCGAATCGCATGCAAGCCTTGTTGCCGAATGGCAAACTGGCTGCATGGAAGAACTCGGTGCGACCCTCGACGCCGTAGGTCCACGGCTGCAGAAGTTCCGGCTGGAACGGCAGGTCACACTCGCCGAGCTGGCCGAGCAGACGGGCATCTCGACGAGCACTCTCTCGAGGCTCGAGGCGGGTCTGCGGCGTCCGACGCTGGAGCAGTTGCTGCCGCTGGCAAGGGCATACGGACTCACCCTCGACGAACTCGTCGACGCGCCGCCCACGGGAGATCCACGCGTCAACCTGAGGCCGCTCAAGGGTTGGGGCGGCTCCACGATCCTGCCGCTGACGCGCCGGGCCGGCGGCATCCAGGCCTACAAGTTCATCCTGCCCCCGGGCGACGACAACGAACGGCCGGAACTGCGCACCCACGGAGGCTATGACTGGGTCTACGTCCTGGACGGCACGCTGCGGCTACTGCTGGGCGAACACGACCTGCGCCTGAAGCCGGGCGAGGCCGCAGAGTTCGACACCCGCACCCCGCACTGGTTCGGAGCCACCGGCGAAGGGCCGGTGGAGTACCTCAGCCTCGTCGGCAAGCACGGTGAGCGAGCCCACGTCCGCGCCTCGCAGCGGCCCGCGCGCTCCTAGATCCCCTCAGGCAGCGAACCGCCCACGGTCTCGCGGAGGGCGCCGATCGCGTCCCAGTCGTTGAGGTGCATGGCAGCAATGACGATGTCGTCCTTGACCCAGTAGGCCCGCAGACCGTCGGCCGCCTCGCCCGTCGTGACGACGCGGTCGTAGCCATCGGGTCCGACGTGGCCGACGTACTCCATTCCCCAGTCGTACTGGTCGGTGAAGAAGTACGGCTCGGTATCGTACGGGGCATCGTCTCCGAGCATGGCACGCGCAGCGTGGCGCCCTTGGTTGATGGCGACGTCCCAGTGCTCCACCCGCACCCGGCCCAGGCGCGGGTGGTCATGGTTGGCGATGTCGCCCGCCGCCCAGACGTGCGGGTCGCTGGTGCGCAGTCCGGCGTCGACCAGCACCCCGTTGTCCACGTCCAGACCCGCCGCCTCCGCGAGGGCGACGTCAGGGATCACCCCCACGCCCACCACCACGAGGTCCGGCCGAACCTCGTGCCCGTCGGAGAGTCGGACGTGCGTGGCGTCGTCGGAGTGGGAGATCTCGGAGACCTGGGCCCCCATCCGCAGGTCCACGCCGTGGTCCCGGTGCAGCCCCGCGAACACCTCGCCGAGTTCGGCACCCATGACCTTCTCCAACGGCACCGCGGCCGGGTCCACGACAGTGACCTCGGCACCGACCTGCCGAGCGGCCGCGGCCACCTCCAGCCCGATCCACCCGGCCCCCACCACCAGCACCTGGCCCCTCAGCCGCTCCTTCAACTCCCGGGAGTCCTCGATGGTGCGCAGGTAGCAGCCGGGCGCGCCGGACTCGTCGACGGCGCGCAGGTGGCGCGGCTGGGAGCCAGTGGCCAGCAGCAGCCTGTCGTAGGAGACCTCACGTGAGCCCACCCGCACCGTCCGCGCTGCGAGGTCGACGGCGCTCGCTGCGGCACCGACGACCAGTTCCACGTCGTGCTCGGAGAACCAGGGCTCGTCGTGCACGAAGACACTCTCGGGCGGGTCATTGCCCAGCAGGACCCCCTTCGAAAGCGGCGGCCGCTCGTACGGCAGGTGGTCCTCGGCCGCGATGAGCGTGATCGCGCCCCCGTAGCCCCGCTCACGCAGTTCCTCCGCGGCGTTGACCCCTGCCAGGCCACCACCAACGATGACGATCTTCTCCGGAGCGTTCACATGTCCTCCTCGACTGCTCACGTAGGCCCGTGCCGCAACCGTAGCGCCGATGCCCTGCGGGTACGCTCGGTATCAGTAAGACGGAGTTGGGGAGTTAGGAGCGGGCCATCAGCACGAAGCCTCGCCGCGCCCTCGTCGAGCCCGAGGAGCCGCAAGCACGCTCCCGGATCCCCGCCGTCCTCATCACAACCACGTTGGTCTCAGCGCTCGCCGTCGGCGGCGCGTACCTCGCCTTCGGGCCACGTTCGACCACCACGCAGCCGACGCCGCCGGCCACCGCCCTCGCGACGAGCCCGTCGCCGTCCGAGGCCAGTACGGCACCGAAGCCCGCCGAGAGCACCGAACCGGCCGCACCCTCGTCCCCGCCTGCCTCCGACAGTGCGCCGCTGCCAAGCCCGAACCCGACGAGCACACCGCCCGACGACTCACCCCAGCCCCCTCCCGACCCCGAGGAGGAGCCTGCCGAGACAGCCCTGCCGGCTGGGGTGGTCGAACTGAACGACACCTCCTTCACCGCCGCCGACGGCTGGGTCATCTACGGCGACGACCTGGTGGAGGGCGACCGACGGGTGGTGCGCCTGAGCGACCCGGGGTCGGATGCCCGCCTGCAGGCGTTGACGCTGGTGCAGGATCCCGACCTGACCGCGTCCTGCGAGGCGCTCGTCGCGGCCCAGAAGGGACAGTTCGCGATCACGAGCGAACAACTCGCCCGCCCCGTGGGCGTCCCGGCCGCGGAGGGTTCGGGCGTCAGTTGCGGGTTCGCAGGGGTTCGCTCGAGCGACGGCCTCGCCAACACGGTCTCGTTCACCCTGCTCCGCCGAGCAACCGACTCGCACGTGTTGATGCTCCGCACCACCATCCCGGACTCGATCGGGGTCGGCGACCAGCCGCGGCGGGACCTGACCCGAATGAGCTGCTCGGCCAGCACGAACTTCGGAGTCGGCCTCCCGCTGTGCTGAGAGGCTGGGCCGGGCGGTGGGCAGCCCAGTAGGCTCTGGAGGCATGAACTCCTTGGTCCTTGTCGCGAACGCAGCCGAAGGCACGATCTCCACGCTCTCACTCCAAGGCGAGACACTCTCCGAACTGGTGGTGTCCACCGTCGCGGACGGGTGCAGCGCCTTCGTCGTGGACCGCGCCCGGGACCTCGTCCACGTCGCCGCCGCCCACGCCGTGGTCACGATGCGCCTGGACCGTACCAGCGGCGCCCTGTCCGAGGTGTCCCGCCGCGACGACGCCGGGCAGATGGTCTCCCTGGACCTCGCCCACGACGGCACCGTGCTGGTTGGGGCGTCCTACAACGCCGGCTACACGACGGCGTGGAACGTGGCCGACGGCGTCCTCGGTGAGCCCGTGGCCCGCTTCGACCACGCGAACGCGCACTGTGCCTTCGTCGACGGCGACGTGGTCTACGTGGCCTCCCTCGGCGACGACCTCGTGGCCCAGTACCGGGTCTCCCGCGACGCGGTCCTGACACCGCTGGTGCCGGCGACGGTGGCCGGACCGGAGGGCAGCGGCCCGCGGCACGTCACCGTCGCAGGCGCCAACGCCTACCTGGTGACCGAGTTCTCCGCCGAGGCCATCCGCTTCGACGTCGCCGCCGGCGGCACCCTCACCACCGCCGAGTCCGTCCGCTTCGACGACCCGGCGGCCGAGCTGAAGCACAGCCGCTTCGGTGCCGACCCCCTCGCAGGCCACCTGCGCTGGGGCGCCGACGTCCACGTCGCAGGCAACTACCTCCTGTGCTCGGAGCGCACCGCCTCCACCATCACCTCGATCGCCCTCGACGCGGACGGTCGCCTCCGCGAGGTGGCGGCCATCACCCCGGTCCCGACGCAGCCCCGCGGCTTCGGCGTCTCCGACGACGGCACCCTCGTGGTGGCAGTCGGCGAGCGGTCCCCCGACGCGGTGCTGTTCCGCGTCGCCGACGACGGTTCACTGTTGGAACTGGACCGGGCAGGCGTCGGCGGCAAGGCCCGCTGGGTGCGCTTCGTCTAGTCCTGGCCGGGGCGGCGGCTGAGTCTCTCGAAGACCGGCCGCAGCTCCATCCACCACTGTTCCCGGGGACGATGGTTGTCCCAGTCCATGGCGTCGGTGATGTCGCGCAGCGGCGCGAAGAATCCCGGTGCGTGGGCCGAGGCCGCCCAGTAGCCCGTCTCCCCCGCCTGCAGTTGCCGGTCCAGCCGATGCACGGCGCTCCAGGCCAGCCGGGTGGCGTTGATCCGGTCGAAGGGTGAGGGCGCTCCGCCCTGCTGGACGTGGCCCACGACGTTCGCGCGGACGGTGAAGCTGCCATCACCCTCGGCGTCGAAGAGCCGACGCAGGACGTCGGTGGTGTAGTGCTCGCTGGCGTTCTCCCCCATGACCGCGAGGTAGAAGTTGCGCCCCGACTGGAACGAGTCCACCAGTGCGGCGATGTCCTCCTCAAGGCCCGCCAGGTTGATGCCCAGCTCGGGCAGGTAGGCCTTCTCCGCACCGGCGGCGATGCTGCCCATCAGGGGCAGGAAGCCGCAGCCCCGCCCCATCGTCTCGACGATGAACGCCCGGCGGGAGGCGGAGGCGGACATGCGCACCATGTCGATGGCGCCCACCACCGTGTTCAGGGCCGTGTCCGCGCCGACGGCCATCGGCCAGCCGGGCAGGTTGTTGTCGATGCTCGCAGGAACCACTGTGATAGGGATGTCGAAGGCCGGGTAGCGACGCTTCTCCCGCTCCAGCAGGTCGACGGTGGCGTAGGCGTGGTAGCCGCCCACCACCATCAGCGCGTCGATGCGCTGCTCCTCGATCCGCCGGGCGATCGTGTAGAGGTCCGCGTCCGTCGGGATGTAGCGGCGGGTGCCCAGGTCGGCGCCCCCAGTGTGGGCCATGCCCTCCACGTCGCCCCAGGCCAGCTCTCGGAAGTTGCCCTCCAGCAGGCCGGGCACGCCACCCTCGACCGCCACCATCGAATAGCCCAGGTCGATGCCCGTGCGCACGGCCACCCGCACCAGCGGGTTCATCCCGGGCGCCAGCGCGCCGGAGTGCATGATGGCGATCCGCCGGGAGCCTGCCGCGTCGACGACGGTCGGCCTGGCCTCGGTGACGGTGCGGTAGATGTCGATCATCGTCTCGAACCCCTGGCCGCGGGCGCTGATGGCGGCCGGGTAGTCACCAAGGGCGATGTGGTCGGCGACGGCGTGCGTGTCGGAGACCGCTTCCACGAGCGGGACCGCCCGCACCCGGTCCCGGTGGACGCCCACCAGTACAGGTTCGGAGCCGTCGGCGGCGGCAAGAACCTGCCGAACCGCCTCGACGCCGCAGACCGTGGCCATCCACCGGTCGTAGGCGCTGGGCACGCCGCCGCGCTGCACGTGGCCGAGAATGGTGATCCTCGCCTCCTCGCCGGCACGCTCGGCCAACACGTCACTGATCAACTGCGCGGTGATCGCGTTGCCGTGGGTGTCCGAAGCGCCCTCGGCGACGATGATGATGGAGTCGCGCCGGCCGGCAGCGCGACCGTTGTGCAGGACCTCCACCATCTGGTCCTCCCAGCCCTCCGGCGGGGGCGACTCCGGCAGGAAGGTGTAGTCCGCGCCGCTGGCGATGGCGCTCATCAGGGCCAGGTAGCCGCAACGGCGTCCCATGACCTCGACGATGAACGTGCGCTGGTGGGACTCAGCGGTGGAGCTGATGGCGTCGACGGCGTCGGTGATGCGGTGCAGTGCGGAATCGGTGCCGATCGTCATGTCGGTGCCGACCATGTCGTTGTCGATGCTGCCGACGAGCCCGGCGACGTGCAGGGCGGGGTGCGCGTCGGCCAGCGCCCGGGTGATCTCGCCGGCCTCGACGAGTTCATCGAGCAGCCCACCCCAGCCGAGGCTGAGCTCGCGGGTGCCGGTGAGGGAGCCGTCGCCGCCGATGATGATGAGACGGTCGATGCCGCGCTCCACCAGGTTGCGCACGGCCCGCCGCTGCCCCTGGCGTTCCTTGAACTCCGAGGAGCGGGCGGTGCCGATGACGGTGCCGCCCTTGTTGAGGATCCCGGAGACGTCGCTCCATCCCAGGGCGACGATGTGGTCACCCCCGGCGAGGGCACCCTGCCAGCCCTCGCGGATGGCGAAAACCTCCGCCCCGCTGTGGATGGCTGCGCGTGTGATGGCACGCACGGCTGCGTTCATCCCGGGTGCGTCACCGCCAGAGGTCAGGACTCCGATGCGCGGCATGGCGCTCCTATTGGTGTTGTGGTGGATCCGGGGTCAGGACCGACGGGCGCCCTTCGGGCGTACCATCCGGTGCGCCTGCCAGTCTGCACTGACGTTCGCCGAACGGGTCAGCTGCAGACCTGCCGTGGTGGCGCCCTCGGAGATGGCCGCAGGCTCGATGAACTGCGGCCTTCCCACCTTGGGCGTCAGCAACCAGATGTAGCCGTCGTCGGCGAGGTCGGTACCGGCGTCAACCAGCCCGTCCACGACGTCACCGTCGTCCTCGCGCCACCACAGGATCACCACGTCGACGGCCTCGACCGCATCCTCGATCATGTCGGCGTCGATGATGTCCATGATGTCGTCGCGCAGTTCCGCGTCGACATCCTCGTCCCACCCGAGCTCCTGGACAACCATCCCAGGTTCAAGTCCGAGCGGGTCGGCTCCGTCATGGTCAGCCGTGCTCACCGTACGTTCCCTTCACAGATAGGTACCACGTGGACAAGCCTGCCAGATGTTGGTCCGGTGGTGCACCTCGGGGTTGAGATCAGGCATCCCCTCCGGCGTTGCCGGAGGTTCCGGCCGTGACGTCGTCCAGCTTGTACTTCACGGCGGCGTCCGTGGCCCACTCCTGCGGGACCTCACCCTGGCGGGCCAGGCGCTGCAGCACGGCGACGGCGATGGAGGGGCCGTCGATGTGGAAGTAGCGACGGGCGGCCGCGCGGGTGTCCGAGAATCCGAAGCCGTCGGCGCCGAGCGCGGTGTAGTCGCGCGGGACCCACTGGCGGATCTGGTCGGGCACGGCCCGCATGTAGTCCGAGACGGCGACGACGGGTCCGTCGGTGCCTGCGAGCTTGCTCTCCACCCAGGTGTCGGCGTGCTCGCCGAACGGATCGGCGTGGATGGCCTCGTCCTTCTCCAGGCCCTCACGACGGAGCTCGCCCCAGGAGGTGACGCTCCACACGTCTGCGACGACGCCGTAGTCCTGCTTGAGCAGTTCCTGGGCCTCGAGGGCCCACGGCACGGCGACGCCGGACGCGAGGATCTGTGCGCGGCGCGCGTCCTCCCCGACGCCCTCGAAGGAGCCGGGCTGCAGCAGGTACATGCCTCGCAGGATGCCCTCGACGTCAACTCCCTCGGGCTCGGCCGGCTGCACCAGCGGCTCGTTGTAGACCGTCAGGTAGTAGATGATGTCCTCGGGCGTCTCCCCGTACATGCGCTGGAGGCCGTCCTTGACGATGTGGGCGATCTCGTAGCTGTAGGCCGGGTCGTAGGACACCACCGCAGTGTTGGTGGAGGCGATGATCGGCGAGTGACCGTCCATGTGCTGGGTGCCCTCACCGGTGAGCGTGGTGCGTCCCGCCGTGGCGCCGATGAGGAAGCCACGGGCCAGCTGGTCAGCGGCCGCCCAGATGAAGTCGGCGGTGCGCTGGAAGCCGAACATCGAGTAGAAGATGTAGATCGGTACCATCGGCACACCGTGGGTGGCGTACGACGTTCCGGCGGCGGTGAACGCGGCCACCGAGCCGGCCTCGTTGATGCCGGTGTGCTGGATCTGGCCGTTCTTGGCCTCCCGGTAGCTCAGGAACAGCTCGTTGTCGACGGGCGTGTAGTTCTGGCCGTGCGGGTTGTAGATCTTGATCGTCGGGAAGAACGCGTCCATGCCGAAGGTGCGGGCCTCGTCGGGGATGATCGGCACGACGTGGGGCGCGAACTCCTTGTCCCGCATGAGGTCCTTCAGCAGTCGGACGAACGCCATGGTGGTGGCGATCTCCTGGTTGCCGGAGCCCTTGCGCACCGAGGCGTAGGTCTTCTCAGACGGCAGTGAGATGAACTTGCGGTCCCCGCGTCGCTCCGGCAGGTAGCCGCCCAGTTCGCGACGGCGCTCCTGCAGGTACTGGATCCGGGGATCGTCGTCGGCGGGCTTGACGTACGGCGGGCGGTACGGATCCGCCTCCAGGACCTTGTCGTCGACGGGCATGTCGAGACGGTCACGGAACGTCTTCAGGTCATCGAGGGCGAGCTTCTTCATCTGGTGCGTGGCATTGCGGCCGGCGAAGTGCTTGCCCAGGAAGTAGCCCTTGATGGTGTGGGCGAGGATGACGGTGGGGGCGCCGGTGAACTCGGTGGCGGCCTTGTAGGCGGAGTAGACCTTCTGGTAGTCGTGGCCGCCGCGAGACAGCCGCCAGATCTCCTCGTCGCTCCAGTCCTTCACCATGGCCGCGGTGCGGGGGTCACGTCCGAAGAAGTGCTTGCGAACGTAGGCCCCGTCGTTGGCTCGGAAGGTCTGGTAGTCGCCATCGCTGGTGGAGTTCATGACGTTGAGCAGGGCGCCGTCGGTGTCGTTGGCGAGCAGCGGGTCCCAGCCGCGCCCCCAGACCACCTTGATGACGTTCCAGCCGGCACCACGGAACTGGGCCTCCAGCTCCTGCATGATCTTGCCGTTGCCGCGGACCGGTCCGTCGAGGCGCTGCAGGTTGCAGTTGACCACGAAGGTGAGGTTGTCGAGCTCCTCGTTGGCGGCAACCTGCAGGAAGCCGCGAGACTCCGGCTCGTCCATCTCGCCGTCGCCGAGGAAGGCCCAGACGTGCTGGTCTGAGGTGTCCTTGATGCCGCGGTTGTGCAGGTAGCGGTTGAACTGGGCCTGGTAGATCGCGTTCATGGGGCCGATGCCCATGGACACAGTCGGGAACTCCCAGAAGTCCGGCATCTGCCGCGGGTGGGGATAGGACGGCAGCGCGCGGAGTTCACCGTCGACGTAGTGGCTGTGCTCCTGGCGGAAACCGTCCAGGTCCGCCTCCTCGAGGCGGCCCTCGAGGAAGGCGCGGGCGTACATGCCGGGCGAGGCGTGGCCCTGGAAGAAGATCTGGTCCCCGCCACCGGGGTGGTCCTTGCCGCGGAAGAAGTGGTTCATGCCCACCTCGTACAGCGTCGCCGAGGAGGCGTAGGAGGCGATGTGACCCCCGACGCCGATACCGGGCCGCTGGGCACGGTGGACCGTGATGGCGGCGTTCCAGCGCAGCAGGCGCCGGATCTTGCGCTCGAGGTCCTCGTCGCCCGGGAAGTTGGGCTCCTCCGAGGCGGGAATGGTGTTGACGTAGTCAGTGCCAGTCAGCGAGGGGACGCCGATGTGACGTTCGCGCGCCCGCTCGAGGAGCTTGAGCATCACGTAACGGGCCCGGTTCTGCCCGCCGTGCTCGATGACGCCGTCGAGGGACTCCAACCATTCGGAAGTCTCGTCAGGATCGGTGTCGGGAAGATTGGTGGGGAGCCCGTTGAGGATCGGCCCGGCCTCTTCAGTCACGTGAGTCCTCTCGTTGTTCGACTACGCACACCGTTCGCGCACGCTAGACACATCCAAACTTAGCGCCACCCACGGTGTGCCAACACCTTCGTACCAAGAACACCCTCTCCAGCCCTGCAAATTTGCAGAGACTTTGTTACAGGATCGTGACCACGTTGGGCCGTTTCATCCCTTGCCAGAGACCCTCCAAGAGGGCTTGCATGGGATCCAACAAGTTTTTTCAGGAAGGGGACAAAGATGTTCAACAAGAAGAACCGACTCGCTGCCTCGGCAGTTGCGGGTCTCTCGCTGCTGCTGGTGGCCGCCTGCAGCGGAGATGCTGATCCGGGTGGCGAGGGGACCACCGTCGGAGGAGACACCGACTGCGCCGCCTTCGAGACCTACGGCGACCTCTCCGGCACCGAGATCAGCGTCTACACCTCGATCGTCAGCCCGGAGGACCAGCCCCACATCGATTCGTACAAGAAGTTCGAGGAGTGCACCGGAGCCACGGTGAACTACGAGGGGTCCCGTGAGTTCGAGGCCCAGCTCCCCGTCAAGATCGAGTCCGGCTCCCCCCCGGACATCGCCTACATCCCTCAGCCGGGCCTGCTCGCCACTCTCGTGGACCGGTTCCCCGACGCGGTGGTGCCGGTCTCCGAGGCCGCCGAGGCCAACGTCGACGAGTTCTTCAACGAAGCGTGGAAGGGCTACGGCACCGTCGACGGCACCTACTACGCAGTCCCCGTGGGTGCCAACGCGAAGTCCTTCGTCTGGTACTCCCCGTCGGCCTTCGCCGACAATGGTTATGAGATCCCCGAGACCTGGGATGATCTCATCGCCCTCAGCGACCAGATCATCGCAGACCACCCTGACGTGAAGCCTTGGTGCGCAGGCATCGAGTCCGGTGGCGCCACCGGCTGGCCGGCCACCGACTGGCTCGAAGACATGATGCTGCGGACAGTGACCCCTGAGGAGTACGACCAGTGGGTCAGCGGGGACCTCCCGTTCAACGACCCGAAGGTGCTCGAGGCCCTGGACATGGCCGGCACCATCCTGAAGAACGAGGACTACGTCAACGGCGGCCTCGGCAACGTCGCGAGCATCGCCACCACGCCCTTCGGCGAGGCCGGCCTGCCCATCCTCGACGGCAACTGCTTCCTGCACCGCCAGGCCTCGTTCTACCAGGCGAACTGGCCGGAGGGCACCACCGTGGCCGAGGATGGCGACGTGTTCGCCTTCTACCTCCCGGGCCGTACCACCGACACCCTTCCGATGCTGGGCGGCGGCGAGTTCGCCACCGCGTTCAGCGATCGTCCTGAGGTCGCCGCCTTCCAGGCCTACCTGACCTCGCCCGAGTGGTCGAACGAGAAGGCACTGGTCTCCACCCCCGGCTGGCTCTCCGCCAACAAGGAACTGGACCCCGCGAACCTGAAGTCCCCGATCGACCAGCTCGCCTTCCAGCTGCTGACCGATGAGAACACGGTGTTCCGCTTCGACGCATCCGACCTGATGCCCGGCGCAGTCGGCTCCGGCTCCTTCTGGACGGAGATGACCAACTGGATCGCCCTCGACAAGGACGGCCAGGAGGTACTCGACGCCATCGCGGCCAGCTGGCCGAGCTGATCCACCGGAACCGGAACCAAATCCGATGGATTGGTTGCTGAACGCCTCGTCACCCGCCGAGAAGATCGCAGTGATGGTGTTTGCCGTCCTGCTCTTCTCGGCGGTGATGGCGTTGATCCTCTTCGCCTCGGACAAGTTGCCGAAGTGGCTGCCCGCCGTCGGCTTCCTCGCCCCAGCCGTCCTGATGCTCGTGTTCGGCCTGTTGTGGCCGGGCATCAGAACCATCATCGACTCGTTCAACGACGCGGCTGGCCGAGAGGGCGTCGGCTGGGAGAACTACGTCAGGGTACTCACCGAGCCGAGCTTCCAGGTCATCCTCCTCAACACGCTGGCCTGGACCATCCTCGTGCCCCTGCTGTCCACGGTGTTCGGTCTGCTGTACGCCGTCCTGGTGGACCGGACCCGATTCGAGAAGTTCGCCAAGACGTTGATCTTCCTGCCGATGGCCATCTCCATGGTCGGTGCGTCGATCATCTGGAAGTTCATGTACGAGTACAAGCCGGCCAACGTGAACCAGACAGGCCTGTTGAACCAGTTCCTGGTCTGGATGGGCTTCGAACCCCAGCAGTTCCTCCTGAACCCGCCGTGGAACACGTTCTTCCTGATCCTGATCATGATCTGGATCCAGACCGGCTTCGCCATGACGATCCTGTCCGCCTCCATCAAGGCGATTCCCGACGAGATCGTCGAGGCCGCGTCGATCGACGGTGCCACTGGGTTGCGGACGTTCTTCAACGTGACGATCCCATCGATCAGACCCGCTCTGATTGTCGTGCTAACAACGATCGCGATGGCCACCCTGAAGGTCTTCGACATCGTGCGCACGGCCACTGGTGGCCAGTTCCAGACCTCCGTCGTGGCAAACGAGTTCTACACGCAGAAGTTCACCCAGGGAAACAACGGGATCGCAGCCACGCTGGCCGTGATCATGTTCATCCTGGTCATCCCGATCGTGATCTACAACGTGCGCCAGATGCGGATTTCGGAGGGTGAACGATGAGCGACGACACCATCACCACTGCCAAGGCACTGGATGAGACGACCCGCAAGCTGACACGCGCAGAGAAGCGGGCCATCGAGGCCAAGAACAAGCTCTCGTCGCCATGGGCGTCCGCGTTGGCCCTCGTGCTCGCGCTGCTGTGGACCATCCCGTCGCTGGGGTTGTTCATCACGTCCTTCCGGCCCGAGGACTCGATCCGCCGCACCGGCTGGTGGACCTGGTTCACGAACCCGGAACTGACGCTGGACAACTACGAGACCACCATGTTCGGCTCCAGCACAGACCTGAGCACGTTCTTCCTGAACTCGTTCGTGATCACGATCCCGGCGGTGGTCATCCCGATCACCTTGGCGCTGGTAGCGGCTTACGCGTTCGCCTGGATCGAGTTCCCGGGGCGCGACATCCTGTTCGTGGCCGTGTTCGCACTCCAGGTGGTCCCCATCCAGGTGACCTTGGTCCCACTGCTGACCACCTACGTCAACTGGGGGCTGGCCGGCTCGTTCTGGACGGTCTGGTTGTCCCACTCGATCTTCGCGCTGCCCCTGGCGATCTTCCTCCTGCACAACTTCATGAAGGAGATCCCGCGCTCGCTGATCGAGGCGGCCCGAGTCGACGGTGCGGGCCACGTCCGCATCTTCTTCCGGGTGCTGCTCCCGCTGCTGGTGCCCGCCATCGCGTCCTTCGGCATCTTCCAGTTCCTGTGGGTCTGGAACGACCTCCTGGTCTCGCTGACGTTCGCCGGTGGCAGCAAGGACGTCGCCCCACTGACGGTGCGTGTGGCGGAACTGGCTGGTTCGCGGGGGTCGTCATGGCACCTGCTCAGCGCCGGTGCGTTCATCTCCATGGTGGTCCCGGTCATCGTGTTCCTCGCACTGCAGCGGTTCTTCGTGCGCGGCATGCTGGCGGGTTCCGTCAAGGGCTGAATGGATCTCGTCATCCGTCGGGCACGTCCCGATGAGTGGCAACAGGCGCGTCGCCTGCGTCTCGAGATGCTGGGCGACGCGCCCGAGGCCTTCTCCGACCGCCTTGCCGAAGCGCAGCTCTGGGACGACGACCGCTGGCGCGCCAGGCTCACGTCCGCAGTGTGGGAGGACTCGGTCCTCGTGGTGGCCGTTGGCCCCGACGGGAACTGGCGCGGCCAGATGGGGGCCCGCGAGTACCTGAGCCACGAGCCTGCAAGGATCTGGCTCCTCGAGGTCTTCGTCTCCCCCGGCTTTCGCTCACACGGCGTCGCCGAGCAGCTGCTGGCGGCCGTCGAGGACTGGGTGCGGGGGCGGGGCCACGAGCGGCTGTTCCTGGACGTCCACGAGCACGCCACAGCGGCCCGCCGGTTCTACGCCCGGTCCGGGTTCAGCGAGACCGGGGGGACGCAGCCGTACCCGAACAACCCGGCCCAGCGGGAACTTGAAATGGTCAAGGACCTGTCCCGGATCGGTGGCACCCTCGGGGATCGCCCCGGGTCAGCTCAGGGGGATGCCCAATGTTGTTGCGGCGCTCCGAAGGGAACCATGGATGCATGAGCCCCTCGACCAACCTCCGCGTTTCGGACCAGGAACGCAACGCCGCCATAACAGCCATCCAGGCCGCCTATGCCGACGGGCGCCTCGACGAACCCAACCTCGAACGCCGTCTGGAGCTCGCCCTCGACGCACGGACGCGCCTCGAGCTGAACCAGTGCCTCGAGGGCCTCGGCAGCACCCGACTCCAGTCACCGTTCGCCCCGGCTACGCCGCCCGTCATCCACCCCGGCTTCACCGACTCCTCCACGGTGTCCCGCAGCCATGGTGAAGGGACCGTCGCCGGACTCACGCACCTGTCCGCCCTGCCCTTCGGGCCGTTCGGCCCCGGGGCCGTCTGGTTGTTCTCCGGCGAGGGCACTGCAGTCAAGCGCGAGGCTGCCAAGGCACTGAACTTCCAGGTGATCGCCTGGGTCCTCGGTGCAGTGCTCGGCATCGCAGCGGGCATCTTCCACCTCGGTTTCCTCGCTGGCATCTGGGGCATCACCTGGTTCGTGCTCACCGTCGTCTCCGGCGTGAAGGCTTGGCAGGGCGAGGACTGGGAGAACCCGGTCACCACGATCGTCGACAAGCGTCTCGTGCACGAGGGCCCGCGGCGCCGCTGACTCACCACCCGGCCGTAGCCACTAGTCTGTCGGGATGGACTCTGCGCAGCGCCCGAGGGCGGGCACCCTGCCCGCACAGATTGGATCCAGCCGCACCCGCTCGGCCATCCTGAAACGCCTCCGGGCGACCACCGCGACGATGAACACGGCGACGCTGGCCGCGATGGAATCGAGACACGAGTGGTTCACCGAGTTGGACGCCGAGTCTCGTTCCTGGATCAACGTGCTGGCCCGCAGCGGTATCGACGGCTTCGTGACCTGGCTGTCAGGGGAGGATTTCGAGCCCGAGTCCGTCTTCGCCGCCGCGCCGCGGGCCATGGCCGGCCGCATCTCCCTCCGGCAGACGGTGGACCTGGTCCGGACCACCACCGAGGTGGTCGAGGAACAGATCCAGCACCTCCTTCCCCGCGGGGACCGTCAGGCACTGCTGCTCGGAATCGTTCACTACTCCCGCGAGATCGCCTTCGGCGCGGCCGCCATCTACGCCCGGGCGGCCGAGGCCCGGGGCGCCTGGGACTCCCGCATCGAGGCCACCGTCGTCGACGCCGTCGTCCGCGCCGAGACCGACGAATCCGTCCTCTCCCGCGCCTCCACCCTGGGATGGCCCAGTTCGTCGAAGGTGGTGGTGGCCATCGCCGGCGCTCCGAAGGAGGCCCGCATCGAGGACCTGCGACGCGCTGCGCGTCATCTCGGGCTCGAGATGCTGGCCGCACCCCAGGGTGACCGACTCGTGTGCATCTTCGGGGGCCCCCGCGTCACCGACCCGGTGGAGACCTGCGACCTGATCTCTCAACTCGAGGACCACTTCGCAGAGGGCAACGTCATCGTCGGCCCCGTCGCGGAGAACCTCGCCGGTGCACCGGCATCGGCCCGGGCCGCCGCCTCCGGGTTCCGCGCAGCGAAGGCGTGGCCCGAGGGTCCCCGCACCATGCTTTCGGTGGACCTGCTGCCCGAGCGTGCCCTCGCCGGCGACGGACACGCCCGCCGCACCCTCTCCCACGACATCTACGGCGCACTGCGCGGTTCCAAGGAATTGTTGGAAACCTGCGTCGGCTTCCTCGACAGCGGCTCGTCGACGGAGGCGACGGCGCGGGCCCTGTTCATCCACCCCAACACCGTGCGCTACCGCGTGAAGCGCATCCAGGACATCACCGGGTACAACCCCACCGACGCCCGCGAGGCCTACGTCCTGCGGATGGCCGTCACCCTGGGACGCCTTGTGGGAACCCCACAAACCGGTGCTTGAGAAGTTCGTGCCTTTCGATCCGGCATTTCCGACCCCTCGGCGGGCACAGTAGAACCGTGCTTGCAATCGTCGCGCCCGGTCAGGGCGCCCAGACCCCCGGCTTCCTCTCACCCTGGCTCGCCGAACCCCGCTTCGCCGAGAAGCTCGGGGCCCTGGCCGCGGCCAGCGAGCTGGACCTGGCCCGGTTCGGGACCCGGGCGGACGCGGACACCATCCGTGACACGGCCGTCGCACAACCACTGCTGGTCGCCGCGGGGATCGTGACCGCACTGGCCCTCGAAGGCACCGACGCCTTCACCGGGGACACGCTCTTGGCGGGCCACTCCGTGGGTGAGCTCACCGCAGCCGCACTGTCCGGCGTGATCTCCGACACCGACGCCCTCGTCGTCGTCCGTGAGCGCGGACGCGCCATGGCCGAGGCCTCCGCGGCCCGGCCCACCTCCATGACCGCGGTCGTTGGCGGCGAGCCCGAGGACGTGCTCGCCGCCATCGATCGCGCGGGCCTGACTCCCGCCAACAACAACGGCCGCGGCCAGATCGTCGCCGCCGGCACCGTCGAGCAGCTCGACGCCCTGGCCGCGGAGCCCCCGCGACGCGCACGGCTGGTTCCGCTCAGCGTCGCCGGCGCGTTCCACACCGTCCACATGCAGCCCGCCGTGGCACACCTCGAGCAGGTCGTCTCCGACGTAGCGGTGGCCGATCCCGTTACCAAGTTGCTCAGCAACCGCGACGGCGCCCTGGTGGCCGCTGGCCGGGAGGTGCTCGAGCGGATCGTGGCCCAGGTCGCCAACCCGGTGCGTTGGGACCTTTGCATGGAGACGATGGCGCGACACGGCGTCACGGGACTCCTGGAACTCGCCCCATCCGGTACGCTCACCGGGATCGCCAAGCGCAACCTGAAGGGCGTCGGGCTCTTCTCGCTGAACACCCCCGACCAGATCGACGACGCCCGCGCCTTCGTGGCAGCGCACGCCGGCAACACCCCCGTGGAAGCCTGAGGAGACCCAGTTGACCATCAAGACCTCGCAGGGCGCGCAGTACGCACGCATCATGTCGGTGGGAGGTGCTCGCGGCAGCCGCGTCGTCGACAACGCCGAGATGTGCACCATGATCGACTCCACCGACGAGTGGATCACGCAGCGCACCGGCATCAAGGAGCGCCGCTGGGCCACCGAGGACGAGACCGCCGTCTCCCTCGCCTCCGACGCCGCCCGCAAGGCGATCGAGCGCGCCGGGATCGAGCTCGAAGACATCGACGGCGTGATCGTTTCCACCGTCTCGCACTTCCAGCAGACCCCGTCGCTGGCCACCATCGTCGCCGCGGAGCTGGGCCTGCCCGGCAACCCCGCCGCCTACGACATCTCCGCTGCCTGCGCCGGCTTCAGCTACGGCGTCGCCTCCGCCGAGGCCATGGTGCGCACCGGCCAGGCCAAGCACGTCCTGGTCATCGGCGTCGAGCTGCTGTCCCGTTTCATCGACATCAAGGACCGCTCCACGGCGTTCCTGTTCTCCGATGGCGCGGGTGCGGTCATCGTCGGCCCATCCGAGACCCCCGCCATCGGCCCCGTCGTGTGGGGATCCAACCCGGACCAGCACGAGGTCATCGAGATCGACGACTGGCGCGAGGACCGCGGCGGTGAGCCGCCCTACATCCACATGGAGGGGCGAGCCGTCTTCAAGTGGGCCACCACCTACATCGCGGGCAAGACGCTCGAGGCGCTCGAGGTTGCGGGACTGCAGCCGGAGGAACTGGACGTCTTCATCCCCCACCAGGCGAACAACCGGATCACCGATTCGATGTTGCGCCACCTGAAGCTGCCCGAGGGTGTCGTCGTCGCACGCGACATCGTCAACATGGGCAACTCGTCTGCGGCTTCCATTCCGCTGGCGATGGAGACCTTGCTCGAATCGGGCGAGGCCACCAGCGGTCAGACCGCACTGATCATCGGTTTCGGCGCGGGTCTGGTCTTCGCCGGCCAGACCATCGTCCTACCCTGATCACAAACCCAACCACCTGAAAGGGAGCCACCCATGGCAAGCACCGAAGAAATCCGTACCGACCTCGCCGAGATCGTCAACGACGTCGCCGGCGTCGCTGTCGAGGACGTCCAGCTCGACAAGTCCTTCGTCGACGACCTGGGCGTCGACTCGCTGTCGATGGTCGAGATCATCTACGCCTGCGAGGACAAGTTCGGCGTCTCCATCCCCGACGAGGACTCCAAGAACCTCAAGACCGTGGGCGACGCCGTCGCCTACATCGAGCGCGCCGCAAGCTGAACCCCTCACCCCCAGCCGTTCACCCAACCAGGAGCCAGACATGAGCGCGACCACCGTAGTCGTCACCGGTTTCGGAGCCACCACCCCCCTCGGCGGCACCGCCAAGGAGACGTGGGAGGGCCTGCTCGCGGGCCGCTCCGGCGTGAAGACCCTCACCCAGGACTGGGTGGAGGGACTGCCGGTGAGCATCGCGGCCTCCGCCGCCGTCGAGCCCACCGAGCTGATCGACCGCGTCGAGGCACGGCGCCTCGACCGCTCGTCGCAACTGGCCCTCGTTGCCGGCCTCGAGGCCTGGCGCGACGCCGGCTTCGGGCTGGAGGAGGACAACCCGGTTGAACGTGACCGGCTGGGGGTGGCCTGCGCCACCGGCATCGGCGGCCTGCACTCACTGCTCGGCCAGTGGGACGTGCAGAAGGACAAGGGTGCGCGCCGCGTGTCCCCCTTCACCATCCCGATGCTGATGGCCAACGCCCCGGCGGCGAACATCGGCCTGCGCCTGGGTGCCCGCGCCGGCATCCACACCCCCGTGTCCGCCTGCGCCTCGTCCAACGAGGCGATCTCCCTGGGCATCGACATGCTGCGTCTCGGGCGCGCCGACGTCGCCGTCGTGGGTGGTACCGAGGCCGTCATCCATCCCCTGCCGATCGCCTCGTTCGCCAACATGCAGGCGCTGTCCCGGCGCAACGACGAGCCGGAGCGCGCGTCGCGCCCGTGGGACGTGAACCGTGACGGCTTCGTCCTGGGCGAGGGCGCCGTCCTCATGGTCATCGAGACCCTCGAGCACGCCCAGGCCCGCGGTGCGCGCATCTACGGCACGCTCGCCGGTGCCGGAATCTCGGCTGACTCCCACGACATCGTGCAGCCGGACCCGATCGGCTACGGCCAGTCCCTGGCCATGAAGCGCGCCCTCGCGGAGGCCGACCTGGCCCCCAGCGACGTCGTGCACGTCAACGCCCACGCCACCTCAACCCCGCAGGGCGACACCACGGAGGCCGGCTCCATCCGCAAGGCGCTCGGCGACGACACCACCGCCATCCTGACCGGCACCAAGTCCATGACCGGCCACCTCCTGGGTGCGGCGGGTGCGCTGGAAACCTTCGCCACGGTGATGGCGCTGCACGACCGCTTGGTTCCCGGCACCATCAACGTCGACGAGCTCGAGCCAGGCCTGGGCGTCGACGTCGCCACCGAGACACGGGACCTTCCCGAGGGTGACCTGGCGGCCCTGAACAACTCGTTCGGCTTCGGTGGCCACAACGTCGCGATCGCGGTCACGAACCAGAACGCGAACTGACCCGCGCGAGGTTCAGCGGCGCTGGTTCACCCGGAACAGCTTGGCGCCCAGCACCCAGCCGCCGATCCCGGCGACCATGAGCACCACCACCATGCCCAACCGGCCGATGGCGTTGCCCACGGTCAGCCCCGCGACGATGAACACCGCCACCACCAGCACCATGGTGAACAGCGTGGCCATGACGACGCGCACAGCGGGTGAGTCCATGCGGCCCAGCCTAGAGGACTGGCGACGGGCCGACGGCTAGGCTGGCGGGCATGCTCGAACCAGCCCACCCGGACCGGGAAGAGGGACCCGAAGTCGTACTCCTCGATGCCGACGGCGTGGCGCAGGAGGATCCACCCCGGTCACCGTCGCGCGGGCTGCTCGTCGCAGGGATCGCCGGCATCGTCGCCGGGGCGTGCATCACAGCGGCTGGGTTCCTGCTCGGTGGCGGGGATCCGGAGCCACTGCCGGTCGCCTGGGACACCTTCCCCGACGAGGTGCTGGGGCTGGAGCGCGAGGACTTGAAGCCCCGGGCCATGGGCAGGCAGTTGGAGGACCGGTTCGACGCCTACTTCGAGCAGCAGTTGGCCAACCACCGCTTCGCCTACGGCGGCGACGGCGCGGAGGTGGGCTACGTCGATTCCAACGGGGCGATGGCGGTGCGCCTCAGCATTGTGAACGGTTTCCTCGCACCGCCCCTGCCCTGGCTGCCGGACGCCGCGCAGGTGCCCGGGGACCTCGGCCAGCGCCAGGTGACCGTGGGGGACGTCCGTTGCGCGGTGGAGACCTACTACGTCTCGAACGGGGACAGTTCTGAGATGCAGGAGGTCGAGGCCCCCAACTGCGTGCTCAACGACGAGCACAGCGGCATCGGCCTCCGCCTGCAGGGCCCGATCGGCAGCTGGGAGGATCCGCTGCACACCCCGGAGGACTTCGCAGAGGCGCTGGTGGCCATCCACGCAGCACTGGTGCGCTGAGCCGCCCTCACACCACCTGGTGCAACCAGCGCACGGGTACGTCGTCGCCGGCGTAGCGGAACACGTCGAGTTCCTCGTCCCACGGCACCCCGAGCAGGCCCTCGAGCGCCTTGTGGATACCCTCGCCGCCCAGGGCGTCATTGGCGACGGCACGCTTGATCCGGTCCTCGCCCACGAGGATGTCGCCGTGGACGCCGGTGGTGGCGCTGAAGGCACCCAGGGAGGGGGTGAAGCTGAAGCGCTGGCCGTCGGCGCCGGGGGACGCGTCCTCGGTGACCTCGAAGCGCAGGCGCTGGAATCCGCCGAGCTTGCTGGCCAGTTCGGCACCGGTGCCGGCGCGTCCCACCCAGGACAGTTCGGCGCGACGGGAGCCGCGCTCCGCGGGCTGGTCCGCCCACTCGAGGGAGACCTGGTTCTCGAGGACGGCGCCCACGGCCCATTCGACGTGGGGGCACAGCGCTGCAGGCGTCGAGTGGATGAAGACCATCCCTCGCGCCTTGGGCTGACTCACAGCAGTCATGCGTGCGGTCATGTTCAGTTCCTCCTGGTCTCGGCCGGATTGCCTTCCCCTGCGATCCATCCGAGCCAGTCAGTCCATCTTGCACCAGCCGGGCGGCCAGTACAACTGCTCGTGGACTCCCCCGCGCACGCCGGGACCCAACCTCGGTTGACTACGACGGGAGCGAAATCCCCACCGGAGTCGGGTATACATGGGCTCGTGAGCGCAATGATCTCCCTCGACGATGCACTGACCGGTACCGATTCGATCCGCCAGGTGCGGGCCACCGAAGCCGGGGTGCACTGGCTCGCGAGCATCGCCACCCAGGACAACCGCACGACGGTCCGTCGGTTCCGCGACGGCGAGGTCACCGACCTGACGCCGGAGGCCAACGTCCGCTCCCGTGTCATGGAGTACGGCGGCGGCGCCTACGACGCCGCGGATGACCTCGTGGTGTGGGTGGACGACCTAACCAAGCAGGTTTGGCTGCTCGACGGCGACGCCCGGCGCCCCTTCACCCCGTCGCAGGAACGCTTCCGTTTCGGCGGCCTCCACCTGGTCCCGGAGCGCCGCATCGTCGTGGCGGTCCGCGAAGACCACGACGCCACCCCCGAGCCGCGCACCGAGATCGTCGCGCTCCACCTCGACGGCGACAACGCCGACGGCGGCCGCGTCCTGGTCACCGGAGCCGACTTCTACGCCGGCCCCGCCGTCAAGGGCCACCGCCTGGCCTGGTTCCAGTGGATGCACCCCAACATGAGCTGGGACAGTGCCGAGGTGATGCTCGGCTCCCTCGACGACCCCGCAGACATGCAGGTGGTGGCCGGGGGCAACGGCGTCAGCGCGCAGCACCCCCTGTGGCTGCAGAGCGCCCTGGCCTGGACCTCCGACGAGACTGGCCACTGGAACTGGTACCACGGCAACCAGGAGCGGCACGTCAGCTTCGCCGTGGAGCGGGACTGCGACATCCCCACCTGGGTGCTGGACGCACCGCCGGCCTGCATCGTGAACGATGACCTGGTGGCCACGGTCGAGATCGCCGACGGCGCCGGGGCGCTGACACTGTGGCAGCCCAGCACCGGTGGCGTCACCCGGCTGCTGCCGGGCACCTCCTTCATCGAGTCCATCTCCAGCATCGACGAGCACATCTACGTGATCGCCGCCTGGGCCAAGCGCCCCCAGACCCTGGTGCACATCTCCCCCGACGGGCAGGTCAGCGAGATCGTCGGCGGGGAGCCGCTGCCCGATCCAGTGGCGCCCCAGGCCCGCTGGGCCGACGGCGAGGCAGGTCCCGTCCACTCCTGGTTCTACGCACCCGAGGGCGCCGAGAACCCGCCGCTGCTGGTCAAGACGCACGGCGGACCCACCAGCGCCGCCCGCTCCGACTACGACCGAGAGATCCAGTTCTGGGTCTCCCGCGGGTTCGCGCTGCTGGACGTCAACTACTCCGGATCCACCGGCTTCGGCCGCGCCTACCGCGACCGCCTGAAGCACCGCTGGGGACTGCTCGACGTGAGCGACGTCGTCGCCGCCGTCGGCGAGGTCACCGCAGCCGGGCTGGCCGACGCCGACCGAGTGGCCATCATGGGCGGCAGCGCCGGCGGCTACACCACCCTGCAGTCGCTGGTCACCACCGACGTCTTCGCGGCCGGCATGAGTTCCTACGGCATCGGGGACCTGCGCACCCTGGCCACCGACACCCACAAGGCCGAGTCCCGCTACCCCGACTCGCTCGTGGGGCCGTGGCCCGAGGCCGAGCAGACCTACCTCGAGCGCTCCCCCATCACCCAGTTGGAGAACCTCTCCACCCCGATGCTCATCCTGCAGGGGATGGACGACAAGGTGGTGCCGCCCAACCAGGCCTTCGACATGGCCGAGGCCGTGCGGGCGAAGGGGCAGCCCCTGGCACTGGTGACGTTCGAGGGCGAGGGCCACGGCTTCCGCTCGATGGCGGCCAGGCGCACGGCGCTGGAGTCGAAGGTCTCGTTCCTGCAGCAGGTCTTCGGCATGGAACACAGCGACGACGTCCCGGTCCTGGAGATCGAGAACCTCCCTCAGTGATCACACGTCTGATCACTTTCCCTGAGCGATGCCACGAACCCTGCTGAAACTGACCCCACCAGCGCCTTAACGTGCGAGCGCGGCACGGCCCGTCCAGCGTCGGACGGGAGAAGATGCCGTCGTCGCACCACGACAGGTGCTGGAGGAATCCTTGTCAAACCCGAACCGCAGGACCAGGACGCTATTCGCGTTACTGCTTGCCTGGGCGTTGTCGACCACCTTGGTGCTCGTCGCCCCCTCGGCCGCGAAGGCCGATCCCGTGACCCACTCCCGAACCCTGACCCCGTTGGCCGATGGCAACGACGTCATCACCCAGATCGGCACCAACCGCGGCCGCGGCATGATGCGGGAGTCGCTCGGGATCTCCGTCGACGCCGACGCCGTAATCGAGGCCCGCGTCACTAATGGCGTGGCCGACGTCGTGGTGGCGCTCACCACCGACGACCACCAGCAGGACGTCCAGGGCACGCTGCCCGTCGACGGCTCGTGGAAGTCGTTGACCGCCAACAAGGCGAGCGCCGTGTTCGTCCGCTCACGCGAGTGGGCGACCGCACCGCAGGTGGAGTACCGCGTCGCCTCCGGAACCGAGCACGTCACCCCCGAGTACAACCTGGGTGGGTCCCAGTCGGCATTCGTGGCCCAGTGGGCCGGCGGGGCCTCGCCGTTCGCGCTCGTGGTGGACCAGGCGTTCACCATGCTCCTGCCCCGCGTCGACCTGCCCAAGGTGCAGGACATGTCGTGGTCCGACTTCGCGGACCTGGACGAGGTGATCGAGAGCTACCGGCTCCTGATCGGCACCTACAACCAGTGGCTGGGGATCGACGACGCCCACGCGGACCCGGTCCACCACGACCTGCCGCAGGGTTACTTCATCCGCCCCGACGTCAACGGTCCGGGTCTGGCCTACTACGGCCCGAACAACGCCATCGGCACCAACAACGAATCGGTGAGCTACTACCTGCAGGGCCCCGGCTCCTGGCTGATCCTGCACGAGGTGGGCCACGGCTACGACGGCATGATGACCGGCAACAACGGCCCCACGGACATGCACCTGGGCGAGGTCTGGAACAACGTGTACGCCTACCTGTACCAGACCACAATCGCCGGGCAGGAAGCCTCCAACTGGCTGTACAGCAACGGCCGCGCCGCCGGCCAGAAGGGCTACGACGACGCCCGGCACGCCACCGGCGGGCAGGACTTCAACGAGATCAACGTCCGCCTGCGCCTGGACGTGCTGACGAGGATCGCGGAGCTCACCGGTGTCGACGGCTTCGTCGGCTTCAACCGCGGCTTGCGGGAACTGCGGGCGGACTCGGGGTTCAGTTCCTGGCCCAGCCGCAACGACCTGGTGGCCGAACTCTGGGGGCAGGCCCGTGGCTACGACCTGCTGCCCTGGTTCTCCCAGTTCAACCTGCCTGTCAGCGCCGACATGGAGGCCGGGATCGTTGACCACCAGCGGTTGCCGGGGGTGCTGCCGGTGGGCGACTACTTCGACGACCGCGCGCGCGCCCAGGCCGCGGCCACGGCGTTGGGGCTGGACTCCCCCGGCCGGCTGGTCCCCACGACCGACCTCCTCCACCTCGGCCACACGGGCACGTTGACGGTGGCTGCCGACATCGCAGATGTGTCCCGCGTCGAGGGTGGAGCCGCGTCGCTGTGGACCGGGACCTCCCTGGTGGGACAGGCCCAGTTCGTCGACGGCGTGGCCGACTTCGGCACCCTGCCGATCGGCAGCTACACGCTCCGGTTCCCGCAGGACGCCGTCACGGGCACCGTGCCGCAACGCCAGGCGGTCCGGGTGGCCGACGGCGAGGCGACCGCGGCGGCCGTCACCTACCCGAGCACGGCCGCCCCCAGTTCGGTCAACGGCACCCGTCTCGTGCTGCAGGGCCTCGGCAACGGCAACTTCGCCGAGGTGCTGCACGACGCCGCTGCCGGTGAGATCACTATCACCGACGGGCTCGGCGCCCCGCACACCTACTTCATCGGCGAGGAGTACGCGCACGTCACGGTGACCTCGGGCGGCACCACGCTGTTCGACCGCAGCTTCGTCGGCGACGCCGCACGGCCCGCCCTGGAGCGGATCACCACCGTGCCGGCCGCGGTGGGCACCACCATCACCGTCCGGCACCGCGAGTACTCCACCCGGCTCCAGGAGACCGACGGCGTGACGGGCGCGGCGAAGCCCAGCCTCAACGCCTCCTCCGAGACCACCCAGTACGAGGTCACCGAGTTCGGTCTGGTCAAGGTGGGCGGCGGCGCCGACGTCGAGGCCGAGTTCGAAACGGCCCTGACGGCAGCGCTCGCACGGCTGCAGCAGACGGCTTCGGCGAACCCGGGCGCCCGGCTCGAGGTGGCGGCATCCGCACTGCGCAACGCCGTCGCACAGCTGACCGACGCCACAGCCCGCGCTGACCTGTTGGCGCAGTACGGCACGCTCCTGGACGGGTTGGTGCGGCCGGCCACGACGGCCGCGGTCGACCTCGCCCTCGCGACACCGCTCGCCGCGCAGGCCGGGCAGCCGTCGTCGAACCTGTTCGACGGTGACCTGACCACCGCGTTCCACTCGCCCTGGGCAACGGCTGTGACCTTCCCCTACGAGATCGACCTCGACCTGGGGGCTGATCCGATCGAGCTGGACTCGTTGGTGCTGGTCCCGCACGACCCGGGCGGCAGCGGCTCGTCGAACGGGCGGCCTGCACAGTACCGGGTGCTGGCCGGCGACGACGCCTCGTCACTGGCGGAGGTCGCCTCCGGTACCTTCGCCGACGACGCCACCGCCAAGGTGGTGCCGCTGCAGGGCCGGGCGAAGTTCGTGCGCCTCGAGATCGCAGGGAGCTACGGCACCACGCCGGACAAGTGGGTCTCGGCCCGTGAACTCCAGGTGTTCGGCCAAGCACCCGGGGCGCTGTCGGTGACCATGGCGAGGACTGACACGATCACGTCACCCGGGGTGGGTGACGTGCTCACCTTCGACGTCACCTACACCAACAACACGGCGACGGCGGTGACGGTGTTCCCGCGCAGCAGCAACCTGTCCGGGACGCTCACCACCGGGGCGCCGAACTGCCGCTACAAGAGCCTGGGGGCCGGGGTCACGCACACCTGCACGTCGGCCTCACACACCGTGACGGCGGCGGATGTCGCGGCCGGGCGGTTCACCCCGGCCCTTGTCCTCGACGCCACCTCCGACCACAACGGCGCCGCCGTGCTGGAGGCAGGCTTCGTGGCAAGCAGCGCGACGGTGGTGCTCGGCTGAGTTCGGCCCTTCGAGGCTCGCTGCCGCTCGCACCTCAGGGCGACGGGGGTCCAGTTCCCTGAGGTACGAGCCTCGAAGGGCCACTGGGGTCAAGTTTCTCTGAGGTGCGAGCTCGCGAGCCTCGAAGGGCTTTCCAGCGATCAGGGCCAGCGGGCGCCCAGCGAGATGACGCCCAGCGCGGCACCGATGGCGAAGATGATCGCCAGACCGGCGTAGCGGTCCGTGACCTCCATCGGCACGCGTTCGTAGCCGATGTCGGAGCGGATGGCCTCGTAGATCTCGCGCAGTTCGCTGGCGGTCTCGGCGGAGAACTTCTTGCCGCCGGAGCGCTTGGCGATCTCGGATAGCTCGTAGTGGTCCACGGCCACCCGCTGCCGCTGGCCGTTGGACTCCACCCAGCCGTCCTGGGTGCCGTAGGCGATGGTGTAGATCGGGACGCCCTGTTCCTTGGACTTCTCGGCAGCGGTGGCGGAGTTGCGGCCCATGTTGGTGGCGCCGTCGGCCAGCAGCACGATGGCTGCGGGCGGTACGGAGTCCGGGTCGTCGGGGTCCGGCGGCACCATCTTGAGGGCCTCCAGGCTGGCGTAGATCCCCTCACCGGTGGCGGTGGAGGGGGCCAGTTTCAGGGCGTCGATGGCACGGGTGACGGCGCCGCGGTCGATGGTGGGCGGGACGGCGACGTTGGCGGTGCCGGCGAAGGACACCAAAGCCACGTTGAACCGTTCCGGCAGGTTCATCACGAACTGCTTCGCAGATGCCTTGGCCGCGTCCAGCCGGTTGGGTTCCACGTCGGTGGCCTCCATGGACCACGACACGTCGATCACCACCACCACCGAGGCTCGGTCCCGGGGCTGGTTCGCGTAGTCCTTCGGCATCGCCCACGCGATGATCAGCGATGCCAGGGACAGCAGCGCCAGCAGCACGGCGCCGTGGCGCTTCCACGCGGCGTCCTTGGGCAGGACGAGCTTCAGGCGGTTGGAGACCTTGGACTTGGTCTGCTTGCCGGACAGCACGACGTAGAGGATGGCCACCAGTGGGATGACCAGCAGCGCCCACAGCCGGTTGGGGGCCAGGAACTCGAGGGCGAGGGGGGTCATCTCGGCCACCTCGCAGCCATCATCACAGCGCCCAGTGCGGCCACGATCGCGAACCCGAGGGCGCCGAAGGCGTACTGGGCGGTGATGGGCTTGGCGACCTCTTCGTACCCGACCGACGAGCCGATCTCCCGGTACGCGTCGGCCAGCGAGTCAGCGCTGTCAGCGTTCACGGCCCTGCCTCCCGTCTCCTGCGCGATGGCCTGCAACGTGGCGACGTCGGGGGCGACGTTCTCCCGCACGCCGTCGATGTCCACGTACCCATTCTGCGTGCCGTAGGCAATTGTGAAAACAGGCACCTCGGCGGCCTTCGCCGCAGCGGCCGGCCCGGAGTGGCCCGCGCCGACGGTGTTGGTGCCGTCGGAGAGCATCACCACCATGGCGGGAGGCGGCTCCTCGTTGTCCCCGACGGGCGCCTGCTCGATGGCCTCCAGGGAGACCGTGATGGCCTCCCCGAGCGCAGTGCCCTCCTCCAACTGGAGCGCCATCAGCGCCCGTTCGAACGCGCCCCGGTCCGTGGACGGCGGCATCTTGATCTGGGGCGTGCCGTTGAGCGAGACCAACGCGACGTTGTAGCCCACCGGCAGGCCGTTGACGAACGTCAGCGCCCCCTCCTTCGCGGCAGCCAGCCGGTCCGGCTCGACGTCCTCGGCCTGCATGGACAGGGAGGTGTCCACCACCATCACGACGGTGGCGCGCTCCCGTGGCACCCGGTCCGTGCCCAGCGGCTGCGCCCAGGCCAGGCCGAGCGCCACCAGCGAGCACAGGCTCATGGCGACGGCGAGGTGCCGCGTCCAACGGCGCTGTGACCCGACGACCGAACCCAGGACACCGGTGTTGGTGAAACGGAAGGAGACCTTGCCCTTCATCCGCATCAGGAGGATGTAGACCAGCACCAGGATGGGCAGGGCGACCAGCACCCAGAGCCGCTCGGGGGTCTTGAACTCGGGAAGCAAGAGCGGGACCAGCTGTGGGATCACTTGCTGACCCCCTGCGGCGGCTGGTGCAGCATGCTCGCCACGCGTCGGTAGTTGAGCACGAACCGGGCGATGTCGGTGACCCAGTCCCTGTCGGTGCGGAGCTGGATGTGGCCGGCGCCGGCGCGGCGGATGGCCACCTTCACCCGCTCTCGCTGTGCGCGGGTGGCGGCGTCCATGCGGGCGCGCGCCTCGGCGTCGGAGGTGTTGATGTAGCGCCGGAACGAGGTCTCGGGGTCCCGGATCAGCATCTCACCCACGTCGGGGAACTCCATCTCGTGCCGGTCGATGACCTCGACGCACAGCACCTGGTTGCGCACCGCCAGCCGACGGATGGCCCGCTCCCATGGGGGTTCGACGTCGGGGTTGAGCTCATGGTCGCCGGCGGTCAGGAAGTCGGAGACCACCACCCGCATGCCGCGGCGGCGCTGGGAGCGGGCGAGCTGTTCGATGCCGTCGGCGAGTTCCATCCCACCGGGGGCGTTGTCGGGCACGATCGGCTCGGTGAGCAGTTTGCGCAGGAGCGCGTAGAGGGCGTTGCGGCCGGAGCGGGCCTGCAGCCGCTTCACGCGGTCGGGCAGCATCATCATGCCGCCGAAGCGGTCGCCCATCTTCTGGCTGAGGAACCCGATGGTGGCGATCGCGGCGATCCCCAGGTCGCGCTTGGTGATGCCCTCGGTCCCCCAGTTCATCGACGGGGTGACGTCCAGCAGCGCCCAGATCTCCAGCTCGCGGTCCGCCATGGTGTCACGGACGTGCGGGACGGTGGTACGGGCGGTGACGGCCCAGTCGATCTTGCGGACGTCGTCCTGCCCGGGCTGGTAGACGCGGGCATCGTTGGTGTCCGAGCCGGGCCCGGGCAGCAGGCCCAGGTGGTCGCCGTGCAGGAACCCCTCGAGCCGACGGACCACCGTCAGTTCGAGCCGTCGCAGCGCCGCCTCGGGTGCGAGGCGGTTGAGTGGGATGGTCGGGCCCGTGGGGACCTTGAGCACCGACGTCGCGGCCCCGGCGTCCCGGCCCCTGCCGGGCACCGGCAGCAGCGGGGCGCCGCTGGGGGGCGCGAAGGAGACCTCAGCCAAGACGGTCCCCCTTATCGACGTGCGGGCTGGTGGGCGTGCTGCTGGTGGCTGGTCTGGCGCTGCTCGGAGTTCCACACGGGGGTGGGTGCGGGCACCATCGCGAGGATGCGCTCGACGACGTCGGCGGTCTGGATGTTGTCCGCGACGGCGTCGAAGCCGAGCACGAGGCGGTGCGACATCACGTCGCGCGCCACGGCCTGCACGTCCGTCGGCAGGACGTAGTCGCGGCCGTTGATCAGAGCGAGCGCACGGGCGGCGGCGACGAGACCGAGGGTGGCTCGCGAGGAGCAGCCGATCTGGATGACGGGCTCGAGGTCCGGCATCCCGAACTCGGCCGGGGTGCGCGATGCCAGCACGAGGCGCACGATGTACTCGCTGACGAGGTTGTGCACGAACACGTTGGACGCCATGTCCTGCAGGTGACGCACCAGTTCCGGGTTCAGCACGGGCTCGGCCACCGGCGGCTTGACGCTCATGCGGCGCAGGATCTCGAACTCCTCGTTGCCGCGCGGGTAGGGAACGTCCACCTTGAGCAGGAAGCGGTCACGCTGGGCCTCCGGCAGTGGGTAGACACCCTCGGACTCGACGGGGTTCTGGGTTGCGATGACGATGAACGGATCGGGTGCCGGGTAGGTCTGGCCGCCCAGGGAGACCTGCTTCTCCGCCATCAGCTCCAGCATCGCGGACTGCACCTTGGCTGGTGCACGGTTGATCTCGTCGGCGAGGACGAAGTTCACGAACACCGGGCCGAGCTCGATCTCGAAGCTCTCGGAGTTCTGGGAGTAGATCCGGGTGCCGACGATGTCCGAGGGCACCAGGTCCGGGGTGAACTGCACGCGCGCGAAGTCGCTGCCGACGACGGTGGCGAACGAGCGCACGGCGAGGGTCTTCGCGGTGCCGGGAACACCCTCGAGGAGGCAGTGGCCCTTTGCGAGCAGCGAGACCATCAACTGCTGGACCATGTGCTCCTGGCCCACGATGACTCGCTGGACCATGCTGATGGCTGTGCCCAACAGCTTGGACGCATCGGCGACGTTTGCCGGGAGGGCCGGGCTGACGGCTGGTGTGCTCACTGATTGACTCCTGATGGTTCCTCGCGTTCGGGATCGTGGATCCCGGGACAACCCTACAGCCCGATCCATCCACCCCGACGTGGCTCGGGGAGCCGGTTGGCATCGGGATGTGGTGTCATAGGGGGTGATGAGCGAGCCATCCGGACCCCAGCAACCCGCTGACCCCTTGTCGGGTCTGGCGGCCCACTACCCGTTGTCGGCGGAGGATCCGGTCAAGATCGGTGACTACTGGCTGGACTCCCGGCTGACGGCCACGAAGGCCGGCATGGCGTTCTCGGCGCACGAGAACGACGGCGACTCGGTGATGGTGATCCTCCTCAGCGGTGGCGCCGCGGCCGACGCGGCTGCCCGCTCCCGGTTCTCCGGGGAGATCAATGCGATGCACATCGACACCGTCGTCGCCCGCGGCGGCGAGGGACAGGACGAGGGCCGGATGGCCGTCCGGTTCCGCGACGAGTCCGACGACCCGATCGTCGCCGAGCACCAGCCACTGGCCCCGTGGGTGGCGATCGCCTTCGACGGGACGCTGCGCGCCGTCGGCGAGGCGGAGCGCGTGCTGCACGCCGTCGACCTCGAACTGACCGCCCCTCTGGGCAAGCCCTCGGGCCCCGACTACAAGCTGCACTGGTCCGACAACACGGCCCACGGCACCACGCGGCTGTGGCCGCTGCCGTGGCCGGGCCGCTCCGACCGCGCCGGCTGGATCTCGATGTTGGTGTCCTGGCTGCTGATGCTGCTGATCGCGGCGGTGGCGGTGCTGCTGGCCATCCTCGTGTTCCAGAACCAGCCCCCAGTCAGCCCTCCCCCGCCGATCCCGAGTGACGGCTCCGGGGAACCCCAGTCCGGTGAGCCGACCAGCGGCGAACCGACCGAGGGCGAGTCCCAGAGCGCCTCGCCCGAGGACTCGCGGGGCAACGAGCCGCCGCCGTCGGACGACCCCTCGATGATGCAGCCCTCCGGCGACGAGTCCGGCCCGGGCGACCCGTCGCCGAACAAGAAGTTGTGACATGCAGGTGCCGGGCGGAGCTCCTCCGCACGGCACCGTGCACGTCAGGGCCGTCTCAGCCCAGGGCGGCCCACGTCTGGGGACCCACCACGCCGTCGGCCACCAGTCCCCGACTGCGCTGGAAGCTGCGCACCATGGACTCCGTCGCCGGCCCGAACTGGCCGTCGGCGGTCAGCGAGTAGCCCCAGAAGCTGAGCCGCTGCTGCAGGTGGCGGACGTCCTCACCGGTGGCGCCGCGACGGAGAGTGGGCCGCACCGTCGTCCCGCCCGTGCTGCCACCGGAGCCGCCCGTCGAACCACCGGAGGAACCGCCCCACCCACCGGAGCCGCCTGAATCGCCACCCCCGGAACCGCCGGACGAGCCGCCCCAGCCTCCGCTGGAACCACCCGACGAACCACCGGAACCACCCGAGGATCCGCCCCAGCCACCGCTGGAACCTCCCGTCGAGCCTCCGGTGGCGCCGCCAGTGGTCCCGCCGCCGGTGGTGGCACCCTCGAGCGCCGCCCAGGTGTTCGGACCGACGACGCCGTCAGCGGTCAGACCGACACGGGCCTGGAAGCTGCGCACGGCAGATTCGGTGGCCGCGCCGAACTGGCCGTCCAGGGACAACCAGGCGCCGTGCTCGGTCAGCTTCTGCTGCAGGTAGCGCACGTCCTCCCCGGACGAGCCGCGCCGCAGTGTCGGACGGGCGGTGTTCGTGGGTTGCTGCCCACCACCGGACCCGCCGCCGCTCGGCCCGCTCGGCGCGGCCACGGTGAACGGCCGCTGGCCCTGGAACCCCTGCGAGATGGGGCCGACGGTGAAGTAGTTCGGGGTCTGGTCCGGCGGCATCCGCCGGGCGATCGCCCCGTGGAAGGAGACGTAGTCACCGGAGAAGGAGCCCCCGGCCCACACGTTCAGCAGCTGCTCGGTGAACAGGCCGTTGAAGGATCCGTCGCTGGAGAGCTGGTTGTCCTGGCAGCCGGAGAGCAGGATGAGTTCGGCAGCCAGATCGGTGCTGCGGTCCCCGCCACCGGCGAGCGCCTGGACCGACGAGTACAGGTCGCGGCGGCGCTCGGCGTCGGCGATGCAGACGCTCAGCGGCATGTTCCGCGGGACGAGTCGGGGGACTTCGACCTGGTCCCCCCAGAACTCCTCCCCGAGGGGGTTGCGGACCAGCGCCTCGCGGGTGGCCAGGGCCAGCACCGTGCGGGCCACCGTTCCCGAGTGGCACGAGTCCAAGACCACGACGATGCGGGATCCCGCCGGGAACTGTGCGTACATGCGGTGCAGCTCGTCGTCGAGCACCTGCCTGTCGTAGAGGCACCAGGTCTCGTCCATACCGTCGTCCTCGTCGTTGCTCGCGTCGGGGATCTGGCCGCCGTGGCCGGCGTAGGTGATCAGGGCGATGTCGCCGGCGCGCGTCATGCTCGCCATGTCGGACAGGGCGGTTAGCACCGCACCGGAGGTGGCCTGGGCGTCCAGGAGCTGTCGGACCTGGAAGCCCTGGCTCTGGGCGATGTCCCGCATCGAGTTGGCGTCGTTCACGCAGCCGGCCAGGACGCTCGGGGCGGGTATGTAGGCGTTCGGGTCAACCACGTTGACCCCGATGTGGAGTGAGTATCCAGTCATTGGAGTTTCCTTCCTCAAGAAGTTGCTTCGAGTTCACCTGAAGGCCTGGTGGCCCTCAGCTGGTGGGCGTGTCCAGTGGGATCAGCACGCCCTGGGTCCGGACCGGCCACGTGACCGGGGCGGCGCTGGTGCGCGTGCCGTCGGCGGTGACGGCGGTCACCGTGAAGACCAGCGCCGGGTCGGTGGCGTACGCGGTCAGCGGCAGCACGAACTCGCGTTCCCTGCTGCGCTGTTGGTCTGTGAGGGTGAAGACCTCGTCGTGCTGGCCGAGGAACTGACAGGCGACCTCCAACCCGGCCAGGCCGTCGAAGGAGCCCGTGGCGATGAACGTGACCCCCAGTTGGAGATCCTCGACGTAGCTGCGGGTCTCGTCCAGACTCTCGGTCCCCGGGGCGACGCTGAAGTCGGCGAGGAACGGGGCCTCCGAGCCCGTCGGTCTCGCGATCTCGCCCGAGGTGCCGGGCTCCAGCAGCAGTTCCGGCGTGGCCACCACCGCACCGTTCCCGATGACGCGGTGCACGGCCGCCTGCCTGCCGAGTTCATTGGTAAGCGTGATCCGGTCCCCGACGTCGTGGGCGACGACGCCGCCCTCGGCGGGGCCGACGACATTGCCCAGCGAGAGGCGCAGGGTGCTGGCGAAACCGATGCCACCCGGGAGTTCGTAGCGTGCCGAACCCACCACGGATCCGGTCCGGAGCAGGGTCTTGAGTGCCAGGAATCCCGGGACCCCGGTGCTGACAACCACCGTGAACCCGACCCCGATGGGCAGGCACTCGATGCTGCGCACCTCCGGAATCGCCCAGGTGACCTCCGCTTCCAGACCCGCCTGAGCCGGTGACAGCAACTCCACCTCCCGGTTCGTGCGGGCCCGCAGTTCCTCACGGATGAGTGCGAAGTCGGCGGCGCCAGGCACCGGCTCGAGGGCCGCGGCCAACACGCACAGGATGTTGGCCGGGTTCTCGACGTCGATGGTGGAGGTGAGCAGCAGCGTCGGCTGCAACGCCCGCTCGGGGTCATCGGCCGGGTGCCGTCCGATGTCGTAGCGTTCCGGGACCACGAGGAAGCGGCCGGGCTGGGTCAGGGAACGGAACACGCGCACCCCCTCGGCCGAGGAGATGGTCTCGGCCTGCCAGGTCCGGTACTCCGCGTGCCCGAGTTGCAGCGCGGGCCGGCAGCCGATGGCCTCCCAGCCCTGCTCGCCCGCCTGCCGGTACAACTGTCCGTGCTCGGCGCAGGGAACCACCGCCGGCAGCTCCACGGCGCTGTTCCGGTGGACCCACTGCCAGCTCTGGATGCCCGCCTTGATGTGGTCGAGCTTGCTGATGGCGGGTGTGAGCTGCACCTTCGCCTTGGCCATGCTGAGTAGTTGGCTCTGGGAGATCGGGCGGGCCGCGTCGCCGGCGCGCCGAAGGGCCAGGACCTTGGTCCCGGCGATCTGCTCGAGCATCTGGTGAGGAATCGGCTTGCCGCTGGAGCGCCACCCCTCGTGCGCCAGGCTGACCTGCACCGTGGGCGCCGTCTCCTGGAAGCCGGGTGTGGACAGGGACCCGTAGGCCATCCGCGCCCAGCTGTTCGCGAGCCGGAAGGTGGCCACCAGGGTGGAGCCCTCCTTGCCGAGTTCGCCGGTGGGGATCACCGACGTCGCGGGGATGGTCTCGGTCAGGCTGCGTCCCTGCTCGTCCCGGAACGGGATCCGTAGCGCCACCTGTGCGGTGCAGGGCAGCGGTTCGAGGACTGGCTTGCCGGCCTGTTCCCAAGCCGCCAGCGTCGCCGCGGAGGGTCCGGCCGCCAGGGTCAGGGTGACGGTGGCCTCCAGGCCCGGGGTGCCGTCGCCCTGGTGGCCGACGGTCGCCAGGTCGAAGCGGAACGGCGCGGTCTCGGCCTCACCCCCTGCTGTCGGGGACACCAGGGTGAGCTCCGGCAGGTACCAACGTCGGTTCCCCTCCCGGTCCCCCAGCAGGGGCCCGGAACCCAGGATCGGTCCCTTCGCCTGCTCCGTGAAGTGGACCGCCAGGAGTGCCTCGCCCTTCAGCACCCCTTCCACCCGTCCGAACGTGCCGGCCGTCCTCGATGGTCGTGGACGGACCACCTGCGCGACGGGGGTGGCCACTTCCTTGCGCAGCATCAGCACCCCTGGGTCACCGGGACCACGGCTCCTTGCTGCCGGACGCGTTGGCAGGACGTCGGCCACCACCCCACCCTCGACGGTGACCAGGTGCACGCAGGCGCCCGGGTCCGGGTTGACCACCGGCGCCAGCACCTCGACGAAGTCGAAGCGCCAGTGTCCCGTCATGCCGTCGGCGCGGCGGGCACGCAGGTCGAGGATCGGGCCGCCTCGCCCCTGCGCCAGCGCGGTGAGGAGGCGGGTGGCCTCCTCACCCGCCAGCGTGGTGGCCAGTGAAATGGTGCCGAAGGGCCCGCTGGACTCGGCGCCGACGGGAGCAGCCACTTCCAGGTCGACCCCGATCCAGGCCAGGTCCTCCAGCCGGCTGACCAGCCCGACGGCGACGGTGGCGCTCAGGACGAGGTCACCGATCGGCTCGTGGGGTGCCGGGGTCCGGCCCAGCAGGAAGGTGACCGACAGGTGCGGCCTGCCGGAGTCGTCCCTGCGCACCTCCAGGATGCCGGGGTCCACCGGGTCCCCGGTCGGATGAGCATCAGTACCGGCCATGACAGTGTCCGCTCAGAGTCGGTAGGACAGGAAGGTGAGTGGCTCGCCGTCCTCACCACGGGAGACCGGGGCGTCATCACCTTCGACGCCGGCGGACTCGTAGGTGACTTCGGCGGCTTGGTCGGCCTGCCCATCGGATGCCACTCCCCTGCTCCGGGCCCCGAGTTGGCGCAGGGTGCGTACCCGGTCCTCGGTCAGGGAGCGGGTGGTGACCCCCTCGCCGTCGGGCGGTGGGACGTCGATGATGATCGGCCCGTTGCCGTTGCCCGGGACCCACGGTCCGGTCCAGCTCTGCCCCTTGCGGAACAGCGTGCCCTTCACGGTGGCGGTCACCTGGTAGCGGTAGTACGGAAGCAGCTCGGGGTCCCCTGAGAAGACCGTCCAGCTGCGGTCGGTGTCGATGTCGGACAGGCTCCAGCGGAACCGCACCGGTGGCATGCCGAGCGGCTGGTAGTCCCGGTCCGTCGGTTCCATCACCACCTCGACCGTCTGCGAGTTGTCCTCGAGCATCACGCCCAGCCCGATGGGCCCGACGGCGATCCGGCCTGCGGTGTCGGCGCGCACCTCGAGGGTGGTGTCGTTGAGCAGGGTGCCGTTGGGCTCGGGATCGAGGTCGATGACGTTCCGCTCCACCTGGACGCGGTGGTACGGGTCGAGGATCTCGCTGGGCGGTTCGGCCAGGTGCACCTTGCGCTTGACGAACGTCTTGTCCGGCGTCCAGTCCTGCGGCGCGTTGCTGACGTCGCCGGAGGCCTTCTTCGCGGTCTGGTACTTCCAGGTGGGGTCCACGCCGTCGCTGGAGGCGAAGCTGTGGCCGGCCCAGTTCAGGTCGCCGTCGGTGTTCGGGTAGCCCACCTGGACCGACATGAACTGGACGGTGTTGTCCGACCAGCTCGCCACCGGACGCACCACTCGCGCGAGCCGCTGCGGCCAGTCGTCCAGGTAGACGGTCTGGAAGTACTTGCGCTCGGCGTCCGGGTCCGCCTTGATCTCGTCGGCCATGCCCGCCAGCGAACTCGAGATGGTGTGGTCCTGGAGGTAGGCGAACTGCTTGGTCTCCTCGTAGTGCAGGTCGAGGTGGTTCTCGTCACGGCGGTACTTCAGGGACAGTCCCACACCCCACGGCGACCATCCGCCGGAGTCGGCCTTCGCGGCCTCCACCTGCGGGGCCGGCTGGTCGAAGATGGTGCGCTGGGCCATCTCCATGAACTTGTTGAACACCAGGTCCGAGCGCTCCTCCATCCGCCGAGCGATCTCGTCGGCGTTGGGCAGCGTCGTGTCCACCTTGACGTCCACCGTGATGGTGCCGGACTTCTTCATCTTGTTGAACTCGGCCGCGACGTCGACCTTGGCCCACAGGTAGCGTCCCGAGGCTGCGGCTGAGAAGTGCTGGAACACCGAGTCCCAGTTGCCGTCGATCTTGATGGTGCACACGGGCGACCAGACCTTCAGCTTGTAGTTCTGGATCACGATCAGAGGGCTGCCGCCGCCGTGGAACGAGGCCCACGCGATGGAGGTCGGGTAGGTGCCCAACAGCCCGGAGAAGGCGTGGGTGCCGGAGGGGTCGATGGAGCCCGAGCCCTGCCCCTGCAGCACGCAGTACCAGGGATCGAGGTTGCTGTCGGCACCGGCCGGCTCCGCGTCGCGGGAGCGGACCTGGCTCGAGGGGATGCCGACGGTGCGGAACCCGCCCCCCGGTCCGCGGGTGCCACCCGGGTCCACCACCGGGAACCCGGTGTCCGTGGGCGCCAGGTTCGAGACACTGGTGGTGCTCTCGGCGATGATGGCCGGCCGGAACAGGGGTTCCTTGCGGGCGTTCTTCAGGCCGAAGAAGGCGTCCTGTGAGTCGCCGAACTGCGACTTGATCTGGGACTCGGCCTGACGGCGGGTCTCCTCCGGCAGTGCGCCGGTCACGGAGAACGTCAGCATGCCGCCGGCGACGTCGCCGCCACCGCCGATCACGCCCTCACCGCCGGTCCCGGCGAAGCGGAGCAGGTTGAACAGGTAGTCCCCCTTGTCGGGGCCCTCCTTGCGGGCCATCCGAACCTGGTTGGGGATGTAGTAGAAGACCGGGGCCTCCCCGGCCGCGATCAGTTCCCGGTTGTGGGTGTCAGGCAGGTACAGCACGTCGTACCCGTCTTTGGTGATGGGTTGCGAACCGCCGGCATACGTCGGTCCGATTGCCTGGGCCATGATGGTGCCTCCTGGGAATCGTGTTCGGTGCGGACTGCACCGACACCGTCAAGGAGGAAGCTGGTCCGGACGCTGATACGCGACACGCCGTCGCCCGTGAGGATTTCGCGCCGGCCACGCCGGCTCGGCCGGGTTGCCCACTGGGCTAGGGTCATGTTCATGAAGCCCGCCCTCGTAGCCACCGACCTGGACGGCACCTTCCTCGGCGAAGGTGGCCTGCCCCACCCCGGAAACCTCGAAGCCGCAAGGCAGATCCACGAGGCCGGGATCGAGTTGGTGATCGCCACCGGACGGCCCCGCCGCAACCTCGCCGCCCTCGACGAGTTGCGCGACATCAACCCGATCCTGATCGCCAGCAACGGCGCCTCCATCGGAAGGCTGGCCTCGCCGCGGCCCGAGATCATCCACCCCATCTCCCCCGACGTCATCCACCACCTCGCCGGTGAGCTGCCGGCCGACCTGGAGATGACCTACGGCGTCGAGTTCGAGGACGACTGGGGCGTGGCGCCGGACTTCCCGCACATCCCCGACCGGGACCCCATCATCGGTTCACTCGAGGAACTGGTGGCGCGGGAGCCGATCATCAAGGTGATCGCCCACACCCGACGCGCGAACACAGAGCAGCTGGCCGAGGTCGCGACCGCCGCTGCCGGGGACGACCTCACTGTGACGTTCTCCTGGAGCGCCGACCACGGCACCGTGGAGATCAGCGCCGCCGGAGTCAGCAAGGGCACGGCGCTGTCCGAGGTGATCGCAGACCTGGGGGTCACGGCGGCGGAGTGCGCCGCATTCGGTGACATGCCCAACGACCTGGAGATGCTCCGCCTCGTCGGCGGCCCCCACGTCATGGCCGGGTCCCACCCCACCATGTTCGAACACGGGTTCACCGTGATCGGGCACCACCACGAGGGCGCCGTCGGCGACCTGTGGCGCACCTACCTCGCCTGACCGGGGATCGCCGTCGGCCGCCGCGACGTCACCAGTCGGCGGCCTCCGCCGGCGCGAGCGGCCGGTAGCCGACGCCACGCCGCGGCTCGGCCATCATCGGGGCCACGGTCTCCCGCCAGCGCAGGTAGTGGGCGGTCTCCTTGTGCGCGTCGGCGTCGGCCTGTGACGCGTAGACCTCGTAGAGCATGAACGTCCCCGGGTCGTCCGGGGACTGCAGCACGTCGAAGCGCAGGTTGCCCGCCTCCTGGACCGAGTTGCGGTGGTTGTCGAGCGTCGCCTCGACGAACGCGTCGATCGATTCGGGGTTGACCCGCACGTGAACAGCAGTGACCACGACCATGCGCCCAGCCTAACCCGCCGGTGACGGCCGGGGTAGGCGTCCGGGCCGTGGCGACGCCGAGTTCGGCGCCGCCAACGGCATGGCCGGACCGGTCAGTTCACGACGGAGTCCACCGCGGCCCAGTCGAGGCCCTGGGGGGCCCTGTCCAGGATCGTGGCCAGCAGGCCGAGGCGCGCGGCGCGGACCGCCGCGTCGTCGGCCATGACCAGGGTCTCGTCGAAGAACTTCGCGACGGGCGCCACCAGGGCGGAGCCCACCTCGGCGAAGCCGCGCAGGTCGGAGCTCGCCTCCACTGCGGCCAACGTCTCGTGGAGCTCCCGCTCTGCCGGCTCACTGAGCTTGGACTCGTCGTAGGAGGCCTCGGTGCCGGCCGGGACGATCCGCGAGATGCGAACCACACCCTCGACGAGATTGCCGAAGCCCTCGTCGGAGCTCAGTTCCACCAGTGCCCTGGCGTGCGCGTCGGCGGCACCGGGGGTCCCGGCCGAAGGTGCGACGGCGGCCACGACGTCGGCGGAGAGGCCCTCGTCGCGCTGGAACTGGGCGAACCGTCCGATGGTGAACGACTCGGCGGCCTCCAGCGCCTCGTCGCCGACCTCGATCCCCTGCTCCCGCAGACGGGCGGCGGCGGCCTCCAGGCCGGAGCGGATGGTGAGCGCGGACAGGGCGGGCAGTTCGCGCAGGATGCGCACCACGCCGAGGGCCGCGCGGCGCAGGCCGTACGGGTCGGAGGAGCCGCTGGGCTTGGCACCGAGGCCGAACATGGCTGCGAGCAGGTCGAAGCGGTCGGCCAGGGACAGCAGCGCACCGGGCGTCGAGGCGGGCACCTCGTCGGCGGTGGTGTGGGGCTGCTCCATCTCGTACAGCGCGTCCGCCACGGCCTGCGGCTCGCCCTTGCGGACGGCGTACTCCCGGGCGACGAAGCCGGCGAGGCTGGTCATCTCCGTGACGAGGGCGGTGGCGAGGTCGAACTTTGCCAACTGGCCGGCCCGGGCGATGGTGGCGGCGTCGGCCTCCCCCACCCCGACGGCGTCGCCGAGCTTGGCGGCGACGTCGGCGATCCGGTTGGCGCGCTGGCCGACGGAGCCGAGACGGTTCTCGAAGGTGAGCTGCTCCAGCCCGGGCACGAACGCCTCGACGGAGTCCGCCTCGAGGTCCTGGTTCCAGAAGAACAGGGCGTCCTCGTAGCGGGCGCGCAGCACGGACTCGTTGCCGGCCCGCACCACGGCGTCGTCGCAGTGGCCGTTGGCCATGGTGACGAAGTGCGGCAGCAGCGAGCCGTCGGCGGCGCGCACCGGCAGGTAGCGCTGGTGCTTGGCCATGACGGAGGTGGTGATGCGGTCCGGCAGTTCGAGGTAACGGGCGTCGAAGTTGCCGAGCACGCCGTGGGGCTCCTCGACGAGGTTGGTGATCTCGTCCACCAGCGCGGAGTTGGCGTCGAAGTCGATCGTGCCACCCACCCCCGCGGCCAGCGCCGTGGCCTGCTCCACGACGGCTGCACGCCGCTGCTCGGTGAAGGCGAGGATGCGGCCGGCGGCCAGCTTGTCCAGGTACTCCGAGGCCGAGGCCACGTCGTGGTGGCCGACGACGGTGCCGTCGGGCCGCGCCTGAGGGGCTGCCTCGGTGCCGCGCTGGAGGTAGGTGCGGCGGCCGGTCTCCAGACCGGAGATGCGGGCGGGGACCACCGTGGGTCCCCACAGCGCCAGCACCCAGCGCACGGCGCGGCTGAAGGACAGTTCGGAGTCGTTCCAGCGCATGTTCTTCTCGGCGCGCAGGCCAGTGACGGTGCTGGTGATGATCCCGGCGAGCACCTCGAGGACACCACGGCCGGGGGCGGGCACGCGGACGCAGGCGTGCTCGTTGCCGCCCACCTCCGCCTTGACCACGGCGTCGAGTTCGACGCCCTGGCCGCGCATGAAGCCCTGCAGCGGCTTGGTGGGGTTGCCGTCGGCGTCGAAGGCGGCGGACCACTTCGGGCCCTTGCGCAGGTTCTCGGCGTCGGGTTCACGGGCGGCCACGCCGTCGACGACGACGAGGACGCGGCGTGGGGTGCCGTCGACGGTGATGTCACCGTGCTCGAGGCGGCTGCCGGACAGCCCGGCGGTGACGGCCTCGCGGACGGCGTCGATGGTCTGGCCGACGACGTGCGGCGGCAGTTCCTCCACACCGATCTCGAACGCGAACGTCTCCGGGGCGGCGTCGGCCGGCACCTCGGGCACGACCAGTTCGGTGGGCTCGGCGGCCTCGGACTGCTTGAGCAGCGGGAAACCCAGCTCCTCGCGGCGCTCGATCCACAGGGCTGCGGTGTCGCGCATCAGGCGGCGCATGGAGCCGAACGCCTTGGCACGCTCCGTGGTGGAGATGGCGCCGCGGGCGTCGAGCACGTTGAAGGCGTGCGAGGACTTCAGGATGTACTGGTGGGCCGGCACGGGCAGGCGGGCCTCCACCATGCGGGTGGCCTCGGAGACGTAGGCCTCGTACAGCTTCTGGTTGACCTCGACGTCGGCGTCGTCCAGGTAGTAGCGGCTCATCTCGTACTCCTGCTGGCCGAAGGCCTCCCCGTAGGTGACGAGGCTGCCGTCGGGCTTGCGGGAGTAGGCGATCTCCTTGAAGTGGGTGACGCCCTGCAGCGCCATCAGGATGCGTTCCATCCCGTAGGTGAGCTCCACGGGGATGGGGCCGAGGTCCTGGCCGCCCACCTGCTGGAAGTAGGTGAACTGCGTGATCTCCATGCCGTCGAGCCACACCTCCCAGCCGAGTCCCCAGGCGCCGATTGCCGGCTGTGCCCAGTTGTCCTCGACGAAGCGCACGTCGTGGGCGTCCAGGTCGATGCCGAGCGCCTCGAGGGAACCGAGGTAGAGCTCCTGCGGGTTGCCGGGCTCCGGCTTCAGGATCACCTGGAACTGGGTGTGCTGCTGCAGGCGGTTGGGGTTCTCGCCGTAGCGGGAGTCGTCGGGGCGCACCGATGGCTCGACGTAGGCCACGTCCCACGGCTCCGGACCGAGCACGCGCAGCACGGTGGCGGGGTTCATGGTGCCGGCACCGACCTCCGTGTTGAACGGCTGCCAGGTGAGGCAGCCGCGGGAGGTCCAGTAGTCGGACAGGGCACGCAGGGCTTCTTGCATCGTCAGCACGCGGGCGAGTCTATCGCCAACCATGGGAGGGGCCACCCACGCCGGGTACTGGGACACGGTTGGCGCTCAGGAGCCCGTCATGAGGGCGCCGATGACCTGCACCGCAAGGATCTTGGCGATGATCCCGAGCGCGAACAGCGCCGCGTAGCCGGCCTCGATCCGTTCGTCGTTGACCCGCCCCTGCGCGAACGCCAGGATGGCCGGCTGGCCGACGTAGCCCGCGAAGCCGCCGGAGGCGCGCGGGGCGCTGAGCCCCAGCAGCCGGGCCCCGAGCAGGAAGGCGACGGCCGAGGCCACCACCACCAAGGCCGCGAGGCCCACCACCTTCGCGCCGGTGAGGGTGAGCACCTGGGAGGCGAACATGGGCCCGGCTGCCAGGCCGGCGGTGGCGAGGAACAACAGCAGCCCGAGCTGTCGGATGGTCAGGTTGGCGGAGTGCGGGACGTCCCAGTTCAGCGGGCCGGTGCGGTGGACCGCACCGAGCACCATCCCGACGAGCAGCGGTCCGGCCGCCGCACCGAGGGAGAATTGCACGGCGCCGATGCCGACGGTGACGCTGCCCAGCAGCAGGCCCAGGGTGACGCCGAGGCCGAGGGCGAGGGCGTCGACCTCGGAGACCTTGCGCTCCGAGTCGCCGAAGAACTTCGCGGTGGCCGGGAGCTCGCTTCGCGGCACCACGGCGAGCACGCGGTCACCGAGTTGCAGGACGAGGTCGTCGCGCGCGAGCAGGTCGCTGTCCCCACGGCGGACCCTGGTGATCACCCCACCCAGGCGGCTGGGGAGGTTCAGCTGCGCCACGGTTCGGCCGGCCACGTCGGGCTCGGAGACGACGAAGCGCTTGAAGTCGACGTCCTCCCTGTCGTTGGTGAGTTCCTTGCCGAGCGGCGTGCCGAGGTACTCGACCGCCGGCGTCACGGCGTCGTGGGACCCGACCACGAGCACCCGGTCCCCCGGCAGGAGGTCCTCCCCCGGGGCCAGGACCCGGGTGTGCCCGTCGCGGATCAGGTAGCTCATCTTGATGGTCTGCTCGCGCCACCCGGGCACCCGGCGCAGCGGCGTCGGCCGGTCCACCTGCACCGACTCGGCGACGATGGCCTCGCCGTCGGCGGAGGCGGAGTCCCGCTTCGCCGGCCACTTGCGGCGGATCACCACCGACACCACGAGGATGGACAGGACCACTCCCACCGGATAGCCCATGGAGTAGCCGACGCCGGCCTCGGCACTGCCGGTGGCCGCCGTCGCCGCCGCCAGGGCGGGTGTGGAGGTGAGCGCGCCCGCGAGGGTGCCGGTGATCAGCCCGGCGTCCAGTCCGAGGGCCAGACCCAGCACCACCGCGAGCACCGCCACCACCGCGATCACGCCCACGCCGAGGCCCATCAGCGGCAGTTGTCGACGCAGGTCCGCGAAGAACGTCTCACCTGCGGCGATGCCCACCATGTACACGAACAGGGCC
Organism: Tessaracoccus terricola; assembly: GCF_054776555.1. NCBI lineage: Bacteria > Bacillati > Actinomycetota > Actinomycetes > Propionibacteriales > Propionibacteriaceae > Tessaracoccus > Tessaracoccus terricola. The sequence continues at coordinate 1,030,228 of NZ_BAAHBS010000005.1, read as the reverse complement.
AGGCCGAGGTTGGACACGAGGGTGAGGTTCTCCCCCAGCGCCGGGTCCAGGGCCCCGACGGCGAGGCCGACGAACAGCGCCCCCGCGGCACCGAAACGCACCGGACCGAAGGGGATGATGCCGATCGCGGCCCCCAGCGCCACCACGAGCATGATCGTGAGCAGAGGGGAGGCGGTCAGGAGCTCGATCATGCCCCAACGTTAGTGCCGTGCGACGGGTTCACGCTCCGGAGCCGCCGCGCGATCACCCAGGGCGCAGACGCACGGGGCCCGGACGCAGCGCGCCCGGGCCCGGTGGTGGAGTGATCGGTTCAGCGGTCGACGCGTGCGCTGCCGCCGCCCGCCAGGTGGATGACGTCCGCGGCGGTCACCATGGACGTGTCTCCCGGGGTGGTCTGGGCGAGCGCTCCGTGCGCGGCGCCGTACTCGACGGCGGTCTGCAGTGGTTCACCGGTGATCAGGCCGTAGATCAGGCCGGAGGCGAAGGAGTCGCCGCCGCCGACGCGGTCCATGATCTCGATGCCCTTGCGGTCAGCGGCCTGCACGACGCCGGTCTCGCGGGACCACGCGATGGCGCTCCAGTCGTTGACCGACGCGCTGGTGACGCCGCGCATCGTGGTGCCGATGACCTGGAAGTTCTGGAACTCCTCGGACACGTCGGCGATCATCCGCTTGAAGCCCTCGATGGGCAGTTCGGTGAGGTTCTCGTCGACACCCTCGATCTCGAAGCCGAGGGAGGCGGTGAAGTCCTCCTCGTTGCCGATCATGACGTCGACGTGGCGCGCCAGTTCGCGGTTGACCTCCTGCGCCCGGGCCTGGCCGCCGATGGAGGCCCACAGGCTGGGGCGGTAGTTGAGGTCGTAGGACACGATGGTGCCGTGCTTCTTGGCCGCCTTCAGGGCGGCCAGCGCGGTCTCGGCCGACTGCTCGGACAGGGCGGCGTAGATGCCGCCGGTGTGGAGCCAGCGCACGCCCAGGTCACCGAAGACGTGGTCCCAGTCCACGTCGTCGGCGCGGAGCTTGGAGATGGCGGTGTTGCCGCGGTCCGAGACGCCCTTGGCCTTGCGCAGCCCGAATCCGCGCTCGGTGAAGTTGAGCCCGTTGCGCACGGTGCGGCCGATGCCGTCGGACTTGACCCACTTCAGCAGGGAGGTGTCCACGCCGCCGGCGAGCATGAACCCCTCGACGAGGCGGCCCACCTCGTCGTCGACGAACGAGGAGATGGCGGCCGAGCGCAGGCCGAAGACCCGGGACAGGCCGCGCACGACGTTGTACTCGCCGCCACCCTCCCAGGCCTCGAAGCGACGTGCGGTGCGGATCCGGAACTCCCCCGGGTCCAGCCGCAGCATGATCTCGCCGAGCGAGACGGCGTCGTAGCGGCACTCCTCGGCGGGGCGGAGCTGGATGGTCATGCGTTCTCCTTGATCTTCTTCGCGGCCGCGACGGCGGCCCGGGACAGGTCTGTGACGGCGGTGAAGTCACCATCGGCGAACAGGGACGGCTTGACCATCCACGAGCCGCCGGCGGCGATGACGTTGGGCAGGGAGAGGTACTGGTCCAGGTTCTCTGCGGACACGCCACCGGTGGGCACGAACTTCACCTGGCCGAACGGGGCACCGAGGGCCTTGATGGCCGAGGGGCCGCCGTAGACGTTGGCGGGGAAGAACTTGACGGTGTCCAGTCCCAGGCTGAGGGCCGTCATGATCTCCGACGGCGTGACCGCGCCGGGCACGATGGCGACGTCGCGCTCCTGGGCACGGCGCACAACCTCGGGCAGGAGACCCGGGCTGACGATGAAACGTGCGCCGGCATCGACGGCGCGGTCCACCTGCTCGGGGCTGACGACGGTCCCGGCCCCGACGAGGAGGTCGTCGCGCCCGGCGAGCGCCTTGATCGCATCGGGGGCGGCAGCGGTGCGGAAGGTGACCTCGGCCACCGGGATCCCGCCTGCCACCAGGGCGTCACCGAGTGGGGTGGCGTCGGCGGCGTCGTCGAGCACCACCACGGGCACCAGCAGCGCTTCGACCATTTCGTCGAGTACAGCCATTCTCATCTCCTCGCGTTTCATTCATTGAAACTCAGCTTTTCGATAGCCGCAATCTAGCAGGTTCGCGGCGGGGGTGCCAGACTGGAGGGATGACGGATGCACCACGGATCGAGGCGATCGACCGCGCCCTCGCGATCCTCAGCGCGCTCGCCGAGGCCGGACCCGCAGGCGTGGGACTGGCGGCCCTGTCCGAGCGCACCGGCGTCAACAAGTCCACCGCCTACCGGGCGCTGTCCACCTTCCGCAGCCGCGGCTACGCCGTCCAGACCGAAGGCGGCGACTACCGGCTCGGCCCCACCGCCATCGCACTCGGGGACCGCTTCCTCACCGGGGACAACCTGGTGGCGGTGCTCCACCCCGCGCTGGTGGAGGTTGCCCGCAAGGCCGAGGAACTCGTGCACCTGGGCTCCTGGTCCGACGACGAGGTGGTCTACCTGGACAAGGTGGAGCCCGGGGCGCGTGCCATCCGGGTGTGGTCCGCAGTGGGACAGCGGGTTCCCATCGCGGCCAGTTCCCTCGGTCGCGCGCTGCTGGCTGCGCGCGGGGTGCCCGACGACCAACTCGACATCTACATCCGCAGCCTGCCCGCGGACCGGGACGTGACGCTCGCGCAACTCCGCGAGCAGATCGCACTCGCCCGCGAACGCGGCTACTCCGTCGAGAACGAGGAGAACGAACCCGGCGTGGCTTGCATCGGCATGGCCCTGATGCGGGGCGACGACGCCGTCGCCGCGCTCTCGATCACCTCGCTCGCGAGCCGCATGACCCCGGGGCGCCAGGACCAGCTGGCGGACATGGTCCACGCTGAACTCCCCCGGCTGCTGCCGGAGGGAATCTCGCTCTACCGCGGCAACCGCTGAACGAAACTTGCGACACACCCCTGACCAGCGGGTCCATGAGGGGTAGTATCGCCAACACATTCCACTACGGGGGCGTTGGCGCAGCCGGTTAGCGCAGGTGGCTCATAACCACTCGGTCGCGGGTTCGAGCCCCGCACGCCCCACCGCGTGCCTCGGAACCGGCGACCGGTTCAGGACTTGACCAGCCTCGTGATGGCGGCCGAGGCCTCCTTCAGCTTCGCCTCCGCGTCCGGGCCGCCGTTCTTGGCGGCATCCACCACGCAGTGCGCGATGTGGTCGTCCAGCAGCGCGAGCGCCACGTTCTCCAGGGCGGAGGTGAGCGCGCTGATCTGGGTGAGGATGTCGATGCAGTACACGTCCTCGTCCACCATCCGGTGCACGCCCCGCACCTGGCCCTCGATGCGCTTGAGCCTGGTCAGGTACCGGGCCTTGTCGCTGATGTAGCCGTGGTGGTGGGCGTGCTCGTCGACGGCCTCGCCGGCCGGCACCGCGGTGGTCCCAGTCATGACACTCTCCTCGCAAGCTCGGTGAGCCAGTCCGCCACGCCGTCGGGACCGTCGCACACGACGTCGGCCACCTCGGTGAGCGCGGGCTGCTCCTGGGACGAGGATACGACGGCGCAACAAGCCATCCCCTGCTCCCGCAGCTGCGCGAGCAGGTTGAAGGCGGGCAGGTCGCCCAGGTCGTCGCCCACCATCGCGACGAGCGCGGGCGAGTGCGCGGCGACCAGTTCGGCCAGCGCGTCGCCCTTGGTCCTGTTCGACGCGCGCAGTTCCAGCACCAGTCGTCCCGGCTCGGCGTGCAGCCCATGCCGCTCCCCGATCCGGCGGACCTCGGTGTCCAGCACGGCCAGCGCACCCTCCGGATCGTCGGCGCGACGGGTGTGGACGCCGATGGCGCGCCCGCCCTTGTCCTCGAGGTGGACGCCGGCGACGGGGTGACCCGCCGCAGCCAGTTCAGCCAACAGGGAAACCAGATCGCGCTTGGCGGCCGCCACGCCGTCGTCGGCCTCGGGCACGTGGACCTCGCCCGTGGCCGCGTCCCAGCGTTCGGCCCCGTACTGTCCCAGCACCACGAGCCGGTCCAGGCCCGGGCGTCCCTCGAGCGCTCCCAGCCTGCGTACCGCGTCCACGGGCCGACCGGTGATGATGGCCAGCTGCCCGAGGCGGCGCCCCAGTTCCCCGAGGGCCGTGGCCGAGGTGTCGTGCAGCCGGGAGTCCTCGGGGTCGGGCACGAGGTGGGCGAGGGTTCCGTCGAAGTCCAGGGCCAGCAGCACACGGTCCGGATGGGCCGCCACGAGGTCTCCGAAGTCGCGGCCCGCATCGGTCACGGGATGCCAGGTGTTGGTGTCCATGGAGCCAGCCTGCCATGCCGCGGCGGTAGGGTGGGTCCGACAATGGAGGTAGACGTGGCCGACGAAGTGCCCATCGCTGAAACTGGTGCAACGTTCCTTGTAGTTGCGAATCGACTGTCCGTGGACCGGGACACCGGACCCGACGGCGAGGTCTCGTGGCGGACCGCGCCCGGTGGGCTCGTGACGGCCCTGGAGCCGGTGATGCGCAAGCGCGGTGGCGCCTGGGTGGGCTGGCACGGCGCCCCCGACGAGGTGGTCGAGCCCTTCGAGCACGACGGCTACGAGATCAAGCCCGTCGCGCTCAGCGCGCAGGAGGTGGAGGAGTACTACGAGGGCTTCTCCAACGCCACCCTGTGGCCCCTGTTCCACGACTCGGTCGCCTTCCCCGAGTTCCATCGCGAGTGGTGGGACGCCTACAAGCGTGTGAACCAGCGCTTCGCGGACGCCGCGGCTGAGGTGGCCGCCGAGGGCGCGACGGTGTGGGTGCAGGACTATCAACTCCTCCTGGTGCCGCAGTTGCTGCGCGTACAGCGGCCCGACCTGCGGATCGGGTTCTTCCTGCACATCCCGTTCCCACCGGTGGAGCTGTACCAGCAGTTGCCGTGGCGCAAGGAACTGCTCGAGGGCATGCTGGGCGCGGACCTCGTCGGCTTCCAGGTGCCGGGCGGCGCCAGCAACTTCCTGCGCCTGGTGCGGACCCGCACCAGCCACAAGGTGGACAAGGACTCGGTGCAGGTGGACGGCACCCACGTCTGCATCGCACGTGCGTTCCCGATCTCCATCGACACCGACGGCTTCCGCGAGCTCGCCGAGAGCCCCGAGGTGGTGGCCGAGGCGGAAGCGCTCCTCGCCGAGCTGGGCAATCCGAAGACCGTGTTCCTGGGCGTTGACCGCCTGGACTACACCAAGGGGCTGCGCCAGCGGGTGCGGGCCATGGGTGAGCTGTTCACCGAGGGGAAGCTGGACCCGGAGGAGGTCGTGTTCTTCCAGGTGGCGACGCCGTCGCGGGAACGGGTCGACGAGTACCGGCGCCTGCGCGACGACATCGACCTCCTCGTGGGCCGCATCAACTCCGAGGTGGGCGGTGTGGGCCGTCCCCCGATCGTGTACCGCCACTCCTCGTTCCCGCGGGCCACCATGGCGGCCCTGTACCGGATCGCCGACGTCATGCTCGTCACCCCGCTGCGCGACGGCATGAACCTCGTCGCCAAGGAGTACATCGCCTGCCACCCCTCCGACGGAGGCGCGCTGGTGCTCAGCGAGTTCGCCGGCGCGGCGCGGGAACTGCGGCAGGCCTACATGGTCAACCCCTACGACCTCAACGGGATGAAGGAAGTCTTCCTCAAGGCCCTGAACGACACGCCCGCCGCCAAGCGGCGGCGGCTGCGCTCGCTGCGCAAGCAGGTCAGCGAGCACACCATCAATGACTGGGCGGACAACTTCCTGGCCGCCCTCGACGCCGGCAGCGCCCGCACCGTCGGCCGGGAGGGCTGATTTCTCAGTCCCGCGATCTCTCTGGTAGTGTTTCACCTCGCGTGGTTGGGAACAGCCACCGGTCCCTGGTAGCTCAATTGGCAGAGCATTCGACTGTTAATCGAAGGGTTACTGGTTCGAGTCCAGTCCGGGGAGCCAACCCAACGCAAACCGCTCCGACAAGGCCTTGGGCCGGGTCGGGGCGGTTCTTGTTTCTGGATGGTGTGCGCGGCGGAGCACCATCCGGCCGCCGGACGCCACCCGTTTCGCAGCCGCTACCCGGATCGCAGACGCTACCGCCATGGCGGTAGCGGGAAGCGGTCGGGGTAGCGTCCCGCAGTGCTCGGTCCGTGATCGCGATGGTGACCGCAGTGCCTGCAACCGATACGCTCGCCGGCGGGAAACAATTGCTCGGAGGGGAACCCCACATGCAAGAGATCACACGACGCCATGCGCTCGGCGGCGTGCTGGCCGCCGCTGCCGTCGGGGTCTCGGCCTGCGCCCCGAGCGTCGCTGCGGAGAGCGCCAGCCCGTCACCCTCGCCGTCGCCGTCCCCCACACCGACGCCCACCCCGAGCCCCACCCCCACCGTCGACGACCGGCCCCGGTGGCCACTCACCGGCATGCTGATGACGGACCCGACGGCGGGAGCGCACCCGGCGGTGGCGGTGAAGGTGCCCGACAACAAGAACGAGCACCCGCAGGAGGGCATCAACGAGGCCGACATCGTCTTCGTGCAGGCCGACGGGTACCGCAACCCCAACGGCTACGACGGCACCCGCCTGATGCCGGTATTCCACTCCGTCATGGCAGCCAATGCCGCACCGGTGCGCTCGCTGCGCCCCGTCGACGTACCGCTGCTCGCCCCCATGCACGCAGTCCTGGGCAGCAGCGGCGGCGCCCGCTGGGTGGTGAACTATCTCGAGAGCTTCTCCGAGGTCATCTCCAGCGACTTGGTCTACATCGACATGAAGGGCACCGGCGCCTACTCGGTCAACCAGGACCGGATCCGCAAGTACGAGGGCCAGACCTATTACGACCGTGCGCTGGTGTGCCATCCCGGCAAACTGGCCGAGGTCTCCGGCGTCTTCCCCGACGGCCCACCCGTGCCCTACCTGCCCTTCGCCACCGACGTGGACGAACCCAGCATCAACAAGGGGGACCCGGCGGCACGCGTCGAGGTCCCCCACCAGGGCGACGACTACCGGATGGCCTACGACTTCGACGAGGCCACCGGGACGTGGCTGCGCAGCATGCCCTGGGGCGAGCACGTCCTGCTCGACGGCAGCCGCGTCACCACCGACAACATCCTGGTGATCCGCGCCGAACTGTACCGCGACAAGATCCACGCGGGCTCGGGCGGCGCCGAACCCATCTACGAGGTCATCGACGGCACCGACACCTTCCTCTACGCCAGCGGCGGCAGGTACGTCACCGGCACCTGGACCAAGGGCTCCGAGGCTGAACCGTTCAGGTTCACCCTCGACGACGGTTCACCCCTGCTCATGACCCCGGGCCGCACCTTCGTCGAACTGGTGGACACCGAGACCCAGGTCACCATTGCCTGAGAGGACACCCGTGGACCAGCCCGCGCCCCGCTACCGCCCCGAGCCGCCCGAAGCCCTGAGCACCCCCGCTCGGGAGTTCCTGTCCCGCCCCGACTTCCCCAGCCCACCGTTCCCCGAGATCGGCGACACAGATGGCTGGCTGGCATTCACCGACGCCGTGAACACGGCGGTGCGCCCGATGTACGAGGCCGGCCTGCCGCCCGCGGACACCTACACCCGCTCCACCTTCGAGATCGACGGCACCACCACCCACGTGATCACCCCGGCCAGCCTCGTGGACGACGGCGAGACCCCGATCTTCATCGACGCCCACGGCGGCGCGCTCTACCTGGGCGGGGGCGAGCTGGCCTGGATCCAGGCGGTTCCCGACGCCGTCGGCCGCGACGGCATCACTTGGGCTCCCGACTACCGCGTCCCTCCGCTGCACCCCTACCCGGCCGCGCTCGAGGACATGTTGGCGCTCTACCGGCGGGCCCTGGAGGTGCGCTCACCCGACCGAATCCTGGTGTCGGGCAACTCCGCCGGCGGCAACCTCGCCGCCGCGCTGCTGCTGCGGGCGCGCGACGAGGGCCTGCCGATGCCTGCCGCGCTGGTGCTGCGCAGCCCGGAGGCCGACCTCACCGAGTCCGGTGACTCGTTCCGGACCCTCGCGGGCATCGACAACGTCCTGGCGTCCCTGGAGGTCCCGAACCGGCTCTACGCCGCCGGCGCGGACCTCACCGACCCGTACGTGTCTCCCCTGTTCGGTGACCCGAAGGGGTTCCCCCCGACGCTGCTGCAGTCGGGCACCCGGGACCTGTTCCTGTCCAACACGGTCAGGCTGCACCGCCGGCTGCTGGCCGCCGGCGTGGAGGCCGAACTGCACGTGTTCGAGGCGATGCCGCACGGCGGGTTCGGCGGCACGACGCTGGAGGACGCTGACCTGCACGCCACGGTGCGCACGTTCGAGGCTCGCCACCTCGCCGGGTGAGGGGCGCCTACCCGCGCACCCACTCCTGTTTCAGGGCGTCGGTGCGCTCGACGATGAACGCCGCCGTCGCCGGGTCCGCCAAGGAGGCGCCGCCGCTGGCGGAGGTGTACCAGGTGATCTCGTCGCTGCCGTCGAGGCGCCGCCGGCCGACGATCTGGATGCTGCCCCGCGGCAGGTCGTGGGCCTCGGTGGCGACGGTGGAGGCCTGCACGCGCTCCCGGAACACCTCCGGCAGCCGGCCCACGTCGTCGAGCTTCGCCTCCACCTTGCGGTTGCCTCCGACGGTCCAGGTGAAGGTGGACTGCTCGGCCTTCCAGGATCCCTTCAGCACCTCGTCCCAGCCCCAGAGCTCCCATGTGCCGAGGTGCCGCAACGCCAGCAACTCACGACCGGCCAGGACCGTCGTCTCGGGGCCGGAGCCGTGTGCGAGGACGGCCACCTTGCGGCCCGCCTCCTGTGCCAGCTCACGCAGCAGGGACTTGTCCGGACGGGATGCCATGAAACTCATGGCATCCATTGTGCCCGTCGCGAACAGCGCCACTAGATTGGCCGAACCGGAAAGGACGAATCGTGCTGCTTGAGACCTCACTGGCGTGGTGGACGGTGATCCCGTTCGTCGTGATGCTGCTGTGCATCGCCGTCCTCCCCCTCATCCCCGCCACCGAACACTGGTGGGACAAGAACCGCAGCAAGCTCGTGGTGGCGCTCGCCCTCGGCATCCCCGTCGCCTTGTTCATGACGGTCCTCGAGGGGCCTTCCCCCGTGGTGCACGCCTTGGTCGAGTACGCCCAGTTCATCATCTTGCTGCTGGCCCTGTTCGTGATCTCCGGCGGCATCCACCTCGGTGGCGACATCGCCGCCCGGCCGGTGACCAACACCAAGTTCATCGCCTTCGGCGCCCTGATCGCCTCCTTCATCGGGACCACCGGGGCCGCGATGCTCCTGGTCCGGCCGCTGTTGAAGACCAACCAGCAGCGCAAGTACCGCGCCCACACCGTGATCTTCTTCATCTTCACCGTCGCCAACGCCGGCGGCCTCCTCACCCCACTGGGTGACCCGCCGCTGTTCCTCGGCATGCTGCGCGGCGTCCCGTTCACGTGGACCCTCACCCTGTTCCCGCAGTGGTTGTTCGTGAACGCGCTGCTGATCCTCAGCTACTACGCCCTGGACAAGGTGCTCTACGAGAAGGAGCCGCCCGCGAACATCATGTGGGACCTCGAAGAGGTCAAGAAGCTCTATGTCCTCGGCCGACGCCACCTGTTCTTCCTCGTCATGGTGGTGCTCGCGGTGGCCCTGGCGCCGTCGATCGACCTGCACGCCATCGAGGCGGGTCACGCCCTGTGGCACCAGTACGTGCCGTGGCGCGAACTGGTGATGCTCGGTGCCGCGGCGCTCTCGCTGGGCCTGGGCAGCAACGAGGTCCGCTACGTCAACAACAAGTTCACCTGGGGTCCGATCCTGGAGGTGGCGGCACTGTTCGTCGGCATCTTCCTCACCATGATCCCTGCACTGCGGGTGCTGGGGCAGCTGGCACCGAAGCTCCCCCTCAACGACGTGACGTTCTTCCTGTTCAGCGGTGGCCTCTCGGCCGTCCTGGACAACGCCCCCACCTACGCCACGTTCTTCGAGATGGCGCAGACCCTCGGCCGGGACGCCACCGGCGTGGAGCTCGTCGCAGGCGTCCCCGTCGGGTTCCTGACCGCGATCAGCCTCGGCTCCGTGTTCTGGGGCGCCATGACCTACATCGGCAACGGTCCCAACTTCATGGTCAAGGCCGTGGCCGAGGACACCGGCGTGAAGATGCCCAGCTTCGGCGGTTACATCGTGTGGTCCTGCCGGTACCTGCTGCCCACGCTGCTGGCGATGATGTGCCTGTTCATCGCAGGCCAGTTGTGGGCCAAGCTGCTGGGCGGCGTGCTGACCCTTGCGATCATCGGGGTGGCTGTGGCGAACCTGCGCAGGGCCGGGAAGCTGGAGACGGCGAAGGCGGCCTGAGTGTTGCCAAATCACGGCCAGGTGTTGTCAGTTCGGCCGAAGGTGTTGGCAACCCGACCCGAGGTGTTGTCGATCCGGGCATGACTCTGGCCCGGCCACCCCTCGGGTGTCCAGACTGCCGTGCATGGCCTTCCTTGATGACCACCTGAAAGCACCGCTCCTGCGCGCCGAGGACGAGGTCGAGCTCGCCCGTCGCATCGAGGCGGGGGTCTATGCCGAGCACCTGCTGCGCGAGGGCACTCGGCCGGACCAACACCTGCTGCGCAAGGTCCGAGACGACGGGCGGGAGGCCTGGCGGGAGCTCTGGATCGCCAACCTGCGCCTCGTGCGCCGCCATGCCATGGACTTCGCCAAACGGCAGTCCCTGCCCGTGGACGACCTGTTCCAGGACGGGTGCATCGGGCTGGCCGAGGCCATGCAGCGCTACGACCACCGGCGAGGCCTGCGCTTCACCACGCTCGCGCACGACTACGTCCGTCACGCCGTCGCCGCCAGCGCGGCGCGCCGCGGGGGGATGCTGGAGGGCCCGCTCCACCGGCAGCGTGTGCGACAGCGGATCCGCAGGGTGGAGGCCGAACGCGGAGAGCTGGGACACCAGGAGCTGGCCGACGTCATCGGCACGAGCCGGCAGGCGGTCGCCATCGCCCAGGTGCACACCGCCCCCATCGACGAGATCCCCAGCGCCCAGGCGGTCTTCCTCGCAGACTTCGACCGGGTCGAGAGCGTGGGCACCGACTTCCTCAACCTGATCTGCGGGGAGGCCGCGGAGTTCCTCCGGCTGCGGTTCGGGATCGAGCGCCCCACCCACAGCCTGCGCGTCCTGGCGCGGCGGCTGGAGGTCTCGGAGTCCACCGCCCGACGGCTGGAGGCGGCCGCGCTGGAGCTCGCCAGGCGCGTGCTGACCGCCGACGACGAACGTTGCCTGCTGCGCACCGACCTCGAGCCCGACCCGACGCTGCAGGCCCTCGGGCCCCGGCTGCTGGCCCTGGCCGCTGCCTGAGGGCTACTCCCCCGCGCTGGCGACGAGGAGTTGCTTGCGCTGCATCTCCAGCTGGGTCAGTTCTGCGAACTGGCTGCGGTGACCGGTCGGGTCCTTGACCGGATCGGTCCGTTGCAGCTTGGACTTGCAGTCGGCGATCTCCCGCACCACGCGTGCGAGTTGCAGCCGGCTGGAGTGGGCCAGCGAGTAGTTCTCGCTGGCCTCCCGCACCAGCGGCTCGACGAGCAGGGCCACCAGGAGCTGGGTGACCAGTTCATTGGGCGCGGCCGCGCGCAGCTGGTCCACCCACCCCTCCACCAGGGGCGTGCTGCTGATCACGCGGAAGACCGCAGCGTAGCCCGGGTGGGTGAAGTCCCCCTCCCGGACACCGTTCCAGGCGGCGTCGAAGGTCAGCGGGTGCTGCAGCATCAGCTTCAGCGTGTCCCGCTCGAGGCGCAGGGAGCGATCATCCGGGTTGGGCCAGTTGACGTCCACCTGGCCCGCCGGCTCCTCCTCCGGCGGCGCCTCCTGCTGCGCGGTGCCGCCACGCTGCCGGTTGGAGATCTCGCGGCGCACGTCCTCGATGTCCATGCCGAGCATGCCCGCCAGCTCGCGCAGGTACTGGCTCACCAGCGAGCCGTCGCGGATGGAGCTGATGAGTCCGGCCGATTCCCGCAGGGCGCTCAGCCTGCCGTCGGCCCGGTCCAGGTCGTAGCCCTCCAGCACGTTGGCCATCACGAACCGGTAGAGGGGCACGCGCCGCCCGACCAGCTCGCGCACGGCGGCGTCACCGTGCTCCAGCCGCAGGTCGCACGGGTCCAGTCCGGTGGGCTCGACGGCGACGTAGGTCTGGGAGATGAAGTTCTGGTCCCCCTTGAACACCTTGAGGGCGGCCTTCTGGCCGGCGGCGTCGCCGTCGAAGGTGAAGATCACCTCGCCGTGGAGGCCGTCGCGGGTTCCCATCAGGCGCTGCAGCAGGCGGGCGTGGTCGTCGCCGAAGGCGGTGCCGCAGCTGGCCACCGCGGTGTCCACGCCGGCCAGGTGGGCGGCCATCACGTCGGTGTAGCCCTCGACGATGACGGCCTGCGAGCGCTTGCCGATGCTCTGGCGCGCGAGGTCCAGGCCGTAGAGCACGTGGGACTTCTTGTAGACCGGCGTCTCCGGGGTGTTGATGTACTTGGCAGGGAGCCGGTCGTCGTCGTAGATGCGGCGGGCACCGAAGCCGAGCACGGATTGGGCGGAGTCCCGGATGGGCCACAGCACCCGTCCGGAGAAGAAGTCCCAACCGTTGTCCCGTACGAGGCCGGCGGCCTTGAGGGTGGCGTCGTCGAAGCCCTTGGCGCGCAGGGTCTGGCCGAGGGCCTTGCCGTGCTTGGGCGCGTACCCCACCCGGAAGTGGAGGGCGGCGCCCCTGTCGAAGCCGCGGCCGTCGAGGAACTGGCGCCCCACGACGCCCTCCGGGGTCTCCAGCTGGGCCGCGAAGAACTCCTCGGCCGCCTCGTTGGCCTCGAGGATGCGTTTGCGCTGGCCCGGGGGCTGGCTCGGCCCGGTGCCGTCGTCGGTGACGCGCAGCACGATGCCCACCCGGTCCGCCAGGACCTGGATGGCCTCGGTGAAGCTGAGGTTCTGCTGGCGCTGGAGGAAGGTGATGACGTCGCCGCCCTCGCCGCAGCCGAAGCAGTAGTAGAAGCCGCGGGAGGGCGTCACGGTGAAGCTCGGGGTTTTCTCGTCGTGGAACGGGCACAGCCCCTTCAGCGAGCCGCCGCCCGCGTTGCGCAGCGCGACGTACTCGGAGACCACCTCGTCGATCCGGACGCGTTCCCGGACCGACGCGATGTCGTCCTCGTTGATGCGTCCAGCCATGGCCGGAAGTCTAGCCCGCGGCGGCCACTCCTCGTACCGCCACCCTTCGCAGCTGTGGAAACCTCAGGCGCCGCGGCCGATCCCCCGCGGCAGCTGGGTGGGGTCCCAGCCCAGGAACTCCTGCGCCCGGTCGAACGCGAACCGGTCCGTCATGCCGCCCACGTAGGTGACGACGCCGTGGACGGCGTCCTCGGTGCGGTAGTCGCTGGGCAGGATGTGCGGGTTCTCGAGGTAGAACTCCACCAGCCCGGTGAGCACCCGAACCACTGTGCGGGACTGCTGCACCGACTCGGGGCGGGTGTAGATGCGTTCGTAGTTGAAGCGGCGCAGCTCGCCCAGCGCCTCACCGGTGTCCCGGTCCATGCCGACGACGCCGCCGTCGGAGGTGGTGCGGATGACGGCGTTGATGAACGTCGCCAACTGGGCGCGACGGGTGGTGCCGGCCACCTCGCGCACGATCTCCGGGATCTCCTGCTCGGTGACGATGCCGGCGAAGATGGCGTCCTCGAGGTCGTGTGCGCAGTAGGCGATCCTGTCCGCCCAGCTCACCAGCTCCCCCTCGATGGTCGACGGCGCGGGCCTGGACCAGGAGTGGTTACGGATGCCGTCGAGCGTCTCGAGGCAGAGGTTGAGGTCCTTCAGCACGACGTCGGCACCCCACGGCCCGTGGTCGTAGCCGCCGGTGATGAACTCGTCGAAGGCGTCCTCGGAGGCGTGCCCACCGGGGCCGTGGCCACAGTCATGGCCCAGCGCCATCGCGTCCACGAGCGCGACGTTGGCACCGACCCCACGTGCCATCGCGACGGCGCACTGGGCCACCTCGATGGCGTGGGTCAGGCGGGTGCGCTGGTGGTCGGTGGGGTAGACCACGACCTGCGTCTTGCCCGCGAGCCTGCGGAAGGCTGCGGAGTGCACGATCCGGTCCCGGTCACGCTCGAAGCAGGTGCGGAACGGGTCCGGCTCCTCCTCGCGGGCCCGGTTCCCGGCGCCGAGGGAGAAGGTGGCGTTCGGGTCCAGCAGGAGACGCTCGGCCTCCTCGCGGCGCTCCCGCACCCGGCTGCCGTCCCCGGCCAGCGCGGCGCTCGAGGTCCGGTGGGCCGTGACGACGTCGTCGCCGTGGCCGTGCATGGTCTGGGCCCAGAGCTTGGTGCGGGGCAGGAGGGTGTCGTTCATGTCGTGGGCAAATCTATCCAATGCCCGGGTGAGGTCAGCCGCCGCTGGTGTCGAGTTCGGCGTCGCCGAGGTCCAGGTCCATGCCGGAGGTGTCGTCGTACCAGCCGTAGGGCACCACCACCTTGGAACGTGGCGTGCCCTGCCGGCCCCGCGGCGTCCCCAGCTCCGAGGTCGGGAAGGCAGCCTCGGCGTCGAGCAGGCCCACCAGTTCCTCCAGCTCGGTCAGGGAGGACACCATTGCGAACCGACGACGCAGCTCCCCCACCGGGTAGCCCTTGAAGTACCAGGCCATGTGCTTGCGGATGTCCACGATCCCGCGCTCGCCCATGATCTCGGTGAGCAGCTGCGCGTGCCGGATGATGGTTCGGCCCACCTCTCCCAGGCTCGGGCGGCTGCGGAAGTGCTGGCCGGTGAACGCGGCCGCGAGGTCTCCGAACAGCCACGGCCGCCCGAGGCAGCCCCTGCCGATGACGACGCCGTCGGCACCCGTCTCGCGCATCATCTGCAGCGCGTCCTCGGCTTCCCAGATGTCACCGTTGCCGAGCACGGGGATGTCCACCTCGGCCTTGAGCGCGGCGATCGTGTCCCAGTTCGCCTCGCCGGAGTAGGCCTGCTGGACGGTGCGTCCGTGCAGCGCGATGGCGGCGGCACCCTCCTCCTGGGCGATGCGGCCGGCGTCGAGGAAGGTGTGGTGGTCCTCGTCGATGCCGATGCGGGTCTTGATGGTGACGGGGACGCCGAACTCGTCGGCGGCCCGGACCGTCTCGCGGACGATGGCGCGCAGCCGGTCCCGCTTGTACGGCAGCACTCCCCCGCCGCCCTTGCGGGTGACCTTGGGCACTGGGCAGCCGAAGTTGAGGTCGATGTGGTCCACGGCGAAGTCCCGGGCCAGGATGCGTGCCGCATCCGCCATCACGTCCGGGTCCACGCCGTAGAGCTGGACCGAGCGGGTGGTCTCACCCGGGTCGAACTGCAGCATGTCGTGGGTCTTGTGGTCCCCCACCACGAGGCCGCGGGACGTGATCATCTCGCACACGTAGAGGCCGGCCCCCTGCTCGCGGCAGAGCTGGCGGTAGGCCGCGTTGGTGACGCCGGCCATGGGAGCCAGCACCACGGGCAGGTCCACGACGACGGCGTCGGCGCGGCTGGGCGCGCTCAACCGCAGCGGGGCGTAGCGGGTGGCGGTCTCGGCGGTCATGTTCCTCCATGGGCGTGTGCAACCCGTCGATTCTACGCCGGGGCCCCGAACTGGCCGAATCCCTTGCGGCCCACCCACCGGGGTGCGACGGTGGAGGCATGACCGACGACGCCGCCCGCGAACCGCTCAACGTCCATCGCTTCGGCAATCCCGACGCCCCGCCGCTGGTGCTGGTGCACGGGCTGACCGACGACGGCACCAACTGGCCCGATGCCGTGTTCAGGTGGGCGTTCCACTGGGACATCCACTCCCCCGACCAGCGCGGCCACGGACTGTCCCCGAGGTTCACCCCGGATGAGGTCGGCCACAGCCAGGAGGTGTGGGTGGAGGACCTCATCGGGCTGCTCCGGGCGCTCGGACGGCCTGCGGTGGTGGTTGGTCACTCCCTGGGCGGTCTGGTGGCACTCCGGGCAGCGCTCGCCGAGCCGTCGCTGGTGCGGGCGCTGGTGCTCGAGGACCCGGCGGCCCCCAGCAACCGGGCGGCCGCGGATCCGGACTTCGTCGCCCACCAGCAGCGTTTCCTGGCGCCGTTCCCCGAACACACCGCCGCCGAGATCGAGCGGATGCGCTCGGCGACCGACTGGTCGGAGACGGAGCTCCTCGCCTGGGCGCAGTCCAAGGCCCGGGTGGACCCGTTGATGATCGAACGGGGCCTGCTCCTGTCAGGGTCCGAGTGGGCCGGGTTGTTCACAGGCTTGGCGGTGCCGACGCTGCTGATGCTGCCGGGTGACCGCGGCATGGGACCGGATCCGAGCTCCTACGACAACCCGCTGGTCACCCGGGTGGAGGTCCCCGGCGCCGGACACTGCGTGCGGCGGGACCGTCCGGAGGAGTTCCACGAGGCGGTGGACGCCTTCCTGGCGCGGCACCGCGACGCCGTCTAGGCCTGTTCGGAGGGCTTGCGCCGCCCCCGGCCTGTCGAAGCTGACGCGCTTGCCGGTGCGCGGGTCGATGATCGGGTCGTCCATGCCCCTGAGCCGTACGACGAGGACGACGAGGACCAGCACGCCCACGACGAGGAGAAGCCAAGCGGGCAGCCCGAACCACGTACCCGTGCCCACGGTCAGCGCCAGAATGCCCGTCGTCACCCCACCAGCGCCGACGAAGCTGAGCAGGACGGTGACAGCCGTGGTCCCCCACTCCGAGGCGCTGCGCGGCACCAGCGACCGGAACAGGCCGACGGGCTCGTGCGGCCCCTCGGACAATTCCCGGTCCGCCAGTTGCCGTGCGAAGGCGGCCATGGGCCCGAACGCCTGCTCCGGAACCTAGATCGCGACGCCACTTCATAGATGCCCTCCCGATGCTGTTTGATGGCGTCATGAACAACCCGCTGCTGCAGCCGTCCGAACTGCCGTTCCAGCTGCCCGACTACGCCAACCTGAGCGACGCCCACGTCCGCGAAGCCATCAGCATCGGGATGGCCGAGCAGCTCAACACCCTCGACGCGCTCGCCACCAACCCACACATCCCCACTGTGGCCAACACCCTCGAGGACTGGGAGCGCAGCGGCGCCACGCTGAATCGCGCGATGAACGCGTTCTGGGTGGCCAAGGCCGCGGACACGAATCCCGAGCGCGACGCCATCGAGGAGGAGTTCGCCCCCAAGCTGGCCGCCCATGCCGATGCGATCCTCCTGGACGCCCGCCTCTACGAGCGGCTGCTCGAGCTCAAGGACCGCGCCGAGCGGGGCGAGATCGAACTCGACGCCCAGGATGCCCACCTGGTCGAGGAGCACCTGCGCGCCTTCCGACGCGGCGGCATCACCCTCGCAGACGACCAGAAGGCACGACTCCGCGAGCTGAACGTGGAGCTGGCCACGCTCTCGGCCCAGTTCCAGGAGCTGCTCGTCGCCGGCCGCAACGCCGCCGGCGTGCACGTCACCGACGTCTCGGAACTCGACGGGCTCTCCGACGACGACCGCGCCTCCGCCCGGGCCTCAGCCGAGGCCGCCGGGCTGGAGGGCTGGCTGCTGGACATCGTCAACACCACGGGACAGCCGGCGCTGGAGGACCTCAAGAACCGGGGACTGCGCGAGCGCGTCTTCCGCGCCTCCGTGGGCCGGGGGCTCGCCGGGGAGCACGACACCCGCGCGCTGGCGATCCGCATGGCCCGCCTGAGGCACGAGCGGGCCGTCCTGCTCGGTTTCGAGCACCACGCCGCCTACGTCGCGGACGACGGCTGCGCCCGCACCACCGAGGCCGTGAACGCGCTGCTGGCGCAGGTGGCGCCCGGGGTCCGGGAACTCGTCGAGCGGGAGGCCGTGGAGTTGCAGGCCCTGCTGGAGGCCGATGAGCCCGGGGCCGGCCTCGAGCCGTGGGACTGGCAGTACTACGCGGCCCGGGCTGCGGCGGCCAACGCCGTCGACCAGCAGGCCCTGCGCCCCTACCTGGAGTTCGAGCGCGTCCTCCGGGAAGGCGTCTTCGCCGCCGCCACGGCCCTGTACGGGATCACGTTCCACGAGCGCCCCGAACTGGTGGGCTACACCCCCGACGCCCGGGTCTTCGAGGTCCGGGAGGATGACGGGACGGTCCTGGGTGCCGTCGTCATCGACCCGTTCACGCGCCCCACCAAGCAGGGCGGCGCCTGGATGACCAGCATCGTGGACCAATCGGACCTGTTCGGCGACCTGCCGGTGGTGACCAACACCTGCAACTTCCCGAAGCCCGCACCGGGCTCCCCGAGCCTGCTCACCTGGGACAACGTGATCACGCTGTTCCACGAGTTCGGCCATGACCTGCACGGGCTCCTGTCCGACGTCCGCTACGCCTCCCTGTCCGGGACAGCGGTGCCGACGGACTTCGTGGAGTTCCCCTCGCAGGTGAACGAGATCTGGGCGTGGGAGCCCGCACTGCTGGAGCGCTACGCGGTGCACCACGCCACCGGTGAACCGATTCCGTCGGAGTGGGTGGAACGACTCGTGGCCGGACGCCGCCAGGGCATCGGGTACGAGACGTTCGAGACGGTGGCGGCCCAGTTGCTGGACCAGGCCTGGCACCAGAGCCCGCCCGACGGGTTGCCCGCCACCCCCGAGGAGGTCGAGACGTTCGAGGCCCGGGCGCTGGAGGAGGCCGGTGTCAACTTCCCGCTGGTGCCGCCCCGCTACCGCAGCGCCTACTTCGCCCACATCTTCGCCGGCGGCTACGGCGCGGCCTACTACTCCTACCTGTGGTCCGAGGTGATGGATGCCGACACCGTCGCGTGGTTCCGGGAGGCCGGGGGCCTCTCCCGCGAAACCGGCGAACGGTTCCGGCGCCGGCTGCTGGCCCCTGGCGGCTCCGTCGAGGCGATGGACTCCTACCGGGACTTCCGCGGGTCCGACCCGGACGTCCGCCACCTGCTGGAGCGCTTCGGCCTGGAGTGAGCCTCAGCCGCGGTGCGCGGCGACGGTCCCCGCAATGCGCTCGAACACCGCCGCGTCCACGTCGGCACCCAGTTCCCGCAGTGCCAGTACACAGGCCCCGACCACACCGTCGACCACCGGCACCAGGCCAGCCACGGGCAGGACGTCGCCCATGGCCTTGCCGAGCCGGTCCCGCAGTCCGGCAGGACCGGCCAGCAGGCCGCCCGCCACGATGACCGGCCCGGGCACCCCGGAGGCCATCGCGGTCCGCAGGGTGGTGGCGAGCCCCGCGGCGGCCTCGTCGAGGATCCCTGAGGCCACCGGGTCCTCCGGCACGTCGAAGGCGAGCGAGGCGTGGCGCGCCAGCCGCACGGGCAGTTCGGCGTAGGACGCGATCCCGATCTCGTGCACCAGGCGCGACCGCCCATTGGCCGCGTCCATTTCGCCCGCCAGGTCACCCAGCCCCATGGCGGCGACCAGCAGGGGCGTGAGGGCGGTGGCCGGGCCGGTGCCGTCGAGATGGGCCAGGACCGCGCGCACCACGCGCTGCCCCACCCAGAAACCGGAGCCGATGTCCCCCAGCAACCAGCCGAGCCCGTCGACGGAGCGGACGTTGCGCCCGCCCTCGACCCGGAGCGCGACCGCGCCGGTGCCGGCCACGAGGACGCAGCCGTCACCCTCGTGGGTGCCGGAGCAGAACGCGGCCAGACCGTCGGCCTCCAGCCTGATCCGGGCCTCTATGCCGCGCTGGGCGAGGGACTGCGAGACGAGGCGGAGGAACTCTGGCCGGTGGCCGCCTCCGGCGGCGGCGACCAGCACCAGAGCGACCGCGTCCCCACCGGTCTCGGCCTGCTCCAGCGCGGCCAGTGCGCTGGCGACGACGGCACCCGCCGCATCGGCGTCGGCAGTGGACAGCGGGTTCGCGGAACCTGCGAAACCAAGGCCCCAACACGTGCCGTCCGGGGCAACCGCGGCAGTTCTGCAGGAAGTCCCCCCGGCGTCGACCGCGAGCACTAGTGTTGGCGCGGGCAATTGTTCGCCCATCAGGTTGACACCCCCCTACGCCTGAAAGTATGTTTCACGTAGTCAGCCTACAGACGAACAGGAATTTCCGCCATGGAATCCGAACCGGTTGTCACCGGGGCACCGAGCCCAGAGTTCGGGTTGCTCGCGCGGGTCCAGGCCGCCCTGCCGAACCTGTCGCCGTCGATGGCCAAGATCGCCCACCTGCTGCTCGAGAACCCCGAACTTCCGCTGTCCCTGTCAATCACGGAACTGGCCGAGCGCGCGGGGACGTCCCCGCCCACGGTCACGAGGTTCTGCCGGCAACTCGGCTACGGCGGCTACGTCCCCCTCCGCGTGGGCGTGGCCGCAGACCTGGGACGCTCGGACGCGCAGAGCGAGTTCGTCCACGAGCTGGGCCGGACGTTCGACCCGGACGAGAGCAGTTCCGCCCTGCTGAAGACGCTGCGCCTGAGCCACATCAACTCGATCCAGGCCGCGGCGGACCTGATCGACCTGGACAACTTCGAGGCCGCCGCGAACGCCGTCGCCGGCAGCACGCACGTCGACATCTACGGTGTGGCCGGCAGCGCAACGGTGGCGCACAGCCTGCACGACCGGTTGTACCGGATCGGCGTGAACACCCACTACTGGTCCGAGGTGCACCACGGACTGATGAGCGCGTCACTGCTGGGCCCCGGCACCGCCGCCATCGGCATCTCCAACTCCGGCAGGACCGCCGAGGTGCTGGGGATGCTCGGCGCGGCCAAGGACGCCGGGGCCACCACCATCGCACTGTCCAGCGACCCGCAGGCACCGCTGACCGAGCTCGCAGACATCTACCTGCGCACCTCACCGCCGGACCAGTTCTTCAGCGCCGGCGGCATCGCCGCCCAGACCGTGCAGATGTTCGCCTGCAACGTCTTGTACATGCTGGTGGCCAAGGCCACCTACTCGCGGACCCAGGAGTCACTGGCCCGCAGCGCCTCGGTCATCGAGAACCACACCAGACCACGCCGTCGCCCACAACCCTGAGCCGTCCACAAGGAGAACCGATGCACGAACTGACCACCTCGTTCGCCGAAGAGGTCACCAGCCGTCTGCGAGCACTCGACGCGGACGCCGCCGCGGGCCGCTTCGACGCGGCCGTCGAGATCATGGTGGACACGTTCGCGCGGGACGGGGTGCTGCACGCCTTCGGCACCGGCCACTCGGAGGCCTTCGCGATGGAGATCGCCGGACGCGCCGGCGGCTTCATCCCCACCCACCACATGACCCAGAAGGACCTGTTCTTCCTGGGCGGCCGCACCAGCGTCAGCGACCTGGGTGGCGCGGAGCTGGAGCGTGACGACACCACCGCCGACCAGCTCTACGACCTCTACGAGATCCACCCCACCGACGCCCTGGTGATCGCCTCCAACTCCGGAGCGAACGGCTCGACGGTGGGGCTGGCCCTTCGCGCCCGGGCCGAGGGACTCCCCGTGATCGCCGTGACCAGCCTGGACCACAGCTCGCGGGTGACCTCCAAGCACAGCTCGGGCAAGCGCCTGTTCGAGGTGGCCGACGTCGTCATCGACAACCACGCCCCCTACGGCGACGCGACCCTGGAGATCACCGAGGGCCTGAAGGTGGGCCCGGTCTCCTCCCTGACGGCCGCCTACATCGCCCAACTGCTGACCATCGAGACGGCCGCGCGGCTGCAGGCGGCCGGCACCCTGCCGCCGATGTTCATCTCGGCCAACATCCCGGGCGGGGACGAGCACAACAGCGTGCTGCAGGACCGGTTCGGGGCACGGATCCGACCCCACCTCTTCCGGGACTGAGGACTCAGATCCCGCGTGGCAGGTTCTCCCCCAGCTCACCGGGCGCCAGGTAGGCGGACGGCTCGTCGATCGCCCGGGAGAGCACGGGGGTGAGCACCATCTTCGCCTCGTACCCACCGAACGAGCGTCGGTAGCTCCCCACCGAGTCCCAGCGGCTGACGATGGCCCACAGCGCCTGCTCGTCGAGGTTGCGCACGAGCTCGGCGGACAGGCATCCGGCACACTCGCGCCAGAACGCCACCACGGCGTCGGCCGCGGGCTCGAAGTCTGCACCGGGGTCCTGGAAGCGGGAGATGGCCAGCAGCATGGCGGCAGCCTAGCGGAGCGGAGTTGACAGCAACCCCGACCCTTATTGATACTGATTCTCATGACATCTCGCGCACTGACCGCAGCCCTCGTCGCCGGCGCCCTGGCCCTGACGGCCTGTGGCACCCAGTCCCCGGGCGAGCCCGGGGACGACAACCTGCAGGTGGCCGCCGCGTTCTACCCACTGGCCTTCGCCTCTGAACTGGCCGGCGGCGGGGACGTCACCGTGGAGAACCTGACCACGCCCGGCATGGAGGCGCACGACCTCGAGCTGTCCCCCAAGCAGATCGTCGCACTCACGGAGGCCGACGTCGTGGTCTACCTGGCCGGGTTCCAGCCGGCCGTCGACGACGCCGTCGCCCAGTCGGACTCGCAACACGTGATCGAGGTCTCCGGGTTCGCCGACCTCACCGAGCCCGTGGGCCACGACCAAGATGACCACGCCGATGATGACCACGACCACGGCGCCCACGAGCACGGGGACGAAGGCCACGAGGGCCACGACCACGGCGAGTTGGACCCGCACTTCTGGCTCGACCCCACCCGGCTCGCCAAGGTGGTGGAGGCCATCGCCGACGAACTGGGCGCGATCGACCCCGCGGCCGCCGAGACGTTCGCTGCGAACGCCGCGGCCGGAGCCGAGCAGCTGGCGGCCCTCGACGAGGAGTTCGCCACCGGTCTGGCCGAGTGCGAGCGGCGGGAGATCTTCGTCTCCCACGCAGCCTTCGGCTACCTGACCGAACGCTACGACCTGGAGCAGGTCTCCGTGGCCGGCCTCTCCCCCGACGCCGAGCCGTCCCCGTCGCGGATCGCGGAGGTGCAGGAGCTCGCCCGGGAGCACGGCGCAACGACGATCTTCTTCGAGTCGCGGGCCTCCGACGCGGTGGCCCAGTCCATCGCCGGGGACCTCGGGCTGCGCACCGCCGTCCTCGACCCGCTGGAGGCGCTGACCGAGCAGTCCGCCGGCGAGGACTATCCTGCTGTGATGCACGCCAACCTCGAGGCCATCCGGGACGCCAATGGCTGTTCCTGAGAACCAGTTGCTGTCCGCCGAGGGAATCTACGTCTCCCTCGGCGGCCTGCCCATCCTGCGCGACGTCTCCCTCCACGTGGACCGGGGGGAGGCGGTCGCCGTGCTCGGCGGCAACGGTTCCGGGAAGTCGACGCTGATCCGCGCCGTGGTGGGGCTGAACCCGCTGCAGGAGGGCACTGTCCGGCTGTTCGGCCAGCCATTGCACGGCTTCAAGCAGTGGTCACGCGTGGGCTACGTGCCGCAGCACTCCTCGCTGAACGTGTCCAATGCCACCGTGCAGGAGATCGTCACCTCCGGCAGGCTGGCACACCGCAAGCCCTTCCACTGGTTCCGCCGCGCGGATCGCGTCGCCGTGGCCGGCGCGCTGGAACTGGTGGGCCTGGCGGACCGGGCGAAGTGGCCCTTCCGAAGCCTCTCGGGCGGCCAGAAGCAGCGCACCCTGATCGCCCGTGCGCTGTCCACCGAGCCCGAACTGCTGGTGATGGACGAGCCCTTCGCGGGCGTGGACCTGCACAGCCAGGCCGGCCTGGCCAACCTGCTCGCGGGCCTGCGCGCCGACGGTCTCGGCATCGCCGTCGTGCTCCACGAGCTCGGCCCCATGGCAACCGTGCTGGACCGCAGCATCACACTGTGCGACGGCCGTCTGGTGGACCACGAACCTCCCGGCACCACCTTCGAGTGCGACCCGGCGGAGACCCATGACTCCGGCATCGGTCTCCTTGACCCGGTGGCGAGGGGCAACTGATGGAGATCCTCGCCTACCCCTTCATGCAGCGCGCCCTGGTCGCCGCCCTGCTCAGCGGCCTGATGGCGCCGGCCATCGGGATGTACATCGTGCAGCGCAAGCTCAGCCTCCTCGGCGACGGCCTGGGGCACGTCGCCATCATGGGCGTGGGCCTGGCGTTCCTCACCAACACGGCTCCGCTCCAGATGGCGATCGTGGTGAGCGTGCTCGGCGCCGTCGCCGTCGAGCTCGCCCGCCAGCACGGCAAGGCCTCGGGAGACCTGGGCCTCGCGATCCTGTTCTACGGCGGGCTCGCCTCGGGCGTGATGATGGCCGGCATCTCGGGACAGGGATCCGCCGGCCTCTCGGCCTTCCTGTTCGGTTCACTGACCTCCGTCAGCGGGTCCGACCTGTGGGTGATCCTCGCGCTCGCCGTGGTCGTCCTGGTGCTCACCATCGGCCTGTCGCAGCGCCTGTTCGCCGTCGCCGCGGACGAGGACTACGCGAAGGTCCTGGGTGTGCGGGTGAACCTGCTCAACCTGATGATCGTCGTGGTCGCAGCCGTGACCGTCAGCGTTTCCATGCGCACCGTCGGCCTGCTGCTGATCAGCGCGCTCATGGTGATCCCGGTGGCCACCTCGCAGCAGTTGTTCGTCGGCTTCAAGGCGGCCTTCTTCGGCGCCATGGGAATCGGCATGCTCGCAGCCCTGCTCGGGACCGTCGGCTCCTTCTACCTGGACACCGCCTCGGGAGCCACCATCGTGGTGGTCGCCATCGTGCTCCTGGGCGTCTCATGGGTGGTGGCGGGCCCGCTCCAGCGTTCCCGCCGCTTCATCCCCTACATCGAGGACCACGGGGAGCACGAGCACGAGCCGGCCGAGACCCACGCCGCGTCACACACCCACGACGCCGGGGTGCAGGTGATCCAGCACGGCGACCACCTCGACTACGTCCACGACGGACACAGACACGCCCGCCACGGAGACCACTATGACGAGCACTGACCGCCCCACCGCCACCCCCACCCGCCAGACCTGGCAGCGCGCCGCAGTCCGGGACCTGCTGAACCGGATGGACGAGTTCCGCACGGCCGCACAGGTCCACGACGACCTGCGCAGGCTGGGCGACAAGGTGGGGCTCGCCACCGTCTACCGGGCGCTGCAGGCCATGGCCGACTCCGGCGAGGTGGACGTCCTGCGCACCCCCGACGGCGAGGCCGCCTACCGCCGCTGCTCCACCGGGCACCACCACCACCTCGTGTGCCGGGAGTGCGGCGCGACGGTCGAGATCGCCGCCGAGGCGGTCGAGGCATGGGCCCACGACGTCGCTGCACTGCACGGGTTCACCGACGCGGGCCACGAGATCGAGATCTTCGGGCTGTGCGCTGAGTGCTCAGCGGTCGAGGAACGGGATTGACCGCAGTCCCCGGTCCATGTGCCAGCTCGCGAACGCCACCACCAGGCCGTGGCAGCGTCTGGCCACGGCAGGATCGGTGCTGCCGACGGTGTCCCAGTCACCGGTGAGCAGCGCCGTCAGGTGCCGCAGGGACTCGGGCTCCACCCGCGCCGACGCCGGGGGCCTGCACCGCACGCAGACGGTGCCGCCGCCCTGCGGGTTGAACCAGCCGACGTCGTCGACCGAGCCGCAGCTGGAGCAGCTGTCCAGGACGACGGCCCAGCCGGCGATCGCGAGCGACCGCAGCAGGTAGGAGTCCACCACCGCGTTGGGCACCATCTCCGGGCGGCGCATGGCCAGCAGTGCCCCCAGCAGGAGCCGGTACTGCTGCAGTGCCGGGACGCCGTCCTCCGCCACCAGCCGTTCGGCCGTCTCGACGAGGACCTGGCCGGCGGTGAAGCGGTCGTAGTCCATGCCCAGCAGGCCGGGGTGGAGGGTCTCCACCTGCGTGACCACCTCGAGGTTGCCGCGGCCCTCGGCGAACTGGATGTCGACGTGGGTGAAGGGTTCCAGGCGGGAACCGAACTTGCTGCTGGTGCGGCGTACCCCCTTGGCTACGGCGCGCACCTTCCCGTGGCTCCGGGTTAGCAGGCAGATGATGCGGTCGGCCTCGCCGAGTTGGTAGGTGCGCAGCACAACTGCCTCGTCACGATAGGTCGCCACGCTGCCAGTCTACGAGCCGCCACCGACAGCTCCCGGTAGGCTCGCAGGGTGGCAGACTCCTACCGGCTCCCGCCCCCGCACCCGAGCGGCGCGACCGCCCCGAAGCTTCCTGCGAAGGCACTCCCACGACACGTCGCCATCGTGATGGACGGCAACGGCCGCTGGGCCAAGCAGCGCGGGCTGAAGCGCACGGAGGGCCATGCCCGCGGCGAGGCCTCCCTGCTCGACGTCATCCACGGGGCCCTCGAGCTGGGGATCCCCTACCTGTCCGCCTACGCCTTCTCCACGGAGAACTGGAAGCGCTCGCCCGACGAGGTGCGCTGGCTGATGGGCTTCAACCGCGACGTCATCCACCGGCGCCGCGACGAGCTGGACGCCATGGGCGTTCGGATCCGGTGGGCCGGGCGTCGGCCCAGGCTGTGGGGATCCGTGATCCGGGAACTGGAGACCGCGGAGGAGCATAGCCGCAGCAACGACAAGCTGACGCTGCAGTTCTGCGTCAACTACGGAGGCCGCGCCGAGATCGTCGACGCCGCCCGAGAGATCGCCCGCCTGGCCGCCGCCGGGAAGCTGGACCCCGAACGACTCACCGAGGCCCGGTTCGCCAAGTTCCTCGACGAGCCCGAGATCCCCGACGTGGACCTGTTCCTGCGCAGCTCCGGGGAGCAGCGCACCTCCAACTTCCTGCTGTGGCAGTCCGCCTACGCGGAGTTCATCTTCCTGGACCGGCTCTGGCCGGACTTCGACCGCCGCGACCTCTGGGCCGCCGTCGAGCAGTACTCGACGCGCGAACGACGCTTCGGCAGCGCCTGACCCAGAGGCCGCAGCGGTCAGAGCCCCCTCAGGCGGTGTGGATCCGCACGTAGTCGAACTGTGCGACGGTAGCCGGGTTGGCGCCGCCACCGGTGTACAGACCCACCTGCGGATCCGAGCCTGCGGGCAGCGTCCACGTGGCACCCCAGCGCCAGTGGTCGCCGTCACGAGAGGTGGCTGCCCGGTAGAGCAGTTCCCCTTCGGCGCTGGTGGTGTGGTGGATCCGCAGCCACATCGTCGCTGCGGTGGGACCACCGAGGTGGGCCGCGAACCGGGTCTGGCCGCCATCGCGGATCTCCTTGCCGAACTCCACCTGCCTCGAGCCCCAGATGGCGACGTCGCCGAGCCGGAGGAAGTTGTCGTCGTCCACGTAGACCAGCAGACCTGCCTGCTGGTAGTTGCGGATGCCGTCCTCACCGAGGTCCAGGTGGAGCTTGGTCTCCATGATCCAGTCAACGGCCGGCGGCTGCTGCAGCAGGAGACCACCACTGCCACCGGAGCCCGTGATGTCCACCGAACGCAGCGGCCAGTTCAGCGCGCCGTCGGCCACCGTGGCGGCGGTGTCCTCGCGGACCCACTGCCAGGAGCTGAGGTCCCCGTCGAACTCCTCGTTCATGACGAGTTCGCCCGGCACCGGCTCCGGGACCTTCTCGGTCACCGGCTCGTGCGCCTGGTTGACGGTGAGGTTGTCCACGTCGACACCCTGCCCGGACAGCGCCAGCGGCCTGCTCTTGAGCGAGCCGTTGCGCAGCGGCAGCATCACCTCCGCGACGACGTCCCCGAGCCGCGACTCGGACAGGCGGACGGTCAGTTGCCCGTCCGCGGCGTGGACGCTCAGCGCGGTCCAGTGTCCCAGGTCGTGGCCGGCAGGGATGGTTGCGCTGGTGGTCCCGGAGTGTGGCCCGAGGGAGTAGTTGGCGGTCAGCTTCCGCTTTCCCGGGTCCACGGTCACGACGATGCCGTTGCGCCCGGCCCCGGCAAGGGTGAGCTCCAGCGGGGCTCCCTGGGAGCGCAGGTCCAGATCGACATGCACCTCCTTCGGCGCCTTGCCGCTGCTCCTGGCCGTGCCTTCGAGGACGGCGTGGGGACCGGAGAACGGCTCGGAGGCTGACGAGATGTCGCCTCGGATGGCGTCTCCGGCCGCCGGGTCGGCGCTGTCGATACCCAGGAGCGATCCGGTGACCGGGGCGGTCTGGGGCAGTTCACTGGGCCCGGCACCTGCCCGGGTGAGGGGCCAGCCGTCGATCCAGTCCAGCCTGTCCATCAGGGTGGGGCGACGGTTCACGCCACCGGGGGCGGCCAGCCAGGGCTCGTCCCTGTCGATGCCGTGGTAGAGGATCCAGTCCTGCCCGGAGAGGTCCTGCACCACCGTGTGGTGCCCGACGCCCACCCAGCGGTTGCCGTTCTGCACCAGCATCTGTGTGCCGCCCGGGCTGAAATCGAGCGTCGACTGGCCCTCGTGGTCCAGGAACGGCCCCCGCGGATCCGTCGAGCGGGCCGCGTAGACGCTGTAGCCGGTGACGGGGCCAGCGCAGCAGTTCGCCGACGATCCCATCAGGTAGTAGTAGCCGTCGCGCTTGACCACGAACGCCCCCTCGTAGCGGTCGGCCGCGGCCACCCTGGTGAGCTCGCCTGTGGCCTTCAGCCCGCTCTCGTCCAGTTCCGTGACCCAGAGGCCGCCGTGGTAGCTGCCGAAGTAGAGGTAGCGGGAGCCGTCGTCGTCCAGCAGCATCGCCGGGTCGAAGGTCCAGAAGAAGTCTCCGCCGGGGGCGGGTCGCGGTGCCACAACGGGCTCGTCCGCCGAGGTCCAGGGACCGGCCGGCGTTGGGGCCGTGGCCACACCGATGGCGGAGTCGCCACCGGGGTTGATGGTGGTGTCGGTCACCGTGAAGTACATGACGTACTGGCCGTCGACGTAGCGCACGTCCGGCGCCCAGAAGTAGGAGGAGTCCGTGGCCCAGCTGGGGGCAGAGTCCTCGTCGAAAACGGTGCCCAGGTAGTTCCAGTCCACCATGTCCGCGGAACTGGCCACGTGCATGACGCCGAACTCGCCGCCCGAGACCAGCGGGTCGGAGGTGGCGTACAGGTACCACAGGCCGTCCTTGCCACGGATGATGACCGGGTCGGCGTAGGTGTCGGCGAAGTCCGCCGTGATCGGGTTGGTGTACTCCTTCGGTGTGGCGGCAGACGTCTCGGCCGGGGCCGGTTCCTCCGCCTGGGCGGGTGCCACGAGGGGAACCGCCAGAGCGCCGGCCAGGAAGCCACACAGCAGCGCGAACCGGACGCGTAAAGATCTGTTCCTCATCACTTCTCCAGACTGCGTTGGGGGGATTGTTCGGTGATGCATCGACGGCGCCCGCGCAGCCACCGATGTGGTTCCAATCCGTCGACGTCGAGGGGCGGAACCAGTGGCTGCGAGGCGTCGCGGAACCCATGCTGCACGAGAAGTTAACCGTTGTAAAGAGGTTCAGGTCAACCGTTGTAAAGAGTTGTTTGAGGCTGTTCACCAATTTTCTTGACGCGGGGTGACGCTGTTGGATAGCCTCGGGATCCGACCGAGTCCACTCCGGATTCGAAATGCGCGACGAGAGGAGGGGATCCTGATGGACATCACCCAGGCTCCCACCATGAAGGCCACCACGCTCGGCCCCGTCCGCAATGCCGTTGCCGCCAAGCACAAGGGCTTCTCGGTAAGGAACGGAAACCTCATCCGTTCCCGCCAGGCGTAAGGCCGCGCCGCTGCCGCGTTCCCTCCGGGAACGCACCCCACTCACCATGTGATCCGACGGGCTCAGCTGCCCGTCGCACTTCCAGCAAGCATGCCCACCGGCGAATCACCGGGTCCTGACGTGACCCGTCCCCGCCCTCGGTCCTGCTTTCGCAACCCTGAGTTTCCGGTGACGATCGGCGTCGCCGGGTTCAAGAACCGACCCGACCCGAAGGAATCCATCGTGAACACGATGCACTTGCCCCCTACCGCCCACCCACCCGAACAGTTCCTGGTGGCTGAGACCATCACGGACCTGCCCCAGATCCCCGGCGCCTCGCTGGCCGACCGCATCTCGATGCGGATCGGGCTTTGGCTGCTGCTGCGGGGCGCCCGCCACGCAGCCCGGGACGAGCAGTGCCGGCAACTCAACGATCTCGAGCACGTCTCCGACGCCGCTCGGGACGAACACGCGCAGGCGCTCGCCCGCGCCTGGGCACAGGGTGCCCAGTCGCCCTTCCAGAGGTAAGCCCCGCAACCGTGCCGGGGAGTGCAGCAGCGCTCCCCGGCATCCCACCCGGACGGAACCCTGATGCACAACCGCACCATCGTGGTCGAGCCCTTTGACCTGCCCGCCACCTGCGAGGCCGTGAAGTTGGGGGTGGTGACAGGTGTGAGCGACACGCCGATGGCAGGCCCTACAGGGCCGCGAAATCGATTTCGTGCGGGCGCTGGTCACCACCCCGCCCGCGCTCTGGCACGGTCTCGGGGTGGCAGCAGTGGGATTCAGGCATCGCGGCGAGCGCGGTTGATGGCGCTGAGGATGGCCTTCATGGAGGCGCTGGTGATGCTCGGGTCGATCCCGACGCCCCAGTACACCTGGGCGTCTTCACCCTCGCCCACCTCGCACTCGACGTAGGCCGCGGCCTTGGCGTCGTCGCCGGTGTCCATGGCGTGCTCGTGGTAGTCCAGCACCCGCACGTGGGCACCGGCCTCCACCAGGGCGTCGACGAAGGCGGAGACGGGGCCGTTGCCCTCGCCCTCCACCTCGAGTTCACCGTCTGGGCCCGAGACCGTCGCGGTGATGTGGAACTGCCCGTTCTCCGAGGTGGACCCGGACTTGGCCAGCGACCAGACGCCGTCGGCGAGGTACTCCCTGTTGAAGAAGTCGACCATCTCGCCGGCGGTCACCTCGCCGCCCTCGCTGTCGGTGTGGTCCTGGACGACGCGGCTGAACTCCATCTGGAGCCGACGGGGCAGGTCCAGCTTCGCCTCCGATTTCATCAGGTAGGCCATGCCTCCCTTGCCGGACTGGGAGTTCACGCGGATGACGGCCTCGTAGGTGCGGCCGACGTCGTGCGGGTCGATCGGCAGGTAAGGGGCTTCCCACGCGATCTCGTCGACGGACTTGCCCTGCTTGCCGGCCTCCACCTCCAGGTACTCCAGCCCCTTCTTGATGGCGTCCTGGTGGGAGCCGGAGAAGGCGGTGTAGACCAGGTCACCCGCGTACGGGTGCCGCGGGTGCACGGGCAGGCCGGTGCAGTACTCGACGGTGCGGCGCACGTGGTCGATGTCGGAGAAGTCCAGTTGCGGGTCGACGCCCTGGGTGTACAGGTTCAGCGCCAGCGTCACCAGGTCCACGTTGCCGGTGCGTTCCCCGTGGCCGAACAGGCAGCCCTCCACCCGGTCCGCGCCGGCCATCTGGCCCAGTTCGGCGGCGGCGACGGCGGTGCCGCGGTCGTTGTGGGGGTGCAGCGAGACGGCCACGTGCTCACGGTTGCGGACGTTGCGGCAGAAGTACTCGATCTGGTCGGCGTAGGTGTTCGGCGTGGACCGCTCCACCGTCGCGGGCAGGTTGAAGATGATCTCCCGCTGCTCGGAGGGCTGCCACACGTCGGAGACTGCGTTGCACACCTCGATGGCGAAGTCGGTGGGCGTCTGGGTGAAGATCTCGGGGCTGTACTGGTAGCCGAACTCGACGTCGCGCAGGTACTTGTCGGCGTAGCTCATGACGTGTTCGGTGCCGCGCACGGCCATCTCCACGCACTCGGTCTCAGAGATCCGGAACACCACCCGGCGGAACAGCTCCGCCGTCGCGTTGTACATGTGGATGGTGGCGCGCTTGGCACCAACCAGCGACTCCGCGGTGCGGCCGATCAGGTCCTCCCGGGCCTGGGTCAGCACGGAGATGGTGACGTCGTCGGGGACCTTGTCGCCCTCGATGAGCTGCCGCACGAAGTCGAAGTCCGTCAGCGAGGCCGACGGGAAACCCACCTCGATCTCCTTGAACCCCAGGTCCACCAGCATCTCGAACATGCGCAGCTTGCGGGCGGGGGTCATCGGGTCGATCAGCGCCTGGTTGCCGTCGCGCAGGTCAGTGGAGAGCCACCGGGGCGCCTTGGTGATGTTCTGGTCCGGCCACGTGCGGTCCGGGACGGTCACGGGCCGGAACGGCTTGTAGCGGTCCACCGGCATCGGGGTGGGCTGCTGCACGGGGGTGGGCTGGATGCGGGTGTTGATTTCCATCGGGATTCAGCTCCTCAGCTGGAGGGGTGGGCGCCAGGCACGACGAGACTCCGCAGCGAGGGGGCTGGCTTTTCCATTCAGGAGCGGGCCCCGCTGCGGCAACCAAGGAGCAGGAGATGCTGTGCCACGGATGCGACTTTAGGCCCAGGTGCACCTCGACGGCAAGCGCGACGCGCGAACTGGACGCGCACTCAGAAGCCGAGGCGGTTGAGGTACTTCGGGTCGCGCTGCCACTCCTTGAGCACCTTCACGTGCAGCTTCAGGTGCACGGGCGTGCCCAGCAGGCGGTTGATCTGGAGGCGGGCCTGCGTCCCGATGTCCTTCAGCCGGGAGCCGCGGTGGCCGATGACGATGCCCTTCTGGGAGTCGCGCTCCACCACGATGGTGGCGAACACGTCCAGCAGGGGCTTGTCCTCGGGGCGGTCCGGCCGAGGGAGGATCTCGTCGATCATCACGGCGATGGAGTGAGGCAACTCTTCCCGCACACCCTCCAGCGCCGCCTCGCGGATCAGCTCCGCGATCAGGGTCTCCTCGGGTTCGTCGGTGATCTCGCCGTCCGGGTACCAGGCGGGGCCTTCGGGCAGCAGGTCCAGCAGGACGTCCTCCACGTCGTCGAGTTGGTCGCCGACCTCCGCCGAGCAGGGCACCACGGCGGCCCAGTCGATCCCCAGTTCCTCACCGAGCTTGGCGATGTCCACCAGGTGTGAGAGCACCCGGTCCTTGGACACGAGGTCGGTCTTGGTGGCGATGGCGATGATCCGGGGCTTGTTCTCGAGCTCTGCGATCTGCTTGGCGATGTAGGTGTCACCGGGGCCGATGCGCTGGTCGCAGGGCAGGCAGATGCCGACGACGTCCACCTCGCTCCAGGTGTCCTTGACCAGGTCGTTGAGACGCTCGCCAAGCAGCGTGCGGGGTTTGTGGAGGCCGGGGGTGTCGATGAGGACGAGCTGCCCGTCGGGTCGGGTGATGATGCCGCGCACCACGTGCCTGGTGGTCTGGGGCTTCGACGACGCGATGGCGATCTTCTGCCCCACCAGGGCGTTGGTGAGCGTCGACTTGCCGGCGTTCGGCCGGCCGACGAAGCAGGCGAATCCGGACCGGAAGCCCGTGGTTTTCTCAGTCATCGGTTGTCTCCTCCGTGCCGTCGAGCGGCTCCAGTTCTGCTTGCGTGAGGCGCCGGACCAGGACCGTCCCCACCTGGTGTCGGCGTCCGACGGCACGATCGGCCACCATCTCGATCCCGTCGTGGACCACCTTCGATCCCGGGATGGGAACGAGGTTGAGCAGCTTCGCCATGAGCCCACCGACGGTCTCGACGTCCTCGTCGTCCCACTCCCTGTCGAACAGTTCGCCGCACTCGTCCAGCGGCATCCGCGACGAGACCCGGTAGCGCCCGTCGTCGAGCGAGACCACCGCGTCGATCTCGTCGTCGTACTCGTCGACGATCTCGCCCACGATCTCCTCGACGATGTCCTCCATGGTGACCAGGCCGGCGGTCCCGCCGAACTCGTCGATGACCACCACCAGGTGGGAGTGGGTGACCTGCATCTCCCGCAGCAGGTCCGCCGCGGGCTTGGAGTCGGGCACGAACGAGGCGGGGCGCATGTGCTCCCCCACGCTCTCCTTGTGCTCCGCGTCCGGGTTGTCGTAGACCCGCCGCATCACGTCCTTGAGGTAGACGATCCCCTGCACGTCGTCGATGCCGCCCTCCCCCACCACCGGGATCCGGGAGAAGCCGGAGCGCAGCGACAACGACAACAGTTGGCGCAGGGTTCGCTCCACGGGGACGAACACCATGTCCGGGCGCGGGACCATCACCTCCTTGACCAGGGTGTCGCCGAGCTCGAAGACGGAGTGGATCATCTTCGACTCCTCCGCCTCGATCAGGTCGTTGGCCTCCGCGAGGTCGACGTACTCGCGCAGCTCGGCCTCGGACGCGAAGGGCCCGTCCGCGAAGCCGCGGCCCGGCGTGAGTGCGTTGCCGATCAGGACGAGTAGCGCGGTGAGCGGACCCAGCACGGTGGTCAGCGCCGAGACCGGCAGTCCGAAGGCGCGCATCACACCCTCCGGCCGCTGCCGTCCGATGGTGCGGGGGGCCACGCCCCAGAAGATGAACGAGACCAGCAGCATGCTGCCCGCGGTCAGGCCCAGCCGCGGCCACAGGCCCGCCACGTTGTCGAAGACCACCAGGGCGACGAGGACGACGGTGACGGTCTCCAGGAGCATCCGCGTGAACATCACGGCGTTGATGGAGGGGGCCGGGTCCTGTGCGATCTGCTGGATGCGCCCCGCACCGGGGACGTCCTCCTCCACCATGCGGTCCGCCCGCCCGCGCGAGAGCGTGGAAAGGGCCGTCTCCACCGCCGCCAGCACCGAGGCCACCAGGGCACTCACCAGCGCGACCGCCAGGGTGGTCCACTCCGACTGCGTCACGGTGGGTGATCAACTCATCTCTGCTGAAGGTTAAAAGGCTGCCCCAGTCTATCCGACCGGGGCAGCCCTTCACGGGGGATCAGCCTCAGGAGAAGCGGACCATGTTGTTCAGCACCCACTTGCTCACCAGCTGGAACTGGCTGGAGCCGGGGCTCACGGGCTGCCAGACCTGGGCCCACACGTAGCTGCGGCAGCCGTTGCGGCCGGTGGTGGCGTTGTCGCACTCAGTGGTCCACCTGCGCCCGTCCGTCGCGGTCCAGGCCCCGTTGTGCGCCAGCGGGTTGTCGCCCCAGACGCTGCGGGCGATGGGCAGGTAGGTGAGGTTGTTGAACACCCAGCCGTGCACCCACTGCGCAGTCCCGTCGACCACCTTCACCTGGGAGGCCCAGATGTCGGTGCGGCAGCGCTGCGTCTGCGAGTAGGGCTCGCAGGAGGTGAACCACTCACGTCCGTTGACCTTGTGGTAGCCGGGCGTGGTGTAGATGTCCACGGGACCGGCCGTCGGCTCGGCCGACTGGCTCGGCTGCGTCGGCTTGGCGGTCACGGTCTGCGTGACCGTCGGGTCCACGGTGCCGGTGGCCGTGGTGGTCGCCGTCGCCGTCGCGGTGGCCGTGGCACTCGCCGTGACGGTGGCCGTGGCCGATGCCGTCGCAGTGGCCGTGGCGGTCGCCGTGACGGTTGCGGTGGCCGTGGCGGTCGGGGTCACCGTGACGGTGGCCGTCGCGCTCGGCTCCACGCTGGGCTCCTCGCTCGGGTCCTCGGAGGGCTCGGTCCCGCTGCCGACGGCGATCGCGGGCAGCGTGGCGACGAGGCCGGCCTGCAGCACCTGGTTGCCGTCGCGGTCCGCGGTGGCGTCGAAGACGATCTCAGGCGTGAAGCTGCCTGCTTCGAGATCGGCCTCGGTGACCACGTGGAAGGCGGTGGTGCAGGTGTGCGTCTGGCCCGCGGGCAGCGCGGCGTAGCGGCAGTTCGGGGCCGTCGGCGGCAGCGCGTCGTCCAGGTTGCTGGAACGGGGGAACGCCGTCACGGCTTCACCGGTGGTGTTGGTGTAGCTGACGTCGAACGTCAGCTCGTGACCCACCTGGACGGGGGTGCCGTTGTCGTCCGTGCGCTCCATCGAGAGCAGGATCATGTCCTGGGCCTCGACGACCTCCGTGCCGAATACCTCGATCTCCGCGATCGCCACGAAGGTGGCCGCCGGGTTGCCGTAGGTCTCGCCCAGCTCGACGCGGACGAAGCGGGCCTCGCCGGTCAGCTCGACGGTCTTGGCCGCGGCAGTGTCCTCCCACGTGCCCGAGGCGATCTCGGTCAGGTCGTCGAGGGAGTCGCCGGCCAGGATCCGGTACGGGCCGGGGCGGCCGTTGTTGGCGCCGTCGCCGGTACCACCCTGCTGCGGGGTCAGCACCAGTCGCGTGAGCGCGACCGGCTCGTCACCGAGCGACAGGTCGACGTTGTAGGGGAACTCCTGCGTCGCCGTGTAGGGGCTGTGGAAGTAGGTGCCGGTGTTCCCGTCGAACATGTTCGCCGCCGGGAAGGTGGCCTGCGAGGGGAGCTCGTTGACGAGCTCCAGGGCCACCTGCTCCTCGGGGATCTCGGTGTCCGGGACGGCCTGGGTGACGCGGAACTCCGCGGCCGAGACGAACTTGTCTGCGACGTCACCGTAGGTGCTCATGGCGCGGACCCGGACGTAGCGGTGCTCGCCACCCAGGAATACGGCCTGGACGTCGGAGGTGTTGGGCCAGTTGCCGGCCTCCACCAGGGTCAGCGCCTCGAGGTCGTTGCCGGCCCAGATCTCGAACCCGTTGATCCGGCCGTTGTGGCCGACCTGGCGGGGCACGTACTGGAACCACGTGGTCGCCACGGGCTCGTCGCCAAGTTCGATGTCGACGTCCAGGGGCAGCGTGATGCTGCCGTCCCACGGGCTGTGCCAGATGGTGTCCTGGTCGTCGTCGAACGCCTGGTCGATGGCGGCGCCACCCTGGGCGGGAACCGTGTTGACCGCCTCGCTGTCGCTGATCGGCTCGCTCGGGTTCTCTCCCGCACGGAGCACGACCGGGAACGGGGTGCCCGCCGAGACGGTCTCCTCGCCCTGTGTCACCTCGAACAGCAGGTTGACGTTGCCCGGGTCGGTGCCCGCGGCGACGGTGACGGTGGCCGTCACGTCGACGGACGCACCGGCTTCGACGGTGACCTCGGCGAGCTCGTCCACGGTCACGTGGGCAGGCCCGGTGACGGCCGGCTTGAGCGTGATGGCCGCGTCGCCGTGGTTGCTGATGGAGAAGGTGAGCTCGTTGGTCCCGCGGTGCAGGGCCGTGCTGCTCGCCGGGGTGACGGCGACGCCCAGCGGATCCACCCAGTCGAGCGAGATCGTGGTGTAGCGGATGTTGTTGCCGTCGCCCTCGTAGAGCAGGCCGTACTTGCCGGGCTCGTCGAGCGGGGTGAGCGTCGAGTAGGCCATGTAGCCCGGCTCGAACACTCGGGAAGCCGCCCAGGTCTGGCCGTCGTCGTAGGAGACGCGGACGGTGCCGTTGACGCGGCCGTTGAGGCTGTTGGCGTTGCTGAACAGCAGGATCTTGGCCTCGTCCGAGCCCTGCTCCGCGTCCGGGTAGGCGCGGATGATGGACGCGTTGTTGGTCGGGTCGGGGAGCTGGAGGTCCTGGGACACGGGGCCCCAGGTGATGCCCTGGTCCGTGGACAGCGCCACTCGACGGTAGCCGCGACGTGCGTTGTCGCGGGTGTTGAGCATCAGCGTTCCGTCGGAGAGCTCCACCACCTTGTTCTCGTCCATCGAGGTGCCGACGGGGGTGCCGGCCTGCCAGCTGTCCCCGTGGTCGTCGGAGTAGACGGTGTAGGCCTGGATGGTGCCGTTGGACAGCATCAGCGGGTACATCAGCATCAGGCGGCCCTTGGCCTCGCCGTAGCGCAGCTGGATGCCCTCACCGGAGGACGCGAACCGGCTCTGCCAGGTGGCGGGGTCCTTGGTGATGTCTGCCGTGATGACCTCGGGCTCGCTCCAGGTCTTGCCGTTGTCGCTGGACTCCATGACTGCGGCGTGCTGGACCTGGCGATCCTCGGGATCGGTTCCGAGCTTGGAGCCGAAGAAGCCCTGGTCGAAGGACTTCACGAAGAACAGGAACACCTTGCCGGTCTCCTGGTCGGTCACGTAGGCCGGGTCGGAGTAGCCGTGCACGGGCGCCACCTGGCTGCCGGAGGCGATGTTGACGGCGTCGGACCAGGTCTGGCCGCCGTCGGAGGAGATGGACTGCAGGATCGAGTTCGGGTTCGGGGAGTCACCGCAGCCGGGGCGGCCGTCCCATGCGGCCAGGATGTCGCCGTTGGCGGCCTGGGTGAGAGCCGGGATGCGGTGGCAGGAGAAGCCCCACTGGCCGGAGGTGGCCAGGGAGACCCACTCGCCCTCCTCACGGGGCTCGGTGGGGATCTCCTCGGTGGTGGTGGGGACCTCGGAGGAGTGGACGAGGGTCTCGGTGTTGCCCCCACCGTCGGTGAAGGTCCACGACGTGGTGATGGTGGCCGTGCCCGCGGCCGCGTCGGCCTCGGTGACGGTGTAGGAACCGCTGCAGGTGCCGGCGAACCAGTTGGGCCCGTCGTAGCTGGTGGTGCAGTTGCTGCTGGTCACGGTCTCCGAGGTCATCGCGACGGAACGCTCGACGTTCGTGGCGAGGTCCCGGGACGACTCGTAGCGGTAGGCGAGGCTCAGCACGTCACCGGCCACGTAGGCGTCCTTGGCGTTGGCGATGCTGTTGAGCCGGATCTGGCCCAGCTCACCCGTGGCGAACCCCTCGGCGGCCTCGCCGATCGGGTAGATGGTGAGCGGCTCCTCGGTGGGCTCCTCGCTCGGCTCCACGACGGGCTCGGTCACCGGGACCTCGGAGGTGTGGACGATGGTCTCGGAGACGGCACCCTCGCCGGTGCGCGCCAGCGCCCATGAGGTGGTGATGGTGGCCTTGCCCGCGGCGGCGTCGGCCGCAGTGATGGTGTAGGACGCGATGCAGGTGCCTGCCAGCCAGCCGTCTCCGGCGAAGTTCTCGGTGCAGACATCCGTGGAGTTCGTGTCAACAGTCTCGGAGGTCATGGTGACCGAGCGGGGCGTGCTTCTCGGCATGGTCTCGAGGTTCGTCTCGTAGCGGTAGGTGAGCTGGAGGACGTCGCCCTCCGCGTAGATCTCCTTGGCGTCGGCCACCTGGTTGAGGCGGATCTGGCCGAGGGTCCCGACGGCGTAGCCGTCCGCGCCGGTGCCGATCGGGTAGGCGGTCAGCGGCTCCTCGGCCTGCACAACGGGCAGGCTGCCGGTGATCGTGGAGATTTCCGAGTCACCGGTGCGCACGCCCGCCTCGTCGACGGGGTACTCGGTCCAGGTGAGGTCGAAGTTGGCGACGCCTGCTGCAGCGTCCGCAGCGGTGACCGTGTAGGTCAGCGCCTCGCCTCCGAAGATGGCGCAGTTGAACTTGCCTCCCGATCCCGCCGGCAGGACCTGGGGATTCGTCCTGCCGTCGGCGTAGCGCCAGGTGCAGTTCTCGGCGTTGGCGAGGGTGTTCGACGATGCCACCAACTCACGGGCCGGAGCAGCGGCATTCGACTCCATGCGGAAGGTGAGGGTCACGACGTCGCCGACCTCGTAGAGGGCCTTCTCCGGAGTGAGCGTCTCGATTCTCATGTCCCCGTTGGCGGCGGGCACGAACACGCCCACCTCGGCCGCCTTGGCCAGGCTCGGCAGCCCGAACGGCACGGCCAGGGTGAGTGCTGTGACGATTGCTGTCAGTAGGACCAGTATTTTCGGCGAACGCCCAGTGCGACGCATGCAGACCTCCATGTCTCCCCCGCCCTTCATGGGCAGTTCCCGCAACTATGGTTGGCCTGTTTCGGGAGCGTCAAGCGTCAGACGTCAGATGATCTCGAACGCGCATCAGCTCTGCGCGGATCGCCTCCGAAACCGCTCTGCGACCCCTCGCAGGAGTATCCCGACGGCCAGCACGGCCAGGCCTGCGACGACGGATTGCCAGGGCAGGGTGACCACCAGGACGAGGCAGGCCACCGCACCGGTGGCCTGCAGCCAACGCGGATGCAACCGCTTGTCAGGGCGCTGTTGGTGCGCCGAGACGTTGGCGACGAAATAGTAGAGGAGAACACCGAAGGAGGAGAACCCGATGGCTCCTCGGAGGTCCGCCACGACGATGACCACGGTCAGCACCAGCGCCAGTACCAACTCCACCCGGTGGGGCACCTTGTGCACCGCGTGGGTGACGGCGAACCAGCGGGGCAGGTCCCCCTCGCGCGCCATCGCCAACGACGTCCGCCCGATGCCGGTGAGCAGTCCCAGCAGGGCACCGGCGCTGGCTGCCGCCGCTCCCACCACCAGCACCATCCGGGCCACGGGACTGTCGGCGACAAGGAGGGTCAGCGGCGCGTCCGAGGCCGCGAGGGCCTCGGGGCCGAGCAGCACCAGCAGGCTCACCGCCACCGCAGCGTAGAGCGCCAGCACCACGAGCAGGGCGGCGACGATGGCGCGCGGGATGGTCCTGGCTGGGTCTCGGACCTCCTCCCCCATCGTCGCGATCCGGGCGTAGCCGGCGAAGGCGAAGAACATCAGGCCGGCGGACTGCAGGACGCCGTACCATCCGCCCGCGCCCGCCGGGGCGACGACGAGGGCGGCACCGGAGGGATCCAACGTGCCCCAGCCGTTTCCCAGCGCAACCAACAGCCCTGCCAAGGCGACCAGGACCAGCACCTTCGCCGCCTGGGCGGTGCGGGTCACTCCGAAGTAGTTCACGGCCACCAGCACCCACACGAGGCCGACCGCGACTGGTTTCTGCCACGCCGCGGGGACCCAGTAGGCGGCGAACACCATCGCCATCGCCGCGCAGGAGGCGGTCTTGCCGATGACGAAGCTCCACCCGGCGAGGTAGCCCGGCCAGGGCCCGAGGACCTCCCGCCCGTACAGGTAGGTGCCACCCGCCCCGTGGTACTGGGCCGCCAGCTGGGCCGACGACGTCGCGTTGCACCACGCCACGAACCCTGCCACGGCCAACCCGATCAGGAGGGCTCCCCCGGCGGCCGCGGCTGCCGGGGCGAACACCGCGAACACGCCCGCGCCCACCATCGAGGCGACGCCGATGAAGAACGCGTCCCACAACCCCAGGCGGCGGCTCAACTGTGACTGTGTCACTGCAACTCCCGTCGACGACCGGTTCGGAACAAACAGCGGCGACAGCCGGCCGCGCGGCTAGCCGGAGCGTTCGGCCCGGGCGATCGCCCAGGCGGCGATGATCTTGTCGTTCAGGCCGAACATGACGGCCTTCTCCTCGGGTTCGGCGTGGTCGTGGCCGAGCAGGTGCAGCAACCCGTGGATGAGCAGGTACTCGGCCTCGGCGTCGGGCTCGCG
The DNA here is from genome assembly GCF_054776555.1 of Tessaracoccus terricola. NCBI lineage: Bacteria > Bacillati > Actinomycetota > Actinomycetes > Propionibacteriales > Propionibacteriaceae > Tessaracoccus > Tessaracoccus terricola. The sequence goes on along the minus strand of NZ_BAAHBS010000005.1, from coordinate 989,524 downwards.
ACCGTTCTCGGCCGCCTGCGCGCGGGTCACCTGCGGACAGATCACGATGTCGCCGAGAAGCCCCATCGGCGGGTCCTCGTCCTCGGCCGGGGCGCGGAGTTCGTCCATCGGGAAGCTCATCACGTCGGTGGGACCGGGCAGGTCCATGAACCGCTCGTGGTAGCCGGTCATCGTCTCCTCGTCCACCAGCAGGATGGACAGTTCCGCCTGCGGGTGGATGCGCAGCTTCTCGAGGGCGAACCCCGCCAGGGCCACCAGGCCCTGCTCGTCGGCGGCCACCCCGGACTCGTTGTTGATGTCGATCATCTGGTCCTCGACCTGTGCTCGGGCTGGGTGTTGTTGAGGGAGTCGAACTGGTCGTAGGCGGCCACGATCCGGCCCACCAGCCGGTGCCGCACCACGTCGCGGGAGGTCAGCGTGCAGAACGCGATGTCGTCGACGCCGTCGAGGATGCCCTGCACCTGCCGCAGGCCGCTGCGCACGCCACCGGGGAGGTCCACCTGCGTCACGTCGCCGGTCACCACCACCTTGGAGCCGAAACCCAGACGGGTGAGGAACATCTTCATCTGTTCGCTGGAGGTGTTCTGCGCCTCGTCGAGGATGATGAACGCGTCGTTGAGGGTACGGCCGCGCATGTAGGCCAGCGGCGCCACCTCGACCGTGCCCGACGTCAGCAGTTTCGGCACCGCCTCCGGGTCCACCATGTCGTGCAGCGCGTCGTAGAGGGGCCGTACGTACGGGTCGATCTTGTCGTTGAGGGTGCCCGGCAGGAAGCCGAGCCGCTCCCCCGCCTCGATCGCGGGACGCGTGAGGATGATGCGGCTGACCTGCTTGGCCTGGAGCGCCTGCACGGCCTTGGCCATGGCCAGGTAGGTCTTGCCGGTACCGGCGGGGCCGATGCCGAACACGACGGTGTGCTGGTCGATGGCATCCACGTAGCGCTTCTGGTTCAGCGTCTTGGGGCGTACCGTCTTCCCGCGCGAGGACACGATGTCCGCGGTCAGGATCTCGCTCGCGCTGGCGTCGGGGTCACCGGACATGCCCACCACGCGCTCGACGTCCTCGCCCGTGAGGCCCTGCCCGGTGCGGATGATGGTGATCAGCTCGGTCAGGACGTCGGCCGCATGGGCGACGTCGGCGGCCGAGCCGCTCAGCGTGATCTGGCCGCCACGGACGTGCAGTTCGGCCCCGAGTTCACGTTCGAGGATGCGCAGGAAGTCGTCCCGCGGACCCAACAGGTTGACCATGTCGATGGAGGCCGGGACCTGCACCACGCGGGTGCCGGGCTGGGTCTCCAGTGCGTTCGAGGGAGTCAGGGTGTGCCTTCTTCGTCTCCGAGCGGGCGCCGTTCGCCCACGTCGGGGCCAAGTCTAGGCCAAGCCCCGGACGTACCGGGGTGATCAGTCGAGCTGGTCCTCGTCCTCGTCGGAGATGACGTGCATCGCAGCCTCCTCGGCGCTGGCCGCCCCGCCGGAGTAGCCGACGTCGACGCCCAGGGTGTGCTGGCGCCCGCCGGGCCCCTGCACCCCCATCAGGCGGCCTGCACGCTCGCCGCCCACCTGGCGCTTGTCACCGTCCTTGTTCCAGCGTTCACCGTCGGACTGCTTGTCAGGGTCGGGTTCAGGCACCTCCTGCCTGACCCGCTGCTCGATCGTCTCACCCTGGCGCATCTCTTCTGCCGTGTTGCCGTAGCGCTGCGCCGGTGACCAGCCCTCCGGGGTGGTGTACCCCTCGTCGAGGACGTCGGCCACTCCACGGTTGACGAGCGAGTCCCCCTCCTGCAGCTGGTCCAGCTGCTCGGACTCGTCCGGTACCTGCTCTGTCATGAAATCGTCGGTGGCTTCCATGAACCAATCTTGCCACCCCTATGGTTGAGCGGTGACAAACCCCACCGATTCCCATTTCGCACACCGCCCGGCAGGCAACTACGACGTCATCGTCGCGCTGTTCTGCGCATTCCTGCTGATCTCCAACGTGGCGGCCACCAAGCTGATCCAGTTCGGCCCCGACGTCGAGGTGTTCGGGTTCCCGGTGCTGCCGATCATCACCGACGGTGGTGCCTTCCTGTTCCCCCTGACCTACATCCTCGGCGACGTGCTGGCGGAGGTCTTCGGCCTGAAGGGGGCCAGGCGTGCGATCCTGATCGGCTTCGCGGTCTCGATCCTCGCCTCGGTGGTGTTCCTGGTGGTGGGAGCGGCGCCACCGGCGGCCGACTGGGGCGGGCAGGACGCGTTCACCACCATCCTGGGTTTCGTTCCCCGGATCGTGCTGGCCAGCGGACTGGCCTATCTCGCGGGACAGTTCCTGAACGCCTTCGTGCTGGTGCGCTTGAAGGAGCGTTCCAAGGAGGGCTCGCTGTGGGCGCGCCTGCTGGGCTCCACCCTCGTCGGCGAGGCGGCCGACACCGTCATCTTCTGCGTCGTGGCGTTCGGCGGCGTCGTCGGGTTGGGGACGCTCGGCAACTACATCATCGTCGGCTACGTCTACAAGGTGCTCGTCGAGGTGATCATGCTGCCGGTGACCTACCGGGTGGTCAAGCTGGTCAAGCAGCACGAACCCACCTACCGGCCGGCCGCCTGAGCCGGGTCAGCCCGGGCCGAGCAGGGCGGCGATCGCCAGCAGGGAGCCCACCGACAGGATCGTGGACCAGAACACCGAGTCCCGGGCCAGCAACTCGCTCTCGTTGTAGCGGGTGGCAACCACGTGCACGTTCTGCGCCGCCGGCAACGCACCGAGCACCACGACGGCGTAGAGCTCCGGACCGCTCAGCCCGAACATCCGCCCCACCAACCACGCCAGGAGCGGGTGCGCCACCACCTTCAGCGCCACCGTCAGCCAGGAGTGGCCGCTGTGCGGGCCCCCACCGGGAAGCGGGTCCAGCCTCAGTGACACCCCGAAGGCCATCAGCATCAGCGGGACGGCGATGCCGCCAACCATCTCGATGGGCCCCCAGACCGGGTCCGGGATCCGCAACTCCAACAGGTTGACCAGCAGCCCGGCGAGGATGGCGATGGTGATGGGGTTGCGCAGCGGCAGCGTCAGGTAACGAACCAGACCGAGCCGGGCCCCCGTCGCCCGGGCACCCGCGACGTCCAGCAGCGCCAACCAGATGGGCATGATCACCGCCACCTGCATCAGCAGGATGGGCGCCATCCAAGTGGCGTCGCCCAGCAGCGCGATCGCGACGGGCAGGCCGAAGTTGGCCGCGTTGGTGTAGGAACTGGCGACGAACCCCGTGACCGCCTCGCCCAGCTTCGGCTTCACCAGCAGCCGCGCCAGCACCAGGTACAGGGCACCCGTGGCAGCCACTGCGATGGCGGAGACGACGACGGTCATGGAGAACACGTGGTCCAGCGACGCGCGCGCCACCAGCACGAACAGCAGGGCCGGGGAGCCGACGTTGAACGCCAACAGCGCCATCAGCTTGCGCCCCTTGTGGTCGGCCAGTCGCAGGTGCGCGACGAGCCAGCCGACGCCGATCACCACCCAGATGGTGGAGATTCCTGCGAATGCGTCGGTCACGTCTGGAGCCTACTGCGCGAACACCGGCGGCGGTGCGGGGCGGCTCACCCCTCGTACCGCAGCGCCGCCAACACCTCCTCCACGTCGGCCACGCGCGGCGCCTCCTCGGAGTTCACGACGCCATGGAACGTGGGGAGCCGGTCGCCGTCGTCGAGGACGACCACGTCCACCCGGTCGACCAGTCCCGAGCTCGAATGGATCCGCCCCTGCACGTACCAGCCCTGCAGGCCGTCCACCTCGATGGGCTCGTCCAGCAGCACCTCGACCTGCTCCACCGACGTGTAGTACGCCTCGGAGGCCTGGCAGTCGAAGACGGTGTGGGCCGAGGCCTTCGGATCGGTGAACCCCTCGGTCTCGTGCAGTTCGGCAACGATGACCACGTTGTACCAGGCGTCGCCGCTGCTGCGCAGGCCGTCGGCGTCGTGCGCCCACGGGATGTTGACCGACATCGACGTGGTGTCCCAGCCGTCGCCCGGATGCGGGAACGCGAGCCCACCACCCCGGATCCAACCGGCATCGGAGACCGAGGTACGGACCTCGGGCTCCCCGCGCGGGCACAGCACCTCCTCGCCCGACGACGGCGAATCGCTCGGGGTGGGCGTCGGGGACTCCGTGACGGGCAGTTCGTCCCACTGGCTCTCGGTGGGGCGCGGGCCCGTGGGGTCCGGGTCAGGCTCAGCCACGTCGTCGCCGCCCAGCAGCCGGGGCACCAGGAGCACCAGCGCCAGCACGACGACCAACGCCACCACGAGCAGCACCCACCAGCAGTTGCCACGTCCTGGACGGCCACCTCCTCCGGCTGCGCCGCCCTGAGCGGCGGCCCAAGCGTGGCCGTCCCAGTAGCGCACGCGGCCGGGATCCTGCGGGTCCGGGTACCAACCGGGCTGAGCTGACATGAGGTGCAGATTATCCCGCGGGCGGTGCAGGACTAGCGGTCGAGTCGCATCCCCGCGAGCATCTCGTCCACCTGCGCCACCCGGTCCGCCTCGTCGTGCTTCACGGTGGCCTGCACGGTTGCGAAGTTGCCCTGGCCGTCGTCGAAGACGAACACGTCGACCCTGTCCGTGAGGGTGTCGGTGCTGACGAGTCCCTGGACGTGCCAGCCCTGCGCGCCGTCGAGTTCGACGGCCTCGTCGACGAGAACCTCGAGTCCGGGCGCGTCACCGGCGTAGTACATGGGAGATGCCTGGCAGTCGAGGGACACGCGAGCCGCTTGCCTCGGATCGGTGAACCCGTCCTCGGCCCGCAGTTGGCCGACCATGATGGGGTTGTACCAGAAGGTCCCGTTGCTCTGGATGCCATCGACGTCGTGTCCCCAGGTCAGATTCCTCGTGGACGCGCGTTCCCAGCCCGGCGCACCTGGCATGGGGAGGGCGATCCCGCCGCCCCGGAGCCACTGGGAGTCCGACACGGAGGTCCGCGCGTCGGGCTGCCCGGCCGGGCACTCCACCTCCTCGCCGGTGGAGGGTGACTCGTCCGGCGTGGGGGTAGGTGACTCGGTCACCGGCAGCTCGTCCCACTGGCTCTCCGTGGGGCGGGGGCCGGTGGGTTCGGGGTCCGGCCGGGCACCGCCACCGCCGTCGAGCAGGCGCGGAACGATCAGGGCGGCTGCCAGCGCCACGGCCACGACGGCGGCCACGAGCACCCACCAGCGGCCCCGTCCGGTGCCGCCCCCGCCTGCGGGCGGGTCCGCCGGCGCACCCCAGGACGCACCGTCCCAGTACCTGGCACGGCTCGGGTCCTGGGGATCCGGGTACCATCCCGGCGCAGCTGACATGCGCGCCAGCGTAGTGCCCGAGCGGTTCTGTTCACTCCTGCCCGGCGGCGCGGGCGCGGGCCTCGGCGTTGCGGCAGACGTGGCTGCGGGCGTGCTCGATGGCCGGTTCCAACTCGTCGAACTGGTGCTTGTGGTGGCGCAGCGCCTTGACCACGCCCACCCGCTCCACCAGTTGGGTGTGCACGGAGCGGACACCCTTTATGAGGACGGTGACGCCTCGGCTCTCGAGGTCGTCGATGGTCTCCACCAGCGTGTGGGCGCCGGTGGCGTCCAGCAGGTCGAGGTGACTCATCCGCAGGATCACCACCTCCACCCCCTTGACGGCCGAGATCTCGGTCATGATGCGTTCGGAGGCGCCGAAGAACATCGAGCCCTCCAGCCGGAACAGGGCGATGCGGGAGTCGCCGTCGAGCCGCTTGCCCGGGAGTTGCTCGCGCGTCGCACCGGACATCTTCGCAACCGCCCGCAGGGCGAAGAAGGCGGCGGCGATCACGCCGATCTGGATGGCCTCGATCAGGTCGAAGGCCACCGTCACGAAGGCGGTGATGGTGAACAGCGCGGCACTGGAGCGAGAGGAGCGCAGCACCACCTTGGCAGTCGAGGTGAACACCATCCGGGCTGCGGTGACCATCAGGACGCCGGCGAGCGCGGCGATCGGGATGCGCGAGACCAGGCCGGAACCGACGTAGACCACCAACAGCAGGACCAGCGAGTGGACGACGACGGAAACCCGGGTGCGTCCGCCGCTGCGCACGTTCACCGCGGTCCGGGCGATGGCCCCGGTGGCGGGCATCCCCCCGAACAGGCCGGCCGCCACGGAAGCCAGGCCCTGCCCCACCAGCTCGCGGTCCGGGTGGTACGGCCCGGTGGTGGTGCCCTCGGGGCCACGCAGCCCGGAAGCCACGCGGGCCGAGAGCAGCGACTCGATGGCGGCCAGCAGGGCGACGGCGACGGCCGGGCCGACGAGTTGGGTGACCAGGTCCACGGACACCTCGGGCATCGACGGCGGCGCCAGCGACTGCGGCAGTGCCCCGATGCGGGGAACGTCGAGGCCGAGGGCCTCCACCACCACAGTCGCCAGGATCACGCCGACTAGGCTTGCGGGGAGGGCCTTGTGGATCCGCGGCACCAGCAGTTGCACGGCCACGACGAGCAGGATCAGGACGAGCGCGAGCCCCAGCCCCGTGAGTTCGGCCCCGGACACCGACAGCCAGGCGGCCACCACGGCGTTGAGGCCCTCGACCCCCTCGGCGGCGAGTGCCAACGGCACCTGTTGCAGGAAGATGATGACGCCGATGCCGAGGGTGAACCCCTCCACCACCGGCCACGGGATGAAGGCCACGGCCCGGCCGAGCTTGGTGATCCCGAGGGCGAACACGATGATGCCCGCCATCAGACTGAGCAGCGCCACGCTCCCGACCCCGTGCGTGGCGACGATAGGGGCGAGCACCACCACCATCGCGCCCGTTGGTCCGGAGACCTGGACGTGGCTGCCGCCGAAGACCGCGGCGACGATGCCGGCCACGACGGCCGTGACCAGCCCCGCGGCGGCACCCACCCCCGAGGAGACGCCGAAGGCGAGCGCCAGCGGGAGCGCGACGATGCCGACGGTCACGCCGGCGAAGACGTCCACGCGCCAGGAGCGCGGCAGTTCTGCGTAGTCATTGGCACCGGGCAGCAGCTCCCGGACCGAGCGCAGCACTCAGGATCCCTCGGGCCAGGTGTTGCGGACCTCGGCACCGCCCTCGACCACGTCCTCCTCCGCTCCGGGCAGGTCCGTCCAGGAGTCCTTGGGCCGGTAGCCGAGTTCGAGGAGCGTGTTGGTCAGGTCCCAGCGGCGGTTCGGGTTGTCGGAGATCGCGTAGAACAAGCCGAAGCGGATCTCGGCCTCGATGGCCCGGCGCACCACCTGCTCCATGTCGTCGACGCTGAGCCACATGGCGCGCAGCACGTCCTCGTCGGCAGCTAGTGGGTCTTCGGTAACCCAGCCGATGCGCAGCGCGATGAAGTCCAGCCCGTACTCGTCGTGGTAGTACCGCCCGAGTAGTTCTCCGAAGCCCTTCGAGACCCCGTAGAAAGAGTCACCGCGGGGCAGGTGGTGGGGGTAGACGGGCCACTGCTCGTGCCTGTCGTACATCCCCATCGCGTGGTTGGACGAGGCGTAGACGATCCGACGCACCCCGGCCAGCCGTGCCGCCTCGAGGACGTTGCGCATGCCGACGATGTTGGCCGCCAGCACCGTGTCCCACTCCGACTCGGGCGACGCGGCCCCCGCCAGGTGGACCACCGTGTCCACGCCCTCCATGAGAGGCGGCCAGTCGTCGTAGTCGGTCAGGTCCGCGATCCGCAGCTCCCGCTCCTGCCGCTCGTTGTTGGGTTCGCGGCCCTGCTGCACCAAGTCGTAGTCGTCCCTGAGCCGCACTGCCAGTTCGGAGCCGATGTTGCCCGTCGCCCCAGTGATCAGTACCCGACGCTTGTCCATGTGGCTGCCCTCCTAGAGTCGCTTCCAGACTAGGACAGGTACCGACTCCGTGGGGGTCGGGGTGCGGAAGGCACTCGGGGCGGTGGTGACAGGGCCACTCGACACGCCGGTCCCCCTGCACTCCAGTGCATCGAAACCGATTTCTCGCGAGCGCTGGTCACCAGCGGCCGATCAGCCCACCGTGCGGGAGGCGTAGAACCGGCCCAGGAACTCGGTCCTGAACGCCTCGAAGTCCCCCGCGCGCATGGCCGCGCGGATGTCGTCGACGAGCCTGACCGTGAAGCGCTCGTTGTGGATGGTGGCCAGCGTGGAGGCCAGGATCTCCTTGGCCTTGAACAGGTGGTGCAGGTAGGCGCGGGTGTAGTGGGCGCAGGTGTAGCAGTCGCAGCCCTCCTCCAACGGCGCGAAGGCCCTGCGGGAGCGCGCGGTGTTGACGTTGTAGCGGCCGTCGGCGGTGTAGATGGCGGCATTGCGTGCCACCCGGGAGGGGTTGACGCAGTCGAAGGTGTCCGCGCCGGCGGCGACGGCCGCGAACAGGTCGTCGGGCTCCGAGATCCCCAGCAGGTGCCGCGGCTTGTCCTCGGGCAGTTCGTCTGCCATCCACCCGATGATGGTGCCCAGGTTCTGCTTCTCCAGCGCACCGCCCAGGCCGTAGCCGTCGAAGGCCTGACCGTCCACCTCCAGCTCGGCCAGTCCACGGGCTGCGCGGCGGCGCAGGTCCTCGTACTGGGCCCCCTGCACCACCCCGAACAGCGCCTGGTACGGCTTGTCCGCCCGCTCGCGGGTCAGGCGGGCGTGCTCGCGCAGGCAGCGGATGGCCCAGGCATGGGTGCGCTCCACGGAGAGTTCCTGGTAGGCGCGGGTGTTCATGAGGGTGGTCAGCTCGTCGAAGGCGAACATGACGTCGGCGCCCAGCTGGTGCTGGATGCCCATGGACACCTCGGGGGTGAAGCGGTGCTTGTCGCCGTTGAGGTGGGAGTGGAAGGTGACCCCGTCGTCGTCGACATGGGCCAACCGAGACTTGCCCTCGGCCACCACGTCGTCGTTCGCCAGCCCGGCGGTGTCCATGGCGAGCACCTTCTTGAAGCCGGAGCCCAGGCTCATCACCTGGAAGCCGCCGGAGTCCGTGAAGGTGGGGCCGTGCCAGTTCATGAAAGCGCCGAAGCCGCCGGCCTCGTCGACGATGTCCGGGCCGGGCTGCAGGTAGAGGTGGTAGGCGTTGGCGAGGACCGCCTGCGCGCCCAGTTCCGTGAGTTGCTCGGGCAGCATTCCCTTCACCGTGGCCTTGGTGCCGACGACGATGAAGGCCGGCGTCTCGATCTTGCCGTGGGGCGTGGTGATGGTGCCGGTCCTGCCGTGCCCGTCGAGACGGCTGTTGATCTCGAACCCGAAGCTCATCGTGCCACCCTGGCCAGCGCCTCGACCTGCCCGACGGCGACGGCACCCGCGGTGGAGGTGCGCAGCACACCGTCGGAGATGAGCACCAGTTGCGCACCGGCGTTGCGGAAGGTCTGGAGTTCCTCGGGCGAGATGCCGCCCTCGGGCCCGACGATGATCGCGACCCGGCCACGATCCGGGAGGGCGACGTCGGAGATGTGTCCCGTGGCTTCCTCGTGCAGGACCAGCGCGAGGTCCACCTCTGACACCAGTGCGGCGACGTCCTTGGTGGTGGCCGCCGTGACCTGCGGCAGGAAGCTGCGGCGCGACTGCTTCATGGCCTCGCGTGCGGTGGACTGCCACTTGGCCAGCGACTTCGCCGCGCGCTCCCCCTGCCAACGCACGATCGATCGCGACGCCTGCCAGGCGAGGATCCGCGTGACACCCACCTCGGTGAGCATCTCGACGGCCAGCTCGGAGCGGTCACCCTTGGCGAGCGCCTGCACCGCCACCACCTCGAGCTCCGGCGCAGGGGTGTCCTCGAGGCTCTCCACCCGGACCACGAGTTCCTGCTTGCCCGCCTCCACCACCTCACCGGTGGCGGTGCGGCCGGCGCCGTCGGAGAGCAGGACCCGCTCCCCCACCCGGATGCGTTTGACCGCCACGGCGTGGCGCGCCTCGTCCCCCGTCACCGTGGCCGTGCCACCGACGACGACGCCGGCCAGTTCGGCCAGGAACAGGGGAAGGCTCACTTGAAGGCCTCGCGCAGCCACCCCAGGACGCCCTTGCCGCCGCTGTGGGCCTCCACCTCGTCGAGGCGTTCGTGGCGGACGTCGGCGAACTCGCGCAGCAGTTCGCGCTGGCGCTCGTCGAGCTTCGTGGGGGTCTGGACCAGGAAGGTGATGCCGAGGTCGCCGCGGCCACCGCCGCGCAGCTTCGGGACGCCGCGGCCCTTGATGGCGATCCGCGTGCCGGACTGGGTCCCGGCGGGGACCTCGACGGCCACCTTGCGGTCGGCCTCGTCGGAGTTCTCCCACTCCGCCTCGAGGGTGGTGACGTCGACGGTGGTGCCGAGCGCCGCGGCTGTCATCGGCAGCTTCACGACCATCTCGAGGTTGTCGCCGTCGCGGCGGAAGGTCTCGTGCTCGGCCACCTGCACCTCGACGTAGAGGTCACCCGCGGGGCCGCCACCGGGCCCCACCTCGCCCTGGCTCTCCAGGTGGATGCGGATGCCGGTGGAGACGCCGGCGGGGATGCGCACGGAGATGTTGCGGGCGGAGCGGACGCGGCCCTCGCCGGAGCACTCGCCGCAGGGGCGCGGGATGGTGGTGCCGTAGCCGCGGCAGGTTGGGCACGGCTGCGCGGTGCGGATGTCGCCGATGAAGCTGCGCTGGATCTGCGAGACCTCGCCGGCGCCGTCGCAGGTGACACAGGTCACGGGCTCGGAGCCGGGCTCGCCGCCACGGCCCTGGCACTTGGGGCAGACGACGGCGGTGTCCACCTTGATGGACTTGGTGACGCCGAACACGGCCTCGTGCAGTTGCAGCCTGACGCGGATGAGCGCGTCCTGGCCGTGCCGGACCCTGGAGCGCGGGCCGCGGGTGCCCTGGGCGCCGAACATGGCGTCGACGAGGTTGGAGAAGTCGAACCCGCCGGCGAAGCCGCCGCCGAACCCGGAGAAGCCGGCGCCCTGGTTGGACATCGGGTCCCCGCCGCGGTCGAACACGGCCCGCTTGTTCGGGTCGCTGAGCACCTCGTAGGCCTCGTTGAGTTCCTTGAACTTGTCAGCGGCGTCGTCGCCCTGGGCGACGTCGGGATGGACCTTCATCGCCTGCCGGCGGTAGGCCTTCTTGATCTGCTCGGCCGTCGCTTCCTGCTCGACGCCGAGGATGCCGTAGTAGTCCTTGCTCATTCGGGTGGGTTCAGCCTTCCGTCAGGAATCGGCTCACGTACCGCGCGACGGCGCGGACGGATGCGATGGTTGATGGGTAGTCCATGCGGGTGGGACCGACGATACCGAGGCTCGCCGCGAGGTCCCCCTCTGATCCGTAGCCGGATGCCACCAGCGAGGTGGACTCGAAGCCGGCTGCCCGGTTCTCCTGGCCGATGCGGATGGTGACGTCGTCACCGGCGGCCTCGTCGAGCAGCCGCAGCAGCACCACCTGCTCCTCGAGGGCCTCCAGCAGCGGGCGGAAATTGCTGTGGAACCCGGAGTCGAAGGACGCCAGGTTGGGCACCCCTGCCACGACGACGTGTGCCGCGTGGTCCGGTCCCAGGAGTTCGAGGAGGGTGGCCACGACGGGTGCGGCCAGCGCACGGTCCACGGGCGGGAACTCGTCGAGCACCTTGCCGAGGGCCTGCGCTGCGTCCGGTGCGGTGCGCCCCACCACGGCCTCGAGCAGCTTGGCGCGGATGGGGGCGAGGATGCGCTCGTCGGGGACGGGGAACTCGACGACGGTCTGGTCCACCTTCCCGGTCGAGTTCACCACCAGCACGAGCAGCCGGTCCGTGGTCAACGGGACGAGTTCGAAGTGCCGCACCACGGCGCGCTGTGCCACCGGGTACTGCACGATTGCCACCTGCCGGGTCAGCTGCGCGAGCAGCCGCACGGTGCGGGTGACCAGGTCGTCGGTGTCGAGGGCGCCCGACAGGAACGTCGAGATGGCCCGCCGCTCGGCCGCCGAGAGCGGCTTCACGCTGGCGAGCTTGTCGACGAACAGGCGGTAGCCCTTGTCCGTCGGGATGCGCCCCGCGCTGGTGTGGGGCTGGGTGATGTAGCCCTCCTCCTCCAGCACGGCCATGTCGTTGCGGACGGTGGCCGACGAGACGTCCAGCCGGTGGCGGTCCACCAGTGCCTTCGACCCGACCGGCTCGCGGCGGTCCACGTAGTCGGTGATGATGGCACGCAACACCGACAGCTTGCGGTCGTCGAGCATGTTCACCTCCGGGATCGATTCTGGCACTCACGGCATGCGAGTGCCAGTGTAGTTGTGGTTGCGCAGGAGGGGCGAATCACGGAGGGCATAAGCTGGCGGGCATGCCTGACAGCGACACCATCACCTGGCGTGAACTCACCCCCAACGTCCTGCTCACCACCCTGGAGCCGGCCTCCGTGAACATCGGGCTGGTGGTGGGTGAGGAGCGGGCCCTGCTGGTGGACTCCGGTTCCTCCGCCGAGCAGGGAGCAGCACTCCTGGCAGCCGCTAATGCCCGCGCCGGTGTGCCCGTGACCAATGTGGTGGTCACCCACAACCACTGGGACCACTGGTTCGGGATCACCGGGATGCCGGACCTGGTGAGCATCGCGCACGAGAACCTGACCGACACCGAGCCCTCCGCCGAGACGGCGGCCAAGGCCTCGGAGCTCGGCCTGGCCGAGCTCCCCCGCCCCAGTGACACGTTCTCCATCGCGAAGGCCGTCGACCTCGGGGGACGGCGTGTCGAGGTGGTCCACTTCGGCGGCGGCCACACCGGCGCCGACGCGTTCGTGCTGGTCCCGGACGACGACATCACCTTCGTCGGGGACATGCTCGAGGAGGGACAGGACCCGCAGTTCGACGAGACCTCCAACATCAGCAACTGGCCCACCGCCCTCGACGGCGTGCTCGGCGCGTCCCGGGAGGGCACCCGCTTCGTGCCCGGCCACGGCGAGGTCGTCGAACGCAACTTCGGGTTCATCCAGCGCGCCGAGGTGGGGATGCTCTACGGGACCACCGAGGCGCTGATCCAGCAGGGTGTGAAACTCGAGGACGCGGCCACTGAGGCGGAGTGGCCCTTCAGCGCGGAGACCATGGCCGTCGCGCTGCCCCTGATCTACGCGGAGCTGGAGGCCAAGGGCATCAAGCCCCGCACCCAGCTGCCCATCATGGGGGTGTGACTCAGCGCTTCCAGTTCTGCTGGGCGGTCAGCCACACGAGGATGTCGTTGGCCACCAGCAGTCCCTTGCTGCGTGAGAGCACGGTGTAGGCCAGGCCGTCCATGGTCCGGCTGACGCCGCCGTTCTCCGTCAGCATCAGCGCACCCGCGAGGTGGTCCCACGGCATCAGGCTGGTGTAGTAGATGAAGTCGTACTCGCCGTGCAGGGCTGCCGGGTAGTCGAAGCAGCAGGCGAACTTCGTGTGGATGGTGGGGCTGAGCTTGCCGCCGCCGTCGTAGCCCTGGAGGGCGTCCTTGGAGGTGGCGCCCTGCGGCAGCCGCTCCGGCTTGTCGGGGACGATAACTTCGCCGTTCAGCCGCACGCCCGCACCGCGCTCGGCGACGTAGGCGCGGCCGGTCTGCGGCTGCCAGATCCAGCCGCGGGTGGTCACGCCACCCTTGGTCTCGGCGATGATGATCCCGTGCTCGTCCTTGCCGCGGACGAAGTTGGCGGTGCCGTCGATGGGGTCGATGATGAACGCGTGGTCGGCGTTGTTGAGCTTCTCGCGCAGGTCCGGTTCGGCGAAGATCGCCTCCTCCCCCACCACCACGGCGTCCGGGTTGGCGGCCCGGAGCCGCTCGGTGAGCATGACCTCCGCCTCCCTGTCGGCGACGGTGACGAAGTCACTGGCGTGGCTCTTGGTCTCGACGTCGCCGTCGGCCAGCGCGCGGAAGCGGGGGTTGATCACCTCCGCAGCGGTCTCCTGCATCAGTTCGAGGACGGCAGCGGTATCCATGTGGCAACCCTAGCGCCGCGCACCCGCGGCTGGCATCCAGCGCTCAGCCCATGGTTCTCTGGCCGTCGATGGTCTCCCGGATGATGTCGGCGTGGCCGGCGTGCTGGGCGGTCTCGCCGATCAGGTGGAGCAGCACCTCACGGTTCGACCACTGCGCTCCCGGCTCGAACCAGGGCGCCTCGGGCAGGTCGTGCTTGTGGTCCAGGTCCACGTCGGTGACCACGACGCGGGTGTGGGCCGCCTGCTCGTTGAGGCCCGCCACCAGGTCAGCGAGGGTCTCGCCCACGGCGAGGCTCCACTGCGCCTCCTGGGCGGCGAGCCACTCTGGCATCTCCTGGGTGCCGGCCGAGATTGCCTCCCAGTCCAGCGAGCCCCAGTCCTCGTCGGCCTTGGCGGCCGGTCCGTGCCGCATGAAGTCCACCCACCCGGCCTCGTTGGCGGTGACGTGCTTTACGAGGCCCGCGAGCCGGAGCGTGGACACGGTTGGGGTGGCGGAGGCCTGCTCGTCGGTGAGGCCCTCGACGGTCCTCAGCAGGAAGTTTCGGCGCAGGTCCAGCATGTCCAGGAGTTCGGTCTTCTCCTGTCCGAGGTCGGTCATCTGGGAAAGTCCTTCCGGTCGGGCTCCCAACGATGCCACCCTCAGGGGCCGACGTGGTCCTGTGTCACGAAGTCGATCAGCTTCTCCACCAAGGTGTTGAAGCGGGGCTCCAGGTCTCGCCAGGACTCCACTCGGGCCAGGATTGCCTGCCAGCCGCGTGCGATGTCCTTCTGGTCCGCGTGCGGGAGCCCGAGCGCCTTCAGCGTGCCCTTCTTGAAGTCGACGTCGCGCGGGATCTCCGGCCATTTCTTGAGGCCGACGCGGGCCGGCCGCACCGCGTTCCAGACGTCGATGTACTCGTGGCCCTCCACGAGCACCACGTCGCGGAACCCGGCCTTGTGGACCTGGGCGACGATCCGGGACTCCTTGCTACCGGGAACCAGGTGGTCCACCAGCACCCCGAGGCGTCGCCCCGGCTCGGGCCGGAACTGGGCCACGACGTCGGGCAGGTCATCGATGCCGCCGAGGAACTCGACGACGACACCGACGTGGCGCAGGTCGTCGCCCCAGACCTTCTCCACCAGTTCGGCGTCGTGGCGGCCCTCGACATAGATGCGGCTGGGCAGGGCCGTGCGGGCCGGCTCCGGCGTGGCCGAGGCGCGCGACCCGGAAGCGGTGTACTTCGGCTTGCTCGCGGCCTTGCGCAACGGGGGCCGCAGCGCCACGGGCTGGCCCTCCAGCAGGAAACCGGGACCGAACGGGAAGCTGCGCCGCTTGCCCTTGCGGTCCTCGAGGACGACGATGCCGTTCTCCCAACCGACGACGGCCCCCACGAAGTCGTCGAACTCGACGACGATGTCCTTCTCGACGGGGACGTCACGGGTCTGCTTGAGGTGCGCCTTCTGCCAGCCGGGGCGCAGCACGTCTTGGGAGTAGCGGTTCACCCGAGGAAGGCTAGGCCCTCCCCACCGGGAATCCACGGAACGCCACCCCGCCTCCCCGGAATCCGGGAGGTGGGGAGCAGACTGGAGCCATGAGCGTGCACGACCTCCGGAACCGACGGATTAACTACGACTCCACGACCCTCGACGACGGCCGCACCGCCGACCCGTTCGACCTCTTCGCCGACTGGATGGACGACGCCACCGACGCCCAGGACGCCGGCAAGCTGTTCGAGGCGGCGGCAATGACGTTGTCCACCGCGCACCCCACCCCGGACGGGACGTGGCAGCCGCGCACACGCGTGGTGCTGCTGAAGGGCTGGGACACGGCCGGGTTCATGTTCTTCACCAACTACGACTCCGCCAAGGGGCGGGACCTCGACGACAACGCCCGCGCCTGCCTGCACTTCCACTGGCCCGAACTCCACCGACAGGTGCGGATCGACGGCACCGTGCGCCGGACGTCGACGGCGGTCTCGGAGGAGTACTTCGCGATGCGCCCGCGCGGGTCGCAGGTGGCGGCGTGGGCGTCGCGGCAGAGCGCGCGGATCGCCTCGCGCGGGGAACTAGAGGCCAAGGTGACCGAGGCAGAGCGGCGCTTCGAGGGCCAGGACGTGCCATGCCCGCCCAACTGGGGCGGGCTGGTGGTGGTGCCGGAGGAGATCGAGTTCTGGCAGGGGCGGCCCTCCCGCCTCCACGACCGGGTGGTTTTCACCGCGGTCGAGGGAGGCTGGGAGACCGCCCGCCTGTGCCCGTGACCGCCCCACAGTTTCCGTGAGGAGCGAGCGGCAGCGAGCCTCGAAGGGCCTTCACGAGACCCTTCGAGCCGAAGCCACCAGCGGTCGACCCAAGGATTCCTGGGTCAGGCCAGCGAGACCTTGCTGTTCCAGGAGACCACGGTGCGCCACACCAGGAACACTGCGGCCACCAGGAAGCCCGGCAGGAATCCGATGGGCGCCGTCGCGGGGTTGATGTTGTTCAGCACCATGGCGAGGTAGTTCTCCGAGACCAGCGTCAGGGAGCCGCCCTCCACTCCCACACCGAGGGGGATCAGCATGAAGCCGACGAGCACGATCTGCAGGGCCATGTAGAGCGCGAACCACACCAGGACTGGTCCGCCGAGCCCGAGGGAGCCGAACCGCTTCTCGCTGCCCACCGATGCCGCGAAGTAGTACTGCAGCAGGTTGAACACGGCCAGCAACAGGAGCATCGGCACACCGACCACCCATCCCCACCACGGCATCACCGCGACCACCGCGGCCCACCACTGGCCGACCAGGCCGAACAGGTCCATCGGGGCGTAACCCAGGGTTTCAGCGTTGCCCATGAAGGTGATCCCACTGAGCACCAGCGCGACCAGCAGTGACGCGACCACGACGAGCGTCCCCCAGGCCAACTTGGCCCAGTAGATGGTGGCGCCCTTCACGGGCAGGGTCTGGGTGAAGTAGCCGATCCGCCGGTAGCCGGTCTGCCAGTAGTCCAGCCCGAGCGCCAGCTGCGTGGCCGGCAGCACCCCGACGGCGCCGACGAAGGAGACCACGAGCCCGAACTGGGCGATCACGGGCCAGCCGGTGGCGGCCAGCAGGGCGCCGACGACGGCCAGCAGCGTCGCGGCGCCGAACAGGACGCCGAGCATTCCGCCGGTGCGGATGGCCTCGTGCTTGATCAGTTTGCCGACCATGAGTAGACCTCCTTGAAGAGTTGGTCGATTGACTTGTTGTGCTCCGCGCGCAGGTCGTCCACCTGACCGCCCAGAAGCACCTTGCCGTGGCGCATCATGACGACGCCGTCGAGGATGGCCTCGAGGTCGTGGACGAGGTGGGTGGAGATCAGCAGGAGCGAGTCCTCGGAGAGGTTGCGCAGGATGCCCTGGACGATGACGTCGCGAGCGGCCGGGTCGACGCCGGAGATGGGCTCGTCCAGTAGGTAGACGCGTGCCCGGCGTGACATGGCGAGGGCGATCTGGACCTTCTCCCGCATGCCCTTGGACATCTGCCTGAGCCGCATGGACTGCTCGAGACCGAAGAACTTGATGAGGTCCTGCGCACCCGCGCGGTCGAAGTCGGTGAAGAAGTCCTCGTACAGGTCCAGGCAGTAGGAGACCTTGGCCCTGTCCGGCAGGAAGCTCACGTCGGGCAGGAAGCTGACCCGGGCCTTCGACTCCGGTCCGAGCGGCGCACCTGCGATCTCGACCGCCCCCTCGTGGTCCTGCAGCACCCCCGCGAGGACCTTGAGCAGGGTGGTCTTGCCGCAGCCGTTCTCCCCGAGCAGGCCGACCACCTGGCCGTAGGGCAGGTTCAGGTCCAGGGCGTCCAGGGCCCGGAGACTGCCGTAGGTCTTGGTCAGACCCCGGACCTCGATCGCGTTACCGGTCATGGCTTCAGCCCTCCCTTCCGGTGCCGTCAAATTCATGGTCGATGTCATCGCTCCACCTCTGTTCCAGTAGTGCGCGGGCATCGTCGAGGGTCATCCCGAACCCTCGCCCGCGCTGTACGAAGTCGTCCGCGGCCGCCGTGGCGAGCCGCCGTCGGAGCCCGCTGATGCGGTCCCCGTCATCAGTCACGAACCGTCCCGTCGTGCGCTCGGAGCGCACGAGGCTGTCCCGCTCGAGTTCACCGAACGCGCGCTGCACCGTGTTCGGGTTGACCCCGAGGTCTGCCGCGAGTTCCCGCACTCCTGCGATCCGCTCTCCCGCCGGCCAGGAGCCGACGGCGATCCGTCGCGAGAACTCCGCGACCAGTTGGAGCCAGATCGGTTGGGTGCTGTCGAACTCCATGGGCCACCTCCTCGCGGGTTGTGTTGCTGTACTAAGTGCTTAATACAGTAGCACGCGGAGGGACCGTGGGGAAGGACCAAGTCAAGGAACGGGGGCGGCGCCCGCAGGGAGGTGTGCGGCCGGAGCGGAGGCAGGGCTCAGCCCAGCAGTCGGACTGCGAT
Organism: Tessaracoccus terricola; assembly: GCF_054776555.1. Taxonomy (NCBI): domain Bacteria; kingdom Bacillati; phylum Actinomycetota; class Actinomycetes; order Propionibacteriales; family Propionibacteriaceae; genus Tessaracoccus; species Tessaracoccus terricola. The sequence continues at coordinate 971,298 of NZ_BAAHBS010000005.1, read as the reverse complement.
CTCGTGCTCGACCACTTGGTCACCGGTTCGCTCGACCCGGAACGCCGGGCGCCCCTCGGCCTCCCCGACCGCCTCCACGAGGGCGCCGTCGCGCCACACGAGGGCGACATGGTCGTCGGCGGCGTGCGTCGTCGGCATCTCACCGGTGGCCACCCAGCGGCGCAGGCTGGCGCGGCGGCCATCCTCGCCGAGCAGGTGGGGGCACGCTCCCCCGGGCAGGAAGCCCAGCCCGTCACGCAGCGGGGCGAGGGGCCCGTAGGAGTCCGTCGAGGAGGCTTCGAACCAGCAGGTCATTCCGGCACTGATCCCCGCGAGAACGGTCCCCTGCCCGCAGGCCCGGCGCAGGATCTCCGGCAGGCCGTGGTGGCGCCACACAGCGAGCAGGTTGGCGGTCGAGCCGCCACCGACGTAGACGAGGTCCTGCTCGAGCAGCATCGACGGGTCGGTGTAGCCCCACGGGTCCTGGCAGAAGAGCGACAGCACCGACGTCCGGGCCCGGCCCGCGAAGGCCCGCTCGAACCGCTCGCTGTAGTCGCGTGAGTCGCCACTGGCCGTCGGGACGAAGCAGACCTTCGGGCGGTCAGTCCCGGTGAGCTCGAGAAGATGATCGTCGATCAGCGAGCTGCCGTCGTCCGACATCGAGAAGCCGCCGCCTCCCAGGGTGACGACCGTGCCGCTTGCCGGGTTCGAACTGCTCGTGACTGCCATGGGCCACAAGGCTAGCGACCCCCCCGTGCGTCGGCCCTCCTCCGGCCATCTCGCTCACTGTGGAGACTCTGACGGTGAACCATCTGGATCTCCACGGTGAGCGCCAGGGATGCGGCGGCGGCAACCGAGCGCGAGACTCGGCTCAGGCTTCGGCCCTCAGGGCTTGGGCGACAACCTTCTCCAGACGGTTCGCGTCCTCGAAGCCGTCGCCACTCAGCTCGACCTCTGGCGTGCCGGCCCCCAACCCTTCCGTGGACAGCGTGGCCCGTCGAGATTCAACATCAAGATAGATCCAGAAGTCGATGCACATGGGCGGGGATTGCGGCCCGTATGACTCCACGATCCCGCTGTCCGGGTAACGCTCGAGAAACTTCTCTGGCGTTGTTTCCCAGAGCATGTCCTCCGCGGTCCCGCTCTGGGGCTGTCGTGGCAGAGACCTGGCGAAACCGGCACCGCCGGACTCGAATACCGTGTCGAGTCGCTCGCACACGATCTCCGACCATCGTTCATCGAAGCCCGTTCGCATTGGTTCAGCCCAACCTGTGACGTCGGCCGCGAGCCTTGCGAATGCAGTGGCGCACTTGGCCTCGCAGACGGAGCCAACTGCGCCACGCAATTGGTGTGGCGCACTTGGCTGGCGCGATTTGCTCCGTCTCCGAGGCCGAACGCAACAGTCAGTCAGAAGGCCTCCCAGACTGGACCCTTCAGTCCAGGAGGTCGCGGACCACGCCATCGGCCAGCAGCCGGCCCTGCAGCGTGAGGACCAGCCGCTCGTCGGTGACCACGCCCAGACCGGCGGCGACGACGTCGGGCACCCTCGCCCGCTCCGACGGCGTGAGCACGTCGAGCGCGAGGCCCTCGGCCAGGCGGAGCTCGAGCAGCACCCGTTCGACGCGCTGGTCCTCGGGGGCCAGGTACTCCCCCGCCTGGACGGGCGAGCGGCCGGCGTCGAGTTCGGCAGCCCATGAGCGTGGGTGCTTGCGGTTCCAGAATCGGACCCCGCCGACGTGGCTGTGGGCGCCGGGTCCGATGCCCCACCAGTTGGCGCCGTGCCAGTAGGCCAGGTTGTGGCGGCAGCGGCCTGACTCCCGGCTGGCCCAGTTGCTGACCTCATAGTTCGAGAAGCCCTGTCCCGCGAGGTACTCCTCGGCCATCAGGTACTTGTCCGCCAGCACGTCGTCGTCGGGCATGGGGACCTCTCCCTTGCGGACCTGCAGCGCCAGCCGGGTGCCCTCCTCGACGATCAAGGAGTAGGCGGAGACGTGGTCCACGGGGGTGGCGGCCACGGCCTCCAGCGAGCGGCGCCAGTCGTCGGCGGACTCGCCGGGGGTGCCGTAGATCAGGTCGAGGCTGACGTGCTCGAAGCCGGCCTCGCTGGCCCAGCGGGCGGCGTCCAACCCGCGGCCGGCGGTGTGGACGCGCTCCAGCACTTGGAGGACGTGCGGCACCACCGACTGCATGCCCAAGGAGATCCTGGTGAAGCCGCCGGCGAGGAGTTCCTCGAAGTAGGCGGGCGTGACAGTGTCCGGGTTGGCCTCGGTGGTGACCTCCGCGTCGGGCAGCAGCCCGAACTCGTCGCGGATGGCACCCAGCAGGGTGTTCAGTTCCGCGGCGGGCAGCATGGTCGGGGTGCCACCGCCGAAGAAGACGGTGCCGACGGCGGGGGCTGCGTCTCCGAGGACGCGGCGGGCCAGACGGATCTCAGACAGGGCTCCGGCGAGGTAGCTGGAGGTGGACATGCCCGGCAGCTCGGAGGCGGTGTAGGTGTTGAAGTCGCAGTAGCCACAACGCGTCCGGCAGAACGGCACGTGCAGGTACAGCGAGAGCGGCCGGCCGGCGAGGTCTACGAGCGCGGACTCCGGCAGCGAGCCGTCGGCGGGCAGTTCCACGCCGTCTGGGAGTTGGGAGGGCACCACCCGAGCCTACGTTCCGAGTCCGCCTGTGGCGAACGGGCGTGGCGCTCCGGGCAGGGGTGACCGCCACGGTGGGATGCTTGGGCCATGAAGCTCAATCGACGAACCCTGCTCACCTTCGGTGGTGGCCTCGCCGCCACCGCCACCCTGGCCGCATGCGGCAGCAACAACCCGCTCGCCTCGGAGGACCCCACCACAGGCACCACCGCCGAGACCACCGGTGAGGGAACCGCTGCCGGCATCACGCTGCAGCAGTGGTACCACGAGTACGGCGAGGCCGGCGTGAAGGAGGCCGTCGAGGGTTACGCCGCCGACTACCCCGACGCCACCGTCGAGGTGAAGTGGACCCCCGGCGACTACGGCAGCATCCTGGCGGCGCAGCTGCTCACCGACGACATCCCGGACGTGTTCGAGGTGGAGCAGGGCGGCTCGCTGGACATGATCCGCAGCGGCCAGCTGGCCGACCTGACCGACCTGATCGAGCCCGTGCGTGACCAGTTCAACGCGTCGGTGATGGAGCGCTTCACCTTCGAGGGCAAGGTCCACGGCATCCCGCAGACCATCGACATGCAGCTGCTCTACTACCGCCCCTCCCTGCTCGAGGCCGCCGGCGTCACCCCGCCGCAGACCTTCGACGAGCTGGTGGCCGCCATCGAGGCCGTGAAGACCGACGAGATCGGTGGCCTGTTCGCCGGCAACGACGGCGGAGTCGGCGTCCTCGGCACCCTGTTCATCTGGGCCTCCGGCAACGACCAGCTCAACGCCGAGCGCACCGAGGCCGCGTTCCTCAACGAGGACTTCTACAACGCCCTGGTCGCCTACCGCGACCTCTCCAAGTCCGGTGGCGTGGTGCAGGCCGCCTCCGCCGAGTGGTACGACGGGGCAGCGTTCATCAACGGTGAGGCCGCGTTCCAGTGGGGCGGCCTGTGGTCGTTGCCGCAGATCATCGAGGCCCACGGTGACGACGTCGGCGTGCTGCCCTTCCCCGCGATCGGGGCGAACGGCCGCGTCGCCGTGCCGTTCGGCGCCTTCGGGGCCTGCGTCGCGGCCGACGGCTCGAACGTCGAGGCCGCCAAGGACTTCGTGAAGTGGCTGTGGATCGACCAGGAGGACAAGCAGGTCGACTTCTCCAATGCCTACGGCACCCACATCCCCGCCAAGGACGCGCTCGTCGCGAAGGCCGACAAGCTCTCCGGTGGTCCCGGCGCCGACGCGGCCCGCTTCGTCGCCGAGAGCGGCTTCGCCAACGACATCATGTGGTCCGGCGCCCTCGGTGACGCGTTCGGCGCCGCGGTCAGCAACGTCATCAAGCAGGACGCTGATCCCGCAGCCGAGTTCGCCGGCTTCGCGGACCTGGCCGCCTCCGAACTGGAGAAGCTCCAGGGCTGATGTCCACCTCCACCAGCACGAGTCCGGCCCGCCCCAGCCAGGGGCGGGCCGGACTCTGGCGACGCATCAAGGGCCGGCAGGGCCGCAACCTCTGGTTCGCCGCCTTCGTAGCGCCCTTCTTCGTCGGTCTGGTGGTGTTCGTCTACCTGCCCATCGTCTGGAGCGCCTACCTCTCATTCTTCGAGGCCCGCAACACCGTCAACCCGACGCGATTCGTCGGTTGGGACAACTACGCGCGGCTGCTGAACGACCGCCTGTTCATCGACTCGCTCCTGGTGTTCGTAGTGTTCGCGGTGTTCATCGTGCCGGTCACCTACGTCTGCTCCCTGGGGCTGGCGCTGTTGCTGAACAACCTCAAGTGGGGCCAGGCGTTCTTCCGATCGGTGTTCTTCATCCCGACGGCCGTCTCCTACGTGGTGGCCGCCATCGTGTGGCGCTTCGTGTTCTTCAACGGCGCCCGGTTCGGGTTCCTGAACTCCATCATCCGCTCCCTCGGCGGCGAGCCGGTCAACTGGCTGGGCGGCACCAACGACCTGTACTGGGTGGCGCTGGTGAGCGTGCGGCTGTGGCTGCAGGTGGGGTTCTACATGATCCTGTTCATCGCCGGCCTGCAGCGGATCCCGCACGAGACCTACGAGGCGGCCGCGCTCGACGGCGCCTCCGGCTGGCGGCTGCTGCGCTGGATCACGCTGCCGCAACTGCGGGCCACCAGCGTGGCGGTGATCATGCTGCTGCTGATCAACGCGTTCCAGGCCTTCGACGAGTTCTACAACATGCTGGGCTCCATCGGCTCCTACCCGCCCTACGGCAGGCCCCCTCTGGTGCACCTGTACATCACCGCCCTCGGCGGCGGGCAGCAGGACCTGGGCGTCGGCGGTGCCGGCACCATGATCCTGACCACCATCATCGTGCTGTTCGGCCTCGCGCAGAACTGGGTGCTGAACCGGGGTGAGAAGAAGTGAGGACCAGACGTTCGACGACGGTGCTGCGCTACGTCGCACTCGTGGCGCTGGCGGCCCTGTTCTGCCTGCCCTTCTACGTGATCGTGCGCAACGCGTTCTCCACCAACGACAACATCACCTCCGCCAACTGGAACTGGCTGCCGAACCAGTTGGACTGGACCAACCTCACCTCACTGCTGGCCAACGACTCCATCGGGATCGTGCGCGCCATGTTCAACTCCGCGGTGATGGCGGTGCTGCAGACCGGCGGCACCGTCGTCGTCTCGCTGCTGGCCGGCTACGCCCTGGCCCGCTACACGCACCGGTTCTCGCGGATCCTGCTGGCCATGACGCTGTTCACGCTGATGGTGCCGGCCGCCACCACGTTCGTGCCGATGTTCATCATCACCGCCCAGTTCGGCTGGATCGACACCTTCCGCGGCCTGGTCATCCCGGGCATGTTCTCCGCGTTCGCCACCTACCTGTTCCGGCAGTCCTTCCTGGACTTCCCCAGCGAGTTGGAGGACGCGTCGTTGATCGACGGCTGCAACCCGTGGTCCAGCTTCTGGCGCATCGTCGTGCCCAACTCCAAGGGCATCATCGCCGCCGTGGGCACCATCATCCTCATCGGATCCTGGAACGCGTTCCTGTGGCCCAGCCTCGTCGGCCGTGACGCCACCCGCACCGTGCAGGTGGCCCTCAGCCAGTTCATGACCAGTCAGGGCGTCCGCTACCCGGAGCTGTTCATGGGTTCGCTGGTGGCCATCGTGCCGATGGTGATCGTGTTCCTGTTCCTGCAGCGCTTCCTGGTACGGGGACTGACCACCTCCGGCCTGCGCTGACGCCTGCCTAGCTCCCCAGGACCTCGGCCAGCACCCACGCCGACGCGGCGGCCCACGCCTGCGGCCGGCAACTGGCGGGGTACGGCAAGGGGGGCCAGCCCTCGTCCGAGGACTGGCCGCCGAACAGTTCGGGTGCTCTGTTGGCGAAGCCATCGAGAGCCCGGAGCAGGCCCTCGGCGACACGGAGGGACTCCTCCCGGAAACCTACCTCTTCCCGTTCGTGCTGCAGGTGGCCACCAGTTTCAAGACGGACGCCGACGCGGCGGCCAACCCGATGACGCCGGTCCCGAACCCCTTCACCACGGCGGCGTACGAACGGCTCTTCGAGCACTCCGACTACCAGACGTGGTTCAAGAACTCGTTCATCGTCACAGTGCTGGTGACAGCCGGGCGCGTGTTCTTCAACTCACTTGCCGGCTACGCACTGGCCAGGCTGAAGTTTCCGGGGCGCGCCGTCGTCTTCGGGATGGTGATCGCCGTGATGGCCGTGCCGGGAGTGGTGCTGCTGATCCCCAAGTTCCTGGTCATCAACCAGTTGGGAATCTACGACTCCTACGCCGGCATGGTGCTGCCGCTGCTCGTGGATGCCGCCGGCGTGTTCATCATGAAGAACTTCTTCGAGTCGATCCCCTCCGCCGTGGAGGAGGCGGCTCGCTTCGACGGCGCCAGCACGTTCCGGACGTTCTGGTCCATCGTCCTGCCCATGGCACGCCCGGCACTGATGACACTGGCGATCCTCAGCTTCCAGGGCTCGTGGAACGAACTGACGCACTTCATCATCTCGACGCAGGACCCCGCCCTGACCACCCTGACCCGTGGCGTGGCCCAGCTCGCATCGGGTCAGCTCTCGCAGGGCACCCAGTACCCGCTGAAACTGGCCGCCGCCGCACTGATGACCATCCCCGTCGCGATCGTGTTCATCATCTTCCAGAAGCGGATCATGAACGCCTCGACCGGCGCGGTGAAGGAATGATCCCCGGTGAAGGAATGACCACTCACACCGTCGAACGGTCCCCCTGCACGTAGTGGAAGAGCTGCTTGGTCTCGTCCTCGAGTTCGTCCAGCCGATTCTTCACCACGTCGCCGATGGACACGATCGCCAGCAGCTTCCCGTCGTCGTCGAGGACGGGCATGTGGCGGACGCGGTGCTCGGTCATCCGCACGGCGAGCGTGCGGAGCTCGTCGTCCTCGGCGCATGCCTGCACCTCGGGGGTCATGATGGAGCTGACCGGTTTCTCGAGCACGCCGGTGCCCCGCTCGTGCAGGGCGATCACGACGTCGCGTTCGCTGACGATGCCTGCGACCGTCGCGCCGTCGTCGAGGCTGACGACGCACGCGCCGATCTTGTTGTCGTAGAGAGACTTGAGGAGATCCGCCACGGACGCATCCGGGGCGATGGTCACCACCCTGCTCCCCTTGCGCTTGATTACCTCTGAGATCCTCATGCCCAAGCCTAACCCCGCCGCCGCGGCCGGGGGCGGAAGTCGCCGGGTTCGGGTGTCGTGCGGTGTCAGGCTCCCCGCAGCCAACGGCGCATCACCGTGATGCGCTCGTCCACCTGTTCCTGCGACGCCTCGGGCACTTTCGGGCCACCCGTCTCGCGACGCAGGTTGGCGTGCACGTGGCTGTGCGGCATCCCCTTGGACTGGGCGAACTGCGAGACCAGCGAGTTGAGCTCCTTGCGCTTGGTGGCCAGGGCCCGGTGGAGCGCGACGGAAGGCTCGGCCCGCTCCTTGCGATCCTGCTTGTCCCGCCGCTTCAGCTGCCGACTCTGACGATCGGCCAGCAGCGACTGCATCTGGTCCGGCTCGAGCAGCCCGGGCAGGCCGAGGTAGTCCTGCTCGTCCTCGCTGAGGGGTTCGGCGTGCATGCCGAAGGCCTGGGAGTCGAACAGGACGTGGTCGAAGGTGGCCTGGGACTCGATGGCCTCGAAGGAGCCGAGGAGGTCGTCGGCGGCGGAGTCGTTGCTGTTGGCGTCGGCCATCAACGCCTCTGACTCACTCCACAGGTCGTCGGGGTTGCGGGGACGGCCCAGGACGTGGTCGCGCTGCCGTTCGAGGTTGGCGGCGTGGCTGAGGAGGATGGGCACCGTGGGCAGGAACACGGTGGCCACTTCGCCGCGGCGGCGGGACCGCACGAACCGGCCCACTGCCTGCGCGAAGAACAGCGGCGTCGACGTGGCGGTGGCATAGACACCCACGGCCAGCCGGGGGACGTCGACCCCCTCCGACACCATCCGGACCGCTACCATCCAGCGCTCCTCGGAGGCGGAGAACTCGTCGATGCGGGAGCTGGCCTTCGTATCGTCGGAGAGGACCACGGTGGGCTTGCTCCCCGTGAGACCTTGCAGGATCCGGGCGTAGGCGCGGGCCTGGGTCTGGTCCGTGGCGATCACGAGGCCTCCGGCGTCGGGGACGTGGCGCCGGGCCTCTGTGAGCCGGGTGTCGGCGGCGCTGAGCACGGCCTGGATCCACTCCCCCGTCGGCGACAGCGCGGTGCGCCACGCATGGGAGGTGAGGTCCTTGGTCAGCGGCGTGCCGAGGTCCACGGAGAGTTCCTCCCCGGACTTGGTGCGCCAGCGCATGGGGCCGCCGTAGTTCATGAACAGCACGGGCCGCACGACGTGGTCGGCGAGGGCCTCGGCGTAGCCGTAGATGTAGTCGGGCCGCGACGTCTTGACCCCGCCCGCGCCCTCGTCGTAGGTGACGAAGGGGATGGGGTGGTCGTCGGAGCGGAAGGGTGTGCCGGTCAGGGACAGGCGACGCGCGGCGGGCTTGAAGGACTCGGCCACGGCGTCGCCCCAGGACCGGGAGTCGCCGGCGTGGTGGATCTCGTCGAAGATGACGAGCACGTCGGAGCTGTGGCAGATGGCCTCGTAGGCGTAGGCCCGCATCGCGACTCCGGCGTAGGTGACCACGGAGCCGTCGTACTCCTTGGACCGGCCCTTGCGGGTGCCGCCGGTCCCCGGGTCCAACTGGATGCCCACCCTTGCCGCAGCGTCGGCCCACTGGACCTTGAGGTGCTCGGTGGGGGTCACGACGATGATCCGCTTGATGGTGCGGGAGGTGAGCAGGTGGTGGGCGACGCGGAGCGCGAAGGTGGTCTTTCCCGCGCCCGGCGTTGCGACGCACAGGAAGTCCTGGGGGTTGGTCTCGCAGTACAGGTCGAAGGCCTCCTGCTGCCATGCCCGCAGGCTGGAGGCGGTTCCCCAAGGGGCCCGCCGGGGGTAGGCGGGAGACAGGGTTTCGAAGGGTGAAGCACGCATACGGCTTGGGATCATACCGGGGTTCGGGCAGACGTTCGAACCCTGCGAAACGGGGCGCGTCGGCACGCAGAACCGTGCCGACGCGCCCCGGATCTCAGTACGCCGCGAGGATGTCCACGACGAAGACCAGCGTGGAGTCCGGCGGGATGGTCTCACCGCTGCCGTCCGGCCCGTAGCCCAGCTCCGAGGGGATGACGAGCAGCACGCGGCTGCCCACCGTCTGGCCCTGGACGCCCTCGTCCCAGCCCTGGATGACGCTGCCCGCACCGGCCTGGAACGTGAACACGTCATTGGGGGCCTCACGATCCCAGGACGAGTCGAACTGGGTGCCGTCGGTGAGCCAGCCGGTGTACTTGACCAGGACGTTCTGGCCGGCCTCAACGGTCGCGCCATCGCCCTGGATGAGCGGCTGGGCGACCAGCTCCGTCGGGTCCGTGAAGGTGTCCGGGACGCTCACTGCCGGCTTGCCGTCGACGAACTCGATGACCGGCAGCGACTCGTCGGCGACAGCCACCTCGGTGCCCTCGGCGGACTCGCCGACGGCCTGGGAGCCGGTGATGGTCATGGCGTAGAGGAAGCCGTTGACAGCCTCCCCCGTCTGGCTCTCCTCGGCACTCAGACCTGGCTGTGCCCACAGCAGCTTCGCGCCGGCGCGAACCCCGTCCATGGCGGCGGACAGCGATTCACCGAAGCTGGTCACGGACAGTTCGTATGTCTCCGGGGCGTCGTCCTCGGGGGCCAGGCCCCAGGTGGAGTAGAGCTTCTCACCGGTAACGGTGTCGCACACGAGGTAGTGGAAGGTCACCAGCTGACCGGCCTCGACGGTTTCACCGTCGCCGTCCGCGGCCACGCGGACCGTCTCCTGCCCGATGGACAGGGGCGCGTCGAAGGCCACCGTCGGCGCTGAGTCGTCGTCGCTGATGGTGACGGTCTCCAGCGCGGCCAGCGAAGTGTCGGCGTCCGCGGTGATGTCAGCCTCGTCCTCGCCCGCAGTCACGTCGCAGGTGCCCCCGGTCTCGGGGACGACGGGAGCGTCGGTTTCCTGTGCGGGCTGGGTGACCGACGCGCTGGGCTCGGAGGCCGCGTCGGAATCGGTCGGGGCGGGGGTGGCGCACCCTGCGAGCAGGAGACCGGTGGCGGCGCCGAGAGCAGCGATAGTCCGGGAGGGCAGTTTCATCTCAGGGGGATCCTTGGTGTTCGAGTGCTTGCGCACCGGACCTCGTCCGGACGCAGTGGTCTGCTGCGACGATACCCGGCCAACCTGTGCCCAACCTTTGAGCCGGCCCTCCGGTGGTCCGCCTACTTCTTGGTGGGCTCCGACGTGGACAGCGCGGCTACGAAGGCCTCCTGGGGGACCTCCACGCGGCCCACCATCTTCATGCGTTTCTTGCCCTCCTTCTGCTTCTCCAGCAGCTTGCGCTTGCGGGAGATGTCGCCGCCGTAGCACTTGGCGAGGACGTCCTTGCGGATGGCGCGGATGGTCTCACGGGCGATGACCCGGGCCCCGATGGCGGCCTGGATGGGCACCTCGAACTGCTGGCGCGGGATGAGCTCCTTGAGTTTGGCCGCCATCGACAGGCCGTAGCTGTAGGCGTTGTCGCGGTGCACGATGGCGGAGAACGCGTCGACGGGGTCGCCGTGCAGGAGGATGTCCACCTTCACGAGGTGCGCGGCCTGCTCGCCGTCGGGCTCGTAGTCCAGCGACGCGTAACCCTTGGTGCGGGACTTGAGGGCGTCGAAGAAGTCGAAGACGATCTCGGCCAGCGGCAGCTGGTAGCGGATCTCCACCCGGTCCTCACTGAGGTAGTCGAGGCCGAGCTGGACGCCACGACGGGTCTGGCAGAGCTCGAGGATGGTGCCGATGTACTCCGCCGGCGCGAGGATGGTGCTGCGGACCACCGGCTCGTACACGTCGGCGATCTTGCCCTCCGGGTACTCCGAGGGGTTGGTGACCGTGTGCTCGGAGCCGTCCTCCATGACGACGCGGTAGACCACGTTGGGTGCGGTGGAGATCAGGTCCAGGTTGAACTCACGCTCGAGGCGCTCGCGGACGATCTCCATGTGCAGCAGCCCGAGGAAGCCGATGCGGAACCCGAAGCCCAGCGCGCCGGAGGTCTCCGGTTCGTAGGTGAGGGCGGCGTCGTTGAGCTGCAGCTTCTCCAACGCCTCGCGGAGGTTGCCGAAGTCGTCGCCGTCCATCGGGTACAGGCCGGCGTAGACCATCGGGTTGGGGTGCTGGTAGCCACCCAAGTCCTGCTCGGCCGGCCGCGACATGGTGGTGACCGTGTCACCGACTCGGGACTGCCTCACGTCCTTCACACCGGTGATCAGGTAGCCCACCTCGCCCACGCCGATGGCGTCGGACTTGGTGGGGTCGGGCGAGATGACGCCCACCTCCAGGAGTTCGTGGGTGCCCTTGGTGGACATCATCTGGATGCGTTCACGGTGGTTCAGTTCGCCGTCGACCACCCGGACGTAGGTGACCACGCCGCGGTAGGTGTCGTAGACGGAGTCGAAGATCAGCGCGCGTGCCGGCGCGTCGGCGTCACCGACGGGGGCGGGGATCTGCTTGACGATCTGGTCCAGCAGTTCGGGCACGCCAACGCCGGTCTTCGCGGAGACCCGCAGCACGTCGTCAGGGTCGCAGCCGATGATGCCGGCCAGTTCCTCGGCGAACTTCTCGGGCTGGGCGCCGGGCAAGTCGATCTTGTTCAGGACCGGGATGATGTGCAGGTCCGCCTCGAGGGCGAGGTAGAGGTTGGCCAGCGTCTGGGCCTCGATGCCCTGGGCCGCGTCCACCAGCAGCAGTGCGCCCTCGCAAGCCTGCAGGGACCGCGACACCTCGTAGGTGAAGTCCACGTGGCCTGGGGTGTCGATCATGTTGAGGACGTGCACCTGGCCGTCGACGGTCCACGGCATCCGCACCGCCTGCGACTTGATGGTGATGCCGCGCTCGCGCTCGATGTCCATGCGGTCCAGGTACTGCGCCCGCATGGTTCGGTTGTCGACGACCTCCGTCAGCTGGAGCATCCTGTCCGCGAGCGTCGACTTTCCGTGGTCGATGTGGGCGATGATGCAGAAGTTGCGAATGATCTCCGGCTGGGTGCTGCCGGGACTCGGTGCGCGCATTCAATTCCTCGTCGGTCTCAGGGAACTCACATTCTCGCACGGAACCCCCGGGCGGCGAAACAGCGGCGCCCGTTCCGCGTCGCCGCGTGCCGCCAGCGTTCGCCCCGACCGGACACGCCGACGAAGATCTTGGGAAGGGTCGCGGGTGCCCTCTTCGACGGTTCTCGTCGGCGCGTCGGGTCGGGGGTGCCGTCAGGGGTCAGCCCCCGGGGGTGTTGCGTGGCGACGATCGGCCGGTGATCAGCCCCGTGTCAGGCCAGGGCGGCGCACTGGCCCTCGGCGTCCCCCTCGACGGCGTTGCCGCCGCCCGCGGGGGCCGGGTGGTTGCCCTCGCACTGGAGGTTGCCCCCGACGGTGTTGCCACTGAACTCCTGGGCGCCCGAGTTGCCCTCGGCCTGCAGGTCGCCGTCGATGGTGGTGCCCGTCACAGTCGCGGAACCGCCCTCCTCCAGTTGGATGTTGCCGTCGACCCTGCCGTCGACGAATGTGATGGCCGCGTGGCCCTCGCCCTGAACGTCGCCGTCGACGGTGACGTCGGTGGCCACGAGGGTGCCGCCCCGCTCCACCTCGATGTTGCCGCCGACGGTGGCGCCGGTGAGCGCACAGACCTCGCCGTCGCGGATGACCAGGTCGTCGTCAGTGACTGCACAACCACCCGTCTGCTCTCCGGTGGCGTCGGCGTCCGGGGTGCTCGCGGCGGTCACGTCCTGGGCGGGGGTGGCCTCGGCCGTGGTGGCCGGTTCGGCCGGGGTGGTCTGGGAGGGAGCACCGGAGACGGTGGGCGCCGGCGTGACGGTTTCGGGCTCCGCGGGCCCGCCGGAGCACGCGGCCAGGAGGACGAGGGGAACCGTGGTGAGGGCAATCAGGGTCTTTCGCATGGTCCCAGTACATCGGCCGAGGATTAGAGTGGATGAGAAGCGCGGGAGGGAGTTCTCACCCGTGATTTGGCCCGTCGGGTCGGGCGACAGTAGTATGGGTCGTCGCGCCGAGTGCGCGACTGAAAAATCCGAGTAGACATTTAGTGAGGCGAGCCCCAGTGGCGAACATCAAGTCCCAGAAGAAGCGCAACAAGACCAACGAGAAGGCGCGCCAGCGCAACAAGGCCATCAAGTCCGAGCTGCGCACGCACATCCGTTCCTTCCGCGAGGCCGTCGCCGCCGGTGAGAACGAGAAGGCCGTCCAGCTCTCGAAGGTTGCCACCCGCTCCCTCGACAAGGCCGTGAGCAAGGGCGTCATCCACAAGAACAACGCCGCCAACCGCAAGTCGGCCATCGCCGCCACCGCGGCCGCCCTCTCCTGAGGCACCCACAGCGCTGAACGAGACCAGCGCCCCGACCCACTCGGTGGTCGGGGCGCTGTTTCGCGTTCCCGCAGCCCCTCAGCGGCCCGCGTTGCGGCGCTGCGCCAGGACCCCGAGGACCATCCGCTCCAACGCGTACTCGGCGCTCGTGGCGGCACCCTTGACGTCCGCGTCAGCGGCGGCGACCAGCTTGATGGCGGTGGCCACTCCCCCGGACTGCCAGTTGCGGGAGTTGCGGGAGTAGTCCTTGATCTTCCACGGCGGCACCCCCAGCTGGCGCGCCAGGTCATACTCGTTCATCCGCATCCCCTGCGCATCGAGGTACTTGCCCATGCCCCTGAACGCCGCTGCCATTGCGCTGGTCACCAGGACCGGCGCCGCTCCGGTGCTGAGCGCCCAACGGAGCCGTTCCATCGCCAGTGATGAATTGCCGGCCAGTACCGCGTCGGCGACGGCGAACGACGTGACGTCCGCACGGCCGGCGAAGTAGCGGCCGATCAGCTTCGCATCGATCTCCTCGCCGCCCGCGTCGTCGGCCAACTGCGAGATGGCCGAGACCAGGGCCCGCAGGTCCGTCCCGATGGCCGCCACCAACGCGTTGGCAGCGTCCTGGCTTAGCCCCACCCGCTGCCGCTTGGCCTCCGCCTGGCAGAACTTCGGGATCTCCCACGTCTTCACGGGGGAGACGGTCTCCAGTTCGATCTTGGCCTTCTTCAGCTTGTCGATCAGGCCCTTGCCCTTGTTCCCGCCGTGGTGGACCAGGATGAGGCAGAGTTCGGGGCCCGGGTTCTTCGCCGTGGCCACGAGCTGGTCCACCACCTCGTGCGGGGTGGCACCGACGTCGCCGATGATGGCGACGATGTGGCTGGCGAACAGCGATCCCCCCACCACCTCCGCCAGCATCGAACCTTGGAGCTCGGAGGCGTCGAGACGGTTGACCTCGGCGTCGGGATGCTCCGCCAGCGCCTCCTTGCGACGAGCCTCGACGGCGCGGGCGGCGAGCAGCTGTTCCGTTCCGCTGACCAGCAGCGCGGTTCCGAAGGCGGTCATGGGTCAAGCTTGCCACCTACCCCCGACAGGACGCCCATCGCCAACCCCTAGACTGACCGGCACAACCACGAGCAACCACTGGAGGACACCGATGTCGCAGGCCGAACCGTTGAGGATTGGGATTCTCGGAGCCGCGGGGATCACGCCACCGGCGCTGATCGAGCCGGCCGCCGGCAACCCGGACGTCCGCCTGGTCGCAGTGGCCGCGCGGGAGCGGGCCCGGGCCGACGCCTTCGCCGAGGAGCACGGGATCGAGCGGGCCGTCGACTCCTACGAGGCCCTGCTCGCAGACCCTGAGGTGGAGGCCATCTACAACCCGCTGCCCAACTCACACCATGCCCACTGGAGCATCCTGGCGCTCGAGGCCGGCAAGCACGTGCTGGTGGAGAAGCCGTTCGCCTCGAACTTCGACGAGGCGCAGCGCGTGGCCGAAGTGGCGGCACAGCACCCGGAGCTGGTGCTGATGGAGGCCTTCCACAACCGGTACCACGCCCTCACCCACAAGGTCCTGGAGCTCCTGTCCGATGGCATCATCGGTGAGGTGCGCAGCGCGGACTCGGAGTTCCTCGTCCACCTGCCAGACCGCAGCGACATCCGCTACAACCACGACCTCTCCGGTGGCTCCACGATGGACCTGGGCTGCTACCCGCTGCACTTCCTGCGCACCCTGTTCGGGGAGCCGAAGGTGCTGTCCGGCACGGTGCGCACCACCGACGACCCCAGGATCGACGAGGCCCTCACCAACACCCTCGAGTTCCCCGGCGGGATCACTTCCACGATCACCAGTTCGCTGTTCGAGCCGGAGGAGGTGCAGCACGTCCTCATCACGGGCACCCGGGGCACGATCGAGATCAACGGCTTCGTGAAGCCCCACCACGGCAACCAGATCCTGGTCACGGTCGACGGCGAGACCGTCGACCATGCGGTGCCGGGCTCACCCACCACCTACGAGGCACAGCTGTCCACCTTCGTGGCCGCGGTACGCGAAGGGGCCCCGGTCCTGACCGGCCCCGACGACTCGCTCGCCACCATGCAGGTGATCGATGCGATGTACGTCGCGGCCGGCTTGGAGCCGAGGCCCACGGTGGAGGTGGCCCCGTAGGGCCACCCCCTTCTCGATCAGCGGAAGCGGACCATGTTGTTCAGCACCCAGATGTTGTCCCACCTGTAGGTCCACGCACCGTCGACCTGCTCGGAGACGACCACGTCGGCACGGACCCAGGTGCGGCAACCGTTCTTGCCGGTGACGGCCGTGTCGCACTCGGTGCGCCACTGACGACCGTCAGCACCCTGCCAGTGACCGGTCTCGGCCAGCGGGTTGCCCGCCCACCTCGAACGGTCCATGAAACCGAGGTAGGTGAGGTTGTTGAACGTCCAGTCGTTCTTGCCGACGAAGGTGGAACCCACCTGGTCCACCGTGGTGGCCCAGATCTTCGTGGTGCAACGGAACGTCTGCGAGTACGGCTCGCACTCGGTCCACCAGTGCCGCCCGTTGACCTGGTGCAGGCCCGGGGTCGCGTAGATGTCCAGCGGCTTCTCGGTCGGCTTCTGGGACGGCTTCTGGCTCGGTCCCTCGGACGGCTCCTCTGAGGGCTCCTCAGACGGCTCCTCAGACGGCTCCTCGCTGGGCTCGGGCTCGGGTGCCTCCACCTCAGGCGCGGGGATGGTGATCTCGTAGATGCTGAGATAGGGGTTGATCGCCCTCGCGAGCACGGTGATCCGCACGTGGCGGGCCGTCACGGGCTCGTCGAGGAGCACCTCGTCGGTGCGCGCCTCGGCCGGCATGGAGTCGAGGGTCTTGGCCTCGGTCCAGGACTGGCCGTCATCGGAGACGTCGATCCGGTACCCGGTGGCGGAGGCCGCCTCCCACATGATGTCAATGCGATCGAAGGTCTGCATCTCGCCGAGGTCGAGCGCGATCCACGGGTTGGTCGAGTAGTCCGCAGACCAGCGGGTGGCGGGGTTGCCGTCCACCGCAGCAGCGGCGGGGGTGGAATCCGCCTCGACACCGGAGGCAGTGGCCACGGCACCCTTCGTCAGCGGATCCGGGGCGAACACGGATGCACGCCAAGCGGTGACGGAGTCGCCGTCGGCCGTGGCCGTCATGCGGACGTAGCGGGCCGAGTCCGCCTCGAAGGTGATCTCGGACACCTCGTCGCCGGAACCAGCGGGCGCCAGTTCTCGCCGTCGTTGGACACCTCGACCGCAACGGCCGACGGTACGGGCGAGGCCCAGTCGATCTCGACGCTGCCGACGGTCCGGTTCTCGCCGAGGTCGATCGTGAACGAGGCCTCGTCGTCGGTGCTGGACCAGCGGGTGAACATGTTGCCGTCGGTCAGGTTCTCCGGGCCGTTGCCCTCGGTGCTGCTGGAGGCCGTCACGTCGGCTCCGAGGCTCAGTTCGCCGTTGGCGGCCACCGGTTCCTGCTCGATGACCTGGAGGTCGGTGCCGTGGCCGACGGTCTTCAGGACGTCGGTGAAGGCGGCGTAGGACAGGGTGGGGTCCTGCGCCTTCCAGGTCTTCTGCGCGATCACGGCGAACGACTCGCGGATCAGGCCGTGAACGCCCAGCTCGGTGTAGTCAGCGTCCACGAGGTCGTTCCACACGGCGAACATCGCTCCGGCCGGCGCTCCGGCCGGGACGATGTCGGTGTCCCACATGCGGTTCGGGTACCAGACGTCGTAGAGGCCCTGGTTGTTCAGACCGGCCCCGTGGTAGTAGTCGGCGAACGGGACGACGTAGAGGGTCCCGTCGTTCATGTTGACGAACTCATAGCCGTCCTCGAACGCGGCAGCCATCCCGTACCAGCCGTTGTTCCAGGAGCTGATGATCACGTCCTTGTCGTAGCCGGACGTGTCACCGTCGTGCATGACGCCGGCGGAGCCCCAGGCGCGGGGCTGCTTGCCCGCGTCGCGGACGTGCTGGGCCATGTCGTTGAAGAATCGCAGGTAGCCGTCACGCTGGTCCCGCGGGTACTCGTCGGCGCCGAAGTGGACGTCGGGGCCCTCGAACCACGGGATGAACTCGTCGAAGACGGACTTGATCTTGTCGGCCGTGTAGTCGTAGTTGGCGTCGGTGAGGTCGAGGTGGTCCGACTGGATGCCCGCTTCAGCGCCCGAGTGGAGTCCGAGCTCGGGATCCCACTTGACGAAGGCCAGGGAGTGGGCCGGAACGTCGATCTCGGGAACGATCTTGACGGAGTGCGAGGCCGCGACGTCCTCGAAGGACTCCCACTCGGCACGGTCGTAGGAACCGTCGGTGGAGGCCAGTCCCGCGAACGCGGGGTCGTCGCTGGCGAGGCGGAAGCCGGAGTAGGCGTCGGCCCAGCCCTGCCCCTCATCGAGGAAGATCTGGTTGTCGTTGAGGTGGATCTGGAACTCGTTCAGCTTGAACCAGCTCATCATCGAGATGTAGTCGCGGATGAACTGCTCGCTGAAGAAGCGTCGTCCGACGTCGAGGCTGAACCCGCGCACCTCGTAGTCGGGCCAGTCAGTGGCCTCACCCGCGGGGAAGCTCGCGCGCCCGTTGGACTTGACGATGCCCTGCAGCGCGGTGCGGGTGCCGTAGAAGACGCCCTCGCTGGTGGGGGCCGTGATGGTGAGCTGCTCGGCAGTGGCCTCCAGCACGTAGCCCTCTTCGGCGAAGCGCTCAGGGTTGGTGTCGTCGGTCAGTGCAGCGTCCAGGTCCAGCACGATGTCGCCGGCAGCGGGTGCGGACTCGGTGACGTCGAGTTCCAGTCCCGTGACGGCTGCGAGGTCCGTGACGAGCTGCTCTCCGACCCCACGGGTCTCGGCCTCCACGACAATGCGAGACTCAGGACTCAGCGTGAAGTCGCCCTCGGCTCCCACCCACTCCTGCAGGGCGGGGATGATCGTCGGTGCGTCGTTCGGGGCGGCGCTGGCCTCCTGCACGAACGGTGCGAGCGGTGCGAGAGTCACCGCCAGGGTGGCAGCCGTCACGGTGGCTACCGAGGTCAGTCGGGATCTTGGGCGCATCTGGGCCATCTGTGTCCATCCACTTCGTTGTCGGGAATCACTGCACGCCATGGCAGTCGTCTGATGAGTATGTCGGGACGATGCCCGAGGTTCGAGGTCCTGAGCCGTTTCAGGCAATCGGACTGCGCGGACTCAAGCCGGTCCACCAACCACGCCGGTACGCCGCAGCCCGAGCGAGCCGTCCTCCAACGTCACCGAGATCGCCCCGTCGGTGTCGGTGCGCGCCACCTGCATCCCGGAGCGCATTGCCAATTCCAGGGCGGTGTCGGAGGGGTGGCCATAGTCGTTGTCACGGCCGGCCGAGGCAACCGCCAGACTCGCCCCAGTCGCGAGGAAGAACGCCTCCTCCTGCCGCGAGGAGCCATGGTGCGGCAGCTTGAGCACGTGCGCGTCCAGCGACAGCCCGAGCCGGTCCGCCTCCGCAACGGCCCGGCGCTGGCCGGCCGGTTCGACGTCACCGGGAAGCAGCACGCGCAGCCCCGCCACCTCCGCGAGCCCGACCACCGACGAGTCGTTCTCGTCGCCGCTCTCCCCCACCCCGTCGCTGACCACCCTGCGCGGCTCGAAGGCACCGACGGTGGTCCACGTGACCTCCCCCACCCTGAACACCTGGCCGGGGACAGCCACCACGACGCTCGCTCCGACATCGGTGGCGGCTCGCGCCACCGCAGCGGCCTGGACCTCCGGTGATGCGAGCGGGCTCACCACCACCTGGTCGGGCTCGTAGCGCTCCAGCAGCTCAGCCGCGCCACCGACGTGGTCAGAGTGGTAGTGGGTGAGCACGAGCAGCGGTACTGCCGTCACCGCCAGGGAATCGAGGCACGCCAGCAATGCCCCTGGATCCGAACCCGTGTCCACGACGACGGCGGCCCCGGGAGCCGCGCGCAGCACCGTGGCGTCACCCTGTCCGACATCGCAGAAAACCACGCTCCACGGCCCCGGCCATCCGAGCGGCACCGGCCGCACGAAGGATCCCAGCACCATGACCGCCACCAACCCCAGGACTCCCAGGGGCGTGCGCAGCAGCTCGCCGGCCAGGATGGCGACCAGCACGCAGCCGACCACGCACAGCGCCACCCCGAGCACATCTGCCGGCCACGCCAGTGACGCAGCCGGCAACGACGCACCGATCTCTGCCGTCCACAGGATCGGTTGGACGCACCAGCCCGCCAGCCAGGCCAGCGCGGCTGCTGCTGGTGGGAACCAGACGAGCGCCGTGGCTGCCAGCCCGAGGGTGGTGGCCGGTCCCACGAACGGTCCTGCGACCATGTTGGCGAGCACGCCGACGACCGAGACCTGCCCGCTCAGGGCCGTGATCAGTGGCTGGGTGGCCACCTGCGCAGCCAACGGAATGGTCAGGGCCTCGGCCACCGGGCGTGGCAGCCAAGCCATGTTCCTGGTCCATACGGGTGCCAGCAGAGAGATTCCGCAACAGGCGGACACGGACAACGCGAATCCCCAACTCCGGGCCAACCAGGGATCCAGCAGCATCAGGCACAGCACGGCGAGGCCGAGGTGCCGCATGGACCTCCGCCCTCTCCCCAGCCCGATCGCGGACAGGCTGACCAGCCCCATCGCCGCGGCCCTGACCACCGACGGCTCACTGCGACACACCAGCACGAACAGCACCACGCACGCGACGGCGATGATCCGCACGGCCCGACCACGGACGCCGACAGCACGCGCCACGGCGAGCACGACGCTCAGCATCAGGGTCAGGTTCGCCCCGGAGACAGCCAAGAGGTGACTCAGGGAGGTGGCCT
Source organism: Tessaracoccus terricola (assembly GCF_054776555.1). NCBI lineage: Bacteria > Bacillati > Actinomycetota > Actinomycetes > Propionibacteriales > Propionibacteriaceae > Tessaracoccus > Tessaracoccus terricola. Next base: position 951,003 of record NZ_BAAHBS010000005.1, on the reverse strand, counting down.
TGAAGTCCTCGGTCATCGGCTCGGTGATCCCGGAGGTGTCGCCCACCACGAGCGACGGCACGAGGGCCGCCTGCTCCGGAGGTGAATGGGCCGCGGCCGCGCGCTGCAGTCCTGCACGCAGCAGGTTCACCAGGGTGTCGACGGGTCCCGGATCCTCGAGCACGTCCACCACTTCTCGCGCCCGCACGATCGCAGCCTCCGGTGACGCAGGCTCGGCCGTTGCCAGGCTCGCCCGCAGCTCCACGACTGATCCGGGGGCGATCCGCACCAGTTCCCGCCCCACGTCGCCGGCGGCGAACACCACGACCTCCTGCGCGGTCTCCACGACTGTCTCCGAGCTCTCCAGGCGCAACAGTTGGGCGCCCGCCACCACCAGCGGCGGACGGGTTCCCTGGGACACGAGACGAGCGTCGCCCACCAACCTGACCCGGACCTGGACGCTTCTGCCCTCTGCCGCGAGTTGCGCGGGCAGCGATTCATGCAGTTGCAACTCGCGCATCCCCGACAGGAGGGCGGTGCTGGTGAGCACCAGGACGAACAGGAAGGCCCAGTGCCGACGCGCCCGTGCCGCCACCACCGCGGCGATGCCGAGGGACGCGAACACGCTGAACAGGACCGAGGCCTCCGGCCGGAAGCCCCCGGTGCCCACCCAGGCGCCGGCCCAGGCGGCAGCGGCCAAGGGCAGCAGGCGCAGGTCGTGGCCGTCGGCGGTCATACCGTCACCAGCGGCTCCAGGGCCTCATAGGTCTTGGGGCCGATGCCCGAGACCTCCTGGAGGTCCGCCACGGAGCTGAACCCGCCGTTGGCCTCCCGCCACGCGATGATCTCACCCGCCAGGACGGGGCCCACTCCCGGAAGCTCCTCGAGTCGCCCCTGGGTTGCCGTGTTCAGGTTGACCTTGCCCGGCTGCTCCTGACCGCCCGGCGAGTCCGGCGCCGGCTGGCCCCGAACGTCGCCCTGTGGCTGGTCCCGGGTGCCCACGATCACCTGCTGCCCGTCCGCGAGGCGAGCGGCGAGGTTCAGTTGCGCCGGATCCGCCTCGGGCAACAGCCCACCGGCCGCTGTCAGGGCGTCGGCGACTATCGCTCCCTCGGGCACCGCCACCACTCCTGGTGACACGACCGCGCCGAGCACGTGCACCCGCAGCAGCACCGGCTCCGGCGGGCTCGACTCCACCGGGGACGGCACCTGCGTGGCCACCACAGGAGGTGTCTGGATCGGCACCTGGGAGGCCGAACTGCGGCTGAGCACAGCCATCGTGATCCCGAGCCCGACCAGCAGCAGGAGCAGGACCGCGACCACGTAGCGTCGGCGAAGCGCCTGTTCCAGCGCACCCGCGACCGCGGGCGGGAGCAGGCCAGTCAGCCCACCGAGGCCGGCCGGGGCCCCCGGGGACGGTCCGGCGGCTTCGCCCTCGTCCCCGACGGGTGCAGCCACCGAACCGTCGCCGGGGTCGCCGCGGGCATGGTCATCCGGTGGCAGGGCACGCCGGGGCGCGGACAGGGCCTTCTGGCCTGCGCTGATCCAGGCCAGCCGGGCACGCGCCAGTTCGTCGTCGGGGATCCCGGAGTTGGTGGGCATACCCACACTCTGGTTGCGCCGACCCCCGACCCGTCACGGGACCCGGTTGCCTGTGGATTACTTCCCGGGAACGAGGCTCAGCATCTTGGGAAGCCGGGCGATCACCTTGACGACCTCCCGACCGTCCAGCGAACGCTGCACACCGGCGTCGGCCATCGCCAACTCGAGGGCAGCCTCCTCCGTGATGTCCGTCGCAACCTCGAGCTTGGCCCGGATCTTGCCCTGGATCTGGACCACCATCGTGACGGAGTCCTCCACCAGGAGGGAGTCGTCCGCGGTGGGCCAGGTGCTGTTGGCCACTGACGGCGGCAGGCCGAGGGTCTCCCAGATCTCCTCGGCGACGTAGGGGGCGACCAGGCTCAGCGCCTGGGCCACGAACATCACGGCCTCACGCACCGCCGGGTCTGCCCCACCGGGTCCGCTGTCGACAGCCTTGCGGGTGGCGTTGACCAGCTCCATGGTGCGGGCCACCGCAACGTTGAACCGACCCGACTCCACGAGTTGGGTGATCTCCGCGATGGTCTTGTGGGTGACGTGACGCAGGGCCTTGTCGCCGTCGGCGAAGTCCACGCCGGGCTCGCTGCTGACGTCGTCGGCCAGGCGATAAGCGCGCTGCAGGAACTTCAGCGACGAGGCGGGCGAGACCTCGGCCCAGTCGATGTCGTCCTCCGGCGGTCCTGCGAAGATCATCGTCAGGCGGACGGCGTCGACGCCGAACTCGTCGATCTGGGCACCCAGGTCCACCCCGTTGCCCAGTGACTTGCTCATCGCCTTGCCCTGGTTGATGACCTGCCCCTGGTTGAGCAGCTTCAGCATGGGCTCGTCGAAGGAGACCAAGCCCATGTCGCGCAGGACCTTGGAGAAGAATCGCATGTAGAGCAGGTGCAGGATAGCATGCTCGACGCCACCGACGTACTGCGCCACGGGCATCCAGTTGGCGACGTCGTCGGGGTTGAAGGGGCCCTGCTCGTAGCCGGGCGAGCAGTAGCGGAAGAAGTACCACGACGAGTCGACGAAGGTGTCCATCGTGTCGGTGTCCCGCTGGGCCGGGCCGCCGCACTTCGGGCACTCCACGTTCACCCAGTCGGTGGCCCCGGCCAACGGCGAGGTGCCCTTGGGGGACAGCTCGGAGCCACGCAGGTCGGGCAGCTTCACGGGCAGCTGATCGTCGGCCACGACGACCTCGCCGCATTCCGCACAGTGGATGACCGGGATGGGGCAGCCCCAGAAGCGCTGGCGGCTCAGCAGCCAGTCCCGCAGACGGAACTGGACGGTGCCGACCCCGGTGCCGTCTGCCTGCAGCTGCTCGGTGATCTTCGCGACGCCGGTGGCCTTGTCCGTGAGCCCGTCCAGCGGTCCGGAGTTCAGGTAGGCGCCGTCCCCGCTGGTGGCGATCCCGGTCTCGGCCGGGTCGGTGCCGTCGACGTCGATGACGGTCCGCACGGGCAGGTCGAACTTGCGGGCGAAGTCCAGGTCACGCTGGTCATGGGCGGGCACGGCCATGATGGCGCCGGTGCCGTAGTCGGCCAGCACGTAGTCGGCGGCCCAGATCGGGACCTGCTCACCGTTGACGGGGTTGGTGGCGTGCACGCCCAACCAGACGCCCGTCTTCTCGTGCTCGGTGGACTGGCGCTCGATCTCCGTCTGGCGCTTGACCTGCTCCAGGTAGGCCTCGAAAGCGGGGCGCTGCTCGTCGGAGACCAGTTCCGCAGCCAGCGGCGCGTCGGGGGCCACCACCATGAACGTGGCGCCGAACAGCGTGTCGGGGCGCGTGGTGAAGACCGTGATCGGTTCCTCGCGGCCCTCGACCGTGAAGTCGACGTGGGCCCCTTCGGACCTGCCGATCCAGTTGCGCTGCATCGCGAGCACGTGGTCCGGCCAACCGCCCTCGAGTTGGGACATGTCGTCCAGCAGCTGCTGGGCGTAGTCGGTGATCTTGAAGTACCACTGGTTCAGCTTGCGCTTGGTGACGTCGGAGCCACAGCGCTCGCAACGGCCGTCGATGACCTGCTCGTTGGCCAGCACGGTCTGGTCCTTGGGGCACCAGTTGACGAACGAGTTCTTGCGGTACGCCAGGCCCCGCTCGTGGAAGCGGGCGAACAGCCACTGGGTCCAGCGGTAGTAGTCCTCGTCGGAGGTGTGGAGCCTGCGCGACCAGTCCAGGCTCAGGCCGTAGCGCTTGAAGGAGCGGGCCTGGGTCTCGATGTTGTTGTAGGTCCACTCGGCCGGGTGCGTGTTGGCCCGGATCGCGGCGTTCTCCGCGGGCAGCCCGAAGGAGTCCCACCCGATCGGATGCATGACGTCGTAGCCGCGTAGCCGCAGGAAGCGCGAGACGACGTCCCCCATCGCGTAGGCCTCTGCGTGGCCCATGTGGAGGTCGCCGGAGGGGTAGGGGAACATGTCGAGGACGTAGCGACGCTCGCGGCTGCCGTCGTCGAGCGGCTGGAAGGTCTTGTCCTGCTCCCAGAATGCCTGCCACTTCTCCTGCGCGGCCTGGCTGTCGTAGTGCGCAGCCGTCGGCTCCACGTGACTCGTCACGAGATCGCTCCTCATTCGTTCCCCGCGCGCCGCACGGCGCACGGTCATTCAATATAGCGCCGCGACCCTCGTGTCTCCGAGTCAGGCCCGGAAGGCAGCGACCTCCTCGGCGGTGGGCGGGTTGGCCCCGCTGCGGGTGCAGACCAGCGCGGAGGCGGCGATGCCGTTGTCCAGTGCGCCCTGGACGTCGGAGGGGTCCTCGGCGTAGGCGGCGAGGAACCCGGCCATGAAGGTGTCCCCCGCACCGACCGTGTCCACGAGTTCGACCTTGCGCCCCCGCACACCCACCTGGCGGCCGTCCGGCTTGACGGCCATGGCGCCGTCGGGACCGAGGGTGACGATGAACATGGACAGCCCGTACTCGGCGGCCCAGGCCTCCGCGTACGGGATTGGGTCCTCGTCGTCCACCAGCCAGTTGATGTCCTCGTCGCTGGCCTTGACGATGCCGCCGGAACGACCCACCGCGGCCAACAGCGGATTGACGAGGTCGAAGTACTCCACCCGGTCCGGGATCACGGTCGGCCGGATGTTCAGGTCGAAACTGACTGCCGCAGCGGTGCCGGAGACGAAGTCCAGCAGCGGCCCGGTCCCGGAACCGGCGACGAAACCGATGGACCCGAAGTGCAGCCAGTCCGACTCCGTCAGGACGGGGAACTCACCCGGCTGCCAGCTGAACCCGGCGGTGCCACGGAGGTGGAAGTTGTAACTGGCCTTGCCGTGCTCATCGAGGGACACGATCCCGAGCGCGGTCGGGTCCTCGGACCGGACGGCGAGGTCCAGCTGCACCCCGTTGGCGGCCAGGTGCTGCTCGATCTGGCGGCCGAAGGCGTCGGCGCCGATGCGGCCCAGGAAGTGGGTGTCGGCACCGAGCCTCGCCAGGGCGACCGAGGTGTTCATCGGGCCGCCACCGGCGAACGCGGACCAGCGGCTCTCAATGGTGGACACCGACTCACCGGGGATCAGGTCGATCAGGTTCTCCCCGCACACTACGAAGCGCATGCCCACAGCCTATCGCCCTTCCCAGGTGTCCCAGTGGCTGGGTGGGACCGCGTCGGTCAACATCACGTCCAGCATCCGCAGCACAGGGTGTCTCGGTTCCAGTTCGGCCAGTTGTGCCACGCACTCGTTCATCTGGGCACCCTTGCCGTACAACCAGGAGGCGATCGCCAGCGGGGCCAGCACGGCTGCCTCGCACTCCTCGTCCGCGGCGGCCCTGGCCTCCAGCAGGCGGGCATGGAACCGTCCGGCGGTGGAGGTGTTGACCTGGCACAGGAACTCGGCCTGGCACTCCTCGTCGGTCAGCACCGCCGCCAGCTCGGCAGCCTCGTCGGGCAGCAGGGCCTCGTCACGCTCCACCAGTTCCTCGAAAAGGGCGATTCGATCGTCCGGGTCCAGCGGCAGCACCCGCTGCATGGCTGTGTCCATCCGTTCGGTGATGCCCGGCAGCAGGTTTGCCGGCGGCCGGCGGACGGCCGCCACCGCCTCCTCCCGGGTGCGCGCCACCTGCAGTCCTTCGAAGACTGCCCGCGCTGCAAGTGCGCTGTCCGCGGTGGAGTACGGTTCGCCGTCGTGGGACGGTAGCTGGTCGTCCTCGAGCTCCCAGTAGCGTCCGTTGCTGGCGGCCAGCGCCACCGTCACGACGCCCTCCAACCGGGACCGGAGCGCGACGATCGCCTCGCGCACTCGTGCGAGGTCACGGCCGTACCCCAACAGGACGATCTCCCTGCCACGGGTGTTGCGGAACCCCCTCATCACCTGTGCTGCGGTCTCGGCCACCGACTCGTCGTCGAGGTCCAGGTCCGAGCGGGCACAGAACTGGACGATGTTGCTGCGCAGGCACACGGCCACCACGGACTCGGTGGGTTGGAACTCCAGCAGCAGGCTGGGGAGGGCGAGCAGGTCCTGCGCGCCCGAGCAACGGAGGGTGGTTGTTGGGTTCATGTCCACAGTCTGTGGATTGGGGACCACGATCCGTCACGGCCGGTCGCTCCTGTGGAGAACTCACCGCTTGTATCGTTGGGGCCACCATGAGCAACGAAGACTCCCCCTGGGCACATCAGGACCCTCGCTGGAAGCCGCAGAGCTACCACGACGCGGTGGGCCGGGATCCCCGGCAGCCGTTCGGGCAGCCGAGCCCGCAGGCGGGTCCCGGACCCCACGCCCCATCCATCGAGGACTACCGGGAGCCCGGCCGCGGGGGGCCGCCGTGGTGGCTGGTGGCGATCGGGGTGGTGGCCGCCATCGCACTGGTCCTGGTCACGCTGCAGGTGGTCACCGGTGAGGGGGAACCCACTGCCTCACCCAGCCCGACGCCCGGTGCCACCAGCACCCAGTCCGAGACGCCGAGTTCGAGCGCCACCGGGGGCAACTCGATCCCCTTCGAGGGCAACGGCACGGGTGTGTTCGAGTTGCTCCAGCAGGACTGGACCAGCGACGGGCTGGTCGTGAGGTTCCGCGTCACGCTCGACGCCGGCCGACAGAGCTTCGGCGTCTACATGTTCAGCAACACCACGATGCAGGTCTCGGACCCGCTGGACACCACCCCGTTCGACGTGACCGCCGGTGAACCCTACGAGGGGACGGCCACATTCGCGGTGGAGCAGGGCGAGGCGACGTTGGTGTTGACCTCGGCCTTCGGCAGCGCGGTGACCGCGCTCCCGATCAAGGGATGAGCCTGGCCCCGTCGCGCGCCTCGGCGTCCTTGCGACGCTCCTCGAGCGCATCTGGATGGTCCCGTGAGAGGAGCACGACACCGTAGACGGCGATCGCCCCGGAGACGGCCATGCCGAGCGCCGGGAACGGGCCCATGCCGCTGCCCTCGCCAAGGATGAACAAGCCGAACAGTACGGCGACGAAGGGGTCGACGGTCGTCATCGTGCCCACCGTGATCTCCGCCGGCCCCGAGGCGTAGCCCTGCTGGATCATCCAGACGCCCAGGCCGTAGCAAGCGAGCATGAAGCCGATCACGACCAGCACCTGCCAGTGGAACAAGTCGAACTCCCCGCTCTGCACGAGGTTCATGGCGGCCTTCATCATGCCGGAGGCCAGACCGTAGAAGATGGCGCCCACCGAGGACCACAGCATGGCCTTGGCCCACGCCGCCGCCCGGGCCGCGAACACCGACAGGACGGCGCAGATCACGCAGACGACGATGAATGACACGACGACGCCCTGAAAGCTGAACTCCTTGTCCCCGGTGGCGAACACGGAGGAGAAGATGGTGAATCCCACCACGCCGACCACCGTGATCCCGACGGCTCCCCAGATCCGCAGCGGGACCTTGTGGCCGTGGATCCTCGAGGCGAGGATCACCGACCACGGAACGGCGAGGATGCCGACGGGCTGGACCACCGCGACGGGCGCCATGCTCAACGCGACGAGGTGGAGGCCCGCACCCACGAGGACGCACACCAGGCCGAGCAGCCACTTGGGGATCAGGAAGAGGCTGAGCAGGCCCTTGATCGTCAGTCGGTTCGACGACTGGCGCGCGTTCGGGTCGAAGGTGGACTTGACCCCGAGGTGCTGCAGGGTGGCCCCGCTCGCGAACAGGAACGAGGAGATGACCTGCAGGCCGATGGCCAGACCGATTTCCACCAGAAGCGCCTTTCGAGTGACTCCCGCAAACGATATCCCAAAGCCCAACCGCCACCGGTCAGACCCAGGTCTGGATTCCGGTCGGGGTCAGCCGGTGTAAACCACGACCTTGTCCCCCACCTTCGCGGCGTCGAAGAGGGCCGAGACGGCTGCCTTGTCCCGCACGTTCACGCAGCCGTGCGAGGCCCCGTTGTAGCCCCGGGCGGCGAAGTCCGCGGAGTAGTGCACGGCCTGGCCGCCGGAGAAGAACAGCGCGTAGGGCATCGCCGTGTCGTAGATGCTGGAGACGTGGTCACGGGACTTCCAATTCACGGCGAAGACCCCGTTGCGGGTGGGTGTCAGTTCTGACCCGAAGCGCACGTCCATGGTCATCTGGATCTCACCGTCGATGACCCAGGCGAGCTTGCGCTGCTCCTTGGAGATGCACACGACGCGGCCCTGCAGGCAGCGGTCGTCGAGCGTCATGGCGCCGGCTCCCGGCTTGGGGGCCACATTGTTCAGCTCGTCGGTGGTGGGCTTGTGGGTCATTCCGTGCAGCCGGTCCAGGGTGCGCTGGTCCACCTCACCGGTGACGGGGATCTCACGCTTCTCCTGGAAGCCCCGGACGGCCTCGACTGTCTTGGCGCCGTAGATGCCGTCGACCTTCTCGAAGTACCAGGCGATCTGCTTGAGCCTGGCCTGGAGGTCCTTGACGTCGTCCCCCTTGGCCCCCTCGGCCAGGAGCGTGGGGCCCGGGGTGAGGATGTTGTGCATCTCGTCGTGGGTGGGCATCCGCGTCATTGCGAGCAGCCGGTCCCAGGTGACTTGGTCCACGTATCCCAGCACCGGGATCCCACGCTTGGCCTGGAAGCCCTCCACCGCGAGGCGGGTCTGGTCGCCGTAGTTGGGCGTGATCTTTCCCTCGAACCACTCGATCTGCTGCAGCCGGCTCTGGAGTTCACGCACCTTCTCGCCCTCGTCGCCGACGTCGATGATCGCCGGGGGTGGCGGCGTGGTGGTGGGCTCGCTGGGGCTGGGTTCCGGGGCAGGGCTCGGGGGCTCCGACTCCTGCGGCGCGGGCTGTGCCGCCGGGGTCTCGGACTCCCTCGGGCTCGGCTCCGGCGTCGGGCTCTCGTCGGCCTCGGGCGTGCCCGACGGCGTGGGCATCGGCTCGTCCACGGCTGCTGTTGGCTCGGTCGGAGGCACACCGCCGGGGTGCGCCATCACGTCGGGGGCGCAGCCGCCCAGGGCGAGCACGAGCACCGCCAGGGCGGCGGGAATCAAGCGTCGGTACTTCGTTGTCACGGGGGAAGCCTTCCGTCGGGTTCAGCCGTTTCGGTGACGGTGACGCGCACAGAATATGTTCCGCGGACCGTGTTCTACCCGTGTACACGCCCTGTCGTGACGGATTCGTTGCCAAGTTCTTCGCCGAGCCGCACGAGTTCGGTGGTGATCTCGTACAACTGCTGCCTGATCGGCGCGGCGCGTTCGGCGAAGGTCCGCTGCAGTGCCGCGTACTCGGCCCGACCCTCGGGGGTCTCCACGCGGACGGGTTGGTATCCCCAGTCGGACAGGTCGTAGGCGGAGGCGCGCATGTCCACCTCCCGGATGTCGCGCGCCAGCAGGAACGCGTCGAACAGGAGTTCCGACGCGACCGCGGGCAACAGTTTCCCCGCCCACTTGTAGAGGTCCATGTTCACGTGCAGGCAGCCGGGTTGGTCCAGTTGGGGTTGGAGTTCACGGGTGGGTTGCAGCACGTTCAGCGGGCGGGCCGGCGGTGTGAAGAACCTGAATGCGTCGAAGTGGCTGCAGCGGCACCCCACCTCCTCGACGATCCGGGCGGTCTCCTCCGGCGGGAAGCGCAGCTTCAGGTAGGGGTGGCGGGTCTCGTCCTCCCTGAGGCGGTAGACCATTGCCCACTCGTGCATCCCGAAGCACCCGAATCTCGGCTTCGCTGCCAGGGCGGCCCCGAGCAGCCGGTGCGCGCTGGCGATGGTGGCCGAGCGTCGGCGCCAGAACGCCTCCGCGTCGAAGGGGTCGAGACCCGCCTGCTGCCCCTCGACCAGGGCGTAGCCCATCCCCGGGTGCCACTTCAGCAGCTGGCCGGGACGCAGGTTGTAGTAGTGCCACAGGAAGTCGTCGACGGGGTGCTTGTCACCCCGCCGCCGGCGCGCCAGCACGTCGGTGAGTGCGGCGCGTGCCCTGGCCTCGTGGGCCGCCGCACGGGCCTGCCACTGCTCCGGCTGCAGGAGCCTCACATCCGTCCCTTCAGCCGAGCGTCCCTGGTGCGCCAGTCCGGCAGCATGGCCGTGAGGTGGCGCTTGAACTCCGGGCCGTGGTTGGCCTCCAGCAGGTGGCCGAGCTCGTGGACCACCACGTACTCCAGTTCGTCCTGCGGGCGCTCCGCGAGGGCGATGTTGAACGACATCCGACCCGTGACGTGGTTGCAACTGCCCCAGCGGGACCGCATCCGCGCCAGCCGGATGTTGCTCGGGCGACGGCCGACGTAGGCCGAGTGGACTTCCAGGAAGTGCTCCACCGCGGGCAGCAGTTCCCGGCGGTGGAGTGCGGTGAGCGCGCGACGCGCCGCCTCCTCGTCCATGGCGGGCCGGGTGATGTGGATGCGTCCGTCCTCGACGTGTGCTGTGGCCCGGGGGCCGTCGCTGACCACCAGTTCCCGCCACTGACCCCACAGCCGGGCGCGGCCGCCGTTGACGAGGCGCTCCGGGACGTTCATCCTGGCGCTGCTCTGGGCCTGCGCGATCCACTCCAGGTTGCGCTGCACGAACGCCTCGATCTCCGCCTCTGCCGCGTGGTGCGGCGCTGAGAGTTGGACGCTCGCGTCCCTCGGGTCCACGCGCAACCGCAGGTTCCGCATCTTCTTGCGCGTCACGTGGACCTCCACACCTGAGGTCCGCAGCAGCTGGCGGGATTGGGTGCGGGGCATGTCCGGAATGGTATTCCACCGCTGCTCGGAGGCCAACGCCTCCCTGGCGGTCTCGTAGTTGGCCATGACATCTCCGTCCTGGTGCGGGCCGGGCCATCCGCCCGAACCCTCGGACACCCAAGGCTGTCACCCACCACTGACACAATGACTCCAAGAGCAATCCCCCTACAGGAAGTACCGATGAAGATCCTCCTGCCGGACTCAGTCCCGCTGTCACCCGAACTCCCCGACGGCGTCACCGCCGTGACCTACGCCGTCGCCGAACCGATCCCGCCCGAGCATCTCGATGCTGAAGTCCTGGTGGTGTGGACCAACAGCCAACAGCACCTCGACGCCACCGCCGCCGCGATGCCCGGGCTGCGGCTCGTGCAGGGCCTCATGGCCGGCCCGGACACGCTGCTGCGCGCCGGTTTCGCCGATGGCACGGTGCTGGCGAACGGGGTGGGCCTGCACGACGCGACGGTGGCCGAGCACACGCTCGCCCTGCTCCTCGGCCTGGTGCGGCGCCTGCCGCAGTCCCGCGAGGCGCAGTCCAGGCACGAGTGGTCCTCCGAGCTGGGCGGCCCCCAGCCACTGCACCCGGACGGCCCGATCACGACGCTCCTGGGCGCGAAGGTCCTGGTGTGGGGGTTCGGCAGCATCGCGAAGCGGCTGGCTCCGCTGCTGACGGCACTCGGCGCGGAGGTGCGGGGCATCGCGCGCAGCGCGGGCACGCGTGCCGGCTACGACGTCGTCGCGGAGTCGGATCTGCTGCAGGTGCTGCCCGGAGCCGACGTGCTGGTCAGCATCCTGCCGGACACCCCGGAGACCAGGAACGCACTCGGTGCGTCGGAGTTGGAGGCGATGGCCGAGCACGCCTACTTCGTCAACGTGGGCCGCGGCACCACGGTTGACGAGGATGCCCTGGTGGCCGCCCTGCGGCAGGGCAGCATCGCGGGGGCGGCGCTGGACGTCACCGCCGTCGAGCCGTTGCCGGCCGAGTCCCCGCTCTGGGACGCCCCCAACGTCCTGCTCACACCGCACGCCGCCGGCGGCCGTCCGGTGGAGCCCGATGCGCTGATCTCCCACAACGTGGCTGCCCTGCACACGGGAGGGTCCTTGAAGAACATCGTCGAGCGTTGACCCGGGTCGCCGCGCGATCTCCTTCCCACCGTCCCGCACCCCCGCCGGCGCGGTTTCTGCGGTCGTGCCACCGCTCGCTATGGTGCGGGAGTGACACCTGATCGAGCCACTCGGGCCGGGGAGTTCCGGGCCGGGCTCCGGATCTCACTCCCCGCCATCTTCGGCACCGCGCCGATGGGGATGGCCTTCGGCGTCCTCATAGTCCAGGCGGGGCTCGAGTGGTGGTGGGGCCCCGTGTTCGCGGCCGTCATCTTCGCGGGCTCCCTGGAGTTCCTGGTGCTCGGGCTGGTCACCGCGATGGCGCCGTTGGCGACCATCGCCAGCACGGCGTTCCTGGTCAACTTCCGGCACGCCTTCTACGCCCTGTCGTTCCCGTTGCACCAGGTCCGAGGCCGGGGGCGGCGGGCCTACAGCACGTTCGCGCTGACTGACGAGGCATGGGCGCTGACGTCGTCCTCGGTGGCACGGGAGTGGTCCGGGACGCGCATCCTCGCGCTGCAGTCCACCTTCCACCTGGCCTGGGTGTCGTCGGTCACCATCGGCGGCCTGGCGGGAAACCTCATCCCGGACAGCGTGGTGGGCCTGGACTTCGCGATGTCGTCGTTCTTCCTCGTGCTGGCGATGGAGGCGTTCCTGGTGCGGCGCTCAGTACCACTTCCCATCGTCGCCCTCGTGTGCTCGCTCGTTTCCTACCTGCTGTTCGGCGACGGCATGCTGCCAGCCGCGATGGGATCGTTCATCGCCATCATCGTGGTCACCTTCTACGTCCGGAGGCGCCGTGCCTGACTGGTCATACATCCTCGCCGCCGTGCTCATCAGCGCCGCCATCACGTGGGCGGTGCGCGCGCTGCCGTTCTTCTTCGTCGGGCAACTGCGCGACAGCGAGTTGCTCCCCCACCTCGGTGCCGTGATGCCCGTCGGCATCATGACGATCCTGGTCTTCTACACGTTGCGCAACACCGACCCGGGTGCCAATCCGGCGACGCTGGCGGTGGTCCTGGGACTGGCCGTGACGGCCGTCCTGCACCTGTGGCGACGCAACGCGATCCTCAGCGTCCTCGGCGGAACGGCCGTCCACGTCGCGATAATGTCAATGACCAGTTGACAAACGTCATTGAAACCCGGCAAAATTGATGAATTTCAGGCTTCGATTGGGTGAACTTCGGGTTAACGATGCACACTATGGTTCGTGACCCCGGAACTGTTGATCCTGTCCTTGGTCGTCGTCACGGCACTCGCATTCGACTTCACGAACGGCTTCCATGACACGGGCAATGCGATGGCTACGTCGATCGCCACGAAGGCCCTGAAGCCGAAGACTGCGGTGACCCTGTCGGCGATCCTGAACCTCATCGGAGCCTTCCTGTCGGTGGAGGTGGCACTGACCGTCACCAACGCCGTCGTGAACATCCAGGACGCCTCCGGCGCGCCCCGGCCCGAACTGATCGGCGACGGCGGCCTCGCCCTCCTGCTGATCATCCTCGCCGGCCTCGTGGGCGCCATCGTGTGGAACCTGCTCACCTGGCTCCTGGGGCTGCCCTCCAGTTCGTCCCACGCCCTGTTCGGCGGGCTCGTCGGCGCCACGATGGCCGGTCTCGGCATCGAGGGCGTGAAGTGGGTCGGCGACGGCACCAAGCTCGACGGCGTGGTCGGGAAGGTCCTCCTGCCCGCCCTGGTCTCGCCCGCCATCGCGATCGCCGTCGCCTCCGTGGGGACCTGGCTGGTCTACAAGCTCACCAAGGGCGTGGCCAACAAGTACCGCGAGTCCGGGTTCCGCTGGGGCCAGATCGGCTCCGCGTCCCTGGTCTCCCTCGCCCACGGCACCAACGACGCCCAGAAGACCATGGGCGTGATCACCCTCGCGCTGATCGCCTCCGGCCACTGGACCGACCTCACCGCGGTGCCGTTCTGGGTGAAGTTCACCTGCGCCGCCGCCATCGCCGCCGGCACCTACATCGGCGGCTGGCGCATCATCCGCACCCTCGGCAAGGGCCTCGTGGAGATCTCCGCACCCCAGGGCATGGCAGCCGAGTCGTCGTCGGCCGCAGTCATCCTGGCCTCCAGCCACATGGGCTTCGCACTGTCCACGACGCACGTCGCCACGGGCTCCATCCTCGGTTCCGGCGTCGGCAAGCGCGGCGCCAAGGTGAACTGGAAGGTGGCCGGCAGGATGGGCATGGCGTGGCTCATCACGCTGCCCGCGGCAGGTGCCGTCGGCGCCCTGATGTGGCTGTTGGGACACAGCATCGGCGGCATGTACGGCGCGCTGGTGATCTTCGCCATCCTGCTGGGCTCGGCGGGTTGGATGTACGCCCACTCCAAGCGCACCAAGGTGGACCACAACAACGTCAACGATGAGTGGGCCGAGCAGATCGCCGCAGTGCCCGCCAAGCCGATGGTCTCCGGCCCGCCGAAGAAGTCCAAGAAGAAGAAGGCCAAGAAGAAGGCGAAGAAGTTGAAGGCGGCCGAACTGTGAACATCTTCCTGCACCTCGTCGAGGGCGCTTGGCATGTCCTGCTCGCCGGCCTTGTCCTTGGAGCCGGCCTGCCCGCCATCTTCGCGCTCGGCATCCGTGCGCTGTCCTACGGCGCCGTAGACGGCCAGAAGGTCTCCGACCACAAGCCCCACCCGGGGATGCGCGTGCTCGCCTACGCCTGCTTCGCCGTCGTCCTGGCCGCAGTCGCGCTCGGCATCGGTGTGATCGTCGCCGGCGGGTTCGGCCTCGAGGTCCAGCTGGGATGGCCCATCTTCGTCCGGGAGTGAGTCCGGCCCCTCAGGAGCCCTCGGGCACCGGCGTCTGCTGGTAGAGCACGAGCCGCCAGCTGCCGTCGATCCGCGTGTAGAGGCTGGACATCAGCGCATCGAAGGTCACGTCGCCGCGGTTCGCCGAGCCCCTGTAGACCAGCAGGGCCGTGTCCGTCTCCACCTCGATGAGTCGCGCTTCGGTGATCGTGTACCGGTCCCAGGGCGGGGCATCATCCAGCGACGCGATCACCGCGTCACGGTCCATGACCATCCCGTGTGCGAGCACCATCACCGCGGCCGGGGTCATGAGACGGCCGTAGAATCCGGCGCCGGTCCCCCGGCACAGCGAGTTCCAGCCCTGGCGTTCGAGCTGCAGAAGTTCCTCGAGGTCCATGCGTTCTACGCTAGCCGCCACCGCCGCCGGCCGGCCGGGACCGGGGTGGATCAGTCGGTCAGGACCTCCAGCGTCGCGTCCAGGCCGTCACCGACGAGGGTGAGCGTGAACGGGGCGTCGTCGTCGGCCTCGAACTCACCGAAGTCGATCACGGTGGCGCGCGGCGCCATGTCCATGGTGCACTTGCGCGGCTCTTCGGTGAAGGTGACGGTGCCCGCGTTGCCCTCTGCCTCCACCGACTCGACGATGGGCGGGCAGCTGGAGGACCCCCAGGTCAGCAGGACGAGGGCCGAGTCGTCGAACCAGCCTCCCGACGGCTCGTACTCCGTCGGGTCACCGGGAACGCCGGTGAGCGCCGCGTTGCCGTCCAGATCGGTGTCACCGCTGGCGCCGGCGAGCGTCACTACCAGTTCGACGTCGCTGGTCGGGTCCACCCCCTCTGGGAGCGGGACGACGGTGGCGCGGGGAACCAGATCCGCGGTGCAGGCCTGGTCCGGGTCGCCCTCGTCGAGGAGCACCGTGACCGTCTGGCCGTCGGCCGTCACCTCGGCGGCGACGGGCACGCAGGACGAGGAGCCCCAGGTCACGACGCCGACCATGCGACCGTCGTCGAGCCAGGCGGCCTCGAGCTCCAGCTCCGCCGCAGGCGTGGGCGCAGTGGTGCCGGGCGCAGGGCTGTCAGCGGGCACGGCGTCGGCGCAGCCGGTCAGAAGGCCGGCCAGGAGGACGGCGGAAGCGGTCAGGCGCAGGGAGTTCCTCACACTGAAAAGGTTACGGGACCACCTGCCGAATCTGGCGGGCGGGGGCCCGAAAAGTCCTGCCCGGCGTCGCTTCTCGGCGGAACCAGAAGGGCCCGATCCTGGACCGGGCCCTGCCTTCAACTGTGGAGCTAAGGGGATTCGAACCCCTGACCTCTTCCATGCCATGGAAGCGCGCTACCAACTGCGCCATAGCCCCAGTTCCCGCTCTTCGCGGGGCTTCGCAATGCTATCGCAAAGCCGAGCGCCGACGCCAATCGACGGCTGTGACGGTAGCGTCGAGTGCCAGCGGGAGCGGCAGCGTCTGGCGCAACCGTGCGTCGAGAGGAAACGCACCCCGACCGGCGGCCGGAAGAGCCGCAGCGTCAGCGCTCCTGCTCAGCCACCAGTTCCCGCAGCAGGCCGACGACGTCCTGCGGCCGGTAGGAGTCGGAGAACTTCGCGACGGGCACGTGGGCGCGTCGCAGCACTGCCTGGGCCGACTCCCCCACGGCGATCACCGGAATGTCTGCGTTCCAACCCAGCAACTCACCGACGGCCAGGGCGTTTGAACCAGAAGCGATGATCACCGCGTCGTAGAGGCCCTCGCGCCACGCCTGCGCCACCTCGGGCGGTGCGACGGGCAGGGTCTCCATGGTGTAGACCGGAACCAGGTGGGTGGTGTAGCCCTTCTGCTGCAGTTTCGCCAGGAAACTCGGCGCGAGCAGCGCGGAACCGGGTACGTAGACGGTTCCCGTGCCCTCGGGCCACACCTCGAGCAGCGCGTTCACGCCGGCTGCCTTGTCCGGCACCAGTTCGACGTCGTAGCCCATGGACTCCAGCGCGTCGGCGGTCCCGGGGCCCACGGCCGCGATCTTGGCCGCCCGAGGGAGGGTCCAACCCAGCTCACGGATGGAGGCCACCGCGCGGGTCGAGGTGAACACGATCCAGTCCGCCCCGTCGAGCGTACTGCTCACGTTCAGCAGCTCGCGGGTCTGCAGTGCCACGGCGTCAACGGCCAGCCCGGCGGAACGCAACCCCACCGACATCCGGCCCTCCTCGCGGGCCACCAGCACCCGCATCTCCGTGACGTCGGAGACGTGCCGCTTCTCGGGCGGCAGCGGCGGCGGCTTCGGGTCCCGGCCGATCTCCTCCGCGCCCCGATCCCGCAGCAGGTCCGCCATGCGGTGGCCGGTCCGGACCGCGTGGAACTCCGAGGTCGGCATGCCGAGGGTGAGGGAGATGACGGGGCTGCCGTCGAGGGGGAACACGTCGGCGCGCAGTGACAGCACGCCGTGGCGGTGGGCCCGCACCCCCACCTCCGCCTTCTCGGATAGGTCCAGCGACTCCTTGACGGCCTGTTCGGCCGCCACGCAGATCCTGGTGTCCGGGTGGTCGAACTCGGCCAGGACCTCGATGACGTCCTTGTCGTCCTCGCGGCACTCGTAGCCGAGCGCTCCCTGACCGGCGGCGGGCGGCGTCTCGAGCCGTTCGGTGACCTCCTCCGTGCGCTCAAGGTAGTCGACGTCGGCCGCGCCGCACAGCACACCGTCGAGCTCACCCTTGGCGATCCGGTCGAGGCACTCCGACAGGTTGGGCTTGATGTCCTCGTACTCCAGGCCCGGGCGCAGCAGCGTGAGCTTGGCGCGGCGCAGCGACGTGGCCACCCCGATCCGGGCGCCGTCGGGCAGCGCGGAGATGGTCATCCCGTCGCGTCCGATGAAGACGTCGCGCCGGTCGCCGCGTTCCGGCACCGCGGCGAGTTCGGTGCCGGGCACCTTGCCGTCGGGCAGCCGGTTGATGCGGTGCACCACGACGTCGAAGTCGTCCCGGAGCAGCCCGAGCCGCAACTGGCCGATGCTCTCGAAGTCCCCGACGTTGGGCAGTTTGAAGATCTCGACCTCATGGCCGCGTTCCTCGAGTTGTTCGATGAGCCCCTCGGCACGCAGCATGGCGAGGGTGGAGTCCTTGGTTCCGAGCCTGATCTTCACCAAGCCACCATATCCACTCGGCCCGAGCCGTGGGGCCGTCGGGAGGGACCGGCCACCTACCTCGCGGCCGCCCGAGCAGCAGCCGGGAGGGCCTCGACGATGCGGTCCAGGACGGCGTCGTCGTGCGCGGCAGACAGGAACCACGCCTCGTAGGCCGACGGCGGCAGCGCCACACCCGCCTCCAGCATGGAGTGGAAGAACCGCCCGAACGCAGCGGTGTCCTGCGCCTGCGCCTCGGCGTAGTTGGTCACCGGCTCGTCCCGGAAGAACACCGAGAACAGGTTGCCCGCGCGCTGGATGACGTGCGGAACGCCCGCGGCGGTGAGTTCGGCGCCGACGGCCTGCTGCAGCCGGAGCGAGGCTGCATCGACGTGCTCGTAGACGGCGGCGTCGGCCAGTTCGAGGGTGGCGATCCCGGCGGCGGTGGCCAGCGGGTTCCCGGACAGGGTGCCGGCCTGGTAGACGGGGCCGACGGGGGCCAGGAGCTCCATCAGTTCCGCGCGGCCGCCGAGGGCCGCCAGCGGCATCCCGCCGCCCACCACCTTGCCGAACGCGAACAGGTCCGGCGTCCAGGCCGGCTCCGCGACCCCGGCCTCGAGCCCCCACCAGCCCGCAGGTCCCACGCGGAACCCGGTGAGCACCTCGTCGAGGACCATCAGCGCACCGTGGCGGGCCGTGAGCTTGCGGATCTCCGCGTTGAAACCGTCCGACGGCGCCACCACGCCCATGTTCGCGGCTGCGGCCTCCGTGATCACGGCCGCCACCCGGTCCCCGAGTTCGTCGAAGGCGGTGCGCAGGGCGTCGAAGTCGTTGTAGCCGAGCACGACGGTGTCGGCCGTCGCAGCCGCGGTGACGCCCGCGGAGCCCGGCAGGCCCTGGGTGGCCACGCCGGAACCGGCAGCGGCCAGCAGCGCGTCGCTGTGGCCGTGGTAGCAGCCGGCGAACTTGATCACGACGTCGCGTCCGGTGGCGCCGCGGGCGAGCCGGATGGCGGTCATGGTGGCCTCGGTGCCGGTGGACACGAAGCGGACGCGTTCCGCGGCGGGCACGCGGCCGCGGACCAGTTCGGCGAGGGTGACCTCGGCCCTGGTGGGCGCCCCGAAGGACAGTCCGCGGGCGGCGGCGGCCTGCACGGCAGCCACCACCTCGGGGTGCGCGTGCCCCAGCAGTGCCGGGCCCCAGGAGCAGACGAGGTCGACGTAGGTGCGGCCGTCCTCGCCGTGCACGAAGGCACCCTCGGCGGACTGCACGAACACGGGTGACCCACCGACGGCGCCGAAGGCCCGCACGGGCGACGAGACGCCACCGGGGATGACCCCGACGGCCTCCGCCATCAGCGTCTCGTTGACGTTCACTTCAGCCATGTCGCGATCTCCTCCGCGTAGTAGGTCAGGACGATGTCTGCTCCGGCTCGCACGATGGCGGTCACCGACTCCAGGGCTGCGGCCCGCCGGTCGATCCAGCCCTGTGCCGCTGCGGCCTCGATCATCGAGTACTCGCCGGAGACCTGGTAGGCGGCCACGGGCACCTCGGAGGCCTCGGCGACGTCGGCCAGGACGTCGAGGTAGTGGCTCGCGGGCTTGACCATCACCATGTCGGCGCCCTCCGCGAGGTCCAGCAGGGCCTCGCGCATGCCCTCGCGGCGGTTGGCC
Organism: Tessaracoccus terricola; assembly: GCF_054776555.1. Classification (NCBI taxonomy): domain Bacteria; kingdom Bacillati; phylum Actinomycetota; class Actinomycetes; order Propionibacteriales; family Propionibacteriaceae; genus Tessaracoccus; species Tessaracoccus terricola. The sequence goes on along the minus strand of NZ_BAAHBS010000005.1, from coordinate 931,723 downwards.
GGGTCCTGCTGGTAGGTGCGGCGGTCGCCCTGCAGCGACGAGGCGACGGCCTCGCGGAAGGGGCCGTAGAACGCGGAGGCGTACTTGGCGGAGTAGGCCAGCACGGAGACGTCGGTGAAGCCCTCGCCGTCGAGCGCGTCGCGGATGGCCAGCACCTGCCGGTCCATCATCCCCGACGGCGCGACGACGTGCGCTCCGGCCCGTGCCTGTGCCAGGGCCATGTCCCGGTAGGCCGCCACCGTGGCGTCGTTGTCCACCCGCCCCCGGCTGTCGAGGACGCCGCAGTGGCCGTGGTCTGTGAACTCGTCCAGGCAGGTGTCGGCCATCACGACGATCTCGTCGCCGACGCGCTCCCGCACCGCGGAGATGCCCCGCTGCAGGATGCCGTCGGGCGCGATCCCGGCCGAGCCGGTGGCGTCCTTGTCCGTCTCCTCGGGCACCCCGAAGAGCATGATCCCGCCGAGCCCGGCGTCGACGGCACGGGCCGCGACTCCGCCGATGTCGGCAAGCGCGTGGCGGCTGACCCCCGGCATGGAGGAGATCGGGGCCCCGGTGTCGCCGACGAAGACCGGCAGCACGAGTTGGCGGGCGTGCACCCGGGTCTCGCGGACGAGTTCGCGCATGGCGGGGGTGGTGCGCAGCCTGCGTGGGCGCTGGGTCATTTCTCTCCTTCGTGCCGGCGCGAGGCCAGCAGGGTCTTGAACGCGGCGAGCACCCCGGGGCCGTCCTGGGTCTCCGCGACGGCGGCCGGCACTCCGAGCCGTTCGAGGACGTGGCCGCTGGGGCGGCCGAGGGCCACCACCATCATGCCCTCCCGCCATCCGAGGGACGAGTCGATGGAATCGGCCACGGAGCCGGAGGTGACCAGCACGCCGTCGATCTCGCCGCGGTCCCAGGCCAGCGATAGCGAACCCGACGGCTCCACCGGTTCCGTGGTGTAGAGCGGCAGGGCACGGGCGTCCCAGCCGCGTTCCCGCAGGCCGACGGTTAGCACCGGTCGGGAGCGTGCCGAACCGGGCACCAGCACGCTGCCCTCCCCCTCCGGCCAGGCGGCCAGGAGGTCCTCGGCGCTGGAATGTGGCCCGGGGACGAGGTCCACCCGGTAGCCGGCCGCCTCCAGTGCGCGGGCGGTGGCGGGCCCGACCGCTGCGATCCGGGCGCCGTCGGGGATCCGCCACCCGAGTTCGGCCAGCACGTCCACCGTGCTGGCGGAGGTGACGGCCACCCAGTCGGCCCCGGGCAGGGCCTCGAGCCTGGTGGAGAGGGCCACGACGCGCTGCACCGGCTCGCACCACACAGTGGCCCCGGCCTCCTGCAGCACCTCCGAGAGCGGTCCCGCTACCCGGGGCACCAGGAGCGTGAGCCCGTCCAGCGGTTCGGCGCCCCAGAGGCTGGCGTCGTCGTGGAACTCCGCCAGCCGGGACTCGCGGGACTCGTCGAGTTGCGTGATGGCGCCGGCTCCGTCGTCCAGGAGGCGCCGGGCAAGGGTGCGCCCGGCACCGGCGGCGTCGGTGACGTCGAACTCGAGGTGGTCGGTGACCGCGGAGACGCCGTCTGCGGCGAAGACACCGGCGCGCAGCACGAGCGTCCCGTCGTCGTTGCCGGCGCGGGCGCCGATCGGCGCGGCGCAGCCCCCTCCGAGCTCGGCGAGCACGGCCCGTTCGGCGTCGGCGGCGGCATGGGTGGCGGGGTGGTCGAGGACGGCGAGCGCCTCGAGGGTGGAGGCGTCGTCGGAGCGGCACTCGACTGCCAGCGCCCCCTGCCCGGGGGCGGGCAGGATGTCGAGGTGCTCGGTCACCGCGTCCGCGAGACCCAGCCGCTTCAGACCGGCGGTGGCCAGCACGACTGCGTCGAGGTCCCCCGGGGCCACGCGGCCCAGGCGGGTGCCGACGTTGCCGCGGATGTCGATGAACTCGCAGTCCGGCCGCAGCGCCCGGAGCTGGGCGATGCGGCGCGGCGAGCCGGTCCCGATGCGGGAGCCGGCCGGCAGTTCGGCCAGGGTCAGGCCGTCGCGGGCGCACAGCGCGTCGCGGGGGTCCTCGCGCTCGGGGACCGCGGCGATCACCAGGCCGGGGACGCCTGCCACGGGCAGGTCCTTGTAGGAGTGGACCGCGAAGTCGCACTCGCCGGCCAGCAGCGCCGTGCGCAGTTCGGCGGCGAACACCCCCAACCCTGCGAGCGCCGTGAGCGAGCCGCGCTCCCGGTCGCCACGGGTCCTGACGATCACGATCTCCACCTCGTGCCCGACGGACCGCAGCGCCTCGGCCACGGTGTTCGACTGGGTCACGGCCAGGTCGGAGCCACGGGTTCCGAGTCGCAGTCTCATGCGGTCGCCTCCTTGGCCGACGCCACGACGGCGGCCAGTCCGTTGCCTGCCAACCATGCCCCGGCGACGGAGAGTCCCTCGAGTCGCTGGACGGAGGCGAGCAGTTCGTCACGTTGTGTGGGCTGCAGCACGCGGGGCATCTCGGTCCACGTGGCCTGATGTGAGTCGACGACGTGCTCGGGGCCGAGCACCAGGCCGAGGATCTGTGAGAGCTCACCGAGGACTTGGCCCAGGTCCGGCTCCACCTCCGGCGGCAGCGCCACCCGCAGGATCTCGACGCGGTCCCGGCGGGCCCAGGGCCATTTGGCCGAGTAGTGGGTCACCGAACGTGCGACCATCCCCGCCGGCCGCGCCCCGAGCAGGGCCCCGGAGCCCACGGGCTCCTCGGCCAGTCCGGGATGGCGCACGGCCAGCAGCAGGTTGCGGGTCACGGAGGTCCTGGGCGGGGTGAATCGGATGCCCTGGGGCCGCAGCAGGCGGGCGGTCACCCGGGCGGGCGTGGCGAGGACGACGGTGCGGGCCTCGGCCTCTCCTCCGGGGACCTCGAGGACCCAGTTGCCGGAACGTCGGCGGATCGCGGCCACGCGGGACTCGGTGCGCACCTCGACCCCACTGGCGCGCAGGGAGGTGCCGAGGGCGGTGACCAGCTGGTGCATCCCTCCCAGTGGCTGCTCCACGGGACTGTTGGTGCCGGCGCGTTCGGCGACGGCGCGCACGAGGGAACCGAGCCTGCGGGTGTCCTGCGCGAGTCCGGGTGCGAACTGTTCGGCCGGCATGTTCTCCGGCGCGAGGCCGTGCACGCCGCGGGTGAGGGGGGCCACGAGCCGGCGCAGCACCGCCTCTCCGAGCCTGGCCGTCACGAGGTCGGCCACCGTGGCCCCGAGCTCCCCCACCGGGGCCGTCGCGTCCGTGCGGGCGCGCTCCAGTTCCTCGGGTGCCAGCACCGAGAGGGCTTCGTCGTCGAGGCTCGCGGGGATGCCCATGAGGCCGCGCGCCAGGGGCACGGCGCCCCGCTCCGGCCACCAGACATGGCTGCGACCTGCGGGTTCGGCGACGCCGAGCCCCAGCTCGGCGCAGAGTTCCCTCACCAGCGGGGTGCGGGTGGCGTAGGCCTCCGCGCCGGCGTCCACGTCGATCCCCGCCAGCGGCACGCCCTGCACCATGCCGCCGACCCGTTCGGTGGACTCCAGCAGCGTCACCGATCGTCCGCGCAGCGCCAGCTCCCGGGCCGCCACCAGCCCGGCGATCCCACCACCGACGACGATCGCACTCACAGTTCGTGCACCAGCGCTACCAGGTCTGTCAGGATCGCCGCGTCAGTGGTGGGCGGCACTCCGTGGCCGAGGTTGACGATGTGTGCCGGGGCGGCGCGGCCACGCTCGACGACGTCGCGGGCATGCTGCGCGAGGGAGTCCCAGCCGGCAGCGAGCCTCGCCGGGTCGATGTTGCCCTGCAGGGGCAGCCCGGGCAGCAGCTCGGCGGCCTCGTCGAGGGGGGTGCGGTAGTCGACGCCCATGGCCTCCACGCCACAGTCGGCCATGTCGCGCAGCAGGTGGCGGGTGCCGGTGCCGAAGTGGATCCGTGGGACCCGGCCCGCCACTCGTTCGAGGGCGTGGCGGGAGTGGGGTGCGACGAACTCGAGGTAGTCGTCGCGGCGCAGCGATCCCGCCCACGAGTCGAAGAGCTGGACTGCGCGCGCCCCGGACTCCACCTGGACCTCGAGGAACTGGGCCGACAACTCGGCGCACCATCCCAGCAGGCGGTGCCAGGCCGCCGGGTCCGCGTGCATTAAGGCCCGGGCGGCGAGGTGGTCGCGGCTGCCGCGGCCCTCCACCAGGTACGCGGCGAGGGTGAACGGGGCGCCTGCGAAGCCGATCAGCGGGGTGGCCCCACCCAGCTCCTGCACGACGATGGCGGCGGCGCTGCGGATGGTGTCGACATCAGCCAGTTCGTGGCTGACGAGGCGGTCGACGTCGGCGGCGGAGCGGACGGGTTCGGCCACGACGGGTCCGATGCCGGACTGGATGTCCACGTCCACGCCCGCCAGCACCAGCGGCACCATGATGTCTGAGAAGAAGATGGCCGCGTCGACGCCGTGGCGGCGGACGGGCTGGAGGGTGATCTCCGCGGCGAGTTCCGGGATCAGGCACGCCTCGAGGATGGTGGTGGAGCCGCGGACCTCACGGTACTCGGGCAGGGAGCGTCCCGCCTGCCGCATGAACCAGACGGGCAGTCGGTCTGGGCGCGTTCCGGAGAGGGCTTGCAACAGGCTGGGCTGGTCAGAGTCGTTCACAGTGGCGATTCTGCCCCATTCGACAAACGGTGGTTGAATGGAGGGCACTGTGACCCTTCGCATCCTCTCCGTACAGCACCGCCACCACGGACTCGTGGAGGTGGAGCGCATCGTAGATTCGGCCGACGAGATCGCCGCCCGCCTCCGTGGAATTCCCGGCGTGGAGGCCGTGCTCCCACTGACCACCTGCAACCGAGTCGAGTTCATCGTCGACGCCCCCGAGGACACCAGCGACGAGCTCGTCGAGGCCATCGCCGGTGAGCTCGACCTGCCGCCCGCCTGGGACCGCTACGACGCCGACGAGGCCATGCAGCACCTCTTCCGCGTGTGCGCAGGCCTCGAGTCGATGGTCGTGGGCGAACGCGAGATCGCCGGGCAGGTCCGCCGGGCACTGGGCGAGGCGCAGGACGCGGGACTGTCCTCCCCGGACCTGACCATGATCGTCGACGAGGCCCTGCGCGCCTCCCGCCGCGTCGCCCGCGAGACGTCGCTGGCCGACGCCGGGCGTTCGGTGGTGTCCGTGGCGCTGGACCTGCTCGAGGTCCCCGACTTCTCGGCACTGCGGGTCCTGCTCGTCGGCACCGGAGCGTTCGCCGGTGCCAGCGTCGCCGCGCTGCGCACCCGCGGCGCCACCGACATCCTCGTCCACTCCGCCAGCGGCCGGGGCGACGCTTTCGCACTCAGCCACCAGCTCGACGTCGCCGAGGACCTCGCCGAGGCCCTGCGGGAGGTCGACGTCGTGGTGACGTGCCGCGGCTCCGGCACGCCTGCGATCACCGCCGCCGACGTCGCCCCCGACGCGCGATTGCGCATCCTCGACCTCTCGCTGCACAGCGACGTCGCACCCACCGTCGCCGCCCTGCCCGGAGTGGAGGTCATCAGCCTCGCGACGCTCCAGCAGACCCTGTCCCCCAGCATCGGCCCGGACACCACCCGCGCCGAGGAGATCGTAGCCGAGGGCGCGGACGAGTTGCGCGCCAAGCTGCAGCGCCGCGTCCTGGACCCCGCCGTCGTGAGCCTGCGCGAGGCCGTCCTCGAGCTGGTCAACGACGAGGTGGAACGCCTCCCTGAGGGCCGGTCCCTGAGCCGCGACGACGCCGCCCGCGCCCTGCGCCGCCTGGCCACCCGCCTGCTGCACGTGCCGTCGTCACGGGCGAAGCTGGCCGCGGCCTCCGGCCGCACCGACGAGTACCTGTCCGCCGTGGCCGAGCTGTACGGCATCGGCGGCACCGATGAGTCCCTGGACCGGGCCGAGTGCCCGGTGACCGGGTTGGGAGTCGACGCGCTTGCCGTCGACCGAGAAGAAGAAAGACAAGGCCGAGCTGGATGACCCACCCCCTCTCCCCCTACTCCGCTGTACTCGTGGCCTCCTACGGAGGACCGAACAAACCCGACGACGTCCTGCCGTTCATGCGCAACGCGACGGCCGGCCGCGGCGTTCCGGACGAACGCCTCGTCGAGGTCTCGCAGCACTACATGCTCTTCGGCGGCAAGTCCCCGATCAACGAGCGCAACGCTGAACTGCTGGACGCCCTGCGCGCCGAACTGGCGAGCCGCGGGATCGACGTGCCCGTGGTGATCGGGAACCGCAACTGGCACCCGTACCACTCGGAGACGGTGCCGGCGCTCGTGGCCGACGGCCACCAGCAGGTGCTGGGCCTGGCCACCTCGGCCTACCACTCCTACTCCAGCTGCCGGCAGTACGCCGAGGACCTCCGCAAGGCGGAGGAGGACGTCGACGGCGCCATCCGGATCGACAAGATCGGCGCCTTCGCTGAGACCGACGGCTTCGTCGAGGCCAACGCCGACGCGGTCGTCGCCGCCCTGGCGGAACTGCGCACCAAGGAGTTCCACGGCGACACCCGGGTGCTGTTCGTGACCCACTCGATCCCCACCGCGATGAACGACGCCTCGGGCGATGGCTCCCCGGGCGCCACCTACGACCAGCAGCACCTGCGGGTGGCCGAACGGGTCGCAGCCCGCGTCAAGGAACTCACCGGTGAGGAGATCACCTGGGAGCTGACCTACTGCTCCCGCTCCGGCTCCCCGCACACCCCGTGGCTGGAGCCCGACGTGAACGACCGCCTCGAGGAGCTGCGCACCGAGGCCGTCGGCGGCGTGGTGGCCTCACCCATCGGGTTCATCACCGACCACATGGAGGTCGTCTACGACCTGGACACCGAGGCGGCCGAGACCGCCGAGGAACTCGACCTGGCGTTCGTGCGAGCGGCCAGCGTCGGCACCCACCCGGCGTTCGTGAAGATGCTGGTGGACCAGTTGGAGGCGCGCGCCGCCGTCGCGCGCGGCGAGGCCGACGAGGCCACCACCGCCGCGTACCTCGAGGCGAAGCCGTGCTGCCACGCCCGCCCCACCAAGGAGAAGGAGTCCGCATGAGCCACCCGTCCAGAGACAGCCGCGACGCAACTGACGTCGATCTGGAGGCGATCAACTCCCAGACGCTGTACGCCATGTACTCCGTGTTCGCCACGGCCGGCGCGCTGCCGTCGATCCTCGACGTGGACACCGTCCAGGCGACGCTGTCCGACATCGGTGTGGAGGTGCGCGGGTTCTACGACATCGGCGGCTTCCGCGCGGACGCCGACCTGATGATGTGGGCCACCTCGGACGACCCGGAGAAGCTGCAGGCCGCCTACCACGCGCTGCGCGGCAGCGAGCTGGGCGCGTTCCTGGAGCCGGTTTGGTCCGCGATGGCGGTGCACCGTCCGGCCGAGTTCAACCGCGCGCACGTCCCTTCCTGCTTCGCCGGGTTCGCGCCGCGGCCGTGGCTGTGCGTCTACCCGTTCGTGCGCAGCTACGAGTGGTACAACCTGCCCGAGGAGGACCGCTCCCGGATGCTGCGCGAGCACGGCATGGCCGGCCGCGAGTACCCCGAGGTGGTGGCCTCGACGCTGTCGAGCTTCGCGCTGGGTGACTACGAGTGGATCCTGGCCTTCGAGTCCGACGAGCTGCACAGCCTCGTCGACGTGATGCGCCGCCAGCGCGCGGTGGAGGCTCGTCTCCACGTGCGCGAGGAGATCCCGTTCTTCACGGGTCCACGCGTCGACCTCACCGACTGGGCCGCGCGCCAGCCGCGCGCCTGACAGGACCGAACGAAACAACAGACCCCGGGCGATTCGCCCGGGGTCTGTTTCGTCTCCTGCGTCGTCAGACCGACGCGCGGGGGGCCTCGTCGCGGGGGCGCATCACACCGTCGGGATCGATCTGGTCGAGGATCTGCGCCGAGATCTGGGCCATCTGTCCCACCTGCTCGGGTGAGAGCGCCGCGAAGATCGACTCCCTGACCGTGGTGACGTGGCCGGGCGCAGCCGAGACGACCTTCTGCCACCCCTGCTCCGTGAGCTGGGCGTTGGTGGCGCGCTTGTCCTCCGGGCACGGGAAGCGGTGCAGCAGGCCGCGGCGCTCCAGCCGGTTGGCGACGTGCGAGAGCCGCGACAACGTCGCGTTGGTGCGGCCTGCGAGTTCGGTCATCCGCAGCGTCCGCTCGGGCGCCTCGGAGAGCATCGCGAGCGTGAAGTACTCGAAGTGCGTGAGGTCGGAGTCGCGGCGCAGTTGCGTCTCGAGGACTCCGGGCAGGAGTTCCACGACGGCGATGAGTCCGAGCCAGGCCGCGCGCTCCTGCTCAGTGAGCCATTGGGTGTTCATGGAACTGATTCTAGCAAATCGGTTGACACATCAAGTAATCGTGCTAGAGTGTTACTTGACGCATCAACCACTTCACAAGGAGCAGACCATGGCAACCATCACCATTCTCGGCAAGGGCAACATGGGCCAGGCCATCGCCGGCATCGCCACCAAGGGCGGCAACTCCGTCGAGGTCTTCGACAGCTCGGACCAGGCCAAGACCATCAACGGCGACATCGTCATCCTGGCCGTCCCCTACCCGGCCGTCGACCAGATCATCGCCGAGCGCCCCGGCCAGTTCGACGGCAAGGTCGTCGTGGACATCACCAACCCGCTGAACTTCGAGACCTTCGACTCCCTCGTGGTCCCCGCCGACGGCTCCGCCGCCTCCGAGATCGCCGCGAAGCTGCCGAACGCCAAGGTCCTCAAGGCCTTCAACACCAACTTCGCCGCCACCCTCGCCACCGGCTCCGTCGGTGACCAGGTCCCCACCACCGTGCTGGTGGCCGGTGACGACTCCGACGCGAAGGCCGCCCTGATCGGCGTCGTGTCCGCCGGTGGCGTGAAGACCATCGACGCCGGCGCCCTGAAGCGGGCCCGCGAGCTCGAGGCCATCGGCTTCCTGCAGCTGACCCTCGCCGCCGGCGAGAAGCTGCCGTGGACCGCCGGCTTCGGCGTCATCGCCTGACCCGCAGCACCCCGCACCCGACCCGACACGCCGTCGGAAACGGCCCGAGGGGGCACCCGCCCCCTTCCACCGATTCCACTCGGCGTGTCGGGTCGCTTTGCGTCGGGGTACCCTAGGCGCGGGTTTGGTCACAGTTTCACAACTTCGTCCACGCTTTCCCGGTCAACTGCGAAACACCGGAATGCGCTTGCAGCGAAAAGCTGATTAGGTTACCAACCATGGAGGCGATCCGCGCAGGCGGTCGCACGGTTATTTCTTAGGAGAATCAACATGCAGCTCACGCGTCGTGCGCTTTTCGGAACCACCGCTGCCGTCGCAGTGGCCGGCACGCTGGCCGCCTGTTCCGCCTCCCCCGGGGGCGAGAACGCAGCCGACGGTGACACCATCAAGCTCGGTGTGAACTACGAGCTCTCGGGCGACGTGGCGACCTACGGCCAGGCCTCCGTCGCGGGCATCAAGATGGCCATTGACGAGGTCAACGAGGCCGGCGGCATCGACGGCAAGCAGATCGAACTGGTCGAGGTGGACAACAAGTCCGACGCCGCGGAGGCCACCACCCTCGCCACCCGCCTGATGTCGCAGGACGGCGTCATCGCCTGCATGGGCCCCGCCACCTCCGGCAATTTCAAGGCCACCATCCCCGTCGCGCAGGACAACCAGGTCCCCGTCGTCTCTGGTTCCGCCACGGCCGACGACGTCACCGTCGACGCCGACGGCGTGAAGGAGTACGCGTTCCGCATCTGCTTCAACGACTCGTTCCAGGGCACGATCATGGCGCAGTTCGCCGACGAGAACCTCTCGGCCGGCACCGCCGTCATCATCCAGGACAACAGCTCCGACTACGCCACCGGGCTGGCCGCGGCGTTCACCACCGAGTTCGAGGCCCGCGGCGGCACCATCGCGGCCACCGAGGGCTTCACCGCCGGTGACACCGACTTCAACTCCATCCTGACGCGTCTGCGCGGCGAGAGCTTCGACGTCGTCTACCTCCCGGGCTACTACTCGGAGGCCGGCCTGATCATCAAGCAGGCCCGTGACCTCGGCATCGAGGCCCCCGTCCTGGGCGCCGACGGCTTCGACTCCCCCACGCTCCTCGAGCTGGCCGGTGCCGACGCCCTCAACGAGGTCTACTTCACCAACCACTACTCCTCCATCGACGAGGACCCGGCGGTGGTCGACTTCATCGCCGCCTTCCAGGAGGCCAACGGCGAGGAGCCCAACGCGTTCCACGCCCTGGGCTACGACCTCGGCAAGTTCGTCGCCGACGCCGTGGGCCGCGCCGCCGAGCTCACGGGTGAGGGCGTCAAGACCGCCATGGCCGAGACCAAGGGCTTCACCGGTGTCACCGGCACCTTCGACATGGACGAGAACCACAACCCGGTCAAGTCCATCGTGGTCATCGGACTCGCCGACGGCGTCCAGGCCACGAGCGAGAAGATCGGCTGAGCCGAGTCTTCGGTTCTGACTGAAGCGGTGGGCCCGCGGGCCGGGCCCACCGCAGCACTGGGGAGGTGAACGGGTGACGGAGTTCCTGCAGCAGGCGATCAACGCACTGTCGCTGGGCAGCATCTACGCGCTGATCGCGCTCGGCTACACGATGGTCTACGGCATCATCAAGCTGATCAACTTCGCCCACGGCGAGATCTACATGATCGGCGCGTTCGTGGGCTACTGGACGATGTCGGTGTTCCACCTCGGCGTCTTCGAGGCGATCCTCGCGGCCATGATCGTGTGCACCGTGCTGGGCGTCCTGATCGAGCGCGTCGCCTACCGGCCGCTGCGCAAGTCCACCCGGCTCGCCTCCCTGATCACCGCGATCGGCATGTCGCTGCTCCTGCAGTACACGATGATGTACTTCGTCGGCGCCGACCCGCGCGCCTACCCGGCGCTGCCCGACTACATGAACGCCTCCTACAACATCGGCGGCGTGGTCATCAAGAGCCAGCAACTGGTCATCATCGGCATCTCGGTGCTGCTGATGGTGCTCCTGCAGTTCGTCGTCAAGACCACGAAGATGGGCAAGGCCATGAGGGCCGTCTCGCAGGACCCCGAAGCGGCACAGCTGATGGGCATCAGCGTGGACCGCACCATCTCCTTCACCTTCGCGATCGGCTCCGCGCTCGCTGGTGCGGCCGGCGTGCTGGTGGGCATCTACTACAACTCGATCAACCCGCTGATGGGCATCATGCCCGGCCTGAAGGCCTTCGTCGCGGCCGTGTTCGGCGGCATCGGGATCATCCCCGGCGCCCTGATCGGCGCCTTCGTCATCGGTGGCGCGGAGATCGCGGTGTCCGCGCTCGGCTACTCGCTGTTCCGAGACGGCGTCGTGTTCGCGATCCTCATCGCCATCCTGATCGTCAAGCCCACCGGGCTGCTGGGCAAGAACGTGCGGGAGAAGGTGTGACATGGACCTGGTGAGGAACATCCTGCGCTGGCTGGTCCCCCTGGGCCTGGCCTACGGAATCGTGCTGGCGCTGATCTCGGTCGGCGTCATCAACAACTACCTGTTCGCGACGATGATGACGATCTGCATCAACATCATCCTCGCCACCAGCCTGAACCTGGTGGTCGGCTTCACGGGCCAGCTCGCCCTCGGCCACGCCGGCTTCATGGCCATCGGCGCCTACGCGTGCGCCATCATCACCATGAACGTCGACGGTGTGGTCGGCTTCGTGCTGGGCGTCCTGGCGGGCGCGGCCCTGGCCGCCCTCGTCGGCTTCCTGATCGGCCTCCCGGTGCTGCGCCTGCGCGGGGACTACCTGGCGATCGCCACGCTCGGGATGGCCGAGATCATCCGCGTGGCCATCAACAACATGGAGATCACCAACGGTGCCGCCGGCCTGTCGGGGATCCCCCGCCACGTGGACTGGAACTGGATGTTCTTCTTCCTGGCCCTGACCCTGGTGTTCCTGTGGCACTACATCCGCAGCTCCCACGGCCGCCGCGCCATCGCCGTGCGCGAGGACGAGATCGCCGCGGAGGCAATCGGCATCAACACCACGCGGGTGAAGGTGCAGACCTTCACCATCGGCGCCTTCTTCGCCGGCATCGGCGGCGGCCTGTACGCGTCGTACTTCTACGTCCTGCAGCCCGGCCAGTTCGGGTTCCTGAAATCCATCGACATCCTCGTGATCGTCGTCCTGGGCGGCCTGGGCTCCATGTCCGGATCGATCATCGCCGCCATCCTGCTGGCCGTGCTGTCCACGTACCTGGCTCAGTTCACCGACGTGCGCATGATCATCTACTCGCTGCTGCTGGTGCTGATCATGATCTTCCGGCCCGGCGGCATCATGGGCTCCCGTGAGGTGAGCCTGGGCATCCTCGGCAAGGCCTTCGGCGGCCGCAAGGACCCTGCAGCCGTGGAGGCCCCGGCCATCGTGAAGGACGCGGACGAAGCAATCCCCGACGACGAGGAGGTCAAGTGATGAGCCTGCTCAGGGTGACCGACCTGACCCGCAACTTCGGCGGCCTGACCGCCGTCTCCAAGGCAAACCTGCACGTCGACGAGGGCGAACTGGTGGGCCTGATCGGCCCCAACGGCGCCGGCAAGACCACGTTGTTCAACGTCCTCACCGGCGTCTACCCGCCGTCGTCGGGGACCATCGAGCTCAACGTCGACGGCAGCACCGTCTCCATCGGCGGCAAGAAGCCCAACGCCATCTGCCGCGCCGGGGTGGGCCGCACGTTCCAGAACATCCGCCTGTTCAAGGACCTCACGGTGCTGGACAACGTGCGGATCGCTATGCAGCAGAACTTCTCCTACTCCCTGTTCGCGGCATTCACCCACGCCGGCACGTTCGGCTCCAAGGAGCAGCGGATCCGCAGGGAGTCCGAGGAACTGCTCGAGGTGATGGGGCTCGCGGACAAGGCCGGGGAGTTGTCCCGGAACCTGTCCTACGGCGACCAGCGCCACCTGGAGATCGCCCGCGCCCTCGCGGTGCGGCCCAAGCTGCTGCTGCTCGACGAGCCGGCCGCCGGCATGAACCCCAACGAGACCCGCGACCTCACGGACCTGATCTCGCAGCTGCGGCGCGACTTCGGCCTCACCGTGGTGCTGATCGAGCACGACATGAGCCTGGTGATGCGGATCTGTGAGCGGATCTATGTCCTGGACCACGGCACGATCATCAGCGACGGCTCGCCCGAGCACGTCCGCAACGACCCGAAGGTCATCGAGGCCTACCTCGGAGAGGAGGCCCCCAGTGCTTGAGGTCAGGGACCTGAACGTCCACTTCGGTGTCATCCACGCCATCAAGGGCATCTCGTTCGAGGTGAACGAGGGCGAGATCGTCTGCCTGATCGGCGCCAACGGGGCCGGCAAGACCACCACCCTGCGCTCGGTCTCCGGGTTGAAGAAGCCCACCTCCGGCTCCATCACCCTGGAGGGCACGGACATCACCGCCACCACCCCGCAGAGCCGCGTCTCCCGCGGCCTCTCGCAGGTCCCGGAGGGCCGCCGGGTGTTCCCGGAGATGACTGTCCAGGAGAACCTGGACCTGGGCGCCTTCCAGCACAAGCGCATCTCCCACGAGGACCTCGACGAGGTGTTCGGCCGCTTCCCGATCCTCGCGGAGCGACGCCGCCAGCTCGCTGGGACCCTCTCCGGGGGTGAGCAGCAGATGCTCGCCATGGGTCGAGCGCTGATGGCGCGCCCGAAGGTGCTGCTGCTCGACGAGCCCTCCATGGGGCTCGCGCCGCTGCTGGTACAGGAGATCTTCGACATCATCGTGAAGATCAACCAGGCCGGCACCACCGTGCTGCTGGTGGAGCAGAACGCCAACATCGCACTCCAGATCGCCACCCGGGCCTACGTCCTGGAAACCGGCTCGATAGTCTTGTCGGGAGATGCCAAGGAACTAGCGCAGACCGACGAGGTGAAGCGCGCCTATCTGGGAGGTTGACATGTTCGTGCACCAGCGGATGACCGCCAACCCGTTCACCACGACGCCGGGGGCGAGCATCCCCGACGCAGCGGATCAGATGTCCGAGCGCGGTGTGCGGCACCTCCCGGTGGTGGACGACGGCCGAGTGGTCGGCGTGATCTCCCTCAACGACATCCGGGCAGCCCTGCCGTCCAAGGCGACCACGCTGAGCGCACAGGAGGCCACCTACCTGGTCTCCAAGCTGAACGTGGCGCAGGTGATGTCCAAGCCGGCGCTCACGATCGGCCCCGATGCCCTCCTCGAGGAGGCGGCAGTGCTGATGCGCGACGAGAAGATCGAGATGCTTCCCGTGGTGGACGGCGACGAACTGGTGGCCGTGATCACCGAGAGCGACCTCCTCGACGCGTTCATCGACATGCTCGGCTTCCGGGACCACGGCACCCGCCTCACCATCGAGGCCCGGGACGAGCCCGGTGTGCTCTCCAAGCTGACCGGGATCATGGGCACCCATCACGCCAACATCCAGCACTTGGCGGTGCACCGCGGCAACTTGGACACCAGCGTCGTGGTGGTGGGCGTGAACACCCTCAACACCGAGGCGATCGAGGCAGACCTGGCCGCGCAGGACATGCGCGTCGTGGGCCGCAACGTCAACCAGTAACCCTGCGGCTCACAGTTCCACGACCACGGTCAGCAGCACGACGGAGTCCTCGTCGGCCTCCAGCTCATGGCGCTCCGGCGGGATGATCCCGAGGCTGCCCTCCGTGCCGGGCCAGTCGTGGTTTGCCGACGTCAGCCGCACCGAGCCCTTGAGGACCTGGATGGTGGCCTCGCCCGGGGAGTCGTGCTCCCCCATCGCCCGACCGGCCAGCAACGCGATCAGGGTCTGGCGCAGCCTGTGGGTGTGTCCGCCCAGGATCGTGCGCGCCGCACGTCCGGCGTTCGCGCTCCGGGCGGTGGTGAGCAGTTCCTCGCCCAACTTGGTCAACGACTCTGATTCCATCCGGTGCCTCCTCAGGACTCGGCCTCCATTGAAGCAGCCGGGGCTCCGCCACGACGGCGAATCTGGCGGATTGGTCGTCGCCACATCCCGACCCCGTGCGTTCACTCCAGACCGCCGTGTGGCAGGCTCAGGGCATGGCATACGTAGCGATCAACGCACTGTCCGTACCGGAGGGCCACGGCCCCGAACTGGAGTCCCGGTTCGCCGCCCGCAAGCACGCCGTGGACCAGGAGCCGGGCTTCCAGAGCTTCCAGCTGTTGCGCCCCACGGCCGGTGGCGAGAAGTACTTCGTCGTAACCCACTGGGACACCCGGGAGGACTTCGAGCGCTGGCGCTCCGGCAGGGCCGGCAACGCGCACGACGGCTCCCGCAAGCCCGTGGCAACCGGCGCGGACCTGCTGGAGTTCGAGGTGGTGGACCTGGCCTGAGGCGTGCTCACGCCCCCGGTTCCGGCAAGAGACGGGGTACGACGCGCACCAGCGCCACCATGACCAGCAGTTCCACGAGGGTCTGGGTGACCACCACCAACGGCACCAACTCGTAGCCGGCTGGAAGTGCCAGGACCAGGGGCAGGATCACCAGTGAGTTGCGGGTCACCCCGCTGAACACGACGGCCCTTCGCGCGGGCACGTCCAGCCGCGCCAGCCGTCCTGCCAGCACACCCACCGCCACCATGGCTACGGCGAAACCGAGGTAGACCGGCAGTACCCGCACCAATCGGCCGAGGTGTTCGGCCACGCCGTGGACGTGCGCCGCCACGACCACCGCCAGCGCGCCGAGTATCAGCGGGACCATGGCTGCCGAGCCCACCTCCTCGGCCTTGTTCCGCGGCCTGTTCCGAGACCACAGCTGCGTCACGACCGCCGCCGCGAGTGGCGCCAGCACCAGCACCAGGAACGCCCGTAGGAACGGCTGGGGTTCCACGGCGGTGGCCAGTCCGGGGCCCACCACCAGCGGCACGTAACCGGGCAACAGCGCCAGCTGAGCAAGCATCAGCAGCGGGGTGGCTGCGAGCAGTCTGTCCCGCGCCCCACCGGCCAGTCCCGTGAAGGCGATGACGTAGTCGATGCAAGGTGCCAGCAGCACGAATGCCACCCCCACCAGCAGCACTGCGTCGTCAGCCACCACCCGCGACAGCAGGAGCACCAGGAGGGGAACCACCACGAAGTTCACCACCCCTACCGTGACTAGGAACCGTAGGTCCCCGAGCCCGGCCCACAGCGTCGTGAACGGGACCCCCAGGAAGGTCACGTACAGCAGCAGGATTATGAGCGGGTCGATCACCACCGCCAGCACCGGGGCGGTTCCCGGCGCCATGAGCCCGACGACGGCGCCGACGACGAGCGCGGCCACGTACAACGGCACCTGGTACCGATCCATCCACGCCACCACTGCCACGGCGCCAGTCTGGCAGACCCCGGATGGCGCGCGAGTCCGGCATCCGCCGGTGACTTCGGAGGCGAGACGTGGAAAACTCACCGGATGAGGACCACGCAACAGGAGATCTTGCCCGACGCCGCGGGGTTGGCCGGCAACCCGAACCACCGGGTCAAGCGATGATGCCCCGCGTCACGGCGGTCCGGGGAGACATCACCACCCAGGCGGTGGACGTCGTCGTCAACGCCGCCAACAACGCCATGCGCGGTGGCGGCGGGGTGGACGGCGCCATCCACCGGGCCGGCGGCCCGGAGGTGCTGGCGGACTGCGTCGCCCGCTTCCCCGAAGGCTTGGCCACGGGGGATGCCGGCTGGACCACCGCCGGGCAGATGCCCGCCCGCTGGGTGGTGCACACCGTCGGCCCCAACCACCGGGCGGGGCAGACCGACCGCCGGCTGTTGGAGTCGTGCTACCGCCGCAGCCTGGAGGTGGCCGAGGAACTGGGGGCGCACAGCATCGCCTTCCCCCTGATCAGTGCGGGCATCTACGGCTGGCCGCTCGATGACGCGATCGACGTCGCGATCACCACCGTCGCCAACGCCCAGACCGCCGTGGCCGACGCCCGCATCGTCGCCTTCGACGGCCCCACGTACGACCGCCTCCGGGAGGCGCTGGCTCAGCGCACCACCTCGTAGACGAGCCTCGCGAACTGCCCGTACGCCTTGGCGGAGACCAACCGAAGTCGATCTGATCCCACTCGACGCGGGAACAGCGGTGCCCCGCCGGTGAGCGCCACCGGTGCGACAGAGATGGCGATCTCGTCCAGTAGGCCGGCGTCGAGGAACTGGCCGGCCAGGTCTCCCCCGCCGACCACCCAGATGTCCCCGTCGCCCGCTGCTTCACGGATGGCGTCGATGTGCTGGGTCACCGGTCCGGAGACCCTGCGCACGTCCGCGCCCTCCGGCACGGGGAGGTCACGCGTGGTGAACAGGAACGTCGGCTTCGTGCCGTGGAAGTCCCGCCACTTCTCCGGGTGGTTGAGCACGTCCTCCTGCGCGAGCAGCCACTCGTAGGTGGTGGAGCCCTCCACCAGAACGGTGGTCCCCTGAGGGAAGAGCCCCTCGTCCGGGTGCTCCCCGCCCTCGACGGCGAAGAGCCAGTCCAGCGAGTTGTTCTCGTCGGCGATCCAGCCGTTGATGCTGGTCGCGGTGTCGAAGATGATTTTTCCCATGTCGGAACGCTACGCCCACGCACCGACAGTTCCGGCCGGCTGCCGCCGATGCACACCGGACCGGGCCCGTGGGAGACTCTCCACCATGCTGCACTCCTTCCACCTCGCACGCGTCGGCGTACCGACCGCGTTGCGGGCGCTGCTGCGGCCACCGTCGGCGTCCTCGGTCCCCGGTCTGCGGCGCATGGAGGCCATGGCAGGCATGGGGTTGGGGGCACCAGTGCTCTCACCGGCGAGGATGCAACTGCACCGGCTGGCGGTGTTCGCGGAGTGGTCCGACGAGCGGTCGCTGGCGGACTTCCTGACGCGCCACCGCCTCGGCCGGGCCCTGGCACAGGGTTGGCACGTCCGCATGCAGTTCCTGCGACGCTGGGGCGCCGTCGCTGAGTTCGCCCACCTGCCGGAGGAGGCCGCGCGCAGTCGCCCCGCCGAGCCCGTGGTGGCCGTGACGCTCGCCCGGACCCGGCTCCCGGAGCTGCCCCGGTTCATCCGCTGGGGCAGGCCGGTGGAGGAACAGGTCAGGGACCATCCGGACACGACGCTGGCGCTGGCCGCGATGCGCCCTCCGCGCACCGTTTCGACCTTCTCGGTGTGGGAGTCCACCCGCGCCATGACGGGCATGGTCTGGGGTCGGGACACCGCCCCCGACGGCGGCCGACACTCCGGTGCCATGGGTGAGCGGGAGCGCCGCGACTTCCACCACGAGTTCACCACCCTGCGGTTCCGGCCCCTGTCGGAGCACGGCTCCTGGGAGGGCCGCAGCGGCTACGTCCCCGGGCTCCCGGAGGGCTGAGCAGTCAGGCCGGCGGGGCGATCGTGATGTCCGCACCCAGGTCGTAGAACTCCTGCAACGTGGTGGCGGTGACGCCCATCATGGTGCTGGTGCCCTGCGCGCCGACGGGTGTCCAGTCCGGCGCGAACCAGACGGTGTAGGCGTCGACGGGGACCTCCTGCCACGCGAAGGGTGCCGCGGCCTCGATGCGGTGGGCGGCCACCACCTGGCCGTTGGGCAGTTCCCGCTCCTCCAGTTCGTCGGCCACCACCCACTCCGGGCTGGCTGCGATCAGGTCTGCGGTCACCTCCGGCGAGGAGAAGAACCGGTACAGCTCACCGAGGGAGGCCACCAGCTGGGCCGTCGGGTCTCCGGACTCGTCGCCCCTGACCATCTCGCCGCCCATGTTCATCCAGACATCACCCTCGGCGATGACAACCGTCATCAACTCTCCCCCGGAGTCCATCTCCGCCCGCAGGCTGAGCTCGGGGGTGTAGGTGAAGTCGACCGATCCCACGAAGTCGGGCCCGGTGATGTACTCCCTGCCGCTGCCGAAGCTGCGCAGCGCCGTCGAGACGCAACCGCCGAGGCCCACGCCGTCGAGGACGCCCCCGGCCTCGAGTTGCAGGGACGAGCAGGCCTCCGGGGCCACCCAACCCTCCGCGGCCGGTTCACCCTCCGGGGCGCTGTCCGCGGAGTTGGTCGGGGCCGCGGGCTCCGAGGTGTCCGGGGCGGGGGTCTCCGGTGTGGCGGTTCCCGGGTCTGCGGTTGTGGGCTCCTGCGCCGGCACCGACGGGTCCGGGGCGGGCTCCGGTGGCGTGGAGCAGGCGGTCAGCAGGAGGACTGCGGCAACAGCCAACGACTTCTGGCGCATGGTGGTTCTGGGCTCCCCCCGGGTCAGACGCTACGTCTGACGAATATTAGGGGCTCACTGGACCAGTTCGAGGTCCTCGACGGACCGGCTCCGGCGCCGCAGCACTTCCACCAGCAGCGCCGAGACGACACAGAGCACCATCACGAGGATCAGTGCGCGACGCAGGCCGGCCACCTCGCCGAGCAGTCCGAGCACGGGCGGGCCGGCGAGGAAGGCGATGTAGCCGATGGTGGCCACGAAGGAGACGCGACGGGCGGCGTCGGCGGGCTCCCCGGCCGTGCCCGCAGCAGAGACGGCCACCGGGAACCCCAGTGCGGCGCCGAGCCCCCAGGCGATGACTGCGAGACCGGCCACCAACTGGTTGTCGACGAAGATGACCAGCGCGAGCCCGAACGCTCCCGCCAGCGAGCTCACCAACAGCACGTTGCGCTGGCCGAGCTTGGTCACGAGCGGACCACCGAACAGCCGCCCGACGGCCATGCAGGCCGCGAAGATGGCATACGACAGGGACCCGAGGGCGGGGTCGAAGCCGTGGCCGTCAACCATCACGAGCGGCAGCCAGTCATTGGCCGAGCCCTCCGCCAGCGCGAGCGCCAGCATGATCACACCGATCAGCAGGAGGCGGACGTCGGTGAGGAGGGGCCGCGACGGCGCAGCTTCCGGGGTCCGGGGCGCCGCCAGGCCGACGCCGGGCGGAATGTGCCCGAGGCACAGCGGGACGATCACGAACGCGACCACGGCGATCCCGGCCAGGTGCCATTCGACGGGGACACGGAAGTGGGTGAAGACGATACCCAGGGTGGCGCCCGCCGTCGCACCGATGGAGAAGAAGGCGTGCAGCTTGGGTAGGAACGGCCGGTCCGCCAACAGTTCGATCTCGGCGCCCTCGACGTTCATCGCCACCTCGCCGCCGCCCATGGCCAGGCCGCCCAGGCACAGCCCGACGGCGAAGACCCAGGGCGAGGCGGCCCCGGCGCCGACGGCCAGGACCGGCACGCTGACTGCCGTCAGGGACGCCGCGACGGCGATCACCTTGCGCGTGCTGAACCGCGCCACCAACGGACCGGAGGCGAGGATTCCCACCATTGAGCCCACGGACAGCCCCATCAGCACGAGCCCCATCTGGGCGTGCGACGCCCCGAACGCGTCGCGAATGTCCGGGGTGCGGCTAACCCAGCTCGCCAGGACGATCCCGGGTACGAAGAACAGGGCCATGAGGGCCCGCCCGCGGGCGGCAGAGACCGCCCCAACCTTGCCTTGGTGCACCGCGCAAGCCTACGTGCCGCGGTCAGGGTCAGCGAATCCGTTCCGACTGCCCGCTGGCCGGATCCCGGCTTGCCACACATGGGGCGGGGTTAGTGTGGGATCCACGGCAGATCGCCGTCGGCGGGCAACCCCCGTCGAACGTTCGAAGGAGTCGTACATGCCCAACCCCATCGTGAATTCCGCCACCGCCCAGTGGCAGGGTGACCTGCCCACCGGATCCGGTTCGGTCAACCTGGACACATCCGGCGCCGGTTCGTTCCAGGCCAACTGGAAGGCGCGCGCCGAGGAGGCGGGCGGCACCACCACACCCGAGGAGCTCATCGCCGCAGCCCACGCCACCTGCTTCTCGATGCAGTTCTCGCACTTCCTGGCCGAGAACGGCACCACCGCCACGAAGCTGGACACGAACGCGAAGGTGATCTTCGTCGCCGGCGAGGGGATCACCCGCATCGACCTCAGCGTCACCGGCGACGTGCCCGGCATCTCCGCGGAGGCCTTCGCCGAGCTGGCTGACAAGGCCAAGGAGAACTGCCCGGTCTCCCTCGCCCTCGCGGGCGTGAAGGAGATCACTCTGGACGCCAAGCTGGTCTGAGTGCCTGCGGGGCCGCGGCGACGTCGTCGCAGCCCCGGACGCTCCCCGATCCGCAGACGCTACCCCTGACGCTGGACGCTACCGCCATGGCGGTGGGCGTCGGGAGCCAGGGGTAGCGTCGAGCGTCGGGGGTAGCGTCGAGCCACCCGGACGCCGATCTCCCGTCAGAAGGTCAGCTCGTAGAACCGCCACAGCCCGAAGTCCTCGATCGGCAGGACTGACACGTCGTCGAAGCCGGCGGCCCGCGCGTAGTCGCGCAGGACGTCGGGCCGCATGACGGTGCCGGTGGCCGCGCTGGGCCGGTGCGACATCGAGTCCGGCAGGCACAGGAAGATGCTGAACGCGTAGAACAGGGCGTCCAGCTCCCCCGGGCTGGTGAAGCTGTCCCCCACCCGCTCGTCCATGACCACGACGACGCCGTCGTCGGCCACCGCCTCCCGCATCGAGCGGAGAACGTCCACCGGACGTGGCATGTCGTGCAGGCACTCGAAGGCGAACACGGCGTCGTAGTGGCCGTGGGAGGCCAACGAGTCGCCGTCGGCCAGGTGGAACCGGACCCGGTCGGAGACCCCGGCCTGCTCGGCATTGGCCCGGGCGAGCGCCACGGAGGGCTCGTCGACGTCGAACCCGTCGGCCCGCAGCCCCGGGTGGGCCTGCGCCATGGCGATGGCGGACCAGCCGGCGCCGGTGCCGACGTCGGCGATGCGCGCGCCCGGCCGGGAGAGCGCCGAGTGGACCTGCGGCACGTTCCCTAAGACGCCGGGCAGTTGCGCCAGCCAGGGCCGGTTCATCTCCGCCTGCCCCTCCCGGGCGTCCACGCCGAACTCGGCCCAGCTGATCCCGGTGCCGTCACGGTAGGCCCGCACCAGGTCGGGCAGCTGCCTGCCGACGGCGCCGGCCATCCGGGCGAACGGCGCGAAGTAGGCCAGACTCTGCTGGTCCGTGAGGACCTCCGTCGGTCCGGGCGCGAGTCGGTAGCGGCGCTGCTCGCCGTCGGTGGCGTCGTCGGCGACGATGATTCCCGTGATCGCCTGCTGCTCGAGCCACTCCCTGGCGTAGCGGGGCGAGGTGCCTGTGCGGGCCGCGAGTTCGTCGTGGGTGCTGGGGCCGTGGATGGCGAGGTCGCGGTACCAGCCGAGCCGGTCTCCGAGGTACAGCGCGTTCACCTCCGCCCAGCCCAGCGCGGCGCCCATCAGGCGGTCGACGAACTCCAGCGGCGTGGGTCCCGTCGCCTGCCCGACGTCGGGACGCTCCTTGGTGGTGGTCATGATGCTTCCTTCCTGCTCCGGCACCCGTTCGGTGCCCATGAACAAGAAGTTAGGCCGGGGACCCCACGCCCGACATCGGCAGGAAACTGCATTCTGCGGGGCCCCACTGCAGCGTTCTATGCATGCTCGCGCCACCATGCCACGGCGGCCGTGCGGGTGCCGACGTCGAGCTTCAGGTAGATGTTGGCCAGGTGCCTGCCGACGGTCTTCTCGCTGATGAAGAGCCTGCCCGCCACCTCGCGGTTGCTCATCCCGACGGCGACGCACTCCAACACCTCGACCTCCCGCGCCGTCAGTGGTCCGGTCCCGGCACGCTGCGACCCGGGCTCGTCACAGGCGGCCAGCGCCGCGAGGATCCGGCCGGACTCGCCCCGGAAGCCCTCTGCCACGGCCAGGTTGCCCAGGCCCTCGTGGGCCTGGGCAAGGTCCGCCAGCGCCCGGGCTACGTCGTGCCGGCGCCGCTCGGCGCGGAAGTACGCAGCGGCCCGCTCGAGCAGCGCGACCGCCTCGGAGTGCCTGCCCCTCGCGAGGGCCACGACGCCGTCGGCGTGGAGTGACCAGCACCACATCCCACTGGTCCCGAAACGTTGCGCGCTCTCCCTGAGCCCGTCGGCCATGGCCGCCGCCTCCTCGAGCCGGCCCACCGCGATGCCGATCTCCACCCCGGCCCGTAGCAGGACGGCCCTCCGGGTGCCGGTGGCCGCCGACAGCGCCGTCCCGAGCGCCTCCCACGCCGCCTCTCCCCGACCGGCGGCGAGGTCCAGGAGCGCGAGCCCGGGCTGCGGGTCCACGCCGGCCTCGAGTGCCGAGCGGTAGGCCTCGCGCGCGCCGACGTCGTCGCCCCTGAGCCTGCGGATCTCGCCCAACTGCCGGAACCCCTCCCCGGCCACCCAGGTGTTGCCGCCCTCCAACGCCCGGCTCTCGGTGAGCAGGCGCGACTCGAGGCCCTCCCACTCGCCGTGGACGGCCCGGAGCTCCAACCGGTGGATGCGGCAGATGCCGCCGTAGATGGCCTCGCCGGCGAACTGCTCGCACCAGCGTTCGGTGGCACGGGTCCAGTCGGCCATCCGTCGGAAGTCGGCGAGCTGGTGGCAGGCGTGGATGACGGTGCAGTAGATGTCCCCCGCCCACTCCACCGGAACCCGGCCCGCTATGACCGGCAGCATCGCCTCGTCCAGCCGTGCGAAGCCGGCGGCGATGTCGGCCGCCCTGAGGTCCAGCAGGCCACGGATGACCAGTTCGAAGGACTCCAGCGCAGGGTCCTGGAAGGTGCCGGCAAGGTGCGAGAGCCGCTCGAGGCTGTCCCCGAGCTCGCCCCCGAGTTCGAGCGCCACCATGGCCTCCACGTAGGCGAGGTAGCCGTGGACGACGGAGTCCTCGCGTTCCGCGAGCAACCGCCGGGCGCGGCTCAGCCACGCCGACCCCACCGACGGCTCTCCACGCGTCACCCACAAGACGGTGAGCAGCAGCGCCGTCGACGCCGCGTCGGCGGCGCGGTCCTCCTCGCGGTAGCGGTGGAACAGTTCCTCGGACAGCTCCAGGCTCTCGGGAACGCGGGAGCGCATCCACTCGGAGCGGGCCAACAGGGCGAGGTCATCGACGGCTAGGGTGGCGCGCAGCGGGAACAGGGCGTCGTAGACCGCTCTCCAGTCCGCGGCCTCGAACGCCTCGCGGCCACGCTCGAGCGCACCCCCTGCTGCTGGCATGGCCCCAGCCTACGCCGGGGCCGGACTCAGTCCGGGACCTGCTCCGAGAATCCCCCGCCCAGGCCGTGGCCCGCGGGCCGGGCGTAGGCGCCGGTGCCGCCCGTCTGCCACGGGTGAGGCCCCTCGAGGGGGCGGTGGTTGACGCCGGCGGCGTCGAGGCGGCGCAGGTGCGTGCGGAGCCGCGGCTCGAAGTCCGCCGGGTCCAGGGGGCCGTGCCAACCCACCTCGGCCAGTGCCGCGGCGCGCGGGAAGGCCATGTACTCGACGTGGGCGGGGGTGCGCATGAACTCGGTCCAGAGCTGTCCCTGGACGCCCAGCAGGTTCGGCAGGTGCTCCTCGGCGACGCCGTCGGCTGGGTCGAACGCCGTGACAGCCTCCCAGGTGCAGATCTCGGGCTGCGCGAACGGTTCTGCCATGTCCTCCGACTGGTAGTAGTCGAAGTAGTAGGGGACGTTGGAGCTCATGATCACGCGGTGGCCCGTCGCGAGGGCCCGACGGCCCGGCTCCCCGCCGCGCCACGACATCACCACCACGCCCGGCATGGGGCCGCGGTCGATGATCTCGTCCCAGCCGATCACGGTGCGGCCACGGCTGCTGAGCCAGTCGCGCAGGTGTTCGGTGAACCAGGGCTGCAGGTCCTTCACCCCGTCGAGTCCGCGCTCGGCCGCCAGCGCGGCCGCGGCGTCGCTGTTCTCCCACTGGGTGGTGGGGCACTCGTCGCCGCCAATGTGGATCCAGGGTGAGTCGAACACGTCGAGGAGTTCGGAGAAGACGTCCTCCACCATCGCGACGGTCTCGTCGCTGAGGTGCAGCACCTCCGGGAACACCGCGAACGTCGTGGCGAGCTCGGCCGGTGGGTCCTCACCGAACTGCGGGTAGGCGGCCAGCAGCGCGCGGGCGTGTCCGGGGAAGTCGATCTCCGGGACGATCGTGACGCCGCGGCGCTTGGCGTAGGCGTTCAGGGCGCGGAGCTGGTCCTGGGTGTAGAAGCCGCCGACGGGCGTGCCGTCGTCGGTGTCCCAGTGGTGGAACTGCGTGCCGGGCCGGACTGCGCCGACGGTGGTGAGCTCTGGGTACTTCCTGACCTCGAAGCGCCAGCCCTGGTCATCGTTGAGGTGGAGGTGGAACCGGTTGAACTTGTGCATCGCCAGCAGGTCCACGAATCGGTGCAGGAACGGCAGCGGCATGAAGTGGCGGCACACGTCGAGGTGCATGCCGCGCCACTCGAAGCGCGGCGCGTCCTCGATCTCCACCTGGGGGACGGTGAGCGCCGCGTCGGGTAGCGGGGAGGGGCCGAAGACGTGGTCCGGCATCAACTGGCGCAACGTGGCGAGGGCGTGCACCAGGCCGTCGTCGTCGAACGCCTCGATCGAGATCCCGTCCGGGCCGGTGACCAGCCGGTAGCCCGACGGCTCCCCGGCGGCGCGCGTGACCTTCAGGAACGCGTCACCGGTGGCGTCGATGGTGCGGATCCCGGTGCCCGGTGCGAGGAGTTCGGCGACGGTGTCCGCCCAGCCCACCGGGGCGCTCACGGGGAGCTGCCGCGGGATGGTGAGGTTGCCGTCGCCGGTGGTCCGGAGCGAGCGCGGCTGTGGGACCAGTTGGGGGGTGGTGGGGCTCACCGAATCTCCTATTGGTGGACGACGTTCCCCGACAACCTACAACCCGGCTGCGCTTCATCGAAGCGCCCCCGCAACCCGGTTGATCGGCTTCAGCGGTTGGTCGGGATCCGGGTGTTCTCCGTCCACTCGAGCATCCACTCGGGCACCTCCAGGTGCTCCGGGAACCGGCCCACCAGCTCCTCCAGTTCATCGTGCTCCACCGAGCCACCGCTGCGCTTGAGGAACCGCGCGCGGACGGCCGCGCGGGCGTGCACCACGTCGCCGACGGCGAAGGTCTGCTCGAGGAAGATCCAGCGGTCGTCCAGCCCCACCACGCGGGTGTGGAGGTCGAAGTGCTGGCCGAGTTTCAGGGAGCGGCGGTAGGTGATGGTCTGGCCCGCCACCACCGGGTACCAGCCGCGCTGGTTCAGCCCGTCCCAGAGGCCCGCCCGCTGCATCAGGTCCACGCGGCCGAGGTCCATGATGGTGAGGTACTTGCCGTTGTTCATGTGCAGCAGGACGTCGAGGTCGCTCGGCGCCACCCGGAACGGCGTGGTGACCGTGTCCCACACGTCGGTGCGCGGTGCCCTGCGGTTGCGCAGCCACAACATGAGCATTCGGAAGTAGAGGTTCATGCTCCTCCTCGAGATCGGCCCTCGGACCGATCCAGCCTAGGGCACCCGAGGTGTGGTGACAGGCGTGAACGACACGCCTCGCAGCGGATCTCCAGAGCCTGAACGCGGCGTGTCGCTCACGCTGGTCACCATCGGGTCCGGGACACCACTGCTACACTGATTGCGGATTCAACTACTTTGGAGGCGGAATTGACGAAGATCGCGGTGCTCGGCGTCGGACGGGTGGGCTCGGCGGTGGCGCGGGCGGCGTTGCGCGCGGGCTACGAGG
This sequence comes from Tessaracoccus terricola, assembly GCF_054776555.1. Taxonomy (NCBI): domain Bacteria; kingdom Bacillati; phylum Actinomycetota; class Actinomycetes; order Propionibacteriales; family Propionibacteriaceae; genus Tessaracoccus; species Tessaracoccus terricola. The sequence goes on along the minus strand of NZ_BAAHBS010000005.1, from coordinate 905,298 downwards.
TCGACGTCGCGGGCTCGGGTGCCGCCGAGGACATCGAGCTGATCGCCGAGATCGTGATCCCTGGCGCCACCGCGCGCACCTCGGCCGAGGCCGTGCAGGGGGCGGACATCGTCGTGGTGGCCGTCCCGCTGCACAAGCACCGCAGCATCGACGCGAGCATCCTCGAGGGCCGCGTGGTCATCGACGCGATGAATTACTGGCGCGACGTCGACGGCACCCTGCCCGAGTTCGAAGGGGGCACCTCGAGCAGCGAGGTGGTGGCCCGGCACTTCGCCGGCGCCCGCCTGGTCAAGTCGCTCAACCACATCGGCTACCGGGACCTGGAGGACCACTCCACCCCGCCGGGCACGCCCGACCGGAGGGCACTCGCCGTCGCCTCCGACGATGCCGCTGCGGCTCGGGTCGTGAGGGAGTTCGTCGAACGCCTCGGCTACGACGCCGTGGCCGCCGGCCCGCTGGCCAACGGCGCTCGTTTCCAGACCGGGACCACCATCTTCAACGGGGTCCACACCGCCGCCGAGATGTTGCGGGAACTCGGCTCCGGCACCGGCGAGATGGCTGCGTGAGCGCTGGACGCCAGACCTGACTGCCCACCCCGGTCCCGGCACTCCCCCGGTTGCGACCGGTTAGTGTGACAGGAAGCCACACCGAGGGAGCTGAGATGTCGACACCGCGGCCGACCGGACGATCCGACCCGCACCCCGTCACCGGGCAGTCCTTCAACTCTCCGGTCCCGCCCGGGACCGGCTGGCCGGGTGATCCGGCCACGCCCACGACGCCGGTGGCGGCCACCGCGTCCGACGTCGAGCGCCTGGCCTCGGACGCCACGACGGTCCCGGACCTCGACGCCCTCGTCTCGGTGTGCCGCGCCTGTCCCCGACTGGTGGAGTGGCGGGAGCGAATCGCGACGACGCAGCGGCGCGCGTCGTTCGCCGACCAGCCCTACTGGGGTCGGCCAGCGCCGTCGTTCGGGGACCCGGCCGCACCCGTACTGGTGGTGGGTCTCGCCCCGGCGGCGAACGGCGCCAACCGGACGGGCCGGATGTTCACCGGTGACCGTTCCGGCGACTGGCTGTTCGCGGCGCTGCACCGCGCCGGGTTCGCCAACCAGCCCACCGCCGTCGCCGCCGGGGACGGGTTGGAGCTGACGGGCATCCGGATCGTCGCCGCCGTCCGCTGCGCCCCGCCCGACAACAAGCCCACGACGAGTGAGAAGGCCACCTGCTCCCCGTGGCTGGACCGGGAACTCGCCCTCGCTGAGCCCCGGCTGCGTTCCATGCTGGCGCTCGGCTCCATCGGTTGGGACGCCGCCATCGCAGCGGCCCGCCGGTCCGGCTGGACCGTCCCCCGGCCGAAGCCGAAGTTCGGTCACGGGGCCACCGCCGAGCTGACCACCCCGTCGGGACGGCCCGTCGTGCTGCACGGCAGCTACCACGTCAGCCAGCAGAACACCTTCACCGGCAAGCTCACCGAGGAGATGCTCGACGCCGTGCTGGCGCGGCTGTGAGTCACACCAGCTGGTGCTCGTGGGCGAGGACGAGTGATTCTTCCATCCCCGCCGCAGGGGCAGCGGCGCTCAGAGGTCCAAGCGTTCGGCCCCGGTGTAGGCGTTGAACCGCGGGGCACGGACGAATCCCAGCAGGGTCATCCCCGCGGCGGCGGCCATCTCCACTGCCAACGACGACGGCGCGGACACCGCCACCAACGCCGGCACCCCCGCCATCAGGGCCTTCTGGGTGAGTTCGAAGCTGGCCCTGCCGGAGACCACCAGCATGTGTCCCCGCGCCGGCAGCAGCCCCTGCAGCAGCGCCCAGCCCAGCACCTTGTCGACGGCGTTGTGCCGGCCGACGTCTTCTGCCGCGCGCAGCAGTTCGCCGTCGGCGGTGAACAGCCCGGCCGCGTGCAGCCCGCCGGTGCGGTCGAAGGCCTTCTGCTGTTCGCGCAGCGCGTCAGGCAGGCCGACGAGCACCCTCGGGTCCAGGCGCACGTCGTCGTCGGCCACGGGCCAGCGGGCCTGCTGCTCGATGGCGTCGATGCTCGCCTTGCCGCAGACCCCGCAGGAGGAGGTGGTGTAGAAGTTTCGGGTGGGGTCCACCGACGGGGCGGGCACGCCGGGCGCGAGGGCCACGTCGAGCACGTTGTAGGTGTTCTGCGGCACGCCGGTCTCGTCCGCCACCACGGACCCGGCGCAGTATCGGGCGGTGACGACGTCCTCGGGCGAGCCGATCACACCCTCCCCCAGGAGGAAGCCGTGGGCCAGGTGGACGTCGTCACCGGGGGTCCGCATCGTCACGGCGAGGGGTGAGCCGTTCAGCCGGATCTCGAGCGGCTCCTCGGCGATCAGCACGTCGGGGCGGCGTGTGGCCTCGATCGTCGCCCCCACCACCACCCGGGTCACCGGGCGCGGAATCGTCACCCGCCGCACTCAGGCCGCCGCCTCGCGCTCGAGGCGGATGATGACGGACTTCGACGTGGGCGTGCCGGAGACCTCGGCCACCGAGTCCAGCGGGACGAGCACGTTGGTCTCCGGGAAGTAGGCGGCGGCGCAGCCGCGGGCCGTGTCGTAGGAAACCACCCGGAACCCGGGCGCGCGGCGTTCCCCGGAGGAGTGCACCGAGACCAGCGTGACGTGCTCGCCGTCGGCGATGCCGAGTTCGGCCAGGTCCACCGGGTTGACGAACACGACCCGCCGGCCGCCCTTGATGCCGCGGTAGCGGTCGTCAAGGCCGTAGACGGTGGTGTTGTACTGGTCGTGGCTGCGGACGGTCTGCAGGATCAGGTGGCCGGGTGGTGTCCGCAGCACCGTGAGCGGGTTCACGGTGAAGTGGGCCTTGCCCGAGGCCGTGGTGAAGCGCCGCTCGCGGGGGCCGTTGGGGAGGGCGAAGCCACCGGGGGCCTTTATGCGTTCGTTGTAGTCCTCGAAGCCGGGGATGACTTCCTCGATCTTGTCCCGGATGAGGGCGTAGTCGCCGCGGAAGTCGTCCCAGTATGCGTCGCCGAAGACCCGCCGACCGAGTTCGGTGACGATGGCCACCTCCGAGAGCACGCCGTCGAAGCGGCGGCGGCCGCGGGAGGCGTGCACCATGCCCATGGAGTCCTCGACGGTGACGTCCTGGGGACCGGTGGCCTGCGGGTCGGCGTCCGTGCGGCCGAGGGTGGGCAGGATGAGCGCCTCCTCGCCGGTGAAGGCGTGAGAGCCGTTCAGCTTGGTGGAGACCTGCACGGTTAGGTCCACGTTGGCCAGGGCTTCCTCCGTGACGACGGAGTCCGGGGTGGCGCGCACGAAGTTGCCGCCCATCCCCATGAAGAACCGCACCCGCCCGTCGCGCATGGCTCGGATGGACTCGACGACGTCGTAGCCGTGCTCGGTGGGGGCCTCGAAGTCGAATGCCGCGGAGAGCCGGTCGGTGAACTCCCGCGGCGGCTTCTCGTAGATGCCGACGGTACGGTCGCCCTGCACGTTCGAGTGGCCGCGCACGGGGCACGCGCCGGCACCCGGGCGGCCCATGTTGCCGCGCAGCAGCAGGAAGTTGACGATCTCCTTGATGGTGGGCACGGAGTTCTTGTGCTGCGTGAGCCCCATGGCCCAGCACACGATGGCGGAGCGGGACTCGCACACCATGTCCGCCACCCGCTCGATCTGGCTCCACGGCATCCCGGTGGCGAACTCGGTCTCTGCCCGGTCCACCACGAGGGCGGCGGCGTACTCGTCGAACCCGGCGCAGTACCGGGAGATGAAGTCGTGGTCGATGGCGTCGCGGTCGATGAGGATGCGGTTGAGGGCCCGGAAGAGGGCGAGGTCCCCGTTGACGCGGATCTGGCAGAACTCGTCGGCCAACGGCACCCCACCGGTGACGGCCTTGACGGTCTGGGGGTTCTTGAAGTTGATCAGCCCGGCCTCGGGCAGCGGGTTGATTGCAATGATCCTGCCGCCGCCCGCCTTCTGCTTCTCGAGCGCGGTGAGCATGCGGGGGTGGTTGGTGCCGGGGTTCTGGCCGTTGATCAGCAGCAGGTCGGTGGTCTCGACGTCGTTGAGGGTGACCGTGCCCTTGCCGATGCCGATGGTCTCGGTGAGGGCGCTGCCGGAGGACTCGTGGCACATGTTGGAGCAGTCGGGCAGGTTGTTGGTGCCGAGTCGCCGCACGAGGAGTTGGTACAGGAACGCCGCCTCGTTGCTGGTGCGGCCGGAGGTGTAGAAGACGGCCTCGTCGGGCTCCACCCGCTTCAGTTTGGCCGCGATCAGGTCCAGCGCGAACTCCCACGTGACGGGTTCGTAGGTGGCCGACCCCTTGCGCAGGTACATGGGGGTGGTGAGACGTCCCTGCCGGCCCAGCCAGTGGTCGGTGCGACCCCGCAGGTCTGCGACGTCGTGCTCGGCGAAGAAGTCAGGGCCGCAGCGTCGGGGGGTGGTCTCCTCCGCGACGGCCTTGGCACCGTTCTCGCAGAACTCGGCGACGTGGCGGTGGTCGGGGTCCGGCCAGGCGCAGCCGGGGCAGTCGAACCCGTCGGTCTGGTTGACCTTGAGCAGCGGCAGCAGCGCACCTTCGCGGACCGCGAACCCCATGGCGTGGAGCACGCCGGGGATACCGGCGGCACTCGTCTTCGCAGGGCCGACCTTCAGCTTGTCCTCCATGGCCGGAAGGCTACCCTTCTTCCCGCCTTCGCAGGCCCATCGAGGGCGACGCGACGGCGGCCTCGGGCGCGTCCGCGACGGCGGCCCGGTCCGCCCTGCGCAGTTCGATGTCCAGGACCTGGAATTCTGCGGGCCGCAGCGGTGAGAAACCGACGACGACGTGGACGCGCCCGGCCTCGAGGTCGGTGGCCGTGATGGTGTCGGCGTCGCAGCTGACGAAGTACGCCTCGTCGGCCGACCGGCCCTGGAAGGCGCCGGCCCGGAAGAGTCCGTCGAGGAACCCGGCGGTCTCCCCCCGCAGCCGCGCCCACAGCGCCGGGGCGTTGTCCTCGTCCACGTGCCAGTGCAGGCCCTGCCGGAGGCTCGACTCGATGTGCAGGGCCAGCCGCCGCACCGGGAGGTACTTCCACTCGCTGCCCAGTTCGTCCCGGCCCGCCATGGTGCGGGCTCCCCAGCTGACGGGCCCGCCCCGGTGGTTCATGACGGAGTTCACGCCGAGTTGGTTGAGCAGGCTCACGTCCTGCTGGGTCAGTTCGAGGGCCGTGCGGACCCCCACCAGTTCCGCGCGCAGCCCGGCCGGGGCGCTCCAGACCCCGCGTTCCCGATCGGTGCGGGCGATCATGCCCGCGACGGCGCCGGCCGCCCCGGTCCCGGTCCCCTCCGGCGGCCGCAGCAGCCGCGGGAACCAGACCGCGGCGTCCGGGCTGTCGAGAGGGTTGGCCCGGACCCAGGCCGCCATGGCGGCGGCGTCACGGAGCCAGGGCGGCGGGTCCAGCAACCAGATGGCGCGCCGCTGCGTGCACAACCGGATCGCGTCCTGCGCGAAGGCCACCAGGTTCGGGGTGTGCGCCGCGGCGTCGGGCTCGTCAAGGGTGGCGGCGGCGGGCACACACAGCAGGTCGAACCCGACGGCGCCAAGCGTTTCGAGCGCCCCCTGCAGCGCCTGCAGCAGGGTGGCGCCGGGTTCGGGATCGGCGCGCCCCACCCACGCGTGCTCGCCCCCGTTCTCGAAGAACTGCGCGACGGCGATACCGGCCGTGCTGTGCTCGAGGGGCCCGAACACCTCCTCGAACTCGTCGGTGCCGCTGATTTGCACGGCTTCACCCACCGGTCCGGTCCCGAACCGGTCGATGAATGCTGCCACCCCTGAGGGGGCCTGCCGGATCATGCCCCCATTCAACGCCTCATGGCGTGGTTTGGCCAGAGGTGTCAGTCATTGGCGCTGGCGGGCGGTGGGCCGAGACGCTCCACCTCGTCGAAGAACTCCTCCGGTACGTCGGTGGCCACCAGGCCGGCCAGCTGCTCGAGGCGCTGCAGGGTGGAAACGCCCACGACGGTGGTGTCCACGAGCGGGCTGCGGGTCGAGAACTGCACCGCCGCCGCGGCCAGGTCCACGCCCATCCCGTCTGCGAGGGAGCGCACCCGTTCGACGTGGGCGGCGAAGTCCGCCGGCATCTCGCGGTAGCCGTAGCTGGACTGGCCGTTGGCGAGGGTGCCGCCACCGAACGGGGCGGCGTTGAACACGGTCATGCCCAGTTCCCGGGCCCGCCGGAAGGTGGGCTCCGCGATCCGGTCCACGAGGGTGAAGCGGTTGTGGCAGAGCACGGCGTCGAACAGCCCCGTGGCCACGTACTGGTCGGTCTGGGCGATCGGCCCCGTGGCGATTCCGATGGCGCCGATCACGCCCTCCTCCCGCAGCCGCACCAGCGCCGGGACGCCGCCGTCGGGCGCCATGGCCTCGTCGAACGTGACGCTGAACGGGTCGTGGAAGAAGTAGATCGGCAGCCGGTGCAGGCCCAACCTGTCCAGGGACTCCTCCAGGGAGCGCCGCACCCGTTCACCGTCGAACACCCCCGCCTCGGTGCGGTCCGCCTTGGAGTAGACGAGCTTGCCCTCCGGCAGGCCCCCGAGTCGGCGGATGGCGTCACCGATGAGTTGCTCGCTGCGGCCGGCGGCGTAGTTGTTGCTGGTGTCGACGTTGCCCAGGGGGGACGCGACCATGGCGTCGGCCAGGGCCTCGCCGTCGTCGCGCTTGCCGAGGTGGGAGGCGCCGAGGGTGATGGGCGTGGTGGCAACGGGTTGCATGGGTCCTTCCGGGTCAGTTGGTGAGGGATTCGAGGACCTTGGCGACGCGCCGGTCCCGGGTGGTCTCGGTCTTGGCCTCGTTGATCGAGAGCGCGTGGGCCTTCTGCTTGCTGTAGGACAGCGCGGCCCAGGCTGCGGCAGTCCCGGGATGCTTCTCGAACGCGACGGCGAGGACGGGCGGGACCTCCACCACGCGTGGGGCGTCGTCCACCTCCAGGGTGACCTCCACCTCGTCGTCGGCTCCCCTGCCGGTGGCGGCGCGCGTCTCGGCGTTGAACGAGATCCAGTACTGGCCGCCCATGAACGCGGTGGTGTTGCGGTAGGAGTAGCCGCCGTCGATGGTCACGACGACGGGGACGCGCTTGCCCCTGCCGAAGGACTCGACCACTTCGTCGGGTACGAGGATCCCGACGTTGTTGCCTCCGGCTGCCTGCAGGGTGGTATTGAAACTGACCATGGTCTGACTCCTTCGTCGGGCACCCACACTAGTGGGACCGCGGGCTCCCGGCCGCGGGCCGGCTCAGCGCAGCAGCTGCCAGAGCTGCTCGAACGCCTTCGCGGTGCCGGGCGCCTCGTAGGACTGGGGTGTGAACAGCGCCGCGGACTTCCCGGTGAGTGGGTTGGTGTAGCCGATGGTGCCGAGGCCGCCGGACCAGCCGACGGAACCGTCGGGCCGGGTCTCCACCTGGAACCCGTAGCCACAGCCCGGTTCGAGGAACCCGGCCGCCGAGTCCCGCTGGGCGGGGGTCAGCTGGTCGGTGGCCATCTGGATGGCGGAGCCGCGGCTGATCACCGGGCGCCCCTCGGCAAGGACCGGCAGGAACTCCAGGTAGTCGGCCACCGTGGAGACCAGTCCGCAGGCGAGGGACTCGAACGCCGGGGCGCGCGTGAAGACCTCGCCGGGGTGGGTCAGGGGCTCCAGGTTGCCGGCTGCGTCGGCACCGTAGCCGGTGGGCATGCGCTCGGGGTCACCCACGAAGCCGGTGTCGGGGATACCGAGCGGGCCGGTCACGTGCTCGGCGAGCAGTTCCGAGACGGCGGCTCCGGTGGCCCGGGCGAGGAGGACCCCGAGCACGTCACTGCTGTTGTGGTAGCGCCAGTGCTGCCCGGGTTGGCCGGCCAGTGGCAGTTGGCCGAGGCGACGCAGGTACTCGTCGGGGCTCATCGGGGGCGGGTACGGCCCTGGCGAGACCTGCTGTTCTGCCATCGCCTCGGCCAACGGCCCGGTCTCCATCCAGCCGAAGCCGGCGGTCATGGTGAGCAGGTGGCGCAGCGTGATGGGGCGCTCGGCCACCACCACCTCGTCGAGGGGTCCGTCCGGCCGGGCCAGCACGCGGGGGTGCGCGAGTTCCGGTAGGTGCTCGTCCACGGGTTCGTCGAGCGCCAGCACCCCGAGTTCCACGAGCCGCATCGCCAGCACCCCGCCGATCGGCTTGGTGTTCGAGGTGAGCGGGAACTGGGCGTCCGGAGGCATGGCGGGTCCGCCGAGTGCGCGCGTCCCGCCGGCCACCACGCTGCTGGTATCCCCCTCACGGACGCCGAGGACGTAGCCCACCAGCCTCCCGTCCGCCACGAGGCTGTCGAGGGCTTCACGGACGGCATCGGTTCCGGTCATGGCCCAACCCTATGCGCGCCACGGGCACGAACGGACCCGTCATGCCTCAGGATTGACCAATGACCGATCCGAGCGAGCCCGAGGTGTTGGTGGTGGCGGACGTGGCCGCCTGGCGTGAGTGGCTGGACGAGCACGAGGCCACCTCAGACGGCGGCTGGTTGCTCCTGGCCAAGAAGGGAACCACGTCGCCGACGTCGCTGACCTACGCACAGGCGCTCCAGGAGGCGCTGTGCAGCGGCTGGATCGACGGGCAATCGAAGCGGGTCGACGACGCCACCTACCGGCAGCGGTTCACCCCGCGCCGCAAGCGCTCCATCTGGTCGCTGCGCAACGTCGAGCACGTCGAACGCCTGGTCACCGAGGGGCGGATGCGGCCCCGCGGGCAGGCCGAGATCCAGCGGGCCAAGGACGACGGGCGCTGGGAGCGGGCCTACCCCGGGCCGGCCGACGCGGTGGTGCCGGACGACCTCCGGCAGGCGTTGGCGGCCGCGCCCGCAGCGGCGGAGCGGTTCGATTCGTTGAAGGGGCAGGAACGCTACGCGGTGCTGCACCAGGTGCTGACCGCCCCGAACGAGACCGTCCGGGCACGCCGGATCGCGAAGTGGGTCGACAAGCTGGCAGGACAGGAGCGGACATGAGTGAGCGACCGGTCGCAGAGCGGTACGCCGCGGGGATCGCGCACGTGGCAGAGGTGAAGGACCTGACCGTCGCGGTGGCCGAGTCCCTGACCTCGGGCGCCATCGCCTCGGCGCTCGGGGCGGCACCGGAGGCCTCGGTCTGGTTCCGCGGCGGCGTCGTGGCCTACTCCCCGCACGTGAAGTTCGAGGTCCTCGGCGTGAGCCCCGGGCCGGTGGTCACGGCGGAATGCGCGCAACAGATGGCCCGCGGCGTGCGGGAACTGCTGGGCGCGGACTGGGCCGTGGCCGTCACCGGTGCGGGCGGCCCCGGCACCGAGGAGGGCCAGCCGCCGGGGACGGTGTACTTCGCCGTCGCCGGCCCGGAGGGCGTGGACGTGCAGCATCGTCTGTTGCACGGCGAGCCGGGTGACGTCGTCGCGGAGACGGTCGAGCGGGCGCTCGAGATGCTGCTCGACAGGCTGTAGGGCAGGTGGCGGCGGGGCGCCCCGATGCGTCTAGACTCTTGGCGTGTCCACCGTCGTCGTACCCCAGCGCCCCCACCGGGCACTGGTCTGCGCAGCCACGCTGCGCCCGTTCCTCAGGACTGGGCGCCACCCGGGCACGAACGGCTGGGACAGTTCCTGGGGTACCAACGCCCACGGCGAGATCGCAGGCTGCCCGCCGCCGGCACGCTGAACCGCACCCCACCGCAACGGATCGGGGTGCGCACCGCCTGCCCACCGCCAGACTCCCGAGAGCGACCGCATGTCCCAGCCCACCCGCAAGTCCTTCCGCATCCTGCCCCACGAACTCTGGCGCGGCATCCACGCCACGGCCCGCAGCGACGTGTTCGGCGGCGTCCTACTGCTCGCGGCTGCCGTCGGCGCCCTCGTGCTCGCCAACTCCCCAGCCGCCGACTGGTACACCGCCGTGCGCGACTTCCGGGTGGGCCCGGCGGGACTGCACCTCGACCTGAGCATCGGCACCTGGGCCGCTGACGGCTTGCTGGCGATCTTCTTCTTCGTTGTCGGCCTCGAACTCAAGGAGGAGTTCGTCGACGGCAAGTTGCGTGACCCCCGCAAGGCCGCCCTGCCGATCGCGGCGGCCGTGGGCGGCGTCGTCGTCCCCGCCCTGATCTTCCTGGCCGTCAACTCCGCGTCCGGCCCGGAAGCCCTGCGCGGCTGGGCCATCCCGACAGCGACAGACATCGCGTTCGCGGTGGCGGTCCTGGCAGTGGTGGGCCGGTTCCTCCCCCCTGCCCTGCGGGTGTTCCTGCTGACGCTGGCCATCGTCGACGACCTCATCGCCATCACCATCATCGCCGTCGCCTACACCGAGAGCATCTCGCTCCAGTGGCTGCTGCTGGCCCTGGTCCCCTTGTTGTTGTTCGCCCTCGTTGTGCAGCGCGGGGTGCGGGCGTGGTGGCTGCTGGTCCCACTGGCTGTTCTCACGTGGGCCCTGGTGCACGCCTCAGGTGTGCACGCGACGGTGGCCGGCGTGCTGCTGGGATTCACCGTCCCGGTGATGGCGACGCCCCGGGCCCGGGTCAGCGTCGGCGAGGATCGCGACGGGACGCCGCTGTTCGAGGGGCTGGCGGCGCACTTCGCCGACCGGTGGGGTCTGGTGGCCACGGTGTTCGCCGTTCCGGTGTTCGCCTTCTTCTCAGCCGGTGTCCCGCTCGGCGGGGTCGACGGGCTGGTCTCCGCGATGTCGGACCCCGTCACGCTGGGCATCATGGCGGGGCTCGTCCTCGGCAAGCCGATCGGAATCCTGGGGGTGACCTTCGTGCTCACCCGGTTCAGGTCCCTGGGCCTGGACCCGAGCCTGCGTTGGCCGGACCTGGTCGGGATGTCGTTCGTCGCCGGCATCGGATTCACCGTCTCCCTGCTCGTGGGCGAACTGGCATTCGAGGGGACCGAGGTGGCTCTGGAGCACGTGAAGGTGGGCGTACTCGGGGGGTCCTTGGTGGCTGCCGTGATCGGTGGTGTCCTGCTCGGTGTCCGCAACAAGGCGGCCCGGTAGGTCAGCGATGGGCCGACGGGCTGATCCGCTCGGTCGCCTACGAGCGGTCACCTCGCGGACGTCGGTACTCTATGCCCGCGAGGGCCGCGGCCACGCCGACGGTGAGCACGACGGCCCACAGCACCCGGTCCCCGGCCGCGCGCTGCTGCTGCCGTACGGGTGGCATGGTCGCGGCGCGCAGCTGGTCGAGGGCGAGGCTGATGGAAACGAGGTCCCCGGGCCGGTAGTCCGCCACGGCTGCGTCGACCGCCTCCCGCCAGCGCACGAGTTCCTCCTCACCGCGATCAGTGATCGCCCGCAGGTACGAAGCACGTTCGTCCAGCGCCTCGGCGTCCCCATCGGTGAAGGCCAGGCTCTGCTGGCCGAGGGCCTCGTCCAGCGCGGCTTGCGTGGCCAGCTCGATGTTGTAGTGGGCCGCCTCCAGCAGGTTCAGCTCACCGCGTGCCGCCACCTGCTGCCGCTGGCTCACCACCGCGATGGTTCCGCCCACGGCCAGCACCACCAGGACGACGACCAGCCAGCGCCCCTTCGTCACGATCGCGTACACCTGTCCCCCAATCGAAGATTGCGCTCATTCAACCGCACGACGCGTTCATCCAGATCCTGCGGTGAGTCACAGATCCCGAGCGTGCGGTGTCCCAACAGTGAAGGGCGCCCACAGGGGGCGGCCGGGAAGGCAGGGACATGTCCATCACCGTGCTCGGGGCAGGCTATGCAGGGATCATGGCAGCCAACCGGCTGGCCGGGAACGGGGAACAGGTGACGCTCGTCACACCGCGGGCGAGGTTCGTGGAGCGGATCCGGCTGCACGCCGTCGCGAGCGGGGCGCGGCCCTCCGCGGGCCACGACCTCGCGTCCGTCCTGAACCCGGCGGTGGATGTGGTGCTGGACACCGCCGTGCGGATCGACGACGGGTCCGTCCGGCTTGCCTCCGGCGTCCGGCACCGGTTCGGGACCCTGGTGTTCGCAGTCGGGTCCGGGGCGCCGTCGGGCTCCCCGGCCCACCGGGTCACCACGGAGGAGGGGGCCGAGCGGCTGCGGGAGGCGCTGCGACGGGAGCCGCGAGCCCCCGTGACCGTCGTGGGGGCGGGGCTTACCGGGGTGGAGATCGCTGCCGCACTGAGGGCCGCGGGGCGCACGGTCCGGGTGGTGACGCGCACGAGCCCGGAGCGCCGGGCGGGCCGCGCCCACCTGGAAGCGCTGCGGCGTGGCGGAGTCGAGACCAGCTTCGGCGATTGGGAGGGCTCCGGGGACGCGTCGATCGTCGTCGACGCCACTGGTTTCACAGTCCCGCCGCTGGCCGCGGACTCCGGGTTGCCCGTCGACGCGCTCGGGCGGCTGCTGGTGGACAGGACGCTGCAGGTTCCGGGCCGTCCCGACGTGTACGGCGCCGGGGACGCAGTCAGCATCGCAGCCGAGGGCTACGAGCACCTGCGGGCCGCATGTGCGACGGCCATGCCGATGGGAGCCCATGTGGCCGACGTCATCCTCGCGCGCCGCCGGGGTGCGTCCGCGCCGGAGTTCGGGATGGGCTACGTGCTCCAGTGCGTGGACCTGGGAGGTGGCCGGGGGCACGTGCAGTTCGTCCACCACGACGACAGGGAGCGTCGCTTCGCCCTGACGGGCGCCGCAGGGGGCATGCTGAAGGAGGCGGTCTGCAGGTTGACGATGCGTTGGCTGCAGCAGGAACGGAACCGGGCCGGGAGCTACACCTGGCCGGCGGCGGGAGGACTCGGGTGAGTGACGGTGACCACGGCGTGCTGTTCACGGCGCACCGCCCCACCATGCTGTCCGCCGCATTCCACATCACCGGTTCCCGGGACGACGCGGAGGACGTGGTTCAGGACGCGTGGGAGCGGTGGGCCCGGGTGGACCTGGCCGAGGTGGCCAACCCGCGGGGCTTCCTGTCGGTGATGGCCTCCCGGCTGGCCCTCAACGCGGTGCGCTCGCAGCGTCGCCGCCGGGAGACCTACCTGGGGCCCTGGGTGCCGGAACCGGTGGTGGACGACGGCTCCCCCGAGTGGGAGGTGCTGCAGCGCGAGGGGTTGGGCCAGGCCCTCGATTTCGCCCTGTCCACCCTCACCCCCGAGCAAGCCACCGCATACGTGCTGCGCAAGGTGCTCGACGTCGACTACACCGGCATCGGCGACGTCCTGGACCGGACGCCGGAGGCCGCAAGGAAGCTGGTCTCCCGCGCCCAGCAGGAGGTGACGCGGGCGATCGGTGAGACCGCGCCGGACCAGTCGACGCGCGACTCCGAGGCGCTGACGGCGCTCACCGAGGCCGTCGCGACGGGCGAGGTGGAGCAGGTAGTGGCGCTGCTGTCCCCCGAGGCCGTGCTGTACTCCGACGGCGGCGGCCGGGCCAAGGCGGCCCTGCACCCGATCACCGGGCCGGAGAAGGTGGCCCGCTTCCTGTTGGGCATCGCATCGACCCCGAACACGCGGCTGGAGCCGGCGAGAATCAGCGGCGCGGCGGGCATCGTCGCCTACGAGAACGACGTCCTGACCACCACCGCGACCCTCCGGACCGGGCCCGCAGGGATCACGGCGCTCTACTTCGTCCGCAACCCGGCCAAGCTCCCGGCCCCTGTCTGAGCGGGGCCCTGCTCAGAGCTCGGCGACGCGACCCTCGGTGACATGCCAACGACGGTCCACCCGGACCGCCTCCAGCATGCGCCTGTCGTGCGTGACCAGCAGGAGGGCGCCGTCGTAGCCCTCGAGCGCCTGCTCCAGTTGTTCGATGGCCTCCAGGTCCAGGTGGTTGGTGGGCTCGTCGAGGACCAGGACGTTCACCCCTCGGGTCTGCAGCAGCGCCAGGCCGGCGCGGGTGCGTTCGCCGGGCGAGAGCTGGTCCACGGGGCGGGTCACGTGGTCCGCGCGGAGGCCGAACTTCGCCAGCAGGGTGCGGACGTCACCGGAGGCCAGTTCGGGAACGAGTGCCTCGAATGCCTCCGCCAACGGCTGGCTTCCTGCCAGCAGGGCGCGGGCCTGGTCGATCTCGCCGATCTGGACGCTGGCGCCCAGGCTGGCGGTCCCCTCGTCCACGGCCTGCCGGCCGAGCAGGGCACGCAGCAGGGTGGACTTGCCCGCCCCGTTGGGGCCTGTGATGCCGATGCGCTCACCGGCGTTGACCTGCAGCGAGACGGGGCCGAGCGTGAAGGAGCCCTGCCTCACGACGGCGGCGGCCAGCGTGGCCACGACGGTGCTGGAGCGGGGTGCTGCACCGATGCTGAACTCGAGCCGCCACTCCTTGCGGGGCTCCTCCACCTCCTCGAGGCGGGCGATGCGGCTCTCCATCTGGCGGACCTTCTGGGCCTGCTTCTCGCTGGACTCGGTGGCGGCGCGGCGGCGGATCTTGTCGTTGTCGGGTGCCTTGCGGATGGCGTTGCGCACACCCTGGCTGGACCACTCGCGCTGGGTGCGGGCACGGGCGACGAGGTCGGCTTTCTGCTCGGCGAACTCCTCGTACTTCTCGCGCGCCTGTCGGCGCAGCGTGGCGCGCTCCTCGAGGTAGGCGTCGTAGCCGCCGCCGTAGATGCGGTTGGAGTTCTGGGCCAGGTCGAGTTCCAGCACCCGCGTCACGCAGCGTGCCAGGAACTCGCGGTCGTGGCTGACGAGCACCACCCCGCCGCGCAGGCCGGTGACGAACGCCTCGAGCCGTTCGAGCCCGTCGAGGTCGAGGTCGTTGGTGGGCTCGTCGAGCAGGACGACGTCGAAGCGCGAGAGCAGCAGCGCCGCCAGCCCCACCCGCGCCGCCTGCCCTCCGGAGAGGGCGGTCATCAGCACGGTGCCGGGTTCCGGCCCGAGTTCCAGGCCGAGGTCGGCCAGCATCGCCGGGATCCGCTCGTCGAGGTCCGGTGCCCCGCTTGCGAGCCAGCGTTCGAGGGCGACGGAGTACGCGTCGGCGGCCGCGTCCCCGGCCGCGGGATCCGCGAGGGCAGCAGCGGTGGCGTCCATGGCAGCGGTGGCATCCGAGCACCCCGTCCGCCGCGCGAGGTACTGCGCCACGGTCTCCCCCGGCACGCGTTCGTGCTCCTGCGGCAGCCACCCGACGAACGCGTCGGCCGGGGACATCGACACCTGGCCCGCCTGCGGCTCGAGGACACCCGCCAGCAGCTTCAGGAGCGTCGACTTGCCGGCCCCGTTGGCACCCACCACGCCGATCACGTCACCGGGCGCGACGGTGAGGTCCAGCGAGTCGAACAGCGTGCGGTGCCCGTACCCGCCCGCCAGGCCCGAGGCGACGAGGGTGGCCGTCATCGTGACTTGGGCTGACTCATGGGAGGGACGCTGGATTTCACTTGCGTGATGCTACCCGGACTGACCCTCCCCGCACTCCCCCGGCCGGGAACACCCGCGACCCGTCACCCGAGAAGGCCAGAGGCGCTCACTGCAGGTAAGCTTGGGCGAATTCCGCAGTCGGCTCGATCGGCTGGATGACATCCAGCAGGACCCCATCAGGTGCGGCGACGATGAAGTGGCGTTGGCCGAAGTTCTCGCTCCGCAGGGACAGCACCGTGTCCAGGCCTGCCTCCCGGACCAACCGCTCGTGCATGGCGTCGACGTCATCCACCTCGAGGTTGACGATCACCCCGGTAGGGAGGTTTCGGTATCCCTCCGGCACGGTCGGGTGGTCGTGGGACAGGAGGGCCAGTTCGAAGGAACCCAGCCTGAGGCTCACATACCAGGACGACTCATAGGTGGTCTCGAAGCCGAGACGGCCTCGGTAGAACTCTGCTGCGCTGGCGACGTCCGCCGAGGCCAGCACCGGGTAGAAACTCGTGATCCGCATGCGCCTCCTCCTTACGTACTATGTGCATGTATCCCACATCATACATACACACTGTACGTGAGGAACCACCATGGCAAGAGCATCAGCCGCTGAGGCCGCCCGCACAGCGGGGTCGGTCCTGGAGTGCGCCACGTCGCTGTTCCGGGAGCGAGGCTTCTCCAAGGTTTCCCTGGACGACGTTGCCAAGGCCTCGGGAGTCACCCGCGGTGCGGTCTATCACCACTACGGAAGCAAGTTGGGCCTGTTCCTCGCCGTTGCCGACGGGCTGCAGAAGCGAGTCGCCGAGGCCGTCGTGGCCGCAGCTGAGGCAGCCGGGAGCGACCCCCGGAAACAACTCTCCGCAGGCTCCCACGCGTTTCTGGAGACCATCACCGGCCAGGACATGGTGCAGGTGCTGATGGTGGACGGACCCGCGGTGGTGGGTTGGCAGGAGTGGCGTCGACTCGACTCCGCGAACTCGGTGACACACCTGCGTGAGGTGCTGGCTTCCACAGGGACTCCTACGGAAGTCCTGGATGCGATGACCGCGCAACTGTCCGGCGCCATGAACGAAGCAGCGTTGTGGGTGGCCCAGCACCCGGACGCCGCTGCGGCGAGAGCGCAGGCGCACCAAGCACTCCAGAGGCTGTTGGACGCTGCGGTGGGCGGCTTCACGGATGGTGGGACTGCGAGGTCCCCGTCGTGACAGTCGGCGGAACACGGCGCCGGCGTGTGACGAACAGCTACCAACCAGTGGTGATCAACCGGTGGCTGCGTCTCCATGCTCCGGCCCGGTGGCGACGGGCAGACCCGGGGTGTTGCTCCACTGCGACCAGGAGCCGGGGTACAGCGCCGCGCGCAACCCTGCCAGCTCCATGGCGGCGACGGCGTGGGCCGCGTTGACGCCGGAGCCGCAGTAGGCGGCGACGGTGCGCTCGCCGTCGGCTCCCACTCCGGTGAGGTGGGCGCGGATCTCGGCTGCGGGGCGGAAGTGGCCCCCGGAGTCGAGGAGTTCGAGGTTGGGTGCATTCACAGCGCCCGGGATGTGTCCGGCCACCGGATCCATCGGCTCCACCTCGCCGCGATATCTCTCGGGCGCCCGCACGTCCAGGAGCAGGCCGTGTGCCGGCAGAGCGGCCGCCTCGTCGATGCCGATCACCGGCATGTGCCCCCAACCGAGTTCGATATCGCCCCGTTCGGGTTCCACCGGGCCCTGCTCCACCGCTCCCCCGGCGGCCCGCCAGGCGGCGAGTCCGCCGTCGAGGATGCGGACGTCGGAGATCCCGGCGTGGCGCAGCAGCCACCAGCCCCTGGCGGCCGCGACCCCGTTGCCGGCGTCATGCACCACCACCGCGTCCCCGTCCCGCAGGCCCCAGCGGCGCGCGGACTCCTGCAGCTGTTCGACGTCGGGCAGCGGGTGGCGGCCCTCGGAGGGCTCACCGTGCGCGGACAACTCCGTCTCCAGGTCCACGTAGACCGCGCCGGGCAGGTGCGCGGCCAGATGGTCCGCGCGGCCGTCCGGCTGTGCCAGCGTCCAGCGGACGTCCAGGACGCGGGGCGGGTTCGCCGAGGCGACGAGGGTGCGGAGTTCCTCCGCGGAGACGATGGGATTCACGTGCGTGATCGTACCCCGCCTGCAGTGTGCCGATTGCGCTGGTTTCGACTCGCCCTGACTCGTTCCTCGCCGGGGCGGCTCAACCGACGGGGTGACGGTCAGTCGGCCAGCGCCACCTTCGGCTTCGCCCACGAGCGGCCGCGGGTGTCCTTGAGGATGTCGTACTCGACGTCGACGTGTGGCTCGATGGCGGAGTACTTGTCGTTGGGGGCACCGATCACGAGCTGGAACCCGAGCCCCCGCCAAGCGCCGATGGCGCGGCGGGTGAAGTGGGCGTCGGCCTTGATCAGGGCCTCGTCGAGGAACACGGGCGCGTAGCGGGGCCGCTCCGAGCCGGGGTCGCCCAGCTGGTAGCGCAGCGCTGCGCCGACGATGAATGCGATCAGCTCCTGCGACTCACCGCCGGACTTCTCGCCGATGTGGTCGTACAGCGAGACGTGCTCGCCCGTCGCGGCGCGGACGCGTTCGGCCGAGACTCGGACGTGGTTGCGGACGTCGATGAGGTCGGAGAAGTCCGGGGCGGTGCGGCGGATGCGGTTGATGAGCTTCGCCATCCGGTGGTAGACGGCCTCGCGCTCCTCGTCGCTCCCGGCGGCTTCGATCATTGCCCGGACGTCGCGGAGCTCCTTGCGGAACCGCTGCCGCACCGCCGACTGGTTCTCCCTGGTCATGATCTGGAGGCGGTGGTGGTCGTCGTAGAACGGCAGGTCAGCCATGATCTGGTTGATCGGTTCGATCCGTTCCCGGATCTCCCGCAGCGCGCGGCCGAGGGTCGAGTCCAGGTTGGTCAGGTCGTTGCCTGAGAGCTTCAGCAGCGAGTCGCGCCACTCCTTCTCCAGCTCGTGCAGGCCGCTGGCCTCGAGCTCGGAGAGGATCCGCTCGAAGTCGTCGACGGAGCCGTCCGGGTCCGGCAGCAGGTTGGGGTTGGGCCAGCGGTCGAGGAACGTGGTCAGGGTGCGGCGCAGGGTCTCGCGCTGCTCCACGAGGGTGTCCTGGGCGGTGGCCCTGTCGACGGCGAGCCGCTGCGAGGCCATCGCCAGTGCCGCGTCGAAGCGGGCCAGCACCTCCGACGGCTTCCCGGCGCGCTGCTCGTCGGGGACGGCGAACTGGGCGTCGAGGTAGGCGGCCTGTTCCTCACCCAACTCGCGTTCCCGGTCCTCGGCGTCCTCGAGGATGGCGCCGGCCTCGTCCACCTCGTCCATCACGCGCGCCCAGCGCTCCTGCACGGCGTCGCGGCTCTCCATGGCGCGGCCGACGTCCTGGTTAAGGGCGCTCATCTTGGAGCGGGCCTTCTTGATCTGGGCCTGGATGCTGGCGATCTTCGGGTTGCCCTCGGTGACCTCGTCGATGACGCCGAGCCAGCGGTCCCGCTGCGCCTCGACGCCGTCGGTGTCCACCTGCTCCCAGCCCAGGCCGAGCACGGTCTGGAAGGCGGTGCGTTGCTCGTCGAGCGCATCGAGGGCGGTCCCTGCCTTCTCGACGGCGTCGATGGCGTCCAGCAGCCGGACGCGGGCGTCCTGGATGTGGGCGTCGAGGTCTGCGAGGCGGCGTTGGTTGGAGAAGCCGAGCACGTTGCCGCGGCCCTGTCCGCCGTGGGCGCCGCGATTGCCCTGCGAGACCTGGCCGGTGATGGTGAGGGCCTTGCGGTGCCGGTTCAGGTCCGCCGGGTCATCCACGCAGACGAACTCGAAGCGCTCCTCCAGCCGCTCCTGCAGCCAACCGGTGAACTTGGTGCGGCGGAAGTCCAGCCTGCCGGGCAGGATCCGGTCATCGCGCAGCTCACGGATGCTCATGCCGGTGGGGACGCCCTCGTAGCTGAGGCGCACCGGGACGCGGGTGGAGTTGATGGCAGCCCGGAACCCGGCGACGTCCTCCGCGTCGATCAGCAGGGTGGTGGCGAACCCGCCCAGCGCCAAGTTGAAGGCCTCCCGCCACGGCTCGAACTCCGTGCGCACCTCCACCAGCTCACCGACGAACGGCAGCTCGTCGGGGCTCAGCCCGGCCGCCTCCGCCAGCAGCGTCCGGGCGCGGTGCAGGTGCTCGGGGATGTTGTCGCGCCGGCCCTGCGCCTGCCGGTGCTCGGCCTGCAGCTCGGTCACCTGCGCCTCCGCCCGGCCCTTCTCCGCCATCGCGACGGCGTAGGCGTCGCGGGCGGTGGCCTTGGCGTCGGCGTCGTGAAGGCTGACGCGGGCGCGGTCCGCCAGTGCGTTGAACTGCTTCGCGCTGCGGACCTCGGTCTGCAGCACCGCCAGCGCACGGTCAAGCTTGTCCCGGTTGGCCCGCACCTGCTCGAGGCGGCGTTCGGCCTCGCGCAGTTCCCGCTGGGCCGTGTCGAGCCTGTCGCCGCCAGAGGCGCGCAGCACGTCGTTGAGCCCGTCGCGCTCGTCCTCGGCGGCGCGGGCGAGGGCCTCCTTCTCGGCGACGACGGCGTCGGCGGCCTGGGAGCGGTCGCGCAGTTCCGTCTCGACCTCCCGCAGCAGGTCCAGGCGACGCCCGGCCCGCCACAGCGACGCGACTGAGTCGGGCTCGGTGAACTGGCCCACCTCGTCGATCACCCGCAGCCGTTCGGAGGCCGCCTCGATGCGGGTGCGCAGCTCCCGGACGGGCGCCAGGGTGGCCACCTGCTTGCGCGCGGTCAGCATGCGCTCGCGGGTGCTCTCGAGCCCGTCGAAGTGCTCGACGACGGCGTCGGCCGCGGCGAGGGTCTCGGGCTCCTCGAGCACCATCCGCTTGTAGAGCTCGTCAACCGTGGTGATCTGCTGCCCGGCCTGGATGCGGGCCAGCAGGCTCATGGCCTTGGCGCCCGCGCCGGCGGCGCCGATGCCCAGCACCGAGTGCAGCCGGGCGGAGAACTCCCGGTCCGTCGGGACCGTCTCCAGCCCGGTGGCACGCACGGCCGAGTCGGTGAGCCTGCGCCCCACGGCCGCTTCCAGCCGGCGCAGGTCGAACGGTCCGTCGACGGTGGCTCGGATGCGCACGGTGTCCTCCAGCACCCGCCCGGAGGCCGGGATGTACCAGGCGCGGACCGCGGTGAAACGTGACCCGTCGTGGTCCACCCAGGTCATGGCGATGGCGGTCCAGGTGTCCACGCCGTCGCCGCGCAGCACGCGGGTGCGGGTGGCGCCGGCGTCGGTGCGGGCCTCGTCCAGCTTGCCGCGGCCGTAGGAGAGGATGTTGCGCTGGTCGACGCCGCGGGGCCGGCCTACGACGCCGCCGTTGGAGGCGCCGTTGAACGGGGTGGTGTGCGGCATCATCAGGGCGATGTAGGCGTCCATCAGGGTCGACTTGCCCGAGCCCGAGCCGCCGCACAGCAGCGTCGAGGTGGGTGAGAACCGAACCCGGTGCGGGCCGTCGTAACCGCCCCAGTTGACCAGTTGCAGTTCCTCGGCCACCCACTGCTGGCCGCGGGAGGCGGCAGGGATCAGCCCGAAGAGGGTGTCCAGCATGCTCACAGTGCGTTCTCCTCGTCGTCGCCGAACAACGGATCTCCCGGGGGCTCCTCGTCGACGTCGTCCGGCTCGTCGTCGGTCTCGGCGTCGGGCTCCTCGACGTCCGCATCGTCGAGTTCGTCGTCCTCGTCGCGCTCGTCGGCGTCGTCGAGGTCCTCGTCGCTCATGCCGGAGCCGCGGGCGGTCTGCTCCCGCAGCCAGGTGCTGAGCTCCTGCAGCCGCTCGGAACTGAGGACGATCTCCACCAACGAGCTGATCCGGTAGCGACCCTCGGACTCCTCCTCGATGATGCCCTCCTTGCGGAGGCGGGCCAGAGCGTTGCGGATGTGGGTCTGGCGGCGCAGGACGTCGCCGTCGGACTCCGCGAAGTAGGTGAGCACGGTCTGTTCGACGTCCTCGACGTCGACGCGTGCGGCCTGCTCCCCCGCCGTCGACTCGCGCTGGTAGACGGTGCGCAGGTGCACCAGCACCAGGGCCTCGGCGCGGGTGTAGGACTCGTCCTTCAGCAGGATCGGCACGCCCATCTCCTCGGAGCGCACCTGCTTCTTGTAGGCGACGCCGCGCTCATGGTCCACAACCAGCCGGACGAACAGGTCGTTGAGCCTGGACTCGATGACCTGCTGGTTGTCGATGAGCGCCTTCCAGTCGTCCTTGTGGCGGTCACGCTGCAGGAAGCGGCGCTGCAGCAACCGCACCAGCGCGCGGCGGACCTCGTGGTCCAGCACGCCGCGGTCACCGGCGAACAGCTCGTCGGGGTCCTCCTCCATGGCCACGGGCTGGATGAACGGTCCCTCGGCCTCGTCGGTGGTCTCCTCGGGGGCGATGGTGTCAGTCAAGGCTGTCCTCCATGGTGGTGCGCGCCGTCACGGCGCCGAAGGCGAACCGACGGGTGCTGCCGTCGGGACGGATGGCCGTTGCCACGGAGACGTCGTCGGTCTCCGTCATGCCGTTGCGGTGGGCGATCTCCAGGAGCCCCAGCAGGTCCACGGGGCGGCGGGTCTCGTCCGTCGCCCCCTCGAACGCGGCGGCGAGGTCGAAGGTGTCCCCCAGCCCCGCGACGTGCTCCTCGAGTTCGCGGTAGCGCGGGCCGCCCCAGTTGCGGGTGTCGGCGTGGACGAACTCGACGTCGCCGGCGTCCCGCAGCGGTTCCGGGGCGCCCGGGGGCTGGATGTCGCTCACGCTCTGGCGCAGGTGGCCGACGTCGGCCACTGGGAAGCTGCGCAGCGGCTCGACGGCGTCGTTGCTGCGGCCCCCGGCCTGCATCCACGCCTGGAGGCCGGACATGACGTCGCGGAGGAGGTCGTCCACCTGGCGGTCACGGACCGGGTCGTGGGTGCGGACCTGGGCGGTGATGACCTGGGAGGCGCGGCGCTGCGCCACGAGCACCTCCTGCACCCCCTGCTCCACACGCCTGCCTATGGCCCGCAGCTCCGCACGCTGCTCGGCGTCCAGGAGCCGAGCGAACGGCTGCACGAGGACGGAGTGGAGCTGGTCCGCGAGTTGGTCGATGTGCTCCGGGCTGCCGATCAGTCGCAGCGCCCCCGCGAACGCGCGGCCCTCCGGGGTGGCCTCCATGACGTGCTGGCCGCGCTGCAGGTACTCGCGCAGCACCTCACCGGTGGGCCGAATGTCCTGGCGCAGGTCCGCGACGACGTCGCGCTGCATGGCCTTGATGGACTCGGCCACCCGGGCGAAGTCCGCGGGCAGTTCGCGGGCCAGGTGGAGGACGTTCTCCGCCTCCTCGATCAGCTGCTCCTCCTCCACCGCCTCGGGTTCACCGCCGGCGAGCAGGCGGCCGATCTCGGCGTCGAGGGCGTCGCGTTCGGCCTGCAGCCTGGCCAGTTGGGCGTCGCGATCGCTCTCCGCGTCGTTGGCAAGGCGTTCCACCGCGTCCAGCAGGGTGCGGACGCGGGAACTCGAGACCCGGGCCCCTCCCCCGCTGGTGCGTCCGGCGATCTCGAGGGCACCGACGGCGTGCGCCGAGAGGCGGTACACCTCCGTCTCGCCGTCGATCTGGCGCACCAGCCAGCCCACCTTCACCCAGTGGCCGCAGAGCTCGCGGGCCGGGACGGAGGGCAGGCGCAGCTCGTCGTCGCCCACCCCGGCGGAGCGGAGCTGCTCCAACACCTCGGTGATCTCCGCGTGCGCGTCGGCGATGGCCACGGCCGGGCGGTCCGGGGTGAACACGATGGACAGCGCGGTCACCACGAACGGGGCCTGGCGGCCATGGAGCAGGTCCAGCGTCGGGTTCCGGAACGCTGCGACGGAACGACGATAGGCGGCTTCGGCGCGGCTGTTCGTCATTCGGCCAAGAGTAGTGGGACACTGCGCGGCACCTCCAATCGGTTCCGGGCACACCCGTCGGCCCTGGCTCCCGCCAGGAAAGTTCGCCCCAGCTGGAGCAGGGGCGAACTGACCGGACGGGAGCAAACGGGTCCGGCGGCTGTCGGGCTCAGTACGTCAGCCCGTGCCCGTACTCGAACAGCGCCCCGTCGGCGGTGTCGCCGTAGCCCGGCAGGTCGCTTGCCTGCTCCTCGACGGCGGCGATGCTGGCCGCGAGGGAGAACGGCATCCGCCCCTGGGGCGCGAACCTGCCGGAGAGCACGTCCACCAGCGCCTCGGTGGAGATCCCGAAGGTCGCGACGATGGCCCCGGCCTCGCGCAGCCCGCTGGTCTCGTCCAGCACGAACGGCTGCCGGAAGTAGACGTTGAGCACCACCTTGGCGGGGTCTCCCACCTCGGCCGTCACCTCCTGGATGGTGCGCAGCGACGGGCGCACGCTCCACGACTCGGCCTCCTCCATGCCGCTGAAGTCGATCACGCCGCTCTCCCACGGCAGCGGACCGCCGAAGGGGAGGCCGTCGTCGGTGCACTTCTCGGCGCCGTAGGCCACGCCCGCGTCGGCGGCGCCGTACGGGCTCTTGCCGTCGAGGCCGCGGACGCCCTCGAATACGATCGGGTTGGTCTTGTCGGGGCGCAGCCCGTAGGCCGGGTCGTCGCTCTTGTACTCGCGGGTGCCGAGGGTGAGCGCGCTGAGGTTGACGAGCACGTAGTCCGCACCGGCGGCGCTGGGTCGTTCCTCGGCGTTGCCGTCGACCACATCGTAGCCCTGCGCGGTCAACACGTCGGTCTCGAGGGCGCCCAGGACGTAGACCTTCGCGCCCTGCCGCAGTGGCAGGACGGCACCCTGGCCGTCGGAACGGTCACGGTTCTGGAGCAGCACCACGGACTTGCGCTGCACATCGAGCGCGACGTCGGTGTGGTCCGGCGCGCCGAGCGCCGCGTCGGCCGCGCCGTCGTCGACGTAGGGGTCCTCGAACAGCCCCATCAGGAACATGGGCGTGAGCAGGCGTCGGGCCGCCAGGTCGATGCGATCGGCGCTGACGAGGCCCTTTTCCACGAGGTCGGTGATGACGCTGATGTCGTTGAACCCGGACAGCGTGTCGGAGCCGGAGTTGATCGCCGCCGCAACCCGTTCGGGGACGGTGACCTCCTCCAGGCCCCAGGCCCGGTCCGTGATGATGCCGGTGTCGGAGTTGACGTAGCCGGCGAAGCCGAGCTTGTCCCGCAGCAGTCCGTTGACCACCTGGTCGCTGAAGGCCATGCCGATCTGGTCGTAGGTGACCCCGTCGTGGGTGACGTTCATCGGCACCCCGTAGTACGGCATGATGGCCGCCGCGCCGGCCGCGATGGCGGCCTTGAACGGCTCGAGGTGCTGGGCGAAGTTCCCCCCGGGGTAGACCTGGGTCTTGCCGAACGAGTAGTGCGGGTCGAGGCCGCGTTCCTGCGGGCCACCGCCCGGGAAGTGCTTGATGGTGAGGGCGACGTCGGTGTTCGGGCTGAGCGACGAGCCGTCGACGACGTCTGGGCCCTGCAGCGTGCGCAGCAGCGCGGTGATGATCTTGCCGGTGAGGTCCGCGTTCTCGGTGAAGCACTCGTGGGTGCGGTACCAGCGGGGCTCGGTGATCAGGTCCGCCATGTAGCCGTACATGCCGCGCAGGCCGATGGCGCGCCACTCGGCGCCCATCACCTCTGCGAACTCGGTCACCGGGTCCATGCTGTCCTCGCCGAGGGCCGCGGCCGCGAGCCCGGACTCCTTCGGGAAGCCGCTGAAGGCTCCGTTGCTCTCGTTGATGCCGGCGCGGGCATCCGGGTCGATGTGGTTGCGGGCGTTGGACTTGGCCAGCACCGGGATCCCCAGCCGGCTGGCCTCTGCCAGTTCCTGCACCGAGTTCATGAAGTCCGCCGCCTGCTGTGGCGTGACCGAGGAGCCGGCGATGAACGGGTGGTCGTCGTCGCCCTGCTTCTCCTCCCCCGGCACCGCCACCACGTTGCGGAAGATGATGCGCCGCATGTGCTGCTCGGTGAGGTAGCGCCGGCCGTTGTCGGTGATGACCCCGCCCCAGGCGGCGTTGACCGTGTCGATCAACATCAGGCCGGCCTTCTCCTCCAGGGTCATGCGCTGGACCAGGTCCGCGGCCCGCTCCGCGGCGGGGAGCCGCCAGTCCTCGTAGGGCGACAGTTCGCCGTCGCCGTCCAGGTCCTTGAAGCGGAGCCCGTCGGCCTCGATCGTGGCCTTCGTGCGGGCACGGAGTTCCGGCTGGTCAGCGGGGCTGTTGGTGGGCATGGCTCCTCGATTCTGGCGGGTGTCGGTCAGGCTTCGGCTTCGGGGCCGGGCTCAGCCCCGCGGGAACGCTGAACAGCAGCACGAACACGATCGCGAGAGGCGTGCTGCCGAACAGCAGCCACGGCCGCAGCCGCCCCCCACCGCGTGTTGGTGCGGTCCACCACCTGCCCGGCCAGGAGGTCGGCCACGCCGGCCCAGATCTTGGTGACGCCGTAGATGGTGCCCGCCACCCCGGTCGAGACGCCGGCGATGTCTGTCATGTAGACCATCAGGAACATCGACGTCATCATGAACGTGAGGTTGTTGGCGACGTCACCCAGCGAGTACGAGAACACCTGCCCGCCGGACAGTGTCCCGCCGTCACCAGTCTTCTTCGTCATCCTCAGCTCCTAATCAATGCCGTGGGCGACGGGGCGTTCGATCCCCGGGGCAAGCGACTCTGAGACGTGAATCTGATGCTAGCGGGCTGCAATCCCGGCGGCTGATGAATCCAGCAACGCATAGGGTCGTCACATGACCGATGCACCGTTCGTCCCCGAAGACTTCGATCCGCCGACGGCGCTCGTCACGGAGGACTTCCGCCTCGAGCCCCTGGGCCCCCAGCACAATGAGTCGGACCTCGCGGCGTGGTCCTCCAGCGTCGAGCACATCCGCGCCACCCCGGGCTATCCCGACGGCAGCTGGCCACCGCCGGACGGGATGTCGCTGGAGCGCAACCTGGCCGACCTGACCCGGCATGCCGCCGACTTCGCCGCCCGCAAGGGATTCACCTACACCGTGCTGGATCCCGTGCACCAGGACGTGATCGGCTGCGTCTACATCTACCCCTCACACAAGCCCGGCTTCGACGTAGAGGTGCAGTCCTGGGTGCGCGCCGACCGGGCCCACCTGGACCGGCCGCTGGCCGACGCCGTCGAGGCTTGGCTGACGAACGAGTGGCCGTTGGGCAGGCGCGACCGCCACGGACGCTGAGTCCGGCACACTGCTCCCATGACCACGGACAGCGAGTACGCCTCGTTCCTGCCTTCCCGCCTGGCTGCACGCGTCGTGGATCCCGAACAGACCTGGTGGCAGTGGCGCGGTCACCGAGTCCACGTCGCTCGACGACGTCGGCCCGACGCACCGGTGCGGTTGCTGCTCGTCCACGGGGCCGGTGGACACGTGGGTGCGTTGTGGCCGCTCGTGTCACTCCTCACGGCCGACGTAGACGTCGCCGCCGTCGACCTCCCGCTCTACGGCCGCACGGACACACCGGACCCGGCCAGCGTGCGCTACGAGGACTGGCTGGAGCTGCTGGCGGACCTGGTCACGGAGGAGGACGACGACCGGCCTCTTGTGCTGCTGGGTGCGAGCATCGGCGGGATGCTGGCCTACGAGACCGCCTGCCGCACGGGTGCGGTGGCCGCCGTCGCCGCGACCTGCCTGCTGGACCCGCGTGACTGGCGCGTCCGGGCCCACCTCACGCGCTTCGGACGGCTGGGACTGCTGGCCGGGCCGTTGACCCGTCTGGTCCGCGGGCCACTCGCCCGGGTGATGATCCCCCTGCGCTGGACCGCCAACCTGTCGGCGATGAGCCGAGACCCCGAACTGTCGGCGCTGTGTGCCCGCGATCCACTCGGCGGCGGCGCCCGGGTCCCGCTCGGATTCCTCGCGTCTTATCTGCGGCACCGACACCTGGCGCCTCGGACCGCCACGGTCCCGGTCCTCCTGCTGCATCCCGGCCGTGACGACTGGACACCTCCCGAGTTGAGCGTCCGGGTGCTGGCACGGGCGGCGTCGCCGTCGAGGATTGTGCTGCTGCGCGAGTGCGGCCACTTCCCCGTCGAAGAGCCCGGGATCGACGACCTGCTGGGCGAGTTGGATGGCCTGCTTGGGACTGTTGCCGAAGATGGCGCCGGGCAAGGGGGCGCAGTTAGCTCCGTCTCCGGGGCAGAGTGAACCAGCCAAGTGCGCCACCCATTCAGGCCACTGAAGCCGCTTCCAACCCCGGGTGCCGAAACTCGGGTTCCGCACCCCTACACTTCGCTCATGCAGACTGGTCCGGACTTCCGGGGAGCGGGGGCCCCGGTGGCCGTGGCACCCCCTTCGACACCCACGCCCACACCGGACGCCCAACTCCGAGCCACCCCGGTGGACCCACGCTGGGGGCCACCAGTCCCTGCGCCCCGGCCGCACGCGCACGCCACCGCCCCGGGACGCCGGCCCTGGTTCCCGGTGCTTCGCCGTCGCGGCGACCGTAGTAAGCCTCGAATCGTGGGGGTCGACGCGGTGCGCGGCTTGGCGGTGGTCGGCATGGTCTTCGCCCACGCCGGCTACGTCGGTGAGTGGGGCGAGGAACTGTCCGCGTTCGTGGGCATCTCACACGGACACTCGTCGATCCTGTTCGCCGTCGTGGCGGGCCTCTCGCTCGGCATGATCACGGGCGGCACCAATCCCCCGTCGGGTGCGCAGTTGTTGCAGACGCGCCTGAGGATCGGTGGCCGGGCCGCGGCCCTCCTGTTGGTCTCGGGTGCGCTGACCATCCTCCCGAGCGGGGTGGCCGTGATCCTTGCCTCCTACGCGCTGTGGTTCGTGCTCGTGCTCCCCTGCCTGCGCTGGCCACCCAAGTGGCTGCTGGTGGCGGGCCTGTTGCACCTGGCGCTCGGGCGGTTGGTGGCCGACCTGCTCCTGGCGATGCTGTCCTTGGCCGGGATGTACCCGGCGGGGTCCCCCGAGGACTTCGTGCCCACCCTTCTGCTTTCGGGGACATATCCCGCAGCGGTGTGGCTGGGTTTCGTGCTGCTGGGGATGGCCGTTGCCCGCTGCGGCATCCGGGAGACGCGGGTGCTTGTCAGGTTCGCCGCGGCCGGTCTGGCGGCCTTCGTGCTCGCGAGTGCCCCGTTCGTGATCAGCCAGGGTTCCCTCGCACCGATCTTCGCCGGCACCGACTCCTTCGCGGAGCAGGAGGGTGACGAGGGCCCCGTACTGCAGGACTGGTGCCTGGACCAGGATGCCGAAGAGCTCTATCCCTGCACCATGGCGGAGTACGAGGAGCAGGAGGCGAGCTTCACCGAGGAGGACTACGACCTCTACTGGGTCCTCTACGAGCAACTCCCCTACGACGAGCAGACCGAGCTCTGCCTAGAGGTGGACCGGGAGTTGCTGTACTGGTGCACCCCGGAGGAGTACGACGAGCAGCAGCCCCTACTCTCCCCCGAGCAGCTGGAACTCCAGACCCGCCTCCAGGTGGGCGTGCTGGGCGGCCTCTTCACCGACTACGCAAGCTTCTCCCTGTTCACCCTGGACCCGCACTCCGGCTCTCCTTTCGAGGCGTTCGCCTCGGGTGGTCTGGCAGTGTTCCTGGTCGCCGGGGCCATCCTCGTCGGGCGCAACCGGATCGCGCGCGCAGCCATGTGGCCCCTGTCCGTGATCGGGTCCATGACGTTGACCGCGTATGCGGCCCACGTCGTCGTGATCGCCTACGTGCCCGACGACGCCACGTCGAACACGTATGCCATCTGCCTGACGTTGGGATTGGTGTTGTTCTGCGCCATCTGGCGGGCCCTGTTCGTGGCCGGGCCGCTGGAGTACTTCGTCGGTGCCATGGCGGACCGCACCGCCACGATTCCCGGCCCGCGAGGGCGCGGGTGAGTTGTGGAACGGGAGAACCCGCGCCGAGGTTTCGACGCGGGTTCCGGTGGTGGAGCTAAGGGGATTCGAACCCCTGGCCTCTTCCATGCCATGGAAGCGCGCTACCAACTGCGCCATAGCCCCAGTTCCCGCTCATTCGCGGGCTCGGCAATGCTAGCGCACGCTCCCCGGCGATCGCCAATCCGCGTCGCCGCAACCGAGAGCTTGGCTGTTGGAGTCCCCGGTTGCACTGAGCCCCGGCCGGCCCGGCAAGCCGGGTCCCTGCAACCGAGAGCTTGGCAGTCTCAGCCCTCGGTTGCACCGCAGCGGCCGCGGACTGTCAGGGCGTCGTGCGAGTCTTCAACCATGGCAGCACACAACCACTCCATCCCACTGTCCATCGACTACGTGGAGATCAGCGTCACTGACATGCAGGCCGCCCGGGACTTCTACGGGGCAGCGTTCGGCTGGACGTTCAACTCCTATGGGGACCAGTACTCCGGCATCCGCACGGCCGCGGAGGCGGGGACCGACGAGGAGGCCGGCGGCCTGGCCCTGGCCGAGCAGGTCACGCGCGGCGGGCCGCTGGTCCTCCTCTACAGTGATGACCTCGACGCCACTGCGGAAGCGGTCACAGCGGCGGGTGGGACCATCAGCAGCGGGCCCTACGAGTTCCCGGGCGGGCGGCGGTTCCAGTTCCTCGACCCGAGCGGCAACGAACTGGGGGTCTGGGGGTCCTGATGCTCACTGGGGGGCGACGTTGTGGCCGATGATCCAGGCGCTGCCGTCCGGCGCGATCCCGATCTCGGTCCAGTGGGCGTTGGCGAGCCCGCCGAGGATGCGTGACTCGGCCTTGATGCCGACGAGGTGCTGCGCGATCTGCGAGAGCATGAACCCGTGCCCGACGACGAGGACGTCGTGCCCACGGTGGCGTTCGATGATCTCCGTCAGGGCCGGCATCGCGCGCTCCACCATCTCCGCGATGGTCTCCCCCTCCGGGGAGCGGCGGAAGTCCTTGCCCTGCCAGTAGAGCTTGGCGAAGTCGGGGAACTCGGCCTCCACCTCGGCGCGGGTCTTGCCGCTCCAGGAGCCCATGTGGATCTCCTGCAGTCGGGGGTCCACCACCACGGGCAGTTCGAGGTCCTTGGCTACGGTTTCCGCCGTCACGCGGGCACGTGCCAGGTCCGAGGAGTAGACGGCCATGAAGTCGCGCTTGCCGAGGGTGCGGGCGGCCGCGTGGGCCTGCTCGATGCCGACGTCGTCGAGGTGGACGTCGTGCTGACCCTGCATGCGGTCGGTGTGGTTCCACTCCGTGCGGCCGTGCCGCAGGAGGACGAGCCGCGTGAGGTTCACCATCGGGTCACCAGTTCTCGAGCTCGTCCTGGAACGGGTCGTTCTCGGGCTGTTCGGGCAGGTCCAGGCCCAGTTCGATCTGGGGGCAGTCCTTCCAGAGCCGCTCCAGGTTGTACAGCGAGCGCTCCTCGGTGTGCTGGACGTGGACGACGAAGTCGATGTAGTCCAGCAGGACCCACCGGTTCTCGCGGTCGCCCTCGCGTCGGACCGGCTTGATGCCGTCCTTCAGCAGGGCCTCCTCGACACCGTCGACGACGGCTCCCACCTGGCGCTCGTTGCGGGCGGAGGCGATCACGAACACGTCGGTGATCGCGAGCTGCTCGCTCACGTCGAACGCGACGATGTTGGTGGCGAGCTTGTCAGCGGCGGCCTGGGCGGCGGTGCGGACGGGGGTGAGTTCTTCTTCGGTGACCGGCAACGGTTTCTCCTATGCGTCTGGGTCTGCGGCGAGCCGGTAGAGGCCACGCTTCTGGATGTACTGGACGATGCCGTCCGGCACCAGGTACCAGATCGGTTCGCGTTCCTCGACGCGCGCACGGCAGTCGGTGGACGAGATGGCCAGCGCGGGCACCTCGAGCAGGGTCACGCGGTCGCCCGGGAGGTGCTTGATGTCGTCGACGGTCATCGGGACCCCGGGACGGGTCACGCCCACGAACTGGGCGAGGTCGAACAGTTCGTCGGCGCCGCGCCAGGTGAGGATCTGGCGCACGGCATCGGCGCCGGTGATGAAGTACAGGTCCGTGTCCGGGCCGCGCTCCTCGCGCAGGTCCTTCAACGTGTCGACGGTGTAGGTGTTGCCGGGGCGGTCGATGTCCACCCGGGACACGGAGAACCGGGGGTTGGAGGCGGTGGCGATCACCGTCATCAGGTAGCGGTCCTCGGCCAACGAGACGTCGCGGTCCGCCTTCTGCCAAGGGATGCCGGTGGGGACGAACACCACCTCGTCGAGGCTGAACTTGGCGGCCACCTCACTGGCGGCCACCAGGTGCCCGTGGTGGATCGGGTCGAACGTGCCGCCCATCACACCGAGGCGGTACCGCTCCCCCGAGTACTGGCGGTCCCGCCGCAGCTGCGTGCTGGTCACTTCGTGTTTGGCCGACCCGAACCCATGCCGGTGACCCAGATGATCAGAGCCATGGCGATGGCGAACACGACGATGCCAGCGGTGATGCTGGGCAGCCCGGTGGTTTCCAAGAGTGTTGCAAGCATGTTGGGGATCCTATCGGTTCGTGGCGCGCTCAGGCACGCACTTGGCCGTCGCCCTCGATGACGTACTTCGTGGAGGTCATCTCGGGCAGGGCCATCGGGCCGCGGGCGTGGAGCTTCTGGGTGGAGATGCCGATCTCCGCCCCGAAGCCGAACTCGCCACCGTCGACGAATCGGCTGGAGGCGTTGACGAGGACGGCAGCTGCGTCCACCTCCGCGACGAACCGGTCGGCAGCGGACTTGTCGGAGGTGACGATGGTCTCCGAGTGGCCGGTGCTGTAGGTGCGGATGTGTTCGAGCGCCTCGTCGATGGAGTCCACCACCTTGGCCGACAGGTCCATGCTGAGCCACTCGCCGGTGAAGTCCTCCAGCTTGACGGGCAGCACGTCGTCGGAGGCGGCCGCGAAGGCCTCATCACCGTGGACGGTGACGTCGTGCTCACCGAGCGCCGCGAGCGCCTTGGGCAGGAACTCGTCGGCGACGTCGCGGTGGACGAGCAGGGTCTCGAGCGCGTTGCAGACGCTGCAGCGCTGGGTCTTGGCGTTGACCATGATGTCCAAGGCCATGTCCAGGTCAGCGGAGGCGTCGACGAACAGGTGGGTGTTGCCGGTGCCGGTCTCGATCACGGGCACCTTGGAGCCATCGACGACCGCCTGGATCAGCCCGGCGCCGCCGCGCGGGATGAGCACGTCCACCAGGCCGCGGGCCTGCATCATCTCCGTCGTGACCTCGCGGCCGCCCTCGACGAGGTTGACGGCGTCGGGGTTGATCCCGACGCCCTCCAGACCGGCACGCAGGGCGGCGACTGCAGCCTTGTTGGTGTTGAAGGCGGAGCTGGAGCCGCGCAGGAGCGCCGCGTTGCCGGACTTCAGTGAGATGCCGGCGGCGTCGGCGGTGACGTTGGGGCGGGCCTCGTAGATGATTCCCACCACACCGAACGGCACCCGGACCTGGGTGACCTTGACGCCGTTGGGCAGCCGCCAGCCGCGGATCACGTCGCCGACGGGGTCGGGCAGCGCGGCCAGGTCCCGCAGGCCCTGCACCATGCCGGCCACCCGGTCCGGGCTGAGGCTGAGGCGGTCGATGATGGACTCGGGCGTCCCGTTCTCACGGGCGTTGGAGACGTCGACGGCGTTGGCCTCGAGCAGGCTCGGCTCCGCGGCGGCCAGGGAGTCGGCCATGGCGTGCAGGGCTGCGTCCTTGGTTGCGCGGTTGAGGCTGACCAGTTCGATGCTCGCGGCCCGAGCGGCGCGGGCCTGGGTGTTGAAGTCCATGCCCGGAAGTCTAGGCGACCGCCTCGACCCCTCCCGGCGCCATCTCGTCCACCACCGCGACGGGGCCAGCGGTGCCGCGCAGGCGACGCAGGCCGTAGTAGGCGGCGTTGCCGCCGCACAGGATGATCATGACGCTCGCGCACACGGTGATGGCCCATTCGGTGACGCCGATCCCCCACGTCAGCCACAGGGCCTGGACGACGACGTTGACCAGCAGGGTGGGCACCGAGATGCCCGAGAGGTCCGCGGCGCGGCGCATCACGAGGAACTGCGAGATCTGCGCGAATGCTGCGGGCACGGCGACCACGAGTCCGAAGACGACGGCTCCGGCCAGGAGGTCCAGCCCGAACAGTGCGAGCGCCAGCCCCAGCGGCAGCAGCAGGCTGCGCAGGAAGCTCTCCTTCCGGTCCGCCGCGATGAACCAGAGGATGCCGGTGGCGATGGAGGCACACACGAGGTTCGGGATCTGGAGCTGGACGGCGCCGACGAAGAAGCCGTGCATGGCCCAGGCGCCGGTGGTGCCCGCCGAGATCTGCCACAGCCGGGTGGACAGGCCCGCGGAGACGCGGGTGCGACCGATCCGGATGAGCTGGGGAATGGCGGCGGACATGCCGAAGGCGGCAGCGACCCAACCCAGGATGTCGTAAGCGGGCAACGTCGTTCCTTTTCGAAACAGAGGTGTGGAGGTTCGGCGAGCGCCGGGGTGAAACGTTACGGCACCCAGTCTACGGCCTCGCGGGAGTAGAATTCACCCATGACAAAGCGGTCGGCCGCCGAGGGCGACGATCCCGTTGACCGAGCCCACGATGCCTCGTGAGAAGCCTTGCGAGTACTTGGTGGTGGGTGCCGGCGCGGCGGGGCTGGCCTTCGCGGATGCGCTGGTCGAGCACGTGGATGCCCGGGTAACGCTCATCGACCGACAGCCGGGGCCGGGTGGCCACTGGCGCGACGCCTACCCGTTCGTGCGGCTCCACCGGGCTTCCAGCTTCTACGGCGTCGCGTCCATGCCGCTGGGGCAGGGCCGGCTGCAGACCGATGGCCCGGAGGCGGGGCTGGCCGAACGCGCCACCGGTGCCGAGATCCTGGCCTATTTCGAGGGCGTGCTGGTGCACCTGCTGGCCACCGGGCGGGTCGAGTTCCACGGCGGGTCCACCTGGACCGGCGGCCGGGGATTCGTCGACGCCACGGGTCGGCAACACTTGGCCCCGCCGCACGCGCGGGTGGTGGACGCCACCTACCGGGCCGCGCACGTACCCGCCACCACGCCTGCTCCCTTCGACGCCGCCCGCGGCACGCGCGTGGTCCCGGTGGGGGCACTCCCACGCGTCGGCGCCGAACATCCCGAGTACGTGGTGGTGGGTTCCGGCAAGACCGCCACCGACGCCTGCGTGTGGCTGCTGCAGCAGGGCGTGGCGCCGGAGGCCGTGTGCTGGGTGCGGCCCCGCGAGCCCTGGATGGCCAACCGCGCCCGCGTCCAGCCGGACCCGGCGACGATGTTCCAGATGGTGGCCGACACCTGGGAGGCCGCGGCCGCGTCGTCGTCGCTGGAGGAGTTCTTCCTCAGGCTCGAGGAGGCCGAGATCATGCTGCGCATCGACACCTCGGTGGCGCCCACCATGGCCAAGGCACCCACGATCGCCGGCTGGGAACTGGACCTCCTGCGCCGCATCCTGCGGGTGGTGCGCGGTGCCCACGTCACCGCGGTCGAGCCCGGAAGGCTCCGCTTCACGGACGCCACGGTCCCCATCCATCGCGACGCCGTCGTCGTGCACTGCGCCGCCTCCGGGCACGCGTACCCGCGGCTGGTGCCGCTGTGGGGCGAGGTGATCCGCCTGCAGACCATCCGCGCCGGGTTCCCCTGCTTCAACGCCGCGCTGGCGGGCTACGTCGAGGCCACCCGCACCGACGACGCCGAGAAGAACCGGCTCTGCCCGCCCTCTCCCCTGCCCGACTCCTTGGCGAGCTGGGTGGAGATGCAGGTGCGGGGTGCTCGCGCGGCGGCCGCCTTCATGGCCGAACCGGACGTCGCAGCCTGGGCGCAGACCACGTGCCTGAACCCGGCCCGCCTGCAACCGGGAGACGCGGACCGCCCCGAAGTGGGCGCGGCGCTCGAACGGGTCAGGCGGAGCGCCCCGACTGCGCTGGCGCGGCTGGCCGGCCTCGCAGGCCTTTGACGATGCCGACGCACATCGTCACCAGCACCACCGCCCACACGGCCACCGCCACCCACAGGAACCGGCCCCCGATCCAGCCGACGATGGGCAGGTTGTCCGCCCTCCCCAGGTAGATGCCGGCCACCGCGTACATGCCCAGCGGGAAGACCATGGACCACATCGCCGCCTCGTAGCGCAGGGGCACCTCGTGGATGAAGTGGCGCCAGATCCCGATTCCCACCAGCGCCGGGATCAGCCACGTCGCGAACGCCCAGAACACGACGGCGGCCGCCGCCACCGGGGCGCGCATCACCGAGACCATGGCCGTGTCGCTCATCTCCACGATCCTGGAGCCCGCCAGCACCGTGATGGCGCCCGCCCCCATGGTCACCCAGTAGGGCGGCCCCATCTCCTCGACGGGGATGCCTCGGGTGAGCACCCGGATGATCAGCGCGCAGCCGATGACCGCGTACAGGATCACACCGATCCCCCACGACAGCACCGCGATGATCGACAGGCCGTTGCTGAAGGCACCCGCCGTCGGCTCCAGCGACGCCGCGAGCACGGCCACGGACTGGCTCGCGACGGACCAGATGAACCAGGTGCCGTTCAGGCCGGCGAGGATGTCGTCGCCCTGGTTCCTGCCCACCACGAGCCCGGGGATCACGTAGCCCAACACCAGCCAGGCGAGGAAGGACAACCCCAGCAGCACGAACGGCAGGACCGGGACCCCGGCGGCCGCGAGCCTCGCGCCGAGCACGTTGGTGCCGGCTACGAAGGTGAAGAAGGAGAAGCCGTTGCGCGGGCCGGAGAAGTCGGCGACGACGTCCCGCGGGAACCAAAACGCCCGCCAGAGCGTTAGCACGAGCAGGACGGCGTAGGCCACCGCGGCGATCGCCAGCAACACGGTGGAGAAGACGTGGAAGCCCTCCAGTTCGAGACCGAGCGAGATGATTCCCGTGGCCATGACCAGCGCGAAGTACCCCGGCGGGAGGCGCTGCACCGCCGAGACCAGTGAAGATTCCTGCGCTTGCGTCACAGGCCGAACGTTAGCGGGACACAACAGGGTGCCGCTGGCTCACAGCAGGATCATGCGGTCACGGTGGATGACGGCCCGGGTCTGGTCCGACGGTCCCGTCAGGTCCGCCGAGCCGTAGGCCACGAAGCCGCGCGCGAACGGCTGGCCGTCCGGGCCCACGACGGCGACGGGATCACCCTCGCTGAAGGCGCCCTCCACCCGGACCACGCCGGCGCCCAGCAGGGAGGCGTGGGTGTTCTTCAGCGCCTGTACCGCACCGGCGTCGACGTGCAGGGCGCCACGGGTCTTGGCGGCGTGGGCGAGCCACAGCAGCCGCCGGGGCCGCCGCTTGCCGATGGGTGTGAAGTGGGTGCCCACCTCGTCGCCGGCGAGGATCTGCGGGAGTTGGTCGGCGTGGCCGAGGACCACCTGGACGCCGGCCTGGGATGCGATCCGGGCTGCCTCCAGCTTGGTGCGCATGCCGCCGGTGCCCACCTTGGAGCCCACCCGGGAGGTGTCCACGGTGAGTCGGTCCACGTCGGGGACCTCGGTGATCAGTTTGCTGCCCGGTTCGCTGGGGTGGGCGGTGTAGAGGCCGTCGACGTCGGTGAGCAGCACCAGCGCGTCGGCGCGCACCAGGTGGGCCACGAGCGCGGCGAGCCGGTCGTTGTCGCCGAAGCGGATCTCGTGGGTGGCGGTGGTGTCGTTCTCGTTGATGATGGGCACCACGCCCAGCCGGAACAGCCGCGAGATGGTGTTGAGGGCGTTGCGGTAGGTGGTTCGGCGCAGCACGTCGTCGACGGTGAGCAGCAGCTGGGCCACCAGCACGTCGTGCTTGGCGAACGCCTGCCGGTACTGCTGGACCAGGATGCCCTGGCCGACGGCCGCCGCGGCCTGCTGCGTCTCGAGGTCCCCGGGCCGCTTCTCCAGGCCGAGGGGCGCGAGGCCCGCGGCGATGGCGCCTGAGGTGACCAGCACCACCCGGCAGCCTCCCCGGTGCAGGGCCGCCAGCTCGGAGGCGAGGGTTTCCACCCGTTCGACGTCGAATCCACCATCAGGGGTGGTCAGCGACGAGGAGCCGACCTTCACCACCAGCCGGGAGGCGTCCTTGATCTCACTCCTCATCTTCGGCGGCCTTGCGGGCGTGGTACTCGGCGTCGATGCGGCGCCGCCTGGCCGCGGCGGGGCGCTCCTCCTCCAGACGGGCGTCCTCACCGCGTCGGGACAGGATCTCCGCGCCGATCTCCACCTGCGGGGCGAAGTCGAACACGACGGCGTCCTCCCCACCGATGGCGACGGCGTCGCCGGGCAGCCCACCGATGCGCAACAGCTCCGCCTCGATGCCGATCCGGTTCAGCCTGTCGGCGAGGTAGCCCACGGCCTCGGGGTTGTTGAAGTCCGTCTGGCGGATCCAGCGCTCGGGCTTCTCGCCGCGCACGCGCCACAGGAACCCGCCCTCGCCGTCGCCCTTCTTCACGATGGTGAACTCGGGCTCCTTGGCGACGCGGCCCACGGGCTTGGGCCGCAGCACCGGACGCTCCTCGACGGGCTCGGGCAGGGCCGCGCGGCGGGCCTCGACGATCTTGGCCATGGTGAACTTGAGCTCGTTCAGGCCCTCACCGGTCTTGGTGGAGATCTCGAAGACGCGGTGGCCCTGCTTCTCCAACTCGGCGCGGGCCATCTCGGCCAGGACGGGCGCGTCGGGCAGGTCCATCTTGTTGAGCGCGACGAGCCGGACGCGGTCCTCCAGGCCACCGTGGGCGCTGAGTTCGGCCTCGATGACCTCGAGGTCTGCGATCGGGTCCCGGCCCGGTTCGTAGGTGCCCAGGTCGATGACGTGGACGATCGCCTGGCAGCGCTCGATGTGGCGCAGGAAGTCGAAACCGAGGCCCTTGCCCATCGAGGCGCCCTCGATGAGGCCGGGGACGTCGGCGACGGTGTAGGTCACCTCGCCGGCGACGACGACGCCGAGGTTGGGCACGAGCGTCGTGAACGGGTAGTCGGCGATCTTCGGCCTGGCCCGTGAGATGGCTGCGATCAGGGACGACTTGCCGGCGGACGGGAACCCGACCAGGCCGACGTCGGCCACCACCTTGAGCTCGAGCTGCAGCAGCCGTTCCTCGCCGTCCTCACCGAGCAGGGCGAAGCCGGGAGCCTTGCGGGAGGCGGAGGCCAGCGCCGCGTTGCCGAGCCCGCCGTGGCCGCCGCCGGCCGCCACGTACTCGTCGCCGTCGCGGGTGAGGTCCGCCAGCACCTTGCCGGTGTTGGCGTCGGTGATCAGGGTGCCGGGTGGCAGGGTGAGCACGATGTCCTCACCGTTGGCGCCGTGCTGGTGGTCGCCCTTGCCGGGCTGGCCGTTGGTGGCCTTCCGCACGGACTGGCGGTGGTACTCCACCAAGGTGGTGACGGCCTCGTCGACGCGGAAGATGACGGAGCCGCCGCGGCCGCCGTTGCCGCCGTCGGGGCCGCCGAGGGGCTTGAACTTCTCACGCTTGACGGAGGCGCAACCATGCCCGCCGTTGCCGGCCTGCACGGTCAGCTTGACTCTGTCGACGAACGACGGGATGGCCATGGATTCCTCCTGGGAAGTCTTGCTGGACAACGCTACCGTGTCCGGCACAAATGAAAGGAGAGGCAGCCATCAGGCTGCCCCTCCTTGCGTCAAAGCTGTTGCGTGTGTGCTCAGGCCTCGGCCGGAGCGATGTTCACGACGCGACGTCCGCGCTTGACACCGAACTCGACGGCGCCGGGAACCAGCGCGAAGAGGGTGTCGTCCTTGCCACGGCCGACGCCGGTGCCCGGGTGGAAGTGGGTGCCGCGCTGGCGAACGATGATCTCGCCCGCGCCGACGACCTGGCCGCCGAAGCGCTTCACGCCGAGGCGCTGCGCGTTCGAGTCACGACCGTTACGAGTAGAGCCAACGCCCTTCTTGGATGCCATCTCAGCTACCTCAGCTCTCGATGCCGGTGATCTTCACCTGGGTGTACCGCTGGCGGTGGCCCTGGCGCTTCTTGTAACCGGTCTTGTTCTTGTACTTGAGGATCCGGATCTTCGGACCCTTGGTGTTGCCCAGGATCTCGGCGGTCACGGAGACCTTGCCGAGGTCCTTGGCTGCAGAGGTGATGGTGTCCCCATCCACCAGCAGCAGGGGCTGCAGGTTGACGGTACCGCCGACCTCTTCGGACACCAGATCGATGTCCAGGATGTCGCCAACAGCAACCTTGTGCTGGCGTCCGCCGTTGCGCACGATCGCGTACACGCCTGACCTACCTTCTCAGCTCATTCGACTTCATTATCCGCGCCCCCTGGTGAGGACCGATTTCGTCTTGGGCACTGGCCGCACACGGAGAACCGCGGAGCCAAAAGCACCGATCGACAACTTTACGTGCTGGCCCGCTCCCGGTCAAACCGACCCACGCCGGGCTGTACCCCCACCGCCGCAGCCTACCGACTGGGCTCGGGCGACCGTCACCACCAGCAGGCCGGCCGCGGCGGGCACCGGCAGCAGCCACAGGGCCACGTCGCCACCTGCCGGGCCACCACCCACAGCAGCGCCGAGGCCAGCGCCGGCGCGAACATCACCAGGGCAACCACGCCCCAGGGCACCCCCAGCGCCTCCTGCGCCGACGGCGCGGCCACGGCCAGCGCTGCCAGCAGCAGGAACCAGCACACGAGCAGGAGCCGCGGTCGGCCGGCGGAGGGGGACGCCGTCGGGTGGGTGCGTGGGTGGTCGCTGGGCAGCAGCTGTGTCATGGCACCCAGCCTTCCGGGCGCACGCCGTCGCGTCAGTGGTGCAGGCACCCACCTTCTGGACGCCCCTTCGACCCGACCCGCCGAAGAAAATCGGCGCAAGGGGCGCCGGTGCCCTCCCCGCCCGATCTTCACGGCGTGTCGGGTCGACGACGATGGGGGGCGCCAGCAGCGAGGGTTTGGCCGGTGCGGCGCGACCGGGAAGGGGAACGGGAACGGCCCCGGCCGGCGATTCCTCGCCGACCGGGGCCGTCACGCGCTTGCGTCAGTGGTTGTGGCCGCCACCGTTGCCCGAACCACCGTTCGAGCCGTTGGAGCCGTTGCCACCGCCGTTGCCACCGCCGTTGCCGCCGCGACGACGTCCGCCGCGCCCGCCACGACCTCGGCCACCACGGTCGCCACCGTCGGCGTGCTCCTGCGAGTCCACGGGCTCGTCGAAGCGCAGGTAGCCGGACCCGTGGCAGTGCTCGCACTCCTCGGTGAACGCCTCGGCCAGTCCGGTGCCGATCCGCTTGCGGGTCAGCTGGACCAAGCCCAGGCTGGTGACCTCGGCCACCTGGTGGCGGGTGCGGTCACGGCCGAGGCACTCGACCAGGCGACGCAGCAGCAGTTCGCGGTTGCTGGGGAGCACCATGTCGATGAAGTCGATCACGATGATGCCGCCCAGGTCACGCAGGCGCAGCTGGCGCACGATCTCCTCGGCCGCCTCCAGGTTGTTGGAGGTGACCGTGGCCTCGAGGTTGCCGCCGGTGCCGGTGAAGCGTCCGGTGTTGACGTCGACGACGGTCATGGCCTCGGTGCGGTCGATCACCAGCGAGCCGCCGGAGGGCAGGTAGACCTTGCGGTCCAGCGCCTTCGCGATCTGCTCGTCGATGCGGAACTGCGAGAACACGTCCTTGCCGTCATCACCAGGGGTGAACTTCTCCAGGCGCTCCGCAAGGTGCGGCGCGACGTGGGAGACGTAGCTCTCGATGGCGTCGTACTGGTCCTCGGGACCGCCGTTGCCCTGCACGATGAGCTTGCCGAAGTCCTCGGTGAACAGGTCACGCACGATCCGCAGGGTGAGGTCGGGCTCGCTGTAGAGGGCCTGCGGGGCCTTGCCCTGCTTGACCTTCTTCTCGATGACCTCCCACTGCGCCTTGAGCCGGTTGACGTCGCGGACCAGTTCCTCGGAGCTGGCACCTTCTGCGGCGGTGCGCACGATCACGGACTCGTCGTCGGAGATCAGGCCGCCGAGGATCTCACGCAGGCGGGAGCGCTCGGCATCGGGCAGCTTGCGGGAGATGCCGGACAGGTGGCCACCCGGCGAGTAGACGATGTAGCGGCCCGGGAGCGAGATGTGACCGGTGAGTCGAGCACCCTTCGCGCCGACGGGGTCCTTCGTCACCTGCACGAGCACGCTCTGGCCGGACTTGAAGACCTTCTCCACCTTGCGGTTCTCGGCGGAGACGCCGAACGAGGCCCAGTCCACCTCGCCGGCGTAGATCACGGCGTTGCGGCCGCGGCCGATGTCGATGAAGGCGGCCTCCATGCTGGGCAGCACGTTCTGGACGCGGCCCAGGTACACGTTTCCGATGAGCGAGGTGGCCGACGCCCGGTCCACGTAGTGCTCGACGAGGATGCCGTCCTCGACCACTGCCAGTTGCGTGTACTCGTCGCTCTGCCGGATGACGAGCTTGCGGTCCACCGACTCGCGGCGGGCCAGGAACTCGGCCTCGCTCAGGATGGGGGCGCGGCGACGACCGGCGGCGCGGTTCTCCTTGCGGCGCTGGCGCTTGGCCTCCATGCGTGTGGAGCCCTCGATGCCGGTGATCTCGTCGCTGGAGGTGCCGCCCTCCTTGTTGTCGCTGCGGCCTCCGCGACGGCGACGGCGACGGCGGCGCGTCGTGCCGTTGTCGTCGGAGCTGTCGTCCGAGTTGTCGTCGGAGTCGTCGGCTCCGGTGGAGTCGGAGTCCTCGTCGGAAGACTCAGTCTCGGAGTCGTCGGAGCCGTTGGACTCGTCCGAGTCCTCGGAGTCCCCACGGGCTCCCCCGCGACGGCGGCGACGGCCCCCGCGGCGACGGCGGCGGCGCGACGGGCGCCCGTCCTCACCGGAGCTGTCATCGTCGGAGCTGTCGTCCGAGTCGTCGTCGGAGTCCGAGTCATCGGAATCCTCGGCGGCTTCGTCGGAGGACTCGTCGTCCTCGTCCTCGTCCTCATCGTCGGACTCGTCCTCGCCGGACTGGCCGGCGGCGATGGCGCCTGCCAGTTCGTCGAGCGCACCCTGACGGTCCTGGGCAGGGGCGTTGAAGGGATCGCTCACCAGTGCCTTGCGGGCCTGGGCGGCCTCCTCGGCCATCCGCAGCGCGGCGCCGATGGAGTCCTCCTCCGTCGCCTCCTCGTCCGTGGCCTCAGCCTCGGGCGCGGGTGCGGCGGCGGGGCGGCTGGCGCGGCGGCGGCGGGTGGCGGGCTTCTCGTCCTGCTTCTTGGCCTCGTCGGCCGCCTCGGGCTGGGCGGTCCTCGCCTTGGACTCGGCGGCAGCGAGGTCCAGTGCCGCTGCGATCGGGTCAGTGTTCTGCTCGGCTTCGGCCTTCTCCTCGACCGGCTCGGCGGGAGCGGCTGCGCGGGTGGCGCGGCGACGTCGAGTGGCGGGCTTCTTCTCCTCCGCATCGGCGGCGGCGCCGGACTTGGCGGTGGCCTGCGCCTGGGCCTGCTCGAGAGCGGCGGCGATGGGGTCGACGTCGAGTTCGTCCTGCTTGGCGGCCGGCTCCGCGGGTGCGGCGGCCCGGGTGGCGCGACGACGCGTGGCGGGCTTCTTCTCGGGCGCCTTGGCAGCGCCTTCGGCAGCGGGCTCAGGGACCGCGGCTGCCGCCTCGGCGGTCTCGGCAGCCATCTCCACGATCGGGTCGGAAGCGCCGGTCTCACGGGTGGCGCGGCGGCGACGGGTGGCCGGCTTCTTCGCGGGCTCCTCCGCTGCCGGGGTGGCGGGCTGTGCAGTGGCGCGCTCAGCGGGCGCAGGGGTGGTGGCAGCCTCAGCGGGCGCGGTGGTGGCCTCGGCGGGAGCCGCGACGGACTCGGCCTTGCCCGCGGCACGCGTGGCGCGTCGACGCTTGGGTGCGGACTCGGTGGTCGCCGGGGTCTCGGCGGGGGCGTCGACCGGGGCCGACGTCGCGGCCGCTGCGGTGGTGGTCTGCGGGACCTGGAAGGGGGCCGCGACCTCGGGGGGCGGACCGGCGGGTCGGGATGCCGCGCGACGGCGGCGGGTGGTGGGCGGGTTCTGCGTCGATTCGGCTGTTGTTGCGTTGCCGTTCTCGTTCTCGACCATCAGGCTCCTCATGCGCATGGATGCGCGGAAGTGGACGCAGCCGAAGCTACGAAACCAAGTTCAACGGTCTACGGGGACCAGCTCAGGAGCAGCCGCGGTCGAATTCTTCGTCGCGGTACAGACTCAAGCGGCCTCCGGCGGCACCGGCGGTGCGTGACCTGTTGCCCATTCTCTCACACACCCACCCAACCCCGTGCATCCTCGCCCTCCGGAGGCCTTCCACCACGCGCTCTCCGTCTGGCCCACGACCCGACTCGCCGACTGGATCGGGCGGAAGGGTGGCGGGCCACCGTTCCGGCGATTTCTCTCGGCGTGTCGGGTCAACTGGGCCCGCGACGGCGACGCGCCGGGCCCTCATGCCAGCCTCCTGGAGCGGCGGACCCTTGACAGCCCCACCACCTTACTTTTAGGCTTCTTTTAGTCCTGAACAAAGAGGTTTCCAAGTGACAGCAGCAGCATCCCCGTCCGACATCAACCGCTCGGCGGTCCTTGCCCAGATCGGCACCAACGGCCCGACGTCGCGCGCAGAACTCGCGCGGCTCATCGGCGTGTCGCCCGCGCTGGTGACGCAGATCACCAAGCAACTGCTGGC
Source organism: Tessaracoccus terricola (assembly GCF_054776555.1). Classification (NCBI taxonomy): domain Bacteria; kingdom Bacillati; phylum Actinomycetota; class Actinomycetes; order Propionibacteriales; family Propionibacteriaceae; genus Tessaracoccus; species Tessaracoccus terricola. The sequence continues at coordinate 861,603 of NZ_BAAHBS010000005.1, read as the reverse complement.
CGACGGACTGCTGGTGGAACTGGAACTGACGCCGTCGCAGGGCGGCCGCCCGGCGCGCCAGCTGGGACTCGCCGCCGACGCGGGCCACGCCATCGGCGTGAAGATCGCCCCGGACCACGCCACCTTCGTCGAGGTGGGCATCGACGGCGCTGTCGTCCGTTCCGCCACCGAGCCGTTCAACACTGCAGCCCTCACCGCGATCAGCACCCTCGCAGGCATGCTCAAGCAGTTCATCGACGGCGGCGGAGAACGCCCGCTGCTCGGCATCGGCGTGGGCCTGCCGGCGGACGTGGACGACCAGAGCCTGGGCAACGTCAACTCCACCCAGCTCGGCTGGAGCCGCGCCCCGCTCGGCAACGTACTGCGCCAACAACTGGAACTGCCGGTGCTGGTGGAGAACAACGTGAACGCCCTGGCGATGGCCGAGATGCTGCACGGGCAGGCCCACGGCCACGACAACGCACTCGTGGTCACCATCGGGACCGGCATCGGCGCGGGCATCATCGCCGACGGCATCATCGTGCGCGGCCACGGCGGCGGCGCCGGCGAGATCGGCCACGTCCCGGTGGCGGAGGACGGACCGCAGTGCCAGTGCGGCGCCCGCGGCTGCCTGGAGGCGTTCGTCGGCCAGGAGGCGCTCGTGCGACGCGCCAAGGAGGCCGGCACCATCCCCGCCACCGGCGGCATCGCCACGCTCCGGGGCCAGGCCGACGCCGGCGACGCAGCCAGTCTCCAGCTCTTCGCCGACGCCGGGCGCATGCTCGGGCGCGTCGTCGCCGGGGTCGCCAACGTCCTGGACCCGGAGATCCTGATCCTCCTCGGCGAGGGCATCGAGGCCTGGGCGCACTGGCGCGGCAGCTTCGACGAGGCCTTCCGATCCGCGCTGATGCCCCGCAAGCGCGGCCTGGAGGTGGCCGTCGAGACCTGGCAGGACGACCGCTGGGCGCAGGGCGCCGCCAGCCTCGTGCTGGCCACCCCCTTCGACGCCGCAGGCCTGGCCGGTGAGCAGGGCAGGCTCGTGCGGGAACGACTCACCGGCAGCGGCACCACCCAGAAGGCCGGCCGGTGACCACGGCCACCCGGACCCGACGACGCCCGCCCGGCAAGGCCGGACGGCGCCTCAGGTACGCCCTGGTGGTGCTCGCGTTCCTGCTGCCCAGCGCCCTGCCGATGGCCATGTTCACCATCTACCCGATGTTCGGGGCGTTCTGGGTGAGCCTGCACAAGTGGAACCTGCTCTCCCCCATGGAGTGGGTGGGGCTCGGCAACTACGCCAAGCTCCTGCAGGACCCGGAGACCCTGAACGCGTTCGGGAACACCTTCTACTACATCGTCGGCTACCTGCCGCTGGTCTACGTCGGCGGGCTGGCCCTGGCCCTGGCCCTCAACCAGGCGTTGCCCCTGCGCAGCCTGCTGCGCGGCGTCTACTTCCTGCCCGTGGTCACCAGCTGGATCGTCGTGGCGCTGATCTGGCGCTGGCTGCTCAACCCCGAGGTGGGCATCGTCAACGCCGCCCTGGGACTGTTCGGCATCGACGGCCCGGGCTGGTGGACGGACCCGGCGTGGGCCATGCCGTCGATCATCCTCGCCTCGGCGTGGAAGGACCTCGGGTTCGTCATGATCATCCTGCTGGCGGGGCTGCAGGCCATCGGCCAGGAGCTCTACGAGGCGGCGACGGTGGACGGCGCGGGCTGGTGGGGGCGACTGTTCCACATCACCTTGCCGATGCTCACGCCGTCGACGTTCTTCGTGGTGGTGATCTCGCTCATCAACGGGTTCCAGGTCTTCGACCAGGTCTACGCCATGACAGGAGGCGGCCCGGCGGGCGCCAGCACCGTCGTGGTGCAGCAGATCTACGACCTGACGTTCCGGTACTCCCGGGCCGGCGAGGCCGCCGCGCTCTCGTGGCTGCTGTTCGTGCTGGTGCTGGTGGTCACCCTCATCCAGATCCGGGGCCAGAAGAGGTGGGTCAACTATGCGTAGGCGCACCAACCCGCTGCTGCTCGTCGTCCTCGTCCTCGGGGCCGCCGTGATGTTCTTCCCATTCTTGTGGACGGTGATCACGTCGGTCTCGCCCGGGGCGGGGTTGTCGGCGACACCGTCGCTGCCTGAGAACCCGTCACTGGGCGCCTACGCCGAGCTCTTCGAGAACACCCCGTTCGCACGCGTGATCGCGAACTCGGTGGGGTTGGCCGTGGCGCAGACTGTGCTGCAACTGCTCACCAGCTCCCTAGCCGCGTACGCGTTCAGCCGGCTCCGGTTCCCGGGCCGGGGCCTGGTGTTCGCCATCTACCTGGCCACCATGATGGTCCCCATCCAGGTGCTGATCGTGCCGCTGTTCGTGCAGATGCGGGACCTCGGTCTGGTGGACACCTACCTCGGCGTCCTGTTGCCCGGGATCGCCAGCGCGTTCGGCGTGTTCCTCCTGCGGCAGGCCATGAACCAGGTGCCGCGCGAACTCGACGAGGCCGCCACCCTCGACGGCGCGGGCCACTTCCGCATCTTCGGCACCATCGTGCTGCCACTGGTGGGGCCGACGCTCGCCACCCTCACGGTGTTCTCGTTCATGAGCAGCTGGAACAGCTTCCTGTGGCCGCTCATCATCCTCCGCTCGGAGGAGCTCAAGACTCTCCCACTCGCCCTGGCCGGGCTGCAGGGCCAGTACACGACGCAGTGGGACGTGATGATGGCCGGCTCCGTCGTGTCCATCATCCCCATGCTCGCCATCTACGTGTTCGCCCAGAAGTACGTGATCCAGGGCGTCGCGAGTTCGGGCATCAAATGAACCAGCAACAGATCCAGCCATCCGAGTATCGAAGGAGATACCTCATGTCCAAGCACACCTGGCTCAGGGCCGGCCTCGCCGCGTTCCTCGCCCTCACCGTCGCCGGCTGCTCCGGCACCGCAGACCCCGGCGCCGACGCCGGCACCACCGAACCCGACGCACCCGCCACCGACGGGGCCGACACCGAGACCGGCGCCGAGGAGGTGACGATCAGCTACACGAACTTCATGTCCAACGGTGGCAACGAGGAGAACCTCGCCACCATCGTGGCGGCCTTCGAGGAGGCCAACCCCGGCATCACCGTCGAGGTCACCACCCTCCCCTACGCCGACTACTTCACCGCCCTCCAGACGGACCTGGCCGGCGGCACCGTCTCCGACGTGTTCGACATCGAGTACGGCAACTACAAGGCGTACCAGGCCAACGGCGTCCTCGCGGCGCTCGACGGGGTGGACACGAGCCTCTACCAGTCCAACCTGGCCGAGGCCTACGCCACCGACGGCACCTCGTACGCGCTGCCCAGCTCGTTCTCCACCGTCGTGCTGTTCTACAACGCGGACCTGTTCGACGCGGCCGGACTCGACCACCCCACCTCGGACTGGACCTGGGCCGAAGAGCAGGCCGCCGCCGAGCAGCTCACCGACGCCGACGCCGGTGTGTGGGGCGACTACCAGCCCATCAGCTTCCACGAGTACTACAAGACGGTGGCCCAGGCCGGCGGCGAGTTCCTGAACGCCGACGGCACGGCAGCCGCCTTCAACACCCCGGAGGGGATCGCGGCGGCCGAGTGGCTGGTGGGCAAGAGCGGCACCACCATGCCCACCGCGGAGCAGGGCGCGGGCACCCCGGACTTCGACTCCGGGCTGTTCGCCGAGGGCAAGCTCGCCATGTGGCACACGGGCATCTGGATGTTCGGCGCCGCCGCGGACGCGGACTTCGCGTGGGACATCGCCGTGGAACCCGGCGACGCGGAGCAGGCCAGTGCCATGTTCTCCAACGCCGTGGCCGTTTCTTCGGGCTCCGATAACCCGGAGGCCGCGCAGGCCTTCGCCGAGTTCCTGACCAGTTCCGACGAGATGGTCGACGTCCGGCTCGCCAGCGGCTGGGAGCTGCCGCCCATCAGCGACGAGGCCAAGCTCGGGACCTACCTCGAACAGGACTCCCCCGCCAACCGGCAGGCGGTCTTCGACTCGCTCGACGGCGTGGCCCTGGCCCCGTCGATCGGTGACGCCCAGGCCGAGATGCAGGACATCGTCACCGAGGAGCTGACCGAGGCTGCCGCGGGCCGCAAGTCCGTCGCCGACGCCGTCGCCTCGGCCGAGCAGCGCGTCAACGCCCTCCTCGGCTGACCCATCCCACCCCCGCGGGGCGGGCAGCCGCCCGCCCCGCCCCCGACCAGGAGGACACCGTTCATGCCTTCCCACCAACCTGCCCTCGACGCGCTGCTGGCGCACTCGCGGGAACTGATCGTCACCCTGCAGGACCCGGGTGGCGCCTACCCTGCGAGCCCCACGTTCTCCGCCTACAAGGGCTTCTGCTGGTTCCGCGACGGCGCGTTCATCGCCGACGGCGCCTCCGCCGCCGGGGAGGTGGCCTCGGCGAGCGCATTCTTCGACTGGTGCGCCCGGGTCCTGGAACGGCACTCGGCGCGGGTGGCGGAGGTGGTGGCCGCAGCCGAGGCGGGCACTCCCCTGCCGGGTGAGAAGATGCTGCCGGCCCGCTACACCTTCGACGGCGAGTTCGGCGACGACGACTGGTGGGACTTCCAACTCGACGGCTACGGCACCTGGCTGTGGGCGCTGGTGGAGCACTGCCGCCGCCACGGCGTGGACGCGACACGCTGGTCCCGGGCGGCGGAGCTCACCGTGGACTACCTCGTCAGTTCCTGGGACCGCCCCTGCTTCGACTGGTGGGAGGAAAACAGCGCCCATGTGCACGTCTCGACCCTGGGTTGCATCGCGGCCGGGTTGTCCGCGGCGGTGGACGCCGGGCTCGTCGAAGGTTCACGCGCCACGCGGGCGCTGGAGGTCAGGGCCGCGATCGACAGGGTCCTCGCCGGGGACGGCGCCGTCGACGGCCACCTCACCAAGTGGCTGGACAACCCAGCCGTGGACGGCAGCCTCAGCTCCCTGGTGTCACCGTTGCGGGTGCTCGACCCGACCTCGGACCTGGCAACCGGCACCGTCGCGGCCGTGGAGCGGGAGCTCGCCGTCGATGGTGGCGTGCACCGGTTCCTCGCCGACACCTTCTACGGCGGTGGTCGCTGGCCGCTGCTGACGTGCTTCCTCGGGTTGGCGCAGCTGGCCGTCGGGGATCGCGCCGCCGCGGAGCGCGGGCTGCGGTGGGCCGCCGCCACGGCCGACGAGGAGCTGATGCTGCCCGAGCAGGTCTCCGACCACCTCCTCGACGGGTCCTTCGAGCAGGAGTGGCTCGAGCGCTGGGGCACTGTCGCCAAACCCCTGTTGTGGAGCCACGCGATGCTGCTGCGGCTGGCCGTCGAACTCGAGGAGACCGCATGATCCGCCACCGCCCACTCGGTTCCGGGCACCCCTACTCCGACGACACCGAGCAGCGCTCACCCGTCCGCCCCGTGGCCGGTGAGCCGCTGCGGCTGGGCGTGCGCACCTCCGGGGAGCTCGAATCCGTCTCCGTCGAACTGGTGGTGACGGTGGGCGACGACGTCCGCACCGAGCACCACGAGCTGGGGCGGGTCCCCCGGTCCTCCCGGGGCCAGGACGTGAGCGGCGGCCACCTCGCCTCGGCGCAGGCGCGCAAGGGGCGCAGCGCGGGCGGCTGGGAAGTGGTGATCCCGGAGGTGCAGGCCGACGCAGTGCTGCGCTACCGATTCGCCGGCGGTGGCACCACCACCCGTTGGTTCGAGTGCCGGGTGGCGTCCTGGCGGGCGGCCGAGCCGGGGATGCTCGCCGTCGTCGGCGGCGTCGAAGGGGTGGCGCCCTCGGACTCGGCGGTCCTGCACGACGGTGAGCAAGCGCTCCGGCTGCGGTTCGCCCTCCCACTCACGCCCGATGAGAGGGTGGCGGGTTTCGGGGAACGTTTCGACGCCCTCCAGCACCGCGGCACCTGTCTGGACGCCGTCGTGTTCGAGCAGTACAAGTCTCAGGGCGCCCACCGCCGCACCTACCTGCCCATGCCGTTCGCGCACGTGGTGGGCGGGACGGGGTGGGGGTTCCACGTCCGCACCTCGCGGCGGGTCTGGTTCAACGTCGGCGCATCCGATGCCACCCGCCTGGTGGTGGAGTCCGAGCTCGGCGAGCGGCCCCTGGAGCTGGCCCTGTACCCGGGGACGCCCACGCAGGTCCTCGACGCGTTCCTAGCAGAGGTGGGCCGGCCGCGGCAGCTGCCGGACTGGGTCTTCAGGCTCTGGGCCAGCGGCAACGAGTGGAACACGCAGGCCGAGGTGGAGCGACAGCTGGCACTGCACGCCGAGCACGACATCCCCGTCGGCTCCGTCGTGATCGAGGCCTGGAGTGACGAGAGCACCTTCACCATCTTCCGGGACGCCCGTTACGAGGTGCGCGACGACGCCGGCCCCATGCGCCTTTCCGACTTCGAGTTCCCCGCCGACGGCGCCTGGCCGGACCCGAAGGGCATGGTGGACGCGATCCACGCCGCCGGGACGAAGGTGCACCTGTGGCAGATCCCGCTGCTGAAGATGCGGCCGCACCCCAGCGGACAGGCCAGGGCCGACGCCGAGGCCGCCGTCCGTGAGGACGTGCTGATCCGCGAGGTGGCCCCCGACGGGCGGCTGCGGCCGTACCGGAACCGGGGCTGGTGGTTCCCGCTCGCCCTGATGCCGGACCTGACCGACGAACGCGCCGCACGGTGGTGGACAGAAAAGCGCCGCTACCTCGTCGAGGACCTCGGGATCGACGGCTTCAAGACCGATGGCGGCGAGCATGCCTGGGGTGCGGACCTGCGCTACCTCGACGGCAGCACCGGCGCCGAGTCCAACAACCTGTTCCCGGTGGCCTACGCCGCTGCCTACGGAAGACTGCTGGAGAGCGCCGGGAAAGCGCCGGTCACCTTCAGCCGGGCGGGCTTCACGGGGTCCCAGGCCCACGGGGCGTTCTGGGCCGGCGACGAGAACTCCACCTGGGAGGCGTTCCGGTGGTCCATGCTCGCCGGGCTGTCGGCCGCGGCCAGCGGCATCGTCCACTGGGGCTGGGACGTGGCCGGGTTCTCCGGGCCCGTGCCGGATCCCGAGCTGTACATGCGGGCGATGGCGGCGAGCGTGTTCGTGCCGATCATGCAGTACCACTCGGAGTTCAACCACCACCGCCGGCCGCCCCGCGACCGGACGCCGTGGAACGTGGCCGAACTCACCGGTGACGGCTCGGTGATCGGGGAGGTCCGGAACCTGGTGCACCTGCGGGAGCGGCTGGTGCCCTATCTGGCCGAACAGGCGGCCGCGACGATCGCCACCAGTGCACCGCTGATGCGGCCGTTGTGGTTCGAGCACCCCGAAGACCCGAGGGTCTGGGAGCACGTCCAGTGGCTGCTGGGCGACGACCTGCTCGTGGCCCCCGTACTCGAGGCGGGCGACGGCGACTGGCCGGTGTTCCTGCCCCCGGGCGACTGGGTGGACGTGTGGTCCGGCACCCCCGTCGCGGGAGACGACGTCATCGCCACCAGCACGCCGCGGAACCGGGTCCCGGTCTTCGCCCGCGCCGCGGCGTGGGCCCGACTGGAACCCGTGTTCCGGGTCAGTGGTTGAGGAGTTCCTCCAGGAAGGCACGGCCACGCTCGCTGGAGGGCGAATCGAGGACCTGCTCGGGCGGACCCTGCTCGGCGATGCCGCCGTCGGCGAGGAGGACCACCCGGTCGGCGACATTGCGCGCGAACCGCATCTCGTGGGTGACCACCATCATGGTCATGCCGTCGTCGGCGAGGTTGCGCATCACGTCGAGCACCTCCCCCACCAGCTCGGGGTCCAGCGCGGAGGTGGGCTCGTCGAAGAGCATGACGGTGGGGTCCATGGCGAGGGCGCGGGCGATGGCCACGCGCTGCTGCTGCCCGCCCGAGAGGTTGCCCGGGTAGGCCTTGGCCTTGTGCCCGAGGCCCACGCGCTCCAGCAGGGTCTCGCCGCGCTCGCGCGCCTCGTCCGCACTGCGGCCGAGGACCTCGCGCTGGGCCACCATGATGTTCTCGATGACGGTCATGTGCGGGAACAGGTTGAACTGCTGGAACACCATGCCGATGCGGGCGCGCAGGCGGTTGATGTCCTGCTCCGAGTAGGACAGGCGCTGCCCGTCCACCTCGATGCGGCCGTCGCTGATGCGCTCCAAGCCGTTGACGCAGCGCAGCAGCGTGCTCTTGCCCGCACCGGAGGGCCCGATGAGGGTGACCACCTCGCCCTGGTAGACGTCGAGGTCGATGCCGTTCAGCACCGTCGTCTTGCCGAAGCGCTTGACGATGTTCTCCATGTGGACGATGACCTCGTCGCCCACCGGTTCGCGGGAAGTGTTGTTCTCGCTCATGCTTCTGCAGGCCTCCTGTGCGCGCTGAGCTTGTGTTCCAGCCAGCTGACCAGCGCGGTCAGTGCGAGGACGATCACCAGGTAGTAGACCGCCACGACGATGTAGGCCGTGAGGGGCTGGTAGGTGGAGGCCGCCATGTTGCGCGACGTCTGGAACAGCTCGGTCATGCCGATGAAGGAGACCAGCGAGGAGTCCTTCACGGCGATGATGTACTGGTTGCCCAGCACGGGCAGCGTGGTCCGCAGCGCCAGCGGCGCCTGCACGCGCTTGAGGGTCTTGGCCCGGGACATGCCGAGCGAGCGCGCCGCCTCGACGAGACCCTTCGGGACCGCCTGGAAGCCGGAGCGGATGATCTCGGCGATGTAGGCGGAGTTGTGGAAGGCCAGCGCCAGCGCCCCTGCCCAGAACGCGGGGAGCGTGATGATGTAGGCCAGGCCGAAGTAGATGATGAAGATCTGCGTGATCAGCGGGGTGCCGCGCACGATGCCGATGTAGACCGTCGCGATCCACTTCAGCAACTTGACCCGGCTCATGGCCAGGGCGGAGACGAGTGCGCCTCCGACCATGGCCATGAGCAACGCCGCGGCGGTGAGCCGCAGCGTCACCCAGGACGCCTCGAGGAACAGCGGGGCGTACTCGGCGAAGAGCTCGAAGAAGCCGTTCACCGGGAGACTCAGCCGTCCGTCTCAGTGGTGGAGATGTCCTTGCCGAAGTACTTCTCAGAGATCTCCGCGTAGGTGCCGTCCTCCTTGATGGAGGCGAGCGCCTCGTTCAGTGCCTCCTGCAGCGCGGTGTTGCCCTCCTTCACGGCGAAGGCGGGCTCCTCGGTGTAGAGCGGTGCGCCGCACTCGACGATGTCGAGGCCGGACTCCTGGATCTGGTGCAGACCGACGTTGCGGTCGGTCATGGCGGCATCGAGGCGGCCGGTGGCCACGTCCTGCAGGGCGGTGATGTCGGAGGAGAAGGTGCGCACCTCGCCCACCCAGTCGCCGCCCTCGTCCTCCAGGTAGCTCTGGTAGGTGGTGCCGCTGGCGACGCCGATGACGGGCGAGTCCATCTCGGTGATGTCGGTGCACTCGCTGTCGGGGGCCACGAAGGCCTGCGCGCCGGAGACGTAGTAGCTGTCGGTGAAGTCGACGGCCTGGTCACGCTCCTCGGTGGGGGTCATCGAGGCGATCAGCACGTCGTAGCGGTTGGCCTGGACGCCACCGATGAGGGTGTCGAAGGCACCGGTCTGGGAGTCCACCTCGAGCCCGAGCTCCTCGGCGATGGCCACGCCGATGTCGTAGTCGAAGCCGGTGAGCTCGTTGCCCTCGAAGTAGCTGAACGGCTGGAACTCGCCGCTCATCGCCACCACGAGGGTGCCGTCGTTGATGAGTCCCAGGTCGTCGCCGCCGCCGGTCTCCTCGCCGCCGTCGCCGGAGCAGGCGGTCAGGGCGAGCGCTGCCACACCCACCACTGCGGCCAGGGTGCGGACACGACGGCGCGGGTTGAAGCTGGACATGTTCATGGAGGGACTCTCCTAAGAGTTGGCTTGAAATTCCATGCCAACCTAACGACGGCCGCCGATCATCCCCAACCCCTTGACGTGACGGCCCGAGTCCCTTATCGCGCGCACGCACGCGCAGTTGCAAAGAGGTATCAGACCCCGCCGAGGGGTCTGGATTACACCTGTACGGTTCGTTACCGAATCGTTACCCCTCCGCGCCCATGAGGCCTGCCCTCAGGCGACGCTCGGGCGCAGCGGATCCTCGATCTCGCCGTCGACGAGCGGGCCCTGCGCCAGCCTCGTGAGCAGCGGGAGACCGGCCGGCACGCGCTCGTCCAGTTGGCGCAGCGCGGTCAGGACGTCGTCCGGCCGCACGAGGGGCTGCTGCTGCAGCGAACGCAGCGCGATCACATCGTCGGAGAGCGCCTCGATCGCCACCACGGCGGCCCGCACGTCGAAGGTGCGCTTGCCGTTCTTGGTCATGCGCTCCACGCTCAGCTCGTCGGTCGCCAGTAGGGCTGCGACGGCCTCTGCCAGCACCCCCGGCGCCGCGCCCTCGAGGCGGATCTCCCAGTCCGAGGCGGACAACAGGTCACCCAGCGACGGCTTGACGGCGTCCGCGGCGTCGAGGACGACGAAGCCCGTGGGCAGCACCTCGTTCAGCGCGTCCGTCACCTTCTGCGGGTCGCAGTGCTCGCTCAGCCCCAGTTCGACGTACTCGGCCTCCGAGGCCGCGGACGTGGGCGCGGCGCTGCCGTAGGAGATGCGCGGGTGCGGCGTGAACCCCGAGGAGTAGGCCATCGGCACCTCGGCGCGACGGATGGCGCGCTCGAGGGCGCGGCCGAAGTCCCTGTGGGAGGTGAAGCGTGCCACGCCGCGCTTGGTGTAGCGCAGGCGCAGCTTCTGCACCGGGGGTGGCTGCTGGACGGGTGGCTGGCGACTCATCACGGGCGAGATTGTACGCAACCAACGCCCGTGACGCGGCCGCGCGGCTCAGCCGCGGATCAGCCCGACGATCGCATCGCGCACCTGTGTGGGGCGCTCGAGGTGCGGCGAGTGGCCGGTACCCTCCAGCAGCAGTTCGGTCACCTGCCCGCCGGCGGCCTGGTAAGCGTCCAGCACGTCCCTGGTCTGGGAGACCATTTCCTGGGCCGGGGCCACCTCGTCACCCGGCCAGCCCGGGACGATCCCCATGGCTCCCAGGTGGTTGAGGTCGAAGAAGGAAGCGTCGGAGACGATGGCATCGGCCGTGCCATGCACCCACAGGATCGGCGGCTTCTCCTCGAGGGTGACGATCCCGGCGGTGTTGAAGTACTTCGGCGCCATCGTGTTGAGGAAGCCGTCGGTCCCGGCCGCGAACCCGGGCCGGTTCTCGCTCGCGGCTGAGTTGCCCGGGTAGTTGCCGTCCTCGGTGGAGGTGGTGAGCATCGACTCCACCCACAGGTCCTCCAGGTCCGTCTCGTACCCGGCGGCGACATAGCTGGAGCGGAAGACGCTCCGGGCCGACGTCGGCGAGTCGGCCGTGGTGTCCCCGGAACGCAGGCTCGCCACGAAGTCCGGGTTGGCGCCCCCGCCGCCCGTGCCCGCGTCATCCTTGCTCAGGCGGGTTCCGTCGCGGCGGGTGCCGCCGAACCCGTAGGGCGAGACCGGCGCCTGCAGGGTCAGGCTCAGTGCGGGGTGGTCGAGGGCGTACTGCATCACCACTCCCCCGCCCATGGACCAACCGACCAGGTGCGCGGACTCGATCCCAAGTGCCACGAGCACCGCATGGACGTCGTCGGAGAAGTCCCGCACACCGCGGGTGGCGTCCACGGGGAGCCGGTCGGTACCCCCGAAGCCACGCAGGTCCACGGCTAGCACCCGCAGGTCCGCCGGCAGGTCGAGCATCAGCGGTTGCCAGAACAGCGATGACGAGACATTGCCGTGCACCAGCACCACCGTGCGCTCCACCGGCGCTGATGTGTCGTCGCCGTCGCGCTCCAGGACGTTCACGCCCAGCCGTGGGGTCTGGATCCGCCGGGCAGAGATGCCTTCGAGGGTCGTCATTGGGTGTCCTCCGAGAAAGTGTTCACACGCGCACCGTCGCGCCCGCTGGCATGAGCATAACCACAATCCGACTCGACCTGAACCGACTTTCAGGTTTCAGTTGGGCACTAGTGTTGCGGCCATGACGTCTGGTTCCCCCGCGCAGGGCCGCATGCAGTGGTTGGCCCTGGTGGCGGTGCTGGTGCTGTCGATCAACCTGCGGCCCGTGGCGGTTTCGGTGGGTCCGGTGCTGACCGACATCACCGCGGACCTCTCGCTCGGCCCCACCACCGCCGGACTGCTGACGTCGCTGCCCTCGCTCTGCTTCGCACTGTTCGGGGCACTGACCCCAGAGATCTCCCGACGGATCGGGATGCAGTTCACTGTCGGAGCCGCGATCGTGGCCCTGATCGTCGGTCAGCTGTCGCGCGCCTGGGTGGACTCCGGCTGGGCGTTCCTGCTGCTGTCCGTGCTGGCACTCGCCGGCATGGCCACCTGCAACGTCCTACTCCCGAGCCTTGTCAGGCACCATTTCCCCGGCCGGGTCGGGCTGGCGACGGCGCTGTACTCCTTGGTGCTCTCGGTGGGAGTGACCAGTGCGAGCATCGGAACGGTGCCGCTGGCCAACGCGCTGGGCGGCTGGCGGGCGGCCTTCACCGCCGCAGTGGCCATCGCCGTCGCGGCGGCCGTGTGCTGGGTGCCGATGCTGCGCCACAACACCGGGAGGCACGGCCGCTCCACCAGCGCCGGTCACGTCGGCTTCGCAGCGGTGGCGCGGACCCGGATGGGGTGGCTGATGGCCCTCTTCTTCGGGTTGCAGAGCACGTATGCCTACACCATCTTCGGATGGCTGCCCACGGTCTACCAGGACGCCGGGATGAGCCAGGTCAACGCCGGCCTGATGCTCGGGATCGCCACCGGCGTGGGCATTCCGTTGGCCTTCTGGGTGCCCCGGTACACCGCCCAGAAGCAGGCACCCGTCGGGCTGTTCCTGGCGATCATGGGCTGTCTGGCCGTGGGGCTGTTCGGCCTGCTGTACGACCCGATGACGCTGCCCTGGCTGTGGGCCGTGTTCCTGGCGCTGGGCACGGCGTCGTTCCCCCTGATCCTGGCGCTGCTGGGCATGCGCTCACGCACGCCCAGCGGCACCACCGCCCTGTCCAGCTTCACACAGTCGACCGGCTACACGATCGCCGCGTTCGGTCCGGTGACCTTCGGTGCGATCGGTGGCCTGACCGGGTCCTGGACGGTGTCGGTGTGGATCCTCGTGGCCCTGATGGTCCCGATGACCATCGCCGGCTACGTCTGCTGCCACAAGTGGTACATCGAGGACCAGCTCCGGCCGTCAGGCCAGTGAGTTGTTGACCACCGTCAGCGGCAGCAGCTGCTGGCCGGTGGGACCGATCTGGATCTCGGTATCCATCTCGGGGCACACCCCGCAGTCGAAGCACGGGGTCCAGCGGCAGTCCTCGACGGAGACCTCGTCCAGCGAGTCCTGCCAGTCCTCCCACAGCCAGTCCCGGTCCAGGCCCGCGTCCAGGTGGTCCCAGGGCAGGACCTCCTCGTAGCCGCGCTCGCGGGTGGTGTACCAGTCGAGGTCGAGCCCGAAGGCCGCCAGTTCCTCGGCCGCCGCCTGGGTCCAGCGCTCGTAGCTGAAGTGCTCGCTCCAGCCGTCGAACTTGCCGCCCTCCCGCCAGACCCGTTCGATGACGCGGCCCACGCGGCGGTCGCCGCGGGACAGCAGGCCCTCGATGATGCCGGGCTTGCCGTCGTGGTAGCGCAAGCCGATGGCCTTGCCGTAGTTGCGGTCCTGGCGGATGGTGTCCTTCAGGAGTTGGAGGCGGCTGTCGATGGTCTCGACGTCGGCCTGGGCCGCCCACTGGAACGGCGTGTGGGGCTTAGGCACGAAACCGCCGATGGAGACGGTGCAGCGGATGTCCTTGGTGCCGGACTTCTCCCGACCCACCTGGATCACCTTCGAGGCCAGCTCCGCGATCTCGAGGACGTCCTCGTCGGTCTCGGTGGGCAGGCCGCACATGAAGTACAGCTTGACCTGGCGCCAGCCGTTGCTGAAGGCGGCGGCGACGGTGTTGATCAGGTCCTCCTCGGTGACCATCTTGTTGATGACCTTGCGCATCCGCTCGCTGCCACCCTCTGGCGCGAACGTGAGCCCGGAGCGTCGGCCGTTGCGGGAAAGTTCGTTGGCGAGGTCGATGTTGAACGCGTCCACGCGGGTCGACGGCAGCGAGAGGGACACGTTGCCGCCCTCGTAGCGGTCGGCCAGTTGCTTGGTGACGTCGGCGATCTCTGAGTGGTCTGCGCTGGACAGGCTGAGCAGGCCGATCTCCTCGAGGCCCGTCGCCTTCAGCCCGCCGGCCACCATCTTGCCGATGGTCTGGATGTTGCGCTCGCGCACGGGGCGGGTGATCATTCCCGCCTGGCAGAAGCGGCAGCCACGGGTGCAGCCGCGGAAGATCTCCACCGAGTAGCGCTCGTGGACGGTCTCGGCCATCGGCACGATCGGCCTGGCCGGGTAGGGCCACTCGTCGAGGTTCATGAGGGTGTGCTTGCGCACCTGGAACGGGACCGTCGCCCGGTTGGGCGCCACCCGCTGGATCCGGCCGTCGGGCAGGTAGTCGACGTCGTAGAACTTGGGCACGTAGAACGCGCCGGTCTCGGCCAGCCGCAGCAGGATGCCGTCGCGTCCGCCGGGGCTGCCGTCCTGTTTCCATTCCCGCATGATCTGGGAGATCAGGAGGCAGGCCTCCTCGCCGTCGCCTAGGACGGCCAGGTCGATGAAGTCTGCGATGGGCTCGGGGTTGAAGGCGGCGTGCCCTCCGGCCACCACGAGCGGCTCGTCGTCGCCCCGCTCGGCCGCGTGCAGCGTCATGCCCGCCAGGTCGATGATCTGCAGCAGGTTGGTGTAGCCGAGTTCCGTGGCGAACGAGACGCCCAGCAGGTCGAAGGACCCGACGGGGCGGTGCGCGTCGAGCGTGAACTGCGGGATGCCGCCTGCCCGCATCGCCTGCTCCATGTCCGGCCACACGCAATAGGTGCGCTCGGCGAGGATCCAGTCCTGCTCGTTGAGGATCTCGTACAGGATGGCGACGCCCTGGTTGGGCTGGCCCACCTCGTAGGCGTCGGGGTAGGACAGGCACCAGCGGACCTCGGCCGCGTCCCAGTCCTTGACGACGCTGTTGTGCTCGCCACCCACGTACTGGATGGGCTTGCTGACGCTTGCCAGCAGGGGTTCGAGCTGGGGGAACAGTGAATGCTTCGGCGCGGTGACAGTCATGGCGGGATCAGGATAACCCGGGGTGTGTGGAAATGCCCACGGTCAAGCCGCAGGGCCTACCGTTGGGCCATGGGCGAGAGCATGGACCCGGTGGGGAAACTGCAGCGTTGGGAGGCCGGCGGCGCCAACTGGCGGGTGGTCTCCCGCGGGGATGGCGCGCTGCGGATAGAGCTGGTCACCTGCACCGGCGACGAGGTTGGGGACGTGCTGGTCTCCTCGGACCCGGCGTTGCTGGAGTTCGTGGGCGGCAGGAACAGCAACGAGGACTGAGCACCCGGATCTGTCGGAGTCCAGGTCTAGTGTTTCTGCCATGACCGACGACGACGTTGTGACATGGCTACTGGACTCGGACCCCGCCCTGCGCTGGCAGGTGGAGAGGGACCTCGTGGGCGCCCCGGAGGACACGTGGCGGGCCACTCGCAAGCGGGTGGCGACGGAGGGTTTCGGCGCGACCCTGCTCGCCAAGCAGGACCCGGACGGGCAGTGGGCCGGGGGCGCCTACTTCCCCTCGGACACCACGGAGGCGGACTTCGCCGACGACGGCCAGCCCTGGACCGCGACGACGGAGGTGATTCGCTCGAAGCGACGCGACGACGGCACCTGGGCACGGGACTACGTCCTGCCCGGCAGGGTGTGGTTCGACGTCGACACTCCGGCGGGTGAGCCGTCGAAGTGGATCACGCTGAGCGCTCTGCGAGTGCTGCGGTGGTGGGCCACGCGGGCTGCCTGACCCCGACTCCCTGCCCGGTCAGGGAGCCGACGGTGCGGCGGGCGCCGAGACGCGCACGAGGCCACGTCGTCGCGCCAGGACCTCGATGACCGCACCGGCCACCACCAGCAGTCCCAGCTGGACCAGCACCTCGGGTCCGGCGACGCCGGCGCTGCGGTCGAAGATGCCGCCCCACTCCTGGAAGGGGACGAAGGCGAGGCCGAGGATGTTGTTGGCGGTGTGCATGGCGACGGCTGCCTCGAGCCCGCCGGTGCGCCAGGTCAGGTGGCAGAACAGCATGCCCATGCAGAAGTAGACGAGGTTCAGCCAGGGATCCGCGGCGGAGTGCAGCAGCACGAACACGAGACTGCTGGCGACGGCGCCGAGCAGCAGGCCCACCGTGCGGTTGGGGATCACGGAGCCGACGGCGCGGAACAGCACTCCGCGCACCAGGTACTCCTCACCCGCGGCCTGGAACGGCGTCACCACGAGGATGGCCACCAGCAGGAGCAACCACCCCGGCCGCGGAGCGAGATCGAGCGTGTCCCAGCCCACCAGCGCCACGTCGATGACCGTCAGGAGCGCGACGGCGACGAAGGAGATCCCGAAGCAGGTCAGCAGCCAACGCCACCGGACCCGTCCGACGACGGAGCTCAGGAACCCGGGGCGTTGCCCGACGATGCGCTGCAGCAGGAACGACAAACCCACCATCAGGCCCAGGGCCACGCTGTTGGCGATGAAGACCACCTGCGAGATCTCGCCCTCCAGCAGCCCCTCAATGACGCTCTCGACGTCGCCCCCGGCGCTGGCGATGTCGTAGAACATCGCCGCCAGGGTGACCACGAACGAGATCACGAAGAAACCGACGGCACCCAGCAGCACTGCAACGAACGGCTTCCACAGGGGGATGCCGGGAGTGCGCCAGAAGTCCTGGTACTCGCGCGGCTCCGTCGGCAGCGCAGGAGGGCGAACGGGGACCCACGTGGGGTGGGCGTTCGGGTACGGCGTCGGCACCGGCCCAGGGCTGTAGGCCTGCCCCGGTCCGGGTGCCTGGCCCGGCGGCGCCCAGGTCTCGGGCGGGGCCCAGTTGCCGGGCGCTGCGGGCGCGGGAGTGGGCCCCGGCTCACCGCCGGGGACGGCGTCGGGGCCCGGTGCGGTCACTTTCCGGGGAACCAGAGCGCGATCTCCTTGACCGCGGACTCGACGGAGTCGGAGCCGTGGACGCAGTTCTCGCGGGTGGAGGTGGCGAAGTCAGCGCGGATGGTGCCGGCATCGGCCTGGGCCGGGTCGGTGGCGCCGTTGATCTCGCGGACGCGCGCGATGGCGTCGTCACCCTCCAGGATCCCGGCGACGAGCGGCCCGGACGTCATGAACACGCGCAGCGGCGGGTAGAAGTCGCGCTCGAGGTGCTCGGCGTAGTGCCGGTCGGAGAACTCACCGTCGATGGTGCGCAGTTCCATCTCAACGATCCGCAGGCCGGCAGCCTCGTAACGGCCGAGGATGTTGCCGACGTGTCCGCCGGCGACGGCGTCGGGCTTGATGATGACGAAGGTCTGCTCAGACATGGCGCTCCTCACGCTCCGTCGCCGGCCGGGCGGTGGTCCAACCGCTTCCCCAGCACGAACGACATGATCCAGATCAATGCGAAAACAATACCCATGGCATACATCCACGGGGTCAGCAGCCCCAGCAGCACCGCGGCCACCTGGGCAGCCCAACCGAACCAGTAACCCCAGCCCTTGCGCAAACCCACGGCCCCGAGCAGGGCCAGCAGGGACGCCACGGAGGTCCACAAGGCCGCGACACCGACGGTGACCTCGGAGAGCTGCACCATGCCCGCGAACGCGAGCCAGAAGACGATCACCTCGAACACCAGCACCGACATCAGTGCGGAACGGATGGGGTTCTTGGCCGAGAGCTTCACTGCGGCTCCCCCGCTTCCTCCGAGACCAGCAGGTCCCGGGCTTCGCCGGCGGCGATCACGGACCCGGCCACCAGCACGCCCGAGTGGGCTCCGGCCGCGTCGGCGAGCATCGTGGCCAGTTCGATGGCGTCGGCCATGCGCTCGGCGCGGTGCACCTTCGCGGGGGCCCACACCTCCTCGGCCAGCTCGGCCAGTTCGTCGACGCCCTTGGCTCGCGGCGAGTTGGCGGTGCGGGTGATCACCACCTGCTCCATCTGCTCGGAGAAGATCTGCAGCACCGCCTCTGCGTCCTTGTCCTGCATCATCGCCACCACACCGATCATGGGCGCGAACGCGAACGACTCGGCGACGGCGTCGATGGTGGCGCGCGCGGCGTGCGGGTTGTGGGCGGTGTCCAGGACGATGGCGGGCGAGCGTCGTACCAGTTCCAGGCGCGCCGGGGCCTCGACGGCACCGAACCCTTCGAGGATGATCTCCGGGTTCAGCGGCTTGCCGCCGAGGAACGCCTCGACGGCGGCGACGGCCAGGGCGGCGTTGCGGGCCATGTGCTCACCGAACAGCGGCAGGAACACGTCCCCCACGGGACCACCGACGGTGTCGATCCGCAACAGTTGGCCGCCGACGGCGACGGCGCGGTCGAGCAGCGAGAAGTCCACGCCCTCCGCGCGCACCTGCGCACCCACCTCCACGGCGCGGGCCAGCAGCACCTTCGCGGCCTCGGGGTCCTGGCCCGCGAGCACGGCGATACCGCCCTCCTTGATGATGCCCGCCTTCTCCGCGGCCACCTCCGCGAGGTCCTTGCCGAGGATGTGGGTGTGGTCCAGCGCCACGGGGCAGACCACGGAGACCTTCGGGTTGACGACGCTGGTGGCGTCCCAGCGCCCGCCGAGCCCCACCTCGACGACAGCGACGTCCACCGGGGCGTCGGCGAAGGCGGCGTAGGCCATGCCGGTGATCACCTCGAAGAACGTCATGTCGACGCCGTCGTGCTTCTGCTCGTCCACCATCTGGACGAACGGCTCGATCTCGCGCCAGACCTCGTCGAAGCGCTCCTCGCTGATCGCCTCCCCGTCGATGCTGATGCGTTCGCGGGCATGGCTCAGGTGCGGGCTGGCGAAGCGACCCACGCGCAGCCCGGCGGCGCGCAGCAGGTAGTCGATCATGATGGCGGTGCTGCCCTTGCCGTTGGTGCCCGCCACCTGGATGACGGGGACCGCGTGCTGGGGATCACCGAGCAGGTCCATCAGTGCGCTGATGCGGTTGAGGCTGGGGGCGACCCGGTGTTCGGGCCAGCGGCTCGTGAGTGCGGCGACGAGGTCCGCGTGAGACTGGTTCATGATGGATGCAAGCGTACCGGTCGGGCGGAGGGAACCACTTCGGCCTCCCGGGCGTTGTATTGGGTGGTGCGGGATACTTGTCCAGTCAACTATCCTGTACGACGGTGCGCGAACCAGGTGCACCCGGTAAGGCCGAGCAGCAAGGAACAGGAACGAGAACATGGCCAACAACTCAGGCCTCAGCAAGAGGGCCGCACTGCGCCAGCAGCAGGAACTCGAGGAACGACGCAAGCGCAACTCCAGGATCCTGGGCTTCGGCCTCGGCGGTGTCGGCCTCGTCGTCATCGTCATCCTGGCCATCGTCATCGTCCAGACCCTCGGCCAGAACCGAGAGCAGACCGCCAACCAGCAGACCCCGCCGAACGCCACGGAGGGCTACGGGATCGAGATCGTCAGCCAGGACGTGGAGCCGGCCGACGACGTCCCCCACGTCGTGGTCTACGAGGACTACCAGTGCCCCCACTGCGCCGAGTACGAGGCCGCCTACGGCCCCATGTTCGAGCAGCTGATCGACAACGGGGACATCACCCTCGAGATCCGCAACGCCACGTTCATGGAGATCAACCTCATGAACGACGCCTCCACCAACGCCGCCCGCGCGGCAGCGGCCGCCGACGCCGTCGGCAAGTACCGCGAGTACCACTCCTACGCCATGTCCCAGCAGTCGTCCTCCGGCGCCGGGTACAGCGACCAGCAACTGCGCGTCGACTTCCCCGCCGCCGTCGGCATCGAGGGCGAGGACCTCACGAAGTTCCAGGAGCTCTACGACACCCAGGCCTTCGCGGACTTCGTGGACAACTCCAACAAGGCTTTCGAGAACTCCGATGCCACTGGCACCCCTGCCTACTTCGTGGGCGACACGAAGATCGAGCCGGGCGGCCAGACCTCCCCGGAGGGGCTGTTGGAGCTCATCCAGGGCGCCGTCTGAGACACGCACCCCAGAACCGCCGTCCCGATGCCCGGGGCGGCGGTTCCTCGTTACCCGACCCTGCACCGTTCGCGCGGGAGGCCCACCCGTAGTCTGGATGCATCCCCGATACCCACCGACCCTTGCGTCGGCAGGAAGGATGCACCCAGCACATGGCCAACCACCGTTCCGGACACAGCAAGCGCGCCGCCCTGAAGCAGCAGCAGGAACTGGAGGACCGCCGCAGGCGCAACTCCAGGATCCTCGGGTTCGGCCTCGCCGGGGTGGGCATCGTCGTACTGGTCATCCTGGCGCTGGTGATCGTGCAGACCGTGGGACAGGGGCGGGAGACGGCGGCCGGGCAGCAGACCCCGCCCAACGCCACCGCGGGCCACGGCATCGAGAAGGTGAGCCGCGACGTCGCGCCGGCGGCCGACGCGCCCCACGTCATCGTCTACGAGGACTTCCAGTGCCCGGCCTGCGCAGACCGCGAGGCGGTCTACGGGCCAGCCTTCGCCGCCCTCATCGACAACGGTGACATAACCCTCGAGGTCCGCTACGCCACCTTCATGGAGGACAACCTCGGCAACGACTCATCGACGAACGCGGCTCGGGCAGCGGCAGCCGCGGACGCCGTCGGCAAGTTCCGGGAGTTCCACACCCACGTGTACTCCCAGCTCTCCGGGACCGGGGCAGGGTTCACCGAGCAGCAGCTGCGGGTGGACTTCCCGGCGGCCGTCGGTATCACCGGCGACGACCTCGCCAAGTTCCAGGAACTCTACGACAGCCAAGCCTTCGCCCGGTTCGTCGAGGACTCCCACGCCGGGTTCAAGGCCTCCGGCATCACCGGCACCCCCACCTTCCTCGTGGGTGACGTGGCGCTGCAGTTCTACGCCGAGGACACCCGGGAGGTGCTGATCCAACCCACGCCCGAGGATCTGCTGCGCGCCATCACGGAGGCCGCGGGCTGATCCCCACGGGGTTTGCCCGGCGACCGGTTTCGCGTTGGGTCGGGGCGGTTCACTAAGATCGCACGCATGACTGCACACGACCAGCGCGGCCTGCCCGAAAAGCCCGTCCTCGAAGGACTCGAGGCGAAGTGGAGCAAGGTCTGGCGCGACGAGAAGACGTACGCGTTCCAGCGGCCGGATTCCCGCGACGACGTATTCAGCATCGACACCCCGCCGCCGACGGTATCGGGTTCGCTGCACGTCGGTCACGTGTTCAGCTACACCCACACCGACGTCGTCGCCCGCTACCAGCGGATGCGCGGCAAGCAGGTGTTCTACCCGATGGGCTGGGACGACAACGGCCTTCCCACCGAGCGTCGCGTCCAGAATTTCTACGGGGTGCGCTGTGACCCGAACATCCCCTACGACCCGGACTTCACTCCCCCGGCGAAGCCGGACCCGAAGCGCCAGGTCCCGATCAGCCGACGCAACTTCATCGAGCTGTGCCACGAGCTGACCCAGGTGGACGAGCAGGCCTTCGAGGACCTGTGGCGCACGCTGGGCCTGTCGGTGGACTGGGACACGCTGTACAGCACCATCTCCGCCGAGGCGCAGACCGTGGCCCAGAAGGCGTTCCTGCGCAACTGCCAGCGCGGCGAGGCCTACATGTCCTACGCGCCGACGATGTGGGACGTCACGTTCCAGACCGCCGTCGCGCAGGCCGAGCTCGAGGCGCGCGAGTACGCGGGCCACTACCACCGCGTCGCGTTCCACCGCGAGGGCGGCGAGCCGGTCCACATCGAGACCACCCGTCCCGAGCTGCTGGTCAGCGTGTGCGCCCTGATCGCCCACCCCGACGACGAGCGCTACCAGGACCTGTTCGGGACCACCGTCACCTCGCCCCTGTTCGGGGTGGAGATCCCCGTCCTGGCGCACCCCGACGCCGAGCCCGACAAGGGCGCCGGCATCGCGATGTGCTGCACCTTCGGCGACCTCACCGACGTCACCTGGTGGCGCGAACTGGACCTGCCCACCCGCACCGTCATCGGCCGCGACGGCCGGTTCACCGCCGAGACACCCGACTGGGTGGTCAACACCGAGGCCTACGAGCCGCTGGCCGGCAAGACCGTCTTCAGCGCCCGCGCCGCCACCGTCGAGGCCCTCAAGGCCTCGGGCGACCTGATCGGCGACCCGAAGCCCACCACCCGCATGGCGAACTTCTTCGAGAAGGGCGACAAGCCGCTGGAGATCGTCGCCACGCGCCAGTGGTACATCAGCAACGGTGGCCGCGACGAGGACCTCAAGGCCAAGCTGTTGTCCCGCGGTAACGAGCTGGAGTGGACGCCGGAGCACATGCGGCACCGCTACGAGAACTGGGTGGGTGGCCTCAACGGTGACTGGCTGATCTCGCGCCAGCGCTTCTTCGGCGTCCCGTTCCCGCTGTGGTACGCCCTGGACCTGGAGGGCGAGCCGGACTACGAGTCGCCGATCCTGGCCGACGTGTCCCAGCTGCCCATCGACCCGATGAGCCACGTGCCCCCGGGCTACTCCGAGGAGCAGCGCGGCGTCCCCGGCGGCTTCATGGCCGATCCCGACGTGATGGACACGTGGGCGACGTCGTCGCTCACCCCCCAGATCGCCGGCGGCTGGGAGCGTGACCCGGAGCTGTTCGATCTGGTGTTCCCCATGGACGTCGCCCCGCAGGCGCACGACATCATCCGCACCTGGCTGTTCAGCCGCGTGGTCCGCTCCAACTTCGAGCACGACTCGCTGCCGTGGAAGCGCGCCACCATCTCCGGCTTCGTCGTGGACCCGGACCGCAAGAAGATGTCCAAGTCCAAGGGCAACGTCGTGGTCCCCACCGACATCCTCGACAAGTTCGGCTCCGACGCCGTCCGCTGGCGCGCCGCAATGGCCCGCCCGGGGCTGGACTCGCCGTTCGACGAGTCGCAGATGAAGGTGGGTCGGCGCCTCGCCATGAAGGTGCTCAACGCGGGCAAGTTCGTGCTCTCCATGGCCTCCGGCTCCCCGGACGTCGAGGCGGTCACCAACCCCGTGGACAAGGCGCTGCTGGCAGCGCTGGCCGGCGTGGTGGAGTCGGCCACGAAGGCCTTCGAGGCGTTCGACTACACCTCCGCGCTGGAGAAGACCGAGACCTTCTTCTGGGCGTTCTGTGACGACTACCTGGAGCTTGTGAAGGAGCGCGCCTACGGCTCGCAGGGCGAGGCTGAGCAGGCCTCCGCCCAGGCCGCACTCGGGCTGGCACTGGACATCCAGTTGCGGCTGTTCGCGCCCTTCCTGCCGTTCGTGGCCGAGGAGACGTGGAGCTGGACGCACGAGGGCTCGATCCACCGCGCCCAGTGGCCGCTGCCGTCGGAACTGACCGTCGACGGCGAGCCGGCACTCCTCGACGACGTCGCCGCCGCGCTGATCGCGGTGCGCGGCGCCAAGTCGAACGCGAAGATGTCCATGAAGACCGAGATCTCCCGCGCGGCCTTCACGGGCCCCGCCGACGTCATCGGCCGTCTCCAGCACATCGAGCCCGACCTGCGCGCCGTCGGCCGCATCACGGGCGACGTCACGTGGGCCGAGTCGGAGGCGGACCTCGCAGTCGACGTGGACCTGGTGGCCCCGGAGGCCTGACCCCCACAGTCGCCCTGAGGCGCGACCGCCCCAACCAGTCGCCCTGAGGCGCGAGCGGCAGCGAGCCTCGAAGGGCTCGAAGAGGGAGAACGCATGCCCAGCTTCAGGGTCACCGCGGAGATCTGGGACGTGCGCCCGGGGCACGCCCCGGACGAGGTCCTGGAGGCTGGCCGTGCGGCGGTGCGCGCACTTGCCCACCTCGACGACTCGTTCGTCGACGTGGCCCGGGGCGTCCCCTACGTCGCGCTGCGGTTCACCGTTCCCGCCAGCAGCACTGAGGACGAGCGCACCTCGGCGCTCGCCGTCGCGAAGTCCGTGTGGCAGGCCATCGACGGCGTGGCCACCCTCGGGGGTGGCCGCCTGCTGCGCCGCGTGGGGGGCCGCTGGGTGCCGGTCCCGGCCCGTTAGGCCGGATTCCGCTCACCACCACAGTTCATTTTTTGGGAATCCCTACAATTTGTCGACGGGGCCCCTTAGGCTCCTGATTCCAGACGCGCACGCCGTCGTGCCCACACCGAGGAGCAACCATGCAGCTTGACCAGGTCTTCAAACGTTTCAGAGCCGTGTTGGCGGCAATGGCCGGCATGGCGCTGGTCATCGGAATGCTGGGGACCCCCAGCATCGCACGGGCTGCCGACGTCAACATCTTCGACGTCGACCCGAACCTGCCAGAGGGTCTCACCAACCTCGCGCACGGCAAGCGGGCCAGCAGTTCGTCAAGCTATGACTACGCCCCGGACGGCTGGCACACGAACATGGTCAACGACGGGATGATCGGGGACACGTTGGCCTACGGCTGGTCCACCGACCCCTTCAACAACACCGCCACGGAGACCACCCCCGCCTGGGTCCAGATCGACCTGGCAGCCACCAGCACCATCAGCGGCGTGGCGCTGTGGCCGCGCCTGGACCAGCCCGGCGAGAACTATCCGGTCGACTTCACCGTCGACATCTCGACCAACGGCGTGGACTGGACCACCGCCGTAACCAGTACCGACAACACCGATGTCACGGAGGCGCAAGTGTTCTCGTTCGACGCGGTCGAGGGCCGCTACGCAAGGGTCAACGTCACCCGCCGCGCGCCCGGTGGCGCCGATGGCGCGCTGGTGCAGCTGGCCGAGTTCTCGGTCTACGGCACCGCGCCGGAGGCCACGGGCAGCGCCGTCGACAAGCCGGCACTCGAGCTGCTGGTGGGCGAGTCCGACGTCATCAGCCCGATGGTCGACGGCGCCCCCGGCGACCCGACTTCGCTGGCATGGGCAGCGACGGACCCGGCGGTTGCGACCGTGGCCGATGGCACCGTCACGGCCGTGGCGCTGGGCACCACCACAGTCACCGCCACCCCGACCGAGGGTGAGGCCGTGACGATTCCGGTGGAGGTGATCGCCGAGCGCGTGCCCACCGACAGTGAGTTCATGATCTCCGCCTTCTGGCCACCCACGGCCGAGTTCAACACCCCCGAGCAGTGGGACCTGCTGGCTGAGGCGAACCTCGACTACGTCCAGAACGTGGACAGCACGGACCTCCAGGGCCGCGAGGTGAACCTGGAGATGGCACGAATGGCAGCCGAGCGCGGCATGCGCATCGGCGTGGCCGACCCGCGCCTGAACGAGCCGCTCGACCTCACCGACGAGGAGGTTCGCGAGATCGTCGCCTCCTGGAAGAACATCCCGGGCGTGGGCGGCTTCTACCTCAAGGACGAGCCGCTCAACGCCAACCCGTACGCCGCCGCGCACCGGGCCGTGAAGGCGGAGGCGCCGTGGCTCTACCCCTACCTGAACTTCTTCAACATGTTCGTCTACACCGACGTTCCCACGTACGAGAGCCAGATGGACGACTTCCTGGAGCTCGCCGGCACCGACGAGGTCTCCTACCTCATCTACGACCTGTACCCATTCGGCAACGTCCCCGACACGCTGGCCTACCACGACATGTTGAACAACATGAAGTCGGTGCGAACGGTTGGGCTGGAGAACGACGTCCCGACTGGCATCTACCTGCAGTCCATCGGCCGGGTGAACGCCGACGGCAGCCCCGCCGGCTTCCGCCGCACCAACGGCAACGAGATCCGCTACGAGGTCAACGCCGCCCTGGCCAATGGCTTCAAGCAGATCTCCTACTTCACCTGGTTCACCCCTACCGGCCGTCCGGAGCTGTTCACCGACGCCATCATCGCGCCCGACGGCACGCCCACGGACCTCTACGAGCCGGTCAAGCAGATCAACGCCGAGGTGAAGGCGCTGGGGCCGGTGCTGCTGGGCCTGGACGCCCTCGACGTGTACGTCCACGGCCCGGACCTGTTCCAGCAGGAGGCCGTGCCGGCGGACTTCGTCGCCCAGTTCGGCGCCGATGACAACGTGCTGGTCTCCCGCATGGTGGACCGTGAGACCGGCCGCCAGTACCTGATGGTGGTCAACAACGACTTCACGGCACCGCAGTCGGTGGAGCTCAGCCTCGACGGCATCACCGACGTGGAGGAGATCAGCCGGACCGACGGCTCCAGCACCACCCTCCACGACGCCGATGGCGCGTTCAGCTTCGACCTGGCCACCGGCGACGCCGTGCTGCTGCGCCTTCCCGCCGATGCGCCCACTCCCCCAACCGCAGAGGTGGCGGGCAACCTCGCCGCCAATGCGAACGTCACGGCGGCCACGTCCGAGGGCTCCAACGGCTGGTACCTGGACAAGCTCACCGACGAGGTGCGCTTCTCCGAGGCCAACACCCGCGGCTGGCGCGCCACGGAAATCACCGACGACGTGACACCCGTGACGCTGGACCTGCGCTCCCAGCAGGCCTTCAACCGGGTGGACATCTACCCTGCCGGCAACCTCTTCGGCTATGCCGACGGCTTCCCCGGCCACGTGGTGGTGGAGACCTCCACGGACGGATCCACCTGGACCACGGTGGCCGAGGAGGACCTCGCCGCACCCAATGGCGAGCCCGCGCCGTCGGTGACGTTCCCTGAAACCACTGCCCAGTACCTGCGGCTCGGCTTCAGCGACTACGCCACCATCGCTGACGAGCCCGCACTCCGGCTGTCCGAACTGGAGGTCTACCTGGACGACGGCACCCTGCCCGGGCCGGAGAACCTGGCGGACCGGGACACCGACGAGCCCTGGTTCGAGGGCAAGAACCTGGCCGAGGGCCGGCAGTTCGAGGTGTCCAGCTCCTACGAGGCTGCCGTCTGGGGGTGGTCCGCCGCATTCGTCGTCGACGGCGAGTACGGCGAGGACGCCCGCACCAACGGCTGGACCTCGGACATCAACCGCCACACCACGGAGGACGCCAGCGAGTGGGTGGCCGTCCACCTGGGTGGGCCCTACCTGCTGGAGGAAGTGGTGGTCCATCCCCGCAACGCGGCCAATGACAGGGCCAACGCCGGGCTGGGCTTCCCCACCGACTACCGGATCGAGACCTCACTCGACGGCGTGAACTGGACGGTCGCCGCCGAGGTGACCGGTGACACGGAGATCAACGCCGCACCCAGGCAGATCACGCTGACCGAGCCGGTGGAGGCCTCCTACGTGCGGTTGCTGGCCACCAAGCTGAAGGTGAGCCAGAACGCCCGGGACGGCTACCAGATGCAGATCGGTGAACTGCAGGCCTTCGGGACCCCCGTCGAGGGCGGGGAACCCGAGCCCAGCGAGGAGCCGAGCGAGGAACCGGAGCCCAGCGAGGAGCCGTCGCCGGAGCCGAGCGAGGATCCCACGGAGGAGCCCACCGAGCCCGCGGAGCCGACCAGCCCCTACCTGCAGCCGGGCCTGTTCCACATCAACGGCCGGTGGTGGGTCACGGTGTGCGAGCCGTACTCGCAGACCACCCGCTGCCGCACGGACATCTGGGCCACCACGGTGACCGAGGTTGGCGGAAGGTTCGTCCAGAGCAACGGCTGGACGTTCAACAACTACACCTACCTGCCCAGGATGACCCGGGCACAGTGGGCCGCGAACCCGCTCGGGTACAGCAACTCGTGGACCGCGGCGGACGGCCGGAACTGGCGCACCGAGTGCGACACCCCGGCCACCGGGCGTGACGCGTGCCGCTCGTTCGTGGAGGCGCGCGTGATCGAGTCCACGCCGCGGCCGGGCGGCGGCCACAGCTTCGCCTGGGCCACCAAGTGGGTGTTCAACAACATGGTGGTGTTCCGAAAGGGCTGATCCATCGGGGCAGCACCACGGGCCGGTGCGCAGGGGATCCACCTGCGCACCGGCCCGTGTTTCCTTCTCTGGGCCACAATGGCCCCGTGACCGAGTTCGAACCACTGCCCAGGTCCTTCTTCGAGATCCCCGCGCGGGAACTCGCGCCCCGCCTCCTCGGCTGCCACATCGTCGCCGGGGAGGTGGTGGTGCGGATCACGGAGGTGGAGGCCTACGACGGCGAGGCCGACCCGGGCTCGCACGCCTACCGAGGCATGACCGCACGCAACGCCACCATGTTCGGGGAGGCAGGTCACCTGTACGTGTACCGGCACATGGGGCTGCACTCGTGCTGCAACATCGTCGCCTCCACCCGGGACCATGCCAACGGCTGCCTGGTGCGGGCGGGCGAGGTGGTCCGCGGGGTGGAGGTGGCCCGCGCCCGGCGAGCCGCCGCCGGCGTCACCCGAAAGAACACGGACCTGGCCCAGGGCCCCGGTCGGATGACAGTGGCGCTGGGGATCTCCTGGCTCGACGACGGCCTGGACCTCTGCGATCCGGGCAGCGGGATGTTCGTGGCGGACCGCATCGGCCCCGCACCTGAAACGGTGGCGGGGCCGAGGATCGGGCTGCGTCCGGAGGCTACGGACCCGGAGCACCTGTGGCTGCGGTTCCGGATCGCGGGTGACCCGACGGTGTCGGGCCCGCGGGCACTCAGATGAAGGCTGGGTACCAGCGGAACACCTCGAGGATGACGACGATCGCCAGCCAACCGATCAGGCAGATGGTGATCCAGCCACCCTTGGCGAAGGCGACCGCCTTCTCGTGCGCGGCGGGCTTGAGGTAGAGGTTGTTCTCGAGGATGTTCCAGTGGGTCATGGACACGAACACGAAGGTCGTGGAGATGGTGACCAGGATGCACCAGGGGCACAGGGCGCCGATCTCGTAGGTGGACTGGAACAGCAGCCAGTAGGCGAAGATCACACCGAGCAGGTACACGAGGTTCGCGGTGAACATGAACCAGCGCGGGAACCGCACCCCGGCGAGCGATGCGACCGCGATGGTGATCACCACGGGCTCGGAGATCAGCCCGAGGAACGCGTTGGGGAACCCGAACAGGTTGGCCTGCCACGTAAGGCCCACCTTCGCGCAGTCGAGGAACGGGTTGATCGAACAGGCCAGGGTGGCGTCGGGATCCGCGGCCAGGATGATGGCGTCGTGCGAGAGCACGAACGAGGCGATCAGGCTGAGCACCGCGAACAGCAGCATCTCCCCGAACAGGAATCGACGGGCCCGCTTCCACTCCCCCTCGCTGAGGAGTTCGTGTGACTCCTCGGCCACGGCGTCGCTTCGTGTCATCGACTGTTCCTTCCGGTCCTGCTCACTGGCCCGGGTGTGGGCCGCTCCAAAGGTACCGCGCGCGTCCGCGCTCCCGGGACGGGAGGCGGCGCTATGACGGTCCACCAATGGCAACGACCCAGTCCCCCGATGAGTTCCCCGGGTTCAGCCCCGACGGTCGGCGGCGGCCCGGGCGAGCTGCTCGAGGACACCCTCGCTGACGTCCCAAGCCATGCACGCATCGGTGACGGACTGGCCGTAGGTGAGTCCGCTGGGTGCCGGCTCCTGCCGGCCGCCGACGAGGAAGCTCTCCAGCATCACGCCGGCGATGCCGCGCTCCCCCGCTGCAACCTGCTCGGCGATCTCACCGGCGACGACAGCCTGCCGGATGTGGTCCTTGCCGGAGTTGCCGTGGCTGGCGTCCACCACCACAGACGGCGCCAGGCCGGCGGCAGCCAGCTTCTCGGTGGCGGCCCGGACGTGCTCGCGGCCGTAGTTGGGACCGGCCTGGCCACCCCGGAGGATCACGTGCGAGTCGGGATTGCCGGCGGTCTCGACCAGCGCCGCACGGGCCTGGTCGTCGACGCCGAGGAAGGCCTGCGGCGATCCGGCGGCCAGGCAGCCGTCGATGGCCACCTTCACGTCGCCGGAGGAGGAGTTCTTGAACCCGATGGGCATCGAGAGGCCCGAGGCCAGCTGCCGGTGCACCTGCGACTCGACGGTGCGGGCCCCGATGGCTCCGTAGGAGACGGTGTCCGCGATGTACTGCGGCGAGGTGGTCTCCAGGAACTCGCAGCCCGCAGCCAGACCGGTGTCCAGGACGCCGAGCAGCACCCGACGGGCCAGCCGCAGGCCGCGGGGGATGTCGTAGCTGCCGTCCAGACCTGGATCGTTGATGAGGCCCTTCCAACCGACGGTGGTGCGCGGCTTCTCGAAGTAGACGCGCATCACGACGAGGAGGTCGTCGGAGAACCGCTCGGCGGTGGCGGCGAGCTTGGAGGCGTAGTCGATGGCGGCCTCGGGGTCGTGCACGCTGCAGGGGCCGACCACCACGAGGAGGCGGTCGTCCCGGCCGGCGAGGACGTCGGCCACCTCGGCGCGGGAGCGCGAGACGAGGGCGGCGGACTTGTCGGGGAGCGGCAGGTCGTCGATCAGCTCGGTGGGCGTGGGCAACGGGTCCATGCGCAACACACGCAGGTCCTGGGTGCGTTCAGCGGCTGGTGTGGCGGTCATCTTCGGGTCCTTCGAGATCGTTGCGGCGGACCCACCGACGCTACGGAGCGCCCGCCTGGAATGGCTGGGCGTGGACTGTTGGTCCACGCCTGGTCGGGCTCCGTCCGCGCGCGTCAGCAGGTGCTTGCGGCGGCCGGAGCCGACACAAAGCGCCAATACCAACGAGCGGAGTTCATGGGCCAGAGCATACACACACGAGGCACTCGCCCCGTAGTTCGTCTCGCCGGCGCACGGTGGCCGGCGTGACCACGGTCGGCGACACACCGCGTTCGTATCCCACAGTGCCTCGGAGCCGCCTGCGGCGGACGGCTGTCACGGGGTCTCCGCCACCCCCTCAAGCACTTCCAGGAACGCCAGCGCTGCGGGGCTGGCGTTGAAGTCGCTCCACGCCAAGTGTTCGACCCTCTCGGGGCCGTCGGTCACGGGGATGGTCACCAGCCCGCGGCGCTCGGGCACCACTCCGGGCGGCAACAGCGCAACGGCCAGTCCGGCGCCGATCAGGTCCAGCATCAGGTCCACCGCCATGGCCTCGAAGGCGACCTCCCTGCGAAGTCCCGCAGCGGCGAACCCACCGTCGCTCTGGGAGCGGCCGGGAGTGCCGGCCGGGAAGTCGGCGAACGGCTCGTCGGTGAGGTCCACCAGCCGTAGTCGACGGCGCCTCGCCAACCGATGGCTCTCGGGCAGCACCGCCACCAACCGGGCACGGCGCAACTCTCGATGGCCGACACCCCTGGGCGGGTCGTTCGCCGGCAAACCGAGGAAGGCCACGTCCATCTGCCCCTGCCTGATCGACTCGATGAACTGGGTGCTGCCGCCTCCCCGAACGCTGACCCCCACCTCCGGGTGCGCTGCCCGGAACCGGCTCAGGGCCGCGGGAACGTCGACGGCGGTGACGGTCGGGATGATGCCGATCACCAACTGTCCCCGCACCTGTCCGGCAGCGGCGGCGGCATCGACCACGGCGCGATCGGCGGCCTCGAGGCAGGCACGCGCCGAAGGCAGGAAGGCCTCCCCCGCTGCCGTCAGTTCCACCCGACGGCTGGTGCGTGCGAACAGCGTGAACCCGAACTCACGCTCCAACACCTTGATCTGATGACTCAGGGCGGACTGGACGACGAAGCAGTCCCGGGCGGCCTGCGTGAAACTCTTCGTGCGGGCCACCGCGAGGACGTATCGAAGTTGTTGGAGCTCCATCCGTCCATCGTGGATCAAGATCGATTCGATGACAAGCATGTGTTGGACTCATGGCTGCCGGTGGAGCATGGTTGGAGACATGACCACCACCCAGCAGTCGGCACCCGTCGCTCCGCAACGCAGCGGCGGCCGTACGGCGATGATCCTCACGACGGCCATCACCCCGATGGTCTGGGGCACCACCTACATCGTCACCACCGAACTACTGCCGCCCGGCCCGATGTTCGCCGGTCTCATGCGGGCCCTGCCCGCCGGCCTGCTGGCCATCCTCCTCTCGCGGACGCTCCCCCGCGGCTCGTGGTGGTGGCGCGCAGCGGTGCTCGGCACCCTGAACATCGGAATCTTCTTCCCGATGCTGTTCATCACGGCCGAGCGCCTCCCCGGCGGCGTCGCGGCCACGCTGGGCGCGACGCAGCCGATCATCGTGGCGCTGCTGGCAGTGCTGATCCTGTCCGAACAGCTCTCGGCGTCGCGGCTGCTCTGGGGCGTGCTCGGGGTAGTGGGCGTCGGACTGGTGGTGCTCGGACCGGGTGCGGGCATGGACGTGGTGGGGGTGGTTGCCGGCCTGGTCGGGGCCGCGAGCATGGGGCTGGGGGTCACGCTCACGAAGAAGTGGGGACGTCCAGACGGCGTCGGACCCATGGCCTATGCCGGCTGGCAGCTCGCTGCCGGCGGTCTGGTGCTGCTCGTGCCCACGCTGCTCATCGAAGGAGTGCCTACCGGGATCGACGGCAAGGCCATGGTGGGCTACGCCTGGCTCGGGCTCGTCGGCGGGCTGCTGGCCTACACGCTCTGGTTCCGCGGAGTGCGCGCGCTGCCCGTGGCCCCGACAGCCCTGCTGGGCCTGCTCTCACCCCTGGTCGCGGCCGCAATCGGCGCCCTGGCACTGGGCGAGACCTTCAGTCTCGTCCAACTGCTGGGCTTCGCCCTGGCGCTCGCGGCCTTGGTCGCGGGCCAGCTGGTCGGCCGCGATGACCCCGGCCACCCCTCCGAAGGGTCAGCCGAGCGGCCCAACCGCGTGGATCTCGTTGCTGAACGTTGAGCCAGAGTCGTCACCGTCGCAGGGCAGGACCTCCACGACGACGCCGGTCTCCACATCCAGCGAGACCCGGTAGGAGCTGGGATAGCCCAGTGGCGGGCGGCGGCGCGCCACCTCGGCAGAATCGTTGAAGTCCAGGGCCTGGCTCACCTCGCCGTACAGCAGCGGGCAGCAGGAGCACCGTGGGTTGTAGCCGTCCTCCTCGCCGGGCCGGGCCCGGCAGGTGGCGGTCCACGTCTCGCGACCGAGACGGCGGTGGGCCTCGACGGCGCCCACGTCGACACCGTGTGACAACTCCACCGGGTCCAGCATTGCCACCCAGCGGTAGTTCTCCCACATCGGGTCGTCGTAGTCGATCCCCACCGCATCCGGTCGTTTCTCGACCAGTCCGTCGGAACGACGCCGCGGCTCCACCTCCTGCGGCGCGACCGTGGGAACGTGCACGGGCTGCACCGGCTTCCCACCACCGTCCCACCCGAACAACGCCGAGCGGCTGTAGGGCACCCCCGTCTCGACGTGGCGCTTTCCCCGGAAGAGCACTTCCAGGTGCCCCGGCCTGCTCAACCACGCCTCCGCCGGTTCTGTGCCTGACGACCGGTGGGTGAAGTGCAGCGAGCCGAACCGCCACGGCGAGGAGCGCGCCAGCGCCCGGAAGTCATCCGGTCCCGGCGCCAGGGGCAACGCAGTCATGAGCCCATGTTGCCCCAGGTTCAACGCGGCGCGCGGCGCCTGAGGTCTCGACACGTCGGCTCGTTCCTCGCCGTCTACTCGACCAGCGGTTCCCGCGCCTACTTGCCTCTCACTCGACACGTCGGCTCGTTCCTCGCCGTCTACTCGACCAGCGGTTCCCGCGCCTACTTGCCTGTCAGACGCGGGGCGGCTCGATCTTCGGCGGGGTGGCCGCCGGGGTCTCCTCCAGCCGCTGCAGTGCCTCCTCGATGGCCCGGTCAAGCTGGACGTCCGCATCGGACTCCCACTCGGCCGGGCCAACGGGCACGACGATGTCGGGCTCGGTGCCGTGGTTCTCCAGCCCGTAGCCGAGCTTGTTGAACGCGTGTGCGTAGCGAGGCTGCGTGACGTCGGTGCCGTCGACCAGGCTGAAGCGGCCGTCGATCCCGATGACACCGCCCCAGCTGCGCTCGCCGATGACCGGTCCCAGTCCAAGTTCCTGCGCGGCGGCGGTGACGATGTCGCCGTCGGACCCGGCGAATGGGTTGGTGACGAACACCAGCGGACCGCGCAGGGCCTGGCTGGGGTAGGTCATGGCCTGGCCGAAGTGCCTGCCCCAGGCCCAGCCGGTGACCTTGCGGGCGAGCCGCTCGATGACCAGCTCCGAGGTGTGCCCGCCGCCGTTGAAGCGGACGTCGGCGATCACGGCCTCGCACTGGACGGCCTCCCCGATCAGGCGGTGGAACTCTGCCCAGCCGTGCGCGGCCATGTCCGGCACGTGCACGTAGCCGATGCGGCCCTTCGACTTCTGGCGCACGTACTCGGCCCGGCTCGCGACCCACTCGTGGTAGTGCAGGCTGGCCTCCCCCGCCACCGGCACGACGGCCACGCGGCGCTTCATCCTGCCCCTGGCCAGGGTGAGCTCCACCACCTTCTCCGCAGAACCCTGCAGCAGCGCACCGATGTCGGCGACCTCTGCCGTGGAGCGGCCGTCGACGGCCAGGATCACGTCACCCGGCTGGGCGGCGACACCCGCGGCACGCAGCGGGGAGCGGGCCGACGGGTCCGAGGTCTCCCCCTCCAGGATGCGGGCGATGACCACCTCGCCCTTCGCGTTGCGGCTGAACTCGGCGCCGAGCCATCCCACGCGGCCGGTGTCCTCGCCGTGGTCCGGCGGGATCACGTATGCGTGCGAAGTGTTGAGCTCGCCGACGGTCTCCCAGAGGACGTCCACCAGGTCGTCGTGGGTGGCGAGGCGTTCGACGAGCGGGCGGTACCCGGCGGTGATCGCCTGCCAGTCGTTGCCGTCCATGTCCTCGCGCCAGTAGTGGTCACGCATCAGGCGGGCGTTCTCGTCGAACATCTGGCGCCACTCGTCGCGGGGATGGATCTCACGCCGCAGCCGGTGCAAGTCCACGGCGATGCGGGAGTCATCGTCGTCACCCGGCTTGGCCTCGGCCGGCTGCACCCACACGTCGTCACCGTTGCGGACCACCAACTGCTTGCCGTCACCACTGACCCAGGCGGCGTCGCAGGCCTCGACGACGACGCCCAGCTTGCGCTTGCCCACGTCGTAGAACTCGATGCTGTCCTTCGCCTCGTCGCCGGGCACCTTGCCCGCGCCCAGCTCTCCGGTGTAGGCCGACAGCCTGCGCCACAGCACGCCGTCCTTGCAGGCCTGCAGGTCCACGTACCGGCCCGACGGCACCGGCAGCGGCACCATCCGGCTCTCGGCGCCCTCGAGGTCGAGGACCACCACCTCGGGCTTGGAGTCCTCCTCGCCGTCCTTCTTGGGCTCTTCCTCGTCCTCGCTGATGTTCCAGCCGTCGGCCGACGGGCCGAACGGTGCCGGGTCCTCGGCGCGCAGCGGGATAACGAACGGGCGGATCGTGTGGGTGAACGACAGGTCGAAGACCAGTTCGTCATAGGTCGGGTCGATGGTGCGCGACGACAAGAAGTACAGGTACTTGCCGTCCAGGCTGAACACCGGGCTGAAGTCGTTGAACTGCCCCCGGGTGAGCGTGGCGGAGGTGTCCTCGGCGAGGTCGTGGGCCACGAGTCGGCCCAGCATCCCCTCGTTCGCGATGGCCTCCCGCCACACGAGGTAGCGGCCGTCGGGTGAGAACACCAGACCGGTGGCCTCGCCCTCCGCGGAGCGGCCCACCTTCTTGACGCTGCCTCGGGCCACGTCGACGACGCTGACGGTCCCGTCGTGGCTGGCTACGGCCGCCTTGGTGCCGTCGGCGTTGGAGGCCAGCGCCAGGACGCGTCCCAGCTTGCCCTGCGCGATGCGGCGGGGGTCGCCGTCGCCGTCGAGCTGCATGATCTCCAGGCAGTCCTCGCCCTCGGCGTCGCTGACCCAGATGGCCTTGCCGGAGTTGCCGAGGATCTGGGGCTCACGGATCCGCACGCCCGGCAGGTCGCTGAGCGCGCGGGCGGGACCTCCGCGGTGGGTCAGGAACCAGGCGGAGCCGCGCCAGTCCAGTAGCGAGCCGTCCCCGCCGTGGTCGGGCACGATGGCCTCGAGCCGTTCCGTCGGCGACGGCGCGAACGGTGCCGGGTCCGCCAGCGCCACCTGCACGTCGATCCGCTTGGACTTGCCCTCCAGGCCCTTCATCCGGAACAGCTGCCCGCGGGCGTGGTAGACGACGGTGGTGCCGTCGGTGGTGGCATCGCGGACGTAGCCCTCGTCGAAGGTGTGGTGGGTGTGGCTGCGCAGGTCGGTGCCGTCAGGGTTGACGGACCAGACCTGGGCTTGCTCGCGGGGGTTTCCCGGCAGCGAGGCCCCCAGGTCGGAGGTGAACATGATCCGGTCCCCGAACCAGGCCGGCGCATTGAGGCTGGCGGCCTGTTCGGGCAGGAGCCGGCTCCACTTCTTGCGCTTGGCGTCGGAGACCCACAGCCGCACCGCCATGCCGCCCCGGTAGCGCTTCCACATCTCGGGGCCACGGAAGTTGGGCGACGCGACGACGACCCGCCCGTCGGGGTGCACCGCCGCGGCCATGGCGGGACCCCATGGCATGCGCTCGACGTCGCCGTCGAGGGAGACGGAGTAGAGGCTGGTCAGGGCACGGTTGCCGTCGGCGTGGTCGGAGGCCAGCAGGACGTGCTCGTCGTCCAGCCAGCCGGAGACCTGCATGCGGCGGGCCCCCACCCAGGTGAGCCGACGCCGACCCCCGTCGAGGTCCACCACGTGGAGGTCCTGGCCGCCGCCCACGTCGTTGACGAAAGCCACGCTGGTACCCGACGGCGAGAACCGAGGGCTCCGCGGCGGATGCCCGTCCGCGGTGAGGCGGTGGGCACGGCCACCGTCGGTGGAGGCCAACCAGACGTCGTCGTCGGCGACGAAGGTGATTCGGTTCCCCAGGACGTGCGGGTAGCGCAGGTAGCCAGAAGTCATGGGCACAAACCTACTCGCTCGGGACAAGCGATTCGAGCCCGAAATATCTCAGGCGGACAGGTCCCTGCGACGTGCCAGCTTGGCCCGCGGAATGAGTTCCGGGGCACCCTCGCCGGAGACTGCGTCGCCGTTGATGACGACCTGTGCGATGTCCTCGTCGGAGGGGACGTCGAACATCACGTCGAGGAGCAGTTCCTCGAGGATGGCCCGGAGACCACGGGCGCCGGTGCCGCGCTCGAGGGCGAGTTCGGCGATGGCCTCGATGGCCTCGTCGGTGAAGTCCAGGCGGACGCCGTCGAGTTCGAAGAGCCGTGCGAACTGCTTGGTGAGTGCGTTGCGGGGCTCGACGAGGATGCGAACGAGCGCCTCCTTGTCCAGCGGCGAGACGCTGGAGATCATCGGCAACCGGCCGATGAACTCGGGGATCAGGCCGAACTTGTGGAGGTCCTCGGGACGCACCATCGCCATCGGGTCCGCGCTGACGACCTGCTTCTCCGTGGAGATGTTGAATCCCAGCGGGCGCTTGCCGATGCGCGAGTCGATGATGTCCTCGAGGCCGGCGAAGGCGCCACCGACGATGAACAGCACCTTGGTGGTGTCGATCTGGAGGAAGTCCTGGTGCGGGTGCTTGCGCCCGCCCTGCGGCGGGACGGACGCGACGGTGCCCTCGAGGATCTTCAGCAGTGCCTGCTGCACGCCCTCGCCGGAGACGTCACGGGTTATCGACGGGTTCTCGCTCTTTCGGGCCACCTTGTCGATCTCGTCGATGTAGATGATTCCGGTCTCGGCCTTCTTGATGTCGAAGTCCGCGGCCTGGATGAGCTTCAGGAGGATGTTCTCGACGTCCTCGCCGACGTAGCCGGCCTCCGTCAGCGCGGTGGCGTCAGCCATGGCGAACGGCACGTTCAGCATCTTGGCGAGCGTCTGCGCGAGGTAGGTCTTGCCACAGCCGGTGGGGCCGATGAGGAGGATGTTGGACTTGCCCACCTCCACCGGCTCGCTGTCACCGCCGTGGCGGGCGGGGACCAGGGCGTCCGACTGGATCCGCTTGTAGTGGTTGTAGACGGCCACGGAGAGGGCCTTCTTGGCCGAGTCCTGACCGATGACGTAGGTGTCCAGGAAGTCATGGATCTCGCGGGGCTTGGGCAGCTCCTCGGCGATGCCGTGGTCCTCGGTCTCGGGGAACTCCTCCTCGATGATCTCGTTGCACAGGCCGATGCACTCGTCACAGATGTAGACGCCGGGCCCTGCGATCAGCTTCTTGACCTGCTTCTGGCTCTTGCCGCAGAAGTTGCACTTGAAGAGCTCGCTGGACTCCCCGATGCGTGCCATGCCCTCACCTCCCCGATGAGACTTCGGATACCTACGTAAAAGTTGTGGTGCCGCAAACCCTACCCGTCACCGGGCCAGCTGACGCGCGAACCGACGGCGCGCCAGCCGATCCCGGATAACGATTAGGACTCGACGTCCTTGAGCGAGGTCAGGATGTCGTCGACGATCCCGTACTCGACCGCTTCCTGGGCGGTCAGGTACTTGTCGCGCTCGATGTCCTTGCTGATCTTGTCCAGCGGCTGGCCCGTGTCCGTGGCCAGCATGTTCTCCATCAGTTCCCGAATGCGCATGATCTCACGCGCCTGGATCTCCAGGTCCGAGGACTGGCCGTAACCGCCCTCGGTGGCGGGCTGGTGGATCAGGATCCGCGAGTTGGGCAGCGCGAGGCGCTTGCCGGGGGTGCCTGCCGCGAGCAGCAGGGCCGCGGCGGAGGCCGCCTGGCCCAGGCAGACGGTCTGGATGTCCGGCTTGATGTAGCGCATCGTGTCGTAGATCGCCGTCAGCGCGGTGAACGAGCCACCGGGCGAGTTGATGTAGATGGAGATCTGGCGCTCGGCGTCCATCGACTGCAGGCACAGCAGCTGCGCCATGACGGCGTTCGCGATGTCGTCGGAGATGGGCGAGCCGAGGAAGATGATGCGGTCCTCGAAGAGCTTCGTGTAGGGATCCACACGACGCACGCCGTAGCTGGTGCGCTCCTCCCACTGCGGGATGTAGTAGTCCATGGAGGGACCGGCCGGGGCCAGGCCGCCGGGCATCAGGGGCATGTTGTTGTTCACTGGTTCGGAGCCTCCGAGTTGATCTGGGACGCACGCTCGTAGACGTGGTCGATGAAGCCGTACTCCTGCGCCTGCAGGGCCGTGAACCAGCGGTCCCGGTCCGAGTCGGCCTCGATCTGCTCGACAGTTTGTCCGGTGTGCTGGGCGATGAGCCCGGCCATGGTCTTCTTGATGTGCAGGGACTGCTCGGCCTGGATCCGGATGTCCGACGCGGTGCCGCCGAGACCGCCGGAGGGCTGGTGCATCATGATGCGGCTGTGCGGGAGCGCGAACCGCTTCCCGGGGGTGCCCGCGGAGAGCAGGAACTGCCCCATGGAGGCCGCGAGGCCCATCGCCACGGTGGCCACGTCGTTGCTGATCCACTGCATGGTGTCGAAGATCGCCATGCCGGAGTCGACGGAGCCGCCGGGAGAGTTGATGTAGAGGTAGATGTCCTTGTTGGGATCCTCCGCGTTCAGCAGCAGCATCTGCGCGCAGATCGCGTTCGCGTTCTCGTCACGTACCTCGGAGCCGAGGAAGATGATCCGGTTCGCCAACAGGGAGGAGTAGACATTGTCGTTCAGGCCGAATGGGGACCCGCCGGGGCCAGCCATCGTCACTTCGTTGCTTCGCTTCTCGGTCACGTCACAAACTTACCGGGTAGTTCCGACAACCGAAGCGATCCCCACGCTGTTCGCGCACCGATGAACCCCGGGCCACGCTCAGGAATCCCCGGTGACGGGCGACGCCGCGGGCTCCGCGGCGGGCTCGGACTCCCGCTCCGGCGGGTCCTCCTCCGGCAGGACGTCCTTCGGGTTGGCGGCGATCAGGGCGTTGACCCAACGCAGCCGCGGGTCGTTGTCGATCAGCATCGCCTTGATCATCAGCGTGAACGGCAGGGCGATCAGCGCCCCCAGGGCACCGAACACGGCGGTCCACAGCAGCAACGAGAGGAAGGACACCGTGGGAGTGATGCCCACCGACTCCCCCGTGTACTTGGGCTGGATGATCGACTGGATCACGAAGTTCAGCACGCAGTAGGCCACCACCACGATCAGGGCGGTGATGGGCCCCTTCTCGAACAGGGCCAGGAGCGCCGGCGGCACCAGCCCGATGACGAACCCGACGTTGGGGATGTAGTTGGTGATGAAGCTCAGCATCACCCACACCAGCGGGAGCGGGATGCCCAGGACCACCAGCACCACGCCGTCGAGGATCGCGACGATGAGGCCGAACACGGTGGTGACCAGCCAGTAGCGACGGATGCCGAGGGCGAACGACTCGAGGCTGTCGGTGAAGGTGGGGTGGAGCCGGTCGGTGATCCCGAACCGGGTGCTCATCGACGGCAGGTCCATCACCATGAACACCATCACGATCACCACCACGACGATCATCCCGGTGGCCCCGGAGCCGGCGGAGGCGATGTTGCCGACCACGTTGAGGATGCTGGCCGGGCTGATGCTGCGCAGCTGCTCGAGCAGCGCGGCCTGGTCGAAGCCGAACTGTGCCAGGAAGGCGATGCTCTCCTCGTACATCTGCTGGAACTCCGCAGAGTAGTCGCTGAGCTTGCGCACCATCGACGTGACGGACCACACGATCATGCCCACCGCCGCGAGCAGCACGAGCAGCACCGTCAGACCGGTGGCGATCGCGCCGATCCAGCGCGGCACCCGGTGCTTGGTCAGCCACGTGTAGATGGGGTAGGCGGTCACCAGCAGGTTCACGCCCAGGAACAGTGGGGCGATGATGCCGCTGTACTCGCGCAACAGCATCAACGACAACGCCACTGCGGCGAGCACGAGGGCCACCATCGCGAACTGGGACAGCCTCGATGTCGGAGGGCGCCGCTCCCCAGCACCGACGTCCTGCGTGGCGGCGTCGGTGGTCTGTTCTTCGTCGACGACCGGCTGGCGTTCCCGGGATTCCTGCGTCATTCGATCCTCCACACTGAAGCGCCCGGCGCGGTCCGGGCACGGCAAGTCTAGGGCTGGGCGGGCCTTCGGGGCCCCGCGCATCCCCCTGATCGGACCCGGAGATGCGACGACGCCGCCGGGAGTGTCCCGGCGGCGTCGTCAGTACTGGTGAGGGAGGTCCTACTTGTCCTCGTCAGCCTTCTCGTCGTCCTTCTTCGCGGCAGCCTTCTTCTTGGGGGCGGCCTTCTTCTTGGCGGGCTTGGCCTCCTCGGCCGGGGCCTCCTCGACGGCAGCTTCCTCGGCGGCGGGCGCGTCGGCCTCGTCGGCCGCGACGACGGAGTCGCCCGCGACGTCAGCGGCGGACTTCTCGGCCTGCTCAACGATCTGCTGGAGCTGGTCCACCTCCTCGGAGGCGGGCTCGGGGAACTCGATGGTGTTGCCCTCGGAGTCCTTGACGGTGGCAGCCAGGCACATGGCGGCGAGCGCCTTGCCGCGACGGATCTCCTGCATCCAGTCGCCCATGTGGTTGTGCTCCATCATGTGGTTGATCTCGTCCTGCGGCGTGGTGCGGTTCTCCTGCGCCTTGCGGAAGATCAGCTCGGTGAGCTCCTGCTGGGAGACGTCGAGCGAGTTGTCGTCGGCGTACTTGTCCAGCACGATCTGCGCGCGGACGGCCTGCTCGGAACGCTCGTCGATGGCGGCCCAGAACTCCTCCGGGGTCTCGGCGTCCTCCTCCTCGGCGGTCTCCAGGTAGTCCTCGACGCTCAGGCCGCCGTTGGCGAGCTGGCGCTCGATCTGCTGGCGACGGGCCTCGAGCTCGGCCTTCAGGAGCTGCTCGGGAACCTCGAACTCGGTCTTGGCGATGATGGCCTCGAGGACCTTGTCACGCGCGTCGGCGAGCTGCTCGGCCTCACCCTGCTGGGCGACGGCCTTGGCCAGGTCCTCGCGCATCTCGGCAACGGTGTCGAACTCGGAGACCAGCTGGGCGAACTCGTCGTCCACCTCGGGCAGCTCCTGCTCCTGCACCTTGCTGACGGTGACCTCGATCTCGGCCTCCTGGCCGCGGAAGGCGCCGCCCACGAGGGTGGAGGTGAAGGTCTTGGACTCGCCGGCACTCAGGCCGGTGACGGCCTCGTCGAGACCCTCGAGCATGCCGTTGCCGTCACCGATCTTGTAGGTGACGTCGTCGGCGGTGGCGTCGGCCAGCGGCTCGCCGTTCTGGGAGGCGACCAGGCTGATGGACAGCACGTCGCCGTCCTTGGCGGCGCGCTCCACGACGGTGTTGGTGGCGAAGCGCTGGCGCAGCAGCTCGATGCGCTCGTCGACGGCGTCGTCACCGGATTCGACCTTCTCGACGGTGGCCTCGATCGCCGAAAGTTCCGGGAGCTCGAACTCGGGACGCACGTCCACCTCTGCGGTGAACTCGATCAGCTCGTTGTCCTCGAGCTTGGTGACGTCCACGTCGGGCTGGCCCATGGGCTTGATGTTGGACTCGACCACGGCCGCCTGGTAGGCATCCGGGAGGGCCTCGTTGATGGCCTCCTGCAGGACGACACCACGGCCGAAGCGCTGGTCGATGACCGCAGCCGGCACCTTGCCCTTGCGGAAGCCCGGGATGCTGACCTGTTCGGCGATCTCCTTGTAAGCCTTGTCCAGGTGGGGCTTGAGGTCTGCGAACGGGATCTCTACGGTGAGCTTCACCCGGGTGGGGCTGAGCTGCTCTAGGGTGCTGGGCACGAAAGTTGTCTCCTGGTGAGTTGGTGGTTCCGCCCAATCCTAGCGACGCGGCCCCCTCGGACAACAATCGCGCCGATCACGGCGGACCGCCGCTGCAGCGCGGCGATTGGTCCCCGGCCGCCACATACATATAGAATGGCGGACGGTTCTGCGGATGTAGCTCAATGGTAGAGCCCTAGTCTTCCAAACTAGCCACGCGGGTTCGATTCCCGTCATCCGCTCCAGTTCCACGAGGGCCCCGGCTGTTGCGCCGGGGCCCTCGTGTTCCCCCGAGCAGCAGTGGTATCTTGCCCATGAAACGATTCACGCCATGGACGATGGAGACCCGATGGACGACGCCGCCTCCCTTCACGAACAGTTGGTCCGCCTCTCGAACCACTTCGGTTCCCAGGTGGAGTACGCCCGCGCCGGCGGCGGCAACGCCTCGGTCAAGCACGACGGCATCCTGCACATCAAGCCCTCGGGCACCACTCTCGCCACGCTGCGGGACGAGGACCTCGTCCCCCTGCGCATCGACGTGCTCCTGGCGGCGCTCGCCTCGGACGAACTGGTCGAGGGCGACCCGGTGATGGCGGCCGCGACGGCAGCCAGGGTCGGCGACCCCGACGGCCGGCGCCCCAGTGTGGAGATCCTGTTCCACGCCCTGATGCCCGAGCCCCTCGTCCTGCACCTGCACCCGCTGGCGGCCAACGCCCTCACGTGCAACGAGAAGGGGCCCCGACTGGCTGCCCGACTGCTGGGCGACGAGGCCGTGTGGGTGGACTACATCGACCCGGGCGTTCCCCTGGCCCGCGGCATCGACAACGCCCGCAAGGAGTACGAGGAGCGCACCGGCCGGCCGGCACCCGGCATCACCCTGCTCGGCAACCACGGCATCATCGTCGCAGGGAACTCCTACGACGAGGTGGCCGCCCGGATCGAGCACCTCACCCGCACCATCCGGGACGCGATCGACGCCGCCCCTGCAGCGGAGGGCCGGCCGGCAGCGCTGACGGTGGACGTCGACGCCGTCGCCGAGGCATTCCGCACGGCCACCGGCTCCGCCGCCGTGGCCTCGGCAGCCGACGAGTTCGTCCGCGCCAACGCCGTACT
Source organism: Tessaracoccus terricola (assembly GCF_054776555.1). Taxonomy (NCBI): domain Bacteria; kingdom Bacillati; phylum Actinomycetota; class Actinomycetes; order Propionibacteriales; family Propionibacteriaceae; genus Tessaracoccus; species Tessaracoccus terricola. The sequence goes on along the minus strand of NZ_BAAHBS010000005.1, from coordinate 818,200 downwards.
TGGCAGCGGTCCCGTCTGCCACGGACCACTGATCCCGGACCAGATCGTCTACGCCGGGTCCCTGCCCGCACACCTGCCCGACGAGGCCGACGGGGTCGCGGCGGCGGTCGAGCGCTTCGCGTCGGAGAAGGGGCGCGCCCCGGTCTCCGCCGTGGTCCCCGGCCAGGCGGCGTTCGCCGTCGGCGCCACCGAGAAGGCTGCCCGCAACGCCTTGGACACCTTCCTCGACGCGCTGCGCGTCGCGCGGGACGCCGACCGGTTGGGCGAGGTGCGCGTGCTGGACCAGCGCGAGCGCCACTTCATCGAGAACTGGGAGGCCGAGGCCTACCGCCAGTCGGTGGCTGCCGAGGGCTGATCAGCCCATCCGGTGCGCTGCCCGCTCCCACTGTTCGGCACCGCCCGAGGGGAGGTAGGTGCGGGTCTGCGACGAGGCGCGCACGACGTCGCGGAGTTCACCCAGCCCACCCTCTAGCAGTCCGACGGCTCGGGCCTGGACCACCAGGTTGCCAAGCGCGGTCCCCTCGTCGGGGCCGGCAACCACGGGCAGTCCGGTGGCGTCGGCGGTCAGTTGGCACAGCAACTCGTTGCGCACCCCACCGCCCACGATGTGCACCACCCCGACGTCACGTCCGCTGATCTCGGCCGAGCGTCGGATGGCCCGGGCGTAGGCAATGGCCAGGGAGTCGAAGATGCAGCGCGCGAACTCCGCCGGCGTCTCGGGCAACGGCTGGCCGGTGCGCCGCGCGGCCTCCGCGATCCGCGATGGCATGTCACCCGGCGGGAAGAACGCGGCGTCGTCGACGTCGATGACGGTCCGCAGCGCGGGCACCGCGGCCGCCTGCGCCACCAGCCCCGGCACGTCCACCTCGATCCGCTGCTCGCGCCACGTCCGCACGGACTCGTTGAACACCCACAGCCCCATCACGTTCTTCAGGAAGCGGACCGTGCCGTCGACCCCCAGTTCGTTGGTGAGGTTGGCCGCACGGGCCTCGTCGCTGAGCACCGGCTCGTCCAGCTCCAGCCCCACCAGGGACCAGGTGCCGCACGAGATGTAGGCGAAGTCCTCGCGCTGTGCCGGGATGGCCACGACGGCGGAGGCGGTGTCGTGGGTGCCGACGGCCACCAGCGGGGTGGGCTCACCGGCCGCGGTGGTGAGGCCGAGCCCACCGGCGTTGACGGGTCCCACCACGTGGCCGGGCTCGACGAGGTCGGCCAGCAGGGGCGAGACGTCACGGTCGAAGCGCTGCGCCAGCACCTGGAGCACCTCGGGGCGCCAGCGCCGGGTGCGGGGGTCGAGGATGCCGGTGGTGGAGGCGTTGGTGACCTCGGCCACGCGGCGCCCGGTCAGCCAGCAAGCGAGCAGGTCCGGCACCAACAGGAGGTCCTGCGCGCGGGCCAGCCGCTCCCGGGACTCCGCCACCAGTTGGAAGACGGTGTTGAAGGGCTGCACCTGCAGCCCGGTGAGGCCGTAGAGCCGTTCGTTGGGCAGTTCGGCGAAGAAGGCCTCGGGCGCGCCGAGGGTCCTGTCGCAGCGGTAGCTGGCCGGGTTGCCGATGAGCTCGCCGTCGGCGTCGAGCAGGCCGTAGTCGACGGCCCAGGTGTCGATCCCGACGCTCTCCAGGGGACCGACGTCGTGGCTGGCCGCCCGCAGCCCGGCGGTGACCGACTCCCACAGCCGCAGCACGTCCCAGTGCCGTCGCGGCCCGCGCCGGGTGGGGACCTCGACGGGACCGTTGGGGAACCGGGCGGCCTCCCGCAGCTCGAACCGCCCGCGGGTGAGGGTGCCGGTGATCACCCGGCCGCTCGAGGCCCCGAGGTCAACCGCAGCAAGCGTCGTCATCGACAGCACCTTTCATGAAACGTTTCACGCATCATAGCGCAGTGCATTGGGGATCGTCAGCCGTGGGGGTGGGTCCGGTGTGGTGATTCGGATGCTTCACCAGCAGAGTCACCACCCTGAGCGCAGGAGGCGGCGAGCCCAGGCGCAGAGCCCGCACCACCGGCCGAGGCGCACGTCAGGCCGCAGCGCGTCCCACCGTCGAGGCCCGCACCACCAGTTCGGGCTGGTGCACGACGTCGCGGTGCCCGTGGGCGTCGCCGTCGAGGATCTCGGCCTCCAGCAGCTGGAGCGCCTCCCGACCCAGCTCCTCCGCGGGCTGGCGCACCGAGGTGATGGGCACCACGGCACTCTGGCAGAAGTCGATGTCGTCGTAGCCGATCAGGGCGATGTCGGTGGGGACCTCGAGGCTGCGGCCCATCACCAGCGACTGCAGGACGCCGGTGGCCAGGAGGTCGTTCATGGCGAAGATGGCGTCGGGGCGGTCGGGACCGGCGAGCACCTGCTCCCCCAGCGCCCGGCCGGCGAGGATGCTCATCTCCTCGGGCTCCAGGTAGTTGACCTCGACGCCCGCGCCCTCCGCGGCACTGAGTGCACCCGCGCGTCGGCGCCCGATCTGGCGGTAGTGGTCCGGGCCGCCGAGGATGGTGATGCGCTTGCGGCCGAGCTCGAGGAGGTGCTGCATCGCCAGCTGGCCGCCGTGGAAGTCGTCGGCCGAGACGGTGCAGAAGTCTGCCTCCGGCTCGACCGAGTCCACGAGCACCACGCGGGTCCCGCGTGCGGCGACGGCGCGGTGCTGCGTCAGGTCGGCCGCACCGGGGGTGACCAGGATGCCGCGGGCGCGCTGCTGCTCGAACTGGGACAGGTAGTACTGCTCCTTGCTGACGCGGCGGTGGCTGTTGGCGACGAACAGGCCGAGGCCCTGCTCCTCGGCCGCCTCCTCCGCGGCGAGCGCGATGCTGCCGTAGAACGGGTTGGAGGTGTCCACCACCACCAGGCCGACGGCGCGGCTGACGCCCGCCTTGAGCTGTCGCGCGGCGTTGTTGGGGACGTAGCCGAGCTCGGCTATGGCATCCAGCACGCGCCGCCGCTTGGCCTCGGAGACCGTGTTCGGCTTGTTCAGCACGTTGGACACGGTCCCCACGGAGACGCCGGCCTCCCGGGCGACGTCCTTGATCCCAGCTCCGCCCTCACGAACCACCGAACACCTCCACACCGCCGCTCGTCGCGGCCCTCTGACACGTCTGAGCAATCCTCCCATAGCGTGAATCGTTTCACGCTGTGAACTCGCGAAACCGTGCCCGAATTCGGCGCCCTTTGATGCACGGAGCCGCGACCCCGACCCCAGACGCTACCCGCGACACCGGACGCCACCCGGCACCCCAGCCGCTACCTCCATGGCGGTAGCGACTGGGCCTCGGGTAGCGTCCACACGACCGGGGACGGTCGCCGCGTGACGCGGGGAGCGATCCGACACCCCGCCTCCCCCGGAGCCACCGGGCATTGACTTCGCACGCACCGGTGTGGAACGATCAATGCACTGAATCGTTTCATCCTCACTGTGGAGGGCACATGTCCCAACGTCGCCGCTACTGCATGCACGCGCAGGTGGACCCCGCACGCATCGACGAGTACAAACGTCGCCACGCAGCAGTGTGGCCGGAGATGCTGCAGGCCCTCGCCGCGTCCGGGTGGCACAACTACTCGTTGTTCCTGCGGCCCGACGGGCTCCTGATCGCCTATGTCGAGAGCGACGACCTCGACGCGGCCCAGGCCGCCATGGCCGCCACCGAGGTCAACGCCCGCTGGCAGGCGGAGATGAGCGACTTATTCGTCGGACTCGATTCCACTCCCGACGTCGGCTTCCAGCCGATCGAGGAGGTCTTCAACCTCGAAACCCAGCTAGCGGCCGCCTCCGGCCAGAAGGAGAACTGAACACCATGACCATCCCCCAGGAGATCCTGGACGTCCTCGCCCGGCAGCGCATCGAGGTGCCGAGCTGGGCCTACGGCAACTCGGGCACCCGGTTCAAGGTGTTCGGCACGCCGGGCACGCCGCGCACGGTCCAGGAGAAGCTCGCCGACGCCGCACAGGTGCACAAGCACACCGGGCTGGCTCCCGACGTCGCGCTCCACATCCCCTGGGACAAGGTGGACGACTACGCCGCGCTGCGCCGCTTCGCCGAGGTCCTCGGGGTGGGACTTGGAACCATCAACTCCAACACGTTCCAGGACGACATCTACAAGTTCGGCTCACTCACCCACTCGGACCCGGCAATCCGCCGCAAGGCCGTGGACCACCACCTCGAGTGCATCGAGATCATGGGCGCCACCGGTTCCCGGGACCTCAAGATCTGGCTCGCCGACGGCAGCAACTACCCGGGCCAGGTCAGCATCCGTGCCCGCCAGGACTGGCTGCACGAGTCGCTCTCGGAGATCTACGCCCAGCTCGGGGCGGACCAGCGGATGGTGCTGGAGTACAAGTTCTTCGAGCCGGCGTTCTACCACACCGACGTCCCCGACTGGGGTACCTCCTACGTGCAGGTGGCCGCGCTCGGTGAGAAGGCGATGGTCTGCCTGGACACCGGCCACCACGCCCCCGGCACCAACATCGAGTTCATCGTCGCGCAGTTGCTGCGGCTCGGGAGGCTCGGCTCGTTCGACTTCAACTCGCGCTTCTACGCCGACGACGACCTCATCGTCGGCGCCGCGGACCCGTTCCAGCTGTTCCGCATCCTGTTCGAGGTGGTCGTCGGGGGCGGACTGGACGAGGACTCCCCCGTCGCGTTCATGCTGGACCAGTGCCACAACGTCGAGGACAAGGTTCCCGGCCAGATCCGATCCGTCCTGAACGTCCAGGAGATGACCGCCCGGGCACTGCTCGTGGACCGCGAGGCCCTGCGCATGGCGCAGGAGGCCGGTGACGTGCTGGGCGCGAACGGGATCCTGATGGATGCCTTCTACACCGACGTCCGGCCGGCGCTGGCCGAGTGGCGTACCTCCCGTGGCCTCCCGGCCGACCCGATGCGCGCCTTCGCGGAGTCCGGCTACCTGGGCAAGATCGCCGAGGAGCGCGTCGGCGGCCAGCAGTCCAGCTGGGGCGCCTGACCCCGGTCGTCCTGGGGTGCGAGCGGCAGCGAGCCTCGAAGGGCATCTGACTGCGCCCTTCGAGGCTCGCAAGCTCGCACCCCAGGGCAACTGGTTTGGCAGGTACTGGTCCCCTGAGGGCGGTGTCAGTGGCCGTTGCAGCGCAACCAGGCGGTGGCGACGGAGGCCAGCTCCTCCGGGGAGTCGGAGACGTCGAACACGCGTCCGGTCTCGTCCGTGTCGAGCATCTCCAGCGTCGCCAGCTGCGAGTCCAGCAGGCTGGCGGGCATGAAGTGCCCGGGGCGGACCTGCATCCGGTCCCACAGCAGGTCCCGGCTGCCGTGCAGGTGCACGAACACTGCGTCCGGTGCCCCGGCGCGGATGATGTCGCGGTAGCTGCGCTTGAGCGCGGAGCAGCCCAGCACGAGGGTGCGGCCCTCGTCGCGCGCGGTCTGCAGCCGGGACCCGATTTCCTCCAGCCAGGGGAGGCGGTCGTCGTCGTCCAGCGGGATGCCCTGGCTCATCTTCTCGATGTTCGCGGGCGGGTGCAGTGCGTCACCGTCGACGAAGTCGCCGCCGAGGTCATCTGCGATCAGTTCCCCCACCGTCGTCTTGCCGCTGCCGGAGACACCCATGACGACGACGCGGAACCCCGCGGCCTGCGCCGCGGAGCCCGCATCCTGTGCTCTGGTCACCAGTCGTGGACCGTTCCGTCGACAAGGCGGTTGTACGGCAGGTAGGCCTGCTGGTACGGGAACGCGTTGGCGGCTTCGACGTTGAACTCGACGCCCAGTCCGGGGGCGTCGCCCGGGTGCAGGTAGCCGTCGGTGAAGGTCATCTGCTGCTCGAAGACCTGGTTGGTGGCATCGGAGTGCTGCATGTACTCCTGGATGCCGTAGTTGTGGATGGACAGGCCGACGTGCAGTTGCGCGGCGAAGCCGATCGGCGAGATGTCGGTGGGGCCGTGGAAGCCGGACTTGATCTGGTACTGCTCGGCGAAGGCCATGACCTTCTTCAGCGGCGAGATGCCACCGAAGTGGGTGGAGGCGGCACGCACGTAGTCGATGAGCTGTTCCTTGATCAGCAGTTGGAAGTCCCAGATGGTGTTGAAGATCTCACCGATGGCCAGCGGCGTCGTGGTGTGCTGGCGGACCAGGCGCAGGCCCTCCTGGTTCTCGGCCGGGGTGCAGTCCTCCAGCCAGAACAGGTCGTAGGGCTCGAGTGCCTTGCCCAGCTTCGCGGCCTGGTTGGGGGTCATGCGGTGGTGGCCGTCGTGCAGCAGCGGCAGCTCGGGGCCGAACTCGTTGCGGACCGCCTCGAAGACGGTGGGCAGGTGGCGCAGGTAGGCGCGGGTGTCCCAGTCCTCCTCGGTGGGGAAGGCGCCGCGGCCGGCAGGCTCGTAGTCGTAGCGCTCGCCGGAGGCCTGGGCCTGGGCGGCGACGCCGTAGACGGCCTTGATGCCGGGGACCGCGGTCTGGACACGCACGGACTTGTATCCCTGCTCGAGGTGCATGCGGATGGAGTCGAACAGCGACTCGATGTCGGTGCCGGACGCGTGGCCGTAGGCGCGCAGGCCCCTGCGGGAGGCGCCGCCGAGGAGCTGGTAGACGGGCATGCCGGCGGCCTTGCCCTTGATGTCCCACAGCGCCATGTCGACGGCGGCGATGGCGGCCATGGTGACCGGGCCGCGACGCCAGTACGACGAGCGGTACAGGAACTGCCAGGTGTCCTCGATGTTGGCCGGGTCCTTGCCGATGAGCAGCTGGGCCACGTGCTCCTTGAGGTAGGCCGCGACGGCGAGCTCGCGACCGTTGAGGGTGGCGTCGCCGATGCCGACGAGACCCTCGTCGGTCTCGACTCGCAGAGTCACGAAGTTGCGCGACGGGCTCGTCACGAACACTTCGGCCTTGGTGATCTTCATGTGTGCATCCTTACCGGTAGCGGCGCGGTGCGCCTGGAGTGGTGTGGGCTGTTCAGTTCTTGAAGGTGCCGCGCAGCGCCTTGAGGGCCGCCACGGTTTCGGGCTCGGTCGCCAGGTGTTCGTCGATGATGGCCAGCAGAGCGGGGGTCTGGTCGTCGGCCCCGGCGGCGATCGCGATCCGCGGCCCGGCGGGGTCCTTGACGTGCTCCCCCGCGCTGACCTGCTCGGTGACCCGGTCCATCCAGGCCGCGATGGGTCGCAGGGCGGCGGCGCCGTCGCGCCCGGCCTCGCGCTCGGCGAGGAGCACCGGCACCGCGCGGGCCGCCAGCTTCAGGGAACCGTCCATCCCGATCTGCGTCAGGTAGTGCGCGATGCGAGGGTTGTTGAAGCGGTCCCGCAGCGCTGCCCGGTAGCCCGGGATGTCCAGTTCAGGGTCGGTCAGGTGGTTGGCGGCGGCGTCCCAGAAGTCCTCCACCCAGCCGGAGACCTTCTCGTCGGCCAGGGCGGCGGCCACGGTGCCGTGGCCGCGCAGGACACCCGCGTAGGCCATCAGCGAGTGCGCGCCGTTGAGCAGCCACAGCTTGCGCCGCTCGAAGGCCTCCAGGTCCTCGACGAAGACCGCGCCGGCGTTCTCCCAGGCGGGTCGGCCGCCGGGGAAGTCACCGGCCAACACCCAGGAGGCGAACGGTTCGGTGATCACGGGCGAGGCGTCGTCATAGCCGGTGGCCTCGGCGACGGCCTGCTTGTCCTCGTCCGTGGTGCGGGGCGTGATCCGGTCGATGGAGCTGTCCACGAAGGACACGTTGTCCGAGATCCAGCGGGCCAGCAGCGGGTCCACCGCGGAGGCGAAGCCCAGCACGGAGGCCTTGGCCGCTGCCCCGTTGCCGGGCAGGTTGTCACAGGAGACGACGGCGATGGGCCAGCCGTCGGCCGCGCGGCGGGCGGCCAGGCCCACCACGAGGCGGGCGGTGGCGCTCTTGACCTTGCCACCGAGGCCCTGGCTGACGGTGAAGTCCTTGGCGTAGTGGCTGCGCAGCGCCTCGATGTCCGCGGCCACCTGCGGGTCGTCGGTGTCGAGTTCGGCGTTGCCGGGGCGCAGCTTGTAGCCGGCCTCGGTGACGGTGAGGGTGACAACTGCAACCTCGGCCTGCGCCACCAGCGAGGCGAGGGCGGCGAGGTCCGCACCGTCGTGGGCGGAGACCACGGATGAGATCACCTCGTGCTTGTCGCCGTCGGGGCCGCGCTCCACCAGGGTGTAGAGGCCGTCCTGGGCGGACAGCAGTTCGGCCGCCTCGGGGCTGCGGCCCGTGAAGGCCGCGATGCCCCAGCCGTCGCCGGCGCGCTGGGTGTACCAGGCCTGGTGGGCGCGGTGGAACGCACCGAGCCCGAGGTGGACGATCCGGGCCGGCGGGCGCTGGCCGGCGTCATGGGTGGTGGCGTTGAGTGGTTTCGTCACAGCTTGAATGCCCTCCTCGGTGAAGCGTCGACGAGGTCGACGATGATCTCTGCGGCACGTTCCTCGGTCACCCGGTGCTCGGCGACGAGGCGGGCCAGGAAGCCTGCCTCGATGCGGCGGCTGGCGTCGTGGCGGGCCGGGATGGAACAGAACGCGCGGGTGTCGTCGATGAAGCCGGACGAGCGCGAGAAGCCGGCGGTCTCCGTGACGGCCGCGCGGAATCGCGTCATCGCGTCGGGGGCGTCGAGGAACCACCAGGGCGCACCGATGTAGACCGACGGGAAGAATCCGGCCAGCGGCGCGAGCTCGCGGGAGTAGACGGTCTCGTCGATGGTGAACGGGATGAAGTGGAAGCCCTCGGCGGTGCCGAAGTCCGCCAGCAGCGGCTGCAGGCCCGTGGCGAAGTCCACGGCGTGCGGGATGTCGTGGCCCGTGTCCGGCCCGAAGCGGGCGAGGCTCTCGGGGTGGGTGTTGCGGTGGACGCCGGCGTGCATGGTCATCACGAGCCCGTCCTCGACGGCCATGGCCGCCTGGGCGTACATCATGTGCGCCTCGAAGGCGAGGGCCTCGGCACGGCTGGCGGTGCCGGCGACGCCCTTGTCGAACAGGGCGGCGGCCTCGTCGCGGCTGAGCTTCAGGGTGTCGGCGGTCTCGGTGCCGTGGTCCGATGAGACTGCTCCGTGCTCGACGAAGTAGCGACGGCGGTTCGCCATCGCCGTGATGTAGCCGTCGTAGCCGGACTTGCCGTCGCCGGCGGCCTGGACCAGACGGTCGACGTTGCCGGCGAAGTCGTCGGCCCAGAACTTGGTGTAGGCGTCGGGCCGGAAGGTGGGCAGCACGCGCGGCGAGAACGACTCGTCGGCAGCGAGCCGGTCGTGCGGGGCGAGGTCCGCCAGCGGGTCGTCGGTGGTGGCCAGCACCTCGATGCCGAACTGGTCCATGAGCGCGCGGGGGCGGAAACCGGGCTCGTTGATGCGCGCCTGGATGGCGTCGTAGACCTCGTCGGCGGTCTCCTCGCGGATGTCCAGGTCATCGACTCCGAAGACGGTGGCGAACTCCTGGCGCAGCCAGTAGCCGGAGGCAGTCCCGTCGTAGAGGGGCCAGTGCTTGCAGAAGGTGCGCCAGGCCTCGCGCGGTGTGGCACCCTCGGTGCCGCCCACCCGGAGCTGGTCCAGCTTCACCCCTGCGGAGTGCATGACGCGGGTGACGTAGTGGTCGGGGCTGATCAGCAGTGCGGTGGGGTCCGGGAAGGCGACGTCATCGGCGATGATGGCGGCATCCACGTGCCCGTGCGGGGAGATGATCGGCAGGTTCTCCACCTCGGCGTGGAGGCGACGGGCGATCTCGCGCACACCGGGATCTGCGGGGAGGAGCCGGTCGGGATGGTTCGAGATGTTGGAAGGCATGTTGTCATGTTCTTCGTAGCGGGTGGCCGGTGGCAATGAGTTGCCGTCGGTTGCCTCAATTGCCGGGGGGCGGTGCGGTCGAGTTCCGGACCACGAGTCTGGTGGGCAGGACGACGGGCCGGAATGGGTCGGCCATGGTGTTGCCGGCCATGCCCAGCAGGTTGCGCACGCCGGTGGCCCCGATGGCGTGCATGGGGGCTGCGACGCTTGTCAGGCCCGGTGTGGTGAGACTGGCGAACACCGAGTTGTCGAAGCCGACGACGCTGATGTCTCCCGGGACGTCGCGGCCCAGTTCCCGAGCCCGGCCCATGAACCCGAGGGCCAGGAGGTCGTTGTAGCCGACGACGGCCGTCGCGCCCGTGGTGAGCACTGTCTCGGCGATCGCCTCGCCGCCCTCCCTGGTGGGGGCCGGGCTCTCCACGAGGGTGATGTTCAGCCCCAGTTCGTGGGCACCCTCCTTCAGTGCCCGCCAGCGCATGCCGTGGGCCCAGGACGCCTCGGGGCCGCTCAGGTAGGCGATGTCATGGTGCCCGAGTTCCCCGATGTGCTCTATCGCCCGTCGCATGCCGCGGGCGTTGTCCGTGACGACGCTGGCAACACCGGTGACGCCCCGGTTGATCACCAATGTCGGCTTCTGCTTGGCCATGGCCCGGATGCCGGAGTCCGACATCCGCGAACTACTGAGCAGGATCCCGTCGACGCTGTCCAGCACGCGCTCGAGAGCCTCGCGCTCCACGATGGCGGACTCGCGGGTGTGGGCCAGCAGCATCGTGTAGTTGTGCCGGGCGGCCTCCTCCTCGGCGCCCCGGATCATGTCGAAGTTGACGGGGTTGGTGATGTCGGCCACCACCAGGGCGATGGTGCCGTGGCGCCGGGACCCTTCCGGGACGCTGACCCGCAGCTCCACTGCCCTGTAACCGAGTTCGAGTGCCACCTGCTTGATCTTCTGGGCCGTGGAGAAGCTCACCCGGCCGGGCCGGGCGAAGGTGCGCGAGACCGTCGACGCCGAGACACCCGCGGCCTTCGCGACGTCGTAGATCGTCACGGGTTTGGGTTCTTCTTCGGCCATGGCACCAATCTTCGACCATCCGAGGAGACAATTGTGCAACTTGTGGCAACAAGTCCTGCGGCCCGGGCGGGAGGAGCGGGCACCGGATGGTCAGAGCGGACAGCTCCGTCTCCGGTGCCGTCCGCTCCACCGACCCCGGGGGCACCCTGAACCTTCCCCCATCCTGCGACGACGACCGCCGCGCCAGCGTTCACCTACCTAGACTTGGGGCATGAACCTGATCCTGAAGCTGATCGCGGCCGCCGTCGGAACCGCCGTCGCGGTGTGGCTGGTACCCGGCATCTCGGTCACCGCCACGGACCGGATGGACATGGTGTTCACCCTCCTCGTGGTGGCGGCCATCATCGGCGTCGTCAACGCGGTGGTGAAGCCGTTCGCGCAGGTGGTCGGGTTCTGCCTCATCATCCTCACCCTCGGCCTGTTCCTGCTGGTGATCAACGCGCTGATGTTGATGCTGGTGTCGTGGCTGGCCGGCAACCTGGGCATCGGATTCGCCGTCGACGGCTTCTGGTCCGCCGTCATCGGCGCCATCATCATCAGCATCGTGTCCGCGCTCGTGGGAGGCGTCCTGGGCGTCGACAAGGACAAGGCCCGCCGCTGACCCTCACCGTTTGGCCCCGGCGGGCCCCGGTGCAGTAGACTCGCCAGAGCCCGTTCGCGGGTGAACGGGGCGTAGCGTAGTGGCTAGCGCGCCTGCTTTGGGAGCAGGAGACCGCAGGTTCGAGTCCTGTCGCCCCGACCAGATGATTCTCAGCGGAACGCTTCCGCCAGCCACCAACTGCCGCCGTCGGAGGCGATCTTGGCGTCGATCACCAACGGCCGGGCGTCAGGGCGTGGCCGCTCCACGCATTCGCGCACGGCAGCGGCCATCGCCGGCAGGTCCTCGGCTCCCCGCACGCTGACACCGTCGGCGCCGAAGCCCCGCGCGACGGTGGCCAGGTCCGTGTCGGGGAAGATCACCGACGGATCGGCCTCGCCGAAGTGGTGCACCTCTGCGGAGTAGCTGGCGTCGTTGTACACCAGCACCACCAGCGGCAGCCGCAGCCGGACGGCGGACTCCAGTTCGGCCAGGGCCATGTGGAATCCGCCGTCGCCGGTGCCCAGCACGGGGATCCGGTCCGGCCTTGCGACGGCGGCGCCGATGGCGGTGGCCAGCCCCAGCCCGATGGACTGGAACGCCTGGGTGAAGCAGAAGCCGGCCACGTCGGGCACGTCGAGGAACTGGCTGGGGTATCCCATGAAGTTGCCGCTGTCGACGGCCACCACCCGCTCGGCTGGGAGGGCGTCGTCGAGGGCGATCGTCACGCTCCGGGGGTCGATCCGGCCGGGCTCGGAGAGCGGCTCGAAGGCGACGTCGCGCCACCGCCCCTCGTTCCGGATTCGTTCCAGCACCTCGGGGGTGCGGTAGCCGATGCGCTGCTCCGGTAGCAGGGCGGCGACGTCGTCGGCCGTCAGCGCACAGTCCCCCACCACAGCCAGGCCCACCGGACGGTGCGCACCGATCGCCGTGGGGTCGACGTCCACCTGCGCCAGCCGGACGCCCGGGGACAGCAGCCGTCCGTGCCTGGTGGTCCAGTTGTTCAGGGCGCAGCCGAAGCCGACGACCACGTCCGCCGCTGCGATCAGTTCCGCCGCCACCGGGGTGGAGAAGCCGCCTGAGATGCCGAGGTCGGCCCCGCCGTGCGGTGGTTCCGCACCGTCGGGCGAGCCGCGGAACATCCCCTTGACCACGGCGCTGGTGGCCAGCAGCGCGCCGCAGCGCTCCGCGAGCCGTGCGACCTGCGCACCTGCCTCGCGCGCTCCCCGGCCTGCGATGAACACCGGACGCTCGGCACCCGCCAGGAGTTCGGCCAGCGCTGCTGCGGAGGCCGCAGTGGGACGCACGGCCCGCGGATCGCTGCGGTGGTCGCCATCCCCCTCGGCTCCCCCACCGGCGGCCTCTGCCGGCTCACCGAGCAGGTCGATGGGAACGCTCAGCACCACGGTCCGGCGCTCGTGCACGGCCACGCGCCAGGCACGTTCGGTGTCGGCAACGGCAGTGGCCGGCGAGTACACCCGCTCGGCGACGGCCCCCACAGCCTTCGCCGCGGCGTCCTGGTCCATCCGGAAGTTGTTGAACCGCGCCGACGGTGGCGCGTCGGCGGTCAGCACCAGCAGCGGCGTCCGGGACTTCGCCGCCTCCGCCACACCCGTGAGGGCATTGGTGAAGCCGCAGCCCTGGTGGGTGGTGACCACGGCCAGCTTCCCGGCCGTGCGCGAGTACGCATCGGCCATGGTGGCGGCACCGCCCTCGTGCCGGGCGGCGGTGTAGGGCACCCCGCACTCCCGCAGTACGCGCACCAGCGCGAAGTTCCCGGAGCCCACCACCCCGAAGACGTGACCGACGCCGAGCCGCGCCAGCGTCGCGGCCACGGCCTCGGCGACGCTCATCGCTCGACGAGCGCGAACACGCGGGTGGGCGAGCCCGTGCCGTCGACGATCGGCAGCGGCGCCACCACGATGGTGGCGCCGGTGGCCGGCAACCGGTCCAGGTTGCGCAGCGACGTGATGCCGTAGGTGTCGGCGCCCAGCAGGAAGTTGTGGGCAGGGAAGGGCGGCTCGAAGCCACCGGCCTGCCCGGAGTCGATGCCGACGGTCTCGACGCCGTAGCCGACGATCCGCGGGTTCTCGGCCAGCCACCTGGCGCCGTCGGCGGTGATGCCCGGCGTGTGGGGACCGGCCTCGTCGGCGTTGAGGAACTCCTCCTTGCTGCCGGAACGGGCGGACCAGCCGGTGCGCACCAGCAGCCAGGTACCCTCGGGGAACTCGCCGTTGGCGGCCACCCACGCCTCGAAGTCCGCCGGGGTGAGGTTGTGGTCCGGGTCCTGTGCCACCTCCGCCGTCTTGTCGATCACGACGATCGGCCCCACCAGCCGCGCGGGCGGAATCTTGTCCACGGACAGGCCGTCGCGTCCGGTGATCCAGTGCGTGGGGGCGTCCAGATGCGTGCCGGCGTGCTCCCCCAGGGTGATGTCGTTCCACGCCCAGGCCGGGCCCGCGTCGTCGAACTTGGAGACCTGCTCACTGCTGAGGCCGCGGGTGTTGGCGAACGGGGTGGGCAGTTCCAGGATCACGGTGTCCGGGCCGAGCGGGGTGGTGAGGTCGATGACCTCCACGGATCCGTCGGCGAGGGCGGAAACGAGCGGGGCTAGGACTGACATGGGCGACTCCTTCGGCGCAGTGCGGATTTGACCCGGATTCTTCCATGCCGGAGCACCGACTGGGGAGCCGTACCAGAATCCCCGACGACACCGCCCGGTTGTGCGCTGACAACCGTCCCAGCCGGATTGCCCCGGGGTTGGACAAACCCAGCGGGCGGGGGTTGACTGTTGCGGTGCACCGCGCCCGCAACCCGATGATCGTCACCCTCCTGGGCCTGCGTGGCAACGGCCGCGCCTCCGTCTACACGGAGCCCATGTGGGGCCTGTCGATGATGCTGGTGCTCCCCTACGCCTCGGTGTTCATGCTGGCCCTGGGCGTCCACGACGCGCAGATCGGTCTGCTCGCCACCATCTCGATGCTCTCGCAGGTGGTCTTCGGCCTGCTCAGCGGCGTGATCACCGACAAGCTCGGCCGCCGCCGCACAACGGCCGTGTTCGACATCATCGCGTGGGTCATCCCGTGCCTGGTGTGGGCGTTCGCGCAGAACTTCTGGTGGTTCCTGGTGGCGTCGCTGATCAACGGCGCCTGGCAGGTCACCCAGAACTCTTGGGACTGCCTCCTGGTGGAGGACGTGGACCGCGCCGAGATCCCCAAGGTGTACTCGCTGATCAAGGTGGCCGCGGAGTTCTCCGCACTGTTCGCCCCCATCGCCGCCCTGCTCGTCGCGAACCTGGGCCTGGAGTCCGCGGTTCGGATCCTTTACCTCAACGCGTTCTTCATCATGTCGGTCAAGATCTGGCTGCTGTACCGCTACACCACGGAGACCGCCACCGGCCGCATCCGGATGGAGCAGACCCGCGGCATCAGCATCTGGAAGTCGCTGTGGCAGTACCGCAGCGTGCTCGGCCTGATCGTGCGGTCCAAGGGCACCATCTTCTCCCTCGTGATCGCCGCCATCGTCGGTGCAGTCACGCTGGTCAACGGCACGTTCTGGCAGATCGTGATCAACCAGCGCCTTGGCGTGCCCGATGCGCTGCTGCCGTTCTTCCCGATGGTGCGCTCGTTGCTGTCTGTGCTGTTCTTCTTCACGATCATCCCCAGGCTCACCCACGCCAGACACCTCAAGGTCCCGACCCTGCTCGGCTTCGGCGTCTACCTTGCCGGGCAGTTGCTGCTAGTGGGGATCCCCTCCCCCGACGGCGGCGCCGCCGTCTCCACCTACCTGCTGCTGGCCGTCTGCCTCCTGCTGGACGCGTTCGGCGCGAGCATCCTGTTCATGCTGGCCGAGTCCCTCGTCGCCCTGCACGTGGACCGCAACGAACGCTCCCGGGTGATGGCCATCCAGCGCACCGCCGTGATGCTGGTCACCGCCCCCTTCGGCTGGATCAGCGGCTGGCTGTCCGGCATTGACCGCAGCTGGCCGTTCCTGCTGACCTCCGGCCTGCTGGTGCTGGGGCTCGTGGTGGCGGGGCGGTTCTGGGTGACCACCCACGAGGAATCGCACGACACCGCCTGAGTCCCGTTCCCGCCCTGAGGTGAAACAATGCGGCATGGACAGCATCGACCTGGAACAAGTCGCGGTGGAGCTCCAGACCAAGGCCGACGAGCTCCGCGCCCGCAT
The DNA here is from genome assembly GCF_054776555.1 of Tessaracoccus terricola. Taxonomy (NCBI): domain Bacteria; kingdom Bacillati; phylum Actinomycetota; class Actinomycetes; order Propionibacteriales; family Propionibacteriaceae; genus Tessaracoccus; species Tessaracoccus terricola. The sequence continues at coordinate 802,663 of NZ_BAAHBS010000005.1, read as the reverse complement.
CGCCGAACTCACCCGTCCCCCTGAGGCGGGCGCCACCATCGGCTTCGGCAAGCGCATCGGCGACGGCACCATCCAGGCCGTGCAGCAACTCGCGGACTCCTCCACGGCCGAGTCACTGCAGCGCACACTCAACGAGGTCCACGACGCCCAGGCCCGGCTGGAGGCGGGCGAGTACGGCCGGTGCGTGGTGTGCGGCGAACCGATCCCGACGTCGCGCCTCGAGTTCCGCCCGTGGGCGGCCACCTGCGTCCAGCACGCTGCGTAGACGCATGCCCTTCCCGACGGAGGGACTGACTACGATGAGCGGCGTAGCCAACTGAAGGGTGTCCCATGCAGTACCGCCGTCTCGGAAACTCCGGCCTCACCGTCTCCGCCGTCGGGCTGGGGTGCAACAACCTCGGCCGCGCCAAGACCGCCACGGAGGACCAGGCCGGCACCGACGCCGTCGTGGCTGCCGCTCTCGATGCCGGGATCACCCTGTTCGACGTCGCCGACACCTACGGCAAGGAACAGGGGCTCTCCGAGGTGCTGCTGGGCAAGGCCCTTGGGTCCCGCCGCGACGACGTGGTGCTCGCCACCAAGTTCGGCATGCCGATGCACGGCCTGAACGGGCCGGACTTCGACGCCCGCGGCTCCCGCCGCTACATCATGCGCGCCGTGGAGGCGTCGCTGCAGCGGCTGGGCACCGACCACATCGACCTCTACCAGTTCCACACCCCCGATCCCCTGACTCCCATCGAGGAGACCCTGGCCGCGCTGGATGACCTGGTCCGCCAGGGCAAGGTCCGCTACATCGGACACTCCAACCGTGCGGGCTGGCAGATCGCCGAGGCGGAGTTCGTGGCCCGGGCCGCCGGCGGTGCCCGGTTCGTGTCCGCGCAGAACCACTACAACCTGCTGGACCGTCGCGCCGAACTGGAGGTCACCCCGGCGGCCGAGGCCTACGGGTTGGGCGTGCTCCCCTACTTCCCACTCGCCAACGGCCTGCTCACCGGCAAGTACTCCGACGGCACCGCCCCGGAGGGCAGCCGCCTGACCCACGCCCGGCAGTACCTGATGGACAAGACCGACTTCGAGCAGTTGCGACGCTTCGGGGCCTTCGCGGCCGAGCGCGGCCTCAGCGAGATCGAGGTGGCGTTCTCGTGGCTCGCCTCCCGCAAGTCCGTGGGCAGCGTGATCGCCGGCGCCACCCGCCCCGAACAGATCACCCAGAACGCTGCGGCAGCAGGATGGGTGCCCACCGCCGAGGACGAGGTCGCGCTCGACGAGATCTTCCCGCCGGCGAAGAAGATCGCGCTGTTCTGAGGCCCGCCCAGCGGCGAGACCGATCTGCAAGGATGCTGGCGTGAACTGGTGGCTGATCCTCGACATCGTCCTGGTGCTGTACTGGCTCGGGGCCATCGTCCTGATCATCAGCGAGGACAGGGACCCCACGGCGGCCCTGGGCTGGTTGCTCGTCCTGGTGCTGCTGCCCGTCGTCGGCCTGGTCATCTACTTCTTCTTCGGCCGCAACTGGGCCGCCATCTCACAGCGCTCGCCGGTGCGAAAACGTCTGCTCGAGCTGGGACGGGCATTCATGCCTCGCGTGCACCTGCCGCACGCCGAGCAGACGGCAGCCTTCCGTGGCGCCCCGCCGTCGGACTGGGTGGAGCGCATGAGCACCTTCATCACCAACAAGTCCGAGGCCCCGCCCCTGCCGGTGCGGACGTGCGAGATCTCGGTGGACGGCGCCGAGTACTTCGACATGCTGATCGCGGACCTGGCCTCCGCGAATCGCTTCATCCACATGGGCTACTTCATCTGGAAGCGCGACGAACTCAGTGCCCGCATCACCGAGGTGCTGCTGGACCGGCTCGCGGCCGGCGTCGAGGTCCGCATCCTCAACGACTTCTTCGGCTGCATGCCCTACTCCAAGAAGGAGATGCGCCAACTCAAGGCCGCCGGCGCGCTGGTGGGCAGCGACATGAAGGGGCTGGCCCGCCTCAACTACCGCAACCACCGCAAGATCACCGTCGTCGACGGCGAGATCGGCCACACCGGCGGCTTCAACATCGGCCAGGAGTACATCGACGGCGGCAAACGGTTCCCCGCCTGGCGCGACACCGGCCTGCGCCTCACCGGCCCCGGTGTGGCGGACCTGGAGAAGCTGTTCGACATCCGCTGGTACGAGGTCTTCAAGGAGGACCTGTTCCGCGACGAGTACTACCCGGACCCCTCGCTGCCGGTGGGCGAGACCATGGTCCAGACCGTCCACCACGCCCACGACGACCCGTGGCACGCCACCACCCGCGCGCACCAACTGGCCATCTCGGGTGCCCGGGACCGGATCCTGATCCAGTCGCCCTACTTCGTGCCCGACACCTCCACCATGGACGCGCTGGTCAACGCCGCCGCCGGCGGGGTGCGGGTGGAACTGATGACCACCAAGTACCTGGACAAGAAGATCCCCTGGTACGCGGCGGAGACCTACTTCCTGAAGTTCCTGCGCGCCGGCGGCCGCATCCACCAGTGGGAGAAGGGGTTCTTCCACGCCAAGTCCATGACCGTCGACGGCGTCGCCTGCTCCATCGGCACCCTCAACCTGGACATGCGCAGCCTCCGGCTCCACAAGGAACTGATGGTGTGGGTCTACGACGCCGAGCTCACCGCCCAGCACGAGCAGCACTTCGCCGACGACCTCGCCGAGTGCCGCGAGATCACGCTGGAGGAGGTCGAGGGCTGGGGCCACCTGCGCCGGTTCCGCAACTCCGCCTGCCGGTTGTTGTCGAACCTGCTGTAGGTCAGGCCTCGAACAGCCAGGTGTCGGCCAGCAGCAGCCACGCCACCTCTTGCGGGTCCGGGTCGACGGAGTTTGCCGCCAGCAGGTGCGCGAACATCCGCACCGTGGCGCGTGCCACCTCCAGCTGTCCCCGAGACTGCTCGTGCGTTGCCAGCCAGAGGCAGGCCAGCGCCACTCCCCTGGCCCCGTGCACGGGCGGGACGGAGCTCGGCAGGCCGTAGTCCACCCACTCCATCACCTTGTGGCGCAGGGTTTCGTCCTCCCCGGCCAGCACGGACCACCAGTCCATCGCGGGCCTCCCGACGGCGGCCCCGGGCCCGACGGTGACCACCACTCCCTGCGCGATCAGGATGGGTGCGAGTTCGGAACCCGGGTCCGCGGCCAGCAGCGCATCGGCAGCGGCGGCCGCCTCGCCTCCCACGGGCAGTTCCGTGGTGGCCGCCGCCCGCAGCCCGGCGAGGACGCCCCACAGCGTCGGTTCCTCGAAGGACTCCCCCAGCAGCATGTCCAGTTCGTCCAGCGCGGTCCGGTCCTCCACCCGTCGTGCCGAGCCGGCCACGTGCAGCCAGGCGGCCAGGTCGTCGGTGGTGGCCGCGCCCACGGCTTCGGCGGCGATCTCGGCCGGCTGCAGGTGCCAGCCGACGTCGAACCTGGTGGTGCCGCGGGCGTCGGAGAACCGTACCTCGTGCACGCCCACCGGTCCGGTCAGCGTCGTCGCGTCACCGTCGGAGGAGTCACGCAGCCCCGGTGCGGTCACCGCGGCGTCGGGCGCGAGGATGTCGATCTCGTCACCTTCCCCGACGAAGCGGCGCTCCGGCAGCCACGTCGGTTCCGGCGGCAGTTCGTCGAGGACTTCGAGGCGCCATCCGGCGCCGAGGGACTGCCCGGCGCGGATCCAGCCGCCGTCGCCGAAGATCGCGATGCCGTCGGCCGCGGAGCGTCCCGGGGGTGGGCCGCAGTTGCCGCGCCACTGCCGGAACAGCCCCACCTGCGACGGGGTGGGCAGCACCACCTGCCCGGAGGCGCCTCCCAGCCACGGCAGTTGCGGGCCGTCGGAGTGGACCACCAGTAGCGGGGACTCGGCCAGCAGGAGGTCGTCGGCCGAGGTGTTGTCCACCTCGACGTCGATCCCGAAGCGGGGCTCGTGGCGAACACGCACCCGCATCACCAGTTCACCCTGGCCGTAGCCGAGCACGTCGTCGTCCCCGTCACGCAGTCTGGCCCAGCCGTCGGGCAGTTGGAACTCCACCCAGTCCATCGGGCGGGGCAGGTCCTCCACCCGGAAGCCGCCCGGGGTCTCGATCGTCTCCACGGTCAGTCGATGACGCCGGTGATGCGCTGGTCGTGGGACTCGGGCACGTTCGCGGTGATGACGGAGCCGTCGGCGCGGCGCCCACCCGTGACGGGGTGCTTGGCGTCCAGCGACGGGAGCACCTCGCCCTGGTCGGCCAGTTCCACCACCACCGGGGTCTCGGATGCGACGACGACTTCCTGCCCGCGCACCGCCAGTTCCACCGGGCCGCCGTTCTCGAGGGTGAACGAGATCCGCTCCCGCTCCAGCAGGACACGGATCCGGGAGCCGCGGATCTGCAGCGGGAACCGCATGCTGGGCCACTCGGCGGGCAGGCGCGGGTCGAAGGTGATGCGGCCCTTGTAGTCACGCAGCCCGCCGAAGCCGTAGACCAGGGCGTTCCACACCCCGCCGGCCGAGGCGATGTGGACGCCGTCGCGGGCGTTCTGGTGGAGGTCTGCCAGGTCCACGAACAGGCCGCCGAGGAAGTACTCCATGGCCATCTCCTGGTAGCCCACCTCGGAGGCGATCACGGACTGCACCACCCCGGAGAGGGAGGAGTCGCCGGTGGTGATCGGGTCGTAGTACTCGAAGTCGGCGCGCTTCTCCTCCCGGGTGAACTGGTCGCCCTGCAGGAACAGGGCCAGCACCACGTCGGCCTGCTTCAGGACCTGGAAGCGGTAGATCACCAGCGGGTGGTAGTTCAGCAGCAGCGGGTACTTGTCAGGTGGTGTGTTGGCCACGTCCCACAGTTCGCTGCTGAGGAACTTCTCGTCCTGCGGGTGGATGCCGAGGGTGTCGTCGAAGAGCACCACCATGGCGTCGGCGCAGCGCTCCCACTCCACCACCTCCTCCGGGCGGAGCTCCAGGTGGTCGTTGACGCGGCGGAACGCCACCGGGTCGTCGCGCTCCAACTCCCTGATGAGGGACACGGCGGCGCGCAGGTTCCCACGCGCCATCACGTTGGTGTACATGTTGTTGTTCACGACGGCGGTGTACTCGTCGGGCCCGGTGACGCCATGGATGTGGAAGGTCTCGGTGCCGTCGGCCTCGGTCCGCCAGAACCCGAGGTCCGCCCAGAGCCGGGCGGTCTCCACCAGCACGGCCGCGCCGTCGCGGTGCATGAACCTGGTGTCGCCGGTGACGTCGCGGTACTTGGAGAACGCGAACGCCACGTCGGCGTCGATGTGGAACTGGGCGGTGCCGGCGGCGTAGTAGGCCGACGCCTCCTCGCCGTTGATGGTGCGCCACGGGAACAGGGCGCCGTCCTGGGAGAGCACGCGGGCGCGTTCCCGGGCCTGCGGCAGGATGTTCACGCGGAACCGGAGCGCGTTCCTTGCCATGACGGGGTTGGTGTAGATCAGGAACGGCACCAGGTAGACCTCTGAGTCCCAGAAGTAGTGGCCCTCGTACCCGGAGCCGGTCACGCCCTTGGCGGGGATGCCCATCTGGTCGCTGCGCGCGGCCGCCTGAGCCAACTGCAGCAGGCACCAGCGGACCGCCTGCTGCACCGCCGGCTGGTCCTCGATCTCGACGTCGGTGTTGGCCCAGTACTCCTCGAGCCACTCGCGCTGCAGGTCGTAGTAGTACTCGAACCCGTTGTCCTGCACCCGGTCCAGGGTGCGGCGGCACCGGTCGAACAGCTCCGTCACGGGCACCCCGCGGGAGGTGTGGTAGGCCACCGCCTTGCGGATCCTGATCGGCACGCCCTCCCGGGCCTCCACACGGAACACCTGCTTGCCCAGGTCGTCCTCGGTGGCGATGAAGGACTCGAACTCGTTCTCGGTGTCGATGTAGTTGTCCGCCGCCACGCCCAGGGTCATGCCGGAGTTGGTGGTCTCGTAGCCCAGCGCCATCCGCCCGCCCTGGTACCAGTTGGCCTTCGGCTGCAGGACGCGGCCGTTGAACTTGGCGGCGCGGCGCGGGTCGAAGCCCTCGTCGGTGCCGGGCCGGCGGTAGTCGTCGAAGCCGTCCTGGCGGTTCACGATCTGGGAGCTGACGATGATCGGGGCGTCACCGCTGACCATGGTCACTTCGAGCTCGTAGAGCGCCAGGTGCCGGTCGGTGAGGCTGGTCATCCGCTTGGAGGTGACGCGCACGTACTTGCCGGCGGGGGTGCGCCAGACCAGGTCCCGTCCGAGCCGACCGGTGCGGAAGTCGAGGGCCCGCTCGTATTCGTCCAGGTCCGCCACGGACAGGGTGAGCGGTTCGTCGTCGACGTAGAGCTTTATGAGCTTGCTGTCGGGCACGTGCACGATGGTCTGCCCGGTGTGGGCGAAGCCGAAGGCCTCCTCCGCGTGCTTGATCTGCCACGTCTCGTGGAATCCGTTGATGAAGGTGCCGTGCGCGTACGAGGTGCGGCCCTCCTCCGGGTTGCCGCGCATCCCGAGGTAGCCGTTGCCGACGGCGAACAGTGTCTCTGTGGTGCCGACGTCGAGCGCGGACGGTTCGCTCTCCACCAGCCGCCACGGGTCGATCGGGAACCGGGACCGGTTGAGCGGGTCCGACGAGACGATCCTTCGCATCAGCCCTCCACCAGTTCCTGCAGGTCCGCGACGACGAGATCCGCACCTGCTGCCACCAGCGCGTCGCGGCCGACGCCGCGGTCCACGCCCACCACCACCGCGAACTCCCCGGCCGCCGCGGCCATCACACCGGACAGCGCGTCCTCGAGCACCACCGCCTCCGCCGGGGTGGCGCCGAGCTCCGCGGCGCCGTGCACGAACGTGTCGGGGGCCGGTTTGCCGGGGAGGCCGAGTTCGCGTGCGACGTTGCCGTCGACCACCACCGGGAACAGGTCGCTGAGTCCCGCGGCCTTCAGCACGGCGGGCGCGTTCTTCGACGACGACACCACGCCCAGCCTCGCGCCGCGGCCGGCGAGCTCGCGGATCAGCGCGACGGTGCCGGGGTACGGCTCGACTCCGTCGCGGTCGATGATGGTGTTGAAGGTGGCATTCTTGCGGTTCCCGAGGCCGCGCACGCTCAGGGCCGTGGCGGCGTCGTCGCTGCTGCCCTCCGGCAAGGCGATCCCGCGGGAGGCCAGGAAGTCGCGCACGCCGTCGTAGCGGGGCTTGCCGTCGACGAACCGGAAGTAGTCCTCGTCGGTGTAGGGCAACTGCCCGTCCACGGTTGCGAGGAAGCCGTTGAACATCTCGGACCACGCGCGCATGTGCACCTCCGCGGTGGGCGTGATCACGCCGTCGAGGTCGAACAGGTATACCGAGTACGGGCCCAGGTCCATGTCTGCCACCCTAGCGACCGATCGGCGCCGCCCAAGGGAGGACGTGACCGGCAGCGCGTTGGCTCAGGCGCGGCCGCGGCGCTCGATGGATCGGCTGACGAGCGCGATCAGGAGTCCGAGCACCGCCAACGCCACCCCCACCCACGCGGGGGCGAGGTAGCCAAACTGGGCGGCGATCACGGCCCCGCCCAGCGCCGCGCCGAGTGCGTTGCCGACGTTGAGGGCGGCATGGTTGAGCGCCGCGGCGAGGGTCTGGGCGCGCCCCGCGACGTCCATCAGCCGGGTCTGGATGGACGGCACCAGCGCCGAGGTCACGGCCCCGAAGCCGAACAGGGCGACGAACAGGAGCAGCGGGCTGTGGGCGATCAGCCACAGCAGCACCAGCCACGCGGCGATCACCGGCAGCAGCACGAGGATGGCCCGCAGCGCCCCGGAATCGGCCAGGCGGCCGCCGATGAGGTTGCCGACGGTCATGCCCGAGCCGATGCACACCAGCGCCACCGACACCCAGCCCTCGCCGAGCCCCGCCACCTCGGTCACCATCGGCGCCACGTAGGAGTAGACGGCGAAGAACCCGCCCAGCCCGACGGAGCCGATGGCCAGCGCCAGCCACACCTGCGGCTGCCGGAAGGCACTCAGCTCGGCCCGGATGGTGGCATTGGGGTTGCCCGGCTGACGGGGAACGGTGAGCGCGATGGCGGCGGTGGCGAGCGCGAACACGGCTGCGACGATGAAGTACGAGGCGCGCCATCCGAACTGCTGCCCCACCACCGTGATCACAGGCACCCCGACGACGTTGGCGATGGTCAGGCCGGACATCACCAGCGCGACGCCCTGGCCGCGCTTGCCGGGCCCCATCAGGTCCGCGGCGATCAGGGAGGCGATCCCGAAGTACGCGCCGTGGGGTAGGCCTGCGAGGAAACGTGCCAGCACCACCAGTTCGAAGGTGGGTGCCAGCGCGGAGAGCAGGGAGCCGACGGTGAACGCCACGGCGAACGCGATCACCAGGGAGCGGCGCGGCAGTTTCGCGGTGGCGGCGGCGATGGTGGCGGCGCCGAGCACCACGCCCAGCGCGTAGGCGGTGATCACGACGCCCGCCCGGGCGATGGCGTCCTCGGGCGAGGTGGCCCACAGTTGCGGCAGCAGGTCCTGGGCGATCTGCGGCAGGACACCCATGGCGACGAACTCCGTCGCACCCACCCCGAAGCCACCCAGCGCCAGGGCCCCGAGTGCCAGTCTCGTGCGGGAACGGCCGGGTTCGCTCATGTGGGCTCCGTCCTGGTCCTTGGGCCCGTTTCGGGCCCGGGCAACCCTAGCGCAGCACCGCCATCGAAGAGTTCAGCAGGACCCGGGCCACGGCCGCCGACGCCGCCGCCGAGGAGTCGGGGGCGACGATGGCCCGCCGCCCCAGCACCTCGGGGGCCGCGGTGGCGCCGTGGTCCACGACGATCAGGTCCGGGTTGGCTGCCCGCAGCTGCGCCACCGCCCTGGCCTGCCACGGGTTGAGGTGGCTGTCCCTGACGCAAACCACGAGTTCCTCGCCGCTGATCGCCGGCAGCGGGTCCCCCGCGGTGAGGCGGACGCTGTGGGCGGCGGACGCGATCCGTCGGAGGTGGGTCCCGAGGCCGAACTCCACCCGGCCGGCCACGATGGACGGCTGGTTCTGCAGTTCCAGCACCGGACCGAGCAGTTCCGGCACCGGGTCACCGATGAGGCGCAGCGCCCGCCGGGCCAACGCCACCAGCGCCTCGCGGTCGTGGCCGCGTGCCGGAGGTGCTGCGGGGCGGACCCGGAAGCGGGAGGCCAGCCCGGCCACGCGTTGCGCGGCCTCGGCCAGCCGCGCCAGGGGCAACCTCCCAGACCCGACTGCTGCCACCACCGCCGCGAGGATCTCCTCCACCACGGCGTGGCTGACGCTGTCGCCGCCGATGCACATCAGGTCGACCCCGGCGAGCAGCGCCCGCACCACCGCCTCGGGGCGGCCCACGCCGCGGCTGATGGCATGCATGTCGAGGCCGTCGGTGACCACCACGCCGCTGAACCCGAGCCCCTCCCGCAGCAGCCGCGTGATGATGGCCGGGGAGAGCGTGGCGGGCTGCTCCGGGTCGAGGGCCTCCACCAAGAGGTGTCCGGTCATGATCGCCGGTGCACCAGCCTCGATGGCGGCCACGAAGGGCACCAGTTCCCGGGCGCGCAGCGTGGTGAGTGGGGCTGTGATCCGCGGCACCACGAGGTGGCTGTCGTCGGTGGTGTCGCCATGGCCCGGGAAGTGTTTGACCACCGGCGCCACCCGGGCCGCTAGGTGGCCCCGCATCGAGGCGACGACGTGGCGCGCCGCCACCGCGGGGTCCGGCGAGAACGCCCGGGTGCCCACGATGGGACTGTCGGGCTCCGAGGCCAGGTCCGCCACGGGCGCGAAGTTGAGGTTCACCCCCGCCGCGGCGAGGCGTTCCGCCAGCATGGTGTGGCACTGGGTGGTGGCCGCGACGTCGTCGATCCGCCCCAACGTGCCGGGGCCCGGGAACCAAGAGCCGGTGGCGGCATCCAGACGGGTGACGTCCCCGCCCTCCTCGTCGATCGCCACCAGCAGGTCGGCGCGTCCGGTGCGCAGCTGGGTGGTGAGGGCCGCCAGGTTCTCCACCTGGTCCGGGGCGACGATGTTGCGCCCGAACACCGTGACGCCGGCCAACCCCTCGGCCACCAGTTGCCGAAGCCAGCCGGGGACGCCGCTGGCGTGCGTGCCCTCGAACCCGGGCAGCAGGACCCCGAGCGCGAGCCGTCGGACCTGTTCCGCGCTCATCCCTTCACCCCTCCGGCGGCGGCGCCCTCGTGGATGCGGCCCTGGACGGCGACGAAGAACACGATCACCGGCAGCGCGAACAGCGTGGAGGAGGCCATCAGTCCGCTCCAGTCCATCTCCTTGAAGGAGGACTGGAACCCCGCCAGCCACAGCGGCAGGGTCTGGTTCTGCGCGGACAGGAGCACGACGTTGGCCAGCACGAACTCGTTCCAGGCGAGGATGAAGGCGAACACACTGGCCGCCGCCACCCCGGGCGCCACCAGCGGCAGCAGGATCCGGAAGAACGACTGCAGCCGGGAACAGCCGTCCACCTGGGCGGCCTCCTCCAGCTCGGCGGGGACGTTGGCGATGAAGCCCCGCAGGGTCCAGATGGTGAACGGCAGCGCCAGGGCGAGGTAGGTGGCCATCACCCCGAGGAGCCGGTCCAGCAGGCCCATGCTCTCCAGCATCACGTACATCGAGATGAGCAGTCCCTCGACGGGGACCATCTGGATGCACAGCACCGCCACGATGCTGGCGCGCCGGCCCCGGTAGTCGAAGCGGGCCATGGCCGCGGCCGCCATGAACCCGAACAGCATGGTCACCGCCACCACACCGAGGGTGACCACGATGCTGTTGCGGGCGAACTGCAGGAAGCCCGGGTCTGACAGCACGCGGGAGAAGTGGCCGAACGTCAGCGACTTGGGGAACAGCACGATGTCGCGGGTGAACACGTCCTCCTTCGGCTTCAGCGCCGTTGTGGTCATCCAGTAGACGGGGAAGATCATCACCAGCGCCACCAGCGCTGCGACCACGTTGAGCACCACCCGCCGCAGGCGCTTGCGCAGTGCGGGGCTCACGGCTGCGCCTCCTTCAGGATCCGGCGGATGTAGAAGGTGCTGATGGCGGCCAGCACCAGCACCATCACCACCGACGCCGCTGCCCCCACCCCGAAGTCGTTGCCGGAGAAGGAGGTGCGGTAGGCGTGGATGGCGATCAGGTTGGTCTCCGACGTGATGCCCCCGGCCTGCTGCAGCAGGTAGACCTGCGTGAACACCCGGAAGTTCCAGATGGTGCTGAGTGCCGCCAGCATGGTGAGGATGGGTGCCAGCATCGGGGCGGTGATGCTCCGAAACGTCTGCCATCGCGTCGCACCGTCCAGGGAGGCCGACTCGTACAGGCTCTCCGAGATCTGCGTGCGGCCGGCGTAGACGGTCAGGACCACGAACGGGATGGCTCCCCACACGACGATCACCCCGGCCACGGTCAGCAGGGAGACGGGCTCGGCCAGCCACGAGTGGTTGTCGAAGCTCTCGAACCCGAGGCCCACCAGCGCCCAGTTCACGAGGCCGTAGCGGGTGTCGAACAGCCACTGCCACACCTGCGTGGCGGTGACCTGCGGCGTCGCCCACGCGCACAGCAGGGTGACGAAGACCACCAGCCGCATCACCCTGCGCAGTTCCTTCAGCAGGAGCGCCAGCAGGATCCCGATCACCATCGTCGCCGCCACGCACGTCAGCGCGAACACGACGGTGCGCCCCAGCGACGCCCAGAACGCGTCGTCGCCGAGGATCTCGGCGTAGTTGGCGAAGTTGTTCCACACGTGGGAGCCCTGCACCAGGTCACGCAGCCTCGCCGTGGTGAGGCTGAGGGCGATCAGCCGGTAGATCGGGTAGCCCAGCATGACTGCCACGACGGCGGTGGCCGGCAGCAGCAACAGGTACGGCAGCAGCCGCGCCCGGCGTCCGTTCCCGGGGGCACCCTCCGGGCCCGAGACCTGCTCAGGCTCCGTCTCCGCGGCACCGCGCGGGCCCGCGTCGATGGACAACTGGTTGGTTGTCATGGCCTTCCTTCTGGGCAGGGACGGTGGCGCGGCCGGCACCGGCGGCGCCACCGTCCTGGGAGGGGTCTGGGCTGTCTCGTCAGCCGTTGAGGATGTCGGTGACGCGCTGGTTGGCCTCGGCCGTGGCGTCCTCGATGGAGGCGCTGCCGGAGAGGATCTTCACCAGCATGTCCGGGATCACGGCCTCGCCCTCGACGTTGCCCCACTGCGGGCTGACGGGGGTGAACGCGGAGACCCGTGCGGCCTCGTCGGCGACCAGGAGGAAGTCGTTGCCCTCGTGCCCGGAGAAGGAGGCCTCGTTGTTCGGGATCACCCCGCCCTCGGCGGCCAGCTGGGTCTGGATCTCCTCGCCGGTGAGGATGCGGACCCACTCGGCGGCCCACTCCTTGGCGTCGCTGCGTTCGGGGATGGCCAGGTCCGAGCCGCCCATGAAGGCGGGTGCGGTCTCGTCCGCCGTCACGCCGGGCAACGGGAACGCGCCCACCTTGTCCTCCCAGCCCTCTACCCCGGCGACGGCACCGGGTGCCCACCAGGAGTCGATGACCATGCCGACGTTGTCCTCCTGGAAGACCTCCCAGTTGGACACCTCGTCGCCGTCGGTGGGGGCCGTGGAGTAGGTGTCCACCAGCCGCTGCAGGCGCTCGAGGCCCGCGCGGGACTCCTGGGAGTCGAGCTGTCCGGTCCACTGGTCCCCGTCCCGGGTGGCGATGTCGCCGCCCTCGGCCCAGATGAACGGCAGGGCGCCGTACCAGAACTTGCCGGGGAAGTAGAAGGCCGAGTAGCCGGCGTCGGTGCCGCCGTTGGCCTCGGCCAGCGTGGCCGCCACCTCCTCGAGTTCGTCGAGCGTGGTGGGCACCTCCACGCCCGCCTCGGCGAAGTGCTCCGTGTTGTACATGACGATGCGGACGCCGCCGTAGTACGGGATGCCGTAGCGCTGGCCGTCGAGCTCACCGCTGGCGGCCAGACCGGGCAGCCAGTTGGCGGAGCCGAGGGCATCTGCCTGGTCCGTGAGGTCCGAGAGCAGACCGGAGTCGGCGAACTTCGCCGTCAGGGAGTTGCCGATCTCCACGACGTCAGGGGTGGCGTCGCTGTTCATGGCGGTGGTGAGCTTGTCCTGCACGCCGGCCCACTGCTGCAGTTCCACCGTCACCTCGACGTCGGGGTAGGTCTCGTTGAACTGGGCCTTGACGGCGTCCACCACCGATTCGGGCTGGCTGCCGTCCATCAGCCAGACGGTGAGTTCGCCGGACGCCGGGGCCTCGCCCTCCTGGCCCTGCTCGTTGCCCGGGTCCGCCGGGTCTTCGGGGGTCTCGGCGTCGCCGCCGCAGGCCGTGAGGAAGAGGGCACTGATGGCCAGCGCCCCGAGGATCTGCCGTGTCTTCATGGTTCCAGTCCCTCCGTTGGGTTCACCGCCGCGCGTCGCTGCGCCGTCCGGTGCCACCAGCCTAAACCACTAGCAACAAACTTTCCAGAAAGAATCCTGCGATTTGATGAAGTCGTTACCTGACGCGGCCCATGAGCACCTCGCGGGCCTCCTCGACGGCATGCAGCACGGCGCCACGCACCGGGCCCTCGACACCCAGTGCGGACAGTTCCACCCGGGGATGGACCGGCGCGATCCTGGCGGCCGCCTCGGACACGGCCGGGGGCAGCGTGGCGCCGGCGGCGAAGACTGTCTCGCCCGTCAGCACGAACAGGGCCGGGTCCTGAATGGTTCCGATGGCCGCCACCCCCATCCCGATCCTGCGGCCGAGTTCGGTCACGAACGCCTCGTTGGCCGCCACTGACTCGGGGTCCGACATCGAGATCCCGTGTTCGGTGGCCAAGACGTCGACGGCGGACGCCCCCACCACTCGCTGGAAGGATCCCTGCTCGAGGTTGTCCACCCGCCCCGGCAGTGGCACCCCCGGCACGGGCAGGTAGCCGATCTCCCCCGCCGCGCCGCTGCTGCCCACGCGCACCACACCGTCTATGACGCTGGCCATTCCGATGCCGCGCCCCACCCACAGCAGGACGAAGTCCCGCTCCCCCGCCGCCACCCCGGCCCGGCGCTCCGCGAGCGCGGCGAGGTGGACGTCGTTGCCCAGGGACACCGGCACGCCGAGCTCGGCGGCCAGTTCCCCACGGAGGTCGGTCTCGGAGCCCAGGTCGTAGGCGAACGTGAGGTTTCCGGTTGTCGGGTCGATGACTCCGGGGGTGGCGACGGTGGCCTCCAGCAGGGGGCCGACGCCGTCCCCCGCCTCGAAGAGCGCGGCACGCACGGCGTTCGCGCAGGCGGCCACGGGCGCGTCATCGAGGGGGAACGCCACGGCCGCGAGGACCTCGCCGGTCAGGTCCGCCACCTCGGCGCGGACCTCGTGCGCGTGCAGCGCCACCCCGACGGCGCAGCCCACCCCGGGCGCGAGCACGTAGAGCTCTGCTGCCGGGCCGCGGCTCCCGGAACGCCGGCCACCGCTGCTGATGAGGCCGAGGCTCTCCAGCCGGGTCAGGGCCTGGGAGCTGGTCACCCGGGACAGTCCGGTGTGGGCGGCCAACTCCGAGCGGGTCACCCCGCCCACCTGCATGATGTGCTTCAACGCAGCGGAGTCATTGAGCTCACGCAGCAGACTCGGCACACCCGGCTTCGGTCCCGTCACAACACCACTCCACCTCTAGTAGTTTTGTTTACAGTACCTCACCGGTGGCAGCGGGTGCGGTCCACACCGCGGGTATCAAGCTGCGCGGCGGCGACGCTGGCAGTTGCCGCACCAGTACATCGTGCGTCCCTCCAGCATCGCGGTCCGCACAGTCTTGCCGCACACCAGGCAGGGGTCCCCTGCGCGGCGGTAGACGTAGACCTCGCCGCCGTGGCGGTCCACGCGGGGCGGACGGCCCTGGGCATCGGGGCCGTGGAGTTCGTCGACGACGGTGTCGATGCGTCCCGCCCCGACCGCGGTGTGCATGAGGCCCACCAGGTCGTCGTAGATGACCTGCCAGGTGCGGCGGTCCACCTCGCGGCCCGGCGTGTTGGGGTTGAGCCGGTGCCGGAACAGCACCTCGGCGCGGAAGATGTTGCCCACCCCGGCCGCGATCTTCTGGTCCATCAGGAGGGCCGCGATGGACTTGCCGGAGCGCTTCAGCCGCTGGTAGCCAACTTCGGGGTCCGAGTCCGGGCGCAGCGGGTCCGGCCCGCTGGCGGCGAACACGTCGTCGCGTTCGGAGCGGGTGATGGAGCGGCACCACTGCGGCCCGTGCAGGTGGGCGGCAGTGTCCCCGTCGGTGATCCGGAGCCGGACCTGCCCCTTGGACGGCTCCCCCGGCCCGACGAACAGCTTCCCGATCAGTCCCAGGTGGATGTGCACCAGGGCCGGCTCCGGCACGTCGAACGACACGAACAGGTGCTTGCCGACGGCCTCGGCGCCGGTCAGGACGGATCCGTCGAGGCGCTCGGCCTCGACGGCGAAGCGGCCCTGGGGCGAGGTCACCTCCACCGGTTTCCCACCGAAGGAGTCGGTGAGCGCGGACGCGAGGCGGTGGATGACGTGACCTTCAGGCATGTCCGGATCCTATCCGTGGCCAAACCTCAGGGCATGAGCGGGTTGTCCACCATCGGCTCCTGCACCGAAACCGAGTCACCGTCGAACTCCACGGCGGACAGCCACATCTGCCGGCCGATGGCATCGTTGCCGATGAAGCCCGGTTCCCAGGCGTGGTAGACCATCCACCACTGCCCGTCCACCTCGATCATGTGGTTGTGGCCGGGGCCGGCGGCGACGTCGTTGCTGACCAGGATGGGATCACCCGACTTGGTGAACGGGCCCGTGGGGCTGGGCGCGGTGGCGTGGCCGACGGCGTACTTGTCCGTCCAGAAACCGTTGCCCGAGTAGAACATGTGGAACGTCCCCTCCAGTTCCACCACGACGGGGCCCTCCACCAGTTCCCCCTCCCACGGCAGGTCCTGTTGCAGCAGGTCCGTCACCTCGCCGGTGACGCCGAGACCGTCCTCTGTGAGCCGCTGGGTCCGGATCCAGGTGTCCACTCCCTTGGCGTTGCCGTCGTTCTTCCAGTAGAGCCAGGCCGTCCCGTCGGAGGCGATGAACGGCGACTGGTCGATGGAGCCGCCCTCCTCCAGTTCGCAGACCAACGGTTCGGTGCTGGAGTCCACGTAGGGCCCGGCGAGCGTGTCGGAGACGGCCACGGAGATGCACTGCCACTCCGGGTCCGGGGAGCGGGTGGTGTAGTAGAGGCGGTAGGTGCCGTCGCCCCAGCGGATGATCTCCGGCGCCCACACCTTGCCGGGGTAGGACCACGACGCCAGGCTCGGCAGGGCGTCGTCACCCTCGGTCCAGGTGACCATGTCGTCGCTGTGCAGGGTCTGGACGTTGAAGCCGTTGCCGTTGGTGGCGATGGCCAGGTAGCCACCCGATTCGTCGGCGATGATCTGGGGGTCCGGGAAGTTGTAGGGGTAGACCGGGTTGGTGAACCCCTCGCCCTCCTCGGGTGTGGACGGTTCGCTGGTGGTGGTCACTGGGGTCTCCTCGGTTGCTGTTTCCTGCGGCGCGCACCCGGCGGTCAGGAGTCCTGCCGCCAGCAGCGCCACTGCGGCTGCGGTTGCTCGCACCGGCCTCATCCCTTCAGTCCGGAGCTCGCGACGCCGGCGATGATGTAGCGCTGGACGAAGGCGTAGATGACCAGCACCGGGATGGCCGCCACCATGGCTCCGGCCATCACCACCGGATAGTCGATGGTGTAGGCGCCCTGCAGCCGGCTCAGGCCCACCGGGAGGGTGAGGTTGGAGTCGCTGAAGAGCACGTAGATCGGCCAGATGAAGTCGTTCCAGTTGGCGAGGAAGCTGATGATGAACAGCGTCACCAGCGCGGCCCTGGTGTTGGGCAGCACCACGGAGACGAAGGTGCGCAACGGGCCGGCCCCGTCGATGCGGGCGCTCTCCTCGAACTCGATGGGGAGCCGCAGGAAGAACTGCCGCATGAAGAACACCCCGAACGCGCCGGCGGCACCGGGCACGACGATGGCCGCGAGGCTGTCGAGCCAGGCGAGTCGGTTCAGCATCTCGAAGTTCGGGATCAGGAACACGAACCCTGGCACGAGCAGCGTGGAGATGATGATGCCGAACACGACGTTCTTGCCGCGGAACTGCATCCTGGCCAGGGCGTAGCCCGCCAGCGAGCAGACCGTGACGACGAGCAGCGCGTGCAGGGTGGCGGCCACCATCGAGTTGAGGAACCACCGCAGCACGGGAGAGGCGTCGTCGATGAAGAACAGCTGTTCGTAGGCACGCAGGGTCCAGGTCTCCGGGATGATCGTCGGCGGCACGGACTGGGCCTCGATCATCGGCTTCAGCGAAGTGAGCAGGATGAAGGTGATGGGTCCGATGAACACCAGGGACAGGACCACCAGCAGGATCCAGAACAGCGGGTTGCGCGTAGCCCTGCTCATGAGCCGGCTCCTTCCTGGTTCCTGCGCTCCCGGCGGCGCAGCTTCTCCTCGCGGGCGGCGTCCTTGTCACGCATCAGCCAGAAGTTGATGACGGAGACCACGGCCAGGAACAGCGCCAGGATGTAGCTCATGGCGGCCGCCTCGCCGGGGCGGTTCTGCGAGAAGCCCGTTGCCGTGATCACCATGATCGCCGTCCGCGTGGTCTCGGTCGGGCCGCCGTCGGTGATCAGGTAGGACTGGCCGAACATGTTGGCGCTGGCCAGTGTGGTGGTGATGATGATGAAGATCAGCACGGGTCGCAAGCCGGGCAGCGTCACGTACCAGAACTTCTGCCAGGCGGAGGCGCCGTCGAGCGAGGCCGCCTCGTACTGCTCCTGGGGGATGTCACCGAGGCCGGCGAGGTAGATGATGGCGTTGAACCCGAGGGTCCACCACACCGTCACCCCCACCAGCCCGATCCAGGCCCAGGGCTGCGTGGTGGTCCACTGGATGTTGGTGCCCAACAGGTGGTTGACCAGTCCGAAGTTGCCGTTGAGGAGGTACTTCCACATCAGGCCGATGACGGCGACGCCCAGCACGTAGGGGGCGAAGAACACGGCCCGGAAGAACGTGCGCCCCGGGAACTGGCGGTGCAGCAGCAGCGCGAGCCCGAGCGGCGCGACGATCAGCAGGGGGACGCTCCACAGGGTGAACGTGCCGGTGGCGAGCATGCCGTTCCAGAAGGGCTCGAACTGCAGCGAGGCCTGGTCGAACAGCTGGGCGTAGTTCTGCAGCCCGACCCAGGGCTTGTCGGGCATGACGAAGTCCCAGGCGTGCAGGCTCATCCAGATGCCGTAGAAGGCGGGGATGACGATGAACATGGCGAACAGGACGAGGTAGGGCGCGAGGAACGCCAGGGGCGTCCAGACGGAGCCCCGGATCCCCCTGCCGCGACGGCGGGGGCCCTCCGGCCCCCGCCCGGCTTCCGGTGCCGCTCCCCCGCCGCCCGCTCCAGTGGTGGCGGTGGTGGTCATCAGCCGTACCGCTTGGCGTTGTCCTCGAGAATCTTGTTGGCGCGTTCCACCGACTGGTCGAGGGAGGCGGCGATGTCCTGGCCGGCCAGGGTGATCTCGTTGAGCGCCTTGTCCCACTCCACCATGGCGTCGCCGATGCCGGGCACGGCCGGCAGGAAGTGGAGGTCGTCGATCTGCGCTGCCAGTTCGGCCTGCTCGGGAAGGGCCTGGAACTCCTCGGACTCGCGGACCGAGTTCCTGGCAGGCACCTGACCGCCCTTTGCCCATTCGAGGGACTGCTCGGAGATCCAGTTCAGGAACACACGGGAGGCCTGGTCCTTGTTCTCGTCGGCGCTCTGCCGGACGGGCAGCACGAACTGGTGGGATCCGGCCCAGGCGGCGGGGGTGCCGCCGATGTTGGGCAGACGCTTGACGCCCCACTCGAGGTCGGTCTTCTCCTTCAGGGTGTTGATGGACCAGATGCCGTTCCAGTTGAACGCGGTCTGGCCGTTCTGCAGCGCGATGAAGTCGGCATCCTGGGCCACCTCCTGCGGGGAGTGCCCGTCCTTGGCGAGGTTCTGCCACCAGGTGTAGGCCTCCACCGCGGGGGCTTCGGCCCAGGTGGCCTCGGTGGCGTCGGCGTTGAACAGGTCGCCGCCGAACTGCCACAGCAGGGACTGCATCGTCAGTCCGCCGGTGAACGGGAACGGCGAGGTCCAGTGGCCCTGGATGCCTGCCGTCTTCAGCTTGTCCAGCGCATCCATGTAGGAGTCGAGGTCCATCGGCGGGTTGTCCGGGTCCAGCCCGGCCTGGTCCATCACGGTCTTGTTGTAGAAGAAGCCGAGCGGGTGCACGTCGAGCGGGATCGCGTAGCGGACGTCCTTGTACAGGCCGGCCTCCCAGGGCACGGGTGCGAAGTCGTCGGCGGTCAGTTCGAGGGCCGAGGCCACGTCGTCGAGCGGCTGGATGATCTCGCGGGCGGCGTTGGTGGCGACCGAGTCGACGTGCATGACGCCGATGTCCGGCCCGCGGCCGGCCTGCACCGCGGTTGGGAGGGTCTCGTAGTAGTCGGCCCACTGCAGCGTGCGCACGGACACGGCGATGTTGGCGTTCTCCTCGTTGAACTGGTCCACGAGGGTCTTCATGAACGCCCCGTCGCCGCCGGTGAAGCCGTTCCAGAACTGGAGCTCGACGGCTGGTCCGTCGTAGCCGGCCGAGCCGCCGTCGCCGGTGGAAGTGGGCTGGGGGTCGGTGGTGTCGTCCGGGTCCTGCTGCATGCTCTGGCCTCCGCAGGCCGTGAGGCCGGCGGCGGTACCGACTGCGAGTGAGCTGCCGAGGAATCCGCGGCGGGAGATGTTACGCATTGTGCTTCCCTTCGGTGAGTCGGACGCAGTGCCAGGAAACTGCCGGCGCTGCGATGGTGAGGATCCCGTCCGCGACGCGGGAGGTTCCCGCGTGGGGACGGACGCGTTCGGGGTCATCAGCGGTGTTGACCTCGGCCGCGTTGTCGGTGTGGACCTGGAGGTGTTCCACCAGGCTCGGGTCCCCGAGGGCGGACAGGTCGACCGTAACCTCGATGTCGTCCGTCAGGGACCGGTTGGCGAGCAAGACCGTCACGGCCCCGTTCGCCTCGTCATGGGTTGCCGTCGCCCAGACCTGCTCCACGGGCCCGTGCTGCTCGGTCTGGATCCGGGGTGAGTCGACGGCCAGTTGCAGCACCCTGCCGGTGGCGTGCTTCGCTGTGAGGGCGAACGGGTGGAAGATGCTCTGGCGCCAGGCCCGGCCGCCCGGCTCGGTCATGATCGGACCGATCACGTTGGCGAGTTGCGCCTGGCAGGCCACGGCCACCCGGTCCGTGTTGCGCAGCAACGTGATCAGCAGGGACCCGACGACGACGGCGTCGAGCGTGGAGTAGACGTCCTCGATGATCCGGGGCGCCTCCTGGTGCGGCAGCGAGGTCTCGCCGCCGAAGCGCGACTGGTACCACACGTTCCACTCGTCGAAGCTGACGCCGATGCGCTTGTCGGAGCCCTTCACCGCGGCGACGTGGTCCGCCGTGGCCACCACCTCCTTGATGAACCGGTCCATGTCCTCCGCGCAGGCCAGGAAGGAGGCGACGTCGCCGTCGACGGGCTCGTAGTAGGCGTGGGCGGAGATGTGGTCCACCATGTCGAACGACGCCTCGAGCGTGACCCGCTCCCAGGTGCCGAAGGTCTCCATCTGCCGGTTGGAGGAGCCGCAGGCGACGAGTTCGAGCCCGGGGTCCATCCGCCGGAAGGCGTTGGCCACCTCCTGGGCCACGCGGGCGTACTCCTGCGGTTCCTTGTGGCCCATCTGCCAGGGGCCATCCATCTCGTTGCCGAGGCACCACAGCCGCACGTCCCAGGGCTCGGCGCGGCCGTTGGCGACGCGGCGTCGGGTGAGTTCCACGTCGGCGTCGCCCGTGACGTACTGGAGGTACTCGATGGCCTCGGCCAGGCCACGGGTGCCGAGGTTGACAGCCAGCATCGGCTCGATCCCTAGCCGTTCGCACCAGCCGAGGAACTCGTGGGTCCCCACCTGGTTGGTCTCGATGGAGCGCCAGGCCATGTCCAGGCGGCGCGGACGTTCGTCCGCCGGTCCGACGCCGTCCTCCCAGTTGTAGCCGGACACGAAGTTTCCGCCCGGGTAGCGCGCCACCGTCGCCCCGAGCTCGCGCACCAGCTCGGCCACGTCCCCGCGGAAGCCGTGCTCATCGGCCGTCGGGTGGTCGGGCTCGTAGATGCCCGTGTAGACGCACCTGCCCATGTGTTCAACGAACGTGCCGAACAGGCGGCGGTTGACCTCGCCCACCACGAAGGCGGGGTCCAGACGGATGGAAGCTTGCGTCACTGGGGCTCCTCGGGTTTCGGGCGGCGACCTTGCCACCCGATTTACAACGGACGTAAAACCTGTCTGTGACCATTTCTACAACGGGAGACATTCCATGTCCAGAGGGTTCGCGAAATCAGTGGCGGATCGTTACCACTTCGATACGATCAGCCGCATGGCTGTCAGACTGCGGGACGTGGCGGAGCACGCGGGGGTGTCCCTGAAGACGGCTTCGAACGTCGTGAACAACTACCAGCACGTCAAGCCGTCGACGCGTGAGAAGGTGGCCCGAGCCATCGCGGAACTCGGCTACCGGCCCAACCTGTCTGCCCGCCAGCTCAAGTACGGCCGCAGCGGCTTCCTCGCCCTGGCACTGCCCCACCTCGACTCGCCGTACTTCTCCGAGCTCGCGAGCCTGTTCTCCAGCGCCGCGGTGTCCAAAGGGTTCATCCCGCTGCTGGACATCACGAACGCGGACATCGAGGCCGAGCGGCTGGTGCTGTCCGGGGTGCAGTCCCACATGATCGACGCCGTGGTGTTCTCGCCGCTGACCCTCACCGCCGAGGAGATCGCGGCCCGGCAGGACTCCGTGCCGATGGTGCTGCTGGGCGAGCGGGCGATCCCCACCGGCTACAACCACGTCGCGGTGGACTCGGTGGCGGCCGCCCGGGCGGTGACCGAGCACCTCGTCGGCCTGGGCAGGCGGCGGATCGCCGCGATCGGGCGCGAGTCCGCGCAGGGCACCGCGTCGGTGCGCCTCGACGGCTACCTCGCCGCGCTCGACGAGGCGGGGCTGCCGCGCGTCGAGTCGCTGATCGTCGGGGTCCCGAACTACGAGCGCGAGGCCGGCTACGTGGCGATGGAGCAGTTGCTGGCGCTGTCGGAGCCCCCGGACGCCGTCTTCTGCTTCAACGACCTGCTGGCCATCGGGGCCATGCGCGCCTGCGCGGACGCCGGGGTGCGGGTGCCCGACGACCTTGCCGTCGCCGGCTTCGACGACATCGCCGAGGGCCGCTACTCGACCCCCCGGCTGACCACGGTCCGCCCGGACATGGAGCAGCTGGTCTCAGAGGTGTTGCGGCTGCTCAAGGGGCTGATCGAGCGCACCGCCGACGACGTCGAGGACGTCGTGGTGGACTGGCGCCTGGAGGTCCGGGAGTCCACCGTCGGCCGGGGCTGAGCCCCGTCAGGCCTTGTTCTCGTAGGCGAGCATCTGGTCGATGCGGCGTTGGTGGCGCTCCTCGCCGGAGAAGGGCGTGTTGAGGAACGTGTCGACGATCTCCCAGGCCTCCTCGTGGGACTGCATCCGCCCGCCGAGGGAGACGATGTTGGCGTTGTTGTGCTCGCGCGCCAGACGTGCGAGTTCGGGGTTGTAGGCCAGCGCGGCCCGGATGCCCTTCACCTTGTTGGCGGCGATCTGCTCGCCGTTGCCGGAGCCGCCCAGCACGATGCCGATTCCGCTCTCCGCTGAAACGGCCTCTGCCGCGGGGATCACCAGTTCGGGGTAGTCGTCGAGGGCCTCGTAGGTCTCGGCACCATGGTCGACCACCTCGTGGCCCGCCTCGGTGAGCCGTGCGACGAGGTAGTTCTTCAGCTCGAAGGCTGCATGGTCGGTGGCAATGTGAACTCGCATGGGCCCAATCTATTCCACTGAACACTCCGCGACGGACGTCTCGGCCACCGTTAGGGTCTTTGGCATGCCTGAGGTCCAGACAATTCCCGTTACCGCTGAACTAACCCAGGAGCTGCGCACCTACGCCGCGTCGATGCGCGACGGCTTCTTCGAGTCCCCTCCAACCGAGCAGGGTCTCGAGGTGTGGCACTCCTACCTCCGCGAGGACAGAACGCGCCTGCGCCGGATCATGGCCGACGAGCAACGCCCCTTCGGCCTCCAGGACCATCCCGTGGCCACCTTCGCCTCCTGGGACGGCACCATCAACACCGGCACCGAGCTGGCCCCCACGAACTTCATCACCGACGTGACCGTCCAGGCGAGCCACCGCCGCCGGGGCCTGATGAACCGCCTGATGACCACAGACCTGACCGAGGCCCGCGAGCGCGGTGACGTGTTCGCGGTCCTGACCGCCACCGACGCCCGCATCTACGGCCGCTTCGGGTTCGGCGTGACCGCCACCGCCCGTCGGATCGAGATCAACACCGGATCCCGGTTCCAGCTGCGCACCGAGCCCACCGGCCGTGCCGTGTTCGCCGACGCCACCAGCATCACGTCACTGCGTCGTGAACTGTTCGAGAAGTTCCACGGCTCACAGTTCCTGTCCGTGGGGCGCGCTGCCCACTACTGGGGTTCGAAGTTCGACTGGTCCACCCAGAAACCGCGCAACGAGCGGGCCGCCGTCCACTACGACGAGGACGGCAACCCCGACGCGACGATGGTCTTCGAGATCATGGACGACCACATCCGGATCATCGACCTGCTGGGCCTCACACCCCGCGCGGAGATCGAGCTGCTGCGCCTGATCGGCCAGGCGGAGGGGCACGAGAAGGTGGTCTGGCCGCGTTGCCACGACCCCCGCCACCCGCTGCCGTGGGCCATGGTGGACTCACGCGTCGTGCAGACCATAAAGGAGTTCGACACGGTCTGGATCCGCATCCTCGACGTCGAGCGTGCCCTCGCCAGCCGCGCCTACGACACCGACGGAGAGGCCGTGCTGGCCCTCACCGACCGGATGGAGTGGTGCACCGGCACCTACCGGGTCCGTGTCACCGACGGCCGGGCCGAGGTCACCCGCACCGACGACGCACCCGACGCGACGCTCACCATGGAGGGCCTGTCCCCGCTCTACTCGGGCATCCAGGACGCCGTCGGCCTCGCTGCCGCGGGCCTGGCGGAGGGCTCTGCCGAGGGACTGGCCAAGGTGAGCCGACTGTTCGGCAAGTCCCATCCCCCGGTGGCCGCGTCGATCTTCTAGCCTGCCCTTACCCGACGAACGCGGCAGGCCCCTCGGCGAGCAGGCGGCGGAAACCGTCCTCGTCGAGGATGGGCCGGCCGAGCTGCTCGGCTTTGTCCGCCTTGCTGCCGGCGTTCTCGCCCACCACGACGAAGTCGGTCTTCTTGCTGACCGAGCCGGAGGCCTTGCCGCCGCGGGACAGGATGGCCTCCTTCGCCTCGTCCCGGCTGAACCCCTCGAGGCTGCCGGTGACCACGATGGTCAGGCCTTCCAGGGTCCGTGGCGCGGACTCGTCCACCTCGTCGGCCATCCGCACCCCGGACTCGGCCCACTCGGCGACGATGTCGGCGTGCCAGTCCACCTTGAACCACTCGACCACGGACTCGGCGATGACGCGGCCCACTCCGTCGGCGGAGGCGAGTTCGTCCACCGACGCGGCGCGGATGGCGTCCATCGAGACGAATCGGGTGGCCAGCGAGCGGGCGGCGGTGGGCCCGACGTGGCGGATGGACAGCGCGACGAGCACCCGCCAGAGCGGCTGCGACTTGGCCTCCTGCAGGTTCGCCAGCAGCTTCTCCCCCACGCTGGAGAGCACCCGCCCGTCGCGGATCCCGCCGGGCAGTTCGTCGGGACGCTCCAGCTCGGACTTCTTTGCGGCGCGGGTGTAGAAGTCGGTGCGGACCAGGTCGTCGGCGGTGAGGTCGAACAGCCCGGACTCGTCGGTGAGCAGGCCGGAGCCGAGCAGCGCCGACGCGCCCTCCCACCCCAGGGCCTCGATGTCCAGGCCGGAGCGGGAGGCGAGCGCGAACATCCGTTCCCGCAGCTGGCTGGGGCAGGTCCGGGAGTTGGGGCAGCGGATGTCCTTGTCGCCCTCCTTCTCCGGGCGCAGTTCGGTGCCGCAGGCCGGGCAGGTGGTGGGCATCACGAAGGCGCGCTCGGTGCCATCGCGCAGGGCGACGACGGGGGCCACGATCTCCGGGATGACGTCACCCGCCTTGCGCAGCACGACGGTGTCCCCGATCAGGACGCCCTTGCGCTCCACCTCGAAGGCGTTGTGCAGCGTGGCCATCTCCACCGTGGATCCTGAGACCACGACCGGTTCCATCACCCCGTACGGCGTCACGCGGCCGGTGCGGCCGACGTTGACCCGGATGTCGAGGAGCTTGGTGTTGACCTCCTCGGGCGGGTACTTGAACGCGATCGCCCATCGCGGGGCGCGGGAGGTGGTGCCCATCCTCGCCTGCTCGGCGAAGTCGTCCACCTTCACCACGATGCCGTCGATCTCGTGCTCCACGTCGTGGCGGTGCTCGCCGTAGTACGCGACGAACTCCTCCACCTCGGCCACCGAGGTGACCACCTTGTAGCGCTCGCTGACGGGCAGCCCCCACTCGGCGAGCTTGGCGTAGGTCTCGCTCTGCGATCCGACGTCCAGTCCGGAGCGCTCCCCCACGCCGTGGACGATCATGCGGAGCTTGCGGCTGGCCGTGACGCTGGGGTCCTTCTGGCGCAGGGATCCCGCGGCCGTGTTGCGGGGGTTCGCGAACGGGGCCTTGCCCGCCTCCACCAGGGAGGCGTTGAGTTCCTCGAAGTCTGCGACTGGGAAGAAGATCTCCCCGCGGACCTCCAGCTCGGCGGGCCAGTCGTCGCCGGAGAGGCGGTGCGGGATGCCGCGCACGGTCTCCACGTTGGGGGTCACGTCCTCACCCACGCGGCCGTCGCCGCGGGTGGCGCCGATCCGCAGGCGGCCGTCGACGTAGAGGAGGTTGACGGCCAGCCCGTCGATCTTGAGTTCGCACAGGAAGCGCGCCGCGTTGGTTCGGGTCAGCCAGGCGGTGAGTTCCTCGTCGCTGAAGACGTTGTCCAGGCTGAGCATCCGCCGCCGGTGCTCGACGGGCTTGAAGTCGGTGATCCGGGCGGCCCCCACCTTCTGGGTGACCGAGTCGGGCGCCACCAGTTCGGGATGCTCGGCCTCGAGCTGTTGCAGCGTGCGCATCGCCTCGTCGTAGGCCTCATCGGCCATGGTGGGGGCGTCGGCGCCGTAGTAGGCCTCCTGGGCCGCCTCGAGCAGGCCGTTGAGCTCGGTCCACTGCTGGCGCAGCTCGTCAGTGGGCTCGGGGGCGTTCGGCGTGGCCATCATCATGTGCCAATGCTGACACAGCGGGCAGACACTGCGCCGGGCTCAGTCGCGTCGGATTCCCTGGTACAGGTGCGGGACGACGACGCGCAGGGCCTCGTCGAGGTCCTGGACCACCTGCGGATCCGTCTTGGAGAACAAGTCGTCAGGCAGCCGCACCCGGGCCACGCACCCATCCTGCAGCGCACCGGGCAGTTTGACCGTAGCGCCGACGGCCGGCTCGATCTCGAGCGAGATCCTGCGGGACGTTCGCCACCTCCCACGTCGGACGATGCGCAGACCGATGCCGCTCACCTGCCACCAAGACAGGTCCCAGTCCAGATTCCCATCGACGCGCCGCAGCCCGGCGTCGTCCAGTTCGAAGGCATCGCGGGGCGGGTTGCGCAG
This sequence comes from Tessaracoccus terricola, assembly GCF_054776555.1. Taxonomy (NCBI): domain Bacteria; kingdom Bacillati; phylum Actinomycetota; class Actinomycetes; order Propionibacteriales; family Propionibacteriaceae; genus Tessaracoccus; species Tessaracoccus terricola. The sequence continues at coordinate 776,022 of NZ_BAAHBS010000005.1, read as the reverse complement.
GATTCGCATGGCGGCCCAGGCGGGGAGCCCGAACACGAGGGCGGCCAGCACCATCATGATGACCAGCCCGAGGCGCTCTTCCTCCCCCGCCTGCATGAAGGTCACGGGGAAGGCCAGCAGCGGGATGATGAACAACAGGCCCAGCACCCCCACCACGATGCGCATGCCCGTCAGGGTGCCCGGCCCGAACAGCGTCACACGGAAGGTGCGCTTCGGTCCCGTGGTCATGCCCTGAAGCTAGCAGGGGCAGTATCGCGCGGGCGCTTCGGCTCTTGGATAACATCGGAGGGTTGACCGCACTGCACAACATTGAGATTGGGGTTTGGATGCCAACCGCGAACATCACCCGTGAGGACGCAGCAAGGCGCTCGGAACTGGTGACTGCAAAGGCCTACCGGGTCACCGTCGACGTGACGGGAGCCGGCGTGGACGACGCCGAGCGCCTGTTCACCTCCACCACGGAGCTGGACCTGACCGCCACCGGCGGCGCCAGCCACCTGGACCTGATCGCGGCCGAGGTCCGCTCCGCCAGCGTCGACGGCGAAGCGTTCGACGTCAGCGGCTTCGACGGCTTCCGCCTCCCGCTGCCCGAGCTCTCCCCCGGCGACCACACCGTCGTGGTGGAGGCGGTGTGCCGCTACTCCCGCACCGGCGAGGGCCTGCACCGCTTCGTCGATCCCGCCGACGGCCGCGTGTACCTGTACTCGCAGTTCGAGACCGCCGACGCCCGGCGCATGTTCGCCAACTTCGAGCAGCCGGACCAGAAGGCCACCTTCCAGCTCACCGTGCTGGCACCGGTCCACTGGACCGTGTTCACCAACGCCGCGGGCATCGCGCCCGAGGACCTGGGCGACGGCGTCGGCCGCTGGGAGCACGCCCCCACCCCGAGGGTCTCCACCTACATCACCGCCCTGGTGGCCGGTGAGTACCACTTCGTCGACACCGAGATCACCACGAACGGGCACAGCATCCCGGCGCGGATCGCGTGCCGCCAGTCGCTGGCCCAGCACTTGGACGTCGAGCGCATCCACACCACCACCCAGCGCGGGTTCGAGGTGTTCGAGGAGGCCTTCCAGACCCCCTACGCGTTCGACTCCTACGACCAGATCTTCGTGCCCGAGTTCAACGCCGGCGCCATGGAGAACGCGGGCTGCGTCACCTTCCGCGACGAGTACCTGTTCCGCTCCCGCGTCACCGCCCGCGAGATGGAGTCGCGCGACAACACCATCCTCCACGAACTGGCCCACATGTGGTTCGGCGACTTGGTGACCATGCGCTGGTGGGACGACCTGTGGCTCAACGAATCCTTCGCCGAGTGGGCCTCCCACTTCGCCGCCGACGAGATCTCGCGCCGCTGGGACGGCGAGGCCAACCCGTGGGCGTCGTTCAGCAACGAGCGCAAGGCCTGGGCCTACCTGCAGGACCAACTCAGCACCACCCACCCCATCGCCGCGGACATGAGCGACCTGGACAAGGTGGAGCAGAACTTCGACGGCATCACCTACGCCAAGGGCGCCTCGGTGCTGAAGCTGCTGGTGTCCTTCGTCGGCCGCGAGGACTTCCTCAAGGGCGTCGCCGCGTACTTCGCGAAGCACTCCTGGGGAAACACCGAACTGCGCGACCTCCTGGTCGAGCTCGAGGCCACCTCCGGGCGCGACCTGTCCTGGTTCTCCGGTGAGTGGCTTGAGACCGCCGGGGTCAACACGCTGCGGGCGGACTTCGACGTCGACGCCGACGGCCGCTTCACCCGGTTCGCCGTCCAGCAGTCGGCGCACCCGGACTGGCCCACCCTGCGCACCCACCGCCTCGGCATCGGCATCTATGCCTCCGTCGACGGCGAGCTCACGCGCGTCAACTACGTCGAGACCGACGTGAAGGGCGAGAGCACCGACGTTCCGGAGATGGTGGGGGTGGAGCGTGGCGACGTCGTGCTCCTCAACGACGGCGACCTCACCTACGCGAAGGTCCGGTTCGACGACGCCTCCGTCGCCGCGCTGGTGGCCGGCATCGGTGGCCTCAGCGACCCCCTCGCCCGCGCCGTCACGTGGAGCTCCTTCTGGGACTCCGTGCGCGACGCCGAGCTGGCACCGCAGGAGTTCGTCTCCCTCGCGCTGGCCGGACTGGCTAGCGAGCGTGACATGGCAGCCGTCACCACCGTCGCCAACCAGGCCGCGGTCTGCTCCACCAGGTTCATGGCACCCGAGCTCCGCGACGAGGCCAACCAGCGTCTCGTGACCGGGCTCGCCCGCCTGCTGAAGGACGCGGCGGCCGGATCCGACGAGCAACTGATCTTCGCCAAGACACTGATCGCGGTGTCCAAGTCCGAGACCGCACTGGAGCTGATCCGTGGCTGGCTCGACGACGAGGAGGTCCCGTCGGGCCTGGCCATCGACACTGCCGTGCGCTGGGCGATCGTGTCCACCCTCGCCGCGCGCGGTGTCTTCGGCAACGCCGAGATCGACGCCGAGCTCGCCCGGGACAACACCAACGCGGGCGCAGAGCGCGCGGCCGGGGCACGTGCGGGGATGCCCGACGCCGAGTCGAAGGCCGAGGCCTGGCGCCTGGCCACGGCCGACGGCGACGTCGCCAACGAGACCCACCGCTCCATCGTGATGGGCTTCCACCGCTACGGGCAGGACGACGTGCTGGCCCCGTACGCGGAGAAGTACAAGGAGGTGGCAAACCAGATCGCCCGCCGCGAGGGCATCTGGGCAGAACGCGGCTACGCCACCATCGGCAACGTGCTGCGCTTCGGTTTCCCGGACACCATCGCGGACGAGCAGTTGGTCGCGGACTTCGACGCGTGGCTGGCCACCGTGGAGCACGACCAGGTGCGCCGTTCCGTCACCGAGCGCCTGGACGAGGCCCGCCGCACCCTGCGCGTCCAGGAGACCAGCCGCCGCTGACCGCTGGGTTCAGAGCGTGTTCTTGACCACGGTCCCGTCCCTGACGATCACCTTGAGGTTGTTCGCGGGGTCGGCGATTAGGTCGAGGTCGGTCAGCGGATCGCCGTCGAGCAGCAGGCCCGCAGCCGGCGCGATCCCTGACGCACTCTCATGCCGCGGTCAGCACGGTCGATCCTGCCTAGTTGAGGAATGTCGCTGCGGTCAGGAACCACTGGCTAATGCAGTGCGCACGTAGTACGCTGCGGTCGTGGGTGACGGCATCGACTGGCGACACCGGGCGACTACATATCCAAGCACGGCCTGACGCCCGACGTCGCCGACGAGGCCTTCGCCGATCCGAACAGGCTGGCCATCGACCCAGATCCTTCGTCTGAGTCAGGCAGAACAATCCGGATCATCGGCTGGTCATCCACGACCAGCATGCTGATCACGGTCATCGTGCTCCCGGAGGAGGGGATCACCTGGGGAGTCAACGCGTGGCCGTCGAACAGTACAGACCAGCGCCGATACCGAGAGGAACAGTTGGATGTCGATCAGTGATCTCATCGCGACCGAAGCCGAAGCGGCCGAACGAAACCCAGATGCCGGCCTCAAGCCAGGAAGCAAGGTGACCCGCGGGCACCAGCGCGCCAAGACGCTTCAAGTTCGCCTGAACGCCGAGGAACTCGAAGCGTTGACACAGCTGGCGGAACGACGCGGCCTTCCCGTGTCCACACTGGCTCGCGACATTCTGTTGACCCAACTGGCGGCCTCCGACGAATCCGCCGGGGCGTTGATTGCCAGGATCCGTGCAGAGCTCGACGATCTCGCTTCGCGAGTAGCCTGACGAACATCCTCAGTTGCCGCAGTGGGTATCACGTAGCGTCGAGCCGGAGGGTTTCCCGTAACGCAGCCGATCTCTGTGTGTCGAACCAAGTGAGTGTGTGCTGTTGGCCGAGCCAGTCGAAGCGCCCTTCTGCCCAAGACCTGAGTTCATCGTCGAGTTGGTCCTCCATCAGCCAACTGTCGGTTTGGAAGCCGTCCTCCATCAACATGTGCAAGATCACGAACTCTCGCGGGCGGCTCCATTGCCGCCACCAGAGGTGGCCCGAAGTCTGCCTCGAGACAGCATCAACCTGGACGTAGATCTGCATGATCTCGTGGTCTCCGAATCTCACCACGGCGCCCAGATCTCGATATGGGTCCAACCGGTGGTCGGGAACCACCATGGTGCTTCGACCCGGCTTCCAAGACACACGCTCAGTGTGGCAGGGAACATCCGGATCTGCCGCATTCTGAGCCTGGACCATCCGGCTAGGAAAATCCGGGGCCGCACCGGCTGGTGTGCCGTCGTGGCAGGATAGAACAATGAAGCGCTGGCCGGGCATGGTTGCCCTAGTCGTGGCAGCAGCTGGTCTCGGCGTGATGCTGCTCCCGACGATGGAAATGCACTGGGGTGTTGACCCTGCTCTGGGAGTGGATCCGCCGGTGACGAAGCACTCCTGGTTCGAACCGATTCTTCCCGGCTACGGCCACCTTGATGCGCCCCTGGCGCTACTGGCAGGTATGGCGGGAGTCCTGCTGCTGGGTGCGTGTGTGCGACGTGGTTCACCCTCGAGGCTGGCCGTTGGTCTTCTAGCCGCAGCGGCTGCGTTGCCACTGCTCGGCGCCTGGGTCCTCGGGAGTCCCGGATGGCTTGCGCTGCTCGCGCCTCTCGCCATGGGGACCAGCGCTGTGGTCGCAGTTGTTTGGGGCCGCTTGCTGAAGGCCCCTCCCCTGAATCGCCTGTTGGATCCAATCTCTGAAGCCAACCCCGCTACTGGTCCTCAGGATCGAAACACTCATTGACTTCAGAACCCCGACCCTCCGCGGGAGGCCTCGACCGCTTGCCCTTCAAACACCGCATCTTCCATGTCCTCACCCGTGAGTCTCACGCTGTCGGTCAGTTTGGGGTTTATGACGATGAAGACGTTCGACCCGATGGAGCATCTCTGTTCCCCGATCTGTCCATGGGTGTAGCCGTCCGGGGCAGCCGTCAAGAGGTAAGGGGTCACGCCTGCCAGAAGTCGACGCACCCCGTTTCACGGAAATCGCGAACATACCGCAGTCAGCGAGCGCTGGTGTGAGCCTCGGTGAGCCACTCGAGAATTTGGTCGTCCACTTCCGAGGGCTCACGGAGCTCGATGTGGTGCATCCATACCTTCGGCGAGGGGTGGACGACTTCCTTGAAGCGATCGGATGCCACCGCACGCGGCAACGCGATGGAGAGCACTGCTGGAACATCACTCTTGACGTACTGCCCAGGGCGCCAGAGGTAGGCAAAACCCCGACGGTGCCGAAAAGCGATCTGGCTCTTGGTGACGGTCATGCTCGCTTCACCCATTGCGGAGATGCCCTCTCGAACGACGCGACAGATCTCGAGACCCTCGGGGAATCCCTGAAAGAAGGATTCGATGCTCGCTTCGTCATCAGCCATCGGCTGAGCATAGTTGCGTCGAACACATAAGCTCGCCCAGGGCGCAGAACTACCAAGTGCCCCACGGCGTCCGCCGCTCCGCGGTGTGGTTGATTCTCGATCCCGAACGACTGGGCGCATCCCGCCGAGCCTCGCCTCCGTCAGCGGTCGCGGAAGTCCTGCGCGGCGATCCGGGTCAGGGAGCCGGTTTCGTACACGTCGACGCCGGTGGCAGCCACCACGTACAGGTCGCCACCGATGGTCAAAGCCCTCGCGGCTGTCGCCTGGCTCGTGGCCTGCTGCTGGACGGGAAGTTCGCCGAGCAGGCTGAAGCCCGTCGCCTCGTCGTAGCGGTAGAGCAGGTAGTCCGTGTCCACCCGGCCCGTGCCGTCGGGGGTCTCGACGGCGAACCCGACGAGACCGCGGTCGGGATCCACAAAGACGGCCTTGTGGTTCTGGAGTGCCTCGGCGTGGTGGAACGGCACCTTGATCGTCGTGGCCTCCGTGACGTCGAACGGGTCGGAGGTGTCGTACATGGACAGCTTCATCCCGAGGACCTCACCCATCTCGGAGGCGTCGACACCGAGCCCCAGCAGGCGACCCTCCGCCCAGGGGTGGAGGTAGGTGCTGAAGCCGGGGATCTTCAGTTCGCTCATCACCTTGGGTTCGGTGGGGTTGCTCAGGTCAAGCGCGAAGAGCGGGTCGATCTGGCGGTAGGTGACGACGTAGGCGCGCGCCCCTTGGAAACGCACCGACTTGATCTGCTCGTTGACGGCCAACTGCGGCAGCGACGCCACGACGCGCAATGAGTCGTCGAGCACGAACACGGTGGGGTACGTGGCCCAGCCCCCCGCGGTGGTGGCGCCGTCCATGGTGACCGCCACCCTGAGATGTCCTTCGAACTGGTCGAGCGCGAACTGGTTCAGCGGCACACCGGGGAGGGTGGTGCTCGCTGCGACGGTGATCTCCCCGTCGACGAGCTCGACGCGGGTCAGGTCCGTGGTCTGGGAGACCTCTCGCAGACCACTGTCCTGGTCGAGGGTGAACTCGGCCATGGCGCTGGGCTGGTAGCCGGTGGCGGCCCAGAAGAGGCTGTCCTCGCTCATGTAGGTGACGTCCGCGCGCCCCATCACCGCGGCCTGGTCGATGCGCTCAGCCTTGGAGACATCGATGCTGCTCACCACCTGGAACGTCGGCATGGTGGGGTCCGTCGGGAGCGTGAGATCGGCGGCCGGGACGAGTGTTGCCTGGCGCGGGTCGGCGAGGGACGGGACAAACGTCGTCGGATCATCGGGGTCCACCGCGTCACGGTCGGCTACGTCGTACTGCGTCACCAGGTAGAGCAGGCCATCCTTGAGTCGCGAGGTGGCGTAGGCGCCGCTCTGGCCGAGGCTGGTCACGAACTGCGGCGACGACGGGTCGGTCACGTCGTAGAGGAGCGCCCTGGTCTGGGATGCGTCGTAGGGCACATGGGTCACGGACTCGCTCGCGGGCAGCTCGGACAGCCTCGGGGTGTACTCGGTCACCAGCGCCACGAGCGTGCTGCCGTGCAGCATCAGGTCGATCACCGGCCCCTGGACGGTGCCCGGCGTGGGTCCGGTCTCCTCGGCCATGGTGTCGATCCGCGCCACCTCACGGGCGTCGGCACCGTCGGCGGAGACGAGGACCACCTCGGCCCCTGAGGCGGTGAAGATGGTGCGGCCGTCGCTCTTGACGACGTCGCCCTCGTCGATGCCGGAAACCTGCGTGTTCGTGCCCCAGGTGCCTCCGTCCGCCGTGGCGGTCTCGGCGGCGGACTGGAGGACCGCGAACCCAGCATCGGCCATGGTGACGAAGTTGGTCGCGTACAAGGATCCCGGGAAGGCCGCGAATGCCTGCTGCACCGCGGAGTGGGCCTTGGCATAGTCGCCGGGGTCGATCGCCGCACGCGAGGCAGGCGCCGGCAGTGCGGGAGGGGCCGAGAGATCCCGCGTGTGCGGGATCAGCGTCGGCAGTGCCACCAGTCCCGCCAGAGCAACGGCCACGGCTCCGGCCGCCCAGGCCAACCTGCGGCGGGGCCGGGGGGCGGGTGCTGGTGCCGCGGGCTCGGCGTCGAGAGCGGCGAACAGGCTGGCCCTGACGCTCGGGGCGGGCCTCAGCTGCTCCGAGATCTCGGAGAAGATGTCGTCATTCATCCCACAGTCCTCCCGTGAGCTTGTCTCGCATTTGGGCGCGGCCCCTGGACAGGCGCACCCTGACGGTTCCGGGTTCCAGGTCGAGCAGATCCGCGATCCGCGCGACCGGGAGGTCCTCGAAGTAGAACAGGTACAACACGCTGCGCTGGTTCTCGGGCAGCGAGCGCAGCGCACGGAAGAGCACGTTCTGCTCGTCGGTGGCCAGTGTGAAGTCGTCCGCGACGCTGCCCGCACCGGCGTCGAGTTGATCCCTGGAGAGGGGCACGACTCTGGTCCGCCACGAACTGAGCCGAACGCGTCGCGCGCAGTGCAGCGCGGTGGTGATCAACCAGGCCTTGCGGTGCTCCTCACCGTTGAACTCCGGGCGGCGGCGGTGATAGGTCAGGAACACTTCCTGGTACACGTCATCGGCGTCGCCGCGACAGTTCGTGTGCGTCACTGCGATGCCGTAGACCATGGACTCGTACCGCTCGACCACCGCATGCGTGTCGCCGGGAAGCAGGACATCGCTCGACGACGCGTCGCTCGCTTCAGCGTCCACCGCCTCCCCTTCCCCGCGTTGCGACGGCGCCCCGGGGCGCCCTTGCCCCTTAACTGCACCGAAGTGCCCAAAAGGTTACCGCCGAGTGTCCGCGATGGAGTGACCCTCCCCTGTCCTCCCGGGCCCGTCGCCTGACACCTCGTTCCGTAGGCTGCCGACATGACCGGCCACGCACATCACGCCCTGTCCCCATCGTTCGGTGTACTCCAAGCCGACGAACGCACGATGCTGCTCGCCTTCCTCGACGAGCACAGGGCAGCCGCAGCCGCGACCCTGGACGACCTCACGGAAGCGGAGGCCCGCCAGTCCCTCGTCCCGTCCGCCACCACAGCCCTCGGCCTCGTGAAGCACCTGACGCTGGTGGAGACGATCTGGTTCACCGAACTCCTCACAGGAGTCTCGCGCGCAGAACTGGGACTCCCAGCGACCCCGGCCGAGAGCTTCCATCTGGACGTGCAGGACTCGGTGGAGTCCATCCGGCTGGGCTACGTGGAGGCATGCCGACGCTCGCGCGACGCCATCGCGGGCCGCGACCTGGAGGAGGTGGTCAGCGGCCACCGCTTCGGGCCGATGAGCATCCGCTGGTTGTTGCTGCACTGCATCCGGGAGACGGCACAGCACGTAGGCCACGCCGAGATCCTGCGCGAGCAGACCTTGGCTGCGCGCGAGTGACTTGCTTGCAGAGTGCTAGCATTGAGGCATGACCACCCTCTACATCCGCGAAGTGCCCGAGCAGGTTGCGGAGACGCTCAAGGAGCGCGCCGCCGCCCAGGGCAAGTCACTGTCGGCCTATGTAGGTGGAGAGCTGGCCAAGATCGCCGCACGCCCGACCAATGAGGAGGTCGCCGCGAGGCTGCGTGCGAGGGATCGTTCGAGCGGCCCCTCGCCCGCAGAGATCGTGGCCGCCCTCGAGGCTGGCCGCCGGTGATCGTGATCGACGCCTCGGCAATGGTCGAGGCGCTTGTGGGCAACGGCGGCGACGAGGCCCTGATCCGAGAGTTGAGCGGCGACGTGCATGCCCCGCACCTGTTGGACGTGGAGGTGCTTTCCGTTCTCCGGGGGCTGTCTCTCGGAGGCAAGCTCACCCAGGCTGACGCGGTCCTCGCCCGGACCGACCACTTCGCCTTCACCATCAACCGCCACGAAACGGAGCCGCTCGCCGAACGCGTCTGGAACCTGCGCCACCAGTTCACCACCTACGACGCCAGCTACATCGCCCTGGCCGAGGCGTTGGGGGCGCCGCTCTGGACCTGCGACGCCAAGCTCGCAACCGACGGCCACCGCGCCGAGGTCCGCCTCGTCGGCACAACTCCCTGACCCCTCTCCGGCGGGCCAGTTCGGATCAGCCCGGCGTCTGGGTGGAGGACCGGCGGGTGCCCTCGGGATCCTCGGTGCGTTCGAGCGACTCCTCCAGGATGGCCTCCGCCTGCTCGCGGGCGTCGTCGCTGCCGGCGTCACGCTCCTCGGGCAGCAGGTGTGCGCGGGTGTTCACGTCATGCTCATCGGGACTCTGCGTCATCTCCCTGACGTTACCCACCGCAACCGACCTGCCGCAGCCGGATTCGTCGCTTCGTCCGCGCCGTCCGCCGGGTCCGAGCGAACTGCTGCGGCGACGCGGTTCGAGTAAGGTGCTGACCATGAACTGGATGGTCCCCCTCGAAACGCTCCCGGGTTGGCCCGAGGCCGCTGAAGTCTCGTACTCCCACCTGCTCTTCCTGATCCTGATAGCGCCGCTGGTGGTCTCCGCCATCGTCGCCGTCCTGGCCTGGACGCCGACGTGGGCGGCCCGGTTCCGCGGTGAGGAGCCCGCCACCGGCACCGAGGTGGCCCGCCGCGAGCAGGCCCCCACTCCCGAGCACGCCGCCTGAGCCCGGCGGGATGAGCGAGCCCACCACCGTTCTCTCCGCGGAGGAGATGTCCCGCGCCATCCGGCGCATGTCGCACGAACTGCTCGAGCTCAACGCCGGCGCCGACGACGTGGTGCTGCTCGGCGTCATCACCCGCGGCGTCCCGCTGGCCCACCGCGTCGCAGCGGCCGTCTCCGACGCCGAGGGCACCCAGGTCCCGGTGGGCGAGCTGGACATCACGATGTACCGCGACGACCTGCGTGACAACCCCACCCGCCCCGTCGGCCGCACGGTTATCCCTCGCAGCCTGGACGACGCCGTCGTGGTGCTCGTCGACGACGTGCTGAACTCCGGCCGCACCGTCCAGGCCGCGCTGCACGCCATCGCGGACCTGGGCCGCCCCCGCCGCATCCAGCTGATGGTGCTGGTGGACCGCGGCCACCGCGAACTGCCCATCCAGGCTGACGTGGTCGGCAAGGACCTCCCCACCGCCCGCTCGGAGCGGGTCCGCGTCCACGTCCAGGAACTCGACGGCTCCGACGGCGTGCTCATCGAACGAACAGAAGGCCGCGCGTGAAGCACCTCCTCAGTATCTCGGACCTGACCGACGCCGAACTGGCGATGATCCTGGACACGGCCGAGGAGATGCACGACGTGCAGTCCCGCTCGGTCAAGAAGCTGCCCGCCCTGCGCGGCCGCACCGTCGTCAACCTCTTCTTCGAGGACTCCACCCGCACCCGCTCCTCGTTCGAGCTGGCCGCGAAGTGGCTGTCCGCCGACGCCATCAACGTGTCCGCGAAGGGCTCGTCGGTGTCCAAGGGCGAGTCCATGAAGGACACCCTCCTCACCCTCGATGCCATGGGGGTCGATGCCATCATCATGCGCCACGCCGGCTCCGGCTCCGTCGCACAGGCCGCCGGTTGGGTCCGGGCCAGCATGGTCAACGCCGGCGACGGCATGCACGAGCACCCCACCCAGGCGCTGCTCGATGCGCACGCGATGCTGCGCCACTTCCGCGCCAACGACATGGGGTCGCTCGAGGGCAAGCGGGTTGCCATCACCGGAGACCTGCTGCACTCGCGCGTGGTGCGCTCCAACGTGCTCCTGCTCCCCCGGCTGGGCGCCCACGTCACCCTCGTCGCACCGCCCACCCTGCTGCCCTCAGGCGTCCGCGACTGGGGCGTCGAGGTCACCCACGACTTCGACGAGGTGCTGGCGGACGTCGACGTCGCCATGATGCTGCGCGTCCAGCGCGAACGCATGCACGGCGGCTTCTTCCCCTCGGAGCGCGAGTACATCGCCGGCTACGGGCTCACCGCCGCCCGGCTCGCCAAACTCAAGGAGGGTGCCGTGATCGCGCACCCCGGCCCCATGAACCGTGGCCTGGAGATCTCCTCCGACGCCGCTGACAGCGCCGGCTCCCTCGTGCTGGACCAGGTCTCGGCAGGGGTCGCGGTGCGCATGAGCATCCTCTACCACCTGCTCGCAGGCAACACCCCAGAAAGCTGAACCGATGACCAACCTCACCCTCACCGGCGTCACCCTGGCCGACGGCACCCGCACCGACCTGCACGTCGCCGACGGCCGCTTCGTCACCGACGCGCCGTCGGACGCGGAACGGATCGACGCCGACGGCCTGGTTGCACTGCCCGGCCTGGTGGACCTGCACACCCACCTTCGCGAGCCGGGCCGCGAGGACACCGAGACGGTCGAGACCGGCTCCCGCGCCGCCGCCCGCGGCGGGTTCACGTGCGTGCACGCCATGGCCAACACCCAGCCGGTCACCGACACCGCGGAGAAGGCCGAGCACATCGCGGACCTCGGCGCGGCCGCCGGCCTGGTCCAGGTGGTCCCGGTGGGCGCCATCACCAAGGGCCTGGGCGGCACCGAACTCGCCGAGCTCGGCCTGATGCACGATTCCCGCGCCGGCGTGAACGTCTTCTCCGACGACGGGCTGTGCGTCATGGACGCCGGCATCATGCGCCGCGCGTTCGAGTGGGTCAGCCGCTTCGGCGGCGTCCTGGCCCAGCACGCCCAGGACTCCAACCTCGCGGGCCCCGGGGCCTGCTGCCACGAGGGCGACCTCTCGGGCCGCCTGGGCCTGCCCGGCTGGCCGCCGGTGGCCGAGTCCGTGATCATCGCCCGCGACGTCCAACTTGCCGAGGCCACCGGCTCGCGGCTCCACGTGTGCCACGTCTCCACCGCCGAGGGCGTCGAGGTCATCCGCTGGGCCAAGGCCCGCGGCATCCAGGTCACCGCCGAGGTCACGCCGCACCACCTGCTGCTCACGACGTCGGAGCTGGCCGGCTACGACACCACCTACAAGGTGAACCCGCCGCTGCGTACCGACGAGCACGTCGAGGCCCTGCGCGCCGGGCTCGCCGACGGCACCATCGACGCCGTCGGCACGGACCACGCGCCGCACGCCGCCCAGGACAAGGACCACGCCTTCGTCGACGCCCGGCCGGGAATGCTCGGCCTCGAGCAGGCACTCGGCGTGGTCATAGAGACCATGGGCGAGCGCCTCGACTGGGCCGGGATCGCAGACCGCATGAGCGTCGCCCCCGCCCGCATCGGCGGCGTCACCGGGCAGGGCCGCCCCCTCGCCATCGGTGAGCCCGCCAACCTGGTACTGGTGGACCCGGAGCGCCGCGCGACGGTGGACCGCGCGGCCTCCGCCTCGCGCAGCCGCAACAACCCCTACCACGGCCGCACCCTGCCGGACCCGGTGGAACTGACGCTGTTCCGCGGGGCCGTCACGCACCGTCGCTGAGGCAGTCCACGAGGTCTGACCACTGGCAGTGAGCGAACCTGCCGCACTGCTTGCCGAGGCTCCCCGCCCCTTGCGAGACTCACTTCCACAACTCTGCAAAGACGCGAGGAAAGGGCTCCCAGCGTGCACAAGTCACTCCTGTCCAGACTGGCGGTGCTGGTCACCGTCCTGGCCATGGCCGTCGTCGGATTCGTCGCCTCCCCCACCGCCCGCGCGGTGGACCCCGAGGCGCACCAAGGCAACAAGGTCACCTTCCCCGGCAACGACGGCCAGCCACACGAGGTCACCTGGGACAAGAACTCCTTCATGGTCGACGGCGAGCGGCTGCAGATCTGGTCCGGTGAGCTCCACCACTGGCGCGTCCCGTCCGAGGACGGCTGGCGCGACGTGCTGCAGAAGCTGCGCGCCTCCGGCTACAACGCCGTCTCGCTGTACTTCTTCTGGGGCATGCACCAGAGCGAGGAGGGCGGCGAGTTCGACTTCAGCGCCCCGCACGACCTCGACCGGCTGCTGACGATGGCCGCCGAGGAGGGCCTCTACGTCATCGCCCGCCCCGGCCCCTACATCAACGCCGAGGTCTCAATGGGCGGACTGCCCGGCTACATGGTGAACAAGAGCGCATGGTCGCTGCGCTCCACCGACCCGTCGGTGCTGGAACCGTCGAAGGAGTGGCTGCACGCCTTCAACCAGATCGCCAAGGAGCACCAGCTCACCGACGGCGGCGGCTCGATCATCATGTACCAGGTGGAGAACGAGCTGATCACCGACGACGCCAACCGTCGCGCCTTCCTGAAGGAGCTCGCGGAACAGGTCAAGGCTGACGGCATCACCGTGCCGCTGTTCCACAACGACTACGGCATGGGCGGCCGCTTCAGCGACTCAGAGAACCTCGGCCTCGACTACTACGCCTACGACCGCTACCCGCTCGGCTTCAACTGCAGCGCCGGCCGCAACCAGATCCAGGAGTCGGAGGCCGCGTTCCGCAACATCGCACCGGACAGCCCGAACTTCGTCACCGAGGCCCAGGGCGGCGCCTTCACCCCGTGGGGCGCCAACTTCACCCCCGAGCGCTGCGCCGAGTTCACGGACCCGGCCTTCACCCGCCAGTGGGGCGTCGGCAACTTCGGCAACGGCGTCACCGCGTTCAACTACTACATGATCATCGGCGGCACGAACTGGGGCTACTCCGGCGCCCCCGCCTCGGGCTTCACCTCCTACGACTACGGCGCGGCCCTCGACGAGGACCGGGTGATCACCCCGAAGCTCGCCACCCAGAAGGAACTCGGCTACTTCCAGGACGCCCTGCCCGAGCTGCTGACGATGGATCCGGTCGCCGAGCCCGCCGTCAACGAGCACACCGGTGCCCCGGTGAAGGTCTACCAGCGCCAAGCCATCGAGGACCTCGAGAACTCCGTGACCGGCAACGGCGCCCGCTTCATCGGCGCCCGCCTGGCGGACTCGAACAACACCACCGAGACCAGCTTCACCATCCCGCTGGTGCTGGATGCGGGCGAGGCCTCACAGGGCTCCCAGTTCTCCGACGACGACCGCTCCCCCGCGCTCACCTTCACCGGAGACTGGACGCAGACCGACGACGTGAGCGCCCACGAGGGCAGCCTCACCAGCAGCAGCACCGCGGGTGACTCGGTGACCTACTCCTTCAACGGCACCGGCCTCGAGGTGATCGCCCCGCAGGGCACCAGCTACGGTATGGCGACGATCTCCGTCGACGGCGGCGAGGCCGAGGAGTTCACCTCCTGGTACTACACGGACCAGAACGCCCCCACCCAGTCGGTGGTCCGCTCCGTCACGGGCCTGGCCCCCGGCCAGCACACCGTCACCATCACCGTCGCGGGCGAGGCCGCCCCGGAGAGCACCTCCGGCGGCACCACCGTCGCCATCGACGCCCTCAACGTGCTGGGCGGCACCGGCGACGGCGGCATCCTGGTCAACGACGACGACACGGAGTTCATCACCTACAGCGACGGCCACTGGGAGTACGCCACCGGCCAGAACTGGACCGCCGGTGACATCAACGGCGACGAGACGTTCTCCAACCAGTCCGGCGCCTGGTTCGAGTTCACCTTCGAAGGGGTCGGCTTCCAGCTGATCGCCGCCCACTCCAGCAACCACGGCCCCGGCCGCGTGTTCGTCGACGACGTCGAGGTGGGCCTCACCGAGGAAGAGGTCACCAGCAACGCGGTGCCCCAGCAGGTGATCTTCGAGAAGATGGACCTCGAGCCCGGCACCCACACCGTCCGCGTGGAGCGCACCGGGGACTTCTTCCCCGGCGCCCAGGACAGCCGCGGCGCTTTCCTGTCCCTCGACGCGGTCAAGGTCTACCCCACCGCACCCGAGGCGGAGGAGCCGGAGGTCCCCAGCGACGCCGTCGCCTGGGCCCGCATCCCGCAGCAGGAGGGCACCAAGCTCCACCTGCACGGCCGCGACGCCATCGCACTGGCCGCCGATTTCAACATCGGCACCCAGGGCGTCTACTACACCACCTCGCAGCTGTTCGGGGCCCCGCTGACCACCGCCGACGGCGTGCTCCAGACCCTGGTGGGCCACCCCGGTGACCCCGGCGAGACGGTCCTCGCGGTCGATGCCGAGCACAACGTCGGCACCCCCGACGGCGTGACCTCCAGCTACGACGCCGAGACCGGCCAGCTGCGCCTCAACTACACCCACGGTGAGCCCGTCGACGTCACCGTCACCGACGGCGACCAGACCACCGTGCTGCGCCTGCTGGACCGCGACCACGCCGCCGACGTGTGGCAGATCGAGGGCGTCGACGAGGCCGGTACCGGCAACCTCTCGGTGGTGGTCGACGGCGCCTACCTGGCCCGCACCGTGACCTTCGAGGGCACCACCGCCCACATCACCGGCTCCATGGCCGAGGGCGGCGAACTGGCCGTCACGCTCCCCGCCGGCATCACGTCGTGGACGTGGAACGGCGAGACCCTCACCGGTGCGGCACCCGGCCCCGAGGCCGTCGCCGAGCCGGAACTGCAGTGGGTGATGGCCTCGGAGAACCCCGAGTCCGCAGTGGACTACGACGACTCCGACTGGACCGTCGCCAACGCCACCAACGCCCTGAACCGCTACCAGGGTCCGGGCAGCAACGGCGTCGTGCTGGACTCCAACCGGTACGGCTTCTTCGAGGGCTCGGTCTGGTACCGCGCGTCCTACACGGCCGCCACCTCCAACCCCACCCTCACGTTCCGCGGCAACGGCGGTTCCGGTGTCCCCGGCCACGGGAAGAACCCCGCGTTCCTGCAGGTCTGGGTCAACGGCCTCTACGCCGGCGCCCGTCCCGCCTCGGGCGGCACCGTCTCCGTGCCGGCACCCGCCGGCGCCGTGACCGCGGGTGAGGACGTCGTGGTGGCCGTGCTGGTGCACAACCTCGGCCACAACCTGGACTGGAGCGACGACGGTCTCTCCCGCCAGAACCGCGGCCTCTACGAGGCCAACCTGGCCGCCTCAGGGCCGGTCTCCTGGAAGATCCAGGGCGCCCAGTACACCGAGGCCGACGCCGCCGACCCGGTGCGTGGCCTCTACAACCGCGGTGGCCTCTACGGCGAGCGTGCCGGCTGGTACCTGCCCGGCTACCCGGACAGCGACTGGGCCGAGGCAGCCACCCTCGAGGCCTCCGAGCCCGGCGTGACCTGGTACCGCGCCAGCGCGGACCTCGACGTCCCCGAGGGCCAGGACACCGTCTGGCACTTGGAGATCGAATCGAGCAGGTTCGACGCGGGCCGCACCGACGGCTCGCAGGTGGACCTGTACGTCAACGGCTGGCTGATCGGTACCCACATCGGTGACATCGGCCCGCAGAAGGCGTTCACCATCCCGGCCGGGTTCCTGGACCCGCGGGGCCACAACGAGATCGCCGTGTCCGTGGCCGCCAAGTCCACCGGCATGGGCCCGCAGGACATCCGCCTGGTGCCCGTGCACAGCACCACCGGCACCCCCGCGGACTTCGCCGCCACCGAGGCGCCCGGGTTCGTGGCGCCGTCGGTCTCGGTCGAGGTGGACGTCACCGAGGCCTCCGAGGGTGACGTCGTCACCGCCAGCGGCAGCGCCGGCGCGCTTCCGGTGATCGCCGAGGGCGCCGACGTCGAACTGCGCTACCTCTGGTCCGCACCGGGCGGCGAGCCCGAGTTCGGCGAGGCCTCCCGGGAACTCTCCAGCGAGGGCACCCACACCGTGCAGGCCGTGCTGGTCGACGTCGTGAGCGGGCAGGCGCTGGCCACCAGCGCCGCGGCCGAGGTGGTCGTCGGGGAGGGCTCCACCTCGGAGCCGACGGAGGAGCCCACGGGCGAACCCACCGAGGAGCCCACGGGCGAACCCACGGAGGAGCCCACCGAGGGACCCACCGGTGAGCCGACCGAGGAGCCCACGGGCACCCCGACGACGACGCCGCCCGCCCCGCAGCCCACCGTCACGGTGACAGCCGAGCCGGTGAACCTGTACACCACGCCCGGCTTCCACCGGGTCAACGGGCGGTCCTGGTACACCGAGTGCGAGCCGTACTCGATCACCCAGCGCTGCACCACGGACATCTGGGCCACCCAGGTGACCTATGAGGACGGGCAGTTCGTCAAGACCACCGGCTGGGTGTTCAACAACCTCACCTACCTGCCCTCCCCCCGCGCCGCGTGGGCCAACAACCCGCTGGGCTACACGGGGGCCTGGACGGCCGAGGACGGCCGCAAGTGGTACACCGAGTGCGACACGGCCACCACCGGCAAGAACGGCTGCCGCTCCTACATCCTCACGAGCTTCGTGAAGTCGACGCAGAACGCGAACGGCTCCTGGAGCTACGCGGTGACGCAGGACTTCGTGTTCAACAACATGGTGCTGTTCCGCTGAGCGCACCCTGACCGGCGAGTGGCGCCGGGTCCCGTTCCGGGGCCCGGCGCCACTCGCATTCCGGGCCCTGTCGCCAACCCCAACGCAAGCCACTTACGAACGGGGCGGTCTACCAACCCCAACGCAAGACCCTTGCGAACGGGACGCCCCGCCCGCCCCCGGCGCGACGCTGTTGCGCAAGCCGGCTACCCCCGGCCGCCGACGCGACACTGTTGCAGTAGGAACGACGACGAGGCCCCACGTCCGGCGTGGACGTGGGGCCTCGTCGTGGTTGGCGCGGGGCGCTCAGCCCTTGACAGCGCCGGCGGCGAGACCGGACTGCCAGTAACGCTGCAGGAACAGGAACATCAGGATCAGCGGGATGACGCCCAGGAGAGCACCGAGCATGACGGCGCCCTTGTCAGGCGCGAAGTAGCTCATCATCCCGTACAACCCGAGCGTGACGGGCTTCAACTCGGCGGAGGAGATCATCATCAGCGGCAGCAGGAAGTTGTTCCAGGTGGCGACGAAGATGAACAGGAAGATCGTCACCATCGCGGGTGCCAGCAGACGGGCCACCATGGTGAAGAAGATCCGGAACTCGCCGGCGCCGTCGATGCGGGCGGCCTCGAGCAGTTCGGTGGGCACCGAGGAGTGGGCGTAGACGTTGCCGAGGAAGACACCGAAGGGGCTGACCATCGACGGGATCAGGATGGCCCAGACGGTGTCCACCAGCCCCATGGAGTGGAACAGCACGTAGAGGGGCACCGTCAGCAGCGCGATCGGCATCAGCAGACCGCCCATGATCATGCCGAACATGAGGCGTCGCCCCGGGAAGTTGAACTTCGCCATTGCGTACCCGCACGCCACGGACACGAGGGTGCCTACGGTTGCGGCAACCGTCGAGTAGAACAGCGAGTTGAGCACCCAGCGCGGGAACAGGTTCTGGGTCCAGCTCATCAGCGAACCCCAGTTGGTGGACCAGTCGATGTCGCCGAACCAGAAGCCGAAGGTGTTCAGCAGGTCCGAGTTGGACTTCGAGGAGGCGAACACCATCCACACGATCGGAAGGATGAAGTAGGCGGCCACCAGCACGAGCAGCAGGATGGTGAAGCCCCGAGCGGTGCGGCTGGGGGCGATGGAACGCGGCGGCTGGCCCTCGATGGAGGGACGGTACTCGATGCCGTCGGGTGTGACCAAGGTGCGGGGCTTTGCCATTTCAGTCCGCCTTCTTCTGCAGGAGGGCGTAGATCACGGCTAGCACGCCTGCGATCAGCGCCATCAGGATGGAGATGGCCGACGCCGGACCTGCGCCACTTGGCGAGATCGAGCCCATCATCGTGTTGTAGGCCATCATCATCGGCGTGTAGTCGGCGCCCATCCACGACGCGATGCTGCGCATCACGGTGGGCTCGTTGAACAGCTGGATGGTGCCGATGATGGACAGCAGCACCGCCAGCAGCGCCGCGCCGCGCACCATCGGGATCTTGATCTTGGTGGTGATCTTCCAACCGGTGGCGCCGTCGATGCGGGCGGCCTCGTACAGCTCGCCGGGGATGGCCTGCAGCGCGGCGAGGAAGATCAGCATGTTGTAGCCGGTGAACGTCCACGTGGTCATGTTGGCCATGGACGCCAGCATCACCTCGGGCGAGAGGAAGAACGGGAAGGGCCCGATGTTGGGCAGGTAGTCAGCGAACGGCGAGACCTCGGGAATGTAGAGGTAGCCCCACATGATGGCTGCGATCAGGCCGGGAATGGCGTATGGGAGGAAGAACGTCAGCCTCCAGGTGCCGGGGCGGCGGACCAGGAACGAGTCCAGCAGCAATGCCAGGAACAGCGCCGCGAGGATCATCACCGGGATCTGGAAGAGCCCGAAGACGACGACGCGTCCCATGCCCGACCAGAAGGCTGGGTTGGAACCCGCAACGATGAAGTTCTCGAACCCCGCGAACACCTCGACCTGTTCGCCGCCGCCGTAGAGCCCGCCACCGCCGGCCTGCATCTTGAAGAAGCCGTTGCGGATGGAGACGACGATCGGGCCGATAAAGACCAGGCAGAACAACAGGAAGAACGGGAGGGCGAACGCCCACCCGGTCAAGGCCTGGTGCTTGGCCTGTGGGCTGAAGCGTCGGCGCTTCGCGGGCTGGGTGGCGGGTTTGGCGTCAGCGGCAGCCGACATGGGAACTCCTCAACTACGAAGGGAAGCCGGGCCCGAGACGGTGGAGTGGTCTCGGGCCCGGCGTGGACTCATCAGCCTTCGGCGACGGGCAGCCCGGCGTCCTTCAGCGTGGCGACGGCGGTCTCCTGCGCGGCGGTGAAGATGTCAGCCACCTTCGCGGAGCCGGCGACCACCTCAGCGGCCTTGCCGGACATGACCGGGCCGAGCGTGGAGAAGCCCGGGATGTAGTTGAAGTCGGCGTTCAGGCGGGAGTTGGCCTCGACGAGCTCGGCCATGACGTCCTGTCCGCCGAACTGGCGGGTCCACTTCTCGGGGTTCTCGGCCTGCTCCAGAGCGGTCGGCACGAGCCCCTGGGAGGCGAGGTCGTCAACCTGGGTGTTGAACCAGTTGTTGAACTCCATGGCCTCGGCCGGGTGCTCACAACCCTTCATCACCGCGACACCGGAGCCACCGTCGGGCCCGGTCACCTCACCTGCACCGAAGTCGGGCAGCTGGGCGACGCGCCACTGGCCCTCGGCGTCGGTGCCGTCCAGCGGGTCGAGCACGAAGCCGACCTCCCAGGCAGCGGCGATGTGGCCGACGAGCTCACCGTCGACGAGTGCCTTGTTGAAGGACTCGGCCCAGCGGTCGTAGGTGGCCACGGACCCGTTGTCGAGCAGGTTCTGCCAGAAGTCGGCGACGACGGCGGACTCGGGGGAATCAGCGTTGACGGCCCACTGGTCGTTCTCGGCGGAGAACCAGATGGCGCCGGCGGAGGCGGCCTGGGCGGACAACCAGTACTGGGCCTCGTCGGGGGTGAAGGAGGCGATGTACTTGCCGGCGGCGGCAGCGGTGGCGGCAGCGCTGGTGAACTCGTCGAGGTTGGTGGGCACCTCGATCCCGAGCTCGGCGAAGGCGGCCTCGTTGTAGATGTAGATCAGCGGTCCGGAGTCCTGCGGGAGGCCGACGGTGACGCCACCGACGCTCATCTGGCCGAAGGCACCACCGAAGTTGCCCTCGTACTGCGCTGCGATCTCGGTGACGTCCTCGAGCATGCCCTTGACGAACAGCTCCGGCACCTCGGCGTAGCCGACCTGAGCGAGGCAGGCGGCGTTGTTGGCCTTGATGTCGGTCTCCAGCTTGACGATCAGGTCCTGTGCCTGGCCGTCGAACTTGGTGGTGCTGACCTGGATGTTCGGGTTCTCGGCGTTCCAGCGGGCTGCGATGTCGGCGACGAGGGTCATGCCCTCACCGTCGGGCAGGCGGTGGATGTACTCGAGCTCGACGACCTCGCCCGAGCCGGCGGTCTCCTCGGCACCGGTGGTCTCGGCGGCGGTGGTCTCCCCGGCGTCGGCGGTGGAGTCGGCGGTGGTCTCGGGCGTGGTGGTGCCACCACATGCGGTCAGACCGAGCGCTGCGGCCGAGAGCAGGCCGACCAGCGACACGATGCGCTTGGGGTTAACAGACATTAAATCCTCCGGTGTCTACGTTGGAACGGAGCCGTTCTGGGTGCGAGCCTAACGTCTGACGTCCGATGTTTCTGGGACTGAGCGCCCATTTTGTTCACTTTCAGCGAAGTTGTTACCAAAGTGTAATCGCAATGAGCTGTGACTAGGTGCGTTCCCGCAGCCGTACTGCCCATTGGTAACACATTTGGGCGGCTCCCAGCTCGCCCGCAGAAGCTCGCCGGCGCGCGAACTCCCCCGCCACCGGCCCCCAGAGGAAGATGTACAAGAGCCCTTGTGGACCTTCCCGTGCTCGCCTACCGTCGCTTCCATGACCGCCATCGAGACCCTCCGTGCGGTGCACCACCCCACCCGCCGGCGCATCATCGAGTTCCTGGACCTCCGGGGCCCCAGCCGCGTGACCACCCTTGCGCGCGAGCTCGGGGCGCAGGTGGGCAGCATCAGCCACCACCTGCGCATGCTCGAGAAGTCGGGCGTCGTCGAGCGGGTCCCCGAACTGGCCACCGACGGCCGCACCAGTTGGTGGCGCAACCGTGACACCCGTATCTCGTGGTCCGTCGACGACTTCGCAGACCGACCCGCCGAACGCCTCGAGGCGAAGGCCATCGAGAAGCTCAACGTGGAGCACCAACTCCGCAAGCTGACCGCCTGGAAGCGCGAGTCCGAGAGCACCCCGGCCGAATGGCGCCGGGCCGCGTTCAGCTCGGACTCCACCGCCGTCGCCACGCCTGCCGAGCTGGCGGACCTGCAGGAGCGACTGCTGGCCACGACGCGCGAGTGGCTCGTCGGCATCGACCGCACCGACGGCCAGGAGCGCCGCCCGGTGTTCGTGTTCGTCCACGGCTTCCCGACCCGCCCGTGACCGCACCCACCAAGCCGCTGGGGCGCACTGCTCCCCCACCGTTCCGACGCGACCGCCTGGCCCACGCCTGGGTGGTCCTGAAGGCGCTCTCCGACGCCGGGGACGCAATCTGGACCATCGCGCTCGCCTGGACCGCCGTGCAGTTGGCCGAACCCGCCACCGCCGGCGTCATCGTCGCGGCCGGGACCATTCCGAGGGCGGTCATCCTGCTCCTGGGCGGCGTGGTCGCTGACCGCTACGACGCACGCCGGATCATGGTGGCGGCCAATCTGGCCCGCGTCGTCGCACTAGTCACCACGGCCGTCTGGGTGTTCAGCTCGGGTCCCTCCATCCCGCTGCTGCTGGTGGCTGCGATCGCCTTCGGGATCACCGATGCGATCCACGAGCCCGCCGGTTCCACGATCGGACGCCAACTGGTCCGGCCCGAGGACCTGCCCGCCTACAGCGGCCTGTCCCAGACCGCCACCCGGCTCGGAACCATGGGCGGCGCCGCCGTGGGTGGATTCCTCGTGGCCCACTGGGGACTCCAGGGCGCGGCCACGGTCGACGCCATCACCTTCGTGGTGGTGATCGCCTTCATCGCACTGGCACTCAAGCCTCGGTTCCCCTTGGCGCGGGCCGAGCGCGAGCCCGTGCTCCGCAGCGTCGCCCGTGGCTTCGGGCACCTGCGCCGCACCCCGCACACCCGCACCCTCGTGCTGTCCCTGCTGGGCCTCAACCTGTTCGTCGGACCCGCCCTCGGCCTCGGCCTGCCCCTGCTCGCGCTGGAGCGGGGTTGGGGCGCCCAGGCCGTCGGCATCCTGGAGGCGACGGTGGGTCTGGGTGCCGCCGTCGGCGCCCTCTCGATGCTCAAGTGGCGGGCCCGCTTCCCCGCCCGCATCGGGTTCTGCTTCCTGGTGGTCCAGGGAGCAGCCATCCCCGTGCTGGGCGTCGGGAGCTTCTGGGCTGCGGAGACGGCGTGCTTCGTCGTCGGTGTCACCGCCGGGGTGGCCTCGACGCTGCTGGGCTCGGTCTTCGCCGCCACCGTCGACGGCGCCTACTTCGGCCGCATGGTCTCCATCCAGCGGCTCGGCGACGACGTGCTGATGCCGGTGGCGATGGTGGGCTTCGGCGCGTTCGCCGGCGCGACGTCGGTGGGCCTGGCGCTGGTGGTGTTCGGGTCCACGATGGCGCTGCTCATGCTCTGGCCGCTGGCACAGCGACGCCTCCGCAACCTCCGCCTCGGTGAGGGGCAGGAGGGCACGCCCTGAGCACCCCTGCCATACACCAGTTCGGCCTGCCTGAGGCCGGCGTGCAACTCAGTGCACGTACGGGTCGGGGACACCGCCGCCGGGATAGGCTGCTGCCCAGGAATTCTTCATTGTCGAAAGGCGAACATGAGCAACCAGTCCCTCGCGAACGTCGGAGTCATCGGGATGGCGGTGATGGGGTCCAACCTCGCACGCAACCTGGCCCGCAACGGTTACGCGGTCGCCGTCTACAACCGCACCACGAGCAAGACCGACGCCGTCATCGCGGAGCACGGCCACGAGGGTGACTTCCGCCCGTCCGCCGAGCTCGCCGACTTCGTCGCGTCCCTCGAGCGCCCGCGCCGCATCATCATCATGGTGAAGGCCGGCCGCGGCACCGACGCCACCATCGACTCCCTCATCCCGCTGCTGGAGGAGGGCGACATCGTCGTCGACGGCGGCAACGCCCAGTTCCAGGACACCCGCCGCCGCGAGGAGAAGCTCCGCGGCATCGGCCTCCACTTCGTCGGCGCCGGCATCTCCGGCGGCGAGGTGGGCGCCCTCGAGGGTCCGTCCATCATGCCCGGCGGCTCCCCCGAGTCCTACGAGGCCCTCGGCCCCATCCTGGAGAAGATCTCCGCCAAGGTCGACGGCGAGCCCTGCGCCACCTACATCGGCACCGACGGCGCCGGCCACTTCGTGAAGATGGTGCACAACGGCATCGAGTACGCCGACATGCAGTTCATCGGCGAGGCCTACGTCCTCCTCAAGGCCCTCGGCCTGTCCCACACCGAGATGGCCGACGTCTTCGCCACCTGGAACACCGGTGATCTGGACTCCTACCTGATCGAGATCACCTCCGAGGTGCTGCGCAAGGTGGACGAGAAGACGGGCAAGCCGCTGGTCGACGTCATCGTCGACGCCGCGGGCATGAAGGGCACCGGCACCTGGACCGTGCAGTCCGCCCTGGACCTGGGCACCCCGGTCAACACCATCGCCGAGTCCGTCTTCGCCCGCGCCGTGTCCTCGCACCCCGACCTCCGCGCCGCTTCACAGAAGGCCCTCTCCGGCCCCGACGGCACCTTCCAGGTGGAGGACCGTGACGCCTTCATCGAGGCCATCCGCCAGGCGCTGTGGGCCAGCAAGGTGGTCGCCTACGCCCAGGGCCTGGACGAGATCCGCCAGGCCGGCGTCGAGTACGGCTGGGACATCAACGTCGCCGAGGTCGCCAAGATCTGGCGCGCCGGCTGCATCATCCGCGCCAAGCTGCTCGAGCGCATCCGCTCCGAGTACGCCGCGGGCAACCTGGTGACCCTGCTCGAGGCCCCCTCCGTGGCAGCCGACCTCGCCGCGGCGCAGGACGGTTGGCGCGAGGTTGTCGCCACCGCCGTGCGAGCAGGCGTGCCGGTCCCCGGGTTCAGCGCCGCGCTGGCGCACTACGACCAGGCGCGCGCACCGCGCCTGAACGCCTCCCTGACCCAGGGCCTGCGTGACTACTTCGGCGCCCACACCTACCGTCGCGTCGACGCGGAGGGCACCTTCCACACCAACTGGAGCACCGACGGCGCCGAGGTCGCCGCAGAGGACACGCACTGACCAACACGATCCACCAAGCACCAGCCCGCTGACGAAGGACCTTGTCAGCGGGCTGTTGCATCGTCGGCGGAGAAAGTTTGTCGAAAGTTTGTCTAAGGTGCATCCGAACCCATCCCAACCGACGAAGTACTGGGTGTGGGGCAAACCAGCCCCCGGAAGACCGAAAGGCAAGACCATGAAGCTCAGCCGCATCCTCGTCGCCGGATCCCTCGCCCTCGTGGCCACCGCGGGTTCGATCTCCCCGGCGCACGCCGACGACACCGCCACCGTTTCCATCCTGCACGGGGTGCCCGGTGCCACCGTCGACGTGTACGCCAACGGTGCTGCCCTGCTCACCAACTTCGAGCCCGGCACCCTGACCGACCCGCAGCAGCTGCCCGCAGGCACCTACGACCTCAAGGTGGTGGCTGCCGGGGCCGGAGCCGACGGCGAGGCGGTGATCGAGGCGAACGACGTGAACGTCCCCGCCGACGCGAACCTCACCGTGGTGGCCCATCTCGACACCGAGGGGAACCCGGTCCTGACGCCGTTCGTCAACGACACCGATGCCTCCCAGGAAGGGGCCCGGCTCACCGTCCGCCACGTCGCAGCCGCACCGGCGGTGGACGTCCGGGCCGGCGGTGCCGTTGTGGTTCCCGGCCTCGCGAACCCCGACGAGGCGTCCCTGGACCTGGCACCGGCGACAGTCTCCGCCGACGTCGTGGCCGCCGGCACCGACACGGTGGTCCTCGGCCCGGCGGACCTCACCCTCGCAGACAACACGAACTCCATCGTCTACGCATGGGGCTCGCTCGAGGACGAGAGCCTCGCCCTGGCAGTCCAGCAGGTGTCCCTGCAGGCCCACGCCGGCCTGCCCAGCACGGGGGCGCAGGGGCCGTCCTCCAGCCTCCCCATCGCGATCGCACTCGGCAGTGTCGTGCTCGCCACCGCCACCGTCGGCATCGCCCTCGGTCGGACGGCACGTCAGCACTCGAACATCTGAGGGTTGGTCTGACACACTTGACCCTGTGACCCTTGACGCCCCCGCCACACCGATAGGTGTGCTGGCCTCCCGCCTCGCCGCCGGCGACGCGGCGGCCCTGCGCGAGGCGTTCCAGAGGTGGTCCGGGCTGGTCCACACCATCGCCCGGGCCTCCCTCAACTCGACCACGGACGCCGATGACGTCACGCAGCAGGTCTTCATCTCGGCCTGGAACTCCCGCGCATCCCTGCGGGCCAGCGACGAGGCCCTGCCTGCGTGGCTCATCGGCATCTGTCGTCTGAAGGTCATCGATGCGCTGCGGGCACGCAGCCGGGGCCAGCGCAAAGCCACCGCCGCGGCGGAGATCCTGGAGGCTCCCGCCACCGGACTCGACGCCGT
This sequence comes from Tessaracoccus terricola, assembly GCF_054776555.1. NCBI lineage: Bacteria > Bacillati > Actinomycetota > Actinomycetes > Propionibacteriales > Propionibacteriaceae > Tessaracoccus > Tessaracoccus terricola. The sequence continues at coordinate 749,825 of NZ_BAAHBS010000005.1, read as the reverse complement.
GATCGATGCGGTGGTCGTGCGGGACGCCCTGGCCGCGCTGGGTGACCCCAGGGGACAGATCCTGCGGATGGCCTACCTGGAGGACCGCACCCACGACGAGATCGCCCGCGCGCTCTCGCTCCCCCTTGGCACGGTGAAGAGCCACGTCCGTCGCGGTCTCGAGAGGCTCCGTGCGATCTTCGAGGAGGTGGACCATGACCCCCGATGAGGAGTTGCCCCTGGAAGCCGTGGCGGAGCGGTTGCGCCGCGCCGCTGCCGCCGAGCCGGTGCGATCGGTTCCATCCCCCGGAACCTGGGAGGCGATCGTGGCCGCCACCGGCATCGGATCCGCTGCTGCTCCCGCTGCCCCCGGCCTGGGACGCAGGGCATGGTTGCTGGGGGCCGGCGGGCTGCTTGCCGGTGCAGTTCTGGGCGGAGTCACCGTCGGGCTCATCCCGGACCGGCCAGACCAGGACGACGAGTTCGTCCGCAGCGCCGTCCTCACCCCCTTGGAGGACCCCGACGACCAGTGGGGAACCGCCGAGCTCCTCCGCGACGGCGCCCGCCACGTCCTGCGAGTCGAGGTTCCCGAGGGACTGGAGAACCCCGGCGGATACGTCGAGGCCTGGCTGATCAACGTCGACGGGGCACGCATGATTTCAGTCGGCGTGTTCGCTCCCGGGACCAGTGGCAGCTTCTTGGTCGACTCCGCGCTGGTGGAAGCCGGCTACCTGGTCGTCGACCTCTCGCGGGAGCAGTTCGACGATGAGCCACGCCATTCCGGGGACACGATCGTCCGCGGCCAACTCACCTAGGACTGTCCGCCGGCACTGGCACAATGTCCACATGACAGGCACCGAAGCTGCGCTGACCCGGTTCTCCGCGCCGGCACGCGCCTGGTTCGCCGACGTCTTCAGCTCCCCCACCCCGGTGCAGGCAGCAGCCTGGGAAGCCATCGCGCAGGGCCGCAACGCCCTGGTCGTGGCCCCCACCGGCTCCGGCAAGACGCTGGCCGCCTTCTTCCATGCGCTGGACCAGTTGTCCAGCAGTCCGAAGCCACCGGGCACCGGCACCCGCGTGGTCTACCTCTCTCCCCTGAAGGCACTCGGGGTGGACGTGGAGCGCAACCTGCGAGCCCCACTCGTGGGAATCGGGCGCACGGCGGAGCGTCTGTCGCTGGAGGTGCCGCAGGTCACCGTGGGGGTGCGCTCCGGGGACACGACGCCGCGGGAACGGGCCGCGCTGGTTCGGCGCCCGCCCGACATCCTGATCACCACACCCGAGTCCCTGTACCTGATGCTCACCTCCAGCGCCCGCTCCACCCTGACCGACGTCCGGACGGTCATCATCGACGAGATCCACGCCATGGCAGGCACCAAGCGGGGTTCCCACCTGGCACTCACCCTGGAGCGTCTGGACGCGCTGACGGGCCGCGACGTCCAGCGGATTGCGCTGTCGGCAACCGTCCGTCCGATCGACGCGGTCGCGGCCTTCCTGGGTGGGGACCGCCCGGTGGAGGTGGTGGCTCCCCCGGCGGAGAAGCGCTGGGACGTCTCCGTGCGGTTGAGCGTCGAGGACATCACGCAGCCCGGCCCACCCCCGGGCACGGTGCCCGAACCCCTCGACCCGCTGCTGGACGCCCCGCCGGAGACCACCGAGTCACTGTGGCCGCACGTCGAGGCCGACGTCTACGAGGCCGTCATGGCGGGACGCTCCACGCTGGTCTTCACGAACTCGCGGCGCACCGCCGAGCGGCTCACCGCCCGGCTGAACGAGATCTGGGCCGAGCAGCACGACCCGGACTCCCTCGCCGCCCCGGCCCGCCGCCCTCCGGCGCAGGTGATGGCCGCCTCCGACGAGGTGGGCGCGGCCCCCGCCGTGATCGCCCGAGCGCACCACGGATCGGTCAGCAAGGAGGCGCGTGCGGAGATCGAGGCGGCGCTGAAGTCGGGCGAGCTGAAGTGTGTGGTGGCCACCTCGTCGCTGGAACTGGGCATCGACATGGGCGCGGTGGACCGGGTGATCCAGGTCTCGGCCGCGCCGTCGGTGGCCAGCGCCCTGCAGCGGATCGGGCGGGCCGGCCACGACGTCGGCGCCGTCTCGCGCGGGACGGTCCATCCCCTGTTCCGCGGGGACCTGGTGCCGGCCGCGGTGGTCACGGAGCGGATGCTGCGGGGCGAGATCGAGGAGGTCCACATCCCGCGCTCGCCGCTGGACGTGCTGGCGCAGCAGACGGTGGCCGCCGCCGTCGCCGCGGGCGAGGCGGGCCTGGAGGTGGACGCCTGGTACGACGCCGTCCGCCGCGCCATGCCGTACGCGGGTCTGGACCGGTCCCTGTACGAGTCGGTGGTGGAGCTGCTCACCGGGGCCTACCCCAGCGCAGACTTCGGGGACCTGCGGGCCCGCCTGGTGCAGGACGCCGGGTTCCTGCACGCCCGCCCGGGGGCGTTGCGCCTGGCCGTCACCTCCGGCGGCACCATCCCGGACCGCGGCCTGTTCGGGGTGTTCCTCGCCGGCGAGGAGGGGCCCGGCCGACGGGTCGGTGAGCTGGACGAGGAGATGGTCTACGAGTCCCGGGTGGGCGACGTGTTCGCCCTCGGCGCCTCGTCGTGGCGCATCGTGGAGATCACGCGGGACCAGGTGCTGGTGGTACCCGCCCCGGGGCACACCGGTCGGCTGCCGTTCTGGCACGGGGAGCAGGAGTCGCGGCCCGCCGAGCTGGGACGCCAGATCGGAAGGTTCCATCGCGAGGTGCTGCGGCGCCCCGATCGGCTCGAGCGTCCCGAACTGGAACCTAACGTCCGGGATAACATCCGCAGTTACCTGGCCGAACAGCGGGAGGCCACCGGCCAGGTCCCCGACGACACCACGGTGCTGGTGGAGAGGTTCCGCGACGAGGTGGGCGACTGGCGCTTCGTCCTGCACAGCCCACTGGGCCGGGCGGTGCTGGCGCCCTGGGCGCTGGCCATCGGCGCGTCCCTGCAGGCGGCCACCGGGATCGAGGTGGTCCCCACCGCCTCCGACGACGCCATCATCTGGCGCCTGCCGGACAGCGAGGCGGCGGAGAACGTAATCGACCACCTGCTGGTGGACCCCGACGAGATCGCCGACGTGGTCACCACCGAGGTGGGCAGCACCGCCCTGTTCGCCGCCCGGTTCCGCGAGTGCGCGGCCCGCGCCCTCCTGCTGCCGCAGCGCAACCCCGGCCGCCGCAGCCCCCTGTGGCAGCAGCGACAGCGCGCCAGCCAGCTGCTGGAGGTGGCCAGGCACCACCCCAGGTTCCCCATCATCATCGAGACGGTCCGGGAGGTGCTGCAGGACGTCTACGACCTGCCCGGCCTGACAGAGTTGCTGCGCGGCCTGCAGCGCGGCGCCGTCCGCGTCGTGGAGGTCACCACCTCCACCCCCAGCCCCTTCGCCGCCACCATGCTGTTCCGCTACACCGGCGAGTTCATGTACGCCGGCGACACCCCGCTGGCCGAGCGGCGCGCGGCCACCCTCTCCATTGACCCCGCACTCCTGGCCGCCGTGCTCGGCACCGTGGACCTGCGGGAACTGCTGGACCTGGACGTCATCGAGGAGGTGGAGGCCGAACTCCAGCACACCTCGCCCCAGCGCCACGCGCGCAACCCGGAGGAGTTGGCAGACCTGCCCCGCCTCCTGGGGCCCGTCCCGCTCGCGGGGCTGCGGACACGCCTCACCGCCGAACTCGCCGAAGGCCTGGACGACGCCCTCGCCGCCCTGACGGGACGCGTGTTCCAGGTCCAGCTGGCCGGGCAGCCACACCTTGCCGCCGCCGCGGACCTGACACTGCTGCGGGACGCCCTCGGGATCCCCCTGCCCCCGGGCGCGCCCGAATCGGGCACGGATCCGGGCCGCGACCCCCTCACCCAACTGGTGCTGCGATACGCCCGCACCCATGCCCCGTTCACGACGGCGCAGGTGGCGGCGGCGTTCCAGCTCGGCAACGCGACGGCGGAACTCGTGCTCGAGCGCGAGCTGGCCGCGAAGCGCCTGGTCAAGGGCCACTTCACCCCGGGCCGCAGCGAGCCCGAGTACTCCGACCCGGACGTGCTGCGCCGGATCCGCAGCCGCTGCCTGAACGCGGCCAGGGCGCAGATCCAGCCGGTCTCCACCACCGGGCTGGCGCGCTTCCTCTCGTCGTGGCACGGGATCGACGAACGCCCCCTCTCCAGCCCCGACGAGGTGCTCGTGGCGCTGCAACGCCTGGGGGCGGCAGCCCTGCCGGCCAGCGCGTGGGAGACCCAGGTGCTCCCGGCCCGGCTCCGCGACTACTCACCGGCCCACCTGGACACCCTGGTGGCCGAGGGCGAGGTGCTGGTCCGGGTGCGCGGCAGCCTCGGCCCGGAGGACCCGCTGGTGGCCCTGGTCCCGACCGCAGACCTGGACCTCCTCGCCCCGGCACCGCCAACCGACCCGGCGCTGCAGGAGTTGGCGGACGAGGTCGCCGCCGCGGGCGGACTGTTCACACAGGTCCGTTCGGGCCGCGACGGCAGCGACTCCCTCGTCAGCACGCCCGAACTGGTGGAGACCTGGTGGCGCGCCGCCGAGGCCGGGCTGGTGGCGCCGACTTCGATGGCTCCGGTCCGGGCCCGGATAGGCGGGCCCGGCCGGGCTGGCCACAAGAGCCCGCGGGCCAATCCACGTTCCCGGGCCCGACTCCCCCGGCCCGGCCGGGCACTGCTGGGCCGCCCCAGCGCCGACGGAGCGCCACCGGCGGTGGCGGGGCGCTGGTACCGGGTGACCGACCCGGAGCCCGCGGCCGCCCAGCAGGCCATCGCGCGCGTCTCGGCCTGGCTGGAGCGCCACGGCGTGATCACTCGCGGCGCGGTCGTCGCCGAGGACAACGAGGGCGGTTTCGCCGCGGCCTACCGGGTGCTGGCCGAGCTGGAGCGGGCCGGGAAGGTGGTGCGCGGCTACGTAGTGGAAGGGCTGGGCGGGTCACAGTTCGCTACGTCGGCCACCATCGACCACGTCCGCGGGTTCGCCGACAGCCCGGACGAGACCCAGTGGCCGTCGGGCGCCACCAGTCCGTCGCCCGTGGTGATGTCCGCCCTGGACCCCGCCAACCCGTACGGCAGCGTCGTCGCGTGGCCGGCGCATCCCACGGCACGCCCCTCCCGCGCGGTGGGGGCAGTGGTGGTGCTGGCCGACGGGCTCTGCCTGGCGCACCTGACCCGCGGTGGCCGCAACCTGACCATCTTCGACGGGACTGACGGTGGCCCGGACCGCGCCACCCGCGTGTCCCTGGTGGGGCAGGCGCTGCAGCAGGCCGTGGACGAACGTCGGATGGCGCGCATCCGGGTGGAGGAGATCGACGGCGAGCGGGCCGGCGTGGGCGCAGACGTCGAGGCCCTCCTCCGGGCCGGGGCGAGGATCACACCGCGCGGGGTCTCGTTCGAGGCTCACCGTGCCTGAGGGCGATTCGGTCCACCAACTGTCCCGACGCCTCGCGCCGCTGACCGGGCGACGGGTCACCGCCTGGGACGCGCGCACCCCGGCACTGGCCACCACAGACGCCACCGGCGCCGTAATCCGAAGGGTGTGGCCGTGGGGCAAGCACTTGTTCTGGGAGCTGGCCACCCCCGCCGGCAGCGACATCCTGCACACCCACCTGAAGATGGAGGGCAACTGGCGCGTCCACCCGGTGGGGACACGCTGGGGTCAGCCGGCGCACACCGCCAGGCTGGTGGTGCGCGTGGAGGGCTCCCCGGACCCGGCCCGCGAGGTGGAGCTCGTGGGCCACCAGCTGGGTCTGGTGGAACTGTGGCCCGCCGAGCAGTACGCCGCCCGCACCTCCCACCTCGGCCCAGACCCCCTGGGACCGGACTGGGACTCCCCCGGACGCTGGTCCACCTCCGGACGCGACGAGGCCGTCCGCAGGCTGGTGGCGCAGCGGGACACCACCATCGGCGAGGCCCTGCTGGACCAGCGCGTGCTGGCCGGGCTCGGCACCATCTACCGGGCGGAGACCTGTTTCCTGCTGGGAGTCCACCCTGGTGCGGACGTCGCCGCCCGGGACCCCGGCGAGGTGGTGGACCTGGCGGCCCGGCTGCTCAAGTTCAACGCCGACCGTCCGGTGCGGGTCTTCACCGGCGACGAACGCCGCGGCGCCAACACGTGGGTGCACAGCCGCACCCGACTCCCCTGCCACCGCTGCGGCACCACGATCCGTCAGGGCCTCCTCGGGGGCGCGAACAGCGTCGCGGACCCGAAGGTGGACCAGCAGCGCGCCACCTGGTGGTGCCCCACCTGCCAGCCGACGCCATGACGAAACTCCTGAAAATAGTTATCCACAGCTGAGCGCAGGCCCCTCCGGGAGTGCGCTAGTGGCCTCCTAGCCTCTGGCAGACAAGAAGGAGGCCACCCATGCCAACCAACCCTCGGTCCCGCTCCCGGCGGACCATCCCCGCTGCAGTCTGCCTGCTCCTACTCGTCGCCTGCGCGCCCGCGTCCGACCCCGCGCCACCTGACCCGACGCCACCTTCCGCCCCTGAACAGACCACCCCAGCCTCCACCCCGTCGGTCCCTGCGACGGAGCCACCGGGATCCGATCCCAACCCCACGCCGGAGCCCGTCGCGGAACTCGCCGCCGTGGAGTGCCCGGAGGTGGACCGGGAGCTCTCCGAGGTGGAGCGCAGGCTGCTCGTGGAGCCCGCGCCCTTCTCCGGCGAGGCCTTCGACGCCGACGCAGTCCTCGGGGCGATCGAACCCAGACACCCTGCGGACCTCGAGGGCTGGGCCGCCCACATCCGTTCCCAGATCCAGGCAGAGTACGCGCCGACGGTGTGCGAGACCATCGGTTTCAGTGCCGCCATCGGCGCCCCGCGAACAACCCCGGAGGAGTCCGCGGTCCCGGCCCCGGAGGATGCTCCGGTGGGACGCAACCACTTCGCGCTGGTCCTCGACGCCAGCGGCTCGATGGCGGCGGCCTCGGCCGGCGAGACGAGGATGACCGCCGCCAAGGCGGCACTCGGGTCCTTCACCGAGGAGCTGCCGGCGGAGTCCACGGTCAGCGTCCGTGTCTACGGCCACGAGGGCAGCAACCGCGACGCGGACAAGGCCGTCTCCTGCGCGGCCTCGGAGCTGGTCTACCAGGGGACGGATCCCGACGCCGTCGCCGCCGGCATCGCGGACGTCAAGCCGGTGGGCTGGACGCCGCTCGCGAAGGCGATCACCGACGCCGCCGGGGACATCCCAGAGGGCACCACGGACGCCATCGTGTACGTGGTGACCGATGGTTTGGAGACCTGCGACGGTGATCCGGTGGCGGCCGCCTCCCAGCTGGCTGCTTCCGGGGTGGCTCCCATCGTCAACGTGATCGGGTTCGACGTCGGGGACGCTGACCTGGCTGCGCTGCAGGCCATCGCCGAGGCCGGTGGTGGCGAGTTCACGCGCGTCGGCTCCGAAGCGGACCTGCGCAAACATTGGGAGGACGAGCAACGACGGATGGCCGCGGCCTGGCGGGAGTGGCGCAACGAGGAGCTGGGCCGCATCAGGCAGCAGGGCATCGAGAACACCCGACGTGCCGGGCAACTCGCCGGCACACTCAAGGAGCTCGCCCACGCCCAGCACGAGCAGGCCTCCCAGGTCCTGGACCTGATGCGCTCGCGGGAGACCCTTCCGAAGCGAGACCTGGACAACCTGCGCTGGCTCCTCGACGACCAGCGCAAGGAGGTGACCAACTACGCCTTCGACACGGGCAACGCCAACGAGGCGGCGGCGCTGGCGGCCCTGGCGGACCGTTGGACGGAGGTGTACGACACGGGCAACAGCAAGTGGTTGGAGTACTACGAGAAGGCTCGAGGTGAGGCCTGACCAGAGTGTCCGGATTTACAACGTCGTAGACTGTCGCGCCTCCATCCTTGCCTCCCGGTGCTCGTCGCCAGCCTGCGCACCTGCGGCGGCAGCCGCAACGGCGGCATCGATCCGTGCCTGTACGGCCGCGTTCGAACGGCGGCGGTAGGCACGTGCCCCCAGGACCAGTCCCGCAAGGGCCACCAGCAGCGCCAACTGTGCCCATGGGATCGCCCAGGCCCCGAAGTCGGCGGATCCCGCCGACAGGGCGGCCTCGACGGCATCCTCCCCCACCACGGCCGGGACGACGCTCACCTCGCCGGAGACACGGAACAGGGGCCAGACCGGCAGCTCGACCTCTTCGGAGACGCCCTGCCCGGGCAGGATCTCCCGGGTCTCGACGGAGACGCTCTCCGCCAGCACGCCGAACGGACCCTGGACCGTTGTCGTGGCCTCGCCGCCCAGCCGGACGTTGCCGGCGTTGGACTGGACGTAGGAGACCTTCAGGACGCCCGGGGCGAACGGGTTCCAGGAGTGTTCATAGGAGACCTGGAGGTCCTCGGCGCTGAGCTTGCCGACGATGTCGCCGCTCACGCGCAGGTGCGCACGGACCCCCACGCGGGTGCTGAAGGCCACCCCGGAGGGGTCCTCGGGATTGAGTTCGGCCACGATTCCGGCCGGGTGGTCCCCCGGAGTGGCGTTCTCGGGCACCTGGATGGTGACCGGCACCACGACGGTCTCGCCCGGGGCGGTCTGGATGGTGAGGCCGCCCCCTGCGCGCGGGGTGGCACCGGAGACCGACTCGAGCGTGATCCAGAGGCCACCATCGGTGGACTCCTCCCCACGCGGGATCAGGTCGAAGTTGCCGGAAGCCGTGACGGTGCCGTCGCTGGCATAGACGTCGAAGCTCACCGGTCGGTCACTGAAGTTCGTGAGCGCGAGCGCATCGGCCGCCTGCTCACCTTCGGCGAGGGTGTGCCGGAGCGACACCCTCCCATCAGCCTCCTCGCCAGTGGCAGGCCTGAGGGCCCACGAGAGCTTCTGGGACGGCTGGGCCGGATTCGGCGTCGCCTCTCCGTCGGTGGGTCCCGGATCGGCCGCCGCGATCCAACCGCCTCCAGCGGCCAGCACCACGGCCATGACAATCGCTGCAAGCGCAGCACTCCACTTCATCTTCGCCCCTTCGAGCTCTTCGTTGCGGTTGATCGGTTGGGGAGCCTGGACCGTGGTCGGCCGGGGAGTCCGGCCGACCACGGTCACTGATTCACTGCGTCAGTCGACGGGGAACAGGGTCACCGTCAGCTGGCCCTGGTAGGCGCCCGGCTGGGTACCCACCGGGACCTCCAACTGGAGGTCGGCACCGAGCGTCGCGGAACCGAAGCGCCCCTCGGAGTCCGCACTGGCGAGCTCCGCCGGCGTCCCGAGCCCGGGACCGCCGTCCAGGACCGAAGCCACTGGGGCGCCGGCTTCCAGACCCGCAACGGGGGTGAGCACTTCCGGAGTCCATCCGAGGTGGTCGGCCGTGATGGTGCGGGCCTCCGACGCGAACGCGTCGGCCTGGACCGTCACCGCCCACCCACCAAGACCCGCCTGCTGGGCAGTCCGGGAGTCGGAGACGGTCACTTCCGGCAGTTCGCCGGTCAACCGCAGCCGGTCCCCGACGTTCTCGGGCTCCGAGAGCGCGAGCCCGCTGCCGTAGTCGGCCACCGTGAGGGCGAGCACACCGTTCTCCCCTTCGGGGATGACCGCCTCCACCGGGATCCCTTCACTGGTGTCCGCAGTGAAGAGCCGCGGCAGGAAGTCGATCAGCGACTTCTGCCAGACGTCCCAGCTGTGCGGACCCGGGATGATCGGTGCGAACTCGTGGTTGACACCCCGATCATTGAGCGAGTCCAGCAGGGACATCGTCGCGCCGTAGGTGAAGTCCTGGAAGTCACCGGTGTAGATCCGCAGGAGCTTCGTGCCTGCGTTGACCCCATCCACGTCGGTGTCCTCGGGAACCTGCCCGAAGGTGGAGAACAGCCCGATGTAGGCGAACTCCCCGGGGAACGCCCAGAGGGTTGACAGGGCGTGCCCGGACCCCATGGACAGCCCTGCCAGCGCACGCTGTGCGGGATCGGAGCTGACGTTGTAGTCGGCCTCGACCGTGGTTGCGATTCGATCGGTGAGCTCAACCGGGAAGTTGACCCCGTTGCCGTTGGCCATGACGACGACCATCGGCTGGATGTTGCCCTGCAGGTAGTGGTTGTCCAGGATCTGCGCGGCGAAACCGACCTCGATCCAGTCGGCCCAGGTCTGTCCACCACCGTGCTGGAGGTAGAGCACCGGGTAGGGGTCCTCGCGGTCGGCGTCATAGCCCGGAGGCGTCCACACGTAGGCGGCGCGCTCCTGCTCACCGGCGGTGCTCGGGTAGTCCATGATGGTGACTTCGCCACGATCGGCTTCGGGGACATCAGCGGTGAACCGGGCCCGAACGCCGTCGCCGGCGACGTGGAAGGTGCTCCACGTGGGCTCCGAGACGACGCTGGAGGGGTTGTTGGCGTCCTTGTGGTCCACGCCGTCGACGATGAACTTGTAGTAGTACGAGCCGCCGTCCAGCGGGAAGGTCACCCGCCACCGGCCGTCGTCCTGCTTGGTCATGGGCATCTGCGGCCAGCTGCCGGAGACGCCCCAGTTGCCCCACAGCTCGACACGGCTGGCGTCGGAGAACTCCGGGCCGGTCTCGAAGGTCACGATCCCGTTGTCAACCCAGGGGGTCGGGGTGGTGCCGGGAGCAGGGAGCGAGTGCGGAACCAGATCGCGGTGCCCCTCACTCGGGCCGTTGTCCTCCACGTCCTGGAACAACCGGGACGCGAAGTCATGGAGGCTCATCTGCCACAGGTCCCAGCTGCCGCCCGCATCAGGGTTGGAGCCGTCGGACTCGAACTCAACGCCCGCTGCGGTCAGCTTCTCCGCCAGCGCGACCGTGGCGTTGTAGGCCGGATCAGTGGTGTTGCCCACGTAGAGGCGGATGAGATCGGTCGAGTCGTTGATCTGCGCCGCCTTGGCTGCGTTCACACTGCTCACCAGGCTGCCGGAGAACGACCCGACCTTCGTGAACACGCCCGGATCGGTCAACAGCAGGTTGAGCGCCTGCGACGCGCCCCGGCCGATGCCGGCGATCGCCTGATCCGCGGGATCATCGGAGACGTTGAACTGCGCACGCGCAGCCGGAACGATGTTGTCCAGCACCTCGGCACGTGCATCCTTCGACGCGCCATCGCCCATCACGACCACCATCGGCTCGATGGCACCCTCGACGGCGAGGTTGTCCAGGATCTGCCCGAGCCGTCCCAGCTCAGACCACTCCTGGTGACTCTGGCCCTTGTCCTGCAACAGGTACAGCACCGGGTACGGCTCGGCCCGGTCGGGATCGTAGCTCGGCGGCGTCCAGACCAATGCCGAGCGGGGGGCCTTGGCCACCGTGCTCTGGTACTCGACGGTCACCAGTTCGCCGCCCGCGGGAACGTCAGCCAGCCACTCCGCTCCAGGACCGGGGACGAAGAGCGTGTTGAGCGCCGGCTTCCCGGTCACCTGCTGCGGGCTGGCAGGGTTTCGGAATGCCACCATTTCCCCGTCCTCGGGGAATGCCCTGTACTCGTAGTAGTAGAAGCCGGGGTCCAGCGGACCGATGGTGGACCTCCAGCCGCCGTCGTTCTCACCGGCGCCGTAGGGCATCCAGTTGTGCGAGTCCCCGAAGTTGCCCTGGACGTGCACCCCCGTCACCGGACCGCCGGCCGCGTCTGTGGCGGCACTGCCCGGCACCAGGAACTGGAACACGTTCTCCGAAGGTTCGGAGATCCACGAGTCCTCACCTGCCGCGGACGCCGTCGGCGCCACCCAGAGCGTGCCGAGGACGAGCGCCGAGGTGGCTGTCACCGCCGCCCATTTCCTACTGGTTGCATGGCGGCCTGGCCGCCGAATTATCGTTGCGTTCAACTCTGAACTCCTTGTATCTGGATGCGCTGGTTGCGCATTCGCGTTCCGACCCGCCACCTTGAGTGGCGGCGGCATGCAGCAACACCGGTGAGTTGCAACGATCTACGACGCAAGAGAGATTTACAACGTCGTAAACTCGCCCTTTCATCCTTGTCGCCGCAGGGGTCAGTGTCAATAGTCTTGCCAAGCAACTTTTCCACCGTTCGGGTGTGGCTCGAAGCATCCGGGCAGGCTTGCGGCCACCCGCGCCGATCGATGATTCGCGCTGCGGGTGGCTGTCATTCCGGTGACGTTGGGGTCGGCCGGCTAGCGGTCCTCGTACGAACTGATGACCGAGACCTTGCTCGCTGACGGCGAGTCGGGGTCGAACTCATGGTTGAGGAACTCCTCAGCCAGGCGGAGCGCGAGCTGCAGCCCGATGACCCGTTCACCGAGGCACAGCACCTGGGCGTTGTTGGACTTGACCAACCGCTCCACGGAGTAGGAGTCGTGCGCCGTGCTGGCCCGCACCCCGTGGACCTTGTTCGCGGCGATCGCCACCCCCATCCCCGTCCCGCAGACGAAGATCCCCCGGTCCGCCCGGGCATCTGCGATCAGATCGGCACCGGCCACTGCGAGGTTTGGGTACGGGTTCGCGTCGGACGCGTCTGAGACGCCCACGTCGATCACCTCCACCACGTTCTCGTGCGAGCGCAGCATGGCAGCAATGGCTTCCTTGTACCCCACGCCGGCCTGGTCTGCGGCAACCACCACCCTCAAGCCCTTCATGAATCCTCCTGTCCCGGTTCGTCGGTCTCCTGGGCGAGCGCTCCGACGATTGCCGCCACGCAGAGGGCGAACGAGTACGCACCCGGGTCGGCGTGGCCGATGCTGCGCTCTGCGAGAGGGCGGGCACGGCCCCTCCTGGGGCGCAGTTGCGACGTCTGGTCCGCTGCATCCCTGGCCGCTTGGCTGGCCAAGGCCCACGCCTGTGGGATTGGCTTGCCCTCACCCACGGCGAGGGCCAGGGCTTCGCGGAACGGCACAGCCGCGTCGATGATGGTCTTGTCCCCCACCTCCGCCTTGCCCAGCCTGGCGATGGCTGCCACGTAGGCTGCCACGGCCTCGACGATGTCCTGACGGTCGGCCGCTCGTTGGTTGCCGAGTCGGGCGCCGAATGCCTTCAGGGCCGCACCCCAGAGCACGCCGGATGCCCCACCCGCGTTGTCCGCCCACGCGTCGCCTGCCGCAGCAAGGACTCCTTCGGCACCCCACCCGTCAGCGTGGGCCCTGCCGGCGGCTTCGGTTGCGAAGTCGATGCCACGGACCATGCCGCGCCCGTGGTCACCGTCGCCCGCGATGGCGTCGATCCTGCCCAGTTCGTCCTCGGCCGCACGCAGCGCCGAACGCATGGCGTCCAGGCCGCGTAGGACCCGGGCGGCGTCCCGCCGGGAGTCCGGGCTCCCTACCGCAGACGTCTGGGCAGGGGCGGCAGCAGTTCCGGAGACCGTCGTGGCTCCCGTGCCGACGGGGCGCGTCAGGTGTCCACGCCGCCAGGCCGGAGTGTCGGCCGGGTCCAGCCACAGTTCTTCCAGCTGCTCGTCCAGCCAGCACAGCGTCAGTGACACTCCTCCCATGTCGAGGCTGGTGACGAGCTCGCCCACCTCTGGGCCGACGAGGTCGAGCCCCTCCTCGCGGAGCCGACGCGCCACGATCCCCCAGAGCAGGAACAACTCCTCGTACTTGGTGGCTCCGAGCCCGTTGAGGATGGGGGCGACCCGGCTGCCGGCACCTTCGGGACGCTCGGCGAGGAGTCGGCCGACCATGACCTCCGCAAGTTCCGCGGCGGGCAGCCACGCGACGTCCTCGAGCCCGGGCTCGCCGTGGATCCCCAGGCCGAGTCCCATCATCTTGTCGGGGACGGTGAAGTGGGGGGCCTCAGCCCCCGGGAACGTGCAGCCGCTGAAGGCGAGGCCGATGGTGAACGTCCTCGCGTTGGCCCGCTCACCCGCACGCTGCACCGCATCGATGTCCCAGCCCCGCTCGGCGGCCGCCCCCATCACCTTGAACACGATGAAGTCTCCCGCGATGCCTCGACGCTGGTCCCTCTCGTGCGGTTCGGCGCTCGCGACGTCGTCGGTGACCACCACCTGCCGCGCATCGATTCCCTCGGCCTGGAGGCGTTCTCCCGCGAGTCCGAAGTTCATGACGTCACCGGCGTAGTTGCCATAGGTGTAGATGACGCCGGCGCCGGTGTCGGCCGCCCGGCCGACCGAGGATGCGTCAGCCGCGGAGGGCGAGGTGAACAGGTTGCCGATGACCGCGCCGTCGGCGAAGCCCGGACCGACGAGCCCTGCGAAGGCCGGGTAGTGGCCCGAGCCTCCACCGACGAGCACGGCGACCTTGGGCGTCGGGGAGATGTCTGTGCGCACCACCCCGCCCGGCACCCGTCGCACGCGGTCGGCGTGGAGATCTACGAAGCCGGCCACGGCCTCGGCCGTGAAGTCGGCGGGATCATTGTGGATGGTGGTCATGGCCTCGGCCTCGATTCGGTGGTGTTCGGGATCGGTCCTGCCGGCCGCCAGACCACGGTCGTCGTCCGACCGGGCGCCAGGGACGCGACGGGGCCGGCAGCACGGCGCCCGTCGTCGGCGGTGCGGGCGCCGGTCAGGTCGGTGTCCAGGACCAGTTCTGCGCCGTCGGGCGTCTCGAACTCGGCGTCGACGAAGCGCACCCTCCCCAGGTGGCGGCCGGTCACCACTCCGAGTGCCCGGGGGTCGAAGGCGTCGGGAAGTTCCGCTTCCAGCAGCACGCTGCCGTCGGGCCGTGCGACCACACTGAGGCTCCCGTGCCCGACTCGGGTACTGCCCGGCTCGGCTTCGAAGGCCCGGACGTCGCCGAGGTAGGTGTTGTCCCGGATGTGGACTCCCTGCTTGACCCCGGCGAAGCGTCGGTGGTCGCCGGGGCGGGCTCCGGTGATCCGGAGGTACTCCTCGAAGCTGGCGGGGTACCCGTCGTAGACCTCCGTGCCCCGACCGACGACGGCCTCGGCCGGCAGGTCCACGCGGTAGGGTTCGCTGCCCGGGTCACCGGCGAAGATGTTGCCGATCATCCTGTCGTCCCCGCCGACGATGACCGCGTAGCCGGAGACTCTGGTGCTGTGTGGCCGGTGGTAGGGGGTCGCACGGTCGAGCACCGTTTCGAGGCGGAGCGAGCCGAGGAAGAGGTTGTTGACGTAGGCGCCACCCTGGGAGAAGTTCTCCAGCGAGACCTCCGAGGCGAGGATGTTGTGGTCCACCACGTACGGGCCATGGCTGACCTCGATGAAGACGTCGCGGCTGTTGCGGTGGAGGACGTTCCGGGTGACGCGGGTGCCTTGGGTCTGCCAGTCGAGCCACAACCCGAGGGAACAGTCGTGGATGTTGTTGCCCACGATCTCGACGTCGATCGGGGCGTGCAGCTTTATGCCTGCGATCTCGTGTCCGTAGAACTGTCGACGGGTCCCGATGCGGAAGACGTGGTTGTCCGAAATGGTGGAGAACACGCACCCGAGATGACCCACGATCCCGTTCTGCCCGCAGTCGTGGATCGTGTTGCGACGAACGACGTGCGATCCCACCCGGTCCCTTGTCCACCCGATGTCCTCGGCCGTGAACACCGCCTCGAGTTGGTACTGGTACCCGGGCTTGTCCCTACGCGTCGTGGCCAGGTTGTGGCCGGTGCGAGCTTCCTTCCCGAGCGAGATGGCCGAGCATTTCGAGTCATGCAGGACGTTGTCCTCGATGATCCAGCCCTTGGCCCAGTTCGGGCCCACCATTCCGGGCTGGTCCGCGGTGGGCGGCGCCCAGGACGTGGCGGCGTGACAGATCTCGAAGCCCCGGACCGTGATGTAGTCGACGTGGTTGGCCTCGGGTTGGAACACCGAGCGCCTGACGTTGATCTCCACCAGCCGCGACCGGGGGTCGGCGCCGCCGAAGTTCGCCGTGAGGACGGTGGTGGCTGCCGTGACCTCGGCGTGCCAGAGCAACGGCTGCTCGGGCCGGCCGCTCGGCTGGGGCCGCCCGGTCCAGTCGTCGACCGGTTCGGCAGGCACTCCCGGTTCGGAGACCGCCTCGGCAGATTCGACTTCCGTGAGCGCCACGCCGTCGAGGTAGACCTCGCCCAGGTGGAGCGGGGCTTCGTCCGCGCTCGGGCGCAACAACCAATCGCCCTGGATGGTCTCCACGTACGGGTTGAAGTCACCGAACACCTCGTTGGCGACGGTGGCGCGCCACACGCCTGCCCCCAAGTGCTCCCAGTCGCGGA
The DNA here is from genome assembly GCF_054776555.1 of Tessaracoccus terricola. NCBI lineage: Bacteria > Bacillati > Actinomycetota > Actinomycetes > Propionibacteriales > Propionibacteriaceae > Tessaracoccus > Tessaracoccus terricola. Next base: position 733,766 of record NZ_BAAHBS010000005.1, on the reverse strand, counting down.
CTTCCTCGGAGCCGGTCAAGACGACGTGCTCCCCCTGCGCCGCGGTGAAAACGATGCGCCGGTTGTTCCCGAGGCCACCGCGCGGCGGCCTGACCCACTCCCGGTACTTGCCGGCGTGGACCACCACGGTGTCACCGGGCCGTGCCCTGCGGGCGGCCTCGTTCACCGTTGCCACCGGATGGTCGGCCGAGCCGTCATCGGTGTCCGAGCCGTGCTTGGCGACGTGGATCCTCACGTGTCCTCCCCCTCGGTTCGGGTGCGGCCGGCGATCAGGGCTGCGACGGCCGAGTCGTCCTGGGCGTCCAGCCCGGCTCGCAGAGCCGTTCGGTAGAGGTTCTCCGCGGCGGTTGCGACGCCCGTCGGCAGGCGGTGGGTACGGGTCAGTTCGCCCACGATCCCCATGTCCTTGGAGATGACGTCGGTCCGTGACCGGAGCTCGGGCTCCCGCCCCCGGAGCTGGTCGACCATTCGCGGTCCCCTGTCGGCCAGCATGAAGGAGGCGGCTGCCCCCTGTCCCAGGACCTCCACGCAGCGGTCCAGGTCCAGCCCCATCGCGTCAGCCAGCGCCAGCGCCTCTGCCGCGGCGGCGGTGTGGATCCCGCACAGCAGCTGGTTGACGGTTTTCATGTTCTGGCCGTCCCCCACTCCCCCGACGACCACCAGGCTCGAGGCCAGCTGTTCCAGCAGGTCATGGGCCGCCTCCAGGTGCTCCGACTCGCCGCCGACGGTGATGAGCAGGTCCCCGGCACGCGCCCGCAGCGTCCCTCCGGAGACCGGGGCGTCGACCAACCCCACCCCGAGCCTCCTGAGTCGTTGGTCCACCGTCGTGACCGAGCGGGCCCCGACGGTGGAGGTGACGATGACCACGCTGCCGGGTTCGAGGTGGGCGGCGGCGCCGTCGTCGGAGAAGAGGACGTGCTCCAGCTGCGCCCCGTCCCGGACCGCCACGACGACGTGGGTGGCAGCGGTGGCAGCCTCCCGTACGGAGTCCGCAGCCATCACCCGTTCGTCCTTCGCAAGTTTTCGACGAGCTGGGGCCGGGTCGAAGCCCCGCACCTCCCATCGCTCCGCGAGCCTGGCCGCCATGGGCAGGCCCATCGCTCCCAACCCGAGCACTGCAATCCCGGTCCCCATCACGCCACCGTCGGCTTCCCGGTCTCGCCCAGCGCCACGGCGAGCATCCGTCGGATGTAGTCACGGTTGGCCGCGGAGACGCTCAGACCGTCACCGCCGTAGTGCTCGACGCAGAAGGCCCCGGTGAACCCGGCCTCGATCGCGATCTGGATGGCGCGTCGGTAGTTGGCGCTGCCCGAGACCATCGGCGCGGGGATGCTCACCACGTTTCCGGCCGCGTCCTCGCTGCGCCAGTAGTTCTTCACGTGCCAGTAGTTCGAGTGCGGCAGGCAGCGCTCGACTGCGGCCAGGAAGTCCTCGACGGGGCGGTGGAGCCGGAACAGGTTGCCGAGGTCCGGGTTGAGTCCGACGTTGTCCAGACCGATGTCGTTGACCAGGCGTACCGCGGACTCCGAGGACCCGAGCAGCGTGTCCTCGTACATCTCGAGCGACATCTTGAGTCCCAGTTCGGCAGCGTGAGTTCCGAGTTCACGGAGTCTGGCCACGGCCGTCGCCCGGGTGCGCTTGTCGGTCTCGTCCACCGGACCGGGCACGGTCCAGAACCAGAACGCGTCGCGCTGGGCCGGCGTGAGTGGGCGGTGCAGTCCGAAGGAGACGACGTCGGCCCCGACCGCGCGGGACGCCTCGAGCACCCGGTGCGAGTAGGCGAGGTTCTCGGCCCCGGCCGTCGGGTCGATGACGCTGCGCCTGATGGCCGACACGGCGACGGGACGGAGGGCTGCCCCCTCCAGCGCCTCGACGAGCTCCTCGAGTCGACGCTGCGGGAGGTCTCCGATCCGCACCCAGTTGTCGGTCAGGTCCACCTCGCTGAAGCCCTCCGCTGCCACCTCGGCCAGTTGACCGGGCCACGCCGCCGGGTTCTCCTGGGATTCCGGGAACGGCAGCATGGCAGCTGCGATCGGCCATGTCTGCGCCGACAATCCGGACTCTTCAACGTTGTATTTCGGGTGCTGGTTCATTCTTGTCTCCTGGGGTGGCGGTGGCGGGGCTGCTGGGGATGCCCTATTACTGGAGCTTCAGCGCCGTCCAGGACACCGGGGGCAGGGTCACCCGCACCACGCCGTCCTCGAACGAGACACTGTCGTTCGGCCCCGGGGAGACACGTTCGGGCTCGGCCAGCGTGTTGGCCGCGTGCACGTCGGCATCGGCCAAGGTCACCGCGGAGGCCACGGAGCGCGCACCCAGGCTCGCCGCGTCGATGGTCAGTTCAACTGCCTCGGTCATGCTCCGGTTCACCAGGAACACAGCGGTGTGCCCAGCATCTGCGTCGCGGGTCGCGACGGCGTCGACGACCGGGACCTCCCCGTACTCCGCGGTCTCCTGGCTGGGGCTCTCGAGCTTGAGTTCGAGCGCCTCACCGGTGGCGAGCTCCGAGGTGATGGCGAAGGGGAAGAAGGTGGTCTGCCGCCAGGCCGGTCCGCCGGGCTCGGTCATGATCGGGGCGATGACGTTGACCAGTTGCGCGAGGCTCGCGGACTTCACCCGGTCACAGTGGCGCAGCAGTGAGATCAGGAGATTGCCGAAGACCACCGCGTCCATCACCGTGTAGCTGTCCTCGAGGAGCCGGGGAGCGACGGGCCACGATTCGACGTCGGTGATCTTGTCCACGTTCCGGTACCGCGACTGGTACCAGACGTTCCACTCGTCGAAGGAGATCAACATCTTCTTCTCGCTGCCCCGGACCGCCTGCACGTGGTCGGCCGTTGCCGCCACCGCCTCGATGAATCGGTCCATGCCCACCGCCGATGCGAGGAAACTGTCGTAGTCGCCATCCTTCGGCTCGTAGTAGGCGTGGCACGAGATGTAGTCGACGACGTCGTAGGCCTGCTCAAGGACCACCCGCTCCCATTCCCCGAAGGTGGGCATGGATGCACTCGAGCTCCCGCAAGCGATGAGTTCCAGGCTCGGGTCCACCTGGAGCATCGCGCGGGCCGTCTTCGTGACCATGGACGCGTACTCCTCGGCGGTACTGTGACCGAGCTGCCACGGGCCGTCCATCTCGTTGCCGAGGCACCACATGCGGACGTTGTGGGGCTCGGGATGCCCGTTGGCCACCCGCATGTCGGACCAGTGCGTCCCCGAGCGCACGTTGGCGTACTCCAGGACATCCAGGGCCTCGAGGACACCTCGGGTACCGAGGTTGACCGCGTACATCATCTCGCTGTCCACGCGCTCCAACCACTTGGCGAACTCGTCGAGACCGATCTGGTTCGTCTCCGTGGAGTGCCAGGCCAGGTCCAGCCGACGCGGGCGCTGCTCCTTCGGCCCCACCCCGTCCTCCCACCTGTAGCCGGAGACGAAGTTCCCTCCCGGGTAACGAATCGTGGAGACCCCGAGCTCCCGGACGAGCTCGACGACGTCGCCGCGGAAGCCGTCCTCGTCGGCCGAGGGGTGGCCGGGCTCGTAGATGCCGTCGTACACACAGCGGCCGAGGTGTTCCACGAACGAGCCGAAGAGTCGGCGGTCGACGGCCCCGATCGTGAAGTGGGGGTCAAGGGTGAGGTGTGCCTGGTTCATCAAACTCTTTCGGGGCTTCGGGAGTCGTGGCTGGGTCAGATCGCATCAGTGCAATCAGCGGGGCCCGACCTCGGGGGCGGCATTTCCAACGTTATAAATTCTGGGCCCGGTGCCCCTATTTGTCAAGCCATGGGAGAAATCCTTCGTCGGTCTCGACCCAACCACCCACCCCTGACCCGAACTGCCTCGAGCCATGGCTAGTATGGATTTGTTCCATCGCGGGAGTTTCTGTCGTCGGCGAGGCCCTTCGCGTGGCACGTTCAGATGGGCTAGTTTCACAGCACCGCACCGGAGCAGGCCTGGGCCCATACCTATGAAAGGGGTGACCAGTGGGATCAACCATGCAGGACGTGGCACGGCTCGCCGGCGTCTCCATCAAGACCGTTTCCAACGTGATCAATGACTACCCGCACGTTCGCGACGTCACCCGCAACCGCGTGCTGGACGCCATCACGAAGCTCGACTACCGGCCGAACCTCTCGGCCCGCGGACTGAGGTCCGGGCGCACCGGGTTCATCAGCCTGGTCATCCCGGCCATCCGCGAGAACTACTTCGCGGAACTGGCCCACGCCGTCATCCGCGAGGCCGACAAGCACGGGATATGGGTCGTGGTGGAGGAGACCGGCGGGGAGCGCCACGCGGAGTTGCAGGCCGTCTCCGGGACCGGACGCCCACACTTCGTCGACGGCATCCTGTTCAACCCGGTTGGGCTGAACCCGTCCGACGTCGGCTCCTTCGACCGCAGTGTCCCCATGGTGCTCCTCGGCGAGCGGATCTTCGGCGGACCGACGGACCACGTCGCCATCGAGAACATCAGCGCCGCGAAGGCAGCCGTCGAGCACCTGATCCGGGCCGGGCGAAGCCGGGTGGCCGTGGTGGGGGCGAGCCTGGACGGGCTCGACGAGATGGGGTCTGCGGGCCTGCGCCTCCAGGGTTACTGCCAGGCGCTGAAGGAAGCCGGAATCCCGCTGGACCCCGACCTGGTCCGGCCCAGTGGCCCCTGGAACCGGGAGGCGGGCGCAGCGACCGTGGCCCAGCTGGTCAGCGACGGGGTGGAGTTCGACGCGGTGTTCACGCTCAACGACACCCTGGGCCTCGGGGCGCTGCGTGCGCTCGCGACCGCCGGGATCTCCGTGCCCGGGGACGTCTCCCTCATCGGCTTCGACAACATCGACGAGACTCGCTACTCGGTACCCTCCATGACCACGGTGGACCCCGGCCGCAGCTCGATCGCCGCGACCGCAGTCGCGCTGCTGGTGGAGCGGATCTCCGGCAAGAGCGGGGACACGCCCCCTCGCACCATTCGTTCCTCGTTCCAGATCGTCGAGAGGGAGTCGACGGCCCCGGTCACGTAGGGCAGCCTCCACGCGGCCGCTGCGAGAGGCTCCCCTCGCGGCGGCGACGCAATCGGGCGGCCGGAAATACGACTGCATCCCGACCGCCCGATGAATTCGGTTGGGCCCGGTTACTGCCCGAACTCAGCCGATCTCGTTCTCCAGGTCACTCTGCGCCTGGTCGAGGGCCTCCTGCACGGGGACCCCGTTCTCGTAGATCTCGTTCAGCGTCACGGTCCGGAACCAGTTGTCCACCGCGGGCAGGTTCGGGTTCGAGAAGGACTCGAAGTGCCCGATTCCGTCCTTCACGGAGTTCAGGACGTCGAACAGGTTCGTGGTGAAGTACTGGTTGAACTTGTTGTCGGGGTTGTGCGTGACGGCCTCATCCTCCCAGACGGACATGTTCACGGGATCGAACCCGAGCACCTCCCAGACTGCGACGTTGGCCGGCAGCGAGAGCTTGGCGAAGGCCAGGAACTCGGAGGCCAGCTCGAGGTTCGGGGACGACGCCGCCACCGCGGTCCCCGTTCCACCGCCACCGATGGTGAGGATGTCCGAGCCCTCGACCTGGGGGGCCGGCGCGATCGCGATCTTACCTGCCAGGTCCGGCATGTAGTCGACGAACCTGGAGGTGTACCAGGCCGGGTAGACGACGGCCGCGACGTCGCCGTTGTTGATGACGCCGAATGCCTCCTCGTCGTCCGGGCTTCCGCCGGCGATCGGCGTGATGGCCCCCGCCTGCTCCATGTCGGCGAGGATCTCCATCGCCTCCACGGCGGTGGGGTTGTTCACCGAGACGTCACCCATGCCGTTGTCGGTGAACACCTGTCCGCCGCTCTGGGCGATCACCAGCGGCTCGACGAACCAGACACCAGTGTTGGCCGTGCCGAAGGCCTTGCCGGTCGCATCGTGGTACTTGACGCCCGCCTCCTTGAAGTCACTCCAGGTCTCGATCGTGGTGTAGTCGATGCCCTGCGCCTCGAGCAGCTCTTCGTTGTAGAAGGCGACGAACGCGCCCACGTGCGTCGGGAACCCGTAGATCTTGTCGTTCCTGCTGTAGAGGTCGAGCCGGGCCTGGACGACCTCGTCGAGGTACGGCGCCGCCGCTGCACTGAGGTCAGCCAGTGGCGGGTTGTCACCCTTGACGAAGTTGGAGAACTTGTTGACCTCGATGTCCACCAGGTCGGGCATGCCCTCGCCCGAGTTGGCCGCCAGGAGCAGCTTGTCGTGCATGTCCTGGTACGGGTAAACGGTGATCTCGAGGTCGATCGCCTTGTCCGGGTTCTCCTCGTTCCACTGGACGGCCATCTCGTCGTAGACGGCGGCGTGCAGCTCCGCGAAGACCCACATGCTCAGCTTCGTGGCGTCCTCGGGCGCCGGGGCGCCGGTCACGACTTCCCCCTCGGCGGGGGACGTCTCGCCCCCGGTGCCAGTTCCGCCGCTTCCGCATGCCGCCAACGCGGTGATGGATAGGCCGAGTGCAGCCATTGCAGCTGCGAATCTCTTGATTCTCATTTGGTCCACTCCTTTGTGTTTGTGGTTTGTGGTGGCTGGTGGTGCCTAGCCCTTGAGGGAGCCGGCTGTCATTCCTTGGATGAAGAACCTCTGGAATGCGAGGAACAGCAGCAAGATCGGGACCAGCGAGAAGAAGGATCCGATGATGAGCAGTTCGTAGTTGTTCCCGTAGGGCGTCAGCAGGGTGTTGAGGCCGATCGGGAGGGTGAACTTCTCGGCGGAGCGCAGGACCAGGAGAGGCCACAGGAAGTTGTTCCACACCATCATTCCGTTCAGGATCCCCATGGCGGCGAAGGCGGGCTTCGAGATGGGGACGACGATCCGGAAGAAGATGCCGAACTCGGACACGCCGTCCATGCGGCCGGCCTCCAGGAGTTCACGCGGGATGCCGATGAAGTACTGGCGGAAGAAGAAGATGGTGATCGCTGCGGCGAGGAAGGGAAGCACCACGATCCAGTACTGGTCCGCGGCGCCGAACGTGTTCACCTGCACGTAGAGCGGGAGCATGAGCATCTCGAACGGGATGGTCATCATGACCAGCACCAGGATGAAGCTGAGGTTCTTGCCGCGGAAGTCGTACATCGCGAAGCCGTAGGCGACGAATGAGCTGACGAGCAGGGTGCCCGCCACCTGCACCACCGTCAGCACCAGGCTGTTCCAGAACCACCGGAAGTACAGCCCCGAGTTGGTGAAGAGCATCACGTAGTTGTCGAAGCTCAACTCGGTTGGGTCCACGACGAACGAGATGCCGTTGCGGATGATCTCGCCGCCGTCCTGGAAGGTGCCGATGACGATGGCTGCGATGGGAACCAGGGAGATCAGCGCGATGACCACGAGGAACGTGCCCTGGATGAAAGCAGCGAGTCGGTGGCGCGGAGCCTTCCGGGTCACCTCTTCCGCCCCGTCGGGAATCCGACTCGACTTCACTTCGGTCTGCATGTCAGGCCTCCTTCTTGAAGGTGCCGGAGGCTGTCAGTTGGGTCAGGTTGATCGCCAGCACGAGCACGAGGAGCACGACTCCCACCGCGGACGCGAAGCCCAGGTCGTTCTCCTGGATCCCCTTGCGGTACAGGTAGCCGACGATGGTGAGGCCCTGGTTGTTCGGCGACAGGTTTCCGGCGTAGAGCATGAAGCTCTCGAGGAACATCGCCAGGCCGCCGTAGATGCTGATCGTGAACACGTAGACGATGGTCGGCTTGAGCCCGGGAAGGGTCACGAAGAAGAACTTCTGGACGGCGTTGGCACCGTCGATCGATGCCGCCTCGTAGTGCTCCTCGGGGATGGCCTGCAGGCCGGCCAGGAAGTACATGGTGTTCACACCGGTCCAGCGCCACAGGGCCAGCAGCAGCAACGCGGCGAGGCCCGTCAGGTCGTGCCGAAGCCACCGGACCGGACCGAACCCGAAGAAGTCGGCGATCTGGTTCATCATGCCCGTCGAGCTCTCGGCGAACATGAGCCGGAAGATGATGCCCGCCACGACGACGGAGGTCAGGGCCGGGACGAACAGCGACGACTTGAAGAAGTTCTTCAGTTTCGGGCTGCCGATCTTGGTGTTGATGACCACCGCCAGCAGCATCGGGATGGGGACCAGCAGCAGGAGGGTCAGCACCATGTAGCGGATGCTGTTGAACATCGCGGTCCAGAAGACCCGGTCCCCCCAGAGCTTCTCGTAGTTCCTCGTACCGATGAAGGTGGCCTGACCGTAGAGCACCTCCTGGAAGCTCATCACGACCGACTGCGCCACCGGATACAGCCAGAAGACCACCAGCGTCACCATGAATGGCGCGATGAAGAGGTACGGGGCGAGGCGTTTCGAATACAGGAGCCTCGTCATGTGGTGGCCTCCTCCGTTGCCGGGTCACTGACTCCCGTGTCAGCGATCGTTGTTCAAGAACCACGTCGACGTGCTCTTGGTAATCGTTGTAAATTCTCTAATGGTTCGACTACGAAACGAAACGATAGCTGGCCCGATGTTCCCGGTCAACCACTCTTGGAAGATCGCAACGAAATCGAGACCCGGACAACATTTGGCGACAGTTCCATCGTGGGAACTCTCGGCCGGGTGCGGCCCGGTTGGCAGAGGGCCCGGTGACCAGCCCTCGAATGCAAGCGGTTCTCGATGCCCTTGAGAGCCGCTCTTCAGGCGTGATGCGGCGGCCTGTCACGCCCACCCCCGAACCCCCGCGTCCCGGTCTGGGAGAATGCTGGGCGTGAGACCGTCCACCCCCTCCCCCGGCGCGCACGGGCACCGCTTCGACCTGCGGCGCATCGGCGACGGGCTCGTGGTGCCGCAGGCCCACGACGAACTCGTCCGAGCCGCAGCCGCCGGGGCGTTCGTCGTGACGGCCCCTCCGGGAACGGGCAAGAGCACCTACGTCCCGCCCCTGCTCGCGAACCACGTGGCGAGCACAGGGAAGGTCTTGGTCACCCAGCCCCGCCGGGTGGCGGTTCGGGCGGCAGCGCGCCGCATCGCCCAGCTCGACGGGATCCCGCTCGGCGGACCGGTCGGCTTCACGGTCCGCGGCGAGCGCACGGTGGGCCCGGACACCCGGATCGAGGTGCTGACGCCGGGGGTGCTGCTGCGTCGCCTGCTGTCGGACCCCGCGCTCGAGGGTGTCGACGCCGTGGTCCTCGACGAGGTGCACGAGCGCTCCCTCGACGGCGACCTCCTGCTCGGAATGCTGGCCGAGGTCCGGACGCTGCGCGAGGACCTCCTGCTCGTGGCCATGTCCGCCACGCTGGACGCAGCGGCGGTGGCCACGCTCCTCGGTGGCGGCACGCCCACCCCGGTGGTCGACGTCCCCGCGGCCCTCCACCCTCTCGCCCTGGAGTACCGTCCCGCCGCCGCCCCGCGCCTGGACGCCCGGGGCCTCACCCGGGAGTTCATCGCCCACGTGGCTGAGGTCGCCGCCACCGCCCAGGCCGCCGACGGCGTGGACGCGCTGGTGTTCCTGCCGTCGGCCCGCGACGTGGACGCGGTGGTCCGCGAGCTGCGCGAACGCACCGGCACGGCCGAGGTGCTGCCTCTGCACGGGCGGCTCCCCGCCCGGGAGCAGGACCGGGCCACGCAGGGCCGCACGTCCGCCACCGAGGCGCCGCGCATCGTGGTCAGCACCGCCCTCGCGGAGAGCTCCCTCACCGTCCCCGGCGTCCACCTCGTCGTCGACGCCGGCCTGTCCCGCGAGGTGAGGCGGGATCGGGCCCGGGACATGACCGGCCTGGTCACCGTCAGCGCCTCCCGGCACAGCGTCGACCAACGGGCCGGGCGCGCGGCCAGGCAGGGCCCGGGCCGGGCCGTCCGCCTGTTCACCGAGGACGAGTACGCGCGGCTGAACGCATCCGCCCCGCCCGAGATCTCGTCTGCTGACCTGGTGGACACCACCCTGCTGATGGGCGTCTGGGGCGCACCCGCCGGCGCCGGCCTCGAACTGCTCACTCCCCCGCCGGAGGACTCCGTGCGACGCGCCGTCGAGGTGCTGCGCTCCCTGGACCTGACCGACGGCGACGGGCGGCCCACCCCGCTGGGGCGACGGGTGGCCGGACTCCCGATCGGTGCGCGCGAGACCCGCGCCCTCCTGGCGGGCGCCGAGATGCTGGGCGACCCCCGGGCCGCGGCCGAGGTGGTGGCCGCCATCTCCGACGACCACCGCGACCCCGACGCCGACCTCCCCCGCCTACTCCGGGACCTCCGCGCCGGCCGAGCGCCGGGCACGTCCCGCTGGCGACGAGAGGTGAAGCGCCTCACCCGGATCGCAGCCTCCCAGCCGCACCCCCAACCCCCGGGTGAGCAGCCCCGGCGAGGAACGAGCCAGGGCGTCGTCGAAACCACCCGGCACCCGCAGGCGGGCTCCACCACGGGGGAATCGGCGGGCCTCGTGGTTGCGTTGGGCCGACCGGAGTGGATCGCCCGCCGCACAGCCGACCACTCCCGCACCTACCTGCTGGCCAGCGGCACCCGCGCCGCGCTCCCGGAGGGCAGTGGGCTGCGGAACTCGCAGTGGCTGGCGGTGCACGAGGTGCAGCGCGCGGAGGGTCGCGTCGCCGATGGGACGGGTGCGGTGATCCGCATGGCCGCACCGCTCACCCAGGACGAGGCCCTGGACATCGGCGCCGGCCTCTTGACGGAGGTGCGCTCCGCCCGGATGGTGGAGGGCAGGGTGCGGGTCCGCTCGGAGCGACGACTTGGCCAGATCATCCTGGCCTCCACCCCGGTCTCGCCGGAGCCCCGCGACGTCGCCCCGGCGTTCGCCACCCACCTCCGCGAGCACAGCGTCGGCGTCCTGGACTGGCGGGCCTCCGCCGAGTCGCTGCGGGCGCGGTTGGCGCTGGTGCACCGCGAACTCGGCCCACCCTGGCCCGCGATGGACGACGACTCCCTGCTCAGCACGCTGGACGAGTGGCTCGGGCCGGACCTGGCGGGGCTCGGCCCCACGTCGTCGCTGCGCGGCATCGACGTCACCACCGCACTGCGCCGCCTGCTGCCATGGCCCGAGGCGAGTCGGCTGGCCGAACTCGTGCCCGAGCGCCTCGCGGTTCCCTCCGGCACGAACGTGCGGATCGACTACCCCGCGGACGGCGACGGCCCTCCGGTGGTGGCGGTCAAACTGCAGGAGGTCTTCGGCCTGGCCACCACACCGCGGCTGGTGGACGGACGCGTCCCGGTGCTGTTCCACCTGCTCTCCCCCGCACACCGCCCGCTGGCCGTGACCGCGGACCTGGAGTCGTTCTGGAACGGCCCCTACCGCCAGGTGCGCTCCGAGATGCGCGGCCGCTACCCCAAGCACCCCTGGCCCGAGGACCCGTGGACGGCCCCCGCAACCGCACGCACGAAGCGGCGGGCGGCAGACTCCGGGCAAGCATGACAGAATTGTTTCAGTGCAGCCCAAACGCAGAAGTGAAGGACTCCGATGAGCAATCCCACCCCCAGCACCGCCGTGGTCAACCTCGACGTCCCCGGCCCCAGGATCAGCCGGCACGTCTACGGCCACTTCGCCGAGCACCTGGGGCACTGCATCTACGACGGGATCTTCGTCGGCGAGGACTCCACGGTCCCGAACGTCCGCGGCATCCGCACCGACGTCGTGGAGGCGCTGCGGGCCATCGACATCCCCAACCTGCGGTGGCCGGGCGGCTGCTTCGCCGACGAGTACCACTGGCGTGACGGCGTCGGCCCCCGCTCGGAGCGTCCCACCGTGGTCAACACCCACTGGGGCGACGTCGTCGAGGACAACTCGTTCGGCACCCACGAGTTCATGGACCTGTGCGAACAGCTCGGCACCGACCCCTACATCTGCGGCAACGTCGGCTCCGGCACCGTGCGCGAGATGGCCGACTGGGTGGAGTACCTCACCCGCTCCGGCTCGGCGCCGATGTCCGAGCTCCGCCGCGCCAACGGCCGCGACGAGCCCTGGAAGGTGCCGTTCTGGGGGATCGGGAACGAGTCCTGGGGCTGCGGCGGCAACATGCGCGCCGAGTACTACGCGGACCTCGCGCGCCAGTACTCCACCTACTGCCGTGAGCACGACGGCAACAAGCTGTACAAGATCGCCGGTGGCGCCAACATCGACGACTACCACTGGACCGAGACGCTCATGAAGACGGTCGGGGACCTGGGCTGCGGCTGCAACCCGCACCACTTCTTCGACGCCATCTCGCTGCACTACTACACCTACCCCGGTGAGTGGGAGCCAAAGCAGAGCGCCACCGACTTCGATGCCGAGACCTACTACGACACCATGCGCTCCGCTTGGCAAGTCGACGAGCTGCTGACCCGACATGGCAACGTGATGGACGTCTATGACCCGAGCAAGCGCATCGGCCTGGTGCTCGACGAGTGGGGCACCTGGTTCGCCGTCGAGCCCGGCACAAACCCCGGCTTCCTGTACCAGCAGAACACGATGCGCGACGCGCTGGTGGCGTCGGTCCACTTCGACTCGTTCCACCGACACGCGGACCGCTTGGTCATGGCCAATATCGCCCAGACTGTCAACGTCCTGCAGGCCGTCCTCCTCACCGACGGGGACACGCTCATCAAGACTCCCACCTACCACGTGTTCGAGATGAACAAGGGCCACCAGGATGCGCAACTGCTCCGGCTGAGCTGGATCGGCGGGGCCCTGCCCACCCGGACCGTAGGCAACCGCGAGATCCCGCTGGTCTCGGGGTCCGCCTCCACGAAGGCTGGCCGAGCGCTGATCTCGTTGAGCAACCTCGACCTCGAAGCCAGCCACGAGGTCATCGTCGACCTGCGTGGCCACCGCGTCACCGACGTGGCCGGCCGCATCCTCACCGCAGGCGCCGTCCACGCACACAACACCGCAGACCAGCCCGACGCCGTCGTCCCAAGAAGCTTCGACGTCGCCAATATCACCGACGGACGACTCGCCATCGAATTGCCCGCCCACAGCCTTGTCACCCTGGAGCTGACGCTGGGCTGACCACCCACCCTTCTCAATCCCCCTAGGAGCAACAATGATGTCGCCTGCCTCACGTCGGACCAGGGCCCTGGTGGCCCTGGCAGTCGGGGTCTCCCTCGTCGGGGCCACCCCCGCCGATGCCCGCCCGCCCGTGCCGCCCCAACCCCCTGCACCGGAGGTCTCCGATGCGACGGTGCACGATCCCGACCACATCGCGGTCGACGGCGTCCACTACGTCTTCGGCTCGCACCTACAGGTGGCTCGGAGCGACGACCTCGTCGCCTGGGAACAGGTGGCCGCGGGCGTCAACGCCGCCAACCCGATCTTCGAGGACGTCACCGAGGAGTTGTCCGAGGCCCTCGAGTGGGCGGAGACCGACTCCCTTTGGGCGCCCGACGTCACGCAACTTCCAGACGGGCGCTTCGCCATGTACTACAACGCCTGCCGGGGAGACTCACCGCGCTCCGCGATGGGACTCGCCGTCGCCGACGACGTGACGGGTCCCTACGAGGACCAGGGCATCTTCCTGAAGTCGGGGATGTGGGACCAGGAGAGCGAGGACGGCACTGTCTACGACGCCCGGGTCCACCCCAACGTCGTCGACCCCGACGTGTTCACCGACACCGACGGTCGCTGGTGGATGGTCTACGGCAGTTTCTCCGGCGGCATCTTCATCCTCGAGCTGGACCCTGTCACCGGCTTCCCGCTGCGCGACCAAGGCTACGGCAACCACCTGTGGGGCGGCAACCACGCCCGCATCGAGGGCCCCGCAGTTCACTACGACCCCGAGCAGGGCTACTACTACCTGTTCGTCACCTACGGCGGCCTCGACGCCAACGGCGGCTACAACGTGCGCGTCGCCCGCTCCACCGAGCCCGACGGACCGTACCTGGACATGGCCGGCCGCAGCATGGCCGACGTTGCGGCGGACCCGAGCAAGCCGCTGTTCGACGACGCGAGCATCGCCGAGAGCGCCGTGAAGCTGATGGGCAACCACGAGTTCACGCGCCTGCCCGGAGACCCGGGCGAGGGTCACGGCATCGGCTAGGTCTCCCCCGGCGGCAGCTCCCCCATCAGCGTGGACGGGCGGGACTACCTGGTCTTCCACACCCGTTTCCCCGGTCAGGGTGAAATCCACCAGGTCCGGGTCCACGAGATGTTCCTCGACGCCGACGGCTGGCCGGTGGTCGCGCCGCTGCGCTACGGCGGGGACTCGCACCGCACCTCCAAGCGACACGACGTCGTCGGCACGTGGGCGGTCGTGGACCACGCCCCCAAGGACATCGACATCGACGTCCACGGCGCCCTCGAGGTCACCCTCACCCAGCAGGGCCTCGTCACTGGCGCCCTGACCGGGACGTGGGAGCGCGACGGCACTGACCGCATCGTGCTGGACCTCGACGGCGACAAGGTCACGGCGGAACTCTCGCGCCAGTTCGACCCGAACCGAGGCGAATGGGTATGGACCTTCACCGGCCTGCAGTCCGACGGTGCGGCACTCTGGGGGGTTCGCACCGAGCAGGTCAGCCCGCAGGAGGCTGTCGACCGGGTGGCCGCCGACCTTTCCGTTCCGCAGACCACGGCCACCGACCTGGACCTGCCCCGTCTGGGCTCGCAGGAATCGGTGATCACCTGGGCGAGCACCCTGCCCGAGGTGATCTCCCCCGACGGCGAGGTCACCCGACCCGAGCGGGGCGAGCCCGACGCCGTCGTCACGCTGAGTGCCACAATCGCCAACGGGGACGCCACCGCCGAGGTGGCGTTCGCGGTCACCGTGCCCGCCCGCGCCGGCACCGGTCTCGTGGCCCACTACGCCTTCGACGGTGACCTGACGAGCCCACAGACGGCATCCGGCACGGTCACGGGCCCTCTGATCGACGCCCCCGGCGGCCAGATCAGCTACGCCGAGGGAGTCGCAGGGCAAGCCGCAGTGTTCGATGGCGCCTCCGGCGTGCGACTGCCGGACGGAACGGTGCACGGACCGACGTGGTCGGTGTCGCTGTGGCTGAACCCGAGTGCGGCAACGCAGCACACCACCACCTTCTTCGCGGCCCAGAGCGCTACGTCGTGGGTGAGCCTCGTGCCACGAGGGCCGGGAAGCATGGACTCGATGGTGTGGTCGGGGACCCAGTGGTACGACGCGAGCTTCGGCCGCCAGATCCCCACCGGTGAGTGGACCCACGTCGCGTTCACGGTTGACGCCGGCGACATCGTCGCGTGGATCGACGGCGAGCGTGTGCATGAAAGCAGCGGGTTCCCCGACGTCCTCAAGGATCCCTCCGCGGTGTTCGCTCTCGGCGTGAACTGGTGGGACGTCCCGTACCAAGGACTGTTGGACGACCTGCGGGTCTTCGACGTCGTCCTGACCGACGCAGACGTCGCGGGGTTGGCCGGGAGGTGAATGGACCCGGACGGGAGGATGAGAGTCCTGTACTGCGCCGGGCCGACGTCAGGGGCAACGCGATGTCCGGAGGTGCGTCTTGAGTGGCCTAACCACCATGGCCCAGGACACGACCGCCCTCAGTGGCAGCCTGAGGTGGCTCTGCCTTCGCACGGATGTCAGATGTCGTGACCGCGGAGCTCGTCAGGAGCATGAGAGCGCCAACTGAGATCGCGAGGGCGGAGACGGCTGCGCCCTCGAGCGCGAGGGGATGCTCGAAACACCGGAAATCGGTGGTCCCGTTGGGGAAGAACGTGCCGTCGAGGCAATCCACGACCCTCCGCTGCAGCAGCATCGCAAGGCCTGTGATGAGGCCGATGATGGCTGACGAAAGGCCCACCCAAGTCACTGCGCGGACGACCCGAGGTGTCAACGCCAGCCCACCGGCTGCAGGGCTCGCGGCCGTCTTGGCGTCACTCATGCGCGGACGCTAGCACGCAGGGGCGAGGGGCGAGCATCAAACGGTCGTCCTGACGGGTTGGGCACGATGGCATCCTTCCAGACCCACCCCACGGTTGGGGGCAAGCCAGATCAGATGTCACCTACTCGTGCAGCAGACCCGAGGGACTCAACTTGGCCGTGTGTGGCAGTCATGGGGTCTCCATGGGTTCGAACGCTCGGGGGAGAAACTACCGTGCGGGTGGCGCGACGTGCTGGCGCACCACCCGCGATGACTCACTTCACGGAGCCGCGTGTCACACCGGAGATCACCCAACGCTGTGAGAACACGTAGACCAGCATCAGGGGGGCCATTGCCATCAAGTAGGAAGCGAAGGCGACCGTGTAGTCGGTGTTGAACTGTCCCTGGAATACGTAGTTGGCCAAGGGCAGTGTGCGCGCCGAAGGGTCGGTGAGGATCACCAGGGGCAGGATGAAGTCGTTCCAGGCCCAGACGCAAGTCAGGATGCCGACGGTGGCGTTCATAGGGGAAAGGAGCGGGAAGATCACCTTCCAGAACACCCCCCAGGTGGAGGCGCCGTCCATCCGTGCGGCCTCTTCCAGTTCGATGGGGATGGAGCGGATGTAGGCGGTGTAGATGAACACGTTGAGGCTGAGGCCAAACACCGTGTAGAGGATGATCATCCCCACCTGGTTGTCGAGGTGGAGCATGCCTGTCTGCTTGACCACAGGCAGCATGATGATGGGGAACGGGATGAACAGGGCCGCCAAGAGGTAGAAGTAGACGCCCTTGAAGAACCGCCGGTGCATGTTCCTGGCCAAGGCGTAGGCCACCAGAGAGTTCGTCAGGAGTGTGAACACGACGGCGAACACAGTGATTATTCCGGTGTTGGTCAGTGCCTGCGGGAAGTTGGTGCGCTCCCAAGCATCGGCGAAGTTCTCCCAACGCACGGCGGTGGGCCACTCGAATCCGGTACCGGTGGTCAGCTGGTCCGGGGTCTTCAGCGCGACCACCACGGCCAGGTACAGCGGTACCAGCACCGTGAGGGAGCAGACGGCGATGAAGGCGGTGACCCACCAGTTGGTGCGGCGGGTGTCATCGTCGCCCTCCTTGGCCTTGCGGGGGCGGCGGTGGGTGGTGGGGTTCTGTGTTGAGGTGCTCATCAGAAGTCCGCCTCTCGGCTCTGGAGGAATCGGAACTGAACCAGCGAGATCACGGTGATAACGATGAAGAAGATCACAGCGTTCGCGGTCTGGTAGGCAAATTCTCCGCCAGAGAAGCCACCCTTGAAGATCAGTAGTGTGACGGACTCGGTCGCGGTGCCCGGGCCCCCATTGGTGAGTGCGACGATATGGTCGAACACTTGCAGGAAGCCCTTCAGGCTCAACACCATGTTGATGGTGAAGAACGCTCCGATGAGGGGAAAGGTGATGGAGCGGAACTGGTGCCACGCCGAAGCACCATCGAGTGAGGCCGCCTCGTAGAGTTCCTGGGGGATCGTCTGCAGCCCCGCCAGGTAGATGATGATGGCGAAGGCGCAGGCCTGCCACACTGCCAGCACCACGATGGCCGTCCATGCCCAGTCGGGGTTGGTCAGAATGTTGTCCCGAAACACCGGGATGCTGGAGAGGATCTTGGGCAACGAGTTGGAGAACATGTACTGGAACACGTAGCCGACGATGAGGATCGCGAGCACGTACGGGATGAAGAACACTCCGCGGAAGAAGTTCCTGCCCACGATCTTGGCGTTCAGCCCCATGGCAATCAGCAGGGCGATGACGTTGGTGAGGATGGTGGCCACGACCGCAAACCCGAATGAGAAGAGATACGCGTGGATGGCACGGTCGTCGCGGAAAAGGTTGGCGAAGTTGGAAAGGCCGATGAACTTCCAGTCGCCGTAGCCTGCGTAGTTCGTGAAGCTGAAGAACACACCGGCGAGTACCGGAAGGGTATGGAAGAAGGCGAATGCCACAACGGCTGGCACGACCATCCAGTAGAAGGCGGTAATGGGTGCGCCACCGATACCGAACGAAGACTTCTTGCGGGGTTGGGCGGCGGCGACGGGTGGTCGCTGCGTGACTTGCGTGGTGGTCATGTCAGTCTCCCTTAATCGTGCGCGCGGCCACCTTGCGCCACTCGTTGTCGAGAGTGGCAAGGGCTGATGGGATGTCTCCGGTGAATAGTGCCTGTTGCACGGTCGCGTCGAGCGGGATGCTGGAGGGAACCTGGTGGTCGATGAACCCTGCGATGCGGCCGTCATCAAAGTACGGTTTCACCGACTGCAGTGCCGCACTGTCGCCGAGTTCGGCCCCGATGACGGAGGGCACCATGTTCTGTGACGCTGCCAACTCGGCGATCACGTCCTTCTCGAACATGAAGTGCACGAACCGCAGCGCCTCCTCGAGGTGTGGAGTGTCCTTGGCGATGGTCACGGTGACATCGACGCCCGTGACCAGGAGACGGTCCTCGGGGACGTCGCTGAGTGCTGGGTACGGGAAGATCGCCGCTTGAATGTCCGGGTTGATGGCCTGGATGGGTGCCAGCGCCCAGATGCCCTGCATGTACATGGCTACTTCCCCACGTGCGAAGGCGGCGTTGCCGTCATCGTAGGTCTTGCCCCGGTACCCTTCCTGGGCGTAGTCGTACAGCGCGGCTTGTCGCTGGAGTACCTCGGGGAAGTTCTTCTGGAAGGACACGGCGGAGTCGGGGCCGATGTCGCTGCCTTGTGCTCTCATCTTGTCGAAGAACCCGTCCTGGGCGGCGTAGGCGCCGATGGCGTTGAAGGACGGCAGCACCGTCCATGAGTCAGCCAAGGTGCCGTAGAACGGTGTGATCCCGGCGGCCTTCAGCTGATCGCAGACGGCGAACAACTCCTCCCAAGTCTCAGGGATCTCCAGCCCCTGTTCCTCGAAAATTTTGGTGTTGTAGAGGATGCCGTTGGCGTTGTTGATGTAGCCCAGCGAATTCACCTCGCCCTCCTTGTTGCCAAGGTCAGCCAAGATCTCCTGCACTGCGGGGTTGATGGTTTCCAACACTGGGTCACCTGTGAAGTCGTGGAAGACGCCAGCCGCGGCCAGCTTCCCGAACCCCCCGTTGGCGTTCAGCGTCATGACGTCGGGCGCCCGGTCCTTGACCAGCAGTGTGCGGATCGTGGTGTCGGCGTCGGCCACCTGGTTCTGGACGACGCGAATGTCCGGGTTGGCGGCCTCGAACTCGTCGATGATGGTCGCGAACTGTTGCTGCGCTTCGCCCTTGAACTGAAGGAAGCTCAGCGTCACCACGCCCTCATCGTTGTCCGGTGAACAACCCGCCAGGGCGATGGCCACGGCGGATGCCACCAAGACGGCGACGGCTCGATTCCTCTTCTTTAAACTTGATCTCATATTGCGCCTCCTTGCGCTCAGGGATGTGATTCAACTGGTGGGCAGGACCTCGATTATCGTGGCCTGCTGGGGGAACTGCACCGGTGGGCGCAGCCCGATGGTGGAGAGGGTGTGTCCGCTCAGGACGCTCTCCTGTTGGGCCCAGCCGAGAGGCGACTGGCCGGGTTGAGGGTCCTGCCCACCCGGGTTCACGATTCGCACACGGTAGGTCATGTTCGGCTCGAGTCCCGGCAGGGTGATGGGGGCAGGGGGATAGGTGATGGTGGTGGTTACCTGCGTCACGGTGTAGAGGGCGTGTGAACCGTCAGCTGCGACCATGCCTCGCACGTCGAGGCCGGTGTCGGTGCCGTCGCCGAAAACGGTGCGGCCGGTGGCGACGAGGTCGCGGATGCCCTTGGCAAAAGTGACCCAGCCGGCGACCCTGGCGCGGGTGTCGTTGTCGGTCTGGGTGAGGTCCCATTCGATACCGAAGTGCCCGAACAAGGCCACGGCCGCGCTCAGATTCAGCGAGACGGTACGTCCCGTGGAGTGCACAACGGGGCTGGTCAGGTGCATCCCCATCATCTCGGGAGGTACAACGAGGCTGGTGTACTTCTGGTTCTCCAGCCGCTCCAACGGATCCAGGCAGTCACTGGTCCAAATCCGGTCGGTGCGATCCAGGATGCCCAGGTCCACCCGTGCCCCACCGGATGCGCAGCTCTCGATCTCCAGCCCGGGATGAGCCTGTTTGAGCTCATCCAGCAGGCCATACAGCGCCAGGGTGTGGGCGCGGACCATGTTCCCCCCACCGGCGCCGGATCCGGCATCGACGAGGTCCCTGTTGTGGTCCCACTTCAGATAGCTGATCGGGTATTCCTTGAGGAGGGCGTGGAGCCGATTCGCAATAAACGCACGAGCGTCAGGGTTTGCCAGGTTGAGCACCTGCTGCTGGCGGGCCGAGGGTGGAAGCTCGCGCCTGGCCTGCAACATCCAATCCGGGTTGCTGCGCGCCAAGTCGCTGTCGGGATTCACCATCTCCGGTTCCACCCACAGCCCAAACTCCATCCCGGCCGAACGCACGTGCTCCACCAGTGGGTGGAGACCGTCAGGCCAAACCTGCTCGTCCACGAACCAGTCCCCGAGCCCAGCCGTGTCGTCGCGACGCCCCTTGAACCAGCCATCGTCCAGAACGAAACGCTCGACCCCCACGGAGGCGGCGACATCGGCCAATTCGCTGAGCTTTGCGAGGTCGTGGTCGAAATAGACTGCTTCCCACGTGTTGAGGGTGATGGGGCGGGGTCGGCGGGGATGCTGGGGGCGATCGCGCCAGTCGTCGTGGAATCGATGCGAGAGCTCGCTGAGACCATCGCCCCATGAACCCACGACCCAAGGCGTGGTCATCGTCTCTCCGGGCGCCAGGATGCCCTCCCCCGGCAACAGCAGTTCACCACCCGCCAAGAATGCGTCGCCGGTGGTCACCCGCTCGGCCATGACGCGGTGGTTCCCGCTCCAGGCCACGTGGATCCCGTGGACCCTCCCGCGCTCGAAACCGAAACCGGGGCGTCCTGCCGCAAGAATCAGCGTCGCATCAGCCCCCGGGCGTCCTCGTCGGCTCTCCCGCAGATGGGTCCCGAACGTGAAGGCGTGGCGCTGCGCGGAGCGTTCCCGCAGATGCCGTCCGGTGGTTTCCAGCAGTTCTTTGGCGTCCCACGGAACGGGGAATGCGGTGTGCAGCGATGTGAGTGTGAACTCGTGCTCGGAAACGTTGCTCACAGTAATGCGCTGCTGGAACAGGCCGGAGATGCCGAGACGAAGCTCGAGGTTTGCGGTGAGTCCGGTCTCCTCGTCCGTCAGCAGTAGAGTCGCTCCGTGGTCGTCTGCGGTGACGTCCGTGACATTGAAGCGCAGCCCCGATCCCCGTGGACCGTGGCCTTCGATCCCCGGGGTCCCCAACCAGCCGTGTGCCGGTGAGGAAAGCAGTCCCAATCGAGCAGTTCGGTCCAACCCACCCGAGATCCGCTGTGGAATGTGTGCAACCACGAGGGCAGCCAACTGCTCCGGGGAATCACTGAGTTCGGGGCCCCAGTGCACAATGACTGGACCATCCAGCGCGCTGACGTGCACCACGACGCTGGTCCCGCCACGGCGGAGATGAATCAAGGATTCGGTTGGAGGCAATATGGTTGGCAGCAAGTGCGTGGCCTGAGGAATCTCCGTTGACATGAAATACTTTTATCACGGAAAAAATCAGATAGCAAGGCCTCCTAGTGATCCTGAGAGGGACAGCATGTTGACTGACAGTGAAGCCGCCCTGGCTGAAGCGGTGCTGCTGCATGGCCCGATCACCCGGCAGGCCTTGAGCGATCGGTTGGGGCTGTCCGCTGGGAGCCTGACGCGCCTGGCCAAACCATTCCTGGCCCGCGGGCTTCTGGTGGAGGTGGAAGAGATGCCAGACGGTCTGGTGGGTCGCCCCGTCAAACCCTTGGACATCGGCCATGGCCTCCCCGGCTACGCCGGGGTGAAGATCACCGGCCAAAGTGTCCACAGCGTCGCCACCGATGTGCGCGCCAACCAGCTTGCCCGTCACAACGTGGCGCTGCGCAGCCATGCCCCTGACGCCGTCGTCTCCGCGATCGTGGAATCCGTCGCTGAACTGGACGTGCCCTACATGGCCGGGGTCGGAGTGAGTCTGGGTGGCTCAGTTTCAAACGGAGTCATCGGACGTGCACCGTTCCTCGAATGGAGAGACGTTCCCCTCAGAATGATGCTGGAAGAGTCTCTCGATGTGCCGGTCTCCGTCGAAAACGATCTGGTGGCGCTAGCCGAGGCGCAACGGTGGTACGGAATGGGGAAAGGGCTGTCCGGGTTTGCGGTCATCACGATCGGCGCTGGCGTCGGGTATGCGCTAGTGGCGAACAACACGGTGACCCGCTCCCACGACGCGGGACTGGGCTTGGCTGCTCACGTACCGTTGTCGGCGGGCGGTCCGCGATGTCACGAAGGCCATACCGGGTGCGCCCAAGCCATGCTGACAGACGAGTTCATTGCGTCAGCCGCATCAACCGCACTGGCCCGTACCGTTGATCGGGACGAGGCGCTCGCACTTGCACATCACGAGCCAGCGGTACGGGCCGTGCTTGAGGACAGTGGTCAGGCGCTGGGTCGACTCATCGCACTCGCAGCAAACTTGTCGCTGCAATCTGACGTGATCCTTGCCGGCGAAGGCATCGGCCTCCTCGAACTCGTGGAGGAAACCGTACGTGCCACGATCGTCGACCACCGCGACCCGCTAGCCAGCCACGTGACCCTGCACGTGGATGACTCCGGCTTCGACGGCTGGGCGCGGGGGGCGGCCGTAGTAGCGATCCAGTCGTCCTTGAAGCGGTTTGAACTGCGTTGACCAGCCCCATCGCCGCCGTGTGCTATGACCATTGCCCAGGTCAATCGAGATCATCGACGGCCAGCACTGCCCAAGCGCGAGCGACCACTCAGGCGAACGCCTCCACGTGAGACGGGCACCAGCATCAGCCAGTGAGGAGGTTGACGGTGAAGTCAGAACCCGCCGGACCTTTCTGGGTGCTGCCGCAGGACCCGCAACAGTTCAGCCGGGGCAAGGCGTAGGAATCCCCGACCTTCTGGTCGGGGTGGAGGTCAATTCGATATGCGGTTCGACGCCGACGCTGACACCGGCGTCCTCGACAAGAAGCGGGGGCAGTTCATTGACGCTCCTGAAGTCGCTGACGCACCGCATTCCGGTACATGCGAGCCTCCGCCTGGGCATGTCACCGATGCAGAAGTGCTGGAGCAAACGTCCGTGCGGGGTCTGCGTGCTTCTGTCTGGCGCTGCGTTCAGAGTGCGTACTCGAACAGGTGGAACTGGCTCAGGTCCGTGCCCTCGTAGGCCACCGTGTGGCAGCCCAGGTCTGTGAAGCCGTGGCGCTCATAGAGCTTTCGCGCGGGGATGTTCTCGACGTAGGTATCCAGGCGGACGGCCTTGCAGCCCTGCTCGCGGGCGACCTGGAGCGTCGCATCCACGAGGTAGCGCGACACTCCCGTGCCCAGGTGGTCGGGCACGACGCCCAGAGCGTGCACGACGAGGACTTCATGCGGCTCCGCCTCGATGGTCCACGCGGCGTCTCGGTAGGCGTCCACGGCGTCGTGGTTGAACACTGTGACCCCAGCGGTCTCGCCGCCCTCATCGAGCGCGAGATAGAGCTCGCCGGCCTCGACCCAGCCGGCGACCTCCTCGGGGGTGGGGTGGTTCTCGGTGTGCCAGTGCGGGAAGTCCACGGTCTCGGCCAGGTGATCGATGATCAGCCGGTACGCCTGCTGAGCGGCGGCGGTGTCAGTCGCCCCCGCTCGTCGAAAGGTCAGAGTCATCCTCAGTGTCCTTCTATCCTCCTCTCCGACCATTGCCGTGAGAGAAACCCATCCTGATGTCGGCCCGACCGTACCGCGCCGATCTGCGCCCGAACGCGTTCCGCCGCATACCAGCTCCTGGTGATGACGCAACGGCGGAGATGCTGGCCTCAGCCGTGTGACGCGCCCGCCGAGGGGCGGTGCCGCAAAGGAGCCGCCCAGGGCTCGCCGAAGATCAACTGCGTCCGACAGTGCGCGACCTGCGGCAGCGCCAGAAGCTTGTCGATGATGAGGGTCTGCAACTCGGTGCTGTTGGCGACTGCGACGTGGACTAGGTAGTCATCGCTGCCGCTGACGTTGTAGAGGGCAAGCGTCTCCGGCAGTGCCAGCGCCTTCTGCACGAAGTCGTTGGCCGTGTCGCGGGCGTGCGGGCGGATCTGGATGCCGAGGAACGCCTGCTCGCCCTTGCCGAGCAGGCTCGGGGCCACATGCGCGCGGGTGGCGACGATGGTGCCGTTGCGGCGCATCCGCCGGATGCGCTCCAGGCAGGTGCTCGGAGCCACGCCGACCTTGGCGGCGATGTCCTTGTTCGGCATGGTCGCATCCACCTGCAGCAGTTCGAGGATCGCCCAGTCCACCGAATCGAGTTCGGGCGGTCGAGCTGATTTCCTCTGAGGTTCATACATGAAATACAGAGTAGCGAATTCTGCCCATAACCTGGTGTCCGGAACAGCCTACAGATCGGAGGCGCAGGTGGGAGCAGAAGCCTGGACGGCGTTCGCCCTCGCGCTGCTGGTAGCGCTGGCGGTGCCCGGCCCGGACCTCGTGCTCGTCGTGCACGCGGCGACCCGCGGCGTCCGAGAAGGCGCGTCCACTGCAGTGGGGATCGTCGCCGGCCTGATGCTGCACGCGCTACTCGCTGCCGCCGGTGCGACCGCCCTGCTGGTGTCCGCGCCAGGGGCGCTGACCATCGTACAGCTGCTCGGAGCTGGAGTGCTGCTGTGGATGGGCACGAGCATGCTTCGGGCCACCCCCAGCGCCGAACCTGACGCCACCGAGGACATCGGGCACCGGACACAGGGCGGTTACGCACGCGGATTCGTCACGAACGCGACCAACCCGAAGGCGCTGCTCTTCTTCGCGGCAATCCTTCCCCAGTTCATCGGACGTGGCGACGGAGCGGAGATGCGGACCGTCGCGCTGTGCGCCGCCGTCGTGCTCGGCGCAGGATTATGGTGGACGGTGACGATCGCTCTGATCCGGCTGTTCGGCTTCCACCGGTCCCCGGCCGCGGACCGGCTCATCACTCTCCTGGGCAGCATCGCGCTGCTGATCATCGGTGCTGGACTGCTTGTCAGCACCACCTACGGCCTCATCAGCCCGGGGGCGTGAACACGACGGGCGGTGGACTCATCGACTGGCTCCGTCCCGCAGACCCACCAAAGGAAACTCGACACATGACACGGACTCTCATCGTCGGAGCAGGAGCCACCGGCGGCGCACTCGGAGCACGACTCATCACCGCCGGACGGGACGTGACATTCCTCGTCCGAGAACGCCGCGCCGCGCAGCTCGCCGCCGACGGCCTGCGCCTCCGCGCACCCGACGTGGACGGCGTGCACACGGCGCGCGCCGTCACCACTCTGGAGCACGCAGATCCGTTCGACCTCGTGATCGTCGCAGTCAAGGCACCAGCACTGGAAGCGATCATCCCAACGCTCGCTCCTGCGATACGACCCGAGACCCGCAGCATCCCACTGCTCAACGGCATGGCCCACATCGAACTGCTGGAGCGTGCCTTCCGGGACGAGTCCTCGGAGGCATCGTGAAGATCGTCGCAACCCTGGACGAAGACGCGACCGTCGTGCAGATGCTCCCGCTATGCAGCCTGGCTGTCGGCGGACTGCATGGCGAGGCCGTGCCCGTCGAGATCCGCCGGACGCCCGACGTCGACGGCATCGCACTGGAGGTCGTGGACGACATCGCCTCGCAGTTGTGGGAGAAATGGACCTTCATCGCCACCGCCGGTGTCATCACCTGCCTGTTCCGCGGCACCGTCGGCGACATTCTCGCCGCCGGGGGCGAAGCGCAGATCCTCCAGGCGATCATGGAGTGCCAGCAGATCGCGGAAGCCGCCGGCCATCCAGTGAGCGTGGCCGGGCACGCACAGTCCCTCGGCCGCGGGGACGCTCGGTTGACATGGCTACCGGAACCCCAGTGCGATCCGGGACAGCACCGATGAGCGCCTGATGGTGGGTGCGCAGCTGGAGCAGCGCTGCGTTCAGCAGTCGACGTAGCCGACACCGTCCACCGTGCCGATCAGTTCACCGGTGCTGACCTTGGCGTCCCGGCGATAGATGTTGTAGCCCTCGGCACCTTGGACAGCGCTCCAGGTGATCGTCAGGACGCAGCAACTGGTTCTGAGCGCTACGGTGATTGCATGCCAGCGGCAGAAGGCGGGCGGACGCCTGAGGAGTTCTTCGACGGCTCCCCGGCGGGTTGCGCTTGTACCGCGAGGTCGAGCAGGCGGTCCGAGCCGTCGGCGACGCGTCGGTGAGGGTGACGAAGAGCCAGATCGCGTTCCGCCGCCGGAAGGGCTTCGCCTACGTTTGGCGCCCGGACCTGTACCTGCGCAGCGACGTGCCGGCAGTGCTGTCCGTCGCCCTTCCACACGAGGTCACCTCGACCCGGTTCAAGGAGATCGCACACCCGTCCCCGAGGGTCTGGATGCACCACCTGGAGCTACGCCGGGTCGAGGAGGTCGACGACGAGGTCCGCGCCTGGCTGGTCGCCGCACACGACAACGCAGTCTGACCCCGGCCAAGCGGAGCGGAGTCATAGTGACCCTCCACGTCGAAGGAGATGGTGATGACAATCCCGAAGAACACGATCTGCTTGGGGTTCGACAAGGACGCCGAGGCGGCGGCCGAGTTCTACGCCTCGGTGTTCCCCGACAGTCGCGTCGGGCGGGTGTCCCGTGCGCCCGCGGACTTCCCCGGCGGGAGGGCAGCGACGTCCTGACGGTGGAGTTCACGGTCTGCGGCGTCGAGTGCATCGGGCTGAACGGCGGGCCGGAGTTCACACACAGCGACGCTTTCTCCTTCCAGATCGCGACCGACGACCAGGAGGAGACCGACCGCTACTGGGACGCAATCGTTGGGCAACGGTGGGCAGGAGAGCGCCTGCGGTTGGTGCAAGGACAGGTGGGGCCTGTCCTGGCAGATCACCCCGCGAGCACTCACGGAGGCAGCGGCCTCCGACGACCCGGGTGTGGCCGAGCGCGCGTTCACAGCCATGCTGACCATGACCAAGATCGACGTCGCCAGGACCGAGCAGGCGGTCGCGGGGAATTGATCCGCCGCACGGGCTCATCGGACGGAGCTGCGGACCCTCAACTCCGGCTCCAGCCGCTGCGCGACGGCCTCGGCACCGGCGATCGCGTCGACCAGCACCTCCAGCGCCTTGGCGCCGAGCTCCGCGAACGGCTGGGCGACGGTGGTCAGCGGCGGCGCGAAGAAGGCCACGCCGGCAAGGTCGTCGAAACCGACGACGCTGACCCGCCCCGGCACGTCCACCCTGGCGTCCCGCAGTGCGGCGACCAGGCCGACGGCCATGGCGTCGTTCCCGCAGAAGACGCCGTCGGGCAGGTCACCCGACTCGGCCAGCGCGCGCCCGGCCTCGTACCCGCTCTCCGGACTCCAGTCCCCCTCGACCATCTCCGGCACCTCCAGACCGGCGGAGAGCAGGGCGGCCCGCCACCCACGAGCACGCGCGCGGGCGTCGAACCAGTCTCGGGGACCGGCAAGGTGCAGGACACGGCGGCAGCCGCGCTCGAGCATGTGTTCGGTGGCCAACCTGCCGCCCAGTTCCTGGTCAACCGCCACCGTGGACAGGGATGGGTCCGAGCCGTCGTCGGCCACCAGCACCACGGGGATGCCGGCGGCGTACTCGCGGGCCAGTTGCGCGACCCGCTCGCGCGGGGCCACCACGGCGATGCCCTCCACGCCGCGGTCCCGGAAGGTGCGGAACAGCGCCTTCACCTCGCCCTCGTCGTAGGTCTCGAGGGCCCCGACCAGCGTGGAGTAGCCGGCGGCGCGGGCAGCCACCTCGATCCCGCCGACGGTGCTCGACGGGCCGAAGTAGGCCGCACCGGTCCAGACCACGCCCAGCAGCGCGGTCTGCTGCGTGACCAGCGCCCGGGCGGCGAGGTTGCGGCTGTAGCCGAGTTCCCGCATCGCGGCGACGACGCGGTCGCGGGTGGCGGGCCGGACGGCCTCGGGCGTGTTCAACACGCGCGAGACCGTCTGGTGGGAGACGCCTGCGAGCCGCGCCACCGCCATCATGCCCGGTGGCCGCTCCCGCATCAGATGCCCTGCGTCAACCGGTGGTAGGCCAGCTCCAGACGACGCTCCTGCGCGAACCCGCGGGTGGTGGTGGAGTCGTCGATGACCGCGAGCTCCATGCCTGCCATGTCCGCGAGGTCCTCCCACATCTCACGCGTGGTGGAGGTGGTCATGCAGGTGTGGTGCGCCGCACCGGAGATCAGCCAGCACTCCGCGGAGGTGGCGAAGTCCGGCTGGGGCTCCCACACCGCCCGCGCGACGGGCAGGTTGGGCAGCGGCGCATCGGGCTCCACGTTGGTGACGACGTTCATCGTCAGGCGGAAGCGCTCGCGCATGTCGCTCATCGCGATGACGAGCGCCGGTCCCGGGTCCGCGTCGAAGACCAGGCGCACCGGGTCCTCGCGGTCCCCGATGCCCAGCGGGTGGATCTCCAGCTTCGGCTTCGAGGTGGTCAGCGACGGGCAGATCTCCAGCATGTGGGCGCCGAGGATCTTCTCCTGGCCGGGGACCATGTGGTAGCAGTAGTCCTCCATCAGGGAGGCACCACCGTCGAGCCCGTAGCCCATCACCTTGGCGGCGCGCACGAGGATGGCGGTCTTCCAGTCACCCTCGCCACCGAAGCCGTAGCCGTCGGCCATCAGGCGCTGCACGGCCAGGCCGGGGAGCTGCTTGAGCCCACCGAGGTCCTCGAAGTTCGACGTGAAGGCGCCGAAGCCGCCGTCGGTCAGGAACTTGCGCAGGCCGATCTCCTGGCGGGCGCCGTAGCGCAGGGACTCGTGGCGCTCCCCGCCCTTGCGGAGTTCGGGGACGACGTCGTAGAGCTCCTCGTACTCGGCGACGAGGGCGTCCAGTGCAGCGTCGTCGACGGCGTCCACCACGGCCACCAGGTCGTTGACGCCCCAGGTGTTGACGGAGACGCCGAGCTTGACCTCGGCCTCGGTCTTGTCCCCCTCGGTGACGGCGACGTTGCGCATGTTGTCCCCGAAGCGGGCGAGCTTGAGGTGGTGCAGTTCGTACCAACCGGCGGCGGAGCGGGCCCAGGTGCCCACCTTGGCCTGCGTGTCGGCGTTCGAGGCGTGGCCGACGACGGTGCGGCGGGCCTTGCCGAGGCGGGAGACGATGTAGGCGAACTCACGGTCGCCGTGGGCGGCCTGGTTCAGGTTCATGTAGTCCATGTCGATGGTGGCCCACGGCAGCTCCTGGGCGGCCTGCGTGTGCAGGTGCAGCATCGGCTTGGTGAGGGCCCCGATGCCCAGAATCCACATCTTGGCCGGGGAGAAGGTGTGCATCCAGCAGATAACGCCGATGACCGCCTCGTCGGCGTTGGCGGCGAGCATCTCCGCGCGGATGGAGTCACGGTCCTTCAGGGTGGGGCGCCACTCGATCTCCACCGGGATGGCATCGGCGGCGTTGAGGTGGGAGACCACCTCCTGCGACTGGCTGGCCACCTGCTCGAGCGTCTCCGGCCCGTACAGGTCCTGTGATCCGGTCAGGAACCAGATCTTCTTGCCTTCGAATGGGTTCTGCAATTCAGTTCTCCTCGTCGAGTTCTCCGGCCGGCTGGCCGTAGACGTTCTGGTAGCGGTCGTACAGGCGGGCGACGTCGGCCTCGTCGATGCGCAGCGGCTCGCCGAGCTGGCGCGAGATGTGGATGGTCCGGGCCACCTCCTCCACCATGACGGCGGCCTTGACAGCGGCGCGGGCGTCCTTGCCGATGGTGAAGGGTCCGTGGTTGGCCATGAGCACTGCCGGGCTGTTGCAGCCCCGGAGGGTCTCGACGATGCCGCGGCCGATGGAGTCGTCGCCGATCAGCGCGAACGGGCCGATGGGGATGTCCCCACCGAACTCGTCGGCCATCATCGTCAGCACGCACGGGATGGGCTCGCGACGGGCGGCCCAGGCGGTGGCGTAGGTGGAGTGGGTGTGGACGACGCCACCTACCTCCGGCATGTGGCTGTAGACGTAGGCGTGGGCGGCGGTGTCCGAGGACGGGCTGAGGCTGTCCGGGGTGCCGTCGACGATCTTGCGGCCGTCGAGGGTGCAGACCACCATCACGTCGGCCGAGAGCTCGTCGTAGGACACGCCGGAGGGCTTGATCACGAACAGTTCGGTTCCGGGCACGCGCTCCGAGACGTTCCCGGCGGTCCAGACCACCAGCTCATTGCGCGGCAGTTCGGCGTGCAGCGCGGCCACCTTCTCGCGGGTGGCTGCGACGGCGGACTGCACGTCGGCAGTCAGCTCTGACAAGACGATCGTCACTTCTCCTCCTAGGATGTGAACGCTCACATTACCATTGGGGCAGGGCACGCAACAGTGCCCGGCAAGAAGTTGTGCTGCAGGGACCCCGGGCTGTCCGGGACCACTTGTGGCGGCTAGATTGAGCGGGAACACCACGAGCTACGTGGCCCGGATCTCGAAGGAGAGGTTGGACAAATGCAGGACTCCGCAGCGCGCGAGGCGATCACCGACGGCAACACGGCGCTCGGCATCGAGCTCGGCTCCACCAGGATCAAGGCCGTGCTGATCGGCCCGGACCAGCAGCCGCTGGCCACCGGCGGGTTCGAGTGGAAGTCCACCCTCGCCGACGGCGTGTGGACCTATGACCTCGGCCTCGTCCGCACCGGACTGCAGGCGGCCTACGCGGACCTCGCGGCCAACGTCCTCGCCGCCCAGGGCGTCGAACTCACCACGGTCGGCGCCCTCGGAGTCTCGGCCATGATGCACGGCTACGTCGCCCACGACGCCGACGGCAACCAGTTGGTGCCGTTCCGGACCTGGCAGAACACCATGACCGGTGAGGCCGCGCACGAACTGACCCAGCTGTTCCAGCACAACATCCCGCAGCGCTGGAGCGTCGCGCACCTGCGGCAGGCCATCCTGGGCGGTGAGGAGCACGTCGCGAGGCTCGCCACCGTCGACACGCTCGCCTCCTGGGTGCACACCCAGCTCTCCGGCGAGCGGAAGGTGGGCGTCGGCGACGCGTCGGGCATGTTCCCGATCGCCGCCGGCACCGGCACCTTCGATGAGGGCATGCTCGCCAAGTTCGACGAACTCGTCGCAGACCGCGGTTACGCGTGGAAGCTGGCGGACCTGCTGCCGGAGGTGCTGCCCGCCGGCGCGCAGGCCGGCTCCCTGACCGAGGCCGGCGCCCGCCTGCTCGACCCCACCGGCAAGCTGACCCCGGGCATCCCCATGGCTCCGCCCGAGGGCGACGCCGGCACGGGAATGGTGGCCACCAACTCCGTCGCGCGCCGCACCGCCAACGTCTCGGCCGGCACCAGCATCTTCGCCATGGTGGTGCTGGAGGACGCCCTGGAAGAACTGCACGAGGAAATCGACCTGGTCACCACCCCGGCGGGCGATCCGGTGGCCATGGCCCACGCCGCCAACGGCGCGCTGGACCTGCAGTCCTGGGTCAGCCTGTTCGGCGAGGCCGCGAAGGTCGTCGGCTCCAGCGTCGACGTCAACGAACTGTTCGGCGCGCTCTATCGCACCGCCCTCGACGGCGACCCCGACGGCGGCGGCATGCTGGCCTACAACTACCTCGCCGGCGAGCACGTCGTCGGCCTGGAAGCGGGCCGGCCGCTGTTCGTGCGCACCCCGAACAGCAACTTCACGCTCGCGAACTTCATGCGCACGCACCTGTTCTCCACCTTCGGCGCCCTCCGCGTCGGCATGGACATCCTGATCAAGGACGAGGGCGTGCAGATGGACTCGATGTTCGCCCACGGCGGCCTGTTCAAGACCAAGGGCGTCGCACAGGGGTTCCTCGCCGCCGCGATGAACACGCCCGTGTCCGTCGGTGACGTCGCGGGCGAGGGCGGCGCCTGGGGCATGGCCCTGCTGGCCGCGTTCCTACGCTCCGGATCGGACTCGCTGGCCGACTGGCTGAACACCGAGGTGTTCGCCGGCGCCGAGGTGGAGACCGCCGAGCCGGATCCCTCCGACGTGGCCGGGTTCGACTCCTTCATGGAGCGCTACCGCGCCGGCCTCGCCATCGAGCGGGCCGCCGTCGAGGCCCTCGCCTAGGACACCAACCGCTGCTCGAGGGCCGCACGCGAGCTCTCGGGCAGCGCCGTCGGGCGCAGGTCCGCTCCTGCGCACACCAGGATGGTCCGGCCGCGGTTGAAGACCTCACCGTTGGCCGGGTCCACGATCTCGGAGGCGAACGTGACCGACGACGTGCCCACCTTCACCGGTGCCGTGCGGACCTCGAACGGCTCCAGCCGGTGCGTGAGCTGCGCCACGTAGTCGACGTCCTGG
The DNA here is from genome assembly GCF_054776555.1 of Tessaracoccus terricola. Taxonomy (NCBI): domain Bacteria; kingdom Bacillati; phylum Actinomycetota; class Actinomycetes; order Propionibacteriales; family Propionibacteriaceae; genus Tessaracoccus; species Tessaracoccus terricola. The sequence goes on along the minus strand of NZ_BAAHBS010000005.1, from coordinate 701,683 downwards.
CGCACCACCAGCCACAGCAATTCCGAGCTGCCCTGCCCCACCCGGGCCATCGTCGGGTCCCACTGGGCGGTGGCTGTGACGCGGGCCTGCTGGATGTAGTCGTAGGTCTTGGAGTTGTTGACGTGGCCGTAGGAGTCGTGGTCGCTCCAGCGCACGAACAGCTCGGTGCCGGTCCCCCGGCCCTCGATGTGCGGCGTGGTGAGCTCACGCAGGGGCTCCACGTCGGCCCGATGGGAGAGCAGGAACTCGCGCACGTCGGGCGGGATGCGCACCGGACGGTTCTGTCCGAAGTCGAACGGACACAGCACGGTGCGTGCCCTGCCCGCGACGCGGCCGCCCTGGCTGAGGACGTAGGCGATCTCGAAGCGCGCTCCCCCGACGGCGGCCACCACCAGCTCGATGTCGAGCCCGTCGGTGGTGTAGTCGAGCGGCGCGAGGTACTCCACCTGGTGGGCCACCACGACGATACCCGACTCGAGCAGGTCCGACGCGGGGCCGGACTTGAAGAAGTGGACGCGCGCCTCCTGCAGGTAGTCCACCACCAGGGCGTTGTTCACGTGCCCCTGCGCGTCGAGGTCCGACCAGCGCAGGGGGCAGCGGAACCGGAACAACCTCAGTCCTCCTTGGGGTACATGTCCTCGACGAGCTCGGCGTTGTTGTCGATGACCAGCTTGCGCCGGATCTTCTGGTTGGCCGTGACCGAGTCGTTGTCCACGGTGAGCTCGTGGTCCAGGATGGCGAACTTCTTCACCGTCTCCCAGCGCTCCAGGCGCTCGTTGACCTTCTCCATCTGGCGCTCGATCGAGTCCCGAATGTCCGGCAGCTGCGTGAGTTCCGCGTAACTGAGGTGGGTGAGCTGGCGCTTCTCGGCCCACTTCTGCAGCAGGGCCGGGTCCATCACCACGAGCGCGGACACGAACTTGCGCCCGTCGCCCACGGCCACTGCCTGCGAGACGTAGGGGATGTTGGCGGTGATGGCGCCCTCCACCTTCTGCGGCGCGACGTACTTGCCGCCGGAGGTCTTGAAGAGGTCCTTCTTGCGGTCGGTGATGCGCAGGTTGCCCTTGCCGTCGAGCTCGCCGATGTCGCCGGTGGCGTACCAGCCCTCGTCGTCGATGACCTCCGCGGTCTTCTCGGGACGGTTGTGGTAGCCGGTGGTGATGATGGGACCACGGATGAGGACCTCGCCGTCGTCGGCGATCTTCGCCTCACACCCGGGCAGCACCTGACCGACACTGCCGAACAGCGGGTCGGTGGGCAGGTTGAGGAAGGCGATGGCGCTGGTCTCCGTCGCGCCGTAGCCCTCGACGATCAGGATGCCGGCGGAGTAGAACCACTCCTGGACCTGCGGGGAGAGCTTGGCCGAGCCGGAGATCATGAACCGCAGGCGGCCGCCCAGCTTGTCCTTGAGCTTGCTGAACACCAGCTTGTCCGCGAGGTTGTACTGGAACTTCAGCATGCCGGGCAGTTCCTTGCCGGCCAGCCGGTAGGGGTGGGACTTGCGGCCGGTGGCGAACGCCCAGCGGGCGATCTTCGCCTTGAGCCCGGTGTTGCCCGTCAGGACCGCGGCGCGCACCTTCTCGAAGATGCGCGGGGCACCGCACATGAACGTGGGCTTGACCGCACCGAGGCCGGGAACGATCTGGTCCAGACGGCCGTCCACGGCGGAGGCGAAGCCGTAGGCGAGCTGCACCGCGATCAGGGCCTTGCCGAAGACGTGGCTCAGCGGGAGCCAAAGGTACTGCAGGTCGTCCGGGCTGAGCAGGTTCCAGCTCTTGGTGGCGGCGCCCTCGTAGACCCAGGAGGCGTGGCTCAGCCGCACGCCCTTGGGGCGGCCCGTGGTCCCGGACGTGTAGATAAGTGTGGACAGGGTGTCGTGGTTCGTGCTCGCGATGGCGTCCTCGACGGCGCGCGCATTGTCGGCCAGCAGCGTCCGGCCGGCCTCCTTGAGCTGCGCGAGGCTGATGGTGCGCTCGTTCAGTTCCACGCCGTCGGTGTCGAACACGACGATGGTGTGGACCTGTGCGGCCACCTCCGGGTCCTCGTCCACCTTGGCGGCCTGCTCGGCGTCCTCTGCGACGACGACCACGGAGCCGGAATCCTTCAGGATGTAGTCGACGTCACCCGCGGCCGTGTTGGGGTAGACGGTGGTGGTGGCACCGGCGGCGCAGGAGATGGCCAGGTCCACGTGGATCCACTCCAGGCGGGTGCTGGAGATGATCGCGACACGCTGTTCATGGGTGAGCCCGCGCGCGAGCAAGCCGGCGGCAATGAGGTCCACCTCGTCCTTGGTCTGCGCCCAGGTGTACTTGGTCCAGTTACCATTGCCGGAACGATCGGGTTCCATGAAAGCAACCCCTTGCGGAGTCTCCGCAACGCGGTTGGTGAACATCTCGCCTACGGACGTTGCGAAGCTGAGCAGCTCGTTCTGCAGAGTCATCGTCGATCCCCTCTCGTTTCCGGCACATGCTATCGGCTGGGGGTGAGGAGCGGGAACAGCGAAACCAATTGAATCATCAACCAGTTTGTCGTACAATGACCCCATGGACAAGACGAACTGGCTCTCCGAGGAGCAACAGCAGGTGTGGCGCAAGTACCTGCGCGCAACCGCGCGCGTGAGCCAGTTCCTGGACTCGGACCTGCGCCGCTTCGGCCTCAACTTGGCCGAGTACGAGATCCTCGTGGCACTCTCCGAGGCCGATGGCCGTCGGATGCGCATGAGCGAACTGGCCGACGCCGTGCACCAGTCGCGCTCCCGCCTCACCCACACCGTGAGCCGGCTCGAGCGCGACGGCCACGTGCTGCGCGTCACCTGTTCTTCAGACGGCCGCGGGGTCTGGGCGGAACTGACCGACAAGGGATTCGACCTGCTGGTCGAGAGCGCTCCCAGGCACGTGGCGGCCGTCCGCAAGATCCTGGTGGACCCAGTCGCGCCGGAGGATCTCGAAGCCGTCGGGCGTGCGATGCAGGCCGTCCTGTCGGTGGCAGACTAGGGCGCATGCTCGTCGATGCCCTCACCCGCCTGCGTTCCGCCCTCGGTCAGGTCGCCTCGGTCATCGACGACTCCACGCTGACGCGGGGTCTCTACTCCTCCGACGCGTCGCTGTATCGCGTGCCGCCGCTGGCCGTGGCACACCCCCGCACCACCGAGGAACTGGTCGCCGTGGTGCGCGCCGCCCTCGAGGTGGGCATCCCGATCACCGCCCGAGGTTCGGGCACCTCCTGCGCCGGCAACGCCGTCGGCCCGGGCCTGGTGGTGGACGTGGGCAAGCACCTCACCCGCATCCACTCCATCGATGCGGACACCGGCGTCGCAGACATCGACCCCGGAGTGGTGCAGGACACCCTCCAGCAGGCCGCCCGGCCGCACGGGCTGCGCCTCGGACCGGACCCCTCCACGTCGTCGCGCTGCACCGTCGGCGGCATGATCGGCAACAACGCCTGCGGTCCCCGCGCCCTCGGCTACGGCCGAATGGCGGACAACGTCGTCGAACTCGAGGTGGTCACGGGCAAGGGGGAACTCCTGGTCCTCGGCCGCGACGACGTCGCCGAACTGCGGGACCTCGTAGCCGCCAACCTCGGCACCATCCGCACCCAGTTCGGACGCTTCACCAGACAGGTCTCCGGCTACTCGCTGGAGCACCTGCTCCCCGAGAACAAGTTCAACCTGCCCAAGTTCTTCGCCGGCACCGAGGGCACGCTCGGCTTCATCACCCGCGCCAAGGTGCAGCTGGTCTCCGACGCCCCCGAGCGCGTCGTGGTGGCACTCGGCTACCCGACGATGCCCGACGCCGGCGATGACATCTCCAACCTGCTGCAGTTCAAGCCGGTGGCCTGCGAGGGCTTGGACCGGCGCATCGTCGACGTCATCATCCGCAAGCGCGGCGCCGACGCCATCCCGAAGCTGCCCAAGGGCAACGGCTGGATGTTCATCGAGCTGGTAGGCCACGATCGCGACGAGGTGCGCGCCCGCGCCGCCGCCCTGCTGGAGGCGGCGGCCGGGACTGGTTGGCTGGTGGAGGACCCCCGCGACGCCGCGGCGCTGTGGCACGTCCGGGCCGACGGCGCGGGCCTGGCCGGGGTGAGCCTGGACAAGCCCGCCTACGGCGGCTGGGAGGACGCAGCCGTCCCACCGGAGCGGCTGGGTGACTACCTGCGCGACTTCGAGGCCCTGCTCACCGAGCACGGCATGCACGCCCTCCCCTACGGCCACTTCGGCGACGGCTGCGTCCACGCCCGCATCGACTACCCGTTCGACCTGCCCGACGGCGCCGCCCGCTTCCGTGCCTTCATCCTCGCCGCCGCCGAGATGGTGGCGGGCCACGGTGGCTCCATGTCCGGTGAGCACGGCGACGGGCGCGCGCGCTCCGAACTGCTGCCGAAGATGTACTCCCCCGAGGCGCTCGAACTGTTCGGTGCGGTCAAGCATGTCTTCGACCCGGACAACCTGATGAACCCCGGCGTCCTGGTGGACCCGGACCCGATCGACGCCAACCTCCGCATGGTGGCTGCCACCCGCTCGCCGCTGAACGCGGCGGATCCCGACTTCGTGGCCGCCGTCCACCAGTGCAGCGGCGTGGGCAAGTGCATCGCGGACAACACCGGCACCGGTGGCGTCATGTGTCCCAGCTACCAGGCCACCCGCGACGAGAAAGACTCCACCCGTGGCCGCTCCCGCATCCTGCAGGAGATGGTCAACGGGGACCTCGTCACCGGCGGCTGGAAGAGTCCCGAGGTGCACGAGGCCCTGGACCTGTGCCTGTCCTGCAAGGGTTGCGCCCGCGACTGCCCCACCGGCATCGACATGGCCGCCTACAAGGCACGGGTCATCCACGAGACCTACAAGGGCCGGCTGCGTCCGCGCAACCACTACGCACTGGGCTGGCTGCCCCGCTGGGGCCGCCTGATCACGGCACTGCCCGGCGTCGGTTCCCTGATCAACGTCGTCGGCAAGGCCCCCGTGCTCGGCCGCCTCCTGCGCTGGGGCGCGGGCGTGGACCACCGTCGCGAGATCCCCCGCTTCGCCAACCGTGCCGCAAAGGGGCAGCTCGACAAGCTGGTCGCCAACACCACCACCAGTTCTCCTGAGGTGCGAGCGGCAGCGAGCCTCGAAGGACGCCCCGGCCCCGACGGCCGAATCGTGCCCGGCAGCAAGGGTGAGGTGCTGGTCTGGATCGACTCGTTCTCCGACTGCTTCGAGTCCAACAACTTCGCGGCGGTGGTGAAGGTGCTGGTCCGCCTCGGCTACCAGCCCCGGGTGCTGGAGAAGACGGCCTGCTGCGGCCTGACGTGGATCTCCACCGGACAGCTCGACGGTGCCCGCCGCGAGATCCTGCGCGCCGCCGCCGAACTGGCCCCCTACGTCGCCAAGGGCATCCCGATCGTCGGCGTAGAGCCGTCGTGCACCGCCGTTTGGCGTGGCGACGCCTTCGAGATCGCACCGGACAGTGCGGACGTCCGGGCCCTCGACGGCAAGGTGCTCACCCTGGCCGAGTTCCTCACCGATGACCCCGACTTCGAGGCGCCCGACCTGTCCGGCCACACCATCGTCGCCCAGCCCCACTGCCACCATGCCTCCGTGATCGGCTGGGAGGCCGACGCCGCGCTGCTCGCAGCCACCGGCGCTGACGTGCGACGCGTGGGCGGCTGCTGCGGCCTGGCCGGCAACTTCGGCGTCGAGATCGGTCACCACGAGGTGAGCGTGAAGGTCTTCGAGCATGACCTGAAACCCGCAATCGACGCCGCCCCCGACGCCATCGTCCTGGCCGACGGCTTCAGCTGCCAGACCCAGCTGCGCTCACTGGCGCACCGCTCGTCCATGAGCCTCGCCGAGTTGCTTGCCACCCACGCCTGATCCCGGCGCTGCCACGTCAGCCTGCGCGGTAGACGTAGACGTCCGTGACGTGCGGCATCTCGAGAACGTCCCGACCAGCGGTCCCGGGGTCGGCGTCAAGGATGTGGTCCAGCTGGGCAAGCATGTCCGCGCGCGCCGGCTGGTCCGCCACGAGGAAAGAACTGACGGTCTGCCACCGGGCGATGTAGTCGGCACGCCTGATCGGCTCTACACACGGCACCTCCCGGTGCTCGAGCAGCTGGAATCCGGGCAGTTCGTGCGAGGCGGATTCGGCGGTGGCGTCGGACTGGCCCGTGACGGCCGGGTGGACCACCGCGGCGCACGCCCGATCCCAGGTGCAATCCGGGTTGCCCCGGTTCCAGAGCAGCCCGAGCCTGCCGCCCGGCACCAGAACCCGTGAGATCTCGGCACAGGCCGCCTGCCTGTCGAACCAGTGGAAGGCCTGCGCCACCGCCACCGCGTCCATGGTGTGGTCGGGCAGCGGAATCGCCTCGGCGCCGCCGACCATCGCCTCCACCCCCGGAAGCTTGGCACGGAGCACATCGAGCATCGGCAGCGACGGCTCGACGGCCACCACCCGGTTCGCCAGCCCGACGAGAAGCTCGGTGAACTTTCCGGTGCCCGCCCCCAGGTCCAGCACCGCACCGACGTGGCCGGGGACCAGCAAATCTGCGGCCGCCCCCGGGAAGCCGGGGCGGTAACGGTCGTAGTCAGTCCCGATCGTCTCGAACGACTTGGCCAGCAGCGTCTTGTCCATGGGAGAAAGCTACCGGGGCTGCAGTCACTCGTGCTCGGAGCGGACCCTGCCCCGGGCAGCCTTGATCCGGCCGCGGTGCTTCTTGGTGTCCAACCTGCGACGGCGTGACCCGGCCGTCGGGCGCGTCGCGCGGCGCTGGGGCCCGGGCGGTGCGACGGCCATGCGCAGCAGCGCCGCCAGCCGCTCCCGCGCGGCCCGCCGGTTGCGGAGTTGCGACCGGTGCTCGGATGCCGCCACCACGAGCTGCCCGTCTACGAGGCGATCGGACAACGCGCTGAGCACCCGGGCCTTCTGGATTTCACTGAGAGTGGCGGAGGCGGCGGGATCGAACAGCAACTCGACGCGGGTGTCGGTGGTGTTGACGCCCTGGCCACCGGGCCCCGACGAGCGGGAGAATCGTTCGACGAGTTCAGCCGCGGGGATCGCCAGACCCTGTGGCACACCGGGCCCGGGTGCCAACCAGAGGTCGTATGGCGAGGTTTCCATGGTCTCCATACTCCCATGCGGGGTTCTCAGCCGCCGTCGGACCCGTCTCCCCCGCGTCCAGCGTCTCCGCCCTCCTTGATCCGGCGCAGACTCAGCACCTCGGAGCCATCCGCCTCGGCCTCCAGGTTCGCCTTCGCCTCGATCCGGTCCAGCAGGGCGTGCAGCTCGGCGACGGTCTTGCGCAGGTCGGCGTCGTCGCGCTCCAGGTCCTTGCGCTTGTAGGCGTCGTCGAGCGAGTTGACGATGATGCCCACCATCAGGTTGACCACCACGTAGGTGCCCACCACCAGGAACACGATCACGTAGACGATCGCCCAGGGCGTGATGCTGCGCAGGTCGTGCAGGATCTGGTTCCAGCCCTCGAGGGTGAGGAGCTCGAACAGGGTGAGCATGCCCTCGCCGATGTTGTCGAAGTAGCCGCGCATGCCGTCGGGGGTGCGGTGGCCGAAGAACATCCAGCCGATGGCCGCCCAGAGGAAGCAGAGCAGCGTGATGAAGGCCCCAAGGCTGAGCGCGGGCGGACCTGCCCGCCGGATGCCGTCGATGAGGACCTTGGCGTCCGGCATGATGCCGATCAGGCGGGTGATGCGCAGGATGCGCACCAGGCGCAGCAGTGTGACGCTGCTCGTGACCACGGGAAGGAAGCACACCGCCACGATGCCCAGTTCGAAGCACCGGAACGGGTCCCGGCAGAACTCGATCACGTTGAACTTGTACGCCGCCAGCCTGATCACCATCTCCACCACGAAGATGGACAGGAACACCACCTCCGCCGTCCGCAGCACCGCCCTCACCTCCGGGGCGACGTCGTAGGTGGAGATACCGATGGAGATGGCGTTCACCACGATCACGAAGATGATGAAGCCGCGGAACCAGCTACTCTCGGCGATGCGCTCGGCCAGGCCGTGCCACGTGTTGCGTGGCACGGCCTGGTCAGCTGCGGTTGGAGCCATCCAAACTGGTCAGCGGGTCAGTCGACGGTGCGCCGTGCGATGCGGGCGCGCCGCCTCGGCGCCGAGGCGCTCGATCTTGTTGGCCTCGTAGTCCTGGAAGTTGCCCTCGAACCAGAACCACTGCGGGACGCCGTTCTCGTCCTCGCCCTCCCAGGCGAGCATGTGGGTGGCGACGCGGTCCAGGAACCAGCGGTCGTGGGAGATCACGACGGCGCAGCCCGGGAACTCGAGGAGTGCGTCCTCGAGGCTGGAGAGGGTCTCGACGTCGAGGTCGTTGGTGGGCTCGTCGAGCAGCAGCACGTTGCCGCCCTGCTTCAGGGTGAGCGCCAGGTTCAGGCGGTTGCGCTCACCACCGGAGAGCACGCCGGCCTTCTTCTGCTGGTCCGGCCCCTTGAAGCCGAAGCTGGCGATGTAGGCGCGCGAAGGCATCTCGAAGCTGCCGACCTTGATGTAGTCCAGCCCGTCGGAGACCACCTGCCAGACGTTGTCCTCGGGGTTGATCCCGGAGCGGTTCTGGTCCACGTAGCTGAAGCTGACCGTCTCGCCGATCTTGACGGTGCCCGCGTCGGGCTCCTCCTGGCCGGTGATGGTCTTGAACAGGGTGGTCTTGCCGACGCCGTTGGGTCCGATGATGCCGACGATGCCGGCGCGGGGCAGCGTGAAGGAGAGGTCGTCGATCAGGACCCTGTCGCCGAAGCCCTTCTTGAGGTTCTTGACGTCGAGCACCACCGATCCCAGCCGGGGCCCGGCGGGGATGTTGATCTCGGCCGTGTCGATCTTGCGGTTGCGCTCTGCCTCGGCCGCCATCTCCTCGTACTTGGCGAGGCGGGCCTTGCTCTTGGCCTGGCGGGCCTTCGGGGAGGAGCGCACCCACTCGAGTTCGCGCTCGAGGATCTTGGCACGCTTGGCGTCCTTCTTGCCCTCGATCTGCAGGCGCTGGCGCTTGGTCTCCAGGTAGGTGGAGTAGTTGCCCTCGTAGGGGTGGAGCTTGCCGCGGTCGATCTCGCAGATCCACTCGGCGACGTTGTCCAGGAAGTACCGGTCGTGCGTGACGGCCAGGACGGCACCCGGGTAGGTCTTCAGGTGGCCCTCGAGCCAGTTCACGGACTCGGCGTCGAGGTGGTTGGTGGGCTCGTCGAGGAGGAGCAGGTCCGGCTGTTCGAGCAGCAGCTTGCACAGCGCGACGCGGCGGCGCTCACCGCCCGAGAGGACGTCGACGATGGTCTCCGGCGGCGGGCACTGCAGCGCGTCCATCGCCTGGTCCAGCCGGGCGTCGATGTCCCAGGCGTTGGCGGCGTCGAGCTGGGTCTGCAGGTCCCCCATCTCGGCCATCAGCGCGTCGAAGTCGGCGTCGGGCTCAGCCATCTCCTGGCCGATCTCGTCGAAGCGGCGCATCTTGTTCTTGATGTCCGCAACGGCTTCCTCGACGTTCTCCTGCACGGTCTTGCCCTCGGTGAGCGGGGGCTCCTGCAGGAGGATGCCGACGGTGGCGCCCTTGGCGAGGGCGGCGTCGCCGTTGTTCGGCTGCTCCAGCCCGGCCATGATCTTGAGCATGGTGGACTTGCCGGCGCCGTTGGGGCCGACCACGCCGATCTTGGCTCCGGGGTAGAAGGACAAGGTGACGTCGTCGAGGATGACCTTCTCGCCGGCGGTCTTGCGGACCTTGTACATGGTGTAGATGAACTCAGCCACGGGGGCGCTTCTCCTTCTTGTGGGGACCGGAGCACAGTATGCCAGCTAAGGGCAACCATCCCCATTCATCGCAGAACCTACCGCAGGCGTCCGACGAGTTCCCTGGCCCGCCCGTAGCGCTCCAGTTCCTCCTGCGCAGGGGCCAGCACGTCGCGTTCGGCCACGTGCGCGATGCGACGGCGCAGCACGCCCCGTGCCCGCCGTTGGGCCGAGCGCGCCCCCAGCCCGACGAACACGCGGGACCCGACCGAGAGCACCAGGCCCGCCAGCAGCCCGCCGAACACGAGCACCGTCGGCAGCGGCACCTCGATCCCGTTGGGCATCACCAGTGGCACCCCCGGCAGGGGCGGCAGTCCGAAGTAGCCGAGCACCAGGTTCGCCGTCAGCCACAGCAGGCCCACGGCGACTGCGGCGATCAGCAGCCACTGCAGCCCGCGCAGGAGTTGCCACCAGACAGGCGTGCGTTCGGTGCCGAGGTCTGCGGTGACGATTGCCCGGTCCAGCGTGTCGGGCAGGAGTTCGGTGTTGGTGTGGACGGCGTCGTGGACGCTCTGCTGCCAGGGCGCGGGCATGCCCTCGCCCAGCTGGTTGGAAAGCGTGCGCAGTCCGGTGCGCAGCTGGGCGTCGGCGACGCTGCCCCGTGCGGGGAGTGAACTGCGCTCCGTGATCTGCGGGGTCTCCCCCTTCACCTTGCCGCCGCCGATCCTGAGGCGCTTCAACGGGTCCGGGCGGAAGCGGGCCAGCCACTTCACCAGCGGCCAGCCGGTGGCGAGGGTGCCGCGGTGCACCATGGACCTGCGCACGGCGTCGGTGACCAGGGGCACGCCCGCGGAGGCCTCCAGGCTGCGGTTCAGCGCGGCGACGGTGCCGGCCGCCGGGGAGCCGGGCCTGCCGCCGGCGGTGGCCTGTTCGAACTCGGCAGCCAGCACGTCGACGTCGGCGCCGAGCCGGGCCGCGGTGGCGGACTTGCGGGCCGCGAGCTTCGCCAGCCGGGTGCGCAGTTCGTCGACGCCCTGTCCGGTCCGTGCGCTGGTGGCCAGCAGGGGGACGTCGTGCAGCCCGTCGGCGTCGAGGAGGCGGCGCAGGTCCGCCAGGCATGCGGCCAGTTCGTCGCGGCTGAGCCGGTCGGCCTGGTTGAGCACCACGGTGATGACCTCGCGGTGCTGCGCGAGTGGCCGCAGGTAGCGCTGGTGGATGGCGGCGTCGGCGTACTTCTGCGGGTCCACCACCCACACGAACTGGTCCACGAGCCGCACCATCTTGTCCACCTCGGCGTGGTGGGCCACCTGGGTGGAGTCGTGGTCGGGCAGGTCCAGCAGGACCAGGTCCTCCTGGCCCTTGTGCACCGGCGGCACCTCGCTGCGGCGCTTGATGCCGAGCCAGTCGAGCAGCTCGACGTTCGAGGGCCCGAAGCTGACGGCGAAGGTCTCCGACGTCGTGGGCCGGCGGGCGCCCTCGACGGCCAGTTGCTGTCCGGCGATCGCGTTGAACAGCGAGGACTTGCCCGAACCCGTCGCGCCGGCGAGCGCCACCACGGTCTGGGAACCCACGCGGAGCCGCTCCCCCGCCCGCTCCACGACGGCGCGGGCACGGTCCGTGAGCCCGTCGGGGACTCGGCCCTCGCAGGCCTCCCGCAACCGCTCGAGGACCTCGAGTCGCTCCGTGAGCTTGCGCGCCATCAGTACCCCTCCGGACGGGTGAGGTCCTCGAAAGCCCCCCGGCTGGCGGCCTGTAGTTCGTCGGCGACGGCGTCGATGCGGGCGGCAGCGTCCGGGTCCACCGCGAGTTGGTCGACGACCTCCTCGAACCGCGCCAACTGCGTGGCCAGCAGCGCCTCCACGCGGGCGTCGAGGTCCTGCTTGGCGCGCTGCGCGAGCCGGCGGACGGCGTCCTCCCCGAAGACGCCCTCGAGGATGCGCTGGGCCAACAGCGAGGTGCCGCCGGCGATACCGACCTCGGCCGTTGTGAGGCCGCCGGTGGTGGCGAACACGAGGATGATCAGGGCGGCGCCGATGGCGTTGGTGCCCAGTGCCAGGAAGCGCGCCTTCACGCGCTTGCCGCGTCCCTGCTCCGAGACCAGGTCCAGGATGCCGGCCTGCCACTCCCTGATGGTGCGGGTGGCGGTCTCGTTGAAGTCCCGGGTGGGGCGAGCCAGGCCCGGGGTGGCGGCGACGATGTCGCGTCCCCACGACGAGGTGGACCACCGGGCCACCGCCTGCTCACAGGCGGCCTGGCCGTGCTCGACGATGACGGCGGCGAGGCTGTCGGAGATGGCCACCTGCACGTCCTCGGCCTGCTGTTCGCCCCTGAACCAGCCGGTGATGCGGTCCCGCCACGCGGAGATCTGCTTCTCGACGCCGCGCATGAACTCGCCGGTGCCGACGAAGTCCTGCCACCGGCTGAGCACCTCGCCGCGCAGCATCGTCCCGTCGCTGGTGGCGCGTGCGATCTCGTCGCGGGCCTGGCGGAACTCCTGCTCGGCGCCCCGGCGGAGTTGTTCGACGGCGCCGCCCTGGTGGCGGACGCCGTCGGCGAGGGTGCGCAGTTGGGGGTCGAGGGCCTGGATGGTGCCGGCGAGGGTCTGGACGGCGACGTCGGCACGGGCCTCGCTCTCGGCCGCGAGGGAGCCGAGCCAGGTGCGGATGGGCTGGACCTCGGCGGCCGGGACCATGGCGTCGCCCTCGAGCTCGTGCTCGGCGACGGCGAACAGCCGGGCGGCGTGGACGCCGCGTTCGGCCAGCATCTGGCCGAGGTGGGACTTGAGGTCCTCCATGGCCTCGGGTGGGCAGCGGTTGAGCACGACGGAGACGACGGCGTTGCGCGCGGCCGCCTGCGCCAGCACCTCCCAGCCGACGAGGTCCGCGTATCGAGCGGCCGAGGTGACGAACAGCCACAGGTCAGCGGCCTGCAGGAGTTGGCGGGCCAGGCGTCGGTTGTCGTCGTCGACGGAGTCGATGTCAGGGGCGTCGAGCACTGCGAGGCCGGCGGGTAGGCCGTCGTACGGGAGGATCTGCAGCGCGCGGGAGTCGTGCACCTCCGTCTCACTGCGGACCAGGCCGGGCAGCGTCCGGCCGGAGCGGAACCAGGCGGCATCGTCGGGGTGGCAGACCAGCACGGGTGACTTGGTGGTGGGGCGCAGCACGCCGGGCTTGGTCAGGGCCTTGCCGAGGACTGCGTTCACGAGCGTGGACTTGCCCGCTCCCGTGGAGCCGCCCACCACGGCCAGCAGCGGGGCGTCCAGCTTGGCGGCCCGCGGCAGGAGGTAGTCACGGACCTGGTTCGCCAGGGCGGAGGCGAGTTGGCGCAGGTCTGCGGCACCGTCGAGCGGCAACGGATACTGGGCAGCGGGCAGCGTGGCGTCGAGGTGTTCGAGCGCCGTGGCCAGTTGCTGCGGACCGGTCATCGCGGTGCGGGCCAGTTCCCGCCGATGCCCGCAGGGCCGGGAGCCTGTGGCGGCGGCAGGTCGTTGCGGGCGCGGCGCTTGCGCGGCGGGAAGACCTTGAGGCCCGCGGTGTCGGTGAGCGCCTGCGGGCGCAGTTCCTCGAGTTCGTGGATGATCTCGTGGGCGCGGGAGTCACCGGCTTCGGCCACCAGGCCGCGGGTGCGGCCCTCGCGCAGGTAGGCGAGTTCGGTCATCAGGCGCATGAACCTTGCGGTGGCGAGCCACTTGCGGGGTCCGCGGAAGATGCCCGCGAGGTGCAGCTTGATGCGCTTGAACGGGCCGGAGAAGACGACGAGGTCCCGGTCCGTGAGCCAGCCGACGCGGCGGTAGTCCCCGAGGCGGCGGCGAACCAGCTGACCCTGCGCCACCACGCCCAGGATGAGGAACAGCGTGATGACCGCCACGAGACCGAGCGCCATGTACCACTGGGTCTTGAGCGCGGACGTGGGGTTGGTGGAGACCATCCCGTTGAACAGCATGTGGCCGCCGGCCGCGACGACGAAACCGGCCAGCGGGGCGGTGACGCGCACGATCTTGCTGCGGGCGGCGAGTCCGATGGCCAGGCCGAACGCGGTCATGATGCCGAACAGCGGGTGGCCGAACGAGGTGTAGACGCCACGCAGCATCACCAGTTCCATCACCTCGCCGTAGGGGTCCTCGATGCCGACGGTGTTGGTGGCGTAGACCAGCGAGCGGGCGTAGTAGATGATGTTCTCGACGAAGGCGAAACCGATGGCCGACAGGCCCGCCAGGGAAACGATGCTCAGGCGCGAGACGATGCGGCGTCGGAACAGGATCACCAGCAGGAACAGGACGGTGGCCTTCGTGGCCTCCTCCACGAACGGCGCGATGAAGATGGCGGCCCGGGTTCCCATGTCCGCGTTGGCGTCGGTGGTGGCCATCATCTGGCCGGCCCAAGTGTTGACGTAGATGCTCATCCAGGTGGAGGCGCAGGCGCCCCAGCCGAAGGCCAGCAGCCAGATCAGCGGGCGTTGTGGCCGGAACCGGTCGAGCCACAGGAACAGCAGGAAGTAGGCCAGTGCCGTCCACATGGCCCAGAACGCGCCGAAGCGCAGCGAGTCGTGATTCAGCCCCAGCGCCACCGTGCCGTCGGGGAAGGTGGTGTCCGGGTGGAGCAGCAGGTACTGGTCCCACAGGCAGTACGCGTAGAACGGGATGAGCACCAGGGCCAGCCAGAACTTCGGGCTGCGCAACATCCGCAGGTACCACGGGCGCTGCGGGCCGGCCTTCGGCGGCAGCCCGGACAGCCAGCGTTCCCGGTTCTCGATCTGGAGGGTGCTCATGATGGCAACAGCGTAGCGGGCAGGGCTGCCAACCCGTTCAGGCCGCGGTCGACTCCAGTGCGCGGCGACGGCGCTTCAACACGATTGCCACCACCACGCCCACCACCAACAGCGCGAGCAGGACGATGAACAGCGGGTGGCCCTGGATGGCCCCGAATACCGCACCCCAGACGGCGAAGCCGACGGTGGTGTAGATGGTGGCCCACGCGAGCGAGCCGGGGATCTGGGCGATCGTGAACGCGATGATGTTGATCCGCATCACGCCCGCCGCGGCGATGATCAGGGTCTGCAGGCCCACGGTCACGTACGCGAACGGGACCGCGGCCACCCCGAACTTGCGGATGAACTTGGCCCCCCTGGCCACGGAGTCGCCCTGCAGCCAGTCGTGGACGCCCTTGCGCCAGCCCGACTTCGGGTGGGTGCGCTTGAGTGACTGCTCGGTGACGATGCGCCCGAGCCAGTAGGTGGCCTGCCCCCGGACCATGGCCCCGAGGAAGAACAGCAGGAACGTGATCCCGATGGGGAATCCGCTGAAGGCCTCCTCCATCAGGCGGCCACTTCCGCGTCACGGGACGCGAGTTCGGCCTCGAGGTCCGCGAAGACCGCGCGGTTCAGGGTGAAGGCCTCGACGGCGGCGGCGAGCAGCGCCGAGCGGGTGGCGTCGTCGAGGACGAGTCCGTCCAGCGCTTGGCGGTAGTGGTCCTTGTAGGCCTTGAGCTTGCCGATCTCGGGGAAGCTGTAGAAGCCGAGGCCGTCCGGTGAGACGTCATAGTGCCGGGCAACGAGGCTGGCGATGGCCTGGCCGCCGGACAGGTCCCCGAGGTAGCGGACGTAGTGGTTGGCGACGACGCGCTCCGCAGTGTGCTCGTGGTTGAGCAGTTCTGCGTAGCGGCGGGCGGCGGGAACGATGGGCAGGCTGCCGTCGGCGATGGCCTCCTCGAACCCGGGGTATAAGTGGTTGAGGTCTGCGAGCAGCGCCTCCCGCCGGTCCAGGCGGCGGTCGTCGATGCCCTTGACGAGGGGGTGCTCGAGGTAGTGGGCGTGCAGCGTCGCCTCGAACGCCTCGTAGATCACGTGGAGTTGGGCGGTGAACAGCACGAAGGCGCGCACGTCGAGCGTGCCGCCCATGAGCCGGGTGATGAAGTCTGAGCCCTCCGCACTGGCGTGGGCGTCGGCGGTGGCGTCGCGCAGTTCCTCAGAGAGCTGGGTCACGGCGACCTCCTGTTCACTTAGGTACACCTAACCCTATTTCGCAAGCATGGTGTAGCGCAACGGTGTTCACGATGAGCGCAAGCCTATGGCAGCGGTGCCGCGGCGGCTCGGGCGGGGTCGAGTAGGCTCCGCGCAGGAGGCAAGATGCGCAATTTCTTCGAGCAGATGGAACCCTGGGCACGCAACGACGGCTCGCTACACCTCTACGTGCTCCCCGACGAGGAGGTCGGCGAGCGGCTCGCCGAGGTCCAGTCCCTGTTCGAGGACGTCCCAGGACTGCCTGCCATGCCCCGGCCGTACCTGCACCTGACCCTGCAGCGGTTGGCGCAGTTCGACGACGAGCTCAAGCAGGCCGAACTGAGCCGGCTGGGGGCCACGCTCACCGAGGCGCTGGCCCGGGTCGCCCCCTTCGACCTCACCCTGGGTGCGCCGGCCGTCGAGGAGACCGCGGTGGTGAGCACCGCCGCCGCGTCCGCCGAGTGGGACGCGCTGCACGCAGCAGTGGTCTCCGGCGTGACTGCCGTGCTGACCGACGAGTTGCCGAGCGCCCCGCACGCCCCGCACGTCACGCTTGCCTACGCCATCGGCGACGTTCCCGACGCCGACGCGTCAGCCCGCTTGGCCGCCATCGGCCCAGTCGGGACCCTGCGCGTCTCCGAGGTACACCTGGTCTCGGTGACCATCCGCCCCGAGGTCGGCATCTTCGACTTCACGCACCTGGCCAACTGGAGCCTCGCCGGTTAGGTCACGCCCTCGAACTCAGTCGGCCAGGAACTCCGGCACGCGGTTCTTGGGCCGACCGATGATGGCCCGCTCCCCCTTCACCAGCACGGGCCGCTGCATCAGCTCGGGGTGCTCCACCAGCACCGCGACCACCTGCTCCGCCGTGGCGACGTCGTCGTCGGTGAGTCCGAGCTTGGCGAACTTGGCGTCGCGGCGAACGAGGTCCGTGGCGGGGTCCTCGAGCTTGACCAGCAGCGCGCGCAGACCCGCCTCGTCGAGGGGCTCCTTGAGATACTGCACGACGTCGGGAGCCACACCCGCATCGTCGGCGGCCTCGAGCGCGGCACGGGAGGTGGAGCAGCGGGGATTGTGGAACACAGTCACATCAGCCATGCGCCCCGGGCAGGACTCGAACCTGCGACCTGCTGATTAGAAGTCAGTTGCTCTATCCGCTGAGCTACCGGGGCAGGCCACCAATGCTATTGGCTCCGGACGTGCGCTGCGAACTGTCCGCGCGTGCGCCTACTCTGTAGGCCATGAGTGACGAACTGGTGTGGATCGACTGCGAGATGACCGGCCTCGACCTGGTGGGTGATGCCCTCATCGAGCTGGCGGTGTTGGTGACCGACGCCGAGCTCAACGTGCTGGGCGAGGGCGTGGACATCCTCATCAAGCCCACCGACGAGCAGCTCGCCAACATGGGCGACTTCGTCCGGGACATGCACACCAAGTCCGGGCTGCTGGACCAGCTCGCGTCCGGCACCACCATGGAGGACGCGCAGGCGCAGGCGCTGGCCTACATCAAGGAGCACGTGCCCACCGCCCGCAAGGCACCGCTGGCCGGCAACACCATCGGGACCGACCGCGCGTTCCTGGCCCGGGACATGCCCGAGCTGGAGCAGTGGGTGCACTACCGCAACGTGGACGTGTCCTCGGTCAAGGAGTTGGCCCGCCGCTGGTACCCCAAGGTGGTCTACCAGGCGCCAGTGAAGCAGGGGAACCACCGAGCGCTGGCCGACATCCAGGAGTCCATCGAGGAACTGCGCTACTACCGCGAGGTGGTGTTCATCCCCCAGCCGGGCCCCACTTCCGCCGAGGCGCGCGCCATCGCGGTGAAGCACCAGGGCACGCTGACCAACCCCGACGGAGCACCCGCCTCCGCCTGAGCAGTCCCGGTTTCGCTGTTCCGGCGCGGATGCGCTATCGTTGTGCGTCGCTGCCCCACACCACTGGGGCGGCAACTTGGTGGGTATAGCTCAGCTGGTAGAGCACCTGGTTGTGGTCCAGGATGTCGCGGGTTCAAGTCCCGTTACTCACCCCGAATCGAGGTCCGAGCCAAATGGCTCGGACCTCGTTGTTTCTGCACCCACCAGTTGCCGCACGGCGGTCCTACACTTTGGCCTTACTCCTCAGACAAGCTGAGAAGTTGAGATGAGTCGCGTCACGCGTGCACCACTGGCCGAACAGGCCGCGGACGCCCTGCTGGAACGCGTCCGTTCCGGCGAGTGGGGCCTGGGCGCGAAGCTGCCCGGGGAGACGACGCTCGCACCCCAACTCGGGGTGGGCCGCTCCACGGTCCGCGAGGCCATCCGCCAGCTGGCCGGCCGAGGCGTCCTGGCCTCCCGGCAGGGCGCCGGCGTGTTCGTGACCGCCCTGGACGTCCCCGACGATTGGGACCTGGTCCTGCGACGCTCGGACATCGCCGCCGTCATCGAGGCTCGCATCGCGATCGAGACGGAGGCGGCTGACCTCGCGGCCAGACGGCGAACCCCCGCAGACCTTCGAGCCATGCGGAAAGCACTGACCGCTCGGAAGGAACAACGCCACGAAGCGGAGGTCCACGTCGACGCCGACACCGCGTTCCACCGCACGGTGGTCAGCGCCGCCCACAACCCCGTCCCCCTCGAGCTGTTCGACGTCCTCACGCCACGGGTCCGCGAGGCGATGGTGGCCATGATCAGGATCCGTACGAAGTTCGGCGACGACGCGGACCACGACGCCCACGTCTCGCTGGCCGACGCCGTCGCGGCCCGAGACGCCGAGCTCGCGCGACAGCTCAGCCGAACCCATCTGATGGCACTGAAGGAAGACATCGCATGAGCGAGATCCTGAGGCTGGAGGGCGTCGACTTCATCCGGGACGGCAAGGAGATCCTCAGCGACATCAACCTGCGGGTGCACGCCGGCGAGCACTGGGCCCTGATCGGGCCCAACGGCGCGCGCAAGAGCACGATCCTCAGCCTGTGCGGCGCCGAGAAGCACCCCACCCACGGCTCCGTTCACGTGCTGGGCCACCGGCTCGGACGCGTCGAGATCCGCAGGCTGCGCGAGTCCATCGGGCACGTGAACCCGCGCCATCCCCTTCGGTCAGCCCTGACGGTGGAGCAGGTGGTCCTCACCGGCGCGACGGGCACCATCGAGCTGATGAACCGCTGGGAGCCGACGGCCGAAACGCGCGCCCGCGCCGTGGGCTCGGCGGGTTCGGCCGTGCACCCGACGAGGAGCAGTGCCGCGGCGAGGAAACCCGGTCGGAGCCTCATGCCACCACCCTAGGCGGCCCCCGCGGTGGTTCAGGCGCTCTCGAGGAAGGCGATCAGGTCCGTCAGTTCCTCCTGGACGATGGAGTGGCCGCGGGGGTAGTTGTGGCGCTCGACGTCGAAGTGCTCGTCCAGCCACGACGCGGAACGGGCGGCGCGGGCATGGCCGACCACCTCGTCGAAGTCCCCGAGGGTGGTCAGGACGCGGGTGCGGGGCTCGTGCTCGGCCAGTGCGGCGTCGCCGGGCAGCTTACCGGGGTGGACGAATGAGGCAAGATGGCAGATGGTGGCGAACCGCTCGGGCGCGAGCCGGGCCAGTTGGACGGCGACGGCGCCGCCCTGGGAGAAGCCGAGCAGGTGGACGCGGTCGAAGTCCTGCTCGAGCAGGTCCAGCCAGGCCAGCACGGCCTTGGCAGAAGCGTCGATCAGTTCGTGGTCCTCGGGGTCGGCGGCGCCACCGAACTCGAACCAGGCGAACCCGGGTCCGTAGCGCAGCGGAGCGCGCAGGGAGGCCACGGTGAAGCGTTCGGGCAGGTGCGGCGCGAGGCCGTAGAGGTCGAGTTCGTTGGACCCGAGGCCGTGCAGCAGCACCAGCAGCTCGCCAGCCGTTCCCTCGCGCCACTGCACCACGTCTGGATCAATGCTCACAGTCACGTCCCGCACCCTACCGGTGCCACGATGGTCGGGTGCGCGTATCGATCCGACCCCCGGTCCCCTCGGACCTGGCTGCCCATCGCGAAGCCGTGGCCCGCTCCCTGGCGGACCTGAACCCCTGGAGCCCGTCGGAGCCCGACGTGCTGGTGGACATCCTCGCGCGGCAGTCGGAGAACTACACCACCCGCCTTGTGATCTGCGAGGACGACGGCGGCATCGTCGGGACTGTCAACATCTCCAACATCGTGCGCCGCAGGTTCCAGAACGCCAGCCTCGGCTACGAGTCCTACCGGCCGTACTCGGGCACCGGCCTGATGACCGAGGGAATGGGGCTCGTCGTCGCCCATGCCCTCGCCCCCGAGCCCGAGGGGCTGGGCCTGCACCGGCTGGAGGTCAACGTCCGCCCGGAGAACGTGCGCTCCATCGCCATGGCGCGTCGGTTGGGCTTCCGGCACGAGGGCTTCACGCCGCGGATGCTGTTCCTCGACGGCGCCTGGCGGGATCACGAACGCTTCGCCCTGACCGTTGAGGACCTGCCATTGTGAAGGACTGAACACGCGTGTAGTCTATTGAACATGCGTTCAGTCAGCGAGGACCTGACACCCAGGGCTCGGATCCGCGACGCAGCCATCCTGCGATTCGCCACCGACGGCCTGGACGCCTCGCTGCGCGCCATCGCCTCCGACGCCGGCGTCAGCCCGGGCCTGATCCTGCACCACTTCGGCTCCCGCGCCGGGCTGCGCGAGTCCTGCGACGCCCATGTGCTGGGACTCGTGCGGCACAACAAGTCCAGCGTCTTGGCGGGCACCGGCGCGCCGGGTGCGATGCTGGCCCAGCTCGCGCAGGTGGAGGGGTACGCGCCGATCGTCGGCTACACGCTGCGCTGCCTGCAGGCAGGGGGCTCGCTGACGAGGCAGTTCGTTGACGGCATCGTCGCCGACGCGGCCGACTACCTGGCCGAGGGGGTGGCGGCGGGCACGGTCTCGGCCAGCCGGGTCCCAGAGGATCGGGCGCGCGTGCTGGCGGAGATGTCGCTCGGCTCACTGCTGCTGCAACTGCCCACCAAGGACGAGCCGTTCGACGTCGAGGACCTCCCCCACTGGCTGCGCCGCTACACCGAGCGGATCCTGCTGCCCTTCCTGGAGTTGTTCACCGAGCCACTGCTGACCGACTCCTCCCTGCTGGACGCCTACCTCGATTCAACCGACAGGAGCGACCCATGACGGACCACGCCATCGAGGCCACGGGCCTCGTGAAGACCTTCGGCTCCACGCGGGCCCTGGACGGCTTCGACCTGACCGTCCCCACGGGCAGCGTCACCGGCTTCCTCGGGCCCAACGGTGCGGGCAAGTCCACGGCCATCCGGGTGCTGCTGGGGATGCTGCGGGCCGACGCCGGCACCGCCCGCGTGCTGGGCCGGGACGCCTGGTCCGACGCCGTGGCCATCCACCGGCTGGTGGCCTACGTCCCCGGCGACACCAACCTGTGGCCCAACCTCACCGGCGGCGAGGCGATCGACATCCTCACGCGCCTGCACGGTGGCGCCGACAACGCACGCCGCAAGGAACTGCTGGAACGATTCGAACTGGACCCGCGCAAGAAGGCCCGCACCTACTCGAAGGGCAACCGCCAGAAGGTGGCGCTGGTGGCCGCGCTGGCCTCGGACGCCGAACTGTTCCTCCTGGATGAGCCCACCTCGGGCCTGGACCCGCTGATGGAGGCGGTCTTCACCGACGAGGTGCGGGCACTGCGCGCCGCCGGCCGGACGGTGCTGCTCTCGAGCCACATCCTCGCCGAGGTGGAGAAACTCTGCGACACCGTCACCATCATCCGCGCCGGCAAGGACGTCGAGAGCGGCACCCTGGCCGAGTTGCGGCACCTGACCCGCTCCACGGTCACGGCAACCACGTCGACGCCGGACGCGGCGGAGCGATTCGCCCGCCACGAGCACGTCCACGACCTCAGCCACGACAACGGCCACTTCTCCTTCGACGTGGACAACTCCCACAGCGACGAGGTCCTGCGGCTGCTGGCCGACGTGGGCGTGCAGAACGTGACCATCGCGCCGCCCTCGTTGGAGGAGCTGTTCATGCGGCACTACGGCGACGACGTCGCCGAGGGGACGCGGGCGCGGTGAGCGGCTCACCCTTCACCGGCACGGGGGCGCTGCTCAGGTTGAACCTGCGCCTGGACCGGCTGCGGCTGGTGATCTGGACCGTGGCCATCTTCCTGGGCGTCTGGGGCAGCGTCGTGGCCCTCGACGAGGCCTTCCCCACCCAGGAGTCCCTCGACGCCAGAGGGGCCCTGCTCGGGAACCCTGCCACCATCATGATGACTGGCCCGGCCTTCGACATGGAGCACTACACGTTCGGTGCGATGCTCGCCAACGAGCTCGGGCTGTACCTGTTCATCGCGGTGGCCATCATGGCCATCCTCCTCGCCGTGCGCCACACCCGCGCCGAGGAGGAGTCGGGCCGGCTGGAGTTGCTCCGGTCCCTTCCCGTGGGGCGGTTCGCACCCGCCACCGCGGCAATCGTCACGGTCGCGATCGCCTGCGTGCTCGCCGGGGCAGCCACCACCGCAGGGCTGCTGCTGCCCGGGCTCGACACCGTGCCCACCGTCGACGCAGTCGCGTTCGGTGCCGCCGCAGCCGTGACCGGGTTGGTGTTCGCGGGCATGGCGACTGTGTTCGCCCAGCTCACCGAGAATGCCCGGGGCGCCACCGGAATGGCGATGACCGCGTTGGCGATCGCCTTCCTGGTTCGCGGCATCGGCGACGTGATCAACCACTCGGGCTCCTGGCTGAGCTGGTTCTCGCCGTTCGCGTGGGCCCAGCAGTCGCGGCTGTTCGTGGACCTGCGCTGGTGGCCCCTGCTGGTCTCGCTGGCCGCGACGGTGGCCCTGTTCGCCGTGGCGGTGGCCTTCGCGCAGCGCCGGGACATGGGTGCGGGCCTGCGCCCCACCCGTCCGGGGCCGGCGACGGCGTCGACCCGGCTGGGAACCGCCCCGGGACTGGCCAACCGGTTGCTGCGCGGCGGCGTCATCGCCTGGGGCATCGGCGCGTTCTTCTTCGCGGTGGCGATGGGGTCCCTGTCCGGCGAACTCGACGACATGCTCGCCTCCAACCCGCAGCTCGCGGAATGGATCGCGATCGAGGGCACGGACCTGACCGGCGAGTTCGCCTCCGTCATCCTCACCTACGTGTTGATCGCGCCGCTCGTCACAGCCGTCTCCGGGGTGCTGCGGCTGAAGTCCGAGGAGGAGGCCGGCCGCGCCGAGCAACTGCTGGTGGCCGGCAACACCCGCACCGGCTACCTCGGCGGTTGGCTGGCCACCGTCGGGGCCCAGGCGGTGCTGCTCACCGTGCTCAGCGGGCTCGGTGTCGGCCTCGGGGTGTGGGCGGGCACGGGCGAGTCGCAGCGGGTCGGCGAGATGGTGCTGGCGGCGCTGGTGTTCCTGCCCGCGATCCTGCTGACCGCCGCGTTCGCGGCGGCCCTGTACGGGGCTCTGCCGCGGCTGACCGGCCTGGTCTGGGTGCTGGTGGTCTGGATCGTGCTCGTGCTGTTCCTGGGCGAGTTGCTGCGGCTGCCGGACTGGGTGCGCAACGTGTCGCCGTTCAACCACACGCCGCTGCTGCCGGGGGCCGACTTCGAGGCCGCTCCCCTGCTGGTGATGGGCGCCGTCACCCTGCTGCTGCTAGTGGTTGCGGTGGTCGGGTTCCGACGCCGCGACGTCACGTCCCGCTAGCCCCGGACCGCCAGCACTGCGTCCCACAGGGCGTCGGCCACCTGGCGCTTGCTGCCCTGGGAGCGGGCGATCTCCGCGTCGGAGGCGTCGAGGAACACGAGCAGGTTCTCGCCGGACTCGAACCCCTTGTCCCAGCCCACCTCGTTGACCGCGAGCAGGTCCACGCCCTTGCGGCGGCGCTTGGCGCGGCCCTTCTCGAGCAGTTCGTCCTCGGTGGGAGCGGTCTCGGCGGCGAAGCCGACGACGGTCTGGCCGGGGACGCGGTCCGCGACGAGCCCGGCCAGGATGTCCGGGTTCTGGACCAGTTCCAGGGTGAGGCCCTCGTCGCCCTTCTTCGAGAGCTTGGTGTCGGAGGCTCCGGCCACGCGGTAGTCGGCGACGGCGGCCGCCATGACCACCACGTCGGCCTCCCGCGCGACACCGACGACGGCCTCCTGCAGTTCGTGGGCGCTGCCCACCCTGGTGAGGGAGATCCGTGGATGGCTCGGGAGCACTCCGTCGTCGACGTGTGCCGCCACGAGTTCGACCTCCGCGCCGCGCTCGGCGGCGGCCAGGGCGACGGCTGCGCCCTGCCGGCCGCTGGAGCGGTTGCCGAGGAAGCGGACCGGGTCGATGGCCTCCCGGGTGCCGCCGGTGGAGACCACGACGCGCAGTCCGTCGAGGTCGCCGCTGCCGGAAACCACGGCCAGGGCCTGCTCGAAGAGTTGCTCGGGCTCGGTCATCCGTCCCGGGCCGACGTCGCCGCCGGTGAGCGGACCGTCCTCCGGTCCGACGATGGTCACGCCACGCTCCCGCAGGGTGGCGACGTTGGCCCGGGTGGCGGGGTGGTTCCACATCTCGGTGTGCATGGCCGGAGCAACGACGACGGGAGCGGTTGTGGCCAGCAGCGTGGTGCCGAGCAGGTCGTCGGCGATCCCGGCGGCCATCTTGGCGATCCGGTTCGCGGTGGCGGGGGCCACGATCACGAGGTCCGCGGCCTGGCCGAGGGCGACGTGGCGGACCTGGGCGACGTCGTCGTGGACGGAGGTGGTGACGGGGTTGCGGCTGATGGCCTCCCAGGTGGTGATGCCGACGAACCGCAACGAGTCCTCGGTGGGCACCACGTGGACCTCGTGCCCCTCAAGCACGAGGAGTCGCACCAGCTGGACGCTCTTGTAGGCGGCGATCCCGCCCGTGACTCCGACGACAACGAACATGCGCCCATCGTTCCACACCGGCGGTTGCGCGATGGAGTAGAAACGAGGCATGTGCACCGTCGTCGTGAAGGTCCCGGAGAACCCGGAACTGCCCACCCGCATCCTGGCCGTCCGGGACGAGGACCCGGGCAGGCCGTGGCGGGCACTCGGTGAGCACTGGCCCAGCACCCATCCCGGCGTGCTGGGCGTGCAGGACGCCCGCGCCGGGGGTGCCTGGTTGGCCACCCTCCCCTCGCAGGGCCGACTCGCCGTGCTGCTCAACGTCGGTGGGCCGGCCCCTCAGCCGGGCCTGGCCTCCCGGGGCGAGGTGGTGCTCGACGCCGTGACCGAGCGGGAGCCGGATCCCGAGCGCCGCACCCAGGCCTACAACCTGGTCACCGTCGCCGGCGGCCGCGTGACCCTGACCCTTTCCGACGGCGCCACCCTGACCGAGCGCGACCTCGAACCCGGCGTCCACATGCTGGTCAACAGCGAACTCCCCAACGACGAGTCCTTCACCCGCGTCCCGCGCTGGCTGCCGGAGTTCCGGGAGGCCGCCGAGCGGGCCGACGCCGGCGAGGAGCAGGACTGGTTCGGGCCCTGGTCCGAGGTCCTGGAGCGCTCCGGCCGACTGCCCGCCACCGACGACGCGGCCATCATCCGCGACAACCGCCCCTACGGCATTCCTACCCTCTCCCTGCTCCTGTGCACGGCCACCGTGACATCTGCCGATGTGGCCGCTGACTACGTCGAACTCGCCGAACCGGGGTCCTGGAGCAGCCGATTTCACATTTCGCCGAAGAGCCAGTAAAGTTGTTTCTCGGCCAAGCAAGCACCACTAGCTCAACTGGCAGAGCAATTGACTCTTAATCAATGGGTTCAGGGTTCGAGTCCCTGGTGGTGTACCGAAGCAGGAAGCTCCGACATCGCGTCGGGGCTTTTTGTTTTTCCCGGGCGGGTCAGCTGTTCAGCGCCAGCACGTGCTGGGTCACCATCACCGCGGCGCCGGCGATCGCGGCGTCCCGTCCGGTTCCGGAGGTCAGGATCTGGAGCTCACCCGTCGCCAGCGGCAGGGAGCGGGTGTAGACGCGCTCCCGAACTCCGGCGAGCAGGTGGTCACCGGCGCGGCTGAGCACCCCGCCGAGCACGATCACCGACGGGTTCAGGAGGCTCACGCAGGCGGCGAGGGTGTCGCCGATCATGCGGCCGGCCTCCCGCAGCTCTGCAGCGGCGGCGCCGTTGCCCGCCTCGACGAGTTCGAGGATTTCCACCAGGCTGTGGACCTCGAGCCCCTTCGCGCGCAGTCGCGCCGCGATGGCCGGGCCGCCGGCGACCGCCTCGAGGCAGCCGGTGTTGCCGCAGTGGCAGATCACGTCACCGCCCGACGGCGTCGAGATGTGGCCGAGGTCACCGGCGGCACCCTTCGCGCCGCGGTGCAGCTTGCCACCGGTGATGATGCCTCCCCCGATCCCGGTGGCGACCTTGACGAACAGGAGGTGCTCCACGTTGCGGTGCACGAGGATGTGCTCCCCGAGCGCCATGAGGTTCACGTCGTTGTCCACGAGCACCGGAACCGGCAACTGCTGGGACACAAACCCGGGGATGTCGAAGTTGTCCCAGCCGGGCATGATCGGTGGCCGCACGGGCCTGCCGACGGAGTGCTCCACGGGCCCGGGGACGCCGATCCCCACCCCCACGAGTTGGTCACGGCGCCCGCTACTGTCCAGCAGCTGTTCACCCTGGTCCAGCACCCACTGCAGGACCACCTGGGGTCCCGCTCCCACCTCGATGGGGCCGGTCGCCCGCTCCAGGGGCCGACCGGCGAGGTCGGTGAGGGCGACGGTGGCGTGGCTCGCGCCGATGTCCGCACAGAGCACCACCCTGGCCGAGGGATTGAACCGGAACTGGGCGGGAGGCCTGCCGCCGGTGGAGACGGCCTCGCCCACCGGCGTCAGCAGTTCCAGCGCCAGCAGCGCGTCGATCTGGGTCCCGACAGTGGACCTCGCCAGCCCCGTTACCCGCGCGATCTCCGAGCGGGTCCGGGCGCGAGCGTCCAACATGGCGCCGAGCACGTCGGCGGCCTCACGCGCCTGCAGCGTGAGGTCGGACGGCCCCGCTTCGGCAGGTGTGCGCGCATTGGCCCGGACTGGCATGGCAAGCAGTGAACCACACCGAAACTTACCGCGCCATAGACGACGAAGACGTGTCGCATGCGAACGGCTTTTGCCTGCTCAATCTCAACTTATGCTTGACAGGCACCAAAAGTGCGTACAGGCTGGGACACATGTCTCAAGGTCGAGCAGATGGTCCGCCCCTGCTGGAAATGCGAGGGGTCGTCAAGCGGTTCCCCGGCGTCGTCGCGCTGGGCGGCGTGGACCTGGACGTGCGCGCGGGCGAGGTGCACTGCCTCCTCGGCCAGAACGGTGCGGGCAAGTCCACGCTCATCAAGGTGCTCGCGGGCGTCCACTCCCCCGACGACGGCGAGATCCTCTGGCGGGGCGACGAGGTGCGGTTCGCACACCCGCAGGCGGCCATGGACGTCGGCATCGCCACCATGTACCAGGAACTGGACCTGGTGCCGGGTCTCTCCGTGGCCGAGAACGTCATGCTCGGACACGAGCTCAGCACCTTCGGGTTCTCGCATCGCCGGGCGACGCGCGAACGCACCGCCGAGCTCCTGCGGCAACTGGGCCACAGCGACATCCGGCCCAACACCGAGGTCGGCCTCCTCTCCGCCGCCGGCCAGCAGATCGTCAGCATGGCCCGTGCCCTCTCTAGGGACGTGCAGGTCATGGTGATGGACGAGCCCTCGGCCGTGCTGGACTCCGCAGAGGTGGAGCAGTTGTTCGGGGTGGTCCGGGAACTCACCGCCGCCGGTGTGGCCGTCATCTACATCTCCCACCGCCTGGAGGAGATCCGCCAGATCGGTGACCGCGTCACCATCCTCAAGGACGGCCAGACCGTCGCCACCGGGCTCAGCGCCAAGGACACCCCGAAGTCCGAACTGGTCCGCCTGATGACGGGACGCTCCATCGAGTACGACTTCCCGCCACGCGAAGCCCCCGAACGCGACGCCGAGCCCCTCCTGGCCGTGGCGGGGCTGTCCCGCGCGGGTGAGTTCGAGGACGTGGGTTTCGAGGTCCACCCGGGCGAGATCGTCGGCATCGCGGGCCTCGTGGGTGCGGGACGCTCCGAGATCCTCGAGACCATCTTCGGGGCCCGCCGCGCCGACGCCGGCACGGTCCGCATCAGCGGCAGGAGGATCGCCAACGGCTCGGTCCCGGCCGCCGTGGCGGCAGGCATCGGCCTCTGCCCGGAGGAACGCAAGCACCAGGCACTCGTACTGGGCCACTCCGTCGCGGACAACGTCTCGCTCGCCACCTTCAGCGAGTTCGCCACCGCCGGGTTCATCGACCGCGGCCGCGAACTCAGGTCCTCCCAGGAACACGTCGACGCCTTGGAACTCCGCCCGCGCGGGATCGAGCGGGAGATGCGCACGCTCAGCGGCGGCAACCAGCAGAAGGTGGTCCTGGCCCGCTGGCTCCAGCGCGGCAGCCGGGTCCTCCTGCTCGACGAGCCCACCCGCGGCGTCGACGTCGGCGCCCGCTCCGAGATCTACGGACTCATCCAGCATCTGAGCGACGACGGCTGCGCCGTTGTGGTGGTCTCCAGCGAGATCCCGGAGGTGCTCGGGCTGTCGGACAGGGTCCTCGTCCTCGCCGACGGCGTGGTCCTGCATGACGGGCCGGCCCCAGACCTCGACGAGCGCCAGGTTCTCGACATCATCCTGAAGGGAGAGACAGCATGACCACGACTGCCGAGACCACCAAGCCCGAAAGAGGCGGCCTGCGCGGCTTCCTCAACACCACCTTCGGGCTCAACCTCGGACTCGTGGTGGCGCTGCTGGTGCTGTGCATGGTCGGCTTCGCCACCAGCGGGGAACGGTTCGCCAGCATCGACAACCTTCTGACGATCCTGCGCCTGGCCTCCGTGATCGGCGTCGTCAGCGTGGGCATGACCTTCGTGATCTCCGGAGGCGGTATCGACCTCTCGGTGGGCGCCATCGTCGCGCTGAGCAGTGTCTGGGCGACGACGCTGGCCACCCAGGCGATGGCCGCGGATTTCCACTGGGTGGTGATGGTGTTCACGGCCCTGGCCGTGGGGGCGGGGTGCGGTGCCGTGAACGGGATCCTGATCGCCTACGGCGGGGTGGCGCCGTTCATCGCCACCCTCGCCATGCTGGCAGCGGCCCGCGGCATGGCCGAGATCATCGCCCAACGCAAGACCCAGATCGTCCAGGACCGGGACTTCATCGACTTCTTCGGCGGTGACCTGTTCGGCATCCCGGTACTGGTGATCGTGTTCGCGCTGGTGGCGCTCGCCGGGTGGGTGCTGCTCAACCGCACCACCTTCGGCCGCCGCACGCTCGCCGTCGGTGGCAACGCCGAGGCGGCCCGCCTGGCGGGCATCAGGATCAAGCTCCACACCGCGCTGCTCTACGTCCTGGCGGGCATCACGTGCGGCATCGCGGCCGTGATGCTGATGGCGCGCACCACCACGGGCACCTCCACCCACGGCCAGCTCTACGAGCTCGACGCCATCGCGGCCGTCGTGATCGGCGGGACGCTGCTGATCGGCGGCCGGGGCACCGTCGTGGGCACCGTGCTCGGCGTGCTGATCTTCACCACCCTCACCAACGTGTTCACCCTCAACAACCTCGACACCTCCACCCAGGCGGTTGCGAAGGGGGCGATCATCGTCGCCGCCGTGCTGCTGCAACAGCGAATGGCCAAGCGGCATGCCGCAAGCGGGTGACACCGCAACCCAACCATCCATCCACCCGATTCAACGACGAACCAGGAGAAGAACCATGTCCATCTCGAAGCGACTCAGCCTGGCAGCCACTGCCAGCAGCATCGTCCTCGTCCTCACCGCCTGCACGGGCAACACCCCCGAGGTGACCCAGGACCCCGTCGACGACACCACGTCCGAGACCACCACCGACACCGACACCGGCACCACCACGGGCGGCAACGACGAACCGGGCGAGACCGTCGTCATCGGCTTCAGCGGCCCGGCCGCCGACCACGGCTGGCTGGCCGCCATCAACTCCTCCGCCCAGGAGGCCGCCGCGCAGTACTCCGACATCGACCTGCGGGTGGCAGAGGGCACCAACGACCCGAGCCTGCAGATCTCCCACATCGAGACCTTCATCAACGACGACGTCGACGTCATCGTGCTGCTCCCCACCGACGGCGCGGCCCTGACCGAGGCTGCCACCAAGGCGATGCAGGCCGGGATCCCGGTGGTCAACGTCGACCGTGAGTTCTCCAGCCCGTTCGCAGCCCGCACCACGGTGCTCGGCGACAACTACGGCATGGGCGTCAGCGCCGGCACCCACGCCTGCCAGCTCATCGAGGAGGGCAGCATCGCGGATCCGGTGATCGCCGAGATCGCCGGGATCGACTCGCTGCCGCTCACGCAGGACCGCTCGCAGGGCTTCGCCGACGCACTCGCCGACTGCGACCAGACCGTCGACAACCGGGTTGCCGCGGAGTTCACCGTCGAGTCGGGCGAGGCCGTCACCTCCAACCTGCTGCAGGCCGCCCCGCAGATCGACATCATCTGGAACCACGACGACGACCAGGGCGTCGGTGTCATGGCCGCCCTCGACAACGCCGACCGCCACGAGATGGCCCTGATCGGCGGCGCCGGTTCCGCCAACGCGATGCGCTGGATCCAGGAGGGGAAGATGGAGGCCACCGTCATCTACCCGCCGACGCAGGCGGCCGACGGCATCAAGATCGCCCGCCTCCTCGCCCAGGGCAAGGGCATGAGTGATCTCGTCCAGGTGGAGGTTCCCACCCGGATCGTCCTGCACGCACCGGTGGTCACCGCCGAGAACGTGGACGAGTACATGCACCTCGGATTCGAGTCCTGACCAGTTACGGGAGCTAGACCATGGCAACGCTTGACAGCGGCATCCCGCCCCGGAGCCTCGGCATCGGGATGATCGGCTACGCATTCATGGGCCGCGCGCACTCGCAGGGGTGGCGAAACGCCCGGTCCTTCTTCGATCCCCCGGCAGTGCCGCGGCTCGCCGTGGTGGCGGGCCGCAACCAGGAGGCGCTCTCCGACGTGGCCGCCCGGTTCGGTTGGGAGTCCACGGAGACCGACTGGCGGGCCGTCATCGAGCGCGACGACGTCGACGTCGTGGACATCTGCACCCCCGGCGACACGCATGCCGAGATCGCCATCGCCGCGCTGGAGGCGGGCAAGCACGTGCTGTGCGAGAAGCCCCTGGCCAACAACGTCGAGGAGGCCGAGGCGATGGTGGCGGCGGCGGAGCGGGCAGCCGCCTCGGGGGTGAAGGCGATGGTCGGGTTCACCTACCGACGCGTGCCGGCGATCACCCATGCCCGCGACCTCGTCGCTGCGGGACGGCTGGGCCGGATCTTCCACGTCCGCGCGCAGTACCTGCAGGACTGGCTCGTGGACCCGTCGGCGCCGCTGACGTGGCGGCTCCAGAAGGAGCGCGCCGGCTCGGGCGCGCTGGGGGACATCGGTGCGCACGTGATCGACCTGGTGCAGTTCATCACGGGCCAGCGGCTCACCGGTGTCAGCGCGCTGCTCGAGACCTTCGTGGACGAACGGCCCACCTCGTCGGGCTCCGACGTGGGCCCGGTCACCGTCGATGACGCCGCCGTGTTCCTCTCCCGGCTCGAGGGCAGCGCACTGGCCACCTTCGAGGCGACGCGGTTCGCCACCGGCCGCAAGAACGCCATCCGGATCGAGATCCACGGCTCGGGCGGCGCCCTGGCGTTCGACTTCGAGGACCTGAACGTGCTGCACGTGCTGGCCGGGCGCGGCACGGACGAGGGCTTCAAACGGGTCGTCGTCACCGAGGCCGAACACCCCTACGTCGCCGGTTGGTGGCCGCCGGGCCACATGCTCGGCTACGAGCACGGCTTCACCCACCAGGCGCTGGACTTCCTCACCGACATCGCCCTGGACCGCCAACCGGAACCGGACTTCCGCACCGGCCTCGGGATCCAGCGCACCCTGGACGCCGTCGCCCGCAGTTCGCAGCAGGATGCTGCCTGGACCCCGATCACACAACACTAGGAGGAGCACCGATGTCTCGACCGATCACGCTGTTCACCGGCCAGTGGGCCGACCTACCCTTCGAGGAGGTGTGCCGACTGGCGGGCGAATGGGGCTACGACGGCCTCGAGATCGCCGCTTGGGGCGACCACTTCGAGGTTGACAAGGCACTCTCCGACGACGGTTACGTGGACTCGCGCCGCGAGATCCTGGAGCGCAACGGGTTGCAGGTGTGGACCGTCGCCAACCACCTCGTCGGCCAGGCCGTCTGCGACGACCCGATCGACCAGCGGCACCGCGACATCCTCCCGCCCGAGGTCTGGGGCGACGGCGACCCGGAGGGCGTGCGTCAGCGCGCCGCGCAGCGGATGGCCGACACGGCCCGGGCGGCCGCCAAGCTCGGCGTGAAGACCGTGACGGGCTTCGCCGGCTCCCCCATCTGGAAGTACGTCGCGATGTTCCCGCCCGTGGGGGCAGAGGTGATTGAGGCCGGCTACCGCGAGTTCGCCGAGCGGTGGAACCCGATCCTCGACACCTTCGACGAGGTGGGCGTCCGGTTCGCGCACGAGACCCACCCGAGCGAGATCGCCTTCGACTACTGGAGCACGAAGGCCACGCTCGAGGCCATCGGCCATCGCGAGGCCTTCGGCATCAACTGGGACCCGAGCCACATGGTGTGGCAGCAGGTGGACCCCGTGGGGTTCATCCTCGACTTCGCCGACCGGATCTACCACGTCCACTGCAAGGACACGAAGGTGCGTCTCGACGGCGGGCGCAACGGACGGCTGTCGTCGCTGCTGCCCTGGGCGGACCCGCGCCGCGGCTGGGACTTCATCTCCGTGGGCCACGGGGACGTGCCCTGGGAGGACTCGATCCGCGCCCTCAACTCGATCGGTTACGACGGTCCGCTGTCGGTGGAGTGGGAGGACGCGGGCATGGACCGACTCGTCGGGGCACCCGACGCGCTGGCGTTCGTGCAGAAGCTGAACTTCGACGCCCCGGCGGCGGCGTTCGACGCAGCATTCGCCTCCGGGAACTGAACCGGGGGTAAGGCGCGGTTCTCTGGCAGGCTTGGGGGCGATGCTCGAGCCACCGCCAGTCCACCCCATGCCCGTCGCGGTGCACGTCCTGCGGCACCTCTCGCGAGTGCTGGTGCGCGCGGCGATCACCTCTGCCGTGCTGCTGGTGACGGTGTGGTTCCTGCAGGCGGCGGTGGCCGAGGGCGTCTTCGGCCTGACCGGCGCCGCCCGCTCGGGCGTCTCCCGGTTCCTGGAGAACTGCGCCCTTGCAGCCGGGGTGGGTGGCCTGTTGGTGCCACTGGCGGTGGCGCAGTTCACCACCTACCTCCAGCACCGCAGCATCCGCAAGGTGC
The DNA here is from genome assembly GCF_054776555.1 of Tessaracoccus terricola. Taxonomy (NCBI): domain Bacteria; kingdom Bacillati; phylum Actinomycetota; class Actinomycetes; order Propionibacteriales; family Propionibacteriaceae; genus Tessaracoccus; species Tessaracoccus terricola. Next base: position 668,672 of record NZ_BAAHBS010000005.1, on the reverse strand, counting down.
TTGACCGTCTGGCCTCGGAACCCGCCGCTCCCGCGCAGGCGCCGGTCGGCTGGCAGCACGCGGCCGTGCAGCGCAAGCGGGCCGGCATCGGGCTGGTGCTGGTGGGCATCCCCGCCATCTTGTTCTTCGGGTTCATGGCGGCGGTGGGGATCTACGTCGCCAACGAACAACCGGCCAACTGGCTGGCCCTGACCCTGGCCATCGTCTGCCCGTTGCTGGTGCTGGTGGGTGTGCTGATGATCGTGGTCGGCGGGCGGAGCGTGGTGGGGCCGGCGCGGGACAGGTGGGGCCACCTGCCGGCGTCGGTGGTGCCTCGCGGCTCGCGTTCCATGCACCGGACGGTGCTGCGCACGGCACGCCCGCCCCTGCGCCGGTTGGGGCTGCTGGACTCCGGCCGTCACGTCCTGTTGCTGCTGGCAGCCGTGGGGGCGGCGCTCGTCTTGGGTCTCTCCGGCGCCGGGCTGCTGCTCGCCGGCACGTGGGTGCTGGTGACTGCGGCCGGGCTGCTCGTGCTCGCCGCCTGCTGCGACGCCGTGCTCGCCTGGCGGCTGCGGGGCGCCCTGCTGCGCCAGGCGGCGGACCCCGGGGCACCGGCCCCGCCCCACAACCAGCTCCGGGAGGTCCTGCGGGAGGAGGTGCCGCGGCAGTCGGCGCTCGGCTCGCTGCTGGCCGTCTCGGTGATCGTCCTGGTGGTGGGCTCCGCCGGCATCAGGACCGGACCGGAGTACCCGCTGGGAGACCTCCAAGTGCTCTTCCAACTGCTCGCCACCCTTGGCGGCGTCGGCCTGCTGCTGCACGCCTCGGCCTGGTTCTCCGGTCGCTCGCGCATCCTGGACCAGAACGACTACCTCGCCCGACGTTGGGCGCAGGAACGGACCTAGAGGTACAGCCCGGTGCCGCCGTCGGAGTCCCCCTCGGAGGCGACGGCGTGGATGTCGCGCTCGCGCAGGAGGACGTAGGAGCGGCTGTGCAGTTCCACCTCGGCGCGCTCCTCCGGGTCGAACAGGACCCGGTCCCCCGTCTCCACGGCTCGTACGTTGGGACCCTTCGCCACCACCTTGGCCCAGGAGAGCTTGCGCCCCATCTGCACCGTCGCGGGGATCAGGATGCCGCCGCCACTGCGTCGCTCCGAGGCGGCGGCGTCGACGTCCACCAGCACCCTGTCGTGCAGCATGCGGATGGGCAGCCCGCCTTCGCTCACCTGGCCGCTTCCAGCGCCTTGCGCACCTGCGCCTGCACGCTCTTGGTGCGACGCCCGGCGATGACGTTGACGGTGACTGCGAACACCACCACGCCGAGCACCGCTCCCCCGATGGCGAGGAGCCGGTCCGTGCGCCAGCCGTTCTCGTCCTTCACGTGGGACTTCGCGGCATTGAACTCGTCGGTGACGAAGCCCTTGGCCTCGTTGACGGTGCGCTTGGCGATGTTCTTGGGATGGACCTCCTCGACGAAGTCACCCAACGAGTTCGCCACCTTGGCCCGATTCCTTGCGAGGTCCGCCCGGATCTCTGCCACCGGGCGCGCCTTCTTGCTGGCCATCGAATCTCCTTACGTCGAACCCCTTCAGCCTAGCCCCTAGGATGGGCGCATGACTGCGCGCTTGACACAAGGTTCCAAGGCACCCGAGGTGCGGTTGCCGGACTCCGACGGCAACACCATCACCCTGGCCGACTACTCCGGCTCGTCGGTGATCCTGTACTTCTACCCGGCTGCCATGACGCCCGGCTGCACCACGCAGGCAGTCGACTTCTCCGAGTCCCTCGGCGCGCTGACCGAAGCCGGCTACACCGTCGTCGGCGTCTCCCCGGACACCGTCGAGCGCCTGGCCAAGTTCAAGGAGAAGTCCGACGTCGGCTTCACGCTGCTCTCCGACGCGGACAAGGAGGCCCTCAACGCGTACGGCGCCTACGGCACCAAGAAGCTCTACGGCAAGGAGATCGAGGGCGTGCTCCGCTCCACCTTCGTGATCGACGTCGACGAGGCCGGCGAGGGCACCGTGCGGGTGGCCCAGTACAACGTGAAGGCCACCGGGCACGTCGCGAAGCTCCGTCGCGAACTGGGTGTCTGACGAGTTCCTGACCATCGACGCCGCGCCCGGCCGCGGCGTCGACGTCGAGCTCGAGATCAAGCGTTCGCGCTTCCTCACGCGGCTGCGGCGGGTGACCTCGGAGGAGGACGCCCGCGCGGTCATCGAGGAGCGTCGGCGGGCCATGTTCGACGCCCGCCACCACTGCACGGCGTTCGTCCTCGGGCCTGACGCCCGAATCGCCCGCTCCTCCGACGACGGCGAACCCGCCGGCACCGCCGGCGTCCCCATGCTGGGGGTGCTGAACAGCAACGGGGTGAGCGACGTCGTCGCCGTCGTCACCCGCTACTTCGGTGGCGTGAAGCTGGGCGCCGGCGGGTTGGTGCGCGCCTACTCCGACGCGGTGGCGCAGGCAGTCGCCGCCGTCGGCACCCGGCCGGTGGCGCGGTGCAGCGTCCTGGCGGTGGAGGTCTCCGCCGCCGAGGCGGGCTCCTTGGAGGCGCAGTTGCGCGGCCTGGTGCTGCCGGACGGGACGCCCGTCGTCGTCGACGGCGTGGACTGGGCCCAGCGCGCCACCATCAACCTCGCGGTGCCGCGGCGGAGCCGTGAGGACTTCGACGTCGCCCTCACGGCCCTCTCCTCGGGGTCACTCTCGGCCACCGAGGTGGCCGAGCGCTGGGTGGATCAGACCTCGCCGTCGGCCAGGAGCCGGTCCAGCTTGGCGTAGCCGTCGTTGACGCCCACCTCCATGCCGGAGGCGAGCCAACCGTCGCGGCCCTCGAAGCTGTCGCACAGCGACTGCGCGTGCAGCCGGGTGATGCCGTTGCCGAGGTCCTCGAACGTCATCGTCTCCAACGACACCTGGTCAGGCATGCCCTCCCAGGTGAAGGTCTGGACGATCCGGTCCTCGGAGACGGTGTGGAAGCAGCCACGGAAGGCATACTCCTCTCCCCCGGCCTCGCCGGTGTAGCGCCAGCAACCACCGGAGCGCGCGTCCCACTCGGTGACGCGGCTCGAGGTGCCGTCCGGACCCACCCAGCGCATGTACAGATCGGGATCCGTGTGGGCCCTGACCAGTTGGGCTGGGGTGGCCCGGAAGTCCCGGGTGATGTGGATGATCGGTAGTTCCTTGTCGGCCTCGATCCTCGCCTCGGCCATCGTTGTGGTGGTGCTCATGACACCATTCCTTCCTGTTGGTTCGTGTCATCCATCTCTGCCAGCACGGCGTCGAGGCGCTGGTAGCGCTCCTCGGCCTGCCGGCGGTAGCGCTCGATCCACTTCGTCATGAGATCGAACACGTTCGCGTCCAGATGCACCGGACGGGTCTGCGCCTCGCGGCTGCGGGTCACCAGCCCGGCCTCCTCCAGCACCTTGAGGTGCTTGGAGACCGCCTGGATGCTGACGTCATAGGGCTGGGCGAGTTCGCTGACCGTCGCGTCAGCCGTCGTCAGCCTGGCGACGATGTCACGTCTGGTGGGATCCGCCAGCGCGGCGAACACCTTGCTCAACTCGTCCGTCATGATGCTCCTTCAACCGTTAGGTTGAATACCATCCTGCGCCTCGACCGAACCATTGTCAACCCTTCGGTTGAATACAGTTCTCGACGGGGTGGCTGCAACTAGAATCAGGGGATGTCCGACGACGACCGGGTCCCCGGCCGCGCGCGCCGCGACGAGTCGCCCGGCGAGCGTCTCGACCGCAACTGGGGTGAGCTGCTGCAGGAGTTCCGCGTGGCCCAGACCGGGATCCAGATCCTGTTCGGCTTCCTGTTGATCCTCCCCTTCCAGTCCGGGTTCACCGAACTGGAGGCCAACGGCCGGACCATCTACCTGCTGGTGTTCGCCTGCATGACGGCATCCACCGTCTGCATCCTCGCGCCCGTGGTGGCGCACCGGCTCCTGTTCCGGCAGAAGCTGAAGGACGAGTTGGTGAAGTTCGGCGGGCGGCTCGCGAAGGCGTCACTGGCCTTCCTCGGTGGCGCACTCACGGGTGCGGTGGGCCTGATCGTGTCCGTGGTGGTCACCCCGGTGGCCGCCTGGGTCAGCGCGGGTGCGACGGCGTTGGTGATCGTCGTGCTGTGGCTCGTGATCCCGCTCACGGTCCTCAGGAACGCAGGCGAGACCGACCCACCGCAAGCAACAGAATGACGACGGCCAGCACGGCCGCCCCGAGCCCCAGCCAGCTGTAGCCGAAAGCCTCCATCACACCTCCGGCCAGCGCGCCGCCCGCGGCGGCGGCCAGGCCCATCCCGACCTCGGCGAGCCCCTGGACGGCCGCCCGCTCGTCGGTCCGGACGGCGGCGGTCAGCATGGTGGAGCCCGACACCAGGGTGCAGGACCAGCCCAGTCCCAGCAGGAACAGCGCCACCAGCAGCAGTGACGACCACCCTTCCTGGGAGACGGAGGTGAGCAGCACGGCGGCGAGCAGCACCACTGCCCCGAAGCCCGCCACCGGACGGCCGCCCCACCGGTCGACGGCCAGGCCCACCACCGGGGACAGGGCGAACATGCCCAGGATGTGGATCGAGAGCACGAAGCCGATCACTTCGAGCTCCGCGTGGCCGTGCGACATGTGCAGCGGCGTCATTCCCATCACGCCCACCATGACCACGTGGCCGAGCGCCACCACCAGCGCGCCGCGGCGGGCCTCGGTGTTCACCCGGAGGATGCGCAGCCCGCGGCTGAGCGAGCCGTCGTGGTCCTGCACCTCCCCGTCCAGGTCCGCCGCGGCGCGTTCGCGTGCCACCAGCAGCGGGTCCGGGCGCAGCCAGCAGACGATCACCAGCACGCCGAGCAGCATGCCCACCAGAGCGAACAGGAAGGAGCCGGCGAGGTCCGGGACACCCACCAGACGCCCGAGTTCGCGGCCGGGTCCGATCAGGTTGGGTCCGAGGACGGCCCCGATGGTGGCGGCCCACACGACGATGGAGAGGTCGCGGCCGCGGTGGGCGTCGTCGGCGAGGTCGGCCGCCGCGTAGCGGGACTGGCCGTTGCCGGCGGTGGCGCCGCCGAACAGCAGCATGCCGAGCACGAGCAGGAGGTAGCTCGACAGCACCGCCGAGGCGATGATCACCACCGCGCCGAGGGCGGCGAGGGAGTAGCTGAACCAGAGGCCGGGGCGCCTGCCGCGCGCGGCCATGATCCGCGCCGTCGGGATGGCGATGAGCGCGCCGCCGAGCACCTGCGCCGTCGTCCCGAGGCCGGCGAGCGTCTCGGAGCCGGTGAGCTCCTCGGCGAGCAGCACCCCGACCGCCATGCCGCTGGCCATGCCGAGGCTGGTCAGCACCTGGGCGCTGACCAGTGTGGTGAGGACACGACGCTGCAGCGCCCGGGTTGTCACGTACGGAAGAAGGGACTTGAACCCTCACGCCCGAAGGCACAGGAACCTAAATCCTGCGTGTCTACCAATTCCACCACTTCCGCTCGGCCCCGGTGGGACCGTCGTCCAGCATAGGCCACTACGCCCCGAGCGGGAATCTCTCCAGCACCTCGTACCGGTTGCCGGGGTCCGCCATGTGGGACTCCACCAGCGCCACCTCCGTGACGTTCCACGTCCAGCCGGGGAACGAGTCCACCACGTGGAACCACTTCGTCGCCTCGAAGGGGCGCCGGGCGCGTGCCAGGGTGAGGTGGCCGCGGAACCGGCTGCCGTCCGGGGCGGCGCCGGCACGCGTGGCCGCACCCCGGCAGGAGGTGGCCAGCGCGGCGAGTTCCTCGTGTCCCTCCCCCACGGACATGGCCAGCACCCGCGCCCTGGCTGGGTTCGGGAAGCACAGCGCCCCGGCGAGTTCGACGTCGAAGGGGTGCGAACGGGCCGTCGCAGCTGACAGGTTCTCCAGGAGCAGGTCCTGCGCGGAGTCAGAGACCGAAGCCATGAAGGCCGTGGTCAGGTGCCAGCCCTCGGGTCTGGTCCAGCGCCAGTGCTCGATCCCGGCCTCGCGGCGCGGTTCGAGGTGGCGCATGAGGTCTACGACCACCTCCTCGGGCGGCAGGACGGCCGTGAACAGTCTCGCTCCCATGTCCGGGAGTCTACGCCCGGTGGTTCTTGAGACCGATTCGCATCCGCATTCGCCCTCTTCCGCAGTATTCTGTCCGCACGCGTGGTGACGTTGTGTTGGAGGGGGACCAAGGCATGAACACGCATTCGCCTGCTGAGCGGGAGCACCTGTTGCGTGCCGCCGAGCTGTACGAGCGCGAGTACGTTCCGACGGTGGGGCGCCCGATGGCCTACGGCCTGCTGTCGGCCGCCCAGCCACGCAGTCACGAGCAGGTGCTCGACGTCGCCTGCGGCACCGGCATCGTCGCCAGGACGGCGGCCGAGGCGGTGGGTGATGTGCGCAACGTCACGGGGCTGGACCCGAGCGAGACGATGCTCGAGGTGGCCGCCTCGAAGGCGCCGGCCGGCATGAACTGGGTGCTCGGCAGCGCCGAGGACATCCCGCTGCCGGACGACTCCTTCACCCTGGCTCTGTGCCTGCAGGGGTTGCAGTACTTCGCCGACCGCGCCCGGGCGCTGTCCGAGATTCTGCGGGTGCTGGCCCCCGGCGGCCGCCTCGCCTCCCTCACGCCGGGACCGATCCCGGAGTTCATGCAGACCATGGCAGACTGCCTCGGCCAGCACGTCGGGGACCATGCGCGCCGCTTCATAGAGCGGATCTTCGAGTTGGGCGATCCGGACGAGTTGACCGGCCTCCTGGGCGCGGCGGGTTTCCAGGCCGTGCGCACCACGTCGTCGACGGCGAACCTCACGCTGCCGCCGCCGCTGGACACCTTCGACATGTACGTGGCGGCGACCCCACTTGCTCCGATGGTGGCCGTGCTGGAGGATCCTGCGCTGCAGCGGTTGCGCTCGGACTTCGTGGAGCGTTGCAGCCGGATACCGAACCCCACGCAACTCGGGATCGACTACGTGGTGGCGCTCGGCTCCAAGCCCTGAGAATCGCTCTCGCCGGGCAGCCCGGGCAGTTCCGGGTTCGGCCGCAACGCGGGATCCGACGCCGAGAGTGTCCTGATGGGTCCCGGTCCCGAGTCGCGCGTCTCGAAGCGCACCGTGACCCGCCCCAGGCCGGCACCCCAGACCCAGCCCCGGCCGAACTCGTCGTGCTCCACGTCGGCGCCGGGGTGGTAGCCGTGGCCGCGCACCCCGGAGACCGCCACCTCGCTGGAGGTCTGGGTGGCGCCGACGGGCGTCTCGGACTCGTCGTCGAAGAGCTGTTCCTGGGCGGCGCGGGTGAAGTTGGAGGCGCCGATCCCCAGCAGGCGGACGCCGGCGCGGACGTCCACCTCGCGCAGCAACTCCTCGCCGACGGCCGAGATCACCTCGTGCCTGTCCGTTGCCCCGGCGAGGGACCGGGCCTTCGAGACGGTGGTGAAGTCCCCCATCCGCACCTTGATGCTGATGGTCTTCGCGAACACCCCCGTCGCCTGCACCCGCCGCGCCACCTGCTGGGCGTCGCGCCGCAGGATCTCCTCCAACTCGGCGCGGTCCTTCAGGTCCGTGGGGAACGTGTCCTCGGTGGAGATGGACTTGGCCTCACGCTCGGCCACGACGGGGCGGTCGTCCCGGGCGAAGGCGAGCTCGGCCAGCGCCTCACCGGAGGCCCGGCCCAGCTCGCGCACGAGCTCGCCCGGGTCGGCGTGGCGGAGGTCCTCGACGGTGTGCATGCCGATGGTGAGCAGCTTCTGCTCCGTGACGGGTCCGACGCCGGGGATGGCACGCACGGGCAGCGGGGCGATGAAGCCCAGCTCGTCGCCCGGCCGCACCACCCGCGCACCGTCGGGCTTGGCGTCCTCGGAGGCCAGCTTGGCGAGGAACTTGCTGCTGGCCACCCCCACCGACGCGGTGAGCCCGGCGGTGCGGCGGGTGAGTTCCGCCCGCAGCTCGGCCACGTGCTCCTCGACGCGGTCCAGCTCCCAGTCGCTGGCGGCCAGGTCCACGAAGGCCTCGTCGAGGCTGAGCGGCTCCACCAGCGGCGAGACCTCCCGCAGCAGCGCCATCACCACCCGCGAAGACTGCCGGTACGCGTCGAAGCGGCCACCGAGGAAGGCGGCGTTGGGGGCCCGGCGGCGGGCCTCGGTGCCGGGCATCGCGGAGCGCACGCCGAAGCGCCTGGCCTCGTAGCTGGCGGTTGCCACCACCCCGCGGGGGCCGGACCCACCCACGACGACGGCGCGCCCGCGCAGGCTGGGCTTGTCGCGTTGCTCGACGGCGGCGAAGAAGGCGTCGAGGTCCAGGTGCAGGATGCTGGCCGTCGATCGCATGTGGGAAGGCTACCCCGCTCCGTGGTGGGTATACCTTGTTGCAGTGCCCGCACCACTGCTCATCGTCGTCGGTCTCGTCGCGCTGGTGGTGGGCGCCGAGTTCCTGGTGCGGGGCGGCTCGCACATCGCGACGCGGTTGCGGATCTCGCCCATCGTCGTCGGCCTCACCGTGGTCTCGCTCGGCACGTCCATGCCGGAGCTCGCCATCGCAATCGAGGCGGCCCGGACCGGGAGTTCCGGACTCGCCATCGGCAACATCGTCGGCACCAACATCGTCAATATCCTCCTGATCCTCGGACTCAGCGCGCTCCTGCGCCCGCTCACCATCGAGAGCCGGACGGTGCGGCTGGACCTGCCAGCGATGGCGGTGGCCTCGGCCGTGCTGTTCGTGATGTCCCTCGACGGCGGCCTCGGCCTCCTCGACGGTGCGGTGCTGCTGGCACTGGCAGCCGCCTACACGTGGGTGGTGCTGCGCTCGGCACGCGTCGAGGCGCCGGCCGTGGAGCGGGAGTTCGCGGACGAGTTCCGCGAGGATGAACCTGCCCCGCCCGGCCGGCTGCCGGCCGACCTGGCGGCGCTGGTGGGCGGCATCGTCGTGATCGTGGCGGGCGCGCAGTGGCTGGTGGACGGCTCCGTCGACGTGGCCACCGCCCTGGGGGTGAGCGAGACGGTGATCGGCCTGACCATCGTCGCCGTCGGCACCTCCGCCCCCGAACTCGTCACGACGCTGGTCTCCACCATCCGCGGCAACCGGGACATCGCCATCGGGAACCTGCTGGGCTCCAGCGTCTACAACATCGTGTTCATCCTGGGAGCCACCATCGTCGCCGCCCCATACGCCCTCCCCGTGGCACCGGCCGTGCTGTGGGTGGACATGGTGGTGATGCTGGTGGTGGCGCTGGTGTGCATCCCGACGTTCCTGTCGGGGCGGCGGATCACCCGCTTCGAGGGCGGGGTCTTCGTGGCCGCCTACCTGGCCTACCTCGCCTACCTGCTGGTGGCCAGGACCTAACTGGCAGCGCGGGAGATGAGGTACTCCCCCGCCTCCTCAACGGAGTCGACCAGCATGATCGCGTCCGCCATCGGCTTGCCGGCCGCCAGCTCGGTCAGCAGCGGCCAGGCGGGCAGGGTCCTGGTCCACTGCTCCACCCCCACCAGCACCAGGGGCGTGATGGTGGAGGGGTCCTCCGCGTAGTAGTTCCCCGTGACCGCCTGGAACAGTTCCTGCACGGTGCCGGCCGCGCCCGGCAGGTAGACCAGGCCACCCCTGCAGAGTTTCAGGAGGATGTCCTCACGCAGGGCGTTGGAGCAGAACTTCGCGATCTGGGAGGCGAACACGTTCGGCGGTTCGTGGCCGTAGAACCAGGTGGGGATGCCGAGGTTGTCGGAGCCTCCCGAGAACCGGTCCTTCACCTCGAACGCCACCCGCGCCCAGTCGTCCACGGACGGGACGAAGCTCGGGACGGCGGCCAGCATCCGCAGCGCCGCCTCCAGGGCGTCGAGTCCGTGGGGCGCGAGCCGCGCGCCCAGGTTGGCGGCCTCCATGGCTCCGGGGCCACCGCCGGAGGCCACCAGCTTCCCGGCCAGTGCGAGTTGCATGCCCAACTGTGCGGTGGCGGTGTAGCCGTCGCTGCCGCGCTGCAGGGCGTGGCCGCCCATGATGCCGACAACGTGGGCCGGGTCCACCATGTCCAACCAGTCGTCCAACGCCTCGGAGATCGCGTGGTCGTGGAGGGACTCGGCCAGCTTCTGGTCCAGCGACGGCGCCCCCGCGGCCCCGCGCGTCCAGGCGTAGCCGCGGGCATCGAGGCTGTCCTCGTAGGTGCCGCTGGGGTAGGTGTTGAACAGGTCGATGGGCGTGTAGAGGTGGGCGCGGTAGGTGTCCAGTGGCGCGTCGGGCAGGCGCGGGAACAGCAGCGCCCCGCCCGATCGCAGCAGCGCCGCACCCTCCTCGCTCAGGCGGCAGCCGAGGACCAACGCACCGTCCACGCGGCAGCTGCGCAGGGCTTCGTCGCGGTGCCTGAGGTCGAGGGACTGGAGCACGGCGCGGGACAGGTCCCCACCCGCCGCCACCGCGTCGTCGAACTGGGCCAGGGTGTCCATCTCCGTGCGCATGGCCACGAGCCTAGGGCAACCGGGTCAGCCGAGCAGCGAGGTGATGACCAGCGCGAGGCCGATGGCTGAGACGAACAACCCGAACCACTGCATCGGGACCCAGAACACGGTGTGTCGGTTGCGCAGCTTCTTGGCCACGGCCCGGTGCTCGGCCTCGAGCATCGCCGCGGCCTGCTGCTGCGCCTCCTCCAGCGAGCGCGGCTGCGCGTAGCCGGGTGCCACCTGGAACTGCCCGGCGTGCACGAGGTGGAGCAGTTCCTGTTCCCGGGCGCTGCGCCACTGTGCCGCCTTCTGTGCGGCGTTGGTCTCGTTGAACCACTTCCCCGCGAAGAACGCGCCGATCCCACCAAGGACGAGCCCCACCCCGACGAACAACCCTGCGGCCATGTCCAGCGCCGAGGCGAGGCCCGCCATCGCGGCCGCAGCCAGGCCGGGGATGAGCACGCTGAGGATGCCCCAGCCGTTCCAAATGATCATGACGGAAGCGTATCGGGACTGGGGATCGCTGAGGGCCCTGCCCCCACCAGTCCGGCATCACCCGGGGCACCCGCGTCCGGGAGGCCCGGGCGCGTTCCCGAGCGGTACGTGAACGTCAGCGCGTTCGAGTCACCGTTCGGGTGCCTGACCACCACGTCCACGCTCCCGGCGGCGTGCCGAGGGGTGGTGACGCGGATGTTGTGTCGTCGATCACCGTGAAGTTGGTGCCGGGGACACCACCGAAGTCGACGCCGGTCGCACCGGTGAAGTCGTCGCCGCGGATGATGACCTCGGTGCCGCCGGTGACGGGCCCGGTGTCCGGGCTGATGGTGTCCGCATCCGGTACCTGCGTACCGGAGTCGTCGCCACCGTCGCCGTCATCGCCGTCGTCGGTGTCCTCGAAGTGGGTTCCGGGGGCGAAAGACTGGCGTTAGGGGCATTGTGCCCCCTTGTTGCCGCTCCGTTCAGGGCGCCTTGGGCGTGGGTCGGTACTGGACGAAGTCGAACCCCGGCATCGGTTCACGGGAGATCTCGGTCCACTCGCGCTGGGTGACCAGCGGGAAGGTCGCCTCCCCCTCCGGGGACTGGTGGACGTGGGTCAGGTCCAGTTCGGTCAGGTACGGCCAGGCGGCGGCGTAGATCTCCGAGCCGCCACCGACGTAGCAGATCTTCTCCGGGGTCTGGGCGGCCAGCTCGAGGGCCTCCTCGATCGAGTGCGCCACCTCGACGCCCTCCTCGGACCAGTCCTGGTTGCGGGTCACGATGATCAGCCGGCGGTTCGGCAGCCGGCGCCCGATCTGCTCGTGCGTGCGGCGCCCGAAGATCAGGGTGTTGCCCGTGGTGACCTCCTTGAACCGCTTGAAGTCCAGCGGCAGGTGCCACAACATGTCGTCGCCGGAACCGATCACTCCGTTGTCTGCGACTGCGGCGATTGCGACGATGCGCATGAGTGGGTCCTCCTAGACGGCGATGGGTGCCTTGATGGCGGGTGCCGGGTTGTAGTCCAGCACCTCGATGTCGGCCAGTTCGAACTCGTCGATGGCCCGCACCTCGGGGTTGAGGCGTAACGTCGGCAACGGGCCCGGGGTCCGTGTCAGCTGCTCGGCCACCTGCTCGAAGTGGTTGGAGTAGATGTGCGCGTCGCCGAGCGTGTGGACGAAGTCCCCCACATCGAGGTCGCACACCTGCGCCACCAGGTGGGTGAGCAGGGCGTAGCTGGCGATGTTGAACGGCACCCCTAGGAACAGGTCCGCAGAGCGCTGGTAGAGCTGGCAGCTGAGCACTCCCCTGCCGCCCTCGGAGGCGGGTGGGGCCACGTAGAACTGGAACAGCGAGTGGCACGGCGGCAGCGCCATGTCGTCCACGTCGGCGACGTTCCAGGCGCTGACGATGTGGCGGCGGGAGTCCGGCTTGGTGCGCAGGGACTCGATCACCTTGGCGATCTGGTCCACGTGCTCACCGTTCGGCGTCGGCCACGAGCGCCACTGGTAGCCGTAGACGGGCCCCAGGTTGCCGTCGGCGTCGGCCCACTCGTCCCAGATGCTGATCCGGTTCTCGCGCAGCCACTTGATGTTGGTGTCGCCGCGCAGGAACCACAGCAGCTCGCCGAACACGCTGCGGGTGTGCACCTTCTTGGTGGTCAGCAGGGGGAACCCGGCGCGCAGGTCGAAGCGCATCTGGTGGCCGAAGATGCTGCGGGTGCCGGTGCCGGTGCGGTCCGACTTGTCGATGCCCGTGTCCATCACGATTTTGAGCAGGTCCAGGTACTGCTGCATCTCAGCCCTCCTCGAGCCAGTTCACGAACGCACGCACCGCGTGGCCGCGGTGGCTGATGGCATCCTTCTGCGACGGCGTGAGCTCGGCATTGGTCTGAGTGAGGCCGTCGGCGATGAAGATCGGATCGTATCCGAAGCCGTGCTCGCCCGCCTGGGCCGTCGCGATCCGGCCGGGCATCTCACCCCGCCACAGGTGCCGCTCCCCGTCGGGCGCGACGTAGGCGAGGGCGCAGACGAAGCAGGCGGTCCGGCGCTCATCGGGCACGCCATCGAGTTGCCGCAGCAGCAGATCGACGTTGCGCTGGTCGTCGCACTCCGGCCCGGCCCAGCGGGCCGAGCGGACACCGGGCATGCCGTTCAGTTCGGCCACCTCCAGCCCGGAGTCGTCGGCGATGGCGGCCACCCCCGTGGCTGCGACGGCGGCCTCGGCCTTCAGGAACGCGTTGCCCTCGAAGGTGCGCTCGGTCTCGTCGGGGTCCGGGTAGGACGGGAAATCGGCCAGACCCAGCACCTCGACGTCCAGCCCGGCGGCCTCGACGACGCGGCGCAGTTCGACGAGCTTCTTGGCATTGTTGGTGGCCAGCACCACCCGCTGCGGGCGGCTCACTTCGCGAGCGCCTCCTGCTGCAAGCGGGTCAGCTCTGCGCAGCCGACCTCCCCGAGGTCCAGCAGCTGGTTCAGTTCGGCCCGGCTGAACGGCTCGCCCTCGGCGGTGCCCTGCACCTCGATCAGCTTGCCGGAACCGGTCATCACGATGTTCATGTCGGTGCCCGCGCCGGAGTCCTCCTCGTAGTTGAGGTCCAGCAGCGGGCGGCCCCCGACGAAACCGGCGGAGATGGCGGCGACGGAGTCCTTCAGCGGCTCGCCCTGCAGCGCGCCGAGGCCGCGCAGGTGCGCGACGGCGTCGGCGAGGGCCACCCAGGCGCCGGTGATGGCGGCGGTGCGGGTGCCGCCGTCGGCCTGCAGGACGTCGCAGTCCAGCACGATGGTGTTCTCGCCCAGTGCCTTGTAGTCGATCACGGCTCGCAGCGAGCGACCGATCAGGCGGGAGATCTCGTGCGTGCGGCCACCGATGCGTCCCTTGACGGCCTCGCGGTCACCGCGGGTGTGGGTGGCGCGGGGAAGCATCGAGTACTCCGCGGTCACCCAGCCCAGCCCGGATCCCTTGCGCCAGCGCGGGACGCCGACGGTGACGCTGGCGGCCACCAGCACCCGCGTGCGGCCGAACTCCACGAGCACGGACCCCTCGGCATGGTCGAGCCAGTTGCGGGTGATGCGAACTTCGCGGAGGGCGTCGGGCGTGCGGCCGTCGTGGCGGGGCTGTTCAGTCATGCCCCAAACCTATCGTCAGCCGCGCGGGCAGGCGCAGCGGTCCGCGGGCGCCACGTCGCCGAGTGCGAACTCGATGTGTTCGCCGCAGCCCTCCCAGGTGGGCTTGTTGCAGTTGGAGCAGGTGATCTTGGAGCACATGGTGTCCAACCATACCTGGGGCGTCACCGTGGTTCCGAACGGGCCCTGCACCCCGTCGCAACAGGGCAGGACGGTCAGTCGATCTTGACGCGCGCCACGTCTGTGACGAACTCTCCCAGCAGGCGTTCGCCGATGCCCTGGAAGTCAGTCGGGTCCCCCGTCGTGAGGAAGGTCCGGGTGGCCTCGCGCGGTCCCTCGTGGACGAGGCCGCGGCGGGTCAGCATCGCGAAGGCGGCCTGGGCGGCGGCCTCGGCACTGGAGACCAGGGTGACGCCGTGGCCCATGACGTAGTTGATGACGCCGCTGAGCAGCGGGTAGTGCGTGCACCCCAGCACCAAAGTGTCGATCTCGGCTTCGGTGAGCGGGTCGAGGTACTCCCGGGCGACGTCGAGCAGTTCGTCGCCGCCGGTGATGCCGGCCTCGACGAACTCCACGAAACGGGGGCAGGCCTGCGTGACCAGTTCGATGTCGGTGTTGATGGCGAACGCGTCGTCGTAGGAGTTCGAGCGCGCCGTGGACTCGGTGCACACGACGCCCACCCGGCCGCTGCGCGTGGCTGCCGCGGCGCGGCGGGCCGCGGGGAGGATGACCTCGGTGATCGGCACGGAGTAGCGTTCACGGGCGTCGCGCAGGACGGCCGACGAGGCGGAGTTGCAGGCGATCACCAGCGCCTTCACGTCCAGGGAGGCGAGGTGGTCCAGCCCCTGCAGGGCGAACTCGCGCACCTGCGCGATTGGGCGCGGACCATAGGGCTGGCGCGCCGTGTCGCCCAGGTAGACGAAGTCCTCGTTGGGGAGTTGGTCGACGAGGGCGCGCATGACCGTGAGGCCACCGAATCCCGAGTCGAAGATCCCGATTGGCCTGCCCAGATCGTTCACTGTTCTCCTGCCTGCACGGCCAGCATCCGCGCCTCGAGCGCGTCCTCGATGAGGTATCCGAGCCAGTCACACACGGCGACGGCGGTGGGGTTGTTCGCCAGGTCGCGGCGCGTCGCCTCGGCGAGCCGGTCGGTGCGGCCGGTCAGGTCCACGTTCCACTGCGCCCGAATGGCGGACATGGTCTTGACCCAGGCATCGATCCGGCCGAGCGTGACGTAGACCACGGCGTCGTCCTCCATCGAGACGTCCGCCAGCACCATCCGGGCGGCGTCGATCCGGTCGCGCGCCTGCTGCGTGATGGCGTCACGTCGGAACTGGCGGGCCTGCTCGTCGTCGTCGAGGGCCGGCGGGAACAGCCGGGCCAGGGACGGGTCGGCCTCGACGAGTTCGTCGGGCCGGTCGGCGAACTCGGCCGCCAGCTGGTCCATCGGGTCGTCGTAGTCCTCGGGCAGGAGATCGTCCAGCCCTTCGATGTGGCGCACCACCAGCGCACCCATCACCGCGGCGTGGCCGTCGCTGCCGTCGAACTCCCACACCACCTCGTTGTCACCGGGCCTCATGCGCGCTCCATCGTGGCCCAGAGGGTGTAGTTCTGCATAGCCATGACGTCGCGCTCCATCGCCTCGCGGTTCCCGGTGGAGACCACGGCCTTGCCGTCGTTGTGGACTCGCAGCATCAGGGTCTCCGCCTTGTCACGCGAGTACTTGAAGTACTCCTGGAACACGTAGGTCACGTAACTCATCAGGTTGACCGGATCATCCCAGACGATGGTGACCCACTGCTGGGCGGTCACGGGCGCCTCCGAGGGTGCGTCGAGGACGTCGACTCCCCCGGCCTGCTCCGGTACGCCTTGCTCTGTCATTCCTCCATTCTTACCAGCCGTGGACGAAGATGCACGCGCCCCGAGCTTTCACGCCGCTAGAGTCCACCCATGACAACGGCTCTGCTGACAGACCACTACGAGCTCACCATGGTCCAGGCCGCGCTGGACGCGGGCACCGCTGACCGCCACAGCCTGTTCGACCTGTTCACCCGACGCCTGCCCGACGGCCGCCGCTACGGCGTGGTGGCGGGCCTCGGCCGCGCCATCGAGGCCATCGAGAACTTCCGCTTCGACGAGCCGGAGATCAGCTGGCTGCTCGAGCAGGGCGTGATCAAGGACAACCTCGCCGAGTGGTTGGCGGACTACCGCTTCTCCGGCGACATCTGGGGCTACCCCGAGGGCGAGGTCTACTTCCCCGGCTCCCCCGTGCTCACCGTCGAAGGCTCCTTCGCCGAGTGCTGCATCCTGGAGACGGTGCTGCTGGCCATCTACAACCACGACTCCGCCATCGCCGCGGCGGCCTCGCGCATGACCTCGATGGCCGACGGCCGCCCCTGCGCGGAGATGGGCGCGCGCCGCACCCACGAGTGGGCCGCCGTCGGCGCTGCCCGGGCCGCCTACATCGCGGGCTTCGCGGCGACGTCGAACCTGGAGGCCGGGCGCACCTGGGGCATCCCCACCATGGGCACCGCCGCGCACTCCTTCACGCTCCTGCACGACACGGAGGAGCAGGCGTTCAAGGCGCAGCTCGCCAGCCTCGGTGACGACACCACACTGCTGGTGGACACCTACGACGAGGAGGCCGCCATCCGCCTCGGCGTCCAGCTCACCGAGGGCCGGCTGGGCGCCATCCGGCTGGACTCCGGGGACCTGGGCATCATGGCCCGCCGCGCCCGCGACCTGCTGGACGACCTCGGCGCCACCGACACCCGCATCACGGTCACCTCGGACCTGGACGAGTGGCAGATCGCCGCCCTCAGCGGCGCCCCGGTCGACGGCTACGGCGTCGGCACGTCACTGGTGACCGGCTCTGGCCACCCCACCTGCGGGTTCGTCTACAAGCTGGTGGCCCGCGCAGACTCGGCTGACCCGACCGCGCCCATGACGCCGGTGGCGAAGAAGTCCAAGGGCAAGAACACGCTGGGCGGCCGAAAGTTCGCGATGCGTCGCCGCGACGAGAAGGGCGTGGCCGAGGCCGAGGTGATCGGGATGGGCACCCCACCGGCCAACGACGGCGACGACCGCGACCTGCTGGTGGACGTCTACAAGGCCGGCGAGCTGGTGCACCACGTCACCCTCGTCGACGCCCGTGAACGCCACGCCGCCTCCCTGGCGGAACTGCCGCTGGCCGCCCGCCGCATCAGCCACGGCGACCCGGCCATCGAGACCATCATCCTCGACGCCTCCGGCGACGAGACCACCAACCCCTACCAGGCCGCCCCCAACCCGGGGAACATCTGAACCTCAGTCGCCGGACCAGCGGGAGTGGGGCTGGCGCTCCAGACCGTTCATGACGGCCGCCAGCCGACGGGGCAGTTCGGCGGTGAAGATGTCCTCCAACTGCACGAGCTCCCCCGACGCGTCCCGCAGCGGGATGCGCCAGTTCGGGTACTCGTTGTGGGTGCCGGGCTGGTTCTGGGCCACCCGCTCCCCCACTGCGTCCACCAACGCCGCCTGCAGCACCTTCGACGGCGTGCGCCGCAGGAACCGGTGGAGCGCCAGCATGACCTCCTCCGGGTCGTCGCGGTTCGCGGGGCCAAGATCCCCGGCGTCGACGAGGTGCTGCAGCCAGGCCGCCTGCTCGTCGCGGGCCGCCGCCAGTTCGTCGGCGAGGGGCTCGGTCAGCAGACCCAGGTCGTCGCGCAGCCTGACGTGGTCCCCGGCGAGGTATCCGAGCGTGGGCGGCAGGTCGTGGGTGGTGACCGAGGCCATGCAGTACTCGCGCCACCGCTCGGGGGGCAGCGGGCCGCCATGACCGTCGGACTCGAACCACAACACGGAGGTGCCGAGGATGCCGCGCTCGCTCAGGTAGTCGCGCACCCACGGCTCGACGGTGCCGAGGTCCTCCCCCACCACCAACGCCTGGGCGCGGTGCGCCTCGAGGGCGAGGATGCCCACCATCGCCTCGTGGTTGTTGCGCACGTAGGTACCGAACTTCGGGCCGAGGCCCTGGGGCACCCACCACAGCCGGAACAGGCCGATGATGTGGTCGATGCGCACGCCGCCCACGCGGCGCAGGGTGGCGGCCACCATCGCCCGGAACGGCGCGTAGGCCACCTCTTCGAGCCGGTCTGGACGCCAGGGCGGCTGGCCCCAGTCCTGGCCGGCCTGGTTGTACTGGTCCGGCGGGGCCCCGACGTGGATGCCCTCGGCGAAGAGGTCACGCATCATCCAGGTCTCGGCGCCGCTGGTGTTGACGCCGACGGCGAGGTCCGTGACGACGCCGACCCGCATCCCCACCTCGTGGGCGACGGTCTGGGCCGCTGAGAGCTGGGTGTGGGCGATCCACTGCAGCCACTCGTAGAACTCGACGCGGCCGGCGTGCGCGGCCGCGTGGTCCAGCACGTCCGGGGACGTGGGGCTCTGGTACTGCTCGGGCCACTCCAGCCAGTTCGTGCCGAGCTCCTCGCACAGCACGCTCCACACGGCGAAGTTCCGCAGGGCGCTGCCCTCGCGGTAGCGGAAGTCGTCGAAAGCGATGTCGCGTGCGGCGCGCCTCCCCACGGCGAACACCAGCTCCAGCGCCTCGCGCTTGGCCTCCCAGCTCCCGTTGCGGTCGATGACCGCCGGGTCGGACTCCTTGGCCAGGGTGGCCCGCATCGCACGGATCCGCTGCCGGTCGCCCCGGTCCAGGTCCGCGAACTCCGGGATCGACTCGGGGTGGATGTAGACGGGGTTGACGAAGCGGCGGCTCGCCGGCAAGTACGGCGACGGCTCCATCGGTGCCGTGGGTTCGGCTGCGTGCAGCGGGTTGATCAGCACGTACCCGGCGAACTGGCGGGTGCCGGACCAGGTGATCAGGTCCGCCAGGTCGGTCAGGTCCCCCATCCCCCAGGACCGCTCGGAGCGGACGCTGTAGAGCTGGGTGGCGTAGCCCCAGATCCGCTCGTCGCGCATCGCGGCGGGGAAGCCGAGGAAGCGGGGTGTGACGATCAGGGAGGCCTGTGCCACTCCTTCGACGCCGGTGGCGACGATGGTGTGGTACCCGAGCGGGAGGTCCTCGGGGACGACGAAGGTGGCCTCGCCGCGCATGGCGCCGTCCACCTCGATGTCGGGCACGTGGTTGTCGCTCTGGCCGAGGTTGCGGCGCTCGCCAGACTCCAGCACCACCTGCACGCCCACGCCGGAGCCGGCGGGGACGTGGACTGGGATCGGGGTGACCTCTCCTTGCTTGATGACGGTGCACGGCGGCAGCACCCGGCGCCAGTAGCCCTCGTGCAGGCAGCGGCGGGCGTCGTCGCGGGCCTCCTGGGTGGTGGCGTCGACGCCCAACGCACCCAGCACGGTGATGATGGTCTCGGCGGGGATCAGGGTGTGGCGGCCCTTCCAGTCCCAGAACTCGCGGGCGATGCCGTGGTGGTCGGCGAGTTCGGCCAGGCCGTCGGGGAGCCCGTTCACTTCTTCCTCACCACGACGGTCTTCGCGATCAGGTCATGAAGGGCCTGCCGCTTGGGAGTGAACAGGGACACCAGCGCGAACACCATGGGGCCCACCAGCGGCACCTGCCACGTGAGCACGGCCAGCGCGGCCCGCGCGAACGACTGCCCCCAGCCGACCCGGGCGTCGAGGCCCGAACCGTCGGGCACCACGCGCAAGCCGACCGCCATCTGGCCGAGGGTGGCGCCCTTCAGGGCCACCATCACCGCCCGGTAGCCGAACCACACCACAGCCATCGCCACGGAGAACATCGTCAGGCCGTCCAGGGCGCTCTGCGGAATCTCGGGGACGACGATCGCCCCCTGGGAGGCGGCGATGAACACCTCGGTGTAGTAAGCCTGCAGGTCCTGCATGAAGGGCATCGTCGAGAGGATGAGGGTGGCCGGGATGAAGAAGATCAGGTAGTCGAGCACGGCCGCCAGCACCCGCTGCCACCAGCCCGCGAGCCTAGGCAGTCCGAACGACGCCGGGGCCCCGGGCACGTAGCCGTAGCCCTGGGTGGGCTGCTGGCCGTAGCCCTGGGGCTGCGCGGGCTGGGCCGGTGCGTGCAGGCCCCCGGTGGGCCTCGTCACCTGTGACCAGGTTCCCCCGTCCCAGTAGCGTTCGTCGCCGGAACCGGCGGGGTCGGGGTACCAACCCGCGGGGGGCTGGTAGGAGGTCTGGCTCATGCGCTCAAGGATGCCAAGTTATTCAAGTGATCGCCACAAGGGATTGACACACGCGGTATTTACCGCGGAGGCCCCTGATGCGCGACAATGGCCAGGATGGAGATGATCGGGCGCTACAGGATCACCGGACGAATCGGGTCCGGTTCCTTCGCGACCGTCTACCGCGGCCAGGACGACAGCCTCGAGGTCCCCGTTGCCATCAAGGTGCTCGCGGACAACTGGGCCGGCAACGACGACGTCCGGGCCCGCTTCCTCGCCGAGGCCCGACTGCTGCGCCGCCTCGCCGACGAACGCGTGGTGCGCGTCTACGACATCGGGACCACGGACCGAAACCAGCCCTACTTCGTCATGGACCTCGCCGACGGCGGCTCGCTGGAGGCGCTCCGCAAGCGGCTCGTGGCCCCCGGGCTCGCCTTGCGGCTGTGCGCGGAGGCCTGCCGCGCCTTGGACGTGCTGCACCGCAACCAGCTGGTGCACCGCGACGTCACACCGGGCAACATCCTGCTCTCCAACGGCCCCGGCGGGGTGCGGGTGATGCTGGCTGACCTCGGCGTCGCCAAGTCCCTGCTCGACGAGTACCGCGACACCATGACCGCCGGCACCCCCGCCTACATGGCACCCGAGCAGGCACGCTCCACCCAGCTGGACCAGCGCTCGGACCTGTACTCGATCGCCTGCGTCACCTACGCGATGCTCACCGGCCGTCCGCCGTTCCCGGCCAAGACGCTGCAGGAGGTGCTGGACCGCAACCCGGCCATCCCTCCCACCCCCATCGCCGCGCAGCTCGGCGCCCCTCCCCTGCTCGACGAGGTGCTCGCCTCCGCGCTGTCGGTGGACCCGAACCGCCGCCCCCAGACAGCACTCCAGCTGGCCGACGCCCTGGACCGGCTCGCCGACGCCCTGCCCGGCGGCGACGAGTTCCGTCCCCGCCGGATGGTGGCCACCCACAACCCCGGCACCCCCGCGTCGGCGCCGTCGATGCCGAACGCGCCCGCACCGTCGGTGGTTGCCGTCAGCGGCGGCCACTCGTCCGGCAGCCTGCACCCGCGTTCCCAGACGCCGATGGTGATGCTGGACAACTACATCGGCAAGGACCGCTACAAGCCGAAGAAGACCAAGGAGCGGCACTCCCCGCTGTTCTACGTTTGGGTGGTGGTCAGCGCCGCGGCCCTGCTGGGCCTCACCATGTGGGCCACCGTCCACTTCCTGACCACCTGAGTCAGACCGGCTCCTTCAGCGACGAGTTGGCGATGGGGCCGATCCGGAACGTCGTCACCAGCCCCACCACGCACATCACCAACAGCACCGCGAAGACCGTGAGGAAGCTGGCCTGCAGGTTGGGCAGCAGCGCCGCGTAGAGGGCGCCGGCGATGCCGGTCATCAGGGCGTTGCCGAGTCCCTCGGCCAGTTGCAGCCCGGAGTTGTTGGCGCCCTGCTCGTGCGGGCCGGACAGGTCCATGGTGGCGACGGCGGTGCTGGGCAGTTGCACGCCCATGCCGAGGCCGGCGAACAGCCAGCCAGCCAGCGCGATCCACACGGCCCAGTCCAGCGCGATGAATGCCGTGATCACCAGCAGCGCGAAGATCACCAGTGCTGTGCCGATGCTGATGAGCTGGTCTCGGCGCAACCGGATCCACGGCCGGGCCTGCAGCCACGCGCCCAGGGACCAGGACACGCTGCCGATGGTCAGGATGAGGCCGGCCTCCAGCGGCGTCAGCCCGCGGAGCTCCTGCAGGACGAGCAGCATGAAGGCCTCGGCGGCGAAGAAGCTGCCGGCCTGCAGCGCCCGGGAGGCCACCACGGCGCCCAGCCCGCGGCCGAGCAGGTTGATGGCCTTCGGCATCACCTTCCGCAGGCCGAGCACCAGCCCCACCAGGCCGACGACGACGGCCGCGACGCTCCAGGGGCCGAGGCCCTCACCGCCCAACTGGACGAAACCTGGCGCCAGGGCGACGGCGGCCACGGCCCACCACGGCACCCTCCCGGAGCGTTGCCCGGGTACGAAGTGCTCCTGCACCCGTCGCATCGAAGGCAGGGCCAGCGCGGCGGCCACCAGCAGGAACGGGATCATCAGGGCGAACACCAGGTGCCAGGTGATCGTGGTCAGCCACGCCGCCACGGGCGGACCCACGAAGGCGGGCAGCAGCCAGATGAAGCTGATCCAGCCCAGCACCGTGGCCCGCTCCGGTCCGTAGAACACCAGCGCGATGGTGACGTAGAGCGAGAGCGTCAGGCCACCGGCACCGAGCCCCTGCAGGAAGCGTGCGAGGAACAGCACCCAGACGTTGCCGGCGAAGGTGGCCAGCAGCAGCCCCGCGAGGAACAGCACGAACCCGGCCAGCATCGGCGGCAGCGGGCCCTTGCGGTCGGACACCCGGCCCGCGACGATCGTCGCCAGCAGTTGGCCTATGACGAAGGTGGAGAACGCCCACGCGTACAGCTGCGAGGCGTCGAACTCGGCCATGATCGTGGGCATCGCGGTGGCGATGCCGATCATCTCGAAAGCCACCCCGAAAACGCTCAGGAACAGCCCGAGCAACAGCTTCCTGCGCCCCGGCATCACCGTGCGTTCCTCCTCCATCGTCCCTCCGGCCTAGAATCGGTGCCATGAGCGAACTCGCCCCAGGCTCCCAGACGGTCATCGACGAACGAACCGAACAGTTCGAGGACGGCGACCATGAGCGATTCTCGCACTATGTGCCAAAGGACAAGCTGATGAAGGCCATGGTGACGGGCACTCCCGTCGTCGCGCTGTGCGGAAAGGTCTGGGTGCCCACCAAGAACCCCGACAAGTACCCGGTGTGCCCCGAGTGCAAGGAGATCTGGCAGAGCCTCAACCCCGGGAAGTGACCGTCGAACCGGGGGGGCGACGGGGCGGAGCCCCTCAGTAGCGGTAGTGCTCCGACTTGTACGGGCCGGCCACGTCGAGGCCGAGGTAGTCGGCCTGCTCCTGCGTGAGCTCGGTGAGTTCAACACCGAGTGATGTCAGGTGCAGGCGGGCGACCTCCTCGTCGAGCTTCTTGGGCAGCGTGTAGACGCCGACGGGGTACTCCTCGGGACGGGTGAACAGCTCGATCTGGGCGAGCACCTGGTTGGTGAAGGAGTTGCTCATCACGAACGAGGGGTGGCCGGTGGCGTTGCCCAGGTTCAGCAGGCGCCCCTCGGAGAGCACGAGGATGGCGTGGCCGTCGGCGAAGGTCCACTTGTCCACCTGCGGCTTGATGTTGGTGCGGGTGACGCCCTCGAAGGCGGCCAGCCCGGCCATGTCGATCTCGTTGTCGAAGTGGCCGATGTTGCCGACGATGGCCTGGTGCTTCATCCGCGACATCTGCTCGGCGGTGATCACGTGGAACCCGCCGGTGGCGGTGATGAAGATGTCGGCGGTCTCGACGACTGAGTCGAGCGCGGCCACCTGGTAGCCGTCCATGGCCGCCTGCAGCGCGCAGATGGGGTCGATCTCGGTGACGATGACGCGGGCGCCCTGACCGCGCAGGGACTCGGCGCAGCCCTTGCCGACGTCGCCGTAGCCGCAGACCACTGCCACCTTGCCGCCGATGAGGACGTCGGTGGCGCGGTTGATGCCGTCGATCAAGGAGTGGCGGCAGCCGTACTTGTTGTCGAACTTGGACTTGGTGACCGAGTCGTTGACGTTGATGCCGGGGAACAGCAGCTTGCCGTCACGGGCCATCTCGTAGAGGCGCATGACGCCGGTGGTGGTCTCCTCGGTGACGCCCTGGACGGAGTCCGCGATCGCCTTCCAGTCCACCTTGCCGTGGTCCTCGCGGAGCGCGGCCTTGACGACGCGGAACTCCTCGGAGTCGCTCGGATCGTCGGCGGGGACCTCGCCGGCCTCCTGGGCCCAGACCCCCTGGTGGACCAGCAGCGTGGCGTCGCCGCCGTCGTCGAGGATCATGTTGGGCAGCTTGCCGTCGGGCCACTGCAGGATCTGGCGGGTGCACCACCAGTACTCCTCCAGGGTCTCGCCCTTCCACGCGAACACCGGGATGCCGGCGGCGGCGATGGCCGCGGCGGCGTGGTCCTGGGTGGAGAAGATGTTGCACGACGCCCAGCGCACCTCGGCACCCAGCGTCACGAGGGTCTCGATCAGGACGGCGGTCTGGATGGTCATGTGGATCGAGCCGGCGATCCGGGCCCCGGCGAGGGGCTGCGAGGCGCCGTAGCGTTCCCGCATGGCCATCAGGCCGGGCATCTCGTGCTCGGCGAGCTCGATCTCCTTGCGTCCGAACTCGGCCAGGGACAGGTCTGCTACTCGGTAATCCACGCTGGGAGTTTAGCTGTCCTTCCGGAGGGAAGCGATGTGGGTCAGGGCCAGGTCGTAGCCGTGCAGGCCCAGACCCGCGATGACGCCGGTGGAGTACGGCGAGACCACGAGGTGCTTGCGGAAGTCCTCGCGGCCGTGGACGTTGCTGATGTGGACCTCCACCACCAGTTCCACCTGTGCCACGGCGTCGGCCACGGCGATGCTGTAGTGGCTCCATGCGGCCGGATTGAGCACCACCGGCAGGCCCTCGTCGGCGGCCTGCCCGAGCCAGTCGAGCATCTCGCCCTCGTGGTTGGTCTGGCGCACGTCCACCTCCAGCCCGAGCCCGGCGCCGACGGCGACGAGGTGCTCGGCGAGCTGGGCGTGGGTGGTGGACCCGTAGATCTCCGGCTCGCGCTTGCCGAGCCGGCCGAGGTTGGGGCCGTTGAGGACGAGGACCTTGGTCATGGGAAGGAGTCTGCCAGAGCGCCGGGTGGCTCAGCCGACGTCTCGCAGGCCGATGCCCAGGTAGGCCGCCGCGTAGCGGCCGTGCTGCAGCAGCGTGACGTAGCGCTCCACGTCGGAGCTCTCCAGGCCCGGCTCCCCCGAGGAGATCGAGCACACGCGGACGCCGACGGCCTCGGCGATCCGACCGAGCCGCCTGGAGACACCGTGCAGCCTGTCGGGCACCTTGTCCTCGTCCAGCAGCATCAGCACCGGCGGGGCCTCGACGTCGGACTCGAAGGGGTCGGCGAACGGGTCCCGCGGGGTGACGGCGCGCAGGATGGTCTCCAGTTCGTCGGCGTCGGCGGCGAGCGCGGGCCGGCCGCTGGCACGGCGCATGGCCTCGGCGATCCTGCGCGAGGCCCGGGCCGCCAGCACGGTGCCGCCCCAGACGAGGGGCAGCCCCTCGGCCAGCCCGATGGCGCAGTCCTTGGCCGGGTTCTGCCCGATCTCGTGGAACGGCGAGCACAGCCCCGCCACCAGGTCCGCGGCGTCGGCCACCTGCTCAGGCTCGAAGGCCGGCCCGAGTTCGAGGCGGCCCAGCAGTCCGAGGACGGCGACGGCGGCGGCCATCGGGTCGGCGTCGGAGGCCGGGACGACGGTGGTGCCGTGTGAGGAAGCGGCTGCTGCGAGCGCGGAGTCGTCGGGTGCCGCGACGATGATCGTGGCGCCCCGACGGGCGGCCTCACCGGCGCAGTCGATCTCCCAGGCGCTGGCGTCGTGCCCGCCGAGGATGACCACGAGGTCCAACGGCCCCACCCAGGCGGGCAGGGTCGGGCCCGGCCAGGCCATGAACGGCACGGGGCACACGGGCTCCAGCACAGCCCGCACGAGGCGGGCCTCCTGCCCGATCACGAGCACGCCGCGGGGCCGGTCGGCGCCATCGATCCGGCCGACGGGCTCGGACGTGGCCGCGCGCCGGATGCGCGCACCGGTCTCGGCCAGCCAGCGCAGCTCCGGGTCATCCCGGACGTCGGTGGCCTCCAGGCGGGCGTCGTCGAACGAGGGACGGGGCATCGGCGGTCCCTACTGGGTGCTGCGGGCGCGGTCGATGAGCAGGACGGGGATGCGGTCCTCGACGGGGTAGGCCAAGCCGCAGTCCTGGCCGGTGCAGACCAGCTCGGAGGCGTCGTAGTCGACGGCGAACTTGGAGTGGCAAGCCGGACAGGCCGCGATCTCCAGGAACTCTGGCGTTAGGTCCATGTTCTGCTCACCCATTGTGGTTCTCCTGTTCGGTTGCCGACGTCGTCAAATCTAGCCCGCCGCCGTGGCGGCCACCAGTTCCAGCACCTCGTCGCGCAGCGCCGCCATCTGCTCGGCGGAACGGGCCTCAACGTTGAGCCGCAGCAGCGGTTCGGTGTTGCTCGGGCGCAGGTTCAGCCACCAGCCCTCGTCGCGGTTGGAGATGGTCAGGCCGTCGGTGTCGTCGCGCTCGCCGCGGCCCTCGAAGGCCGCCGCGACGGCGTCCTGGCAGGCGGTGGCGTCGGCGACGGTGGAGTTGAGCTCGCCCGAGCGGTGGTAGCCGTCGAACTCGCGGGCCAGCACGGACAGCGGCTGGTCCGAGGCGCGCAGCAATTCCATGACGTGCAGCGCAGCGAGCATCCCGGTGTCCGCGGACCAGAAGTCGCGGAAGTAGTAGTGGGCGGAGTGCTCGCCGCCGAAGATGGCGTTCTCCTGGGCCATCAGGGCCTTGACGTAGGTGTGTCCCACCTTGGACTTCACGAGCCGTCCCTTGTCCCCCACTGCCTCCTCGACGGCCCACGAGGTGATGGTGTTGGTGACGATCGTCCCACCGGGTTCCTTGCGCAGCTCGGCCAGCGCGATCATGGCGGTCACCACCGACGGGTCCACGACGTCGCCGCGCTCGTCGATGATGAAGCAGCGGTCCGCGTCGCCGTCGAACACCAGCCCGAGGTCGGCACCGTGCTCCCGCACCGCCTGCTGGGCGTCCACCAGGTTCTCCGGCTCCAGCGGGTTGGCCGGGTGGTTGGGGAAGGTGCCGTCGAGCTCCAGGTACAGGCCCACCACGTCGAGCCGGCGCCCGGCGAGGGCCTGGCGGACGGTGTGGCCGGCCATGCCGTTGCCGGCATCGACGACGACGTGCAGGTCCCGGCCGTCGCCGGCCGGCACGAGGGCGGACAGCTTCTCGGCGTAGGCGGCCAGCGTGTCCAGGACCCGGTAACCGCCGGTGGGCTCGGGCCCGAGGGTGACCTCGGCCGCCCGGTCCCGCAGCCGGGCCGTGAAGTCGGCGGGGACGGGGCGGGCGTCGGCCAGGCAGAACTTGATGCCGTTGTAGTCGGCCGGGTTGTGGCTGGCGGTGAACTGCACCCCGGGCTCGGACAGCCACCCGGAGGCGAACCAGAGCTGGTCGGTGGAGGTGAGGCCGACGTCGACCACGCCGGCCCCGGCCCGGCGGGCGCCGTCAGCGAAGGCGAGGGAGAGTTCGCGCCCCAGGACGCGCATGTCCCTGCCCATCACGAACTCACGGCCCTGCAGGCCCAGGAGTTCGACGAAGGCGGCGCCGAGCGCGCGGGCACCGTCGGTGTCCCATTCGGGGAACTCGCCGACGACCATGCCACGGATGTCGTTGGCCTTGAAGATCTGGGGTTCGAGCACTCCCGCAGCCTACTCGCCCTGTGGGGCGGGCGGCGTGCTCAGTCGAGGCTCGGCAGCAGCCGCAGGTGGCCGGCCTGGCGTGTCGCCTCGGCCGTGGCGGGCACCTCGGCGGGTGCGACCGGCTCCACGTCGTCGTGCCGCAGCCCGATGGCCCGCACCGCGTCGGCGAGGGCCAGCAGGTCGTCGTCGTCCTCGGCGGTCCGGGTGGGGCTGGGGGCGTCGTCGAGCGGTAGCCGGATGACCTCCCACCCCCTGGGCACGCTGGTCCGTTCGGCGTGGTCGCCGCACAGGTCATGGGCACCGGGGACGCGGGCGGCCGCGAGGGGGCCGAGCACCGCCGTCTGGTCGGCGTAGACGTAGGTCAGCGTGGCCACCGCCGGTGAGAGGCAGGCAGTCCTGGAGCAAAGGCGCACCCGAACAACCTAGCCCTCCCGGGCTAGAGTTGGCGCATGCCACGCAGCAGGGACCGACATGGACGAGGAATCAGGGGTCCCCTGGCGTTGCCGCACGCGTGGTCGAAGCGCCCGGTTCCGCTGAGCCGGCCGAGCCGGACCGACTTCTTCAACGAGTGCGTCACCGCCGCCATGGCGGAGATCGCGGAGGTCAATCCCGAGGCGCTCGACGGCGTCATCGTCGGCGTGGAGGACGTGCCCCACTTCAACATCAACTGGTCCGGGGACCGGGTCCCGATGTCGGCCGCGCTGGAGCCGAGCCGCGGCCGCAAGGCGCAGATCGTGATCTACGAGCGACCTCTCGAGCACCGGGCAACCACCCGCGAGGAGTTGCGCCGCCTGGTGCAACGCACCATCGTCGAGCAGTTGAGCGCGCTGACGGGCCTAGACATCGCCCAGTTGACCGACTACGCCGACGAGTGGGACGACTGGGACGACTGAAGCCCTACTGCAGCGACGGATCCAGTTCCGCGTCGAGCGGTTCCACCGCTGCCGCACCGCTGCGTTGCAGCGGCACCACCGCCATGCCGGCGCCATCGAGGAACGTGACGGCCCCGACCACCTCCACGTCGGCCTCCACCTCCACGAACTGGCCCTGAGGTGCCGCCACAGCCAGCGGGACGCTGATGGTCCGTCCCGCAGGAACCGCGATCTCCGTCTCGGTCTCGGCGCCGCCGGTCACGGTGTGCCTCAGCGTCACGGTGGCGTCGGCCCCCGCGGAGGCCAGCTGCAGCACGCCCGCCGCAGGCACTGCGGCGGCGAGTTTCACGCCGCGCTCCGACGGCGCGACGAAGGCCTGTTCCGAGACCACGGGCCCGGCCGGGTCCAGCAGCGCGGGGCCGACCACCACGGAGGCGCCGATCTCCGCATCCGAGGTGATCCGCAACGCCGTGGCCTCCCCCGCGAGTGAACCTCCCAGCGGCACCGCGAGGGTGCTGCCCGCCGGGATGCTGAGGTCGCTGCCACCCAGCGGGGTGTACTCGGAGGTGGCGCCCAGCGCGGAGATGTCCGCGGTGACACGCTCGGAGGTCGGGTTGGCCAGGAGGACGGTGGCGTTCCCGGCGCCCTCGGGGATCCCGGCCACCACGTGCTCGGTGGCAGCCCGGAAGGCGGTGGCCGTGTCCAGCGCGGTGGCGGTGGTGGTGCGTGCGATGACGGTGGCGCGGCCCCGGGTGGCCCGGAACTCGACGGCGACAGGGCCGGTCTGCTCGGTGAGCACCGACAGCGCGATCACCCGGCTGCTGTTGGGGGCGATCGCGATCCCCCGCGCCCCGAGCGCCCGGATCTCGCCGTCCTCGCCGTGCAGGGTCAGGTCCACGGCGGCCTCACCCTGGTCCGAGTTCACGATCAGCAGTTCCGTCTCGGCAGCCGTGGGAACCAGCAGCATGCCCTCCGCGAGCGCGGGCCCACAGGGCGTCCAGGACTTGGTGGTGCCGATCGCGTTCAGGTAGCCACCCACGAGCGACCCGGTGCCGGTCAGCACCACCGGTTCCGTCTGCTCGCCGAGGACGACGAAGCCGGCGGCTGACGCACCGGGCTCCCCCAGCCCGCCGATCTCCTCGACGCCGGCGGCGAACACCACACCCGCGCCCCCGGCGGGCAGGCAGACCACCTTGTTGTCCTGCGGCGGCATCACCCGGGTGACCCGCGGCAGCGCCGCCGGGCTCAGCGACGTGATGCCGAGCACGAGGGCCACGAGCAGGGCCACGTACCCGAGGGTCTCCAGAATCCTCCTGAGCATCACGCCCCCCTCCTCGCGGTGGTGCCGCTGCCCAGTGTGGGCGCTGCCAGTGCGGCGACCAGCAGGAGCACGAGGCCCTGCCAGGCCACCCAGCCCCACGCCGGTCGCAGCGAGTAGCTGAGTTGGCCGTCGACGCCCTCGGGGACCTCGAACGTGACCGCCGGCCGCTCCGTCGCGACCGCCACCTCCTGACCACCCACGGAGGCCTGCCAACGCACGTCGGCCTCCTCGGCCACCAGCACGTACCGCGTGCCGTCCCCGGCCGGGACCACACCGTCGGCCAGTGGCACGTTGCCGGTGCCGTCGACGAGCTGCGCCCGGCTCACCAGGCCGAGGACGGTCCACACGACGGTGTCCTCGTCGGCCGCGGCGCGTGAGAGCCCCGCGGCGTTGCCGATCGCGGCCTGCCGGTCCGCGTCGAAGCCCTTCATCCAGACGTGGCTCACGGCCAGCGAGGAGAGCTGCTGTGCGAGGTCCTCGGGCGCGTCACCTCCGCTGAACGACTGCACCAGGCCCGCGAACTGCGAACGGAACGTCCCAGCGGGATTGCGCTCGCCGGTCCCCCAGGTGGGCTGCGAGCCGTCGACGACGTTCCAGGCGATGGTGCGTTCGTCCACCAGTTCGATCATCAGGGCGCGGGTGTCGCGCTCGGAGGCGATCACGTCGCGGACGTAGCCGGGCAGTTGCGACGGGTTCTGCCCGACGGGGCCCCGGAAGCCGTACCAGCCCCAGGTGCCCACGGCCAGCAGCGCCACCGCGGCCAACAGGGCCAGGTCCGCCCGCAGGTCCATGGCCGGCTCTTCCTCCGGCTCGCGGCGGACGTGCGGGGTGAGGATCGTGACCAGGAGCGCGGCCACCACAAGCAGCGCCCAGCCGGACAGCAGCGCCCGGGACTCGCCCCCGTTCACCTGCAGGGAGAGTCTGGACAGGGCCACGCCCGCGAGCAGCGGGAGACCCATGGACGAAGCGGCGAGGAGGCGGGTGGGCGTAGTGGGCATCCGCAGCATCGCCACGAGGGCCAGCACGCCGAGGATCGCGAAGAACGCGATGTTGACCCACAGCGGGAACCCCGAGGGGAGGATGCGGCCCACGAGGGTGGCGCTGGAGGCCGGTGGGTAGGCGGGCCAGGCCAGTGGGTCCGCCCCGGTCAGGATCCTGCCGGGCCAGCGCAGCAGGGTGGGCAGCCAGGGCAGCAGGAACAGCCACGGGAGGCCGACGGCCACCAGCAGGTCCGCCCAGCGGTGCTTGTGGCGTCCCAGCCACACCAGGCCGGCCACGGTGGCCAGGACCAGCATGATGGGCCACGCCACTGCACAGGCCAGCAGCCAGAACGCGGCGCCGGCCGGGGCGCGCAGTCGTTCCACGCCACTGGCGTTGTTGGTGGCCACCCGGTGGACACTGCGGGCCAGCAGGGGGCCGGCGATGCCGAGGACCATGCCCGACATGTCGCCGGCGGTCACCAGGCCGAGCAGGATCACCGCACCCGCCCAGGCACCGCCACCCACGGCAGAGACGGTGCGCGTGGCACCGAGCGTCTTCAGGAGCCGGTGCCCGGCGAAGGCCGCGAGCAGTGGCAAGAGCAGCAACGCGGCGAACGCGAACCAGTCCGGACTGCCGAGCGCGAACGTGGCGAAGAAGGCGTTGAAGCCCAGCCACGGCGCGTTGCCGCCCGAGACGCCGACGATGGGTGTCAGGAACGCCGACCAGGCCTCGGCGAGGCTGCCCGGTGCGGCGAGCATGCCGCCCCCGGCCACCTGTCCGGAACCGAGGAGGGTCCGTCCGGCGACGAGACCGGCCACCAGCAGCACGGTGAACAGGATCACCAGCGGCGAGGTGATCCTGCGGACACGACGGCCGCTGCCGGCGAAGTCGTCGCCGGTGAGTTCGTCGATGCCGGTGTCGCCCTCGGAGGTGGCGGTGACGTCCCGGTAGCGCTCGGCGATGGCGTTGCCGAAGCGGTCGAAGGCGTTGCGCACGCTCCAGAACCGGTCCGGCAGGATGCCGGAGAGGTCCACGCCGTCGCCGGGGACGGACCTTGCCCGCAGCGCCTTGGTGGCGGCCCCGCCGGCGGCGAACCGGGCCGCGGCCCGCAGTTCGGCCCCGGACCGGGACGGTGACTTGAGTGCGAGGAAACCGAGGGCCCGCAGCGCGCTCCCCAGCAACAGCACCGCGCCGCGGGTGGGTTTGTTCCCACGTGCGGCCACCACCCGCATGGCTGCGAGCCGGTCGGCCTCGTGTGAGTTGCGGGCGACGCCCGGGGTCCGCTCCCCGGTCCTGCCGGCCTGGCGGTGTGTCAGTGCCGCGTCCGGCCAGGTGGTGGCGACGTGGCCGGCCTCGGCGGCGCGCCAGCCGAGGTCCACGCCGTCGCGGTGCAACGGCAGCTCGGGCGCGAGGCCACCGAGCTCCCGCCAGAGGTCTCCCCGGACGAGTAGGCCGGCGGTGGACCCGCCCAGGACGGGCTCGGGGGTCTCCTGCTGCTGGTCGATGTCCCCCTCGTCGACGCTGAGCACGCGGCGTCCGCTTCGGGTGATGCTCTGCCCCACCTCGGCGACGGTCTCGGGGTAGTTGCGGCGCCTGGGTTGCAGGAGCTTCGGGAACAACAGGGCGGCGCCGGTGGTGCGCGCTCCGAGCAGGAGTTCGGCGAGTGCGTCGGTACGTGGGGCGGAGTCGTCGTGCAGCAGCCACACCCACTCGGGTGTGTCGTCGCCGATGCCGATGTCGACGGCCTGCCCGAAGCCGTGGGCGGCGTCGCCGTCGCGGAGTTCGTGGATGACGCCCTCGGCGAGGGCCGACTCGAGGAGAACGCGACTCGTGTCGGTGGACCCGTTGTCCACGGCGACGATGCGCCCGGGCCGGGGATCCAGCCGCGCCAGGCTCAGGAGTTGGCGGGGCAGCCACTCGGCCGCGTTGTGGACCACCATCACGGCGGTCACGGCTGCGGGATCGACCTCCGGGTGCTCGAGGACGTCCTCGTCCTCAGCGGCCCAGGACCACAGGTCCTCGAGACCACCCACCGGCTCGTCGTTGCTGGACAACGCAGCTCCCATCGTCGAATTGCTCAGCCGACGATAGCCGACGATTGCGGCTCCGGCTCAGCCGGCAGCTCGCTTGAGTTTGCGCCGCTCGCGCTCGGAGAGCCCACCCCAGATTCCGAACCGCTCGTCATTGGCGAGCGCGTACTCCAGGCACTCGGTCTGCACGGTGCAGCCCTGGCAGACCTTCTTGGCCTCCCTGGTCGAACCGCCCTTCTCGGGGAAGAACGCTTCAGGGTCCGTCTGCGCGCACAGCGCTTCTTCCTGCCAGGCGAATACACCCTCCGGCTCACCCACCAGGGAAAAGATGTCGTCCACTTTGCTGCCTCCCTTCACCGACTAGTTGCATTGAATTACACACGTGTCATTAGGCAACGTCAAGCGGATTCGGCGATTCGGTGTCCCCGTGCGGCGTGTTGGGTTGACGTCAGCGTCGTCGCGGAGGGCGCAGGAGGGTCCCGTCGGGGTCGTCCTCGTTCTTGCGCGGCCAGGGTGTGCTGCCGCGATGCCATGCGACGGCGCCGGTGGCGCGGCGCTCGGGCGGTCCGGCCGCCGGGGTGGCCGCGGAGACCGGGTGCGGCGCGGCGGGCACAGCGGGATTGACGGGCCGGGGCAGCCTGCCGGACAGGTGCGTTCGGACCGTTCCGGGATCAGCCTCGACGGGTCGCACGGGTGGGCTGGCCGGTGATGGCGGGAGCGCCGCTTCGGCGGGGCTGGGGCGGCTCGCCGGGGCAGGACCCTGCCTGACCTGGAGCCGGGCCGCGACGAACTCCATGGCCGCCCAGGCCGCGAGGGTGAGCCCCAGCACGATCCCTGAGACCACGCCCAGCACTGCCCCGAGGGAGACGGCGTCGGTGTCCGTCAGGACGATCCCCGCCACGAGCCCGATCCGCACCAGGAAGAACACCAGCGCACCGACGGCGGTGGCGCCCTTGACGGTCACGGAGCGGCGGCTGGGGCGCAGGAGTGTCGCGAAGACCACGGCAAGAGTCACGGGTACGAATGCCGTGGGACCACCGGCCGCGGCGATCCCCATCGGGTCCGCGGCCACCAGCGAGTAGATGATGCCACCCAGTTCCAGGACCCCGAGGGTCAGGAACACCAGCGGGAGGGCATGCTGGGCCGCCTCGAGGGGCCTCGATCTCCAGAGCACAGCGGCACCGCTTCCTTTCCGGTCAGGAGAATTCTGCACCATGGGTGGTTCGCACCACTTCGACGAGTTCCTTGACCCGTTCGGTCTCCGCCAGCGGCGCCACCAGCGTCGCCCCCGCGGTGTGCACCACCAGGGTGTCGTGGAGCCCCAAAGTGGCCACCACGTGCGCCCCCGGTTCGGTGTTGACGACGATGCAGCCGCGGCTGTCCAGGTTCACAGCGCGGCCCTCCACGCGGTTGCCCTGGCCGTCGGTGGCGAACTCCTCCGCCAGCGCCAGGTAGCCGCCCACGTCGCGCCAGGAGACGTCCAGCCCGACGGCCACCACCGTGGCGTCGGTGGCACCCTGCGAGACCGGCTCCATCACGCCGTAGTCCACCGAGGTCTTCTCCAGGGTCGGGAACACCTCGTCGAGGCTGTCCGGCTCAGCGATGATGCGACGCATCTTCTTGGCGGTGTCCGGCAGGAGCGCGTCCAGTTGCTCCAGCAGGGTGGTCGCCCGCCACACGAACATGCCGGCGTTCCACCAATACTCACCACTGTCCAGGTAGCGCTGGGCCACCTCCAGCTCCGGCTTCTCCTTGAAGGAGCTGAGCCGATGGACGCCCTCGAACCCGGACAGCGGTTCGGCCCGGTGGAGGTAGCCGTAGCCGGTGTGCGGCGAGGTGGGCACGATCCCCAGGGTCACGAGCGCCCGCGGGTGGGCGTCGACCACGTCGAAGGCAGTCTCCAGACTGCGCTGGAACCGGTCAACCGGCGAGATCAGCTGGTCCGCGGTGACCATGGCCACCACGGCGTCCGGGTCGCGCGCGGCCAGCAACGCTGCGGACCAGGCGACGGCGTTCAGCGAGTCCCGGCCGACCGGCTCACCGAGGATGTTCTCGGCGGGCAGTTCGGGCAGCTGGGCGGCCACCACGTCGGCGTAGTCGCGGGAGGTGCAGGTCAGGATGTTGGCGTCCGGGACCAGCCCGGCCAGCCGTTCGTAGGCGAGCCGGAGCAGGGACTTGCCGTTGAAGATCTCCAGGAGCTGCTTGGGGGTGCCCTTGCGGGACAGCGGCCAGAGTCTGGTGCCGGACCCGCCGGCCATGATGACGACGTATCGCATTGGTCAACCGTATCCAACCCGGCCTACCATCAGCAGATGGCCATTTCAGCGTTGCAGCGCCGGGTCGAGTCGGACCCCGCCCGCCCACTGTTCATCCACTACGACGGCGAGGCCGGCTCCCGCATCGAGCTGTCCGCCAAGACCTTCGCCAACTGGGTGGACAAGACCTGCAACTTCCTGGACACCCTCGGGGTCGAGCCGGGCGAGTCTGTCCGGGTCGAGCTCGCCAACACCCACCCCGGACACTGGGTCACTGCCGTCTGGGTGGCGGCCTGCTGGCAGCGGGCCTGCACGGTGACCACCGACGGTGACGACGTCGCACTGGTGGTGGCCGGGCCGGACGCCTTCGCCTACCGGGTGCCGACCGTGGCCTGCTCCCTGCACCCCCTGGGGATGGCCTTCGACGAGGTGCCCCAGAACTGCACCGACTACGCCGAGGTGTTCTCCGAGCCGGACGTGCACATGGTGGAGGCCACCTCCCCCGCGCAGCTGGCCTGGACCCCGGACGTGGCGTTCGCGTCCCTGGCCACGGCCGACACCCGCTCGGAGCCGGCGCTGTTCGTCGATCCGTTGCCGGGCTGGTCCACCATGCGCAAGCTCCTCGTCGCCCCGCTGCTGGGCGGCGGCTCCACCGTCGTGGTGACCGGCGGCGACGACGCCCTCGTGGAGCGCGTTCGCCGCGACGAGCAGATCCCGGGCTAGTAGTCCTCGGGGCGGACGCCCCGGAGGAACCCCGCGCCCCAGCACACGTGCATGGTGGCCAGCACCAGCGGGAGGCGGAGCCGGGCGGCGGGGCTGAGCCCGCCCATGGTGGCGGTGGCCACCAGCAGGAAGACCGCGTACACGGCCGGCGCCAGCAGGCCCGCGGTGAGGAGTCGGTTGCGCAGCACCAGTCCCAGCACCCCCGCGACGAGGCCGACGGCCAGCCCCGTGACCGCGACGGGCGGTGCGAGGTAGCGCAGGCTTACGGTCTCGGGGTGCCGACGGGCCACCTCGCGGCGCCACTGCCCCGTGGTCCAGAACTGCTTCGCCAGGGCTCGCAGCGACGAGCGTGGCC
Source organism: Tessaracoccus terricola (assembly GCF_054776555.1). Lineage (NCBI taxonomy): Bacteria > Bacillati > Actinomycetota > Actinomycetes > Propionibacteriales > Propionibacteriaceae > Tessaracoccus > Tessaracoccus terricola. The sequence continues at coordinate 632,605 of NZ_BAAHBS010000005.1, read as the reverse complement.
GGTAGAGGACCGTCAGTTCCGGCGTGAACCAGACCACGTGCCCCGCCTCCCGGAGTCGGTGGTTCAGTTCCCAGTCCTGCGCACGGTGCATGGTCTCGTCGAAGCCGCCCACCTCGGCCAGGGCCTCGCGCCGGAACGCCCCCAGGAACACCGTCGGGGCCGGTCCGGCCGGGGTGTCCTCGAGGTGGAAGCCGCCGCCGCCGAGCCCGAGGCGGGAGTTGTATGCGGCCGCCACCGCCTCCTCGAAGGGGGTCTCGCCGCGGGCGTCCATCCGGCCGCCGACGTTGGCGGCGCCGGTCTCCTCCAGCAGTCGCACGACGGTGGCCAGGTAGCCCTCGCTCAACTCGCCGTGGCCGTCGACGCGCACCAGGATGTCGTGCCCGGCCTCGGCGATGGCGATGTTCAGCCCGGCGGGGGTCCTGCCGGTGGGGTTCTCGACGACGCGGACGTGGTCCTGCTCCGCGGCGATCCGCGTGGCCACCTCCCAGGTCCGGTCCTCGCTGGGCCCGACGGCCAGCACCACCTCGACGTCGCCGTCGTAGTCCTGCCCGAGCACGCGGGCCACGGCCCGTTCGAGATAGGGCTCCTCGTTGCGAACGGGCATGATCACGCTCACGCCGGGGGAATCCACCATGGGGATCAACCTAGCTGGCGCGGCAGATCCAGGTCGACTCCTCCTCGGCCGCCTGCTCCGCTGCCGGCTCCTCGGAGCCCTCGGGGGCCTGCGTCTCGGGGTCCTCGGCCTGCGTCGACCCGTCGGCCGGCGCGGCCTCCTGCGCGGCAGTGTTCTCGTCCGCGGGTGCCGGCTCCTCAGCGGTCCCGTCGGTGGTCTGGGCGGGAGTGGTCTCAGGCTCGGCCGGGGCCTCGTCGTCGAGCGCCTCCGAGGCCGCGATGGTCTCGACGACGGTGCTGCGGATCAGTTCGAGGTCGGGGTCCGCAGTCACGATGAGCGGCGGGGTCATGTTCACCGAGACGATGTCCAGGTCCTTGGCCCTGAGGGCCAGTTCGGCGAGTTCGGCGACGTGGCCGGCCCCGACGTCGGTGCGCAGGATGTCCTTGCCGGCCTCGGACAGCTCGAGGAACTGGGTGGCCACCAGTCCGGGGTCCAACTGCTTGGCCATCGCCGCCATCACGCACTTCTGCCGAACCATGCGCTCGTAGTCGCTGGAGTCGTGCCTGGAGCGGGCGTACCAGAGGGCGTGGTAGCCGTCGAGGTGGATGCCCTCCCCCGGCTCGATGTAGCCGCTGACGTTCGAGCCGCCGCCGCCGATCGGCACGCGCACGTTGCTGTCCAGCGTGATGCCGCCCATGGCCTCCACAAGCGACTTGAAGCCGCCCATGTCCACCATCGCGTAGTAGTTGATCTCCAGGCCCAGGGTCTCGGAGACCACTTCCTTGGTGGCCACGAGCCCGGCGTCCTGGCCGGGGTAGAGGTCCGCGTTCTCCTCGCCCAGGGTGTGGACGCCGTTGATCATGCACGCGTTCTCCTCGCACCGGTACCCGTCCGGGTAGAGCTCGTGCAGCGGGGAGGACTCGGGGAACGGGGCCCCCTGCAGGTTGCGCGGGATCCCGAACAGGACGGTCCTGCCGCTGGTCACGTCGATGGAGGCCACGTTGATGGAGTCCGGGCGCAGTCCGTCGCGGCCCTCCGCGCCGTCGACGCCGAGCAGCAGGATGTTGTAGCGGCCGGCCTTCTCCTCCTGGTCGCCGCCGCCCTGGAAGACGTCGGAGACGTTTGAGACGGCGGTCAGTGCGCTGGCCACCAGGTTGGTGCCGAAGCCTGCGGCCACCACCAGGCAGAGGCAGGACACGGTGAGCAGGAGGCGGTTGTTGCGCGCCAGCTTGGGCGGGTCCGCCAGCCGCCAGGCACCCAGCAGCAGCAGCACCCAGGAGATGAACAGCACCCACGCCACCACCTTGAGGGTGGGGGCCAGTGCGGGGCTCAGCAGCAGCCCGACGGTGGCGCCGCGGAACAGCAGCAGCCCGAGGCCCACCAGCAGCGCCAGGGAGATGAGAGCAGCCCAGATCCGCATGATCCAGCGACCGAGGCCTCGGTGGCCGGCGACGTACTGGGCCGAGCCCGGTACGACGGCGGACATGACGATCAGCCCGACCGCCCTACGGTTCTTCAAGCGCGCTTCGGCATCGCTCACGGGTACTCCTCGGGGAAGGCGTTGTGCATGAAAGCCTGCCCCCTCGGACCGATGCCGCGTCGGGGGCGCGCCGGGGAACCACCCGATTCGCGGGCCGATCCCGCGGAGGTAGGCTGGTGCGCCGGGCAGGAGGAACATTGAACGACAAGCGCTCCCAGGAAGACATCGACTGGCTGTACCGGCGCTCCGAACAGGAGCCGGAGGCCACGCGTGTGTTCACCCCCGAGGAGGTGGCGAGGATGAATCCGGACGCCACCCGGCAGCCCCGTCAGGACCACCTCCAGTACCGCGGCGAACCCATCCGGACCGCGCCAGCCGACGGTGGCTGGGTGCCGCCACCCCCACCTCCCGGCAAGCGGGGCAGGAAGTCCGGCAGGCCGCGCGGACGCAAGAGGCACCCGGTCCGCAGGACCATCCTCGTGCTGGTCCTGGCCTGGCTCGCGTTCATGGTGGGCACCCCGATCTACGCCTGGACGGCGGGCACCGTCGTCGACGCCACGCCCGACGGTGAGCGTCCCGCCGAGCAGCCGGGCAACACCGTCCTGCTGGTGGGTTCCGACGCCCGCGACGACCTCACCCCGGAGGAGCGCAGCCGGCTCGGCACCGGTTCCTCGGAGGGACGCCGCACGGACACGATGATGTTGCTGCACACCCCACCGAACGGTCGGGCGGCTCTGATCTCCCTCCCCCGCGACTCCTACGTCCCCATTCCCGGCCACGGCAGCAACAAGCTGAACGCGGCCTACTCCCTCGGCGGCCCGGAACTGCTGGTGGAGACCATCGAGACCAACACGGGCATCCGGATCGACGGCTACCTGGAGATCGGGATGCTCGGCCTGGTGGACACCGTCGACGCCGTCGGCGGCATCGAGGTCTGCCCCGCCGAGCCCATCAGCGACAGGGACTCCCACCTCGAACTCGAGGCCGGGTGCCAGGTCATCGACGGCGTCACCGCCCTCGGCTACGCCCGGATGCGCAAGGCCGACGCCCGGGGAGACCTGGGCCGCATCGAGCGGCAGCGCGAGGTGATCGGCAAGGTGGTCTCGAAGGCGGCCAATCCGGTGCACCTGCTGAACCCGATCACCTACTGGCAGCTCAACATGGCCGTGTCCAACTCGGTGGGGCGCGGCGAGGACACCGGTTTCGGCCAGCTCTTCAGCATCGGCAGGGGCTTCTTCAGCACCGCCCTGGGCTCCGGTTTCAGCATCACGGTGCCGATCGCCAACGCCAACGCCAGCACCAGCGCAGGCTCCTCGGTGATCTGGGACGAGGCCGCCAGCGAGGAGCTCTTCGACGGCATCCGGACCGGCAACACCGACGGTTTCGAGAAGTTCGAGCGCTGATCCAACCACAAAACGCTGACCCGCGCAGCAGATACGCTGGAATTTGTTCGAAGATCATGAACCCAGGAGGACCCCTGTGAGCGACAACCAGAGGCCGGGCAACTGGCAGCAGAATCCCCAAGGCCCCCAGGGCCCCAACTACCAACAGGGCAACCCCCAGCCGCAGCAGCAGTTCGGTCCGCAGGGCCAGCCGCAGCCGCAGTACAACCAGCAGCAGGGTTTCAGTCCGCAGGGCCAGCCCCAGCCGCAGTACAACCAGCAGCAGGGCTTCGGTCCGCAGGGCCAGCAGGCTCCGGTCAAGCAGAAGTCGAAGACGCCGATCATCATCGCCGCAGTCGTGGCGGTCGCGCTCCTCGTCGGCGGCGGTTTCCTGGCGTTCTCGCTGCTCGGCGGCTCCACCCCGGCGGCCGCGCAGGGCCTCCCCTCCACCACGCTCGCGGCCATCGAGGTGAACCTGAACCCCTCCGCCGGCCAGAAGCTCGCCGTGAAGGAGTTCGCCGAGAAGTTCCCGCAGCTCGCCGAAGAGGTCGGCGACGTGGAGGGCGACTACAAGAAGGCGCTGTGGGAGCTGATCCCGGACTCCGAGGACAAACCCGACTTCGACACTGAGATCGCCCCGTGGCTGGGTGACTCGATCGCCATCGGCGTGCTCGACATCGAGACCGAGGCCTTCCTCGTCGCCGTCCAGGTGACCGACAAGGGCGCCGCGCAGGCGTTCGCCGAGGCCGAGTTCGAGGACACCTCCGTGGAGTTCATCGACGACCTCATGATCTTCTCCGACGCCAGCACCCCCGTCGACGTCGAGGCCATCAAGGACTCCTCGCTCGCCGAGAACGAGACCTACGTCGCTGACATGGCCAAGCTGGGCGCGGACTACCTGGCCACCGGCTGGGCCTCCGAGGAGTTCATCAACCAGGCCATCGAGGCCTCCGAGGGCGAGGTCGGCATCGAGACCGCCGGCTTCTCCGCCCACGGCGCGGCCGGCATCAAGGTCGAGGACGGCAACGCGGTCCTGCGCGGCATCAGCAAGTCCAGCCAGGAGATCGGCGACGCGGAACTGACCGACGACTTCGTGAGCTCCCTGCCCGCCGGCGGGCTCGGCGTCCTGGGCTCCGCGTTCTCCGCCGAGTCCATCGACCTGCTGTGGGAGCAGCTCGCCCCGATGTACCAGCAGGACCCCGCGATGTTCGACGCCTTCGGCATCAGCTCCGCCGACGACCTGCGCGCCGTGCTGGGCAACCAGCTCGCGCTGACCTTCGGCTGGGAGGGGCAGCAGCCCCAGGTGGGCATCAAGGTGGACACCGATGACCCGGCCAGGCACCAGGAGGTCCTTGAGGCCATCGCCTCCGGCATCGGCATCCCCGGCGTCCAGCACAGCACCGACGGCAACACCGTCTACACCACGTGGGGCATGAGCCCCGACGCGCTGGCGAGCCCGTCGGAGACCCTCGGTGACCACGAGGCCTTCGGCTCCGTGACCGAGACCTCCGGCGACACGCAGTCCGTGCTCTGGGTCGACGTCCCGGCCATCCTCGGCAACCAGGCCCTGGGCCTCGGCAACAGCGAGGAGGCGCAGTACCTCGAGCCGATCAGCGGCATCGGGATCTCCGGCTCCACCCTGGACGACGGCTACGCCGAGTTCTTCGTCCGCGTGGGCACCAAGTAGTCCCAGCAGGAAAGCTGTGGCCCCGACGGTTCGCCGTCGGGGCCACTGTTGTTGCGTTCGGGTTCAGCCCCGGGTGGCCTCGCGCACCTTGGCGCCCTTGGCGTGGGCGGCGTCGCGCAGGGACGCCTGGAAGGCAACCATCTGCTCCTGCAGGGCCGGCTCAGAGGCGGCGAGGATCCGCACCGCCAGCAGGCCCGCGTTGCGGGAGTTACCGATGGAGACCGTGGCCACGGGCACGCCGGCGGGCATCTGGACGATGGAAAGCAGCGAGTCCATGCCGTCGAGGTGCTTCAGCGCCACCGGGACGCCGATCACCGGCAGGGGCGTGAGGGACGCGAGCATCCCGGGCAGGTGCGCCGCTCCCCCGGCTCCGGCGATGACCACCCGGACGCCTCGGCCGTGGGCCTCACGGCCGAAGGTGACCATCTCGTCGGGCATGCGGTGGGCGGAGACCACGTCGGCCTCCCACGCGATGCCGAACTCGTCGAGCGCGATGCCTGCGGCCTCCATCGTGGGCCAGTCCGAGTCGGACCCCATCACGATCGAGACCAGGGGGTTGTCAGGCATTCGGGTCTCCCATCAGGTACCCGGCGGCGTGCCGGGCGCGACGCAGGGCGTCGTCGAGGTCGTCGGAGCAGGTGGTGACGTGGCCCACCTTGCGGCCGGGGGTCACCGGCTTGCCGTAGAGGTGCACCCTGACCCTGCGGTCGCGGGCGAAGACGTGCAGCAGCGCACCGGTGAGGTCGTGTTCCGCGCCGCCGAGGACATTGGTCATCACGACGTGCGGGGCCCGCAGTTCCGGGGAGCCCAGGGGCAGGTCCAGGACGGCGCGCAGGTGGTTCTCGAACTGGCTGGTCTCGGCCCCGTCGATGGTCCAGTGGCCGGTGTTGTGGGGCCGCATGGCGAGTTCGTTGACCACCACCCGGCCGTCGCGGGCCTCCATCAGTTCCACCGCCAGTAGTCCCACCACGCCCAGTTCGCCGGCGATCCGCAGCGCCATCTGCTGCAGTTCGGAGGCCTGCTCGTCGGGCAGTCCGGGGGCCGGGGTGATGGTCTCGGCGCAGACGCCGTTCTCCTGCCGGGTCTCGCTGACCGGGTAGGCGACGGCCTGCCCGGATGGCGAGCGGGCGACGATCGCCGACAGTTCGCGGCTGAAGTCGATGAACTCCTCGGCGACGATCACCACCGGTTCACCCGCCGAGGTCTCCTTCTTGTTCGCGAACGGCTCGGCCGCGTCGTCGGGACCGTCCAGCTTCCAGACGCCCTTGCCGTCGTAGCCGCCGCGGGAGGTCTTGGCGATGATGGGCCAGCCGAGCTCGTCGCCGAAGGCAACGAGTTCGGCCTGGGTGGCGCAGACGGAGAACCTTGGGCACGGGATGCCGAGTGCGGTCAGGCGCTGCCGCATCAGGGCCTTGTCCTGGGCGTGGGAGAGGGCCGCAGGACCGGGCCGGACGGCCACCACCTGTTCGAGTTCGTGCAGGTGCTTGGTGGGTACGTGCTCGTGGTCGAAGGTGACGGCGTCGACACCGTCTGCGAACGCGAGCAGGTCCCCGAGGTGGTCCTGGTCGCCCACCGTGGTGCGAGGGATCACCTGCGCCGCCGAGTTGCCCGCCGCCTCCGAGAGCAGCGCGATGTCTATGCCCAGGCTGATGGCAGCCTGCTGCATCATGCGCGCCAGCTGGCCGCCTCCGATGATCCCTACGCGATACCGATCCACCCCACGAGCGTAGCGTCACTCGTCCTCGGGCAGTGCCTCCCGTTCGTCCTCTGGCGCGAACAGGAGTTCGTTGATCAGGACGTGCACCTTCTGCACGCCGGGCACGTCCGGCAGCACGAGCGGGTTCCCGGCGGCCGTCTCCAGGATCAGGGTGCCGCAGCCCAGCATCCGGTCGACGAGGTGGCGTTCGGTGTTGACGTTGTTGATGCGGCGCAGGGGCAGGTCGTGGCCGGTCTTGTTGAGGATGCCCTTGCGGGTGATGATCCGGCGGTTGGTGATGGTGTAGGTGCTGGTGAGCCAGCGCAGGAACGGCAGCAGCACGACCCAGATGAACAGCGCAACGAACAGGGCGACGAGTATCCAGGTGGTCCAGCGCCGCCCCTGCACGGGCAGGGCGGCGAGACCCAGACCGAGGCCTGCGGAGATCACGATCAGGGCCACCGCCGGGAGGATCAGCGCCTTGCCGTGCGTGCGCATCGAGTCGATGACCTGCTCGTCACGCCCCAGTTCGTTCTTGCTGATTCCCATGCGCCAAGTCTGGCACGCCCGGGATCAGGCCGTCTGCCCCTCGTGGCGCCCCTCGGCGAACTCCTCGACGAGCTTGGCGTTGAACGCGGGCAGGTCGTCCGGGGTCCGGCTCGAGACCAGTCCCTGGTCCACCACCACCTCCTCGTCCACCCAGTTGGCGCCCGCGTTGCGCAGGTCCGTGCGCAGGCTCGGGTAGGACGTGATGGTGCGCCCGCGGAGGACGTCGGCGTCGGCGAGGATCCAGGCGCCGTGGCAGATGACACCCACTGGCTTGCCGGCCTCGAAGAAGGCCTTGGCGAAGGCCACGGAGTCGGAGTCCATGCGGAGGTGGTCCGCGTTGACGACGCCACCGGGCAGGACCAGTGCGTCGAAGGCGGCGGGATCGGCGGCGGAACTCGCCTCGTCGATGGAAGCCTTGTGGCCATTCTTGCCCTCGACGGCGCCGGATTCGGGGGACACGAGGGTGGCGGTGGCGCCCGCGGACGTGACGGCCTCCAACGGGCTGGTCAGTTCGCTGTCCTCGTAACCGTTGGTGAGCAGGAACGCGATCTTCTTCCCGGTCAGGTCAGACATTTGCTTCTCCTCTTCGTTCGGTTGTTCCCCAACCTACGCGCCGAGGGGTCAGCTTCAAGGGCGCAGCCGTGCGTGCACCACGTCACCGGCTGCGAACGCCTCGATCCCGGACCCGGTGTCGACGAGGAGCCTGCCGCCGTCGTCGACGCCATGCCCGACTCCGGTCACGGTGCGCCGTTCGTCCACCACCACCTGCAGCGGCGCACCCACCGAGGAGCACCCGGCCTCGTACTCGGCGCGCAGGTTCCCCGTCTCCTGCCAGCGGGCGTAGTGGCGCTCGAAGTGGCGCAGCACTGACGCGACAACGAGGCTCTGGTCCACCCGGATGCCCTCGAGCGCGAGCGAGGTGGCCGTCGGTACGGGCAGTTCGTCCTCCTCGAGGGTGAGGTTGAGGCCCATGCCGACGACGGCGCAGGCCCCGTCGGCCCGCTGCACCACCTCCGAGAGGATCCCGCACACCTTGCGGCCACCCACCAGGACGTCGTTGGGCCACTTCAGTTCCACCCGGTCAGGGTCCGGGGCCAGCTCGGCCACGGCGGAGGAGACCGCCATCCCGGCGAGCAGGGACAGCCAGCCCCACTGCGGGAACGGGGGACCGGGCTGCAGCAGTACGGAGATGGCCACGGACTTGCCGGCGGGGCTCGCCCACGTCCGGTCCCGACGGCCGCGGCCCGCGGTCTGCTCCGAGGCAACCAGCACCACGCCGGGGGCGGCTCCGGCCCGGGCGGCCGCGGCCAGGGCCGCGTTGGTGGAGCCGGTGCTGGCCACCACCTGCACCTCGCGCCACGACGTCGAGGCGCCCAGGGCGGCGGTGACGGCGGCAGCATCGGGAAGCGTCGATCTCACCCCTGCAGCCTAGGCCCGGGGCGATAGGGTCTTGGGAATGGACCCCGATATCCACACCACGGCGGGCAAGCTCGCCGATCTCGAGCGCCGGATCGAGGAGGCGGTGCACGCCGGCTCGGCGGCGGCGGTGGAGCGGCAGCATGCCAAGGGCAAGCTGACGGCCAGGGAACGGGTGCTCGCCCTGCTGGACGAGGGCAGCTTCTCCGAACTCGACGAGTTCGCGCGCCACCGCACCACGTCCTTCGGGATGGGTGAGCGCCGCCCCTACGGCGACGGGGTGATCACCGGCACGGGCACCATCGACGGGCGCCACGTGTGCGTCTTCAGCCAGGACGTCACCGTCTTCGGTGGGGCGCTCGGCGAGGTCTACGGCAGCAAGATCGTGAAGGTGATGGACCTCGCGCTCAAACTCGGCGTGCCGCTGGTGGGCATCAACGAGGGCGGCGGTGCCCGCATCCAGGAGGGCGTGGTCTCGCTGGCGCTGTACGGGGAGATCTTCCGACGCAACACCCGCGCCTCGGGCGTGATCCCGCAGATCTCACTGATCATGGGGCCGGCCGCCGGCGGCCACGTCTACTCCCCCGCCCTGACCGACTTCACCGTGATGGTGGACCAGACCTCCCAGATGTTCATCACCGGCCCGGACGTGATCCGCACCGTCACCGGCGAGGACGTCACCATGGAGGAGCTGGGCGGCGGCCGCACCCAGTCCACCAGGTCCGGCAACTCCCACTACCTCGCGGCCGACGAGACCGACGCACTCGAGTTCGTGCGCGAACTGCTCTCGTTCCTGCCGCAGAACAACCTCGAGGACCCGCCGCTGCTCGAGGCGGACCCGGTGGCCGAGGTGACCGACGCCGACCGGCTCCTTGACGCCCTCGTGCCCGACGGCGCCAACCAGCCCTACGACATGCGCGAGGTGATCCGGAGCGTCCTCGACGACGGCGACTTCGTGGAGGTGCACGAACTGTTCGCGGGCAACGTGCTGGTCGGGTTCGGACGCGTCGAGGGCCGCAGCGTCGGCGTCGTCGCCAACCAGCCGTTGGTGCTGGCCGGCTGCCTGGACATCGACGCCTCGGAGAAGGCGGCAAGGTTCGTGCGCACCTGCGACGCGTTCAACATCCCGGTGCTCACGTTCGTCGACGTCCCCGGCTTCCTGCCCGGCGTGGAGCAGGAGCACCGCGGCATCATCCGCCGCGGCGCCAAGCTGATCTACGCCTACTCGGAGGCGACGGTGCCGCTGGTGACCGTCATCACCCGCAAGGCCTACGGCGGCGCGTTCCTCGTGATGGGCTCCAAGGCGCTGGGCGCCGACGTGAACCTGGCTTGGCCCACCGCCCAGATCGCCGTCATGGGTGCCCAGGGCGCCGTGGGTGTGCTCCACAAGAAGGACCTGGCCGCGGCCGAGGACCCCGAGGCCCTGCGGCAGCAGTTGATGGACGACTACGACCAGGAGTTGGCCAACCCGTGGATCGCGGCCGAGCGCGGCTACGTGGACCAGGTGGTCCATCCGCACCGCACCCGCACCGAGGTGGTGCGTGCACTGCGGCTGCTGCGCACCAAGCGGGACTCGCTGCCGCCCAAGAAGCATGGGAACATCCCGCTGTGAGCAGCATGCCCGAGGTCATCACCCCCGCCACTGATGCCGAGGCGACGGCAGCACTCGTCGCCCTCCTGGCCCGCGCCGTCGGGACCAGTACCGAGATCCAGGCGGGCGCCACCGCCTGGAACTCCCACCACCGCCAACTCCGGGTGCCGCCCCCACGCGGGCGTGACACCTGGCGAGACTCCCTGAGGACACCATGACCACACCACGCTTCATCCTCGCCTCCCGCTCCCCCGGCCGGCTGCGCCTGCTGCGCCAGGCCGGGCTGGACCCGGAGGTGATCGTCTCCAGCTTCGACGAGAGCCAGGTGATCGACACCGACTCCGCCCGGCTGGCGCTCACCCTGGCCGAGGCCAAGGGCACCTCCGTGCTGGACCAGGTGGAGGGCGACGCCGTCCTCGTGGCCTGCGACTCGGTGCTGGAGTTCGAGGGCAAGCCCCGCGGCAAGCCCGGCACCCCCACCCGGGCGGCCGAGCAGTGGCGACGGATGCGGGGCGGCCAGGGCGTGCTGCACACGGGCCACTATGTCTGGGTGCGCCGCGGCGAGGAGGTGCTCTCCAGCAAGCGGGTGGGCAGCACCGTGGTGAAGTTCGCGGACCTCACCGACGACGAGATCGAGGCCTACACCCACAGCGGCGAGCCCCTGTGGGTGGCCGGCTCCTTCACCATCGACGGTCTGGGCGGCGCCTACCTGACCGGGATCGAGGGCGACCCGCACAACGTCGTCGGCATCTCCCTGCCGCTGCTGCGGCAGATGCTGCTGGATCTGGGCATCGTGTGGCACGACCTGTGGCGGCCCGACGCCGTCAGCCACTGACCCCGGTGGCCGGCACCCACACCATCGCGTGCCGGGACCGGGACTTCGTCGAGTGGCACGGCGGCCGCACCCATGCCGTGGCCTGGGCGCTGGAGCTGGACCATCCCGACGTTCGCCGTCAACTGGCCTCCGCCCGGTCCCGGTTGGAGGGCTACCTGCTGCGCGGATACCTGCGGCAACCGCACGTCACACTGACCTTCGCGGGCCTCGTCGGGGAGGGCGAGCAGGCCTACGGTGCCGACGAACTGGAGTCGGACCTGCGGCTGCTGCGGCGGCTCGCGGCCGGGCCCGTCACGCTCCGCGCCGACGGCTGGGGCTCCTTCCCGATGGTGCCCCACCTGGCGCTGTCCGACGACTGGCTGCCGCACGCCCACGCGGTGCTGACCCACGGCGCCCCGGAGGAGCACGCCATGGACTTCCGCCCGCACGTGACGGTGGGCCACTACAGGGGGTCGTGGCCGATCGACGAACCGCTCGAGTTGCTGCGGGAGGTCCCGAGCACCGGCGAGTGGGTGGTTCCGGAAGTGTCACTGGTCCGGTTCCGCACGTCGCGGATCGCGGGGCCGCTGCAGGTGGTGGGCCGCCTGGACCTGGCCACCGGGGACTGGACGACGCTCATGCCGGGGTGGCTGCAGACAAGGCGGTGACCACCAGGAACACCGCTTGGCCCACCTCCACCAGCGACCCGAAGGTGTCACCGGTCATGCCACCAAGACGTCGCACGAGCTGCCGGCGCCACAGCGACGTGGTGAGCAACGCGACGACGGCGGCACCGGCGAACACCGCGGCTCCGAGCCAGCCGGAGGCGAGCAGCCCGGCGGCGGCGGCGAGAAGCAGCACCGCGACGGTGTTGACCACGGCTGCCGGAGCCGAGGTGAGGCCCGTGAACAGCGCCCCGAACCCGCTGCCGCGCGCCCCGGGGCCCCGGCTGGCGAGGACCACGGCGAGCCTGCCCACCACGGCCGCCACTAGGAGCGCGAGGGGTGCGGCCAGTCCCCCTCCCCCGGCAATCGATTCGAGGGCTGCGACGTCCACCAGCAGCACGAACACGAGCGCGACCACGCCCATGGGGCCGATGTCGGAGCGGCGCATGATCTCGAGCGCCTCCTCTGCAGGCCTGCGGGAGCCCAGTCCGTCGGCTGTGTCTGCCAGCCCGTCGACGTGCAGCGCCCCCGTGAGCGCAGCGAGCGTGGCCACGCCCAGCGCAGCCGCCAGCAGCGTGGCGCCGGTGAGTCCGGCCAGGAACGTGACGAGCCCCGCCAGCGCGCCGACGACGAGGCCCACCCACGGCAGCGCCGCCAGCACCCGACCGGCCCGGCCGCGATCGAGTTCCGTGGGTGGGGCGGGCAGGACCGTGAAGGTGCCGAGCGCCGCGAGGAACGCACGCACTACTTGATCCTGCGGGTGATCCCGGCCACCGCGTGCCAGACCTCGTCGCAGGCCGCCGCCAGTTCGGCGTTCAGGCGCCCCAGTTCGTCGCGGAAGACCCGGCCGGAGGCGGTGGCCGGGACCACGCCGGAGCCCACCTCGTTGGTGACCAGGACCACCTCCCTGCCGGTCTCCCGGAGGGCCGTCAGGAGTTCGTCGGTGCGTGTGCGCAGCGGCTCGCGCCACGCCTCGTCGGGGGCGTCCCAGGCGTCGAGTTCGTCCAGCACACGGGTGAGCCAGACCGAGATGCAGTCCACCAGCACGGGCGCTTCCCCGGGGGCGCGGAGGGCGGCGGCGAGGTCCATGGTCTCGAGGGTGTTCCAGTCCTGCGGGCGGCGCTCGCGGTGCAGCCGGACGCGGCGGCGCCACTCCTCATCGTCGCTGCGCGGGTCTGAGGTGGCGATGTAGTCCACCACTCCCCTGCCCGCCAGGCGGGCCTCTGCCCAGGAGGACTTGCCCGAGCGGGCACCCCCGGTGACGAGCACGGTCCCTCGTCGCCGCGGCTCGGTGACGGCTGCGTCACCCTCCCCTGCGACTATCCCGGCGTCGTCGAAGGTGGCCATCTCACGCAGGATCTTGGCGCCGGCCTGCAGGGTGGGCAGGGCCAGCACGGCGCCGGTGCCCTCACCCAACCGGAGTCCGAGGTCCACCAGCGGGTTGAGTCCGAGGTGGACCAGGGCGGCGCGGATGCCGGGCTCAGCGCCGGCATGTCCGGAGAACAGGTAGCCGACCGCTCCGGGGGCCAGGGCCACCGCGACGCAGGCGGCGGAGCAGGCGATCACGCCGTCGAGGATGACGGGCACCCCGGCGGCGGCGCCGCCGAGGACGAAGCCCGCAAGGGCCGCGTGCTCGAGTCCCCCGACGGCGGCGAGCACCCCCACCGGGTCGCTCGGGTCCGGCCGGTGCAGCGCCAGCGCGGCCTCGATGACCATGGTCTTGGTGGCCAGCATCGCGTCGTCGGAGCCGGCTCCCCGCCCAGTGACGTCCGCGGCCCCCAGTCCGGTGAACACCGAGATCAGTGCACTGGCGGGCGTGGTGTTGCCGATGCCCATCTCCCCGGTGAGCAGGCAGCGGGCCCCGGCGTCGATCGCCTCCCGGGCGGCCTCGGTGCCCACTTCGAGGGCTCGCTGCGCCTCGTCCCGGGTGAGGGCGGCCTCGACGGTGAGGTCCCGCGTGCCGCGGCGGACGTTGCGGTTGCGGATGCGCGCGTCATCCGGGTAGCCGGTGGCGACGCCGACGTCGGTGAGCAGGATGTCCACGCCGTGCTGCCTCGCGAGGACGTTCACGGCCGCCCCGCCGCCCGCGATGTTGGTGAGCATCTGCGCCGTCACCTCCTGCGGCCACGGCGTCACGCCCTGCGCCACCACCCCGTGGTCGCCGGCGAAGACGCCGACGGCGGCGGGTTCGGGCACCGGCGGCGGGCACTGCCCGGCGATGGCTGCCAGTCGGTTCCCGACGGCCTCCACCAGGCCAAGGCTGCCGCTGGGCTTGGTCAGCCGCTCCTGGGTGGCCTCGGCGGCGGCCAGCGCCTCCGGGGAGGTGGGGCGGATGGCTTCGACGGTGGTTGTCAGGAGGCTCACGGGCGCAATTGTGCCGTACCGCGGCGGGTGTCCGGCTGCCGACCGCGGGGGGCGACCGGGAAGCGTGTTCATGAGAGACTTCACCCATGGTCCCGTCACGTTTCCATTGCACCACCCGATGAAGGACTTCGACGAGAACCTCAGCGGCGCAACCCACTCACCACTGGGTGAGGTGGGCGCCCGGGCGACCGCGATCCTCGACCGCGCCCAGCGCATGGCAGACCAGTTGCGTTCCGAGGCCCGCGAGGAGGCTGTCCGCATCAGGCAGGAGCACGCGGCCGCGAAGGCGGAGGCCGCCGACCTCGCGAGCGCCAACGAGGCGGCCCGTGCCGAGCTGGCCGAGTCCCGCGGCGTCGCCCGGGAACGGCTCGAGCGGGCCGACGCCGAGGCCCGGGAGGCCATGCGGGAGGCGAGCGTCGCCGCGGCCAGGCTCGTCGCCGAGACGGAACAGACCTGTGAGCAGCTGCGCACCAACTCCGCCGCCGACGCCGAGACCATCCTGCGCCGCGCCCAGGAACGCGCCGCCGAGTTGGTGGCCGAGTCCGAGGCGGAGGCGCAGCGCAAGCGCGATGCCATGGCCGCCGCACTCGCGACCTTCGAGCAGGAACTGGCCGAGCGCGAGCGGGTGGCTGCGGAAACCATCGCGAGGGACCGGGCCGAGACCGACGAGGCCGTCGCGGCCCTGCGCGAACAGGCCCGGAGTGAGGCCGACGACCTGCTCGGGACGGCCCGCGCGAACGCCGAACAGTTGCGTGCCGACACCGCCGAGTGGCGGCGGAGCGAGGTGGCCGGCGCTGCCGCGTCCGTGGCCGACGCGCAGGCCGAACGCGACGAACTGCTCGCCAGCGCCGAGGCGGAGGCCCACGAGGTGCTGGACCAGGCGAAGGCGCAACTGCACTGGACGGAACAGACCATGGCGGACCTGCGCACCGGTGTGGCGGCCGAGCTGGACGCCCAGCGGCGCGCCGTCGAGGAGGAGCTCCACAGGACCCGGGAGCGGGAGCGGGCCGAACTGGACGCGTTCACCGCCTCCCGCCGCCACGAGCTGGCCACCCGCGAGGCCGAGTCCGCAGCGAACGTCGCCGACGCGGAGGAGCGGGTGCGGGTGCTGCAGGCGGCCGCCGAGGCCGAGGCCCGGCGGGTGCGGGAGGCCGCCCGCGAGGAGGCCGCCAGGCTCGTCGCCGATGCCGCAGCCGACGCCACCGACGTCCGGGACCGGGCGGACCAGGTGCTCGCCTCCGCACGGGAGGAGGCCCGCAACATCCGCGAGCAGAGCCTCGCGGAGCTGAAGGCGTTGCACGGCAACCACTACTCGCAACTCAAGGCGGACCGGGAGGCGGCCACCGCGCTGGTGGCGCGCGCCCGGACCGAGGCCGACGAGATCCGCCGCGAGGCGCGGGAACGGCTGGAGGAGGCTCGCACCGAGGTGGAGTTGCTCTCCGGCCGCAAGGCAGAGATCACAGCACAGTTGGGCAAGCTTTCCGGGGTGATCGAGGCGCTCGCCGTCCCGGGTGATCAGACAGGAACTGAGGACTGACAATGACCGAATCCTTCAACACCGTCCGTCGTGGCTACGACCCGGCACAGGTGGACGACACCGTCGCCCGGATGCGGCAGACGCACTCGGCCGCCCTGCAGGAGTCGGCGGAGAAGACCGTCGAGATCAACCGGCTGGAGGCAGGCCTGGCGGAGACGACCGGGCAGGCTGCGGCGCTGCGCGACGAGGTGGCGGTGCTCAAGGAGCAGGTGGCGCAGCTGGAGTCGTCCCGCAGCGGACCGCTCAGCTACGCGGACCTGGGCCCCCGGATCTCGCAGATCCTGACGCTGGCCGACGAGGAGGCCGACGAACTGCGCAGCAAGGCCGCCGCGCAGGCCGAGGAACTGGTCTCCGACGCCCGCACCGAGGCCGAGCGGCTCCGCACCGCTGCGGAGACCCACGCCGGTGAGACCCGCTCGCGCGCGGACTCCGAGGCCGCCCGGGTGTTGGAGCAGGCCCGCCGGGAGGCCGACGACCTGCTGGACCACGCGGACCGGGAGGCCTCCGCACGCCGCCGTGAGGCCGAGGCCGTCCATGAGCAGCAGCGTGCCGCTTCCGCCGCCGCGGCCGCGGACTTCGAGCAGACCCTCGCCACGCGTCGGGACAAGGCTGCCAGCGAGTTCGCCGCCCAGATGGCCACCCAGGAGAAGGCGCTGGCCGCTGCCTCGGAGAAGCTGGCCGACACCCAGGAGCAGGCCACCCTGCTGCTGCGCGAGGCCCAGGCCGACGCCGAGGCCGAGCGCGAGAAGGCAACCGCCGAGGCCCAGCAGCTGTTGGACAACGCCCGCATCCACGCCGAGCGCGTGAAGCGGGACTCCGAGCGCGAGCTGCAGGCGCTGGCGGCGCGTCGCGACTCCATCACCGAGCAGCTCACCAACGTGCGGCAGATGCTCACCACCCTCGGCGGCGGGGCGCTGGCCGCGGCCGTCGAGGAGACCGCGGTGGCCGAGTCCGCCGAGGCTGTCGAGGAGGAGTCAGGAGCCGGCGTCGCCCCGGATGCTGAGGGCGGCCAGTTGGCCGCTGACGGTGAAGGCGCCGCGGAGCTCGCCTCGCTCGAAGAGAAGTGAGTTCTGCCCGTCGGCGGTGATCGTCCAGCCGTCGGCGGGCAGTGACTGCCGCATGAACCCGGCCAGGTCCAGTCCCGAGGGTGCCGTGAACACGGCCACGACGGTGTTGGTCTGGTCCACCTTGTCCTCGATGATCGAGGTCCCGGGCACCATGAACCCCTCGGGCGCGTGCTGGAAGCCGTAGCTGGCCAGCTCCACGGCGCCGTCGGGGACCACGTGGGTGGCCGAGGGCGTCGGCGTTGGCGGCGGGAACGGTTCGGGCTCGTCCGCAGCGCCGCAGCCGACGAGCAGCAGGCAGGCGAGGACGGCGAGCTTGCGGCGGATCACGGCTGAAGCGTACCCGGTCTCAGAACTCGTGCAGGATGCCGTCGCCTGGCTGCAGCGCCGCCCGCACCCTGACCGCCAGCTCGTCCCGCCCCGGGGTGGGCAGTGCGTCGACGGGGAACCAGCGCACGTCGGTGGCCTCGTCGTCGCCGACGCGGGCCGCCCCAGAGATCCAGCGGCAGAGGTAGCCGTGGTCGAGGAACTGGCATTGGTCGCCGTTGGGGTAGGTGACGGGCGCACCGACGGTCAGCCACAGCATCCGCCCAACCTCGATCTCGACGCTCGCCTCCTCCATCGCCTCACGCCGCAGGGTCTCCACCGGGTGCTCGCCCGGGTCGATGATGCCGGAGACGAGCGCCCACTCCCCCGTGTCGGAGCGCTTGATGAGGAGCACCTCCGGGCCGGTCTCACCGTCGCGGAGGATGACGGCCGCGGCGCCGCTGAGCCACAGCGGCGCGTTTCCGATGTGTCGCCTGAGGTCTGAGATGAATTCGGGGATCGGCATACCCCGAACGCTACCGGCAGCTGCGTGGTGGCTAGACTCCGCGACGTGGGAGAACACATCACGAAGGTCCTGGTTGCCAATCGCGGCGAGATCGCGGTCCGAGTGGTGCGTGCCGCGCGCGACGCCGGGATCAGCTCCGTGGCGGTCTACGCCGAGCCCGACGCCGACGCCCTGTTCGTGGGGCTCGCCGACGAGGCCTTCGCGCTGGGCGGGACCACCCCGGCCGAGAGCTACCTGGACATCGCGAAGCTGCTCGACGTGGCGGCCCGCTCGGGGGCCGACGCCGTGCACCCCGGCTACGGCTTCCTCGCCGAGAACGCCACGTTCGCCCGCGCCGTGCTGGAGGCGGGGCTGGTGTGGATCGGCCCGCCACCGGCAGCCATCGAGGCGCTGGGTGACAAGGTGCAGGCCCGCCACATCGCGCAGCGCGTCGGGGCCCCGCTGGTGCCCGGCACAGCTGACCCCGTCTCGGACGCCGACGAGGTGCTGGCGTTCGCCCGCGAGTTCGGGCTGCCGGTGGCCATCAAGGCCGCCCATGGCGGTGGTGGCCGCGGCCTGAAGGTGGCCCGCACGCTGGATGAGGTGCCGGAACTGTTCGGTTCCGCCACTCGGGAGGCGGTGGCGGCCTTCGGCCGCGGCGAGTGCTTCGTGGAACGCTACCTGGACCGGCCCCGGCACGTTGAGACCCAGTGCCTCGCGGACTCCCACGGCAACGTGGTGGTGGTCTCCACCAGGGACTGCTCCCTGCAGCGCCGTCACCAGAAGCTGGTGGAGGAGGCCCCGGCGCCGTTCCTGAGCGCCGAGCAGGAGGCGCTGCTGCGATCCTCCAGCAAGGCCATCCTCGCCGAGGCCGGCTACGTGGGGGCTGCCACCTGCGAGTTCCTCGTCGGGGGTGACGGCACCATCTCGTTCCTCGAGGTGAACACCCGCCTGCAGGTGGAGCACCCGGTGACCGAGGAGGTCACCGGCATCGACCTGGTCCGCGAGATGTTCCGCATCGCCGAGGGCGAGGAGCTCGGCTACGACGACCCGCCGGTGCGGGGCCACGCCATCGAGTTCCGGATCAACGCGGAGGACCCCGGCAACAACTTCATGCCCGCGCCGGGGACACTGACCGGCTGGCACGCACCGTCGGGCCCCGGCGTCAGGGTGGACGAGGGCTACCTCGCCGGCATGACGGTGCCCGGCGCGTTCGACTCGCTGCTGGCCAAGGTGATCGTCGCCGGCGCCGACCGCAAGCAGGCCATCGAGCGCTCCCGCCGCGCCCTGGCCGAACTGGAGGTGACCGGCATGCCCACCGTCGCTCCGTTCCACCGCGCGGTGCTGACCGATCCCGCCTTCACCGCCCCCGACGGCGTCTTCGGGGTGCACACCCGCTGGATCGAGACGGACTTCGACGCCGAACTGGAGCCCTGGACGGGCGGGCCGGCACCGCTGGCGGAGACCACCGCCCGCGAGGTCGTCGTGGTGGAGGTGAACGGGCGCCGGATGGAGGTCAGCCTGCCCGCCGGCTTCGGCGGCGGCAGCTCCGGCCGCACCGCGCGCCCCGGCCGCCGGGCCCGTGGTGGCGCCAAGGTGGCCGAGGCCGGAGGCACCGCGCTCATCGCCCCGATGCAGGGCACTGTGGTGAAGGTGCTGGTGGCCGACGGCGAGGCCGTCGAGGCGGGCCGGCCGGTGGCCGTGGTGGAGGCGATGAAGATGGAACAGCCCCTCGTCGCGCACCGCACCGGCGTGGTCTCCGGGCTGGCGATCGCGGGGGGTCAACCGCTGGCCGCCGGCACCGTCGTGTGCGAGCTGGTAGACCCCTGAGCCACCCCCGTTGACCCGGGGAGTAATCTGGGAGTCCAGTGTCCCAGAGGGAAAGTGCGGGTACAGGGTTTATGGACTTCATCTTCGTGGTGATCCTGATCGCGCTCGTGCTGGGCCCCTTGACGGGGGCCGGGATGCGGGCCAGGAGTCGCCACCTCGGTCATGGAGCGCCGCCGCCCAACTCCTTGTACGGGCCGCAGCAGCCCCGGATGATCCAGAGCCCGTACGCGGGCTACGGCCAACCGGCCTTCGGCGCGCAGGGTTTCGGGCAGGGCTACCAGCAGCCGGAGCAGCCGCTCAGCGACGCGTCCAAGGACTCCGTGGACCAGGACATCACCCGCTTCGGCGGTGAGTTGCGGGACCTGGACCTCGACGTCGTCGGCATCGAGCTCAGCGCCGAGGCGCAGGCCGACTACACCAAGGCGCTCGACGCCTACGAGAACGCCAAGCAGTCGCTGCGCAACGCGGAGTTCGACTCGGACGCGACCCACATCACACAGATCCTGGAGGAGGGCCGCTACGCCATCGAGTGCGTCAAGGCCCGCGCCCACGGACGTGAACTGCCGGACCGACGCCCGCCATGCTTCTTCAACCCGGCCCACGGCCCCTCCACCACGGACGTCGAGTGGGCCCCCGACGGCGGCGTCAGCCGCCAGGTGCCCGCCTGCGCGCTGGATGCCGCCCGGGTGCAGTCCGGTGCCAACCCCCACATCCGCATGGTTCCCATGGTGGGCGGCCAGATGGTCCCCTACTGGGAGGACGAGCGGCAGGCCGCCTGGGCGCGCGGCTACTACGAGCCCTACGGCATGGACCCCGCAATCCGGCAGCTCACCCAGGGCGCGCTCATGATCGGCGGTTTCAGCCTGCTGATGGGCCTGTTCAACGACTAGCTGGTGAGCACGTCCGGCTGGTGGTGGTGCAGCCGGCGAGCAGCCTCCGCCAGGGATCCGCTCATCGACGGGTAGACGGTGAACGCGGCGCTGAACCTGTCCACGTCCATCCGCAGGCCCACGGCGATGGACACCGCATGGATCAGTTCCGATGCGTACGGGGCCACGACGACGCCGCCCATGATGATGCCGGTGGTGGGCAGGCAGAACAGTTTCACGAAGCCGTCGGTGAAGCCCTGCATCTTGGCCCGGGCGTTGCCGCCCAGCGGCAGCAGCACCGACGCCACCCGCACGTCCCCGGCGTCCACCTGCGCCTGCGTGACACCCACCGTCGCAATCTCGGGGGCCGTGAAGACGTTGGAGGAGACCTGGCTGAGGTCCAGTGGGGACACGGCGTCACCCAGGGCGTGCCACATGGCGATCCGGCCCTGCATGGCGGCCACCGAGGCCAGCGCGAACACGCCCGTGACGTCGCCGGCGGCGTAGACGTAACGCACGCTGGAGCGGGAGACCTTGTCCACCAGGATGTGGCCGGACTTCGAGAGCTGGACGCCTCGCTCCTCCAGCCCCATGTCGGCGGTGTTGGGGATGGCACCAACGGCCATCAGGCAGTGGGAGCCGCGGACCTCCCGGCCGTCGGTGAGGGTGACCACGACGCCGTCGCCCTCCACTCGGGCCGCCTCGGCGCGGGACTCGCTCATGATCTCCATGCCGCGGTCCTTGAACGCGCGCTGCAGGACGTTGGCGGCGTCCTGGTCCTCGCCGGGCAGCACCTGGCTGCGGGACGAGACCAGCACCACGTCCACGCCGAGGGCGTCGTAGGCGGAGGCGAACTCGGCCCCTGTGACGCCGGATCCGACGACGATGAGCCGCTCGGGGAGTTCGTCCAAGTGGTAGAGCTGCTTCCAGTTCAGGATGCGGCGGCCGTCGCAGCGGGCCTCCGGCAGTTCGCGCGGGGTGGTGCCGGTGGCCACCAGCACCACGTCGGCGTCGATCTCGTAGTCACCGGTGTCGGTGGTGACACTGACCTTGTGGTGGCCGGAGAGCCGGGCCGTGCCGCGGACCATGTTGACGCCCTCGCGGTCCAGCCGGGAGCGGATGTCGTGGGACTGGGCGGTGGCCAGGTCCCGCACGCGGGCGTTGAGCTGGGCGAGGTCCACGCGGATGGCGGAGCTGAGGTCGTCGTCGCCCTCGAAGTGCAGGCCGAGCTCCGAGGCGCGCTGCATGGTGCTCATCACCTCGGCGGTGGCGATCAGGGTCTTCGAGGGGACGCAGTCCGTGAGGACCGCGGCGCCACCGAGCCCGTCGCGTTCGATGAGGGTGACGTCACCTCCAAGCTGGCTGCCCACCAGCGCCGCCTCGTACCCGCCGGGTCCACCACCGATGATCACTACCTTCGTCACGTCCTCCATCCTTTCACAGCACACGACGGGCGGCCTCACACTAGGCTGGCGGCGTGAGCACTGCAGCAACTGGAACCCCTGACCCGAAGCAGGCCGCGGGCGACGCCGCCGGCTTCCTCGCCGACACCCTCGGGGTGCCGTCGATCGACATCGCACTGGTACTCGGCTCCGGCTGGTCCACGGGCGCGGACAGCCTCGGGGAGCCGCTGGGCCAGATCGCCCTCGGCGACGTGCCCGGCTTCAGCAAGCCCGTGGTCAGCGGCCACGGCGGCGAACTGCGGCTGGTGCGCACCGGGGCGGGCAAGGTGGCGGCCGTGTTCACCGGCCGCACCCACTACTACGAGGGGCGCGGCGTGGAACCCGTCGTGCACGGCGTCCGCACCGCCGCCGCCTGGGGTGCCCGCACGCTGGTACTGACCAACGGCTGCGGCGGCCTCAATCCGGCCTGGGTGCCGGGCACCGTCGTCCTGATCGGGGACCACATCAACCTCACCGGCGCCACTCCCCTGCGCGGAGCCACGTTCATCGACATGACCGAGGCCTACTCCCGGCGCCTGCGAGCGCTGGCCCACCGCGTCGACGACTCCCTGCCCGAGGGCGTCTACGTCCAGTTCAGCGGCCCCCAGTACGAGACGCCCGCCGAGGTCCGGATGGCCGGCGCGCTGGGCGGCGACCTCGTCGGCATGTCCACCACCCTCGAGACCATCGCGGCCCGCGAGGCCGGGCTGGAGGTGCTGGGACTCTCCCTGGTGACCAATGCGGCGGCCGGCCTCGGCGAGGCGGACCTGGACCACGCCGAGGTGATCCAGACCGGCAAGGACGCCGGCCCACGGCTGGCGAAGCTGCTGGCGGACATCGTCGGGGTGCTCTAGGAGGCCGTGGCAATGACTGACGCTGTGCTGGCGCAGGCGCGCGACTGGCTCGCCGAGGACCCGGACCCGGACACCGTCGCAGAACTGCAGGCGCTGCTCTCGGCAGCCGAGGGCGGCGACGAGGCGGCCGTGGCCGAGTTGCAGGTGGCGTTCGCCGGGCCTCTCGAGTTCGGCACCGCAGGGCTGCGCGGCCGGATCGGCCCCGGCCCGGGGCAGATGAACCGCGTGGTGGTGGGCCAGGCCGCCGCCGGGTTCGCCGCCTGGCTGACCCGGCAGGGGCTGGCCGGCGGGAAGGTCCTGATCGGCTACGACGCGCGCCGCAAGTCCGACGAGTTCGCCCGCGAGACCGCGGAGGTCTTCGCCGGGCAGGGGTTCGAGCCCATCCTCACGGACCGCCCCACCCCCACCCCGGTGGTGGCGTTCGGCATCCAGCACCTCGGCTGCGTGGCCGGCATCGTCGTCACCGCCTCCCACAACCCACCGGCGGACAACGGCTACAAGGTCTACCTGGGCGACGGCTCCCAGATCATCCCGCCCGTCGACGGCGAGATCTCCGACTGCATCCGCAAGGTCACGCCGCAGCTGCTGCGCGCGATGGAGCGGGTGGGTGGGTACGAGCAAATCGGCGACGAACTCCTGGCCGCCTACGTCGCCCGCGCCGCCACGCTGGTCCCCGGCGAGGCGCCGCGCGACGTGGTGTGGGTGCACACCGCCATGCACGGCGTCGGGGCCGCCCCGATGCGGGCGGTCGCGGAGGGTGCCGGATTCCCGGCGCCCCTGGAGGTCGCCCAGCAGGCCGAACCGGATGCGGAATTCCCCACCGTCGCGTTCCCCAACCCGGAGGAGAAGGGTGCCATCGACCTGGCGCTGGCCCTCGCCGAGGAACGGGGCGCCGACGTCGTGGTGGCCAACGACCCGGACGCGGACCGCTGCGCGGTCGCCGCCGTCGTCGACGGCTCGTGGCGGATGCTGACCGGCGACGAGCTCGGCGGCCTCCTCGGCGACTACGCCATCCGCCGCGGCGTCCCGGGACGCTTCGCCAACTCGGTGGTCTCCTCCACGCTCCTGCGTGACCTGGCGACGGCCGCCGGGCGCGAGCACCGCACCACCCTCACCGGGTTCAAGTGGATCGGCCGCGTGCCGGACCTCGCCTTCGGCTACGAGGAGGCCATCGGCTACTGCTGCGACTCGGCGGCCGTCCCGGACAAGGACGGCCTGACCGCCGCGCTCACTGTGCTGCGCCTCGTCGCGGAGCTGAAGTCGCAAGGCCGCACCCTGGCCGACCGGCTCGACGAGATCTCGGCCAACCACGGCCTGCACGCCACCAGCCAGCTCTCGGTCCGGGTGGAGGAGCTCTCCGTGATCGCCGACGCCATGGCGCGGCTGCGGGCCGATCCTCCCGCCGAACTGCTGGGTGAGCCCGTCACGGTGGTGGACCTGGCTGCCGGCTCCGAGGCACTGCCCGCCACCGACGCGGTGGAACTGACCGGGCGCAGGCTGCACGTCGTCGCCCGCCCCTCGGGCACCGAGCCCAAGCTGAAGTGCTATCTGGAGTTGGTGCTCACGCCGCAGGAGTCCGCCGACGCCGCCGCGGCCCGCGCCCGCGCGGCCGGGGAACTGGAGCAGTTGCGTGCGGAGATGGCGGCCGCGCTGGGGGTCTGAGCCGCAGCCGTGGTTGGGGGCGCCGGTACGCTTGTTGCCATGAGAGCGTTGCGTGCTGTCCTGGCTTCACTGGTGATCGGCCTGTTCGGGGTGGTGGCGCTCGTCTCGCCCGCCGCCGCCGACGAGGGCGCCCCCTACACGCAGTTCGACACCACCGTCGAACTCACCGAGGACGGCCTCGCCAACGTCACCATCGAGATGACGCTGGACTTCAGCGTCCAGAGCGGGCGCGGCCCACTGATCGACCTGGTGGACCGCCAGCGCGACGGCGAGAACCCCGACGAGTGGTACTCGTTCCCCATCTCCAACATCAACGTCACCTCCCCCACGGGGGCCCGCACGGACACCAACGTCGAGCGGGGTGGTGGACACGTCACCATCCGCGTGGGCGAGGAGGACACCGTCTACCGGCAGCCACAGTCCTACGTCGTGACCTACACCGTCGAGGGCCTCATCGTCTCGGACCACCCGGAGTCCGGGCTGGACGAGTTCAACTGGACCCCGATCTCCGACGCGATGGCCAGTTCCATGAGTGACGTCCGGTTCACCGTCAACGGCCCCGCCGACGTCTCGCGGACCGCCTGCTTCCTGGGTGCGGGCCTCACCACCGAGTGCACCAGCAGTTCCTCCGGCACCACCGCCACCTACGAGATCGGCGCCCTGACCGCCGGCACCCCCGTCCAGGTCGTCGCCGGTTTCCCCGCCGGCACCTTCGGTGGCGTCGAGCAGATCAAGACCCGGCGCGTTCACCCCGGCAACATGTTCGAGGTCAACGCAGGCACCGGCATCGCAACGGGTGTCCTCGGCATCGGCGCCATCGCGGCGCTCGTGGGCATCAACCGCCGCCACGCCCGCGACGAGGTCTACCTCGGTCTCACCCCCGGCCTCACCCCCAAGGAGGGCGAGAAGGGGAAGGTTGGCCCGGCGGCCGGCAAGCAGAACGTCGCCGTCGCGTTCCAGCCGCCCAAGGGCGCCCGCCCCGGCGAGATCGGGACGCTGATGGACACCACCGCGGACAGCATCGACGTCTCGGCCACCCTCATCGACCTCGCCGTGCGCGGCCACATGCAGATCCAGGCCACCGACGAGCGCGGCACGGGGCACGTGCTCAGGCGCACCCCCAACTCCTCGGACCGGCTCGTGAAGTACGAGACCAAGCTCCTCGACGCCGTCTTCGCCCACGGCGACAGCGTCGGGATGAAGGAACTCTCCGACGCCGACTACCACTCGATCCAGCCGAAGACGAAGGACCGGCTCTACAAGCGCGTCGTCGAGCTCGGCTGGTTCAAGAAGAACCCCAACCACGCACAGCTCAACCCGCTGGTCGGTGGCGGCATCCTCGCGATCGCGGGCGTCCTGCTCACCCTCCTGCTGGCCCAGTTCGGCTGGGGTCTGGCCGGAATCCCGGTGATCATCATCGGTGTCGGGCTGGTGGTGATGTCCAGCAAGTTCCGGACCCGCTCCGCCAAGGGCTCTGCCGTCCTGGCTCAGGCCAAGGGCTTCGAGCTGTACCTGCGCACCGCCGAGGCGGACCAGATCAAGTTCGAGGAGGGCATCGACGTGTTCAGCCGGTATCTGCCCTACGCGATGATCTTCGGCGTGGCGGACCGCTGGGCGAAGGTCTTCGCCGACCTCGGCTCCCGCGGCGTCTACGAGCCCGACCTGGGCTGGTACCACGGGGCGAACCTGTACAACTACGCCTTCTTCTCGATGAGCCTGAACAACTTCAGCCATGACTTCAACCAGGTGATGGCGCAGGCCGCGAGCGCCAACATGCAGGCCCAGATGGCCTCGTCCGGTTCGTCGGGCGGCTCCGGCTTCTCCGGTGGCGGCGGCTTCTCCGGTGGTGGCGGCAGCTTCGGCTCCTGGTAACCAGTTTCCCTGAGGCGCGAGCGACAGCGAGCCTCGAAGGGCTCCGGCTGGCTCGGGACGAGGCCTTCAGGGCGCGCTGGGGAGACTTCCTGGTCCTGTGGCGGTGACGCTCTGGCAGGGCCACAAGGATTAGCGCCCTGAATACCTCGTCCCGAGCCAGCCTTCATGGCAACCTGTTTGCATGGCTTCAGCGAAGATCCAGCTCACGTTCGACGCACACTCACCGCAGGCCCTCGGCCTGTTCTGGGCCGAGGTGCTCGGCTACGTCGTGGACCCGCCACCGGGCGGGCAGATCGGGACGCCGGAGGAGACGTTGCAGGCGTGGTTCACCGCGCTCAAGGAGTTCGGCGTGCCGGAGTCCGAGTGGGACTCACGCTTCGCGGTGATCGATCCCGACGGTGTGGGCCCACGGGTGTTCTTCGAGCGTGTTCCGGAGCCGAAGACGGCCAAGAACCGGCTCCACATCGACGTACGGGCCGCCGAGGGGCTGGCGGGTGACGCACGGATGGCCGCACTGGAGGCCGAGTGCGCCCGGCTGCTCGAGTTGGGCGCCACCCGGCTGCGGCGTCACGAGCCGGAGCCGCCGCTCAGCAACGGCTGGATCGTCATGGCAGACCCCGAGGGCAACGAGTTCTGCCTGGACTGAGCCGGTGCCTCAGGCCTCGGTGTTGATGGGCGCCCAGCTGGGTCCGGTCTCGGCCAGCTTCTCGTCCACCTTCGCGAACAGCGGCGACGGCTTGGCCAAGGGGGTGCCGGCGACGATGGGACGCGAGGCCCAAACGGCCTGCTCCGAGGCGTAGTCGCCCTGCAGGATCGGGTAGTCGAGGCCCTCCTCGGAAACCTCCACCAGCTCCGGCAGCGCCGCCCAGACACCCTCGTTGCCGAGGGCTTCGTGGATCTTCTGCGCCGCGTGGGGCATGAAGGGGGTCAGCAGCGTGTTGCAGTCGCTGACCACCTGCAGGGCCACGTGCAGCACGGTGTCGCGACGCGCGGGCTGGTCCTTCAGCTTCCAGGGCTCCATGTCGGAGAGGTACTTGTTGGCCAGGCCGACGATGCGCATGGCCTCGGTGATGCCGAGCTTGAAGCGGCGGGCAGCCAGGTGCTCGCCCACGACGTCGAACGCCTTGCGCGACTCGGCGAGCAGCGCCTCGTCCTCGGAGCTGAGATCACCGGCCTCCGGGATTGCACCCACGTTCTTGTGCGCCATGGAGATGGAGCGGTTGACGAGGTTGCCCCACTCGTTGGCGAGCTCGAAGTTGATCCGTCGGACGAACTCCTCCCAGGTGAAGTCGGTGTCCTGGTTCTCCGGCCCGGCGACCGCGATGTAGTAGCGCAGCGCGTCGGGCCCGAACTCGGCGAGGAAGTCGCCCACGAAGATGGATGCGCCGCGGGAGCTGGCCACCTTGGAGCCCTTCATGGTGAGGAACTCCGACGAGACCACCTCGGTGGGCAGTTGCAGTTCCCCGAGGGCCTCATGGACTTCGCCGCCCACCTCGCCCTGGCCGTTGGCGCCGAGCAGGATGCTGGGCCAGATCACGGAGTGGAAGACGATGTTGTCCTTGCCCATGAAGTAGAACGACTCGGCGGTCTCGGCGTTCCACCACCTGCGCCACGCCTCCGGGTCTCCGCTGCGGCGGGCCCACTCGATGGAGGCTGACAGGTAGCCGATGACGGCGTCGAACCAGACGTAGATGCGCTTCATCGGGGCGTCGCGCCAGCCGTCGAGCGGGACGGGAACGCCCCAGTCCAGGTCACGCGTGATGGCGCGGGGACGCAGGTCCTTGATGAGGTTGTGGCTGAACTTCAGGACGTTGGGACGCCAGTCGGTGCGCCCGTCGAGCCATTCGGCCAGCTTCTCCGCGGTCTTGGGGAGGTCGAGGAAGAAGTGCTCGGTCTCGACGAACTTGGGCGTCTCGCCGTTGATGCGCGAGCGGGGCTCGAGCAGGTCCGCCGGGTCCAGCTGGTTGCCGCAGTTGTCGCACTGGTCGCCGCGGGCGCCGTCGAAGCCGCAGATGGGACAGGTGCCCTCGATGAAACGGTCGGGCAGGGTGCGGCCCGTGGACGGCGAGATGGCGCCCATCTGGGTCTGCGCCACCACGTAGCCGTTGTCGTGGAGTGCGGTGAACATCTCCTGCACGACGCGGTAGTGGTTGGGGGTGGTGGTGCGTGTGTACAGGTCGTAGGACAGGCCCAGCCCCTGCAGGTCGGTGGCGATGATGCGGTGGTACTTGTCAGCGCACTCGCGGGCGGTCAGGCCCTCCTGCTCCGCCTTCACCTGGATGGCGGTGCCGTGTTCGTCGGTGCCGGAGACCATGAGCACGTCGTGGCCACTCATCCGCATGAACCGGGAGAACACGTCGGAGGGCACACCGAAGCCCGAGACGTGCCCGATGTGACGGGGGCCATTGGCGTAGGGCCAGGCGACGGCAGCAAGAACATCAGCACACATGCGCGACATCCTATCGCTGCATGACACACCCCAAGAACCGCCGCCAACTCGACTGGGGCGGGATGCCATCCTCCGGGCTCCCTTGTACGGGATGCCCGAGGGTTGGTCCGGTCCACGGGTCCGCTCGGTGCTGCGCTTGTGTGTCAGTGCTGCAGGTCTCGCTCAACGCTGCCCCTGCAAGGGCAGCACCGACAGCCAAGCGCAGCACTGACAGCGAACGGCAGCACCGACAGCGGATGGAGGGTCGACGCCCCACGAGGATGGGGCCTCGCTCAGGATCGGGGCAGCACGGTCAGTACGCGCTGCACGTGTTCCCGGAACTCGGCCATGTATGCGGTGAGGACGGCCCCGAGCTGCTCGTCGAGGATCTCCCCGGAGTCACTGATGCAGTCCTGGCGGAAGTGGATGTAGGCCTCCGGCGCGGTCATCAGGCGGGCGTTGCAGAACGCCATCACCGCACGCAGGCTCTGCTGCGCGACGGCGGTGCCGATGTTGCCGATGGACGCGCCGATGATGCCCACGGGGACGTGGTCGAAGGAGTTCTCCCCCCACGGTCGTGAGGCCCAGTCGATTGCGTTCTTGAGTGCACCGGGGATTGACCGGTTGTACTCGGGCGTGACGAACAGGACGGCCTGGACGCCGGCGATCGCGTCCTTGAGAGCACGCCCCTCTGCCGGGTAGTCAGAGTCGTAGTCGGGCGAGTAGAGAGGGAGGTCCTTGATTGGGATCTCGGTGAACTCGAGTTCCGGTGGCGCCACGTTCAGCAACGCCTTTGACAACAACCTGTTGATCGAGGTGGACGACAAGCTTCCGACGAAGTAGCCAACCTTGTAACCGGCCATGCTGGTTCCCTTCTCCTGATCTCCCCCGAGCCCGATCTGGGCGGGTGATCGACTCTACGCCGGGAAGCTTCCGGAAGGACTGGAATCAGACATCCACCCTCCTGAATCCGGGCCAGGCGGCAGCGAAGCAGGCTGCGAGGATCGCGAGGCCGCCCGCCAACCCGGCGGCGGTCTGGTTGACGCCCAGGGAGAAGGAGAGCACGTTCCATCCGAGAGCCATCCACAGCAGGCCCAATGCGACCCACGCCACCACGGACGTCAGCACACCGAGGATGCCACCACCCAGCCACCAGCAGCAGGCGAGCACCACGAGCCCGAGGACGGGAAGGCCGTAGATGGCCAGCAGGTGCTCGATCCCTTCCAGCAGGTTCCCGTTGCTCTCAGGCACAGGAACCGCGATGTTGAAGACGTAGGCCTCGCCCGGAGCGATGCGTTCCTCTGCGATGCGCGCCAGCGCGCCGACGACCTGCAGCACCAACGGCAGCAACAGGCTCGCCGCCGCCGTCACCAGGAACACCCGGCTCCTCGCATGCCCCAGCGCGACTGCGTACCGAGCGCCCCACATCCACAGCGGGACGGCGGCCAACAGTCCTCCGAACGCGATCACCCCTGCCGGTTCGCCGCTGCTGCCCGCGCGGAAGGTTGCGACCGTGATTGCATCCACCAGCCACACAGCTGCCAGCCATCACCATCGCCACCCCCAACGTCCCCCGATGGCGTTGAGAATGCCGGTCACGCCGGCGCCGGTCCGGGCCGGGACGCCCACCTCGGTCCTTGTCGCAGTCATGCTGCCTCCCCATTCTCCTCGCGACCCAACACAGCGGCCAGTTCCTGCAACGTCACGGCCTGAGTGGGCAGTCCGTCGGCGTGCTCCCGGCGCACGACTGCGCTGGCCCGTGCCCCGAGCCGACTCAGGCCACCGAGTCTGGGCAGGGCACCCACCACGTCGGGTGCACCGAGGACGCGCACGTGGGCGCGGGTGAGTTGCTCGGCGTCATCATGCGCGACCAGCCGCCCCTTGTCGAGCAGGACGACGTCGCCGAACAGGCCGGCGGTCTCGTTCACCATGTGGGTGGAGACCACCCAGGTCCGCTCCCCCGTCGCGAGTTCCTCTGCGAGGAGGCGGGTCATGAGTTCGCGCGTCGGAGCATCGAGTGCGAGGTGCGGTTCGTCGAGCAGGGTGAGACGAGCCCGGGTTGCCAGTGCCAGGCACATGTTCGCGGCCGTGCGTCGGCCCGCGCTCAGTTGCCACAGGTGGGAGGTCCCGGGGATCTCGAACCACGCGAACAACTCACGCAGGCGTTCCATGTCGAAGTCTGGGTGGAACCTGCTGAGATGACGGGCCAGGTCCACCAGCCGCAGGTCCGCCGCGAGCGTCCAGCTCACGCCCCCGAGGTGGACCATCCCAGGATGCCATCCGAGCTCCCCCACCGGGATCCCGAACACCGTCGCACGGCCTGAGAACCGAGGTTCCCGGCCGGCGAGCACCCGCAGCAGACTCGTCTTCCCGGCACCGTTGCGCCCGATCAGCCCAACCACGGATCCCGTGGCCAACCGCAGACC
The DNA here is from genome assembly GCF_054776555.1 of Tessaracoccus terricola. NCBI lineage: Bacteria > Bacillati > Actinomycetota > Actinomycetes > Propionibacteriales > Propionibacteriaceae > Tessaracoccus > Tessaracoccus terricola. The sequence goes on along the minus strand of NZ_BAAHBS010000005.1, from coordinate 601,553 downwards.
GACGTCGGCGAGCGCCACCTTGGTGCCAAAACGGAATCCGAGGCCCAGCCCCTCTGCCTCGACGGCAGCTACCGACTCAGTCATCACCCGACCTCCTCCGCAGCATGGTCGCAGATCGGGCACATCGCCGCCACGCCATAAACTCCAGGCCGTGAGCGGCGAAACGAACCTGATGAGGCTCCTCGCGAGCATGGATCCCGTGCACAAGCCGGGCCGGTTCGTGTTCGCGACGGTCGCGGCCTCTCCGAAGGACGCCGAAGTCCTGGCCAGCGTCGTCGAGGAGGAGGGGCTGAGTGTCGTCGTCTCACAGGTCGACGCGGAACGCCTCGGCCTGCCCTTCGACTACGTGGCGGGCTGGATCACGCTGCAGGTGCACTCCGCACTGGAGGCGGTGGGCCTGACGGCCGCGGTCAGCACCGCCCTCGCGGATGCCGGAATCAGCTGCAACGTGATCGCCGGCCGCCTCCACGACCACCTCCTGGTCCCGGTCGAACGCGTCGACGAGGCCCTGGGGATCCTCCGGGAACTGGCACTCAGCGCTGCGGGGTGACCTGGGCGAAGCGCAGCTTCCACCCGGCCGGCGTCTTCTGCCACAGGTTGAACCGCAGGCGACGCTCCGCCTCGCCCTGCACCCACCGCACGCCGACGATGCCCTCGGAGTAGGCGTCCACGGCCAGCACGTCGAACCCAGGTTCCGTGGGCAGCCAGGCACCGTGGTCGGCCCCGACCACCTGGCCGTCGGCGCTGTGCGCGACGAACTCGGGGTGCAGCAACTCCCCCAGCTTCCCGGCATCGGTTCGCACCTGCTCGGACAGCAGCTGCCGCGTCAGTCCGAGCAGGGCCGCCTTGGTGCGGGCGGTGGCCGTGCCGGGCGTCGACGGCGCGGGCGGGGCCACTGGCTCGGGATCGTCGAGCGAGAACAGTGCAGGGGTCTCCTCCACCGCGTTCGGCTCGAAGCTCTGCGAGCGCGCCTTCGCGTCGGCCGACGGGAAGCCGGGACCGACGTCGGGCGCGCGCCCCTGCATGAACGCCGTCGCGGCTGCGCGGGCGCGTTCGTCGGCGGCCTCGTTCATGGCGTGGCCGGCGTGCCCCTTCACCCATTCGAAGGTCACCTCGCGCCCCTGCAGCGCCTCGTCGAGCTGCTTCATCAGCTCCACGTTCAGGACGGGCTTGCCGTCGCCCTTCTTCCAGCCGCGCCGCTTCCAGCCGGGCAGCCACTTGGTCAGGGAGTTGATGACGTACTGCGAGTCGGCGAGGATCCGCAGCGGCTCGTCGACGTGGGCGGTGGACTGCAGCAGGTCCAGCACCGCCATGAGCTCGCCCATGTTGTTGGTGCCGTGGTCCCAGCCGCCGGCCGCCCAGATGTCGTCGCTGATGTACCAGGCCCAGCCGGCGGGGCCCGGGTTGGACAGCGCGGACCCGTCGCAGGCTGCGACGATCACGAGTCCCAGCCCGCGCGGAAGGCGGTGTAGGACGGCTTGATGATGCCCTCGATGAGCGCCACCCGCTCGTCGTGCGGCAGGAAGGCCGCATTCATGGCGTTGATGGTGGCTCGCTCCACGTCGTCGACGTCCCAGCCGAGCTCGGTCACGAGGCGCTCGAACTCGCGGCTCATCGTCGTGGCGCTCTGCAGGCGGTTGTCGCAGTTCACGGTGACGTTGAAGCCCAGCTTCCACAGCGTGGAGATCGGGTGCTCGGCGATGGTGTCCGCGATGCCGGTCTGCAGGTTCGACGAGGGCGCCACCTCCAGCGGGACCTGCGCGTCGCGCACGTAGGAGGCGAGCCGCCCCAGCCGGGCCCTGCCCTGCTCGTCGCGCGTGATGTCCTCGACGATCCGTACGCCGTGGCCGATCCGGTTGGCGTTGCACAGCTGGATGGCCTCCCACATGGACTCCGGCCCGGAGGCCTCACCCGCGTGGATGGTGTAGAAGACGTTGTTCCTTCGCAGGAACTCGAAGGCCTCCCGGAAGCGCGACGGCGGGAAGCCGTCCTCGGCCCCGGCGATGTCGAAGCCGGCGACGCCCTGGTCGCGGTACTCCACCGCGAGCTCCGCGATGGCGAGCGTGGGCTCACCGTGCCGCATGGAGGTCACCAACTGGCGGGCGACGATGGCGTGGCCGGAGGCCTCTGCCTCGGCCATGCCCGAGTCCAGGCCGTCGCGGACCGCCTCCACCACCTCGCGCAGTGTCAGCCCCTGGGCGAGGTGCTGCTCGGGGGCGTAGCGGGCCTCGGCGTAGACGACGCCGTCGAGGGCCTGGTCCAGCACGAACTCGTGCGCCACCCGCTTGATCTGCTCGGCGGTCTGCATGGCGGCGACGGTGTGGTCGAAGGTCTCCAGGTAGCGCACCAGCGTGCCGGAGTCGGCCGCCTCGAAGAACCACTTGCGCAGCTCCTCGGGATCCGTGGTGGGCAGCTCGTGCCCGTTGGCTGCGCAGTGCTCGATGACGGTCTGCGGGCGCAGACCGCCGTCGAGGTGGTCGTGCAGCGCCACCTTGGGCAGTCCGCGCAAGTCTTCAGTGCTGAGCATCTGGTCCTCCTTCAGGGCCGTACCAGCGCTGCGCCGGCGGTGGGCCGGGCTGCTGGTGCTGGGGTGGGGGCCCGGGCCGTTGCCCGGGCTGGAACTGGGGTTGCGGGGGTTGCGCCGATGGCGGCGGGAAGCCGGGGGGCGGCGGGGCCTGCTCGCTCCGGCGGCGCTGCCGCAGGAAGGCGATGGCCATCATGAGCACGCCGCAGCCGAGGAAGGCCGCCACCCGAGGGATCCCGCCGAGCAGCTGCATGTCGAAGGCGATGAGCTTGGCCGCCGCTGCCACGGCGATGATCAGCGCGACCGTGAGATCCGCCGCGGCGTTCGCCGTCCGGCGTCGCAGGGCGACCCACACGGCGGCCAGCATCCAGCAGATGGACGCGACGGCGTGTCCGGTCAGGAAGCCGCCGTCCATGTTGCCGAGCAACTGACCGATCCAGGCGCCTCCGATGACCAGGGCGTAGCCGGCGAAGTACAGCCCCACCAGCAGCCGGATGGCGTCCACGACGGGCGTCGGCGGTCCATGGCGGAAGACCATGATGGCGACGCCGAGCACGCTGAGCAGGGCGGCCTGGAGCAGCAGGACGGGCTCCGCGAGCACGGTCTCCGGCGCCTCCCAGACGCCGGTGCTGGTCTTGATGGTGGCGACGAACGCCAGCAGCGTGGGGATGCCGCGGATGATCCCGGAGTACAGCCTGCGGCGCGCCAGCGGCCGGATCTGGACCACGATCGCCAGCACCACCAGCACCAACTGCTCCACCGGGGCGTCGACGCGCCCCACCACCAGTGACAGCGCCAACGCGGAGACCGACACCCCCAGGAACACGTCCTGGCTCCCGTGCGGGTCCGGCCGGGCGCCCTGGGGCTCCGGCAGGGCGACGGCCAGCAGGCAGCCCGCGCCGGCCACGACCAGTGAGAACCAGACCGGGACGCCGCGGGCCACCAGCGAGCCGGCCCAGGCGCCGACGAACAGCAGGATGAGCACCGGCCAGGGCTGGGCCCCCACCCGCACCCCGGTGAGACTGGACTCCAGCGCCTGCGAGCCCGCCTTCTTCAGGTCCGGGACCGGGATGGCCAGCCGGAAACCGACGAGGTAGATCCCCAGCGCCAGCGTGGTGCCGAGTATCAGGTAGGTGTGGATCCCGGAAGGGAACGTGACAGCTCCCAGGACCATCTCCATCATCAGCGCCACGGCCATCACGATCTGGTGGGCGCCCCAGGGCCTGGCGATCGTGGCGGCCAGCAGCAGCGCCGGCGCGATCAGGGCGGCCGGGGAGCCCAGGAAGACGGCCTGCCCGACGAACACGAGCCAAGCCATCCAGACCAGGGCGATGGGCATCCGCCACCGCCAGGCGACGTAGGCGGCCAGCGCGAGGGCGACGCTGACGAGCACGATGGCGAGCCAGCCGGGAATAGTGACCTCCCGCTCCGCACCCATGGCTGCCCAGGTGGCCAACCCGGCCGAGACGACGATCAGTGGTGTGCCGATCTGTGTGGAGCGTGTCCGCCAGAGCAGCACCGTCGTCACCACACCGAGCCCGAGTGCGAAGGCGTAGGTCAGCACGGCGGCGCTCAGCTCGAACGCCATCCCGATGAGCAGGACCAGACCGGCCAGGGTCACTGACGCGCCGAGGCTGTACAGCAGCGTCTGGCCGCGGGCCTCACGCTGCTCGGCGGTCAGCCTAGGTTTCGGCTTGCCGGGCTCCCAGCCGGGTGGCAGCCACTGCCGAGGCCAGTTGGCGGGAGGCACCCAGTCCGCGGGCGGCTCCCAACCCGGCGGTGGCGCCCAACCCGGAGGTGGCACCCACCCGGGGGGCGGGGCCCAGCCCGGAGGTGGCGGCGGGTACTTCCCCGCCGGCGCCGGTCTCTGGGCGGGCCCACGCGAGCTCTGCGGGGGCGGGCCTGCAGGGCCGGACGCACGGTCCTGCCCCGGGTACTGGTACTCGGGCATGGTTCAACGCTACCGGTTTGGGCGTCCGACCTATCGGAGGTTGTGGGGTCCGAAGGCCTGTGGCAGGACGTCGTCGAGGGTCCGGATCCCCTCCGGGGTCTCCATCACCAACTCGGGGCCGCCGAACTCGTACAGCAGTTGGCGGCAGCGCCCGCAGGGCATCAGCACGTCACCGTTGCCGTCCACGCAGGTGAAGCGGACCAGCCGCCCTCCCCCGCCCAACGCCAGCGCGGAGACCAGCCCGCACTCGGCGCACAGGGTCACGCCGTAGCTGGCGTTCTCCACGTTGCAACCGGACACGACCCGGCCGTCGTCGACCACGGCCGCCGCTCCGACCGGGTACTTCGAGTACGGCACGTAGGCCCGCTGCGACGCCGCCACGGCGGTGGCACGCAGCGCGTCCCAGTCGAACTCCTCGGACATGTGGACCTCCCGGTCAGGACGACTTGATGAACGGCTGGCCGTCGGCGGCGGGCCCACGAACCCGGCCGACGAGACCCGCCACGGCGATGATGGTGGCCACGTAGGGCAGCATCAGCAGGAAGGTGCTGTCGATCGGGCTCCCCAGCGGGTTCAGGGTCTGGCCGAGCTGGGTGACGAACCCGAAGAACAGCGCCATCAGTGCGGCCAGCACGGGGTGCCAGCGGCCCATGATCAGGGCGGCGAGGGCAATGAAGCCGTTGCCGACGGTCAGGTCCGGCCGGAAGGCGCCGGTGGACCCGATGGTGAAGTAGGCGCCGCCCAGTCCGGCCATCACACCGCCAAGCAGCACCGATGCGGACTTGGTCCACACCACGTTGATGCCGACGGTGTCGGCCGCGTGCGGGTGCTCGCCCACGGAACGCACCCGCAGGCCCCACTTGGTCTTGAAGAGCAGGAACCAGGCCAACGGGACCGCCAGGATGGCGATGTAGGCCAGCGGGGTCTGGTTGAAAAGGATCGGCCCGAAGAACGGGATCTTGTCCAGCACAGGGATCGGGACCCTGGGCATGATCGGCACCGCGTTGTACCTGCCGGGGTCCGAGCTGACCAACTGTTTGAACAGGAAGCCGGTGAGCCCGGAGGCCAGCAGGTTGATCACGACGCCGAGGATGACGTGGTCCATCAGGTACTTGAGGCTGAACAGTGCGAGCACCGCAGCCATCGCGACGCCGGCGAGGACACCGGCGACCAGCCCGGCCAACAGCGACTTGGTCAGGGAGGCGGTGATGCCGGCTGCGAACGCCGCGGTCAGGAACTGGCCCTCGATCGCGACGTTGACCACGCCGGCGCGCTCGGAGAACACGCCACACAGGGCTCCCAGCACCAGCGGCGTCGCCACCGCGAGGGTGCCGCGCAACTGGTTGGTGAGGGTGAACGGCAGGTCGCTGCCAGCAGCCACCCAGGTGACGAACCCGAGCACCACTGCGATCCCGGCCAGGATCCCGAGGATCCTGCGGACCCTCCCGGCACCCCGGTTGGTCAGGAACGCGGCGGCAGCCACCAGCACGACCACCGCGCAGATCGCCACCGTGACGGTGCCGGGCAGCGGGACGACGGGCAGTTGCACGGCGTCGAAGGCGTCGGACAGCGCGATCCTGGCCACACCGTCGGCGGAGAAGATGGCCCACACCAGCAGGAGCCCGACCACGAGCAGCAGGCCGCCCGTGGAGAGTCGCTGGATCCGGTCCTGGCCGGCTTCCACCGCGGCCACGTGCTCAGTGCCGAGGGCCCTGGTGTCCGTCGCGGTCATGCCGAGACCTCCTTCTTGGACTTGTCAGACCTGGCCGCGTTCGCCGGCCGCCGCTCCCGCAGCGCCGGCACCAGCCAGGTGACGAACTTGGGAGCCGCCACGAAGAGCACGATCAGAGCCTGGATGAGTGATGTGAGCTCCGAGGGGGTCTGTGCCTCGGCGCTCATGGTGAGGCCGCCAGCCTTCATGGCCCCGAACAGCAGTCCGGCGGCCACGATGCCGAGTGGTCTTGACCTGCCGAGCAACGCCACCGTGATGGCGTCGAAACCGACGCCGCCGACGATGCCCGCGGACAACTGGGGCGGGAAACTGGTGAGGAGGGTTGGCGCCATCACCATCTGCGCACCGGCCAGTCCGGCCAGGCCACCGGCGAAGGCCATCGCCACCATGGTGACCCGGCCCACGCTCATGCCCGCGGTTTCGGCGGCGTGCGGGTTGTGGCCGATGGCCCGGATCTGGAAGCCCAGCGTGGTGCGCTCCAGCAGCCACCAGACCGCGAAGGCGGCCAACAGCGCCAGCAGGAACCCGAGGTGCAGGCGCGTCCCCGCCAGTCTGGGCAGGGTGGCGGTCCACTCGATCTGCGGTGAGATCGGGTCGGTCCGCCCGGGCATCTGGAACCACCGGGTGATCAGCAGATAGCCCAGCAGGCCACTCGCGATGTGGTTCAGCATGATGGTGCTGATGACCTCGTGCGCCCCGGTGCGGGCCTTCAGGAAGCCGGCGATGCCGCCCCAGATGGCGCCGGAGATGATGGCGCAGATGATGGCCAGCGGGATGTGGAGCACCATCGGCAGACCGGTGATGCTGAACCCGATCCAGGCACCGACGATGGCGCCCCAGATGGCCTGCCCCTGCCCACCGATGTTGAACAGGCCCGCACGGAACGCGAGCCCGACGCCGAGGCCGGCGCAGATCAGGGGCGCGGCCTGTGCGGTGGTCTCCGTGATTGCACCCCAGGAGCCGAGCGAACCCCGGATGAGGGCGCCGAAGGCGAGGGTGATCTTGTCCCAGGCTGCGCCGAGCGCGTCAGTGGGCCGGTCGAAGAAGTAGGCGAACTTGCTCACCACGTTCGGGTCCGAGACCACCATCACCACGGCACCGACGACGAACGCCAGCACCAGGGCGATCAACGTGGTGACCACACCCACCCAGCGCCGGCCCTGGGCCGGTGCACCGGGTGCAGCCGTGACCACCTTCTCCGCCGCGCTCTCCTCAGTCATCGCTGGCCTCCTCGGAGCCCTCGTCCTGCTTGATCCCGGCCATCATCAGGCCGAGCACCTCGCGTGGGGTGTTGGGTGGGACGACACCGACGATCCCGCCCCGGTACATGACCGCGATCCGGTCCGCCAGCGACTCCACCTCGTCGAGTTCCGTGGACACGATCAGCACGGCGGTGCCGCGGTCCCGTTCCTCGATGATGCGCTTGTGCAGGAACTCGATGGCGCCGACGTCGACGCCACGGGTCGGTTGGTTGGCGATCAGCAGGCTCAGCGGCCGGGACAGTTCCCGAGCGAGCACCACCTTCTGCTGGTTGCCGCCGGAGAGCGCCTTGACGGGCTGGGTCTCGCCGGAGGTGCGGATGTCGAACTCCTCGATCCGTTCCCTGGCGTTGCTGGAGATCTCCTTGAGTTTCAGGTTGCCCGAGTTCGCGAACTCGTGGGGGCGGTTCAGCACCAGGTTCTCCGCGATGGAGAAGTCCCCCACGAAGCCGTCGCGCTGGCGGTCCTCCGGGACGAACCCCAGACCGGCGGCGATGGTCTGTTTCGGCGAGGCGTGGGTGATGTCGACACCGTCGAGGGTGGCGGAGCCGGAGACCACGGGCAGGGTCCCCAGCAGCGCGGCCGCGAGTTCGCTCTGGCCGTTGCCCTGGACGCCTGCGACGCACAGCACCTCCCCGCCCTCGACGGTGAGGTCGAGGTGGTCGACGACGATGGTGCCGGCGTGGTCGGCCACGGTGAAGTCCTCCAGCACGAGCCGCTCGCCCGAGCGTTCCGGCTGGTGCTTGTCCACCTTCAGGTTGACGGCCCGGCCAACCATGAGTTCGGCCAGTTCCGACTCACTTGCGCTCGGCTCGGCGCGGCCGACCACCTTGCCGCGCCGGATGACCGTGATGTCGTCGGCGACGGCGCGGACCTCGCGCAGCTTGTGGGTGATGAAGCAGATGGCGCGGCCCTCGTCGCGGAGGGTGCGCATGATCTCCATGAGCTCGTCGATCTCCTGCGGGGTCAGCACCGCGGTGGGCTCGTCGAAGACCAGGTAGTGGGCGTCGTTGGCGAGGGCCTTGAGGATCTCCACCCGCTGTTGGATGCCCACCGGGAGGTTCTCCACGAGCGCGTCGGGGTCCACGTCGAGCTTGTAGCGGTCCGAGAGCTCACGGACCATCTTCCGGGCGGCACCGAGGTCCAGCAGCCCGAAGCTGCCGGGCTCACGTCCGAGCACGAGGTTCTCGGCGACGGTGAACACCGGGATCAGCATGAAGTGCTGGTGGACCATGCCGATACCGGCAGCCATGGCCTTCTTGGAGCTGGTGAGGTGCAGCTCACGCGCGCCGATGCTGATGGTGCCCTCGTCCGCCTCGAGCAGGCCGTAGAGGATGTTCATCAGGGTCGACTTGCCCGCGCCGTTCTCGCCCAGCAGGCAGTGGATGCGGCCGGGGACGAGGTCCACCGTGATGCCGTCGTTGGCCGTCAGTGAGCCGAATCTCTTGGTGATGCCTTCGAGACGCAACACCTGGTCTTGGACCGTGGCTGTCACATGACCTCCTGGGAACGGGCCGCCGATGGCCGGATTTGCAACTGGGAACATTCAAGCAAATGGAGGGCCTGAGCGGGAGAAGACTCCCGATCAGGCCCTCCAGGTGCTGTCAGATCACTTCGGCTGGGCCGTGGAGGTGATCACGATCTCGCCGGAGATGATGTCTGCGGTGAGCTGGTCCAGCTCGGCGCGCAGCTCGTCGGAGACCTCGTCCTCGAACTCGTGGAACGGGGACAGGCCCGTGCCACCGTTCTCGAGGGTCCCGACGAACGGGTCAGCGGTGAGCGCACCGTCCATGGAGGCCTGGATGGCCTCGAAGACGGCCACGTCCATGCCCTTGTAGACCGAGGTGATGATCGAGGAGCAGTACTCGGCGGCCGAGAGGCAGCCGTCGGTGTCCACCCAGATGGCCTTGACCTGGCCACCGGAGGCCTGCGCGGCCTGGAGGCCACCGAGGCCGGCGGGACCGGCGACGGGCAGGATGATGTCGGCGCCCTGGGCGATCAGGGTGTCGGCGGTCTCCTTGCCACCGGCCTGGTTCTGGAACGGGTCGTCACCCGGCACGAACTGGCCGTCCTGCGTCTCGGCGTTCCAGCCGATGACGTTGACGTCGGTGCCCTTGACCTCGTTGTGGTGGGCGACGCCCTGCGCGAAGCCGTCCATGAAGATGGTCACGGTGGGGATCTTGGCGCCACCGAAGGTGCCGACGGTACCGGTCTCGGACATCGCGGCGGCCAGGTAGCCGGCCAGGAACGAGGACTCGGCGGTGTTGAAGATCAGGCCCTTGGCGTTGTCGACGCCCTCGAAGGAGGAGTTGTCGACGATGGCGAAGTCGACGTCGGGGTTCTGCTTCGCGGCGGCCTCGGTGGCGGTGGCGAGCAGGAAGCCGACGGTGACCACGATGTTGCAGTTGGCGTCGATCATGGCCTGGACGTTGGGCGCGAAGTCCGACTCTGCGTTGGACTCGATCTCCGCGGTCTCGATGCCGAGCTCGTCGCGGGCCTGGACGAGGCCGTTGTAGGCGGTCTCGTTGAACGACTTGTCGTCGAAGCCGCCCGAGTCGGAGACCATGCACGCCTTGAAGTCGCTCACGGCGGCGGTCTCGGTGGGCTCCTCCGCGGTGGTCTCCTCCGTGGTGGGCTCCTCGGCGACGGTGTCGGACACGGAGGGCTCCGTGGTGGTCTCCGGCGGGGCCTCGGCGCATGCGGTGAGTGCGAGGGCGCTCGCGCCGAGGACGGCGGCAAGCTTGAACAGGGTCTTCTTCACTTGGGATCCTCCTGAGGCTGATGGGCTACCTGAAGATACAGCGAGCCGTATAACGAATGCACACCAACCCGCCAATCGTTACCGACCTGCAACCTCAGGCGACCTGCCTGACAAGGGCAAGTGCCGAGCGCACCATCTGGCGTGTGGTCTCCTGCCAGTGCGGTTCCTGGCCGCGGTACGGACCGGTGGCCAGGCTGATGACAACGGCGGCCGCGCGCAGCCGCAGCTCCACCGGGTCCACCCGCTCGTCGAAGACCGGCACCCAGCGCGCGAGCAGGTCACGCACCTTCGCGGCCTGCTGCGGGTTCATCCGCTGGATGGTGGACAGGTGCGCGATCAGGCAGGCCAGGTCGTCGGCACGACGCCCGGGTCCGATGGTGTCGACGTCGAGGATCCCGACCAGGCGGCCGTCGGCGACGCGGAGCTGGCCCTCGTGGAAGTCGCCGTGGGTGGCCTCGTCGCCGGGCGGGTAGCCGGCCAGGCCCGCGGTGATGGTCCGGCTGGCCCAGTCGAGGTCCTGCCCGACGTCGGGCAGCGCGGCCTTGACCATGCCCGCGTAGTGGGCGACGGCGTCGGACCACGGTGGTCTGCGTTCCAGCTCGGCGACGCCGGCGGGCATCGCGTCGAGCACCCCGATGAGCTGTTCGGCGGTGCACGGGTCGCCCGGGTCGAAGATGGCCTTGGCCATCGCCCGCCCCGGGAGTTCGCGCAGCATCATCAGGTGGTCGGAGGTGTGGAGCGCCACTTCTGGTGCGGGCACCCCGGCCTGCCGCAGCATCAGGTGCTTGCCCAGCACGTCGTTGAACAGCTTCGGCCGCAGCACCTTGATGTAGAAGACCTCGCGCGGGTCGTTGACCACCAGCTTCACCACGGCGCGCCGACGCGGTCGGTAGCCGATCATCGTCAGGCTCAGCTGTTCGGCTGTCACGGGACGCCCCAGCGTGTGCTCTGCGTTGAGCAGCGCCGCCAACTGGTCCGGGAACGCGGCGCGTGGCAGCCCGGGCAGGTCCGGGTCATTGGGATAGATCCACACCGCCACCTCGCGGTTGCCGTCGGCGAAGATCTCGGCGTTGGAGTCGGACTCCAGCAACTCCCCGGAGCGGGCGCTGACCCCGAGGAGTTCGCTGCGGTCGCCGTACGGCCAGCGCACCTGCGCCAGGTACGTGGCGGTGGTGGAGTGCTCCGGGTTGGTGTCCACGTGGTCCAGGGACCAGGACAGCATCTGGCCCCCGGCGTGCTCGACGGCCACCCGCAGCAGCGGTTCGACGTCGGGTCCGGTCAGCAGCCTCGAACCGTCATCCATCGGAGACCGCCTCGGACGGGTCCGTCCCCCTGATGACGGTCAGGCGCGCGGCCCTGCGGCCGTCGAGTTCGGAGACCACGAACGTGAACGGCATGCCGACGGCGTCCTCCTCGGGCGCCGGCCCGTCCCCGTGCAGCGCCACCGTGACCCGATCCCCCACCGCGGGCAGCCGCCCGAGCAGCGCCATCACGTACCCGGCGACGGTGTCGTAGGGCCCCTCGGGGATCACGTGGCCGCTCGCTTCTGCGAACTCCTCGATGGTGGTGAGGCCGTCGATGCGGTTCACCTCGTCGACGATGGTCTCCCCCACGACGTCGTACTCGTCGGTGATGTCGCCGATGATCTCCTCGATCAGGTCCTCCATTGTGACGATGCCGGCGGTGCCGCCGTACTCGTCGCGGACGATGGCCATGTGCGCACCCGCGGCGCGCATGGAGTTGAGGGCGCGCAGGATGCGGACGGTCTCGGGCAGGCTGAGGATGGGGCGCACGATGGAGCGCAGGTCGCCCTGCCGGGCGGCTCCCTCGAGGTCCATCAGGTCACGCACGTGCAGGAAGCCGATCACCCGGTCCACCGAGCCGTCGGTCACGGGGTAGCGGGAGTGGGGTGCACCGCGGACCTCGCGGTAGGCGCGCTGCACGGGCATGTCGGCCGGCAGGAAGGTGACCTCGGTGCGCGGCACCATCACCTCGCGCAGCGTGTGCTCGCCCGCGTCGAAGACCTCGTCGACGATGCTGCGCTCCACGCTGCCGAGGCTGTTGGCGCCGGCCACGATGGCGCGCAGTTCCTCGTTGCTGACCTCGTCGCGGGCCTGCTTCGGGTCGCCGCCCAGCAGCCGGACGAGGAGGTCCGTGGAGACCCCGAGGAGCCAGATCACCGGTCGCATCACGGTGGCGATCCCGGAGACCAGCGGCGCCAGCGCAAGGGCGAACCCCTCGGCGCGCTGCATCGCGAGCCGCTTGGCGGTGAGCTCACCGACGACGATCGAGAAGTAGGAGATCACCACCGTGATCACCACCAGCGCCACCGTGCCGGCCACGCCCTCGGGCATCCCCCAGCCCACCAGGACGGGCGAGAGCCGGTCCGCGAGCGTGGCACCACCGAAGGCCGCGGACAGGAAGCCCGCGAGGGTGACGCCGATCTGCACGGCGGACAGGAACAGGTTGGGGTTGCTGGTGAGGTTCTCGATGGCCCGCCCCCGCTTGCCGCGGGTGGCGAGTTGCTTGACCTGGCTGTCGCGCAGGCTCACCAGGGCCATCTCGGCGGCGGCGAACACGCCTCCCACCAGGATGAAAAGCAGGATCAGGCCGGCATCGGCGAGGACACTCATGCCGGTGACTCCGACGGGGTCATCGGAAGATCACCGTGCGGTTCGCGTCGGCCAGCACGCGATGCTCGGCGAACAACCGCACCGCCTCCGCGAGGGTCTGGGACTCCTGGTTCTGCCCCTTTCGCACGAGCTTGGACACGGACATGGTGTGGTCCACCCGCACCACGTTCTGCTCGATGATCGGTCCCTCGTCGAGGTCGCTGGTGACGAAGTGCGCCGTCGCGCCGATCAGCTTCACGCCGCGCGTGTGGGCCTGCCGGTAGGGGTTGGCGCCCTTGAAACCGGGCAGGAAGGAATGGTGGATGTTGATGGCACGGCCCGCGAGGAACTCGCACAACTCGGGGCTGAGGATCTGCATGTAGCGCGCCAGCACCACCAGTTCGATGTCCTGCTCCTCGACGACGCGACGCACCTCGGCCTCGAAGTCGGCCTTCGTCTCGGGCGTGACCACCCGGTGGGTGAAGGCCACGTCGTAGAAGCCGGCCAGGTCCGCGAGTACGTCGTGGTTGGCCATGATGCCGCGCACGTCGATGGGCAGTTCTCCCCCGCGCCAGCGGAACAGCAGGTCGTTGACGGCGTGGGCGGCCTTGGAAGCCAGGATCAGCGTCCGCACCGGCTCCCGGGCGCCGTGCACCTCGAAGGTGGCGCCGAAGTCCGCGGTGGCGGCGGCCACGGCCTCGCTGAGCCGGTCCGCGTCCGGGGTGTCCAGCTGGATCCGGATGAAGAACTCACCCGAGTCCGGGGAGGAGAACTGCTGCAGCTCCGTGATGGTGCCGCCCGCCTCGACGATGGCGCCGGTGATGGCGTGCACGATGCCGGGGCGGTCGGGGCACTGCAGGGTCAGGACTAGGTCGAGCATGCCCAGAACTCTAGTGGGTGTCCCGGAAGTGCGACGAGCCCCGACGGAGCGTGTCCGTCGGGGCTCGTCCTGCCGGCCTCGGGTCAGATCAGGCCGAGTTCGGTGACCGCGTTGCGCTCCTCCACCAGTTCGGCGACGGAGGCGTCGATGCGGGCGCGGCTGAAGTCGTTGATCTCCAGGCTCTGGACGATCTCGTACTTGCCGTCGATGACGGTGCACGGGAAGGAGGACACGATGCCCTCGGGGACCCCGTAGGAGCCGTCGGACGGCACGGACATGGAGACCCAGTCACCCTCGGGGGTGCCCAGCACCCAGTCGCGCATGTGCTCGACGGTGGCGTTGGCTGCCGAGGCGGCCGAGGACAGGCCGCGGGCCTCGATGATCTCGGCGCCGCGCTTGGCCACCTTGGGGATGAAGGTGCCCTCGATCCAGGCCTGGTCGTTGACGACCTCGGCTGCGGACTTGTCGCCGATGCGGGCGTTGAACAGGTCCGGGTACTGGGTGGCGGAGTGGTTGCCCCAGATGGTCATGTGGGAGATGTCGGAGACGGCGACGCCGGTCTTGGCGGCGAGCTGGCTCAGCGCACGGTTGTGGTCCAGCCGGGTGAGGGCGTTGAACTGCTCGGCCGGGATGTCCGGGGCGTTCTTCATGGCGATCAGCGCGTTGGTGTTGGCCGGGTTGCCGGTGACGAGCACCTTCACGTCGTCGGCGGCCACGGCGTTCAGGGCCTTGCCCTGGGCGGTGAAGATGGCACCGTTGGCGCTGAGCAGGTCGCTGCGCTCCATGCCGGCCTTGCGGGGCATGGCACCCACGAGCATGGCCAGGTTGACGCCGTCGAAGACCTTGTTCGGGTCGTCGCCGATCTCGATGCCCGCCAGGTTCGGGAACGCGCAGTCGTCCAGTTCCATGACGACGCCCTCGAGGGCCTTCAGCGCGGGCGTGATCTCCAGCAGGCGCAGTTCGATCGGGCGGTCGCCCAGCAGCGAGCCGCTGGCGATGCGGAACAGCAGGCTGTAGCAGATCTGGCCGGCGGCGCCGGTCACGGCAATCTTGACGGGAGCCTCAGTGCTCACAGGGGGCCTCTTCCTTGGTTCGGTTGTTGGTTGTTCGGTTCATCCCCGACGATACTGCCCTAGGGCGTGCCGGGCACCACCAGGGCCAGCGTCGCGATGGCGCCACCCAGCAGGACCATGCCGAGGACGTCGATCCAGCGGCGACGCACCACCAGCAGCCCGGCGATCCGGTCCGGCAGGACGAGCCGCAGGAACGCCGCCAGCCAGAGGGCACCCGCGATCACGACGGGGCCCTTGCGCCAGCTGCCGATGGAGATCAGCACCACCCCGGCCGCTGCGACGGCTACGGCCAGCAGGAGCGGCCACAGGTTGGACGGGAGCTCCTCGGCCGGTTTGTCAGGCCTGTCCCGCATGCAGCGCTTCCGCCCGGTCCACGACGTTGGACAGCAGCATGGCGCGGGTCATGGGCCCGACCCCGCCCGGGTTCGGGGTGACCCAGGACGCCTTGTCCCACACGTCCGGGGCCAGGTCCCCGACGGTCTTGCCGTCCACGCGGGACACGCCCACGTCGACGCACACGGCGCCCTCCTTGATCATGTCCGCCGTGACCATGCCGGGCACGCCCGCGGCGGCCACGACGATGTCTGCGCGGCGGGTGTGGGCCGCGAGGTCCTTGGTGCCGGTGTGGCAAAGGGTGACGGTGGCGTTCTCGCTGCGGCGGGTGAGGATCAGCCCCAGGGGGCGTCCGACGGTGATGCCGCGGCCCACCACCACCACTTCGGCACCCTTCCACTCCACCTCGTGGCGGCGGAGCAGTTCGACGATGCCGCGCGGGGTGCACGGCAGCGTGGCCGGCTCCCCGAGCACGAGCTTGCCGAGGTTGATCGGGTGCAGCCCGTCGGCGTCCTTGTCCGGATCGATCAGGGACAGTGCCCAGTTCTCGTCCAGGTGCTTCGGGATGGGCAGCTGCACGATGTAGCCGGTGCAGGCCGGGTCCGTGTTGAGGCCCTCGATGGCCTGCTCCAACTGCAGGGCGGTCGTGTCCTCGGGCAGTTCCACCTGGATGGAGTGGATGCCCACCTGCTCGCAATCCCGGTGCTTCATGCGCACGTAGTTCTGGCTGGCCGGATCCGATCCGACGAGCACCGTGGCCAGGCCTGGGATGACACCTTCGGCGCTGAGCGCCGCCACCCGCTCCTTCAGCTCCTCCTTGATCTTCGCGGCCGTCGCCTTGCCGTCCAGGGGGTTCGCAGTCATCTGGGTTCCTCTCAGTGGAAGAAGTGTCGGGTGCCGGTGAAGTAGAGCGCCACGCCCGCAGCCTTGCACGCCTCGATGGTCTCGTCGTCGCGGATGGAGCCGCCGGGCTGCACGATCGCCTTCACGCCACCGTCGATGAGGATCTGGGGACCGTCGCTGAAGGGGAAGAACGCGTCGGACGCGGCCACGGACCCTGCGGCGCGCTCGCCGGCGCGCTCGACGGCCAGCTTGCAGGAGTCGACGCGGTTGACCTGCCCCATGCCAACTCCCACGGAGGCGCCGCCGGAGGCCAGCAGGATGGCGTTGGACTTCACGGAGCGGCAGGCGCGCCACGCGAACTCGAGGTCGGCGAGGGTGGCCTTGTCGACGGCCTCCCCGGCGGCGAGCGTCCAGTTGGCCGCGGCGTCGCCCTCGGCGTCGATGCGGTCGGGCTGCTGCAGCAGGGCACCGCCGCTGATCGGGTGCAGGCTGCGCTCGCGGTGGCTGTAGGGCGCGGCCTTGAGCAGGCGGATGTTCTTCTTGCGGGTGAGGATCTCCAGGGCGCCGTCCTCGAAGTCGGGCGCGATGATCACCTCGGTGAAGATGTCCTTGACGGTCTCGGCCATCGCCACGGAGACGGGCCGGTTGGTTGCGATGACGCCGCCGAAGGCGGAGACCGGGTCGCACTCGTGGGCCCTGCGGTGGGCCTCTGCGATGTCGGCGCCGACGGCGATGCCGCACGGGTTGGCGTGCTTGATGATGGCCACGCACGGCTCGTCGAAGTCGTACGCGGCGCGGTATGCGGCGTCGCCGTCGGTGTAGTTGTTGTAGCTCATCGCCTTGCCGTGGAGCAGTTCGGCCTGCGTGATGCCCGCCGGACCGGCCTCGTAGGAGTAGAGCGCGGCGCCCTGGTGGGAGTTCTCGCCGTAGCGCAGCCCGGAGACCTTCTCCCAACTGCCGCCCACCCACTCGGGGAACCCGTCCTCGGCCTGCTCCACGACGGTGGTGGCCATCCAGTTGGCGACGGCGACGTCGTACGCGGCGGTGTGCCGGAACGCGGCGGCGGCGAGTTCCTTGCGCGCGGCGAGGGTGAACCCGCCCTCTGTGAGGGCGGCACGCACGCCGTCGTACTGGGCCGGGGAGGTGACCACGGCCACCGACGGGTGGTTCTTGGCTGCGGCGCGCACCATGGTGGGGCCGCCGATGTCGATCTGCTCGACGCACTCGTCCTCACCGGCGCCCGAGGCGACGGTGGCGGCGAACGGGTAGAGGTTGACCACCACGAGGTCGAAGGGGGCGACGTCGAGCTCGGCCAGCTGGCGGACGTGGTCGTCGAGACGGCGGTCGGCGAGGATGCCGGCGTGGACCTTGGGATGGAGGGTCTTGACGCGCCCGTCGAGGCACTCGGGGAACCCGGTGAGCTCCTCGACAGGGGTGACCGGGATGCCCGCGGCTGCCACCTTGGCGGCGGTGGAGCCGGTGGAGACGATCTCGACCCCGGCCTCGTGCAGCGCTCCTGCGAGTTCGGTCAGGCCGGTCTTGTCGTAGACGGACACGAGTGCCCTGCGCAGCGGGATCAGGTTGGTCACGAGATTCTCTTTTCCGTATCAGTTGGCCACGTCGGTGCCGGACGGCCAGTCCCTCACCGCTTGCACGAGAAGTCGGCGCTCCACCTGCTTGATGCGTTCGTGGAGGCTCTCGACGTCGTCCTCGTCCAGGACGTCGACGGCGCCCTGCAGCAGGATCCTACCGGTGTCCACACCTGCGTCCACGACGAAGACCGTGGCACCGGACACCTTGACTCCGGCGCGCAGCGCGTCGCGGGGACCGTGCATGCCGGGGAAACTGGGCAGCAGGGCGGGGTGGGTGTTGATGGTGCGTCCACCGAACTCGGCCAGGAAGGCCTCCCCCACCAGCTTCATGAAACCGGCGGAGGCCACCAGGTCCGGCTCGAACCCCGCGACGACGTCGCGCAGTTCGGCGTCCCAGACCGCCCGGTCGGACCCCTTGGCGTAGGGGTGCGAGATCGCCGGTATGCCGACCCGCCGGGCCCGTTCGAGACCACCGCAGTCGGTCCGGTCGGCGACGACGGCCACCACCTCGGCGTCCACGTCGCCGGCGGCGATGGCGTCGAGCAACGCCTGGAAGAGGGTTCCCGACCCGGACAACAGCACAACGACACGCTTCACGGGCGTCATCCTACGCAGAGGGCTTCCTCGGCTGCCTGACCAGTCCAAGCACCAACCCGGCCAGCAGGCCGGAGAGGCCGAGCACGCTGGGCGCGACCACCAGCAGGTCCAGCACCTCCGGTCCCAGATGGGACAGGCGCGAGGCGCCGAGGCCTCCCGAGGAGATCGAGCACAGCACCACCACGAGCAGCCCTGCAGCCACTCCGGACAGGCCGCCGGCGGCGGCGGTCTCGTCGAAGCGGGCCCGCGGTCGGCGGGCGACCACCAGCACGGCGGCCAGGATGCCGGCGAGGACGCCGACGAGCAGCCACAGGAACGTGGTCTCGGGGGCGAGCCCGGGTTCCGGGATGGCCCCCAGCACCGGGATGGCAGGCAGGAAGCCGACGTCGGTCACGTTCAGGTTCAGCAGGGACCCGTCCCCCAGCGTGATCCCGCCGCCCAGCGCCCACGCCACGCCCCAGAGCACCAGGTTCGGCAGGTACAGCAACTGGAGCAGGACCAGCAGGATGGTGCCTGCGAGGTCCGGCTGCAGGGCGTCATGGATGGCCGCGACGCGGTCCTGGTGGAGGAACAGCGTGCTGCCGAGGACCACCGCTCCCCCTGCGAGGCAGACCAGCAGCGCCGTGCCCATCGCCGAAGGCACGGCGCGCAGCCAGCCCGGCCAGTTGCGGCGCGGGTCGTGGCCGATGGCTCGGCTGGCGCCCCAGACGCCGGCGAGCGCACCGACCACCAGGGCACCCAGCGCGGCCCGCCAGGCGTGGGCGCCGTCGTCGACCGCCATCCCAACGAGCAGCAGGGTGCCGGCCTGGACCAGCGCGAACGTTCCGGCCACCTTGAACACGAGTGCCTGGCCGTCCACCCAGAGCTGGCCGGTGTCGTCCGGGGTGGCCTGGGCCTGCGCCAGTTGGCGCGCGGCGATGGCGGCCACGGGCTGGCCCAGCAGGACCAGCGCGAGGGTCAGGGTCAGCGGAGTGAGGGTCACGAGTTGGCCCCCGATCGTCACAGGGGCCCCGAAGGCGAGCAGGAGCACCTGGGTGGCGAGTTGCAGGGCGGAGCTGACGCCGGCGTCGGAGGCGTTCACCCAACCCAGCAGCGACGCACCTGCCATCAGCAGCCATCCGGCGGCAACCACGGCGATCGCGCCGACCACGGCCACCAGCCACCACGGCCAACTGAGCTCCCGGCCGGTCACTGTGCCGGTCGGCTCGTCCACGTCCACCGCGATGGTGCGATGCCGCGAAGTGCGTTCCGCCACGCGTTCTCCTCCCAATCCGATAACGACCGTCCCCCGGTCCACCGGGTACGCTGTTCCAACGAACGCAGGTCCCAGGTCCGAAAAGTTGGAGGTGCAACGTGTCCGAGAACGGGAGCAACCGACCCAGGCGGGCCGCCGCATCCGAGCCGGAGGACTTCGAGGAACCGAACGCGCTCGACGATACACCGGCACCGGGCGCCAGCCCGGCCCGACGCGGCACACCTGCCGAAGTCGACACTCCCGACTCGCCCACCGAGCCGGTGGACGGCGTCGACGTGGGTTCGGCTGCCGAGTCCCCCTCCCCCATCTTCCGGTCCATCCCGGTCAACCCCTTCGCGCGCCCGGGCAGCGCCAGCGCCAACCTGCCGGCCTCCGCCCCGGTGCTGCCGGCCCGTGACTACGAGGACCTCGACGCCCCCACCGAGGGGCGTCGCATCAGCGGCCTGACCCCGGCCTCCCTGAGCGAGCCCACCCCCACGCCCCGCCGCTCCGCGGTCAGCTCCATCACCCCGCCAGAGGACGAGATGATCCCGGCCCCGGCCGCCTCCGTCGGTGCGGGCGGTTCGGGCACCTTCGACGGCCCCGCTGACGGCGGCGGGTCCGGGGGCTCCGGCGGCTCCGATGGGGGCTCCGGCAGCTGGTTCGAGCACCACCGGCGCACGCTGCTCGTCTGGGTGGTCGGCGCGCTGGTGGCCGCGCTCGTGATCCTCCTGGGTGCCTACCTGGTGCGCCGCAGCACCACACCGACCGACTCCCCCACCCCCACCCTGACGTCGGACACCGCATCCCCGTCCGAGTCCCCCTCCCCGGAACCCGAGGCCTCCGTCGAGAACCTGATGACCGTGGCCGACGCCGAACTCGTGGTCCCGGACGCCTCCTGGGTGGAGATCAACACCGCCGAGGAGACCTCCGAGGCCACCGCCAACGCGGCCTGCCTCAGCAGCGAACGCGACGACGTCAACCCGGTCCAGACCTTCCAGCGCACCTTGGGCACCTCCGACGACGACATGCTGGCCGCGATGCACCAGATCGACGTCTACGCAACGGTCGAGGCCGCCGCCCAGGTGCAGGCCCAACGGGTGGCCAACCTCGCGGCCTGCGACGAGGTGCCGGCCCTCATCATCGGCTCGACGGCCGTCTACGGGCTCGCGGACGAGTCCCAGCAGCTCACGATCGCCTACGAGAACGCCCCCATGCAGTTCCACACGGTGCTGCTGCTGCGCAACGGCCGGGCCCTGACCATCGTGGACATCACCCGCGACGGCACCCCGGTGCCGGCGCAGCAGCTGAGCGCCGGGATCGAGCGCTCGGTGGCGGACCTGTGCACTCGCACCGACGGCGCCTGCCCCAGCACCACCTCCTTCGGGGAGACGGTGCCCCCGCCCTCGCCGCCCGAGGGCTGGCTCCTGACCGCGGACCTGCCGCGCATCAATGCCGGCACCGGCGCGTGGACGGCCAACGAGCCCGGTGAGCTGACCAGCCAG
Source organism: Tessaracoccus terricola (assembly GCF_054776555.1). NCBI lineage: Bacteria > Bacillati > Actinomycetota > Actinomycetes > Propionibacteriales > Propionibacteriaceae > Tessaracoccus > Tessaracoccus terricola. Next base: position 580,657 of record NZ_BAAHBS010000005.1, on the reverse strand, counting down.
GGCATGAACTGCGAGAACCTGCCGCTGGCCACCGAGCCCGGCCCCAGCAGCCGGCAGCAGCGCACCTACCTGCTCACGCAGGACGCAGCCGCCCCCACCGGCTTCGGCATGGACGAGATGGTCTTCGAGTTCGACACACCCGAGGCGGCCAGCCAGTTCGTCACCAAGCTCGGCAACAACATCGCCTCCTGCAAGGACCGCGTCCTGACCGCCACCGTCACCGAACTGCCCGGCATCTCCGGTGTCGGCGCGGACAACGCGTCCCTGTCGGCCCGCAGCTTCCTGGTGCAGCAGGCCACCTCGGACGACACCTCTGTGCTCTACCAGCTGTCCGTGACAATCACCGGACAGCGCGTCGGCTACCTGCTGACCACCGTCACCGAGGACTTCCGCTTCACCGACGAGCAGTTCGCCGCCGTGGTCCTCCGCGCCAGCCAGCGCCTCAGCCAGTAGCCGCCGACGGCGTCGCACCGCCGCTCTGCCCCACCCTGACCCGACTCGCCGCGGAGAATCGGCGGAAGGGGCGCGGGTGCCCCTTGCGACGATTTCCCTCGGCGTGTCGGGTCGGCGCACGAAAAACCGCTGGGCGGCCGGTCCGGGGACCGACCGCCCAGCGGTCTTGGTTCAGCGCTCCGCTCAGGCGGACTGCTTGTGGCGCAGTTCGGCGATCACGCCGCGCGCCAGTTCAGCGGTCTGGCTGGGGGTCTCGCCGACGCGCACCCCGGCGGCCTCGAGGGCCTCCTTCTTCGCGGCTGCGGTGCCCTGGCTGCCGGTGATGATGGCGCCTGCGTGGCCCATCGTCTTGCCGGCGGGAGCCGTGAAGCCCGCCACGTAGCCGATGACCGGCTTGGTGATGTTCTCCTTGATGTAGGCCGCGGCCCGCTCCTCGGCGTCGCCGCCGATCTCACCGATCATGACGATGACGTCGGTCTCCGGGTCCTCCTCGAACGCCTGCAGGCAGTCGATGTGGGAGGTGCCGATGACCGGGTCGCCACCGATGCCGACGGCGGTGGAGAAGCCGTGGTCACGCAGTTCGTACATCATCTGGTAGGTCAGCGTGCCGGACTTCGACACCAGGCCGATGCGGCCGGCGCCCGCGATGTGCGCGGGGATGATGCCGACGTTGGACTTGCCGGGCGAGATCAGGCCGGGGCAGTTCGGGCCGATGATGCGGGTCTTGGAGGACTTGGCGGCCTCGTGGAACTCGAGCGAGTCGCGCACCGGGATGCCCTCGGTGATGACGACGCACAGCTCGATGCCGGCCTCGACGGCCTCGAGGACGGCGGCCTTGGCGAACTTCGGCGGCACGAAGACCACCGAGACGTTGGCCTGGGTGGCCTCGATCGCCTCGCCGACGGACCCGAAAACGGGTACCGGGTCCTCCTCGAACACGACGGACTCGCCGCCCTTGCCGGGGGTGACGCCACCGACGATGCGGGCGCCGGACATGATCATGCGCTGGGTGTGCTTACGGCCCTCACGGCCGGTCATGCCCTGCACGATCACACGGGAGGACTCGTTGATGAAGATGGCCATGGTGTCAGTTCCTCTCGCTCGCAAGCTTGGCGGCGGCGCTGGCGGCGCCGTCCATCGTCGACTCCACCGTGATCAGCGGGTGGTTCGCCTCCTCGAGGATGGCCTTGCCCACCTCGACGGCGTTGCCGTCCAGCCGGACGACGATCGGCAGCTTGGCCTCGTCACCCAGCACCTCGAGCGCGGTGACGATGCCGTTGGCGACGTCGTTGCAGGCGGTGATGCCGCCGAAGACGTTGACGAACACGCTCTTGACCTGCGGGTCGCTCATGATGATGCGCAGCCCGTTGGCCATGACCGTCGACGAGGCGCCTCCGCCGATGTCGAGGAAGTTGGCGGGCTTGGGCGCGCCCGGCAGGTCCTTGCCTGCGCCGGCCACGACGTCGAGGGTGCTCATCACGAGACCCGCGCCGTTGCCGATGATGCCGACGGAGCCGTCGAGCTTGACGTAGTTGAGGTCGAGCTCCTTGGCCTGGCGCTCCAGGTCCACGTCACCGGAGGAGGCCTCGTAGGTCTCCCAGCCCGGGTGGCGGAACGAGGCGTTGCCGTCCAGGGTGACCTTGCCGTCGAGGGCGAGGATCTGGCCGGAGCCGGTCTTGACCAGCGGGTTGACCTCGACGAGCGTCGCGTCGGAGTTGCGGAAGGCGACCCAGAGCTTCTCCAGCACGACGCCGACGGCGGCCTGGTCCTCCTCGCGGAAGCCGGCCTTGGTGACGATCTCCTTGGCGACCTCCTCGGTGACGCCCGTCACCGGGTGGAGGGGGAGCTTGACGAGATCATCGGGGCGCTCCACCGCCAGCTGCTCGATGTCCATGCCGCCCTCGGTGCTGCACATGGCGAGGTAGGAGCCGTTGGCCCGGTCCAGGAGGATGGAGAAGTAGTACTCCTCCGCGATGTCCGCCCCGGGGCTGAGCATGACCTGCTCGACGACGTGGCCCTTGATGTCCAGCCCGAGGATCTCGGAGGCCACCTGTTCCACCTCATCGGCGCTGCGGGCCAGCTTCACGCCACCCGCCTTGCCGCGTCCACCGACGCGAACCTGTGCCTTGACGACGGCGACCTGGGTCCCCAGCCTCTCGTAGGCTTCTCGTGCTTCCCGTGGCGTGTTTGCCACGAGGCCTGGCAGGACAGGTACTCCGAATGACTCGAAGAGGTCCCTGGCCTGGAACTCGAGGAGATCCACCTTGACTCCAATCCGTGCGAACGCGTTGACGATTCTGTACGCTGGACACACTAGCGCTCGCCGGCGCCTTGGTCCCAACTGCGTGACCAACCCAGAAGCAGGCCTCCTCCGCATTCCGGACACGAGTTTGAGAAAATCCTGAGAATTGCTAAGGTTTCTCCGGACGCACCCCGAGAACAGTGACCTGGAGATGCTTTGAACACGAGGAAGACCACCCGAAACCCTCGCCGGGCAGCAGCGGTCGACCCCGTTGGAACCACCCCAGAAAACCATGACGACGTAGAGGTAGTGCTTGAGGACGCCCCGAAGGCAGCGCGCCGTCGTCGCGCCTCCCGCCTCGGCCGCGGCGTCGTCGGCGCCACCCTCGCGGGCGTGCTCGCCGCGGGCTCACTGTTCGGATTCGCATTCTCCCAGCGCGGCGCCTCCGAGGACCTCTCCTCGGAGAACCTGACCGTCGAGGTCGCCATCCCCGAGGCCGCCGCAGCAGCCGCTGCCCAGGGCTTCGCGGACCGCACCCAGGATGCCTCCCGCAACGCCGTCCGCTCAGGTCTCACCGACGCCGTCGCCGGCGAGGCCGCCAAGGCCCGCGAGGAGATCCTCGAGGACTCCGTCGAGGGCGCGCAGCAGGTCATGACCGACGAGGCCCGCAAGCAGCGTGACGCCGAGATGGACGCGGACATGGAGCTCGTCGCCGCCCAGGCCGACAAGCTGAAGAAGGAGGCCGAGGAGGCCCAGCGTCGCCTGGAGGAGGCTCGCAAGGCCGCCGTCGGCATGAACCCGGACCTGGTCCTCTCCGACGCCGACCTCGTCGCAGCCACCTCGGAGGGCGGTTCGATGCCGGTCAAGTCCAACTACCGCGTCGGCGCCAGCTTCGGCCAGCGCGGCTCCTGGTCCCGCTACCACACCGGCCAGGACTTCCCGGCCCCCGTCGGCACCCCCATCTACGCGGCCGCCTCCGGCATCGTGCTCTCCCCCACCTCGGGCGGCTGGGCAGGCATCAACGTCGTCATCCAGCACAGCAACGGCGGCTCCACCCTCTACGCCCACATGTCCAAGCGGGTCGTCAGCCCCGGCGAGGCCGTCAAGGCGGGCCAGCTGATCGGCTACGTCGGCACCACGGGCCGCTCCTTCGGCGCCCACCTGCACTTCGAATACTACAAGGCGGGCGTCACCCCCGGAGACGTGTACAGTGCGTCCAACCCCATGAGCTTCCTGCGCAGCCTCGGCGTCGGCTGACCCGGCTCCCAACCAGCAAAGAAGAACCCCGGCCCACCAGGCCGGGGTTCTTCTTGCTCCTAGAGCTTCTCCATCGGGGCGTGGGCCAGGCTGAGGCGCTTCTTGCCGGCAGAGCCGAAGTCGACGTCGGCCTTGGTCTTGTCCCCGAAGCCGTCGACGCCCACCACGGTGCCCATCCCGAACATCGAGTGCATCACCCGGTCCCCCACCTCCACCGAGGCGATCTTCTTCACCGGGGCGGCGCCGGAGCCGAAGCTCTGCATCGCGGTGGCGGTCTGGCGGTTGCGGGTGGCCGACGACGCCGCCCAGTTGGTGACGGCGTCGCCGGTGCGGCGCCAGTCCAGGACGTGGGCCGGGATCTCCTTGATGAAGCGGGACTCCGGCGCGTACTGCGGGGAACCGAACACGGTCCGCACGGCCGAACGGGACAGGTGGAGCCGCTTGCGCGCGCGCGTGATGCCGACGTAGGCCAGGCGACGCTCCTCCTCCAGTTCGTCGTTGTCGGAGAAGGCGCGCTGGTGCGGGAAGATGCCCTCCTCCATGCCGGTGAGGAAGACGGTGTCGAACTCCAACCCCTTCGCGGTGTGGAGTGTCATCAGCGTGACCACGCCCTGTTCGTCGTCCGCGTCGGGCACCTGGTCCGAGTCGGCAACCAGCGCGATCCGCTCCAGGAAGGCGGCGAGGGAGTCGTCGGGCTCCGGCATCCCCGCCACCAGCGCCGAGGTCTCGGCCTCGTCGAGGTCGACGGTGTTGGCCGCGGCCACGAACTCCGCGGCCACGCTGACCAACTCGTCGAGGTTCTCCAGGCGGGTCTCATCCTGCGGGTCCGTGGAGGCCCGCAGTTCGGGCACGTAGCCGGACTCCATCAGGATGGAGGTGAGCACCTCGTCCGCCGGCACCCCGGCCGCGACCTTCGCGCGGTGCATGTTCATCACGTCCACGAAGCCCTGGATCTGCTTCGCCGACCGGGTGGCCAGCGCCGGCGCCTCGTCGGAACGCTGCAGGGCGTCGAAGAAGGTCAACTGCTCCGCCGTCGCGAGCGCCGAGATCGCCGCCTCGGCCCGGTCACCGATGCCACGCTTGGGCACGTTCAGGATCCGGCGCACGGACACGTCGTCGGCGGGGTTCACGATGGCGCGCAGGTAGGCGATGGCGTCGCGGATCTCCTTGCGCTCGTAGAAGCGGACGCCACCCACCACCTTGTACGGCATGCCCACGCGGATGAAGACCTCCTCCAGCGCGCGCGACTGCGAGTTGGTGCGGTAGAACACGGCCGTGTCGCCGTAGCGGGACTGCCCCGCGTCGGACAGCTTGTCGATCTCCGTGGCGACGAACTGGGCCTCGTCGTGCTCGGTGTCGGCGACGTAACCGACGATGAGGTCACCCTCCCCCAGCTCGGACCACAGGCTCTTCTCGCGCCTGCCCTGGTTGCGGGAGATGACGGCGTTGGCGGCCGTGAGGACGTTCTGGGTGGAGCGGTAGTTCTGGTCCAGGACCACGGTCGTGGCGCCGGGAAAGTCGCTCTCGAAGTCCAGGATGTTGCGGATGGTGGCGCCGCGGAACGCGTAGATGGACTGGTCCGAGTCACCCACCACCATCAGTTCCGCGGGCTCCACCACGGGTGTTCCCTCGACGGGGCTCTCGGTCTCCTCGCCGCACAGCTGCCGCACCAGTTCGTACTGGGCGTGGTTGGTGTCCTGGTACTCGTCGACGAGCACGTGGCGGAACCGGCGACGGTACTTCTCCCGCACGTCTGGGAAGGCCTTGAACAGGCTGACGGTGGTCTGGATGAGGTCGTCGAAGTCCAGGGCGTTGGCCGCCGCCAGCCGGGTCTGGTACTCCCGGTAGGCCTCGGCCTGCTTGCGGGCCTTCGGCCCGGCGGCCTCCGCCAGGGCGGTCTCGAAGTCCACCAGTTCGTTCTTGTAGTTGCTGACGGCGTTCATGACGCCGCGCACCGGGTACTGCTTCGGGTCCAACTCCAGGTCCCGCAGCACCAGCGACATCAGCCGCTTGGCGTCGGTGTCGTCGTAGATGGAGAAGCTCTTCGAGATCCCGAAACGGTCGATGTCGGTGCGCAGGATGCGCACGCAGGCCGAGTGGAACGTGGACACCCACATCAACTTCGCGCGGTTCCCGACGAGGTCCATCACCCGGTGCCGCATCTCCGCGGCCGCCTTGTTCGTGAACGTGATGGCCAGGATCGATCCCGGGTGGACACCCCGCTGGCTGACGAGGTGTGCGATGCGACGGGTGAGCACCCTGGTCTTGCCGGAACCGGCACCCGCAACCACCAGCACCGGGGAGCCGGCGTGCAGCACGGCCTGCCGCTGCGGCGGGTTCAGACCGGCGAGCAACTCCTCCTCGTCGATCCGCTTGCCCTTGGGCGCAGCGGTGCCCTCGGCGCGCGGCTCGGGCTTGGGTTTCGCGGGCGCGTCCGGCTGGAAGACGGCGAAGAGGTCGGGAAAAAGGGAGTCACTCATGTCGACCGCCCAGCCTACCCGCCCCTCCACTAGGCTGGCTCCATGCGCCGTGCACTGACAACACTCAGACGGGTGCTGCCTTGGGTGGCCGTGTCACTGTTCCTGGCCCAACTCTCCGCAATGATCGGGCTGACCGCCTACGAGTCCCTGCGGAAGAAGTACCGCAAGCTGCGCCGCTTCCCCCACACCTCGCCCGAACCGGTCCCGGTGGGTGACAACGAGGTCACGGTCTACACCTACGGCGAGGACCTGTACGCCGACATGCTGGCGGCCATCAACGGGGCCGAGTCGGTGATCCACTTCGAGACCTACATCTGGAAGGGTGACTCCACCGGGCAGGAGTTCAAGCAGGCGCTGGTCGAGGCGGCCGACCGCGGCGTCCAGGTCAACGTCATCTGGGACGAGTTTGCGAACCTGGTTGTCCCGCGCTCCTTCTTCCGGCTGCCACCCAACATCCGCGTCCTGCGCCACCCGGCATTCCCGAGGCCATGGAGTCCGAAGCAGTGGGGCCGTGACCATCGCAAGCTGCTCGTGGTGGACCGCAAGGTGGGTTTCATCGGCGGCTACAACATCGGCAAGCTGTACGCGACGGGGTGGCGCGACACGCACGCCCGCGTCGTCGGTCCCGACGTGGCGGAGCTCGAGAACGCGTTCGTGGACTTCTGGAACGACCACAACCGTCGCGGCAAGCAGCCGGAACTGCCCAACGACATGGCGCGCAGTTGGCAGACGCCGCTGGTGTTGCACCGCAACACCCCGCGCATCTCGGTCTACCCGATCCGCAACATGTACCTCGAGGCCATCGACAGGGCGCAGGACCGCATCTGGCTCACCCACGCCTACCTGATTCCCGACGACGACCTGGTGGCCGCGCTGCGCCAGGCCGTGAAGCGTGGCGTGGACGTGCGCATCATCGTGCCGGCCAAGTCCAACCACGTGGTGGCTGACTGGCTCTCGCGCGGGTTCTACACCGACCTGCTCTCCTCCGGCATCAGGCTCTTCCTGTACCAGGGCGCAATGGTGCACTCGAAGACCGCCGTCATAGACGGCTCCTGGGCAACCATCGGCACTGCGAACCTGGACAGGTTGAGCCTGCTGGGCAACTACGAGGTGAACCTCGAGATCATCGACGAGGACGTCGCTGCCCACATGGAGCACGTTTTCGCCGTCGATGAGTCGAACACCGTCGAGATCACGCTCGACGTCTGGCGCCGCCGATCGCTCGGCAAGAAGGCGACCGAGCAGCTGCTCAGCCCGCTGCGGCCCCTGTTCTGATCACCAGAAGACGGCGATGCCCGCGTTCAGCAGGGTGAGCGCGAAGATGCCCCAGTACGTGCCGTCGGCGAGCTTGTCCTTCTTCTTGTTCACCAGCACGAGCACGAGGATGACGACCAGCACGAGGCTCTTGATGCCGATCTTCATGTGGTTGGGTTCGCCGTCGCCCATCTCCGCCAGACCGACGAGGACCAGCCCGGTCACCAGCTGGGTGAGGGCGCCGTGGAACATGGCGGCGTTGATCTTGCGGTCGGGCCCCTTCAGCTGCACGAACGCCCCTCCGAACAGGGCTGCGAAGCCCACGAGGTGAAGGAACAGGAACAGGTTCGAGACGATCTCCATGGCCGTGAGGCTACCCGGCAAGGGCTGTTGCAGGCGAATACAGGGGTGGGCTCCGGGACGATTCAGGGGCGCGCCACGCCGATCACCTATCGCGAACTGGCCCCCCGGGGGTGCATGCTGAACACATGGGAACAATCATCGGATACATCGTAATCGGTCTCATCGGTGGAGCCATCGCCAAGGCGATCCTCCCCGGCAAGCAGGGTGGCGGCTGGCTCGCCACCATGATCCTGGGCATCGTGGGCGCCCTCCTCGGAGGCTTCCTCGGTGGCCTGTTGTTCAACGTCAGCTACGACGAGATCTTCTCGATCGAGGGCCTGCTGTTCTCAATCGTGGGCGCGATCCTGGTCCTGGTCATCTACGGCTTCGTGACGAAGCGCAAGGACACCGTCTGACAAGTCCCAAACCCTTCAACCAAAAAGAAGAGGCCCCCGAAGTCGGGGGCCTCTTCCTTTGTCCGCGGGCGGCGGCTCAGACCAGATGGCGGTCCGTGGCCCACTTGGTGAGTTGATGGCGGTTGCTGAGCTGCAGCTTGCGCAGCACGCTCGAGACGTGGGTCTCCACCGTCTTGATGGAGATGAACAGTTCGCGGGCCACCTCCTTGTATGAGTAGCCGCGCGCGATCAGCTTGAGCACCTCCCGTTCCCGGGCGCTGAGCCGGTCCAGTTCCTCGTCGATGGAGGAGATGTCCACGGCGCCGGAGAAGGCGTCCAGCACGAAGCCGGCCAGCCGCGGCGAGAACACCGCGTCCCCGGAGGCGACGCGCTGCATCCCCTCGACGAGTTCCTCCGACGAGATGGACTTGGTGACGTAGCCACGCGCGCCGGCGCGGATGACACCGATCACGTCCTCGGCGGCGTCGGAGACCGACAGCGCGAGGAACTTCACGTCGGGCTCGGTCTTGGACACCTGCTTGATGACTTCGGCACCGCCCCCACCGGGCAGGTGGACGTCGAGGAGGACGACGTCGGGCTTGGACTCCACGATGGCCTTGACTGCCGTGGCGACGTCCTCGCCCTCGCCGACGATCTGGCACAGGCCGCCGATCTCGTGCCGGACCCCGGCGCGGAACATGGCGTGGTCATCCACGAGGACCACCCGCAGCTCACTCAGGGGGATGGGCTGGGCCTCGGCCTCCTGCGGCTCGTTGCTCATCGAATCATCTCCAGTTTGACCTCTGTGCCCTCGCCCGGGGCAGTCCGGATCCGGGCGCTGCCCCCGCTGCGTTCCATGCGGGCACGGATCGATTCTTTCACGCCCTGCCGGTCCGGGCCAATGGTCTCCGGATCGAATCCCTTGCCACGGTCGCGTACGAACACCTCCACCCGGTCCGGCTCCACCTCCGCGTACACGTCGATGCGGGCCGCGCCCGAGTGCTTGCCCGCGTTGGTGACGGCCTCTCGGGTGGCGTGGACGAGCGGCTCCAGTACGTCGTCGACATCGGTGTCCCCGACGCAGACCACCTCGACGGCGATCTCCGGGAACAGTTCCTCGGCGTCGACGCGGATCTTCTCCAGCGAGCCCTTCAGCGTCTCGGAGCGGGTCGGCTCGCCGTAGAGCCAGGTCCGCAGTTCCCGCTCCTGTCTGCGGGCCAGCGACGCGACGGTGGCCGAGTCGTCGGCCTGGCGCTGGATCAGGGCGAGGGTTTGCAGCACGGAGTCGTGCAGGTGGGCGGCCATGTCCGAGCGGGCCTCGGCGCGCATGCGCTTCTGCTCCTCGATCCGGACCCGCTGCCGCATCCGGTGCAGCCAGGGTGCGGCGACGATCAGCAGGCCGCCGACGAGGGCCGCGGCGGCGCCGAGCACCGTCGGCAGCTCCGACAGGCCGATCTGGGAGGCCAGGATCCAGCTGCTGCCCAGGCCCACGAGGAGGAGGCCGCCCACCAGCCGGGCGATGCTGGCCGTCCCCGAGCCGCGGGTGAGCCGACGCCAGAGGTTGCCCTCGGCGGCGCCGCCGCCGGCGAAGCTCGCGCGGTCGGCCTGCAGCCACAGGATCACCACCCCGATGCCGGCGAGCAGCAGCGGCCAGAAGTAGCCGGCCGGGATGAACAGCCCGCCGCTGACGAGCATCCAACCGATACCGGCGATGACGAAACCGATGGACATCACCAGACCGACGTCGATCGGGGTGGACTGGCGCTGGTGCCGCTCCGGCCGCATCCCGCGGCGGGTGGCGGTCTCTAGCCCGGCAGCCTCCGCCACGACTGTCCCGGAGGGCACGAGGAGCCACATCAGTGCGTACAGCAGCACGCCGATGCCGTCGATGACCGCGAGCAGGATGAAGGCCGCCCGCACCCACCCGGTGCGGACGCCCAGGTGGGCCGCCAGACCGGCGGCGACGCCCGCGATGGCCTTGCGGGACGGGTCCCGGCGCAGTACCGGGGTTCGCGGCGCAGGCAGGCGGGCAGGGGTCTGTGTTTCCATGGCAGTCCCCACAGTGGCACGCGCACGCGCGCAAAGACAGTGCGCCGGGCGCAGTTCAGGGCTGTTCGCAGCAGAGATCAGGGTACGGCTCAGGGTCGGTCCCGATGGTTCCGGCCGCCTGCGTGCCCCAGACTGGTAACCATGAACTCCGTCGTCGACCTCGGCACGCTGGACCACCGCCTGGTGGGTCTCCAGCGCCCCAACGGCACCACGCTGACCAGCGGGCTGTGCCGGGCCGTCGCGGCACGCGTGGGAATCGATCCCCTGTTGGTCAGGCTCGCAGTGGCGGCGCTGACCTTCGCGGCCGGCCTCGGGCTGGTGCTCTACGCCTGGGGCACGCTCCTGACTCCGCGTGAGGGCGGGGTGGCCCCCATCCGACGCTTCGTGCCGGCGTTCGAGCGCTGGTCGCGGAGCACCCAGGGCCTCGTGATCCTCATCTCCAGCCTCGTCGTCGTGATCGGCTCCGCGGCCCAGGGCAACGTGTGGCTCTTCCCCGCCGTCGTGGTCGTGGGCGTCTTCCTGCTGATGCGCCGACGCGCGGTCCGCACCGGCACCGCGCGGCACTGGGGCCCACAGGCTCCGCACGCGGCGGCACCCGGCCAGGGCACATCGGCTCCTCCCCCGCCGTCGACCGCCGCGAGCATCGAGGAGTGGCGCGCGCGCCTGGCCGGCTACGCCACCGTCCGTACCGGCCCAGCCGACCCGCTGCCCGTCGTCGACCTCTACGGTCCCGGCACCGAGCAGGAACAGGAGCCGCAGGCGGCACCATCCCAGACCCAGACGCCCGTCTCCTGGCTGGGCGCCAGCCTCGTCGTCCTCCTGAGCGGGGGCGCCGCCGCGACGGCGTTCGTCCTCGGCCTGTCCCCCACCTGGCTGTGGGCATGCGTCCTCGGCACCGGCGTGGCGGGTGTCACGATGCTGGGCCACGCCCTGCTGGTGCGCTCCCGACGCCTGCCGGTGGTGCTGCTGGTGCTCGCCCTCGGCGTCGGCGCCACCGCCAGCTGGATGGTGACCGAGCGTTCGGAGCCCGTCGAGTTGGTGGCCGCCGAGGCCGGCGAGCAGGACCTCACCTACGAATTCATCGCTGACGGCAACGCCGTGGTGGACCTGTCCTCCCTGACCATCGACGACGACGCCACCATCACCGTCGAGGCGAACCTGTCCAACGTCCGGATCATCCTGCCCGCCGAACCCATCCGGTTCACGCAGAGCGCCGAGATGTCGCAGGTCCAGATCGTCGGCCCCGAGTCCCGGGATCCCGATGCGGAACGCCCGCGCAGCAGCGCGACGCTGGTGCTCAACGCAGCGATGAGCAACGTCGTCGTGGAGTACCTGGCATGAACAAGACACCCCGTCGCATCGACGTCGCCACGCTCGTGACCGGCCTCACCCTGGTCGGGTTCGCCATCCTGTGCGGACTCGTCGCCTGGGGCCACACCCTGATCCGCCCGGCATCCATGTGGTTCGCACTCGTGCTGCTGGCCTCCGGCGCCATCGGTCTGGCGGTTGCCCTGCCCAGACGCGACGACCGCCGCTGAACCGACCACCCCACCCAGGAAGAAGGAAGACAATGAACCTCGACAGAAGGGACCCGAGCATGAAGCTCCAACGAGTTGACGAAGGCAAGTGGATCGCCGGCGTGGCCAGCGGCCTGTCCGCCAAGCTGGGAATCGACGTGACCATCGTGCGCATCGCGTTCGCGGCCATCTCCGTGTTCTGGGGAGGTGGCATCGCCCTCTACGTCCTGCTGTGGATCATCATGCCCCGCCCCGCCGGTGGCACCATCGCCGAGGAGGGCATCTCCAAGGCGCAGCGCTGGTACAAGGAGAACAAGCAGAACAAGAACGGCGGCGGCTACGACATCTAGTAGCCTCCGCCGCTCACCGCAAGCCCTCGGACCTGCCGGGTGGGATCACTCCCACTCGATGGTGCCCGGGGGCTTGCTGGTGATGTCCACCACCACGCGGTTCACCTCGGAGCACTCGTTGGTGATGCGCGTGGAGATCTTCTCCAGCACCTCGTAGGGCAGCTTGGCCCAGTCCGCGGTCATGGCGTCGTCGGAGACCACCGGCCGCAGCACGATCGGGTGGCCGTAGGTGCGGCCGTCGCCCTGCACCCCGACGGAGCGGACGTCGGCCAGCAGCACCACGGGGAACTGCCAGATGTCGCGGTCCAGGCGGGCCGCGCTGAGCTCGTGCCTGGCGATCGCATCGGCCTGGCGCAGGATCTCCAGACGCTCGGCGGTCACCTCGCCGATGATGCGGATGCCGAGCCCCGGGCCGGGGAACGGGTGACGCCACACCATCGCCTCGGGCAGGCCGAGCTGGGTGCCCACCGCGCGGACCTCGTCCTTGAACATGGTCCGCAGTGGCTCGATCAGGGTGAACTGCAGGTCGTCGGGCAGGCCGCCGACGTTGTGGTGGCTCTTGATGTTGGCGGTGCCGGAGCCGCCGCCGGACTCGACGACGTCGGGGTAGAGCGTGCCCTGGACGAGGAAGTCGATCCCCCGCTCACCGGCCAGCTGGGCCGCCGTGGCCTCGAAGGTGCGGATGAACTCGCGCCCGATGATCTTTCGCTTCTCCTCCGGGTCGGTCACTCCGGCGAGCGCGCCGAGGAAGCGGTCCTTCTCGTCGGCCACCACCAGGTCCACGCCGGTGACGTGGACGAAGTCCTCCTTCACCTGCTCGGCCTCGCCCTCGCGCAGCAGGCCGTGGTCCACGAAGACGCAGGTGAGCTGGGAGCCGATGGCCTCCTGCACAAGCGCCGCCGCGACGGCCGAGTCCACGCCACCCGAGAGCGCGCACAGCACGCGGCGGTCGCCGACGGTGGCCCGGATCTGCTCGATGGACTCGGCCACGATGTTGGCCGAGGTCCAGTCCGCCCGCAGGCCGGCCAGGTCGAACAGGAAGCGCTCCAGCACCTGCTGGCCCCACTGCGAGTGGATCACCTCCGGGTGCCACTGCACCCCGGCGAGCTTGCGCTCCCGGTCCTCGAAGGCGGCCACGGGCGCACCGGCGGTGCGCGCCAGGACCTCGAAACCCTCGGGCGCGCGGGACACGGAGTCCCCGTGGCTCATCCACACGTTGAGGGTGTTGGGCAGGCTGGCGAGCAAGCAACCGTTGTCCTGGATGGACAGTGACGTGCGGCCGTACTCGCGCTGCCCGGTCTTGGCGACGGTGCCGCCGAGGGCCTTGGCCATGGACTGGAAGCCGTAGCAGATGCCCAGCACCGGCACCCCGGCCTCCAGCAGCGCCGGGTCCAGCTGGGGGGCACCCTCCGCGTAGACCGACGCCGGCCCGCCGGACAGGATGATTGCCGAGGGCTTGCGGGCGAGGATCTCCTCGGTGGAGACGCTGGAGTCCACGATCTCGGAGAAGACGGATGCCTCGCGGACGCGGCGCGCGATCAGCTGCGCGTACTGGGCCCCGTAGTCGACGACGAGGACCAGGTCATGGGTGGGGATCATGCCAGTGATTCTAGGGGTTGCGGGCGGGGCCCAGAAATTCATCGAAGATGGAAGCGAATCTCGGAATAATTCAGGGACGCACTATGTTTTGCGGTCATGACCATCTACTCCGATGCCACGGCCCTCATTGGCCGCACTCCCCTCGTTAAGATCAACCATCTCGCCGGCGACAACGCGAACGTCGTGGCGAAGCTCGAGTTCTACAACCCTGCAAGCTCCGTGAAGGACCGCATCGGCGTGGCCATCGTGGAAGCTGCGGAGAAGGCCGGCGCACTGCAGCCCGGCGGCACCATCGTCGAAGGCACCAGCGGCAACACCGGCATCGCGCTCGCGATGGTCGGCGCGGCCAAGGGCTACAAGGTCGTCCTCGTGATGCCCGAGACCATGTCCAAGGAGCGCCGCGCCGTGCTGCGCGCGTTCGGCGCCGAGCTCATCCTCACCCCCGGCCCCCTGGGCATGAAGGGCGCCGTGGAGAAGGCCGCCGAGGTTGCCCAGGAGCGCGGCGGCATCGTCGCCAGCCAGTTCGCCAACCCCGCCAACGTCGACATCCACCGCCGCACCACCGCCGAGGAGATCTGGAACGACACCGACGGCAACGTCGACATCGTCGTCGCCGGCATCGGCACCGGCGGCACCATCTCCGGTGTCGGCCAGGTCCTCAAGGAGCGCAAGCCCGAGGTCAAGATCGTGGCGGTCGAGCCCGAGGAGTCGGCCATCCTGTCCGGCAACCCGGCCGGCCCGCACAAGATCCAGGGGCTGGGCGCCAACTTCATCCCCGAGATCCTGGACCGTTCCATCATCGACGAGGTGCTGCCCCGCAACATCGACCAGGCGCTAGACTTCTCGCGTCGTTCCGCCAAGGAGGAGGGCCTGTTCGTGGGCATCTCGTCCGGGGCCGCGCTGGCCGCAGCTGCCGAGGTCGCCAGCCGTCCCGAGAACGCCGGCAAGAACATCGTCGTCGTCCTGCCCGACTCCGGCGATCGCTACCTGTCCACCATTCTCTTCGAAGGACTCCTCGACTAGTGACGTTCCTCAGCCGCCTCAAGCTTGTCACCGCCAGGATGTCGGAGGACCTCGACGCAGCCATGCGTGAGGACCCGGCCGCCCGCAGCAAGTTCGAGGTGGCTGTGGCGTACCCCGGGGTGCACGCCATCTGGATACACCGCATCGCGCACGCGCTGTGGAGCCGTTCGACGGCACTCCAGCCGCTGGCGCGGATCATCAGCCAGATCGCCCGCACGTTGACCGGGATCGAGATCCACCCGGGTGCTGTCATCGGGCGGCGGTTCTTCATCGACCACGGCATGGGTGTCGTGATCGGTGAGACCGCCGTCCTCGGTGACGACGTGCTGATGTACCACCAGGTGACCCTCGGTGGCCGGGCGCGGGGCCGCTTCAAGCGGCACCCCACCATCGGCGACCGCGTGCTGCTGGGAGCCGGGGCCAAGATCATCGGCAACATCCACGTCGGCGACGACGCCAAGATCGGCGCCAACGCCCTTGTGGTCAAGGACGTGAAGCCCGGCGGCGTCGTCGTCGGGGTTCCCAGCCAGCTGCATGACGGCGACGTCATCGCCTGAGGCGCCACACCGACCAACAACACCAACAGCGGGGCCCGGTCCGATTCGGACCGGGCCCTCGACGTCCCACCTCACGCCCGTTGTGGGAGCCCATCCGGTAACAACCGCCCCCTTGCGTGGTCCAGTTTCGGGGGTGCTATGGTTCCCACGTCCGCTGCGCAGGAGAAACTGGTTCGAATCCAGTGCTGTCCCGCAACCGTGAAGGGGTTCCGACCCCGAAGCCGGATCGCCTGCCGCGACAGACCGTTCAAAACTCCCGTCGAGGTCTGCGGGAGGGTCACAGGCAGTTCCTGGTTTCACTCTCACCGCTGCCCTGATCCCCACACGTGGGCCTCCATCGCGAAAGGCCCTTCACGTGTCCTTCCGGAAACCCCTGGTCGCCGCCCTGGTGGCTCTCGTACTGGCGGTCACCTCTGCGCTAGCGCTGGGAACAGCGCGCGCCGACGAGCCCACCCCCGTCGAGGAGAGCGTCACGCTGGCGGCCGACTGGATCAAGCAGCAGTGGGACGACGGTTCCTATTCACGCACGGACATCGGCCTCGTGGCCGACGGCATCATCGCCCTGGCCTCCGCAGACGTGCACCACGGCACCATCGACGAGATGCTCCACGTGATGCGCACCGGCGGCCCCGGCTACGTGACCACCCAGACCGGCGCACTGGCGAAGGTGATCATGGCCGCGGACATCGGGGGCATCGAGGATCCGGCCCACTTCTTCGGCGAGGACCGCGACCTGGTGCAGGAGCTGCTGGACGCCGTCGCGGCGAAGAGCAAGATCTTCTCCTGGGGCTCCTACCTCTCCCTGATCGCACTGACCCGCCTCGACGTCGAGATCCCGCCCGAGGACTTCACGTACCTGATGGACCAGATGTTCCAGAGCGAGACCCACGGCGGGTTCGGCTGGAGCGCAGACCCACGCTCGGGTGACCCGGACTACACGGGGCTGGGGATCACGGCGCTCAACCTGGTTGCGGAGCGCACCGACGACGCCACCATCCGTTCCGAGGCCGAGCGGCGCCTGGGACTCGGTATCGACTGGACCCAGGATCGCGCCAACCAGCGAGTTGACGCATCCGGCAACCACTACTGGGCCACGTACTCCTCGGCCAATTCCACCGGCATGGTGGCCGGGGCACTGGCCGAGGCGGGCGTGAACATCGAATCACCGCAGGCCTACCTGATGGCCCAGCAGGCGCTCACCACCAGCGGCGCGGCCTGGTCCAACGTCCCCGACGGCACCGTTGACGACGTCCGCGCCACCACGCAGGCCATCTTTGCCCTCACCGGGAAGTCCTACGGACACGCCCAGCGCTCCACCACCGCCGAGCCCACCCCCGGCCCGGCCCCCTCGACCCCAACGCCGGTGCCCGCCAAGTCGCGCGACGGCTGGTGCAAGGCGGACGAGGGGCTGAGCGTGGTGGTGCACTGGGGCTACGGCGGCGCGGAGGTCCCCGGGTCCCCCACGGTCACCCAGAAGGGCAACCAGGACTACATCGTGCGCTGCGTGACCCTCACCAGCGACGTCACCCCGGACGGCGGGCTGACCTGGCCGCTCGAACTCGCTGGAATCGAGCACACCAGCATCAGCGGCGGGTCCCTGATCGCCACGGTCAACGGCGTCGGGTACCCGGCGGATCTGGACAACGACTGGTGGTTCCTGTCGGTCAGCTCCGGTGTCGGCCAGTGGCAGTCCGAATACGCACCCGTCTGGAGTGAGCACGACTTCGTCTCCTACACCCTGCAGGGCGACCTCACCGGTCCCCCGCCGGTGCTCCCCCGCTACTCGGACTCGGGCACTCAGTCTCCGAAGCCTCCCACCCCCTCATCAAAGCCCACGAAGCCAACGGCCTCACCGAAACCGCCGACGAAGCCCTCCCCCACGCCCACCCCAACCGAGACGCCGTTCGACCTGTACACCACGCCGGGCTACCACGACGTGAACGGCCGCCGCTGGTTCACCAAGTGCGAGCCCTACTCGACCACCGAGCGCTGCGAGACGGTGATCTGGGGCACCGCCGTCACCTTCGACGGCACCAAGTTCACCAGCACCAACAAGTGGGTCTTCAACAACCTCACCTACAAGCCCTCGCCCCGCTCCATCTGGGCCACCAACCCGCTGGGCAAGCACAATGCACCGGCGGGCTGGACCGCTAAGGACGGCCGTCGCTGGTACACCGAGTGCGACACGACCACCACCGGCCGGAACGGTTGCCGCAGTTACATCTGGGCCACCTACTACGGAAACGTGGCGGGCACCGGCGAGCCGATCCGCCTCGGCCAGATCGACGGCTGGGTGTTCAACAACATGGTCCGCTTCAGCTGACCGGAGCTGCATGGCATCCCGCACTCGCCCACGATTCAGCACGGGCGCCACGGCACTGGCCGTCGCGCTCGTGCTGGGCGTGGTGGGCGCCGGGTGGCTGCGGCTCCCACAGGCTGCTGCAGAGCCGACGGAGCAGACCACCCAACTCTGCCGCGGCGCCTCCCAGTGCCGGATCTTGTGGCAAGGAGGCACGCCTGATTTCCTGAGCTCCCAGACCAAGCAGGTCCTCCTCCAGGGCAATCCAGGGGCCACCGTGCAACTGGCGATGTACGAGATCTTGTTCGAGGACGGTCAGGTGGTGGGCATCAGCCAGTACCGCACCACCGATGACATCACGATCGGCGATGACGGCTACTCCCCCTCGGTCACCGAGTTCAACGCGATCGATCCGGACACCCAGCCCAAGAGCGGATACGGACTCGTGAGCGTCGCGGACCTCCCGCCAGACACCACCGACTTCTCGCAGCTCTTCGGCGAGGTGTATCCGATGGCGCATGCCATTCCGTTCGTGCTGGGCGAGGGCCTGGACGAGGGTGCCATCCCGGGCGCGGAGGCCACTGTCACCTTCCTTGGCGGTGCCCCGACGGTGGAGTACCAGCTCGAGTTCCGCCCCTCCCCGGATGCGGCCTGGGAGGTGGTCTCCCACGAGCCGGTACGTGCCAGCGCTCCCCCGGACTGGGAGAGAACCATCACCTACACAGTCCCGCAACCCACGACTGAGGGCTCGTTCCAGCTGGTCCCCAGTGATGCGGACATGCCGAGGTCGCCATGGGATGTAACGATCACCGAGGAGGGCAGTTCCACCCCCAACCAGCCAAGGCCCAATGCTCCAGAGGTGGGCGTCCCAGTCTGGCCCGAACCCGAGCCCACAAATACCGACGGACCCTCCGAGGATCCTGATCCGAGCGGGGAACCGGAACCGACGGCGAGTCCCGACCCCACCGAGGAGCCCGAGCCAAGCGAGCCCGGCGACCCGGCCCCGACTCCGTCGTCGCCCGATCCGACGACGTCGCAGCCGGACCCGACGCCACGTCCGACTCCCCCGGCCACCAGCCGTCCCCGTCCCACCACTCCGACGACGACGCCCACCACCCCGCCGTCGGCCCAGCCCACTCAGCCCTCGGAGCCAGCCCCCGAGCCGCCCTCGGCAGCACCCACTCCCACCCCCGAACCGACGCAGTTCGGCTCCGCGCCTCCCGAGCCAGAGGAGCGGGTGCGGACGCAGGAGCAGGCCGAGCGGGTCACGGATGCCGCCTCGGGCGCGGCCACCGCTCCGCGCTGGAGCGGCGCCCTGGTAGGCGGACTGGCCACCGCAGCCATGGCTGGCGCCGCAGTCTGGCTGTGGCGCTCCCGGCGCGAGGCAGCCTCGATCCTTTCTCGATGGGAGGACGAGTGAGACGGGCCCTCCGAACGACGCGGGCACTGGTAGCAGCAGCCCTGGCCGCGGCAGCTCTGGCGGCACTCCCGCAACAGGGGTTTGCCGATCCCACGGAGCAGGCGCACCAGCTCTGCGACGGCGCGGCCCAGTGCCGGATCGACGTCGCCTCGGACACAATGCGCGAGGGCGCCCCCACCCCCGTCAGCGTGGTGGGTAACCCGAACGTGCGCGTGGAGGTGGTGGCCTACCTGGTGGTGACCGATGCCGAGGGTGCGTTCGCGGGGCTCGAGCAGGTGGCGAGCACCGGGGAGTTGTTCACCTCCAGCAGCGGGATCGCACAGGGTGAGCTGGGAATCGCCGCCATCGAAACCGAACACCCGGGAGGCCTCGCAGTGGTGGGGACCGCGGGGATGGAGGACCTGGACACCTCGCTGGTCGGGACCATCCTGCCCTTCGGCACCCGCCGCCCGGCGGTGCTGGGCGACGGCTACGCCACTCAGAAGCCGGCTGGCGCAGCCCTGGAGTTGCACCACACGGGATCCATCCCCGGTTCCTGGTTCACCGTCGAATACCTTGCTGACGACGGGCTTTGGCAGGACGTCACCGCAGCCGACGGCGTCGCCTCCGGCCCGGCCGACCAGATATCCAGCACCACCTACTTCATGCCCCAGGGGCTGAAGGCGGAGCCGTACCCGTTCCGGCTGGTCAACCAGACCGCCGGCCTGGTGGTCTCGGAGTGGGAGGCCATCCCCACCGCCGACGGCGTGCCGCAGCAACGCCGCCAGCCGGTGGGCGTCGAGTCCCTCGGCGCAGCACCGCCGCCTGCCGCAGCCGAACACCCCGTTGGAACGGTGCGCACCGTCTCGGTGGTGGTGGCAGCGGCTGGGCTGCTCGTGGTGGCGGCGGGCATCCCCATCGCCAACCGCTCGGCGAAGCTCAGGAGGGGAGATGCCTGAGTCCAATCCGCTGGTCTGGCTCTGGTTGGGCGTCGCGTTGGCCACGATCATCCTCGGCACCGGAAATCCCGTCCTGCTGGTGGCCACCGTGGTGGCGTTGGTGATGACCGGAGCCGCGGCGGGCGGCCCGAGGCGGGCGGCCTTCCGGCTCGCAGTCTCTGCCGGCATCACCCTGGCAGTGCTCTGGGCCGCCCTCACGCTGGTGCTGGCCGGGGACCACGGCGGCACCCTGTTGTGGCAGCGCCCGGCCTGGGCCGCGACGAACGGGATCGCCCTGGGTGGGCCGCTGACCATCACGGGGCTCACCGACGGCGTGGTCGGCGCCATGCGTGCCGTCGCCGTCGTGCTGGTGCTGGGGGTCCTCGGACAGGTGGTAGGGGGTGCCCGCTGGCACGCGCTGGCCGCCAGCCTGCTGGGCGGACTGGCCCCGCTGGTTGCCCCGATCTGCCGCCTTGGCGATGCCGCGGCGGCCACCGAGGTGGAGGTGGCCCGGGCGCGAACGCACGGCCGCCGGACCGGCGGCATGCTGCGGTCCGGGTTGCTGCGACGGGCGGCGGAGTTGGCCGAGCTCGAACCGGCGCCCCGCGCGCAGGTGCTCCGGGTGGGCCCGCACGACGTGCCCGCAGTGCTCGCCGCCGCCGTCCTGACCGGATGCTGGCTGTTGCGCACCAGCCTGGTACTGCCGTCGGAGCTGGAGCCCGCGCCGGGCACCTGGGGCCTGGTCCCGCTCCCCCTGGTGGCGACGGTGCTGACAGTCCCGCTCGCGGTGATGGTTGCCGTCAGTCTGACGGGCCGCCGGGACCGCGCCCAGCCGAAGGAGGTGGCGCATGATCAAGTCGGTTGACTTCTCCTGCTCGCTCCCCGGCCGAGGGGTGGTGCTGCGGGACCTGACGTTCAGCCTCGCCGAGGGGATCACCGCCGTCGTCGGGCTCACCGGCGCCGGGAGCAGCACGCTGTTGAACGCCATTGCGGGACAGCTGCCGGCAGGGTCGGCCGTGAAGGGCCGGCTGCACGTGTCCGGCATCGCCGCCACCCGCGCGACGCCGGGCGAACTGGCACGTCGTGTGCGGCTGGTCTCCCCCACCCGACTGGGCGCGGGCACGGTGGCCGAGCTGCTGGCGACATGGCAGCCGGAGGCGAGGGTCCCCGACGCACTCGCCGAGTTCGGGCTGGAGCGGTGGCGCGACCGCCTGGTCGCGACGCTGCCGCCCGATGCCCGCTCCGCCCTCTGCCTGGCGCAGCTGCGGCACGCCCGGCTGCCGGGGGTGGTGGCGATCGACCAGGTGCTGACGCCGTGCGGGCCAGCCCTGCGTGAGGAGTTCCTCGCCGAGGCGCGCAGGCTCGCCGACGCCGGCCGGTGCGTGCTGTGGGCGGACCACGGCATTGACGAGCTGTGGGAGGTGGCCGACGGCTTCCTGGAGCTGAGCCGCGGCGAGCTGGCCGCCCACCAGCCTGCCGGGGACTGGCGGCCGCTCACGGTGCGGGAACCAGTACTGCTGACTATGGCTCGCGCGCTCGGGCTGCCCGCCCTCCAGCACCGCACCCCGGAGACCATGCGCCAAGCAGCCCAGCAGGTCCTACCGGTCGCCGCACCGAGGCGTGGCAGCCACGAACCCCTGCTGGATGCCATCCGCGTCAGGCACTCGGCGCTCGGGCTGGAGGGCGACGGCGAACTGCAGCTGGGCCAACACGAGACGCTGGGCATCATTCGGCTCGACGGCCGGGGCGAGGACGTCGCCCGTCGCCTCGTGCAGGCCCTCCGAGGTGCCCGGCAGCTGCCCTCCACGCTGCCCTCCGACGTGCCCACGGGTGAGCTAGCCCGTGGGTGGGAGAAGGCCGTGGGCCTGTCCCCCGGATCAGTCCTCGACGCCTCTGGGGCAGCAGCGCTCCGGCCGGAACGGACCCTCGCACGCCACGGCTCCGGCGACGTCGCGAACCTCCGCACGGCGATGGCCGCCGGCTGCCCCGTGGCGCTGTGGCTCCCCCATCCACAGGCCATGCTGGACTCAAGGCGCACGGCCGAGTTCGCCCACCAGTTGCGGCGGCCACAACCTGCGCCCAGGCTGCTCACGTCCCGGGACCACGACTTCCTGCTCGCGGCCTGCCACCGGCTCCTGGTCTGCGACGGCAACCGGGTGGCGGCGCTGGGCACGCCCGAGGCGGTGGCCCGCCACATCCCCCAGCCGCCGCTGCTCGCCCGCGCCACCGGCTCCGACGTCGTCGCCCTGGAGCAGCTGCTGCCGTCGCTGGCCGAGGTGGTGCCGCTATGAGCCGCAGGGACATCTGGCGGGTGCAGGGCACCACTTCCGGGGTGCTGTCACCACTGGCGATGATCATCTGGCTGCTCGCCGGCGCAGCCTGGCTCTGCTGGCCCATCTGGTCCTCGGCCAACGCACCAACCCGCCCTCAGCAGGAGGAGCTCACCGGGTGGGTGCTGGCCGCGCTCGGTTCGCTGGCGCTCGTGCTGGGCTGGAGCATCTGGCTCGACGCCCGGCGCAGGCTCGCAGCCCTGGCACCCGTGGTGCTCCTGGCCTCGGCAACCGTCGCCGCCAGGTTCCTGCTGGGCACCGGCGTCACCGGCGTGGAGCCGGTGTTCGCCGGCCCCCTGCTGGCGGGCATGGTTCTGGGTGCACCGGCCGGCTTCCTGACCGGGCTGGTGGCCTGCGCCGCGTCAGCCGTCGCCTCGGGCACCGTCGATGCCCCACTGCCCGGGCAGCTCCTGGTGTGGGGTCTGTGGGGCCTCCTCGGGGGGCTGCTGCGCCGGGTCCCGGACGTGCCCGCTTGGTTGCTGGCCACGGCAATGAGCGTGCCGATGGGGGTGTTCTCCGGGCTGCTGCTGAACCTCACCGGTTGGGCCGTCGAGGAGTCGGTCCGGGTGGGGGCCAGCATCCCCGGGGCGGGACCGCTGGACCAGCTCAGGGCCTTGTGGGCCTACAGCGCAGACACCTCTCTGGCGGTGGACACCACCCGCGGCGCCACCGTCGCGCTGCTGCTGCTGTGCCTCGGCCTGCCGCTGCTGCGAGCGCTCCGGCAGGCCTGGGCCCCGGTCCCCGACACCACGGGCTGGGAGCTCGAACCCGAACCACTCAACCCCTCGGCGCTGAGGCGCCGCCACACCGAACTACGAGGAGAAGCCGAATGAGCAGTCCTGACAGCACCACACCATCGGGGATCGACGCCGAGGAGCTGGGCTGGGCGCGGGAGACCGTCGCCCGGATGGAGGCGTACTTCGCAGCCACCGTCGTGGGGCAGAAGAAGCTCCGCACGGCACTGCTGGCGGCGCTGCTGGGCCGGGGCCACGTGCTGCTGGAGTCGGTCCCCGGCCTCGCCAAAACCCTGGCCGCGAGCACAGTGGCCAGCTCGGTCTCTGGCAGCTTCGCCCGCATCCAGTGCACCCCTGACCTGCTGCCCAGCGACATCGTCGGCACCCAGGTGTTCGATCCCAGCACCGTCGAGTTCCGCACCGAGCTGGGCCCGGTGCACGCCAACTTCGTCCTCCTCGACGAGGTCAACCGGGCCAGCGCCAAGACCCAGTCCGCGATGCTCGAGGCCATGCAGGAGCGGCAGACCACCATCGGCGGGCAGGCGTACCCGCTACCGGACCCGTTCCTGGTGATGGCCACGCAGAACCCGATCGAGGAGGAGGGCACCTACGTCCTCCCCCACGCCCAGCTGGACCGGTTCCTGCTGAAGGAGGTCATCGACTACCCCACGCCCGAGGAGGAGTTGGAGATCCTCGGCCGCACGGACCGGATCGACCTGCAGACGCAGCCGGATCCCGACACCACGCCCGCCGACGTGCTCCGGCTGCAGCAGTTGGTGCGTCGGGTCCACGTGGACCCGGCTGTCAAGCGGTTCATCGTCGAGGTGGTGGGCATCACCCGGGACCCGGCGGCTCACCTGCCCTCGGAGCAGGCCCGGTTGATCGAGCTCGGCTCCAGTCCTCGGGGCACCATCGCCTTCCTGAACGCCTCCCGCGCCCTTGCCCTGATGGCCGGCCGGGACCACGTGGTGCCCGACGACGTGGTGGCCCTGCGCCACCCCGTGATGAGGCACCGCATCCTGCTCACCTTCGAGGCCATGGCGCAGCGCACGGACCCGGACGAGCTGATCGACCTGGTCTTCGAGCAGGTTCCCACCCCCTGACATGGCCAGGGTTCCCAGGATCCAGACAGCGTTGGCGCTCCGGATGCGCCGACGCACCGTCGGTCTGCGCGGCGGTATCCACGCCTCCACGCAGGTGGGCCACAGCATGGACTTCAACGACCTGCGCGCCTACGTCGTCGGTGACCCGGTCGCCGACATCGACTGGCGCACGTCCGCCAGGCACGGCTCCCTGCTGGTGAAGCGGCACTTCGCGGAGCGTCGGGTCACGCTGATGCTGGTGGTGGCCACCGGGCGGGACCTGGCCGCGCTGGCCCGGCCGGGCATCCCCAAGAGCGACGTGGCCATCGAGGCGGCCGGGACGCTCGGCGCCCTGGCCACCGCCCACGGTGACCTGGTGGGGATGGCCTGGTGGGACGGTGCCCGCGCCCGCGTGGAGCGACCCTCCAACCGCGACGTCGAGCTGGAGCGGATGCTGGCCAGCATCGAGGAGGCGAGCCTGCCCACCACGGCCCCCGCGGACCTCACCGCCCTCCTGGAGGCAACCGCCTCCGCCACCCGCCGCCGCGGGTTGGTGGCGGTGGTGTGCGACGGTGGCGACCTGGACGCCCCCACACTCGCGGTGCTGCGGCGACTGGCCGCGCAGCACGAAGTCATGGTGGTCACGGTCACCGACCTGGACCCCACCGCGCCGGGGGTTGCCGAGCGGGGGGTCCACGCCGTCGGCACCACTGCTGCGCTGGAGCCGTCCTTCCTGACCGACCCCGAGCTGGCCGCCGAGATCAACCAGGACCGTGCCCGGCGCACCGCGGCGCGCAACTCGACGTTGGCGGCCCTGGGAATCGGGCACGTCGAGGTGGGCACGCCCGCCGAGGCCCTGCCTGCGGTGCTGGAACTGGTGAGGGGGAGCTCGCGTGTCCGACGATGACCTGCTGTACCCGCCGGTGGCCCCCGACCCGATGTGGTGGGCACTGGTGGCGGGCCTGCTCCTGGCCGCCGTCGCCCTGGTGGTGGTTGCCCTCGTGCTCCGCGCCCGGTCACGGCGGCCTGCGCCCCGGGTCCCCACCGTGGCCGGCCTCCGCCAACAGAGCCTCGCCGCCATCGACGCCGCCCTGGCCGCCCACGACGCCGGCAGTGCCTCGGCCACCGAGACCTGCCAGGAACTGAGCCGGCTCGTGCGCTCGTTCACGGGGCAGGCCGGCGACGGTGACGCTGACTTCTCCACGGCCGCCCAACTGCGCCTGGCCGCCCTGGCCGACCACCGGCTCGAACCCACGGCCCGGTTCACCGCGGAGATCCGGGCCGCCTGTTTCTCCCCCAGCGCGAACCCGGACGTGGCCGGCTTCGCGGAACGGGCACGCGAGGTGGTGGCGGCATGGAGGTGATGCTGCCCTGGCTCGGGGTCCTCGCGGTGGTGGCGCTCCTCCTCGCCGGCGTGGCAGCGGTTGTGCGGGGGCGGGGTCGACGCCTCCCCGCCACTTCCCTGCCGGCCTCGCACCTGGACCGGGTCCGCAGCCTTCCCCGCTACCAGCACCTGGCCCGGCAACAGGTGCGGGCGCTGGCGCTGGGGCTGGTGGGGACGGTGGTGTTCGGGCTCGGCGTGGCGCTGCTGGTGGCGCAGCCCGTCCGGGCCACCATGGACTCCGGGACTGCCCGCAACCGTGACATCGTGCTCTGCCTGGACGTCTCGGGCTCGATGGCCGCCACCAACCATGCCGTGGTGGCCTCCTACCTGGAGCTGGCCGAGGAGCTCGACGGGGAGCGGATCGGGCTCGTGGTGTTCGACGCGGCCGCGGTCACGGTGTTCCCCCTGACCGACGACGCGGACTTCATCCACGAGCACGTCTCCGGCATCGCGCAACAGCTGGGTCAGGTGGTGCCGGGCACCCAGCTCGACGGGCTCGGCACCTCCCTGATCGGCGACGGGCTCGCCAGCTGCGTGCAGCGGTTCGACCGCGTGGAGACCAGCAGGTCCCGCACCATCGTGCTGGCAACGGACAACCAGGTCTCCGGCACGCCCCTGTTCACCCTGGCCCAGGCCGCCCGGCAGGCGCGGTCCGCCGGGATCATGGTGTTCGGAATCGTGCCCGCGGACAATAGCGCCGCAGCCACCAACGAGCTGGGCGACGTCGTCCGGCGCACCGGCGGCGACCTCCTCCTGCTGACCCCCGACGGCGCGGACACCACCGCGGTGGAGCAGGCCGTGCGGGCCCAGGAACGGGTGGGGCTGGAGTCCGGGCCGCGCACACGGCTGGCGGAGTTCGCCCTCCCCGGCGCCGCGACCTGCGTCACCGGGCTGGCCCTGCTGCTGGCCTCCCGGCTCGTCGGCAGGAGGCGCGCATGACCATGGCACCCATCTGGCCCATCCTGGCGGCGGTGTTGCTGCTGCTCGCACTGTGGGGCATCACGACGCACCGGCACCGGGCGTGGCGCCGCGCGTCTACCTGGCGCCGGTTGGCCATGCTGCTGCTGGTGGCCGTGGTGGGCCTCCAGCTCCAGCAACCCGAGTCCAGTTCCCCACCGCCCGCGGGGACCGACATCGTGCTGGTGGTGGACCGCACCACCTCGATGGGCGCCCTCGACTACGCGGGCCTGCAGCCCCGGATGGAGGGCGTGGCCGTGGATGTCGCCGCCCTCACCAGGGCGCACCCGGGTGCCCGCTACACCGTCGTGACCACCGACAACCAGGCCCGGGTGGCGCTGCCGTGGTCCACCGACCCCGCCGCCCTCCGGACCCTCGCGGAGACCATGGGCTGGCGGGAGGCCGCCCTCGGTTCCGGCAGTGACGTCACCGCGGGCGCGGACCTCGCCCTCGAGATGCTCCAGGACTCCGCCACGGCCCGCCCTGAGGCGACCCGCTACCTGGTCTACCTCGGCGACGGCGAGCAGACCGGCCCGGAGCAGTCGAACAGCTTCGCCCCCGCCGGGGAACTGGTCACGGACGCCCTGGTGCTCGGCTACGGCACCACCACGGGCGGCCAGATGGCCCAGCACCCCGGCACCGACGAGCTGGTGCTGGCCGACGGCGAACCCGCCATTTCCAGGATGGACCCCACCCGGTTGCAGCAGATCGCAGACGAGCTGGGCGGTACGTTCCGGGCCCGAACCGGCCCCGGCGGCCTCAGCTTCTGGCCGGGCGCGCCGGAGGCGAGCGTGGAGCAAGCCACCGGGGGCGCGGTGGTCAGCGTGACCTGGCTGGCGGCCCTGGCGCTCCTCCCGCTCGCGTGCTGGGAACTGTGGCACGCCACGGCCGTCCTGGCCGCCGCCCGAAAGGAACTGGTGCGATGAGGACCCGTCAATCACCTCGCCGGCCCGGGGTGCCGGTCTGGCTGCCCGTCACCGCCGCCGTGCTGGTGGTGCTGGCCGGCTGGTTGGGGACCCAGCTGGTGGTGGTGCAGCTCGGGAACCGGGCGTGGGAGTCCGGTGATCCCGCACTGGCCGAGCAGCGCTACTCCACGGCCGTCGACGTGCTCGCCGTGAAGCGGTGGATCGCACCGTTCAACCGGGGCGTGGCCCGCCACGGCCTGGAACGCCACGCAGAGGCTGCCGCGGACTTCGCGGCGGCGGCCGAGCTGGCGCCGTCGGAGCACCAGTGCATGGTGAGGCTGAACTGGGCCTGGACCCTGGAGGCCGACGCCGACTCCCGCGCGGGCAAGGACGCGCAGGCGGCGCGCACCCGCTACCTGGAGGCAGACGCCGTGCTGGCCGCGGCGGACTGCCCCGACGAGTCACCCAGCCAGGACGGCTCACAGTCCCAGCAGGAGCAACTGGAGGCCACCCGGGAGCGGCTGGAGGCGAAGCGCACGGGCAACCCGCCACCTGCCGACGACAAGCCCGATCCCAGCTCCGACGGCACCCGCGAGCAGGAACTGCAGGAGCGGCAGCGACAGGCGCAGCGCGAGTTCCGGGAGGCGGGAGAGGACCGCGATTCCGAGCCCCCCGGAGACGGGAGGCGAACGTGGTGACCTCCCTTCATCGTGCCAGCCGCTCTCCCCCACCAGATCGGCGGTCCACACCCAACCATCCAGACCTGACAACCAACCCAACACCAACAGAAAGGGCTGCCTTGAGAACCAGGAAAGCCTTGCTCGCCATCCTCACAGCATTCGTGATGGCCGTCGTCGGAGGGCTGGCATCCGTGCCCGCACAGGCCGATACCGCAACCCAACAGAGCGTCGCCAAGGCGGCGGACTGGATCAAACAACAATGGGACACCGGCAACTACGTCACCTCCGACGGCGGTGGCCTGTCCGATTTCGTGCTGGCCCTGTCGTCGGCAGACCTGCACCACGACACCATCGCGGAGATGGTGGGCGCGCTGCATGACCAGGGTCCCGCCTACTTCGACGTCAACCCCACCACCACTCGGATCGACGCCATGGCCAAGGTGGCCCTCGCGCTCGACGCCGCCGGTGTGGACCCTGCCAACTTCTGGGAGGGCCGCGACATCGTTGCGGAGCTCCTGGCCTGGGCTGCGAACCATCGCGAACCGGTGGCGGGCATGACCGGTCGGTGGCAGGCCTGGGGCCACCACCTGAGCGTGATTGCGCTGCTGCGTCTCGACGCGGACCTGCCGGAGCAGGACCTGGCGTGGCTCACCGACCAGATCCTGCGCAACCAGGGCACCCACGGCGGTTTCGGCTGGACGGCGAATCCTGCCACGGGGGACCCGGACTACACCGGGTTGGCGATCTCCGCACTACTGCTCACCGCGGAGAACTCCTCCGGCGACCTCCAGGCCAGGGCCCAGGCGGCGCTCGAGGCGGCCATCGGCTGGGCACAGCACAGCGACAACCAGAGGGTTGACGAGTTCGGCAACCAGTACTGGGCCACGTACTCATCGGCCAACGCAGCAGGCATTCTGGGCGGGGCACTCAGCGAGGCGGGCCAGGACATCGGTTCCACGCAGGCGTACCTGGTCTCCCAGCAGGGGCTCACAGCAAGCGGTGTGGCCTGGTCCAACACCCACAATGGAACCAGGGACAACCTGATGGCCACCCTGCAGGCCATCTTTGGTGTGACCGGCAAGTCCTACGCCCACGCCCGGGTGACGGCCCAGCCCGAACCTGCACCGACGGTGACGGTCACAGTCACTGCGGAGCCCACCAGCACCCCCACCGTGACCGAGACCGTCACCGTGGAGCCCACCAGCACCCCGACCGTCACGGAGACCGTCACCACGCCGGGAACGCTGCCGAAGACCCTCGAGGGCGTCTGTGACTCCCCCACCGACGGCGTGAGCGTCGTCATCGACTTCGGCGACAAGACCCCTGAGGGACAGGACCAGGTCATCGCCGGCTGCGCCGAGGGTGAGCAGGTCGACGGCTTCGACGCCCTGGCCAACGCCGGGTTCGCCATCAACGAGGGTGCCGACGGGGCCTACCCCGGCACGGTCTGCACGATTGATCGGGTCCCGTCCGGGGGCTACCCGGAGTGCTGGTTCGTGGGCTACTGGTCCTACTGGCACGCCGAGCCCGGCGGCCTGTGGGAGTACTCCCAGCTGGGCGTCGGCAACCGCACCCCGGCCGTCGGATCCGTGGAGGGTTGGCGCTGGGTGGACCTGTCCGACCTGATGAGCCCGCCCGAGCTGGGGCCGACGTTCGTGGACGGCGTCGACGTCACCGCCCCGGTGCTCGAGATCCAGAGCGCACCGCCTGCCCTCGTGGAGGGCACGTCGGCCACCGTGACCTTCGGCGTTGATGACCTGGGCGCAACGCTGGAGTGCCGGCTGGACCAGACCGACTGGGCCGAGTGCCCCGAGCCGTCGGGCTGGGACGCCTCCACCTTCACCTACACGGTGGCGGACCTCACCCCCGGTGACCACGTGATCTCCATCCGGGCCACCGACGTCTGGAACAACGCGTCGGTGACCAACCTGCGGTTCAAGCAGGGCACCCCCGAGCCGACGCCGACGATCACCGAGACCGTGACGGCCGAGCCCACGTCCACCCCGACTGTCACGGAGATCATCACCGCGGAGCCGACGGCCACCCCGACTGTCACCGAGACCGTAACGGCGGACCCGACGGCCACCCCGACTGTCACCGAGACCGTAACGGCGGACCCGACGGCCACCCCGACTGTCACCGAGACCGTAACGGCGGACCCGACCTCCACCCCAACGGTGACCCGCACCGTCACCTCCGAGCCCAGCGCGGGCCCTGTGGACCTCTACACCACGGTGGGGACGCACTACGTCAACGGCAGGTTCTGGCACACCACGTGTGAGCCGTACTCGCAGGTGCAGCGTTGCCGCACGGAGATCTGGGGATCCAGCGTCACCTTGGTCGACGGCAGCTTCGTCCAGACCACGGGTTGGGTGTTCAACAACCTGACCTACACGGCCGGTCCGCGCAGCCTGTGGGCGAACAACCCGCTCGGCAACCACAACGCCCCGCAGGGCTGGACCGCCGATGACGGACGCCGCTGGTACACCGAGTGCGACACTGCGGCCACCGGCCGGGGCGGGTGCCGCAGCTACATCTGGGCCACCGTCCACGGCAACGTCGCGCCTGAGGGCGAGGCCGTGCGGTTCGGTCAGGTCAGCGGTTGGCAGTTCAACAACATGGTCCGGTTCCAGTGACCCACGGCCGCCTGCTGCTCCGCGTCGTCCTGTTCGGGTGGCTGGTGCTGGCACCCGCCCTGGCGGCCGGGGCGGACGGCGGCGGCCACGACGTCGAGTCCTGCACCAGCACCGGCCAGGTGTGGCTGCTGGTGCAGGACGAGACCGGCCGGGTGCTGGCGAACCAGTGCGTGGGGACCCCCGCCTCGGGCGCAGCCGCGCTCCGGGCGGGGGGCCTGGACTTCGAGACCTCCCGCGGCGGCGTGATCTGTTCCGTGGCGGGCAATCCGGCGGAGTGTCCGCGACGGTTCACCGGTCAGTTCTGGCAATACTGGCACTCCGAGCCTGCCGGCCCCTGGGTCTTCGCGGACAAGGGCCCAACCAACCGGACGCCCAGGCCGGGTTCCCTGGAGGGTTGGTGCTACAACACCACCGACGAGCGCCGGTGCACGCTGCCAGAGCCGGGCGCCGTCGCGGACCTGGGAGTCACCACCAACCCACCGGTCAGCGGGTCGGCCTCCGGTTCCCCGGTGGCCCTGATCGCTACGGTGACGGTGCTCGCGGCCGGCGGTGTCGGGTTCTGGCTATGGAACCGTCGCCGCCGGCACCCCGAGGATCAGTGGGGTCTACCCCCCAGGTAGAGCTCACCCAGCTTCGGGTCCGCCAACAGCTCGGCGGCGGGCCCGCTGATGTGCACGCGGCCCAGGTCCAGCACCAGCCCGATGTCAGAGATCTCCAGTGCTCGTCGGGCGTTCTGCTCCACCACCAGCACCGCGGTTCCGGCGTCGCGCATCCGCACGATCTGTTCGAAGATCACCCCGGTGGCCTTCGGGTCCAGTCCCATCGACGGCTCGTCGAGCAGGATGACCTTCGGCTCCACCATGAGCGAGCGTGCGAACTCCACCTGCTTCTGCTGGCCGCCCGAGAGCGCGCCGGCGAGTGAGTTCCAACGGTCCGCCACGAGCGGGAACAGCTCCTTGACGTAGTCGAGTCGCTCGCTCACGAACTTGTGGTCGCGCACCGAGAAGGCGCCCAGTTGGACGTTCTCCCCCACCGTCATCTCGCGGAACACGCTGTGGCCCTGGATGACGTGCGACAGGCCACTGGCCAGCATCTGCTGCGGACCCTGCCCCGTCACGTCGACGCCGTCCACGACGATCTCGCCCGAGCGTGGCACCAGCATTCCGGAGGCCACCTTCAACACCGTGGACTTGCCGGCACCGTTGGGACCCACCAGGCACACGATCTTCGAGGCAGGGACCTTGACGCTCAGCCCACGCAGCACCAGCGCGGCCCTGCCGTAGCCCGCCTGGATGTCATTCATCTCCAGCAAGTAATCAGACACCGAGGTACGCCTCCAGTACTGCTTGGTCGTTGCGCACCAGGTCCGGCGGACCAGCTGCGATCGGCGCTCCCCTGTCCAGCACGACGACGTGGTCGCTCAGGGACATCACCAATTCCATGTTGTGCTCGACGACGATGAAGGTGCGTCCCTCTGCGTTGAGCTCCCGGATCAGGACGGCGATCCTGTCGATGAGCGCCGGGTTCACACCGCCGGCGGGCTCGTCGAGCATGATCGTCTCCGGATCGGTCATCAGCACCCCTGCGAGTTCCAGGAGCTTCTGCTGGCCGTAGGAGATGTCGCGGGCCTCGGAGTTCTCGAGGTGGTCGATGCCCACCCTGGTGAGGAGGTCCCTGGCCTTCGCGAGGTCCTGCCGCTTGCGCCCGGAGGTGATGAAGTCCACGACCCCACGCGGCCGGACACCGGCCAGCATGTTCTCGAGCACCGTCATGCGCGGGAAGATGCGGCACAGCTGGAAGCTGCGTCCCATCCCCGCCGCCGCCACCCGGTTCGCGGGCTTGCCCGTGATGTCGTGGCCGCGGTAGGAGACCCGGCCCTCGTCGGGCTTGATCATGCCGGTGACGCAGTTGAAGAACGTCGTCTTGCCGGAGCCGTTCGGCCCGATCAGGGCGTTGATCCGGCCGTGCAGGAAGTCCACGGAGGCACCGTTGACGGCGTGCACCCCACCGAAGGACTTGCGCAGGTCTCGCACGGAGAGGCCGACCTCGCCGCCCGGATCCACCGCCACGCGTGATGATTGTGTGGTCTGGCTCACTTGGCACCTCCCTGGGGTGTCGGGTTCTCTTCGCCGGCGGCCCGGCCGGCCGCCGCCTCTGCCTCCGAGCGCCGGCGTTCGGCCAGTTCCTCGGCGGTCTCCTCCCGGATCGAGGTGGCATCGGGACGCAGCCGGTTCAGCTGCGCGGCCACCGTCGGGATGATCCCCTCGGGCATCACCAGCACCACGACGACGAGCAGCAGGCCGAGCGCGACGAGGTGGAACTGGGTGTCGCCGTACTGGGCCTTGAAGAACTCCAGCCCGACACCCACGACGATCGCTCCCAGCAACGGTCCGAACAGCGACCGGATGCCACCCAGGAGGGACATCAGGATCATGTAGGAGCCGATCAGGATGGAGAACTGGAAGATCGGGTCCAGGAAGCCGAACCAGAGGGCGTAGAGACCACCGGCCAGGGCGGTGAAGAAGGCCGAGATGGCGTAGACCCCGAGCTTGTAGTTGAACGTCGAGATGCCCAGGCTCTGGGCCTTGTCCTCGTCCTCCCGGATGGCACGCAGGCCCGAGCCGAACCGGGACCGGTCGATGGCCCACCACAGCACCAGCATCACCACGAGCAGCGCGATGTGCAGGTAGTAGAACCGGATGTGCTGCTCCGGGCGCAGGACCTCCGGCCCGAACGGCCGGGGGACCCGGAGCCCGTTCGAGCCGCCGGTCAGGGACGACCAGCTCTGGAACACCAGCAGCAGGATCAGCACCAGCGCCAGCGAGACGATCACGTAGGACGCGCCCCGCACCCGCAACGACGCGAAGCCGAGCGGGATGGAGATCACGGCCACCAGGACCGCGCCGACGAACAGGGCGATCCAGGGCGGCACCCCCTGATTGATGATCAGGAGCGCGGTGGCGTAGCCGCCCAGGCCGGTGTAGCTGGCGTGTCCGAGTGACATGTAGCCGGTGAAGCCGCCGGAGAAGTTCCAGCCGGTGGCGAAGCAGGCGTAACTCATGACGACGACCGCCACGGACATGATGAAGGAGTTCACCCCGAGCAGCGGGAAGCCGAGGAGTGCGACCGCGAGGAGGGCCACCAGGGCGACCTTGCCGAGCTGCAGACGACGGTCGAGCCGCTCGGTCGAGACTGCTGCGGGGATGGTCAGGGTGTCAGAATCGCTTCGCAAGACGACCTCCGAAGAATCCGTTGGGGCGGAACACCAGGGTGATGAAGAGCACGGCGTAGAAGACCGTCTGCGCCCAGGTGGTTCCGAGGGGGATCTGCAGCAGCGACTGCGAGATGCCGAGGACCATTGCCGCGATCGCGGCACCGGGGATGCTGCCCAGGCCGCCGACGACGATGATCGCCATCAGCGGGCCGATCCAGTGCCAGTGCAGCGACGGGTAGATCGTCGCGTCCAGGGAGAGCGCCGTGCCGCCGACCGCAGCGGTCGCCAGGCCCAGGCCGAAGCCGAAGCCGGCGGCACGGGAGGTGTTGATGCCGACCAGTTCCGCCGCCTCCTTGTGCTGGATCGTGGCGCGCAGCGCCTGCCCGAACCGGGTGTGGCGCATGACCACGAACAGCAGGGTGAGGGCGACGACGGCCAGCGCGAACGCGATCAGCTTCACCGTCGCGATGCGCGCGCCGAGGAACTCGATGCTCGAGGCTGCGTACGACAGTGGAATCCTGCGCTGGGTGCCGGTGAAGGCGAACCCCAGCAGGCCCTCGATCACCAGCGCCACGCCGAAGGTCAGCAGCACCGACATCATGGTGAGCGTGGCGGGCTTCAGCCGCGAGAGCAGGAACTTCTGCAGGCCCCAGCCGATGAAGAAGAACAGGGGAACGGTGACCAGCATGGACAGCAGGGGATCCAGCCCGGTGGTCAGGTTGAACCACCAGGCCAGGTACGCGGCGAGGATTAGGAAGGCCGAGTGGGCCAGCATCACAACCCTCATGACGCCGAAGTACAGGGTGAGCCCGGCGGCCAGCAACGCGTACAGGCCGCCGAGCAGGATCCCGAGTACGAGACTCTGGAAGAGGAGTTCCATCACCACTCCGGCTTGGGGTAGATCAGCTCCGCCTCGGCGGCGTCCTCGGGCAGGACGATCTTGATCTCACCATCGACGTACTGCTGGATCAGGTGGGCGGACTGGGGCCGGCCCTCTGCGTCCCAGCTGAGGGGACCCACCACGGTGTTGACCTCGTTGGTGCGCAGCCAGTCGATCAGCTGCTGCTGGCACTCGGGGTCCGCGCTGGCGCAGCCCACGGCCTCGACCGCGGCAGCCACCACCTCGCCGGTGGTCCATGCGTTCGCCTCGTCCTCTGCCGGGTCCTCGCCGTGGATGCCGTTGTAGAACTCCACGAAGGTCTGGTTCTCCGGGTAGGAGGCCAGGGGGGTGTATCCGGTCGGAGCCAGGATCCCCTCGGCCGCTTCGCCGAAGGTGGTCTTGAACTCCGGGTTGGTCGGAGCCGTGGAGAAGGCGGCCAGCTTGGGCTGGTAGTCCAGCTGCTGCAGCGCGATGATCAGGTTCACCGCGTCCTGGTACTGGGTTCCGCCCACGACGATTTCAGCGCCGCTGGCCTCGATCTGCGCGGCGATCGAGGAGAAGTCCGTGGTGTTGGGCGGGTAGACCTCGTCGACCACGATCTCCACACCCATCTCGGCCAGCCGGTCCCGCAGGCCGTAGGCGGTGCCCTGTGCGAACGGGTCGTCCATCGACGCGATGGCCGCGGTCTGCGGCCGCTCGTCCTCGGGCAGCGACTCGAGGTGGTCGGCCAGGTGGTTGTAGTGGTCCTGCGCGATCGCCGGTGCGGCGTAGAAGAGGTTGTCGAAGCCCTGGGTGAAGATCTCGGCGGCTGCGCCGGCGGGCTCGACGAACAGGAAGCCGTAGTCCTGGGCCACCTGCGCGGCCGGGACCACCAGACGGGTGGAGAACGGACCGAAGACCAGGTCCACGCCGTCCTCGTTGATCAGCTTCTCGTAGTCCGAGGCCACGCGGTCCGCGTTGGACTGGTCGTCGAGGATGAGCAGCTCCACCTGTCGGCCGAGCAGGCCCCCGTTCTCGTTGACGTAGTCGGCCCACGCCTCGTAGCCCCGCTCGACGCCCTTGCCGGGCTCCGAGAAGTCACCGGTCAGCGGCAGCGAGATGCCGATCTTGATGGGTCCGGTCGCCTCCTCACCCTCTCCCTGGGCGCCATCTTCGCCGCCGCCGCTGCAGGCGCCGAGCGCCAGCATGCTCACGGCTGCACTGGCTGCAACGAGTTTCCGGATACTTCTGGTCATGCGTTCCTCCTTGAACGTAAGCGCTTACGTAACGCGTCCGGCCATACTAGGCAGATGAGCTCGACGACGGCAAGCGTTTTCCGGATTATTATCACGTGGGTCCAGTGGTGACCGGCCCGCGCCGCCCGCGATTGGTCGACGTCGCCCGGACGGCCGGCGTGTCCACCGCCACCGTCTCGCGCGCCCTCACGGGTCGCCCCGGTGTGGGCCCGGAGCTCGCCCGGAGGATCCGGCAAGTGGCCGAGGACCTGGGCTACGTCGTCAACGAGCAGGCACGTTCCCTGGCCTCGGGCCGCTCCAACACCGTCGGCCTGCTCGTGCACGAGATCGGGGACCCCTACTTCTCCGAGATCGCCAGTGGGGTCATGGACGAGGCCGCGCGGGCCGGGGTCTCGGTCCACCTCGCCAACACCGGGCGCGACCCGGCCTCCGAGGTGGAGCAGGCCAAACTCCTGATCTCCGGCGGGGTGCGGGCCGTCGTCGTCGCCGGTTCCGGGCTCGACGGGCAGGACTACCACCCCGGCCTCGGTGCCGCCCTCGAACGATTCCAAGGCCTGGGCGGCATCGTCTCACTGATCGGACGCCACCACTTCCCGGCCGCCAGCGTCCGGCCGGACAACGTGGCGGCCGGCAGGACCCTGGGTGAACACCTTGTGGGGCTGGGACACAGCCGCATCGGACTGGTGCGCGGCAACCGCGACCTGACGGCCATCACGGACCGGATGGCCGGGCTCGGGGAGTCGCTGGGGCGGGCGGGCATCGCGATGGAGGCGCTGCCCACACGGTGCGCGCCGTTCCACCGGGAGGGCGGTCACGAGGCCACGCTCGCACTGCTGCGCGACCACCCCGAGGTGACCGCCGTCGTGGCGCTGAACGACGCGATGGCGGTCGGCGCGATCGCCGCTCTTCGGGAGCTCGGGTTGCGGGTGCCCCAGGACGTGTCGGTGGTGGGCTTCAACGACATCGCTGTCGCGCAGGACCTCTCCCCCGCCCTCACCACCGTGCGGCTGGGCCTGGGCGAACTGGGCCGCGTCGCACTGCGCAACGCCCTGGCCCCCGTCGAGGATCCGCCACTGGAGGTGTGGCTGGGACACGAACTGATGGTCCGGGCATCGACCGCTCCCCCGCGCGCGTGACGAAGCCGGCCGCGCCTCAGTCCCGTTGCTCCTGGGCGATCTGCTCGTGGTGCCGGACCACCTCGGCGACGATGAAGTTCTGGAACTTCTCCGCCAGCTCGGGGTCCAGTTCAGCGTCCACGGCCAACGCCCGTAGGCGACGGATCTGCGCCGCCTCCCGCTCCGGATCGGCCGGCGGCAGGCCCGCCGCCGCCTTCAACCGTCCCACACGTTGGGTCACCTTGAAGCGCTCGGCCAACAGGTGCACGAGTGCGGAGTCCATGTTGTCGATGCTGCCGCGCATCTCCGCCAGCGCCTTCAGCGCCTCTTCCCGGTCCATGGCTCAGTGGACGAGCAGGTCGATGCGCTGGAAGGACTTGACGTCGGTGTAGCCGGTCAGGGCCATGGCCTTGCGCAAGCCACCGACGAGGTTCATGGTTCCGTCCGGCACGTGCGAGGGGCCGCTTACGACCTCCTCGAAGGAGCCGACCTGGTCGAAGAAGACCCGCTCGCCGCGGGGCAGCTTCTCGTGCCAGGCCTCGGGGCCCCAGTGCCAGCCGCGCCCGGGGGCCTCCGTGGCGCGGGCCAGGGGCGAGCCCACCATGACGGCGTCGGCCCCGCAGGCGATGGCCTTGGCGATGTCGCCGGAGCGGCCGACCGCACCGTCGGCGATCAGGTGGACGTATCGACCGCCGGACTCCTCGAGGTAGTCACGACGGGCTTCGGCGAGGTCGGCGACGGCCGATGCCATGGGGACCTCGATGCCGAGCACCGATCGGGTGGTGTGGGTCGCCCCGCCGCCGAAGCCGACCAGCACACCGGCGGCGCCTGCGCGCATCAGGTGCAGGCCCATCCGGTAGGTGGCGCAGCCCCCCACCAGCACGGGCGTGTCCAGCCGGTAGATGAACTCCTTGAGGTTCAGCGAGTCGTCCCCGCTGTCGACGTGCTCGGCCGAGACGGTGGTGCCGCGGATCACGAAGAAGTCCATGGGGGAACGCTCGATGACGTCGGCGAACTGCTGGGTCCTGGCCGGGGACAGCGCACCCGCCACGGGCACTCCCGCCTCGCGGATCTCGGTGAGCCGCTGCTCGATCAGCTCGGGCTTGATGGGCTCGGCGTAGATCTGCTGCATGCGGCGGGTGGCGGTGACCTGGTCCATGGTGGCGGTCAGCTGCTCGTACTGCGGGGTGGGGTCCTCGTAGCGGGTCCACAGCCCTTCGAGGTTGAGGACGCCGAGCCCGCCCAGCTGCCCCATGCGGATGGCGGTGGCCGGGGACATCACCGAGTCCATCGGCGCGGCCACGATCGGCGCGTCGAACGTGACTGCGTCGATGCGCCACGAGAGGTCCACCTCGGACTCGCTGCGGGTGCGGCGGGCCGGGGCGATGGCGACGTCGTCGAAGCTGTAGGCGCGGTTGACGCCCTTGCTGCGTCCAAACTCGTACATGCGGAAGATCTCTCCTGGTTGGTCAGCGCGACCAGTAGTTGGGCGCCTCGGCGGTCAGCTGGATGTCGTGCGGATGGGATTCTCGCAGACCTGCGGCCGTGATGCGGACGAATCGGCCACGCTCCTGCAGTTCGGGCACGGTCCGGGCACCGGAGTAGAACATCGCCTGGCGGACGCCGCCGACGAGCTGGTAGGCGACGGCGGCGAGCGGGCCACGGTAGGCCACCTGGCCCTCGATGCCCTCGGGGATCAGCTTGTCGTCGCTTCTGACGTCGCCCTGGAAGTAGCGGTCCTTGGAGTAGGAGGCCTTGCGGCCGCGGGCGGCCATCGCGCCGAGGGAGCCCATTCCGCGGTAGCTCTTGAACTGCTTGCCGTTGATGAACACCAGTTCACCGGGGCTCTCCTCGCAGCCCGCCAGGAGCGAGCCGAGCATCACGGAGCTGGCGCCGGCCACCAGGGCCTTGGCGATGTCTCCGGAGTACTGGAGGCCGCCGTCGCCGATCAGCGGGACTCCCGCGGGCTTGCAGGCGCGGGCCGCGTCGTGGATGGCGGTGATCTGCGGGACACCGACGCCGGCGACCACGCGGGTGGTGCAGATGGATCCCGGGCCGACGCCCACCTTGACACCGTCGACCCCGGCCTCCACCAGGGCACGGGCGCCCTCGTAGGTGGCGACGTTGCCGCCGATGATGTCGACGTCCTTGGCCAGCGGTTCCGCCTTGAGGCGGCGGATCATGTCCACGACGCCGCGGCTGTGGCCATGGGCGGTGTCCACGATGATGGCGTCGACGCCCTCCTCCACGAGGGCCATGGCGCGCTCCCAGGAGTCACCGAAGAAGCCGATGCCGGCACCCACGCGCAGGCGGCCGGAGGGGTCCTTGGTGGCGTTGGGGTACTGGTCCGCCTTGACGAAGTCCTTGAGGGTGATCAGGCCCGTGAGCCGTCCGGAACCGTCGACGATCGGCAGCTTCTCGATCTTGTGCTTGGCCAGCAGGCCCATGGCGTCGGCGTTCGAGATGCCCTCGGGGGCGGTGACCAGCGGCTGCTTGGTCATGACCTCGGCGACGCGGCGTTCGCCGTCGGTCTCGAACCGGAGGTCACGGTTGGTGATGATGCCCACCAGGGCTCCGTCGGCGTCCACGACCGGCACGCCGGAGATCCGGTAGGTGGCGCACAGCTCGTCCACCTCGCGCAGGGTGGCCTCGGGGCCGATGGTGATGGGGTCGAGGACCATGCCGGCCTCGGAACGCTTGACCTGGTCCACCATGTGCGCCTGGTCCTCGATGGACATGTTGCGGTGGAGGATCCCCATGCCGCCCTCGCGCGCCATCGAGATGGCCATGCGCGTCTCGGTGACGGTGTCCATGGCGGCACTCACGAGCGGGATGTTCAGCGTGATCCGCTTGCTCAGCTGGGTCTGCGTTTGCGCCTCCGAGGGGATCACGTCGGATTCGTTCGGCTGCAGCAGTACGTCGTCAAAAGTGAGCCCGAGAGCCTCGAAGGGGCCTGGGACTCCGGAGCCAGTGAGTGCGGACAAAGTGTGGGTCTCCTCCCGAGTCGGACCTGCCCGAGTCTACCCCGCTCGAACGGGCTCTCCGACCACGCTCGCTACCAGGTGAAACCCCCGGTCCGCCGACGGTCGCCCGCTCCCGGTCGCGTTCGGGACCGGGACACGGCAAGCTACGTCCCAGGCGCCGACCACGACGTCGTCGGAGCGGAGGAAGGCACGCATGACCACATTCACCATCGAGCGCGGAACCGAGCGCAGCGCGGAGGAGCGGGAGGCAATCCTGGCCGATCCCGGTTTCGGCAGCAGGTTCAGCGACCACATGTCGCGCGTCGACTGGACCCTCGAACAGGGCTGGCAGGGACACCGCGTGGAGGCGTACGCGCCGTTCGTGCTGGACCCGGCCAGCGCGGTGCTCCACTACGCCCAGGAAGCCTTCGAGGGCCTCAAGGCCTACGGGCACGCCGACGGGTCCGTGTGGCGGTTCCGGGCCGAGGTGAACGCCGAGCGGTTCCAGCGTTCCTGTCGCCGTCTGGGTCTGCCCGAACTGCCGGTGGACGACTTCCTCGGGAGCGTCGACGAGCTGGTCCGGGCCGACGCCGACTGGCTCCCCCGCGGCGCGGAGCAGAGCCTCTACCTGCGCCCGTTCATGTTCGCCTCGAGCCCCTTCCTGGCGGTCAAGCCGTCCACCAGGGTCACCTACGCCGTGATCGCCAGCCCGTCCGGCGCCTACTTCGGTGGCAGTGGCGTCCAGCCCGTGGACATCTGGTTCACCCGCGACTACAGCCGGGCCGCTCCCGGCGGCACCGGCTTCGCCAAGTGCGGCGGCAACTACGCCGCCTCGATGCTGGCCCAGCAGGTGGCGGAGGCCAACGGCTGCTCCCAGGTGGGCTTCGTCGACGCCACCGAGCAGTCCTACGTGGAGGAACTCGGCGGCATGAACCTGTTCGTGGTGACCGCCGACGGCGCCCTCACCACTCCCGCGCTCACCGACACCATCCTCGAGGGCGTCACCCGCTCCGCCGTGCTGCAGCTGGCCCGGGACCGCGGACTCCCCGTGGAGGAGCGACGCATCACGCTCGACGAGCTCTACGACGGCATCGACGAGGGCTCCGTGACCGAGGTGTTCGCCTGCGGCACCGCGGCAGTCATCACGCCCGTGGCGTCGTTGAAGGACTCGGCCGGCGAGCACGTGGTGGGCGGCCGCGAACCGGGACGGGTGACCCTGGACCTGCGCCGCGAGCTCACCGAGATCCAGTACGGCCTGCGCCCCGACCCGCACGACTGGATGCACCGGATCATCTGAGTCCTGGCACGCAGAAAGGGCCCCACCTCGCGGTGGGGCCCCTTGCTCTGTTCGACGGAGTCGATCAGTTGTCTTCCTCGTCCTCCGGCTTGTCCACCACGAGGGTCTCCGTGGTGAGCAGCAGGGAGGCGATGGACGCCGCGTTGGCGAGGGCCGAACGGGTCACCTTGACGGGGTCGATGACACCGTTCTCGATGAGGTTCTGGTACTCGCCGATCTTGGCGTTGTAGCCGTGACCGGGCTCCATGCCCGCCACCTGGGTGGTGATGACGTAGCCGGATTCGCCACCGTTCTCGGCGATCCAGCGCAGCGGCTCCACCAGCGACTTGGCGACGATGTTGACACCGACGCGCTCGTCACCGGTGAGGCCGAGGCCGTCCTCCAGCACCTTGCCGGCGTGGATCAGGGCGGAGCCACCCCCGGAGACGATGCCCTCCTCGATGGCCGCACGGGTTGCCGAGACGGCGTCCTCGATGCGGTGCTTCTTCTCCTTGAGCTCCACCTCGGTGGCGGCACCGACCTTGATCACGCACACGCCACCGGCGAGCTTCGCGACGCGCTCCTGGAGCTTCTCGCGGTCCCAGTCGGAGTCGGTGCGGGCGATCTCGGCGTTGAGCTGGGCCACGCGGCCCTGCACCTCGTCGTGTTCGCCGGCGCCGTCGACGATGGTGGTGTTGTCCTTCGTCACGACGATGCGGCGGGCGCGGCCGAGGACCTCGAGGCCCACCTGGTCCAGCTTGAGGCCGACCTCTGCTGCGACGACCTGGCCACCGGTCAGGATGGCGATGTCCTCGAGCATGGCCTTGCGGCGGTCACCGAAGGCGGGAGCCTTGACGGCCACGGACGTGAAGGTGCCCTTGATCTTGTTGACCACGAGCGTGCTCAGCGCCTCGCCGTCGACGTCCTCGGCCACGATGAACAGCGTGCCCTTGGCACCGATGACCTTCTCCAGCAGCGGCAGGAGGTCGTTCATCGACGAGATCTTGCCGGAGTGGATCAGGATGTAGGGGTCCTCGAGGACGGCCTCCATGCGGTCTGCGTCGGTGACGAAGTACGGCGAGAGGTAGCCCTTGTCGAACTGCATGCCCTCGGTGAACTCGAGCTCGGTCCCCAGGGTGTTGGACTCGTCGACGGTGATGACGCCGTCCTTGCCCACCTTGTCGAAGGCGTCGGCGATCAGCGCACCGATCTCCTCGTCGCGCGAGGAGATGGTGGCCACCGAGGCCATGTCGGCGGTGGTGTCCACCTGGCGAGCGTTCTCCCGCAGGCGCTCGACGACGGCGTCCACGGCCTTGTCGATGCCGCGCTTGAGGCCGACGGGGTTGCCGCCCGCGGTGACCGCGCGCAGCCCCTCGTGCACCAGGGCCTGGGCCAGCACCGTCGCGGTGGTGGTTCCGTCACCGGCGACGTCGTTGGTCTTGGTGGCGACTTCCTTGGCCAGCTGGGCGCCGAGATCCTCGTACGGATCGTCGAGCTCCACCTCCTTGGCGACGGTCACGCCGTCGTTGGTGATGGTGGGGGCGCCCCACTTCTTGTCCAGGACGACGTAGCGTCCCTTGGGGCCGAGGGTCACCTTGACAGTGTTGGCGAGGATGTCCACGCCACGCTCGAGCGAGCGGCGCGCGTCCTCGTTGAACTGAAGGATCTTTGCCATTGGGTGCGGTCCTTACTTGGAGACTACGGCGAGGATGTCGCGGGCGTTGAGGAGCAGGAGCTCCTTGCCGTCGTACTTGACCTCGGTGCCGCCGTACTTGGAGAAGATGACGACGTCGCCCTCGGCGACGTCGAGCGGGACGCGGTTGCCGTTGTCGTCGATGCGGCCGGGCCCGGTGGCCACGATGCGACCCTCCTGCGGCTTCTCCTTGGCGGTGTCCGGAATGACCAGTCCGGAAGCGGTGGTCTGGACGGCCTCGAGCGGCTCGACGAGGACGCGGTCCTCGAGCGGCTTGATCGTGCTTGCCACGTCAAACCCCTTTCTGTGGTTTCCCGGCAAAGCCGGATGAGTTTCGGATCTGAGGTGTCCGGACGTCGTCGCGGGTGCCGCCCGGGCGTTGGCACCCGACAGGGTCGAGTGCCAAGTCCCAAGCTATACCCGGATTAGCACTCAGGCAAGTGGAGTGCCAGCACGTCCGAGAGCCACCCATCGACCCCACACGCCGAGTGATTCGGCAGCAAGGGGCACCGGTGCCCCTTCCGCCTGAATTCGACGGCGCGTCCGGTCGATGGGGCGCAGGCGGGCGGTCACACGCGATGCGCGAACACCGCGACGGCACCGTTCGGGGTCCGGGACAGCACCAGGGTCGCGGCCGCAGGGCCCTTCGGCTTGAGTTGACGGCGCAGGGCGGCGGGGTCGACGTCGATGCCCCTGCACTTGATCTCCAGGGTTCCGATCCGCTGCTGCTTCACGTGGGCGCGGATCGATTTCTGGTCGTAGGGCAGGGCCTCGGTCACCTCGAAGCAGTCGGCCAGCGGTGAGTCGAGGGGCTCGTCGGCCGAGAGGTAGGCCAGGTGTGGGTCCAGCAGCCAGACGTCCCGGCCGGGCGCGACCTCCCCCACCAGACCGGCGCGGATGACGGCGTTGTCCGGTTCGATGAGGAAGCGGCCGACCTCCCCCACCGGGAGTTCCCGCGGCGCCTCGGTGGCCCGGACCTCGACGGGCGCCGAGCCGTCGCGTGGGAACACCACGGCCGAGTATCCCGGCTCCAGTCGGTTCCACAGTGAGACCTCCGCCACCGAGCCGCGCTCCGAGACCCAGGTCGCGGCGACGCCGTCGGGGATCAGTTCCTTGGGCAGGCCCGGCCCGAGCTTCACGCAGGTGAAGTGGTCCGAGGACAGGTACTCCTCCACCAGGGTCCAGGGCGGGGTGAAGTCGGCGACGTCCCACGTGCGGCCACGGGCGTTGCGACGGGCC
Organism: Tessaracoccus terricola; assembly: GCF_054776555.1. Classification (NCBI taxonomy): domain Bacteria; kingdom Bacillati; phylum Actinomycetota; class Actinomycetes; order Propionibacteriales; family Propionibacteriaceae; genus Tessaracoccus; species Tessaracoccus terricola. The sequence continues at coordinate 536,180 of NZ_BAAHBS010000005.1, read as the reverse complement.
GGGTCCAGGAATACCCCCGCACCCTCGGGGACCTCGACGTCCTCGGCCCGCGCCTGCAGCACCGCCGGTCCGCCCACCAGCGCGAGGTTGGCCGTCGCGAACGCCGCCGTCTGCTCGTCGGCCTCGACGCCCTGCGCCATCAGTCCGGCTTGCTGGATCGCCATGGCGTCGGCGCCGAGGCCGCAGCCGAGGTCCCAGACCTCGGTGATACCGGCGTCGGCGAACCTGCGTGCCCGCCACTCGGCGACGGCCGGGCGGGTGGCCTGCTGCAGCCCGTCGGAGGTGAGGAACATCTCCTCGGCGTCGGGGAACTTGCCTTGCGCGCGGCGCCGCAACGCCACCTGGGTGAGCGCCTCGGCGGCCAGCGCGGGCTCGAACTCACGCCGCAGCCGCTCCGCGGCGCCCAGCGACGTCGGGTCCGCCTCCGCCGCGGCCCTGGCCAGTGCCGCGCGTCCCTGTTCCGTGAGAATCTCCACGAGCCCAAACGTAGCCCGTGACCAGGATCCGCGACACGCCTGCGTCAGGCCTTGGAGAGCCTCGCCGAGGCGTGTCCCGGACGCCTGTCACGCCCGCTGCATTGCCACTACGCTCGAGGACGGAGGTGGGAGCAATGACGAGGCTCGACGTGTGGTTGTGGTCCGTGCGGCTGTTCAAGACGCGCTCGATCGCCACCAACGCCGTCAAGGGCGGCCACGTGCGGCTCAACGGTGCCCCCACCAAGCCCGCCGCGCCGGTGAAGCCCGGGGACCGGGTCAGCATCAAGGAGCCCGGCTGGGTCCGCGAGTTCGAGGTGGTGGAACTGCTCAAGAAGCGCGTCGGTGCGCCGGTGGCGGTGAAGGCCTACGTGGACCATTCCCCCGAGCGGCCCGCCCACCTGTCCAACCCCGTGGCCCGACGGGACCGTGGCGCGGGGCGGCCAACGAAGCGGGACCGGCGCGCCATCGACAAGCTGATGGGGCACGGCCAGGTGGATCTCTTCCCCGACGACTGAGGCCTGCGGCCAGGAGGCCCTATACTCGCATCGGTGCTCGCCCATGGAAGGATCATCGCCGCCTCCTTCCGGCAGTACTCCACCTACCGGATGGCCACGGCCGCCGGCGTGTTCACCAACACCGTCTTCGGGTTCATCCGCGCCTCCATCATGTTCGCCGCCATCGCGACGGCGGGCGGCGAGTTGGGCGGCTACACCGCGCTGCAGGCGGCCACCTACGTCTGGCTCGGGCAGGCGTTGCTCGCCCCCATCGAGGCGTTCGGCACCCGCGAGGTCTCCCAGCGGGTCCATCAGGGCGACATCGCCGTGGACCTGCTGCGCCCCATCGACTTCCTGGGCCTGTACTACGCACAGAAGCTGGGTCGCTCCGGGTTCCTGCTGCTGGGCAGGGGCATCCCACCGCTGGTGATCGGTGCGCTGGTCACCGGGCTGGCACTGCCGGAGGACCCCCGCTCCTACCTGTTTGGCGCCTTCTCGGTGCTGCTGGCGATCACCGTCGCGTTCCTCGCGGACATGCTGGTCAACCTCGCCGCCTTCTGGATCGTGGAGACCCGCGGGCTGAGCGTGGTCTACCTGGCGGTGATGAACCTGCTGTCCGGGTTCCTGATCCCCATCGTGTGGTTCCCCGACTGGCTGCTCACCATCGCCCGGGCCACGCCGTTCCCCTCCATCATCCAGACCCCGATCGACACGCTTTCGGGTCGGATCAGCCCCGCCGAGGCGCTGCCCCTGGTGGGGGTGCAGGTCTTCTGGCTCGCGGTCCTCGCCGTCGCGGCCCACCTGGTGCTGCGCGCCGGCGAGCGCAGGCTGGAGGTGCAGGGTGGCTGAGACTCGTGAGCGGCCGACCTCGGCGCTGCGGATGGTGGCGACGCTGTACGGCTCGCGGATCCGCTCCCAGGCGAGCTTCCGCACCAGCTTCCTGGCCGACGTGTTGGGCCAGGTCCTGATCGTGGGCACCGAATTCCTGGAGTTGTGGGTGATCCTCACCCAGGTGGGCGTCCTCGGCGGGCTGACCCTGCCGCAGGTGGCCGTCGTCTACGGGCTGGGCGCGCTGGCCTTCGGGTTGGCGGACCTGTTCTTCGGCGAGATCGACGGCCTGTCCACCCTGATCAAGAGCGGAAAGCTCGAGACCCTGCTGGTGCGGCCGGTGCCGGTGCTGCTGCAGATCTCCAGCCTGGACCTCTCACTGCGCCGGATCGGGCGCATCGGCGTGGGGCTGGCCATGTACGTCAGCGCGCTGGGCCTCTCGGGATTCTCCCCCACACCGTCGACGCTGCTGCTGGCGGTCCTCGCGCCCATCGCCGGCGCCGCCATCTTCGGCTCCCTGCTTACGATGGCGGGCGCCATGCAGTTCTGGCTGGTGGACGGGCGCGAGTTCGCCAACGCCTTCACCTACGGCGGCAGCTACGTCGCCACCACGCCCGGTGCGGTGTTCTCGCTGCCGCTGCGGGCCTTCTTCACCTTCGTCATCCCGGCCACCCTGGTGGCCTACACCCCCACCCTCGCGCTCCTCGACCTGCCCGGCCCGGCTCTGCTGCCGCAGTCCGCCGGCTGGTTGGGGCTGCCCGCGGCGATCGTCGTGTGGACGGTCGCGGCGCTGCTGTGGCGCGCGGGGGTCCGCAGATACACAGGAGCAGGCGGATGAGCACACCCCCGAACACATCGGCCATCTCGCTGCTGGACCTGCGCCGCGAGTACGTGGTGCGCACCCGGCGCGCCGGCGGCCTGCGCCGCACCCGCAGCGTCGTGCGCGCCGTCGACGGCATCAGCCTCGAGATCGCCCCGGGCGAGGCCGTCGGCTTCGTCGGGGCCAACGGCGCGGGCAAGTCCACCACCATCAAGATGATGACCGGCATCCTGCAGCCGAGCAGTGGTGGGCTGCGGGTGCTGGGCCGCAACCCCGTGCCGGAGCGCCGGCAACTGGCCCGCGAGATCGGCGTGGTGTTCGGGCAGCGCTCACAGCTGTGGTGGGACCTGCCCCTGCGCGACTCCTACGGGATCCTCGCCGCCATGCATCGGCTCACGCCCGCCGAGCACGAGAGTCGGCTCGCGCGTCTCGTCGAGGGCCTCGACCTCTCACCGTTCCTCGACCGGCCGGTGCGGCAGCTGTCCCTGGGGCAGCGCATGCGGGGCGAACTCGCGGCGGCGCTGTTGCACTCACCGTCGCTGGTGATCCTCGACGAACCCACCATCGGCCTGGACATGATTTCCAAGGAGGGACTGCGCCGCTTCCTGCGCCAGGACCGGGCCGAGCGGGGCACCACCTTGTTCCTGACCACCCATGACATGACCGACGTCGAGCGCCTGTGCGAGCGGCTCGTGGTGGTGAACTCCGGCAGCATCGCCTACGACGGCGCCCTCGAGGGGTTCCGCGAGTCCCTCGGCGCCCCGCGCGAACTGGTGCTGGACCTGGCCGAACCGCGGGCGGAACTGGCCGTGCCGGCGGGCGTCAGCGTGGTGGCGGTGGAGGCCGATGGCATCCGCCACCGGCTGCAGTTCAACGGCAGCGAGCACAAGGTCCCCGCACTGCTGGCCCACATCGGGGCGCAGGCCGAGATCGCGGACCTCACCCTGGGCGAACCCGCCATCGAGGACCTGGTCCGCGAGATCTACGCCCGGGGGCGCTGAGGCCTCAGACGACGACGGTGGACACCGGCAGGCTGGAGTGGCCACCGAAGTCCATCGCCGACGGCGCGAGGCCTGCCCGCACCACCTCGGAGCCGACGGCCGCGATCATCGCGCCGTTGTCCGTGCACAGGCCCGGGCGGGGCCGGCGCAGTTCGATGCCGACGGCGTTCGCCCGCTCCTCCAGCAGCGTGCGCAGCCGCGAGTTGGCGGCCACTCCCCCGCCGAGCAGGATCGTCTTCGTGCCGTGGTGCTGGGCGGCGTCGACGGTCTTGGCGGTCAACACGTCGCAGACCGCCTCCTGGAAGCTGGCTGCGACGTCGGCCACGGGGACGTCGAGTCCGTCGAGCCGACGGCGTTCCACCCAGCGCGCCACGGCGGTCTTGAGGCCGGAGAAGCTGAAGTCGAACCGGTGCTTGTCGAGGTCGTGGCGGGCGGTGAGCCCGCGCGGGAAGCGGATCGCCCTCGGGTCGCCCTCGGCGGCGAGCTTGTCGATGACCGGGCCGCCCGGGTAGCTCAGACCAAGCAGGCGCGCCACCTTGTCGTAGGCCTCCCCGGCGGCGTCGTCGATGGTGGCGCCCACCTCGACGATGTCGGTGGCGATGTCGCGCACGTGCAGCAGGGACGTGTGCCCGCCGGAGACGAGCAGCGCGGTGCTGGGCATGGGCAGCTCACCGTGGTCCAGCAGGTCGACGGCGACGTGGCCGACGAGGTGGTTGACCCCGTAGAGGGGCTTGCCGAGGTAGGCGGCCAAGGCCTTGGCGGCCGAGATCCCCACCAGCAGGGCACCCATCAGGCCGGGGCCGGAGGTGACGGCGACGGCGTCCACCTCGGCGAGGTCGACGTCGGCGGTCTCCGCGGCGCGCCGCAGCGTGGGGATGATGGCGGACAGGTGGGCGCGGCTGGCCACCTCGGGCACCACTCCGCCGAAGCGGACGTGCAGGTCCACCGAACTGGCCACCTCGTTGGCGAGGAGTTCCCGGCCACGGACGATGCCGACGCCGGTCTCGTCGCAGGAGGACTCGATTCCAATGATCAGGGGCTCACTCATCGGGCCACCTCCGTTTCCGGGGCACCGACGGCGTCCGGGTCCAGACCCGCCAGCACCAGTTCCATCACCAGCGCGTGCGCGCCGGCCGCGTAGTAGTCGCGGCGTTCCCCGATGACGACGAAGCCGAGGCTGTGGTAGAGGGCGACGGCGGGCTCGTTGTCGTGGCGCACCTCCAGCAGCACGCGTGTCGCGCCCTGCTCACCGGCCCAGCGCAGGCCCGCCCCCACCAGGGTGCGCGCCAGCCCTTGCCTACGGTGCCCGGCGGCCACCACCACCCGATGCAGGTCCGCGGTCTCACCCACCAGTTGGAAGGTGGCGGCCCCGGCCAACTCCACTGCGGCACCACCCGCCTCGGCCACCAGCACCAGCCGGTCACCCGCAGCCAGTTCATCGCTCCAGAGCTGCCCGTTCCAGCGCTCCGTGGCCGCGAAGGAGTCCTCCAGCGCCACCAGCCCGGGCAGGTCCGCGACGGTGGCGGTCCGGGCGTTCATCGTCGCACCCGCAGCTTGGGGAGGGTGGACTTCGGGGGGCCGCCGACGGTGGCGTCGGCTGGGCGCAGGTAGTAGGGCTCGTCGCCCGCGGTCGCGAGTTGCTGCCAGCGGGCCGCCATGACGGCAGGGTCCAGCGCGACGGGGCCGTCGGCGTCCCAGTCCAGGTCCGTGCGGAACTTCTCCGGCACGGGCCCGGCGACGGGCAGTTCGGGCAGGTCACCGGGGGCACTCACCTGCGGCTCGCCGACCCTCGCACCCGAGGTGTAGCGGGCCCAGTAGAGCTCACTGCGGCGGGCGTCGGAGGCGATGACGAACTCCTCCGGGGCGGCCTCGCCCCACTGCAGCGCGAGCACGTCGAGCGAGCAGACACCGTGGGGCTCCACGCCGGCGAGCTCCGCGAGGGTCCAGGCGGCCGCCACCCCCACCCGCAGGCCGGTGAACGGCCCCGGCCCCATGCCGACGACGAACTCGTCGACGGCGGTGAGGGGCACGTGCGCGGTGCACAGTTCCTGCACGGCGGGCACGAGCGCCTCGACATGGGCACGGGTGTCCGGCACCACCGTGGCGGCCACGGGCACGCCGTCGCGGGCGAGTCCCACGGCCACGTGGAAGGAGGTGTCGATCGCGAGCGTCCAGGTCATCGCAGCTCCCTGAGGGGTTCCAGGGCGTCGGCCCAGCGGGGACCGACGCCGTCGAGCAGCACGGTGCGCACGTCGTCGCCCTCGCCGCGTTCGATGGTGATCTCGAGCCTGTCGTCGGAGAGCCACTCGGCCATCCCCTCGCCCCACTCCACCATGGTGACCGACTCCGCGAGGGACTCGTCGAGGTCGATGTCCGCCAACTCGGCGCCGTCCCCGAGGCGGTAGGCGTCGACGTGCACGAACGAGGGTCCGTCGGCGGTGGCCTCGTGGAAGCGGGAGATGATGAAGGTGGGTGAGGTGACGTGCCCGTTCACGTGCAGGCCCTCCCCGATCCCCTGCGCGAGGGTGGTCTTGCCGGCGCCGAGGTCCCCGGTGGCGATGATCACGTCACCCTTGCGCAGCAGGGCGGCGATGCGGAGCCCGAGCCGGTGCATGTCGTCGGCGGTGGGCACGTCGAGCAGGATGGGCAGCGGGCGCGCCAGGACGTAGCCGTCCTCGGCCTCCCGCGCCACCCGGAAGCCGTGACGCTGCCACCAGGCCAGCAGCTCGGGGAACTCGCGGCGGGTCAACAGTTCGACGGTGCGGCAACCCAGGTCCGAGGCGACGGAGGCCGCGCCCTCGATCAGCTGGTGCGCGTGCCCGGACCCGGAGTGCTCCGGGAGCACGCTGACGCGACGGAAGGTGGCGACGTCACCGGTGACGCTGATCAGCAGGCACGCGATCAGTTCACCGTCGAGTTCCAGGCAGATGCCGTGGCCGCCTCGGATGGCGTCCTCGACGTCGGCGACGGTGTCGCGCAGCGCAGCCGCTGGAGGGTCAACCGGCCTCCGGGCCGCGAAGGCGGTCCGGATGACCTCGAACATGGCAGCGGCGTCCCCCACGGCGGCGAGCCGGAGGGACGCCTCGGGAGAAGCGCTCATTTCGACGCGACTCTACTCCTGCGTCACCAGTTGTCGCGACGACGACCCTGGCCGCGGTAGCCACCGCCACGGCCGCCGCGTCCGCCACGACCGCCGTAGCCACCGCGCTTGGGGCCGCGACGCTGCTGCTTGGGGGCGATGATCGCCTGGAAGTCCTCGTCGGCGATCGGGGTCTCGGAGACGGGCCGGGCACCGGTGGCCTCGCGGAGTTCGACGCTGCCGGGCTGGACCTGCAGCGGGGTGACCCGCACGCCGGCCTGGTCCGCGATGCGACGGACCTGCTTGCGCTGGTGCGGCAGCACGACGCTGACCACGGCGCCGCTCTCACCGGCGCGGGCCGTGCGGCCGGCGCGGTGCAGGTAGTCCTTGGGCCCCATGGGCGGGTCCACCTGGAGGACGAGGGTGATGTCGTCGACGTGGATGCCGCGGGCGGCGACGTCGGTGGCGACGAGGACCTTCAGCTTGTCCTCCTTGTAGGCCTCGAGCACCCGGGCACGGGCGCCCTGGGTGAGGCCGCCGTGGAGCGCACCCGCCATCACGCCGGCCTCGCGCAGCTGCCCGGCGATGCGGTCCGCACCCATCTGGGTGCGGGCGAAGATCAGCGTCTTCGCCTCACGGTTGGCGATCTCGGCGGTGATGAGGTTCTTGTGGTGCGGCGCGAGCTCCAAGAAGTGGTGCGTCATCGTCGTCACAGAGGCCTGGCCGGAGTCCACCTCATGGGTGACCGGGTCGGCCAGGTACTTGCGCACCAGACGGTCGACGGCGCGGTCCAGGGTGGCGGAGAACAGCAGACGCTGGCTGCCCTCGGGGGTGGCGTCGAGCAGGGTGGAGACGTCGGGCAGGAAGCCCAGGTCGCTCATGTGGTCGGCCTCGTCGAGGATCGTGACCTGGACCTGGGAGAGGTCAGCGGCGCCCTGCTCGAGCAGGTCGATCAGGCGGCCGGGGGTGGCCACGACGATGTCGACGCCACGCTCGAAGGCGCGGATCTGCGGGCCGTAGGACATGCCACCGGCGATCAGCGTGAGGTCCAGGCCGACGGACGTGGCCAGCGGGGAGAGGTTGTCCGCGATCTGGAGCGCGAGCTCACGGGTCGGGGTCAGGATCAGTGCGCGGGGCGATCCGACGGCCTCGCCCTGCGAGAGGCGGGTCAGCGTCGGCAGGCCGAAGGCGAGCGTCTTGCCGGAGCCGGTGCGGCCGCGGCCGAGGACGTCGCGGCCGGCGATGGCGTCGGCGATGGTGGCGCGCTGGATCGGGAAGGGCTCGACGATGCCCTTGGAGGCCAGGGTGGCGACGATGGGCAGGGCGACGCCGAGCTCCGCGAAGCCGGACTTCTCGTCGGCCTCGGAGACCTGCAGTTCCTGGGCCTCGGCGGCCTGCCAGCTCATCTGGTCGGCATCGGCGGCGCCGCCGTCGAAGTCGCGGGGGCCGGAGTCGCGCCACGAGTTGTTGTGGTCGCGGTGGTGCTTGCGCGGGGCGTGGTCCCGGAAGTCACGTGCCGGGCCGCGACGGTCGCCGCCCTCGCCCGAGTCGGCGAAGTGGCGACGCCCTGGGCGCTCGCCACGGTCGTCGTTCCAGGACTTGCGGGGACGGTCGTCACGGTTCCAGCTGTTGCCCCGGTCGCCGCGGTCGTCGCGGTTGTACGGGCGGCGGTCGTCGCGGTTCCAGCTGTTGCCGCGCTCGCCGCGATCATCCCGGTTGAAGGAGCGACGGTCATCACGCTTGAAGCCGTTGCCGCGGTCACCGCGGTCGTCACGGTTGTACGGGCGGCGGTCGTCACGGTTCCAGTTGGAGCGACGGTCATCGCGACCGAACCCGTTGCCGCGGTCACCCCGGTCACCGCGGTCACCGCGGTCGTCACGGTTGTACGGACGGCGGTCGTCGCGGTTCCAGTTGGACCGACGGTCATCGCGCTTGAAGCCGTTGCCGCGGTCGCCGCGGTCGTCACGGTTGTAGGGGCGACGGTCGTCGCGCTGGTAACCGCGGTCGTCGCGGGAGAAGTTGCGGCGCTCGCCGCGCTCGTCGGAGTTGAAGGAGCGCTCGCCGCGGTCGTCGCGGGCGAAGCTGCGCTTGTCGCCGTCGCGGTTGAAGCCACGGGTCTCGCCGTCGCGGCTGCGCTGGCCGCCGCGGGTGCGGGGGCCGTGGCCGCGGGCGGCGCGTTCGGCGGCGCTCCAGCGCTTCTTGGGGGTGCCGTCGGCCTTCTGGGACTTGGCAGTCTTCTTCTTGGGCATGGCCATGGTGTTGTGGGGTCCTTCGCTGTTTCGAGGCGGGCCCAGCGACGGTGTTGCGCTGGGCGCGGCGCGTCTCGTCACATCAAGAACATCAAACACAAGACGGCCGGTGGACACGCCGCAGTGGGGCGCATCGCATGGTGCTGGCTGGGGGCGGGTTCAACGGTCCGCAGTCCCGGGAGATTCAAGATTCCGAAGCCAGGTCGGAATCCGTCGGCCAGAAGTGACCGACCTGTCCACCTTACCTTCCCGGGCACGTTTCCCCCAAACCGAGGGTCACCGACTTGTCACGGAGCGTTCACCCCCTGTTGGCCGTCACTTCGTCGGTCGGACACCCTCGGGACTAGAATCGAAGACGTGCGAGTTGCAGTAGTCGCCGAATCCTTCCTGCCGCAGGTGAATGGCGTGACCAATTCTGTCCTGCGGCTGCTGGACCATCTCCGCGAGCACGGCCACGAGGCGATGGTCATCGCCCCCGCCGACGGGGACCGGACCCCTGCTGACTACCGGGGCTTCCCGGTCCACGCCATGAGCTCGGTCGGGTTGCCCGGCTATGACATCGTGCGCGTGGTCACCACCCCGTCGTACTACATCGAGAAGTTGCTGGCCGAGTTCCGTCCCGACGTGGTGCACCTGGCCGCGCCGATCGTCCTGGGCTACAAGGCCGCGACGGTGGCCGCGAAGCTGGGCATCCCCATGGTCGGGATCTACCAGACGGAGGTGCCCTCCTACGCGGCCCGCTACGGCTTCCCGCAGCTCGAGCCGCTGTTCTGGCACCACCTGCGTCAGGTCCACTCCCTGGCCACGCTGAACTTCGCCCCCTCCACCTTCGCCCGGGACCAGTTGCTGGCCCACGACATCCCGCGGGTCGGGGTGTGGGGGCGCGGCGTCGACTCGGTCCGGTTCAGCCCCCTGCACCGCTCCGCGGAGCTCCGCCGTCGGCTGGCCCCGAACGGCGAGCGACTGATCGGCTACATGGGGCGTCTCGCCAGCGAGAAGCAGGTCTCGGACCTCGCCGTGCTGAACGACGTTCCCAACACCCGTCTGGTGATCATCGGCTCCGGACCGGAACGACGACGGCTGGGTCAACTGCTTCCCGGGGCCGAGTTCACCGGCCAGCTGAGCGGCCGGGAGCAGGCCACGACGCTCGCCTCGCTGGACCTGTTCGTCCACACCGGGGAGTTGGAGACGTTCTGCCAATCCATCCAGGAGGCAAAGGCCTCCGGGCTGCCCGTCGTCGCGCCGGCCCGCGGCGGCCCCATCGACCTGGTGGACCAGTCCCGCACCGGCTGGCTGTACCGACCGGGAGACTTGGCTGCCCTGCGCGAGCACGTGGTGGACCTGATCGGCGACGACGCCAAGCGCCGCGCCTTCGGGGTGGCGGCCCGCAACTCCACGCTCCACCGGACCTGGGCGAACCTCTGCTCGGAGCTGGTGGACCACTACCGTGAGGCCATCCGCCGTTCCGTGCGCCGTCGTGTCCGGGTGACCTGAGGCCCGCTCAGGGGACCAGGACCAGCTTGCCGGTGGTGCGCCTGCCCTCCAACGCGTCATAGGCCTCGGCGGCCTGCGCGAATCGGTACCGGCCGCCGATGTCCAACTGCACCGCGCCGGTACGGATCCACTCGAACAACTCCGCGGAGCGCGCCACGAACTCCGCCCGCTCCTCGACGTAGTGGGCCAAGGTGGGGCGGGTGACGTAGACGGACCCGGCGGCGTTGAGGCGCTGCAGGTCGAAGGGCGGCACCTGCCCGCTGGCGCCGCCGAACAGCACCAGCATCCCGCGTCGGCGCAGCGAGGCCAGCGACGCGTCGAAGGTGTCCTTGCCGACGCCGTCGTAGGCGACGTGGACACCGCCCCCAGCGACCTCCCGGACCGCCGCGGCCAGGTCCTCCACCTCCCGGTAGTTGATCGTGTGTTGCGCCCCGCGCCCGCGAGCGACCTCCAGTTTCTCCTCGCTGCCCGCCGTCGCGACGACGATGCCGCCGCGGTTGCGGATCATCTGCACCAGCAGTTGCCCGACACCCCCGGCGGCGGCGTGCACGAGGGCCACGTCATCCGGCTGGACGGAGTAGGTGGACGTCACCAGGTAGTGGGCCGTGAGGCCCTGCAGCATCGCCGCGGCCGCGTCCACGAGGTCCACGCCGTCGGGGACGCCCACCACCTTCTCGGCCGGGAGGTTGACCAGGGTGGCCTGGCTGGCGCCGGACTGGCCCCACGCCACCCGGTCCCCCACGGACACCCGGTCCACGCCCTCGCCGAGGGCCACGACGGTGCCGGCGCCCTCGTTGCCGAGGACGAACGGGGTCTCGGTCGGGTACACGCCCTGGCGCACGTACACGTCGTAGAAGTTGACGCCCGCGGCAGCGAGTTCCACCTGGACCTCGCCGGGCCCCGGGTCGGGCACCTCGTGCTCCAGTACCTCCAGGACGGAGCTGTCCCCCGGTTCCGTGACCACTACTGCGCGTGCTGTGCCCATGGCCCAAACCTAGCTGCGGGCGTGGAGTTTCTCGAGGAGTCGCACGAACTGGCGGGGAGCCTCCCCGTGGAAGTCGTGGCCGGTGTCGACCTTCTCGAACTCCTCGTTGGGCAACAGCTCGCGGATCCGGGCGGCGTCCTCGTCGCTGGTGGCGGCCTGCAGCAGGTCACCGTCCCAGGACACCTTGGTGTGGACGAACGAGGTGGGCTGCCGGATGGCACGCAGGGTGGCCTCGTGGTCGAAGCCCTCGTCCCAGTCGCCGGAGTGGAAGGCCTCGCCGAATCGGGGGTCGTAGTCCTCCATGCTCCGCAGGAACTCGTTGCCGGGCCACCACCACAGCTGCAACGGCTCGCCCGGGGACTTCGCACGGCGCGCCAGCCCTGCCTCCCGGGGACGCTCGGCCCCGTCGCCGAAGAACTTCCACATCAGCTGGTTGCGCCAGTAGTGGGCGACGAAGTCCTGCTCCCCGCTCGCCAGGAACCGGTGGCAGCTGGTGGCCAGGTCCCGCCAGTTCCAGGTGTCGCGGGCACGCGGCAGGAGGGTGGTGAGCATCGGCGGGTCCTCGAGCATGACCTTGTCCACCAGCTCCGGGGCGTTGGCCGCAAGCCAGGCGGCCAGTTGGCCGCCCGAGGAGTGCCCCGACACGATTGCCGGTTCACCGATCACCTCCGCCGTGAAGGCGGCGAGGTCCCGGCCGATCTCCACCGCCCGGTACTTCTCCGGCGCCCTGTCTGATCCCCCGTGCCCGTGCACGTCGACGGCGTAGACGTGGAACATCTTGCTGAGTGCGGGCAGCGCCGCCGCGTACGACTTCCAGTCCGAGCCCTGCCCGTGGACCAGCAGCAGCGGCGGGAGGCCGTTGTTCGGACCCTCCCCGTAGTTCAGCCAGGTGCCGTTGACCCGCACCCTCCGCTCACTGAAACCGGCCCTCGTCGCTCTTGCGCGGTGCCACGTGCCGGCGAAGAGGTTGCGGGCTGCGAACCCGCCCACCGCCGCGGTCCCCAACGCGAGGGCACCTCCGAGCACGACGGCGAAAGCCCTTGCGGCGGTGCGTTGGCGTCGTTGTCCTCGTGTAGCCATGTCCCCCACTCTAGGACTGCGGGAACAGCCGGCCCAGCACGTCGGCGAAGCCCTCGGCAAGCCGGTCCGGCGGGTGCGGGCCCGGAAAGGCGACCGCAGCCATGGCCTGCAGCGACGCGGCGAGCAGTGCTGCCCGGTCCGCGGAGAGGCCCGCCGCCAGCAGCGTGCCGCATGCTCCCGCCAGCACGTCGCCGGAGCCGGCCTGCGCCGTCCACGAGGGACCCGGGACCGCGGTGGTGACAGCGCCGTCGGGCGTGCACACGTACTGGGTGGCGCCCTTGAGCAGCACCGTGGCCCCGAAGGTCTCGGCGGCACAGCGGATGTGGTCCACGGGCTCGGCCTGCACCGCGGGCCGCTCCACCCCCAACAGTTTCGCGAGTTCGCCCGCGTGCGGGGTCAGCAGCGAGTTCTGTGGGAGCTCCACCGGCAGCAGGGTGAGCGCGTCGGCGTCCAGCACCAGCGGCACGTCCCGCCCGAGGGCCGCCTCCAGCCGTTCCGGGGAGGCCGTCTCACCCCAGCCGGACCCGAGCACCATCGCCTGCACGCGGCCGTCGGCCGTCACCGCGCTCGGGAACCTCGCCAGCACCAGTTCCGACAGCGCCGGACCGACGTAGCGCACCATGCCGGCGCCGGAGTGCAGGGCGCCCGCGCAGCCGAGCAGGGCGGCCCCGGGATACTGGGCCGAACCGGTGTCCAGGCCGACGACGCCGCGGCTGTACTTGTCACTGTCCACCCGCGGCACGGGCCACAGGCGTTCGAATTCCTCGGGTGTGATCGCGGGGATCTCTTCCATGGCCCCAGTCAACCATCGCCCGTGGCTATGGTGGGGTCCAACCAGACATGAGGAGGAAGTGGCAATGGTGCACAAGGTCAGGGCCGCCGTGGTCCACGCCAAGGGCGAACCGGTCTCCGTGGAGACCATCCTGGTACCGGACCCCGGCCCGGGCGAGGCGCTGGTGGACATCCTGACCTGCGGCGTGTGCCACACGGACCTCGCCTACCAGCAGGGCGGCATCAATGACGAGTACCCATTCCTGCTCGGCCACGAGGCCACCGGAGTGGTCGCCGCCGTCGGGGACGACGTCACCGAGGTCGCCGTCGGGGACCGGGTGATCCTGAACTGGCGCGCGGTCTGCGGCCAGTGCCGCGCCTGCCGTCGCGGTGAGTTGCAGTACTGCTTCAACACCCACAACGCCGCGCAGAAGATGACGCTGGAGGACGGCACCGTCCTGAGCCCGGCGCTCGGGATCGGCGCGTTCGCGGAGAAGACGCTGGTCGCTGCCGGCCAGTGCACGAAGGTGAGCGAGGCGGCGGACCCGGCAGCGGCCGGGCTGCTCGGCTGCGGTGTGATGGCCGGCATCGGTGCCTCCATGAACACCGGTGGCGTGCGGCAGGGCGACTCCGTGGCGGTGATCGGCTGCGGCGGCGTCGGCACCGCCGCCATCGCCGGCGCGAAGCTGGCCGGCGCCACGACGATCATCGCCGTGGACATCGACGACGAGAAGCTGGCCCGCACGAAGCACTTCGGGGCCACCCACACCGTCAACTCCCGCAACGAGGACCCGGTGGAGGCCATCCGTGCGCTCACCGACGGCAACGGGGCGAACGTGGTGGTCGAGGCCGTGGGGCGTCCGGAGACCTACGAGCAGGCCTTCTACGCCCGCGACCTCGCCGGCACCGTCGTCCTGGTGGGCGTGCCCACCCCGGACATGAAGATCGAACTCCCGCTGCTGGAGGTGTTCGGCCGGGGCGGGGCCCTGAAGTCCTCCTGGTACGGCGACTGCCTGCCCTCCCGCGACTTCCCGATGCTGGTGCAGCACTACCTCAACGGCAACCTGGACCTGGCCGGTTTCGTCACCGAGCGGATCGGGCTCGACGACGTCGAGGCGGCCTTCGAGAAGATGCACACCGGCAACGTGCTGCGTTCGGTGGTGGAGATCTCATGAGGATCGAGAACGCGGTCACCTCCGGCACCTTCTCCCTCGACGGCGGCACCTGGGACGTCGACAACAACGTGTGGGTGGTGGGAGATGACGACGAGTGCGTCATCATCGACGCCCCGCACGACCCGGCGCCCATCCTCGAGGTGGTGGGCGAGCGCCGGGTGCTGGGCATCCTGCTGACCCACGCCCACGACGACCACATCGGCGCCGCCCTCGCCCTGCGCGATGCCACCGACGCTCCGGTGCACCTCAACCCTGCGGACCGGATGCTCTGGGACCGGGTGCACGACGTCGCACCTGACTCCGAGGTGGCCGACGGGGACCGCTTCAAGGTGGGCGACGCCGAACTGGTCGCCGTGCACACCCCGGGCCACTCCCCCGGCTCCACGTGTTACCTGCTGCCTGCGGAGTCGACGGTCTTCACCGGGGACACCCTGTTCAAGGGTGGCCCGGGCGCCACCGGGCGCTCGTTCAGCGACTTCCCGACCATCATCGAATCCATCAGGGAGAAGCTGCTCACGCTGCCACCGGAGACGGTGGTGCGCACCGGACACGGGGACGCCACCACCATCGGCGACGAGGCACCCCACCTCGAGGAGTGGATCGCTCGCGGCCACTGAGGTTCGCGGGCTCAGGCCTCGCAGACCACCAGTGCGGTGGCGAAGCCTCCGTCGTGGGAGATGGACAGGTGCATGCGTTCGATCCCCAGTTCCGCCACCCGAGCGGCGACGGTGCCTGTCACCACGAAGCTGGGCACGCCGTGCTCGGACTTGACCACCTCGCAGTCCAGCCAGCGCATCCCGCCGGGTGACTGGAGAGCCTTGGCCAGCGCCTCCTTGGCGGCGAACCGCGCTGCTTGGGACTGGATGGACAGTGCCCGTTCCGACGGTGTCAGCAACCGCTCGCGCAGGCCGGGGCGCCGTTCGAGCATGGCCTCGAACCGCTCCACCACGCACAGGTCAGTGCCGACGCCCACGATCATGCGTGGCAGCCTATTCGACGGTGACCGACTTCGCGAGGTTGCGGGGCTGGTCGACGTCGTGGCCCTTCAGGGTGGCCAGTTCGCAGGCGAACAGCTGCAGCGGAACGATGGCCAGCAGCGGCTGCACCAGGGTGGACACCGGTGGCAGCGGGATAAACACCTCGGCGTGGGCGCGTGCCTCGTCGTCGGCGGCGTCGCCCAGCACGATGGTCTTGGCCCCGCGGGCACGGACCTCGGCGATGTTGGAGATCACCTTGTCCCGGAGCTGGTCCCGGCCGTGGGGCGGCACGACGACGAAGATCGGCAGGTCCTGGGAGACGAGCGCGATGGGTCCGTGCTTGAGTTCCCCGGCCGCGAAGCCCTCGGCGTGGATGTAGGCGAGCTCCTTCAGCTTGAGCGCACCCTCCAGCGCCACCGGGTAGCCGACGTGGCGGCCCAGGAACAGCACCGAAGAGGCGTCCTTGAACTGCTCGGCCAGGTCCAGGACGGTCTGCTGCTCGTCGAGGAGCTGCTGCAGCGCGGCCGGCATCCGCTCGAGCTCGGCGAGCAGCGCGGCGATCTCGTCGCCGTACTTCATCCCGCGCACCTGCGCCAGGTAGAGGCCCAGCAGGTAGCAGGCCACCAGCTGGGTGGTGAAGCCCTTCGTGGAGGCGACGCCGATCTCGGGGCCGGCGTGGGTGTAGATGACGGCGTCGGACTCGCGCGGGATGGTGGCGCCGTTGGTGTTGCAGATGGCGATCACCTTGGCGTGCTGCTCGCGGGCGTGGCGGATGGCCATCAGCGTGTCCGCCGTCTCGCCGGACTGGGAGATGGTGACCACGAGGGTCATCGGGTCGATGATCGGGTCCCGGTAGCGGAACTCGCTGGCCAGTTCCACCTCGCAGGGGATGCGGGTCCAGTGCTCGATGGCGTACTTGGCCACCAGGCCGGCGTAGAAGGCGGTGCCGCAGGCCACGATGACGATCTTGTTGACGCGGCGCAGGAGTTCGGGGCTCATCCGCAGCTCGTCGAGCACCAGCTCGCCCCGCTCGTTGAGGCGGCCGAGGAGGGTGTCGGCGACTGCCTGGGGCTGCTCGAAGATCTCCTTGCGCATGAACCAGTCGTAGCCCTGCTTCTGGGCGGCGGCGAGGTCCCAGTCCACCCGGAAGGCGGTGGTCTCGGCTGGGCCGCCGTCGAAGGTGGTGACGTTGACCCCGTCGCGGGTGAGTTCGACGATCTGGTCCTGGCCCAGTTCGATGGCGTCGCGGGTGTGCTCGATGAAGGCGGCGACGTCGGAGGCCAGGAAGTACTCCCCCTCGCCCACACCCACGACGAGGGGCGAGTTGCGACGGGCCGCGACGACGCGGTCCGGGTCGTTCGCGTCGACGGCAACGAGGGTGAAGGCCCCGTCGAGGCGGACCACGGCGCGGCGCATGGCCTCGACGAGGTCGGCCCCGCCTTCGAGTTCGCGGGCGATCAGGTGGGCGGCCACCTCCGAGTCGGTCTCGGAGGTGAAGGTGGCCCCGGCCTCCTGGAGTTCGGCACGCAGCGGGGCGTGGTTCTCGATGATGCCGTTGTGCACGATCGCGACCCGCTCCCCCGAGGTGTGCGGGTGCGAGTTCGCGTCGGTGGGTGCGCCGTGGGTGGCCCACCGGGTGTGCCCGATCGCGGTGCCGGTGCGCTGCACCGGGTCCGCCTCGATCTCGGCTGCGAGGTTGGCGATCTTGCCCTGCTTCTTGCGCCACTCCACACGGCCGTCGACTGCGAGCGCTATGCCCGCCGAGTCGTAGCCCCGGTACTCCAACCGGCGCAGGCCGGCGAGCACGATTTCAAGTCCGTCACGGTCACCCAGGTACCCAACAATTCCACACACGCGGACAACCGTACAGTACCGATGAGCGATTCTTGACATTCGCGCGCCGGGCGCTCCGTGTGCTATCGCCGCTGGTCGGGCCATCCCGGTGACCGACCCCGTGGCTAGTCTGGAAGGCGTGCCCGATCCATTCCAAGTCATCGCCATCCTCCTGATCGCAGCGGTTCCGGTACTTCTCGGCCTGTTGATCGCTGGTTTCGCCCGACTGGTCGCGAACCGGCTGCCGGCGTCCCCCGTCGTGGAGTTCCTCCCACCGCGGGAGGGCAGCATCTTCGAACACGGGCTGGCGGTCCGGGCGGACCGACGCGTCCTCACGGCGGCGCTCATCGAGCTCGCCGTGCAGGGCAAGGCGCGAGTGCTCACCACCGACGGCCGGCGCGGGCCGGTGGCCGTGCAGGTGAGGCCCGGCGCAGCACTCACTGGCGAGCAGCGGGAGTTCCTGCGGGCGTTCCGCCCATCACACATGAAGCCGCGCCAGGAACGCCGCTACCTGGAGGCGCTGCGCGAGCTCGGGATCGAGTCGGCGAGCCTCGCTGAGGCGCCGGAGGTCTTCTTCCTGCGGGGACACGGCACCTTCCGTCGGCACCGGCGCCGGCACCTGAGCGAGTTCCTGGACAACACCCGCAGGCGCCTGACCTCCGACGGCTACACCCGCCGCAACCCCAGCTCGGCGCACCTGGTGCTGCTCTCGCTGCTGTTCCTGGCCGTTCTCGTGGTGGGCCTGGTGCTGCTGCTCGGGGCGCTGCTGAACGGCGCTTGGCTGGGGGCCGTGGCTGTGGTGGCCGAGGTGGCGCTGCTGTTCTGGGTCCTGACCATCGCGCCCGGGCCGCTGCTGCGGTTCACCGAGCGCGGCAAGGAGTTGCGCCGACACCTGGCCGGCCTGCGCTCCTACATGGAACTGGCCGAGCAGGAACGGCTCCGCGTGCTCCAGTCACCGGAGGGCGCCCTGCGCACACCGGCGGGCGCGCTCACCGTCGGCGGGCAGGTGCTGGGGCTGGAGGCGCAGCCGGCGGCGGGCGACCCGGTGGCCCTGTCAAGGCTCGACCGGTTCCTGCTGACCGAGAAACTGCTCCCCTACGCCGTGCTCTTCCGGCAGGAGAAGCAGTGGCAGAAGGAATTCGAGCGGCTGGGTGGCGGCGTGGACATCTCACAGCACATGCGCGCGCTGGGGACGACGTTCGAGACCACCGTCGCGGTGGTGCAGGCGATCGCCATCGTCATCGAGATCATCCGCCTCGTCGGTGGGCTGCTCTCGCTGTTCCGCAACTGAACGGGCTCACTGGCCCTCGGCCAGGAACAGCTCAGCGGTCTCGATGATGGAGTCGTCGGTGTTGCGGGGCCGCCAGTCGAGTTCCCGACGCGCCCGCGAGCTGTCGTGAACCACTTCCGTCTCCGACCCGATCGGTGGCCGGTTGTTGCGAGGGGTCAGCCAGCCGACGATGGTGGCGCGCCAGCCTGAGAGCACTGTGGTGGGCACGTGCCTGGCACGCTCCCCCAGTCGGTCCCGCAGCACCCTCGCGATCTCGACCATCCAGTAGAACTCGCCCGGGACCAGGTAGCGTCCCGTGGCCTTCGGGTTCACCAGGGCGGACACGTGCGCCTTGGCGACGTCGCGCACGTCGACGATCTCGACGCCCCGCTTCGGGACGTCACCCGAGCGTCCCGAGACCAGGTCACCGATGAGCCACAGCCGCTCCAGCCCGCCGGGCCCGACCGGCGCCCCCACCATGTGTCCCGGCAGCAGCGTGACCAGTTCGATCCCGAGGCGCTCGGCCGTCTCGTGGGCGCTGCGCTCCACCGTGGCGGCGATCGCACCGTCGCCGGCGCTGTTGGTGGGATCGGTCCACACGGCCTCGTCGGCGGTCGTGGCGTCGTCGGCCGGCCGGGCGGCTCCCACGGTGGAGGTCACCACGACCCGCTCCACCCCGGCCGAGCTCGCGGCCTGCAGGATCCGCGTGGTCACCTGCTGGTTGACCTCGGACTCGGACTCCCGCGCCGCGACGTGGCCGGTGTGGACGACGTAGGTGGCGCCCCGCGCCGCGTCAGCCCACCCCGCGTCCCTCAGCGGGTCCAGGACGATGGTCTCCAGCCGCGCGGTCACGTCCACCTTCGCGGAGACCGCCTCCAGGATTCCGGGGACCGCGTCCACGGCGGGGGCGACGGCCCGCACCCGCAGGCCCCGTCCGAGGGCCTCGACGATGCACCACTGCCCCAGGTAGCCAACGCCATCAGTGACCAGAACCAGTGCCGACATGCCCGCAAAGCTAGCGCAGTGCGTGGCCACCGCGTGGCCACTGTTAGGCTTTTGCCCGAAGTAGATGACATGGCGAAAGGGTGGACGGTGGCTCGTCCCTACGTGGTGCT
Source organism: Tessaracoccus terricola (assembly GCF_054776555.1). Classification (NCBI taxonomy): domain Bacteria; kingdom Bacillati; phylum Actinomycetota; class Actinomycetes; order Propionibacteriales; family Propionibacteriaceae; genus Tessaracoccus; species Tessaracoccus terricola. Next base: position 516,533 of record NZ_BAAHBS010000005.1, on the reverse strand, counting down.
GCGCAGAAGGGCCTGGGCGGCGTTGGCCGACAACACCCAGATCGAACTGGACGAGGCAACCCTGGAGCGTCTGCGCGGCCTGGGCGACCCGACCTCCCCCGATGACGTCCGTGACATCTACCGGCCCCTGACGCAGCTGCTGCACCTGTACATGGCCAACACCGGCAACCTGGTCCACGACAGCAACACGTTCCTCAACCTGAAGGTGCGCCGCACGCCGTTCGTGATCGGCGTCGCCGGCTCCGTCGCCGTCGGCAAGTCCACCACCTCCCGCGTGCTGCAGGAACTGCTACGACGCGCGCCGGGCCACCCGAAGGTGGACCTGGTGACCACTGACGGTTTCCTGTACCCCAACGAGGAACTGATCCGCCGTGGCCTGCTGGAGCGCAAGGGCTTCCCTGAGTCGTACAACCGGCGTGCGCTGCTCAAGTTCGTCACCGACGTGAAGTCCGGGGTGCCCTCGGTGACGGCACCGGTCTACAGCCACATGGTCTACAACATCGTGCCCGACGAGCACATCGTCGTGGAGAGCCCGGACATCCTCATCGTCGAGGGCCTCAACGTCCTCCAGCCGGCCCGCGTGGACGCCGACGGCAGGGCCGGGGTGGCGGTCAGCGACTTCTTCGACTTCACCGTGTTCGTCGACGCGGCCGAGGCCCACATCAAGAGCTGGTTCCTGGACCGCTTCATGCAACTGCGTGCCACCGCCTTCCGCGACGAGCGCAGCTTCTTCCGCCGCCTGACCGAGATCTCCGACGAGGAGGCCATCGCCCAGGGCGGCCGGATCTGGGACTCCATCAACGGCCCCAACCTCCGCCAGAACATCGCCCCCACCCGGGAGCGCGCGACGGCGATCCTCCGCAAGGGCTCCGACCACAGCGTCGAGACCATCGCGATCCGCAAACTCTGAACCATCCCCCGCGCTCCTGCCCCCGCCGGCCCCGTACTGTCAGACCTCGGTGACAGCATGGATCCATGGACACCACAGCGCAGTTGCTGGCCGAGGAGTTGGTGGCGACGGACCACCTCTCCCAGCAGGCCGCCGCGCGCAGGGTGATGCTGGTGGCGGAGTTGGCCACCAACTACGACGTCGTTCCCGATGACGTCATGCCCGTCCTCGCGGACCGGGGCATGCGACTCGGGGCCGGTACGCCGGAGGTCTCCGAGTACGTGTGCCTCGAGGTGGCCGGCCTGCTCCGCCTCACGCCTTCGGCCGCAGCCTCGTTGGTGTCCGACGCGGTGAACCTGAAGTACCGACATCCCGGTCTGTATCGCTGGCTGGTGGACCTTGCCGTCGATCCCGATCGGGCCCTGGCCGCCGCCCGCCGGTGCGCCGAACTCCCGGCCGCCGTCGCCGACGAGGTCACGTCGAAGTGGTTGAAGGTGCAGCACCGCTACGCCTGGACCGGGGCGATGACCCAACTCGCGAAGATCATCATCAACCTGGACCCGGAAGCGGCCGCGAAGCGGGAACAAGAACAGCGCAAGCAATTGGGCGTCCACGTGTGGGGCCTCTACGAGGGGACCATGAACCTCACGGGTCGCCTCGAGGCCCTCGACGCCCGATACCTGGACGCGGCGGTCGCGCAGTTGGCCGATATCATCCGGCCCCAGTACCCGGACGCCACCACCGAGGTGCTCCGGGCACGGGCGCTCGGGGTCCTCGCCCACCCGGCCTACACACTGGCGCTCCTGCAACAGGCCGCGCAGCCCGCACCAGCAGCACTGCCCGAACAGCCATCGCCTGCAGATCATCCCGACGGACCGCAGCGGCATGATCCGCACGGCTGCCCCGGACACCTGTGCGGAACCATCACCACGCCGGTGCACAAGCTCCGCCCCAGAGTCGGGGTCGTCATCCACCTCCACGTCGACGCCGTCAGTGGCCTGGAAGGCGCCGCACGTCTGGAGAAGGCCGGCCACATCACCGTCGAGTCCCTCCGCGAGGCGCTCGCCGGGGCCGATCTGACGGTGCAACCCGTCATAGACCTGAACGACCTCCCCGCCGAGGACCAGTACGTTCCTTCAGCAGGTCTGCGAAGGTCCGTGGGGTTGGCGGCCCCGAACGAACTGTTCCCCTTCTCGGACCGGGCGAGCCCCGGTCTGGACCTGGACCACACCGTCCCGTACACGCGGGGTGCCACCGGCCAGACGCGCATGGGCAACCTCGCCCCGCTCAGCCGGAGGGTGCACCGCGCCAAGACGGCCGAGGTCTGGAAGGTGGAGCAGCCAAGTTCGATGCTGCTTCGCTGGCGGTCCCCGCTCGGCTACCGCTACGAGGTGCATCCCGCCAAGGGCACCCGTCGGCTGGTTCCGGAAACCTCCAGTGCCGCGGTGGTCAGGGAGCGGGTTCGCTGGTTCACCTATGACGGCATCCGCGGTCTCGGACCCCGGGTCCGGATGCTGGACCGGCGCGGCGCGGCGGCTCAGCGGGAACGGGACACGCCCGAGGCCTAGACTGCGAGCCATGTCTCAGGAACCCGAGTCCAGGCCGACACCCCTCCCCCGACGTCGGCCGCGCAAGCTGGTCGACGCCAACCTGGGCAACCCGTTCGCATGGGGATTCCTCGCGACGCTCGGCGGGCTCGTCGCGATCTCACTGGGGGGCGCGCTGAGCTCGCTGGCGACCGTGCTGATCTCCGTGGGAGTGGCGCTGTTCATCGCCATGGCGCTGGACCCGCTGGTGCGGTGGCTGGAGGGCCACAAGCTCTCGCGCGGACTGGCGATCGGCGTGGTGTTCCTGCTGTTCTTCCTGGTGGTCGCGGCCCTGCTGGCGCTGGTGATCCCGACGGCCGTGGTCCAGATCTCCCAGTTCGCGCAGAGCTTCCCGCGCTACCTGACCGAGATCCAGCATTCGGAGTGGTTCCAGAACATAATCGCCGCCACCGGCCAGGAGGAGGTTTACGAGAACATCCTCGGCAGTGTCCGGGACTGGATCTCCGACCCGGAGAACATCCTCGCCATCGGCGGCGGGGCACTCGCCGTCGGCTCCGGCCTGATCAACGGTGTCTCGGGGACCCTGATCGTGCTGGTGCTGACCCTGTACTTCCTGGCGTCGCTGAACACGTTCAAGGCCGCGATCGTCCGCACCGCCCCCGCGTACGGCCGGCCACAGGTGGCGCGGCTCACTGACCAGCTCACCGCCTCGGTGGGCAGCTACGTCTCCGGGATGGCGATCCTCGCGTTCTGCAACGCAGTGTTCACCCTCGTCCTGATGAGCGTCCTGGGGGTTCCCTTCGCTCCCCTGCTGGCGGTGCTGGCCCTGTTCATCACGATGATCCCGATGATCGGTTCGGTGGCCTTCTGGGCCATCGCGTCGGTGATCTCGGTGCTCACCATCGGGTGGCTGGGTCTGGTGTTCGTGGGCGTCTACTTCGCCTACATGCAGGTGGAGGCCTACGTGATGACGCCCCGGGTGATGACCAAGGCGGTCTCCATCCCGGGCTCGCTCGTGCTGATCGGTGCCATGGTGGGAGGCACATTGCTGGGGCTGCTGGGCGCCCTGGTGGCGGTGCCCGTGACGGCATCCATCCTGACCATCTACAAGGAGGTGTTCCTGCCGAAGCAGGACGCCAAGCTCACCCCCGACGACGACTGATCGGGCGGGCCTCAGCGGCCGAGCCGGACCCGCACCTTCTCCGAGAGCCGATCAGCGATCTCCTGGGCCTGGCCCACCGTCGGCGCCTCCACCATGACCCGCACCAGCGGCTCGGTGCCCGAGGGGCGCAGGAGGACGCGTCCGGTGGAGCCGAGTTCCTCGGCCGCGGCCGCGACAGCCCCGGTCACCTCGGTGTCGATGCCGGCGCGCAGCTTGTCCACGTTGCCGACGTTGACCACCACCTGGGGCAGCACCTCCATCACGGAGGCCAGTTCCTTCAGGGACTTGCCGGTACGGGCCATGCGCGAGGCCAGGTGCAGTCCCGTGAGGACCCCGTCGCCGGTGTTGGCGAACTCACTGATGATGACGTGGCCGGACTGCTCACCGCCCAGGGCGAAGCCGTTGGCGTTCATGGACTCGAGAACGTAGCGGTCCCCCACCTTGGTGCGGTCCACCTTGATGCCGTTGGCGGCCATCGCGTTGGTGAGTCCCAGGTTGCTCATGACGGTGGCGACGACGGTGTCGGCGTGGAGCTTGTGGTTCTCGGCCAGTTCCAGGGCGAGGATGGCGAGGATCTGGTCCCCGTCCACCACGTTGCCCTCGTGGTCCACGGCCAGGCAGCGGTCGGCGTCGCCGTCGAGACCGATGCCCAGGTCTGCCCCGGTCTCGCGGACCTTGGCCTGCAGCGACTCGAGGTGCGTCGAGCCGCAGTCGTGGTTGATGTTGAGGCCGTCCGGCTCGGCGTGGATGGCGATCACCTCGGCGCCCTGGGCGGCGAAGGCGCTGGGGCCGGTCATGTGGGCGGCCCCGTTGGCGCAGTCCACCACGACCTTGATGCCGTGCAGGGAGCCCTCGTTCCCGAGCGAGCCGACGAGGTGGGCCACGTAGGCCTCCACCATGCCGTAGTCGGCACGGATGCGGCCGACGTCGGCACCGGTGGGGCGGTTCCAGTCCTCTCCCATCCGCTTCTCGATGGCGTCCTCGAGGAAGTCGTCCAGCTTGACGCCGCCCTTGGAGAAGAACTTGATGCCGTTGTCCGGCATGGCGTTGTGGGAGGCGGAGATCATGACACCGAGGTCCGCGTCCGCCTCGTTGACGAGGTGGGCCACGGCGGGCGTGGGGAGGACACCCAGCCGGACGACGTCCACCCCGGCCGAAGCCAGGCCGGCCACCACCGCCGCTTCAAGGAACTCTCCGCTGGCACGCGGGTCTCGGCCCACGAGGGCCGTGGCGCGGCGGCCGTTGAACACTCCGGCCTCTCCCAGGATGTGGGCTGCCGCCACGGACAGGTCGAGTGCCAGTTCTGCCGTCAGTTCGACGTTGGCCCTGCCGCGCACGCCGTCGGTTCCGAAGAGTCGTTCCATGCGCGCCACTCTAGTGGCGCTCACTGCGATTGAGCGATTTCACCCACCGTGCGGTAATGCAGGAATCCCCGCCGACCGGAGGGTCGACGGGGATTCCTGTGGAAGTTGCTGCGCACGGCAGCGCCGGATCAGCGCTTGCTGTACTGGGGCGCCTTGCGGGCCTTCTTGAGTCCGGCCTTCTTGCGCTCCTTGATGCGGGCGTCGCGGGACAGCATGCCGGCCTTCTTGAGGACGGGGCGGCTGGCCTCGGCGTCGACAGCGTTCAGGGCACGGGCCACGCCGAGGCGCAGGGCGCCGGCCTGGCCGGTGATGCCGCCGCCGTCGATGCGGGCGATGACGTCGTAGGCGTCAACGACACCGGCGGTGGCGAACGGGTCGCTCACCAGCTGCTGGTGCACCTTGTTCGGGAAGTAGTCGTCCAGGGTGCGGCCATTGATGGTCCACTTGCCGGAGCCGGGGACGATCCGGACGCGGGCGACGGCCTCCTTGCGGCGGCCGGTGGCCGCGCCGGGGGCGACGATCGCCTGGCGGATGGACTCGCCGGAGGCGGTGGCGGGGTTCGAGTCGGAGCGGTACGCGATCTCGCGATCCTGCTCGTCGGTGAACGGCTTGATCTCTTCGCCTGCGGTCTCTTCGACTTCAGCGGTCTGGGTCTCGGTCATCTGTTCGCCTCCTCGGCTCACTGTGCGATCTGGGTGATCTCGAAGGGCTGCGGCTTCTGCGCAGCGTGCGGGTGCTCCGGGCCGGAGTAGACCTTGAGCTTGCCGATCAGCTGGCGGCTCAGCTTGTTCTTGGGGAGCATGCCCCAGACAGCCTTCTCGACGGCCTTGCGCGGGTCCTTGGCGAGCAGGTCACCGATGGAGACCGACTTCAGGCCGCCGGGGGTGCCGGTGTGGCGGTAGCGCAGCGAGGCGTCGCGCTTGTTGCCGGACAGGGCGATCTTGGAAGCGTTCACGACGACGACGAAGTCACCGCCGTCGACGTGGGGTGCGTACGTCGGCTTGTGCTTGCCGCGCAGCAGCGTGGCCACCTGGGTGGCGAGACGGCCAAGGATGACGTCTTCAGCATCAATCACATGCCAGTTCCGGGCGATCTCGCCTGGCTTTGGGGTGTACGTGGACACGGACGCAGACCAACTTCCATACGTTGTCAACAAATGTGGTGATTGCGCAGCGGGCTGACCCGGTGAATCCACCAGGAGCCGACACGGCGCGCAACAGCTACCTACCTTACGTCCGATCGCCCTCGTCGTCAAAACGGGGCGACCGGCCGCGGACAGGGTGCGGCTCAGGAGCCCGGACCCCGCAGGAGGTTCTTGAACGAGACCACCTCGAGGGGCTTGGGCTCCCCCTCCGAACGGCGCGGACGCGGACCCAGCCGAGCCACGACGGAGGCGAAGTCCTCGCCGGCATCGAGGATACGCGCCTGCAGCGGGCTGGTGCGGGTGGACTCGGCCGCGCCCACCACCTCGCCCCAGTCGTCGGAGGCCGCGAACACCGCGGTCGGGATCGTCTTCGCCTTCAGGTAGCCGAACAGCGGCCGCATGGCGTTGTCGATCATCAGCGAGTGCCGCGACGTCCCGCCCGTGGCTCCGAGCAGGACCGGGACGTTGACGATGCCCTGGTCGTCGATCAGGTCCCAGAAGGACTTGAACAGCCCGGAGTAGGTGGCCTTGAAGGTGGGCGTGGTGGTGATGATCCCGTCGGCCTGCTCCACCTGGTCGATGGCATCGGCGAGTGCGGGCGAGTTGTTGTGGGTGACCAGGGCGTCGGAGATGGCTGTGGCCAACTCGCGGAGCTCGATCACGTGCACCTCGGGGACGATCCCCTCCTGGGAGAGCGCCGCGGTGGCGGCCTCCGTCAGGCGGTCCGCCAGCAGCCGCGTCGAGGACGGGTCCCCGAGCCCGCCCGCGACGACGGCGATGTGGCGCGCCTCGGGCGTGAAGGGGTCGGTGTTGACCGGGGCGAAGCCGTCGCTCATTCCTGACCCTCGCTCTCCTGCTCATCGATCCACGCCTGCGAGCCCTCCTTGCCGCCGGGGACCGGGTCCTCGCCGCGCTGGTGGCGCTCGACGAGCCACTCGTGCGTGGGGGCCTCGGGGACGTCGTCGGGCTTGAGTGCGGCGAACTCCTTGCGCAGTACGGGCAGCACCTCGGAGCCGAAGATGTCGAGTTGCTCCAGGACGGTCTTCTGCGGCAGGCCGGCGTGGTCGATGAGGAACATCTGGCGCTGGTAGTCGCCCACCCAGTCACGGAACGAGAGCGTGCGCTCGATCACCTGCTGCGGCGAGCCGACCGTCAGCGGCGTCATCCGGCTGAAGTCCTCGAGGGAGGGGCCGTGACCGTAGACGGGCGCGTTGTCGAAGTAGGGGCGGAACTCACGCACGGCGTCCTGGGAGTTCTTGGCCATGTAGGCCTGACCACCCAGGGCGACGAACGCCTGGTGCTGCTTGCCATGTCCGTAGTACTCGTAGCGCTGGCGGTACAGGCTCACCATCTGCTTGACGTGCTCGAAGTTCCAGAAGATGTTGTTGTGGAAGAAGCCGTCACCGTAGTAGGCGGCCTGCTCCGCGATCTCGGGAGAGCGGATGGAGCCGTGCCACACGAACGGGGCCACGCCGTCGAGCGGCTGCGGGGTGACCGTGAAGCCCTGCAGCGGGGTGCGGAACTGGCCGCGCCAGTCCACGGTGTCCTCGTGCCACAGCCTGTGCAGGAGGTGGTAGTTCTCGACGGCCAGCGGGATGCCTTGGCGGATGTCCTTGCCGAACCACGGGTAGACGGGGCCGGTGTTGCCGCGCCCCATGGTGAGGTCGAGCCGCCCGTCGGAGAGGTGCTGCAGGTAGGAGTAGTCCTCCGCGATCCGGACCGGGTCCGTGGTGGTGATCAGCGTCGTCGCGGTGGACAGCTGCAATGTCTTCGTCTGGGCCGCAAGGTAGCTGAGCAGCACGGGCGGGCTCGCGGGTGCCACGAACGGCGGGTTGTGGTGCTGGCCGGTGGCGAAGACCTCGAAGCCCACCTCCTCGGCGTGCTTGGCGATCTCGATGGTGTTGCGGATCCGCTCGTGCTCGCTGGGGGTGGTGCCGTTGGTGGGGTCCTGGGTGATGTCCCCGATGGTGAAGACGCCGAACTGCATGATGCTCCTGCCGTATCTCGTGTCGTTGTTGAAAGTTAAACTATCATGTCCAACGCACTTGCCGCAGGATTATTCCCCGGCCACTCAGATGGAGTGCAGCGGACGCTGGCCGGGATGCAGCGAGTCGCGGTCCACGATGCGCTTGCCGAAGGGGAAGCAGGTCACGGGGATCATCTTGAGGTTCACGACGGCGTCGATGATTCCGATGATGGTGACCGCCTGCGCGACGGCGGTGGCGATGTGGGCCAGCGCCAGCCACCAGCCGGCGACGATGAACCAGATCACGTTGCCGATGCCGGACATCACGCCGGCGTCCGGGCGCTGCACGACGGCCTTGCCGAACGGCCACAGCACGTAGCGGGCCATCCGGAAGGACGCGATGCCGAACGGGATGGTGATGATGAAGATGCAGGCGACGATGCCTGCGATGAAGTAGAGGGCCGCGAGCCAGATGCCGCCGAAGATCAGCCAGATGACGTTGAGGATGGTGCGCATGGGGCTCCTTTTGAAGGCACGTGTCGTATCGCTTCAAGCCTACGCTCGCCCCATGCCGCACACATCGGGAATCCCCCGGGTCGGAACCTGAATGCGTCAGCCGACGTGGAGCCGCAGCTCGTTGCGCCACGGGTCGAGCACGGACAGGCTGCGGCCGTCGAAGGTGGTCTCGATCCCGCGGGCCTCGACGCGGTTCTTCGCGGCCAGGACCTCGTCCTCGGTGGGGACGATGATGTCCACGACGCCCATGCCCAGGGTGTTCAGACGGGGTCCGGCACCGGCAGAGTTCCAGACGTTCATCGCCATGTGGTGGTGGTAGCCGCCGGCGGAGACGAACAGCGCGGAGTTGCCCAGCTCGGCCGTGGCGTCGAACCCCAGGGTGTCGACGTAGAAGTCCCTCGCGGTGGCGACGTCACCCACCTGGAGGTGGACGTGGCCGAGCACTCCGCCGAGCTCGTCGTCGGAGTAATTGGTCTGGACGAAGTCGATCGGGTCCAGCCACAGGGTGGCCATCTGGACCTGGCCGTTGTTCCACTTCCACTCCTCGCGGGGGCGGTCGTGGTAGAGCTCGACGCCGTTGCCCTCGGGGTCGGTGAAGTAGAAGGCGCGCGAGACGAGGTGGTCACCCGCGCCGGTGTAGGTCTGCGGGACCTTGGTGAGCATCGACTCCATCGACTTCGCCAGCGCGGCCGGGGTGTCGAACAGGACGGCGGTGTGGAACAGGCCGGCGTCCCCGGAGCGCCCCGGACGCAGGTCCTTGGCCTCGGAGAGGCGCAGCACCTCGTTGCCGCCGAGCCCTAGGACGGCGGCCCCCGGCTCGGTGCGCAGCGGGGTCAGGCCGACCCCCTCGGTGTAGTACTTGACCATCGTTTCCATGTCGCGGACACGGAGCTCCAGGCGGTCCATGGTGGTCTCGGCCGCGAGCTTGTCCTGCGAGTGCTGTGTTGTCGTCATGCTCATGCCTCTCCTAACTCAGTTGATGCTTCAAGCATTCCATGAAGTACAGGATTCAACAAGCCGGGACGCAAGAACGGGGCGGACCCGAAGGCCCACCCCGTCCCGGCAGTCATGGTCATGGCGACCCCCTAGCCCGCCTGCGCCCGCTTGACGCCCGGCTTGAAGCGCTGTTGCGCACCCTGCTTGGTCAACCCGTAGAGCTCACCGATCCTCGACCAGGAGACCCCGGCCTCCCTCGCAGCCAGCACCGCGGCCCGCTCGGCAACCTCCGCCGACTCCCGTTCGACCCGCGCCGCATCCAGCGCCGCCAACGCCTCCGCCTTCGACCCGTCGGCCGACTGTTTCTTCGCCATGCCCGCATCGTATCGGCAACACCCTTCGTCAACCGAAGGTTGACTTCCAGAGCCCGGCCTGTTTGAGTTGGGTCAACATTTCATTGACGATTGCGAAGGAGGTGCAGATGGCGAAGAAGAAGGATGCCAAGAAGGCCGCCAAGGCCGAGGAGCTCAAGGACAAGGCCTCGAAGAAGGCCGCGAAGGTCAAGGCGAAGGCGGCGAAGAAGCTCGACGCCAAGGAGTCGAAGAAGGCCAAGGTCAAGGAGTCCAAGAGGAAGGACGCGAAGAGCAAGGACGCGAAGAAGGCCGAGGCCAAGTCGGCAGCCGCCAAGAAGAAGGCGGACAAGAAGGCCAAGAAGAAGAAGAAGAAGTAACGCCGGGGCACTGCCCCATGCACCAGCAGGCCGGTGCCGGTCCCCACGGACGGGCACCGGCCTGCTCCACGTCGGGGCGCGCCGCATGCCGGCGCCCCACGCTCGCCCGCGCGATAGGCTCGGACGGTGGTCAACAAGGTTTCCCGCCCGCACCGGGGCGTCGTCAGCTTCGTGCGTCGCAGCACCCGGATGAACGAGTCCCAGCAGAAGGCCTGGGAACGTCTGGCACCCGAGTTCGTCGTGGAGGTCCCGGCCGCCGAACTGGACACCTCCGTCGCCGATGACGCCCACGTCGACTGGGACGCCGAGTTCGGGCGCAGCGCACCGAAGGTGGTGGAGATCGGCTCGGGCAACGGCGAGTCCCTGGTGGCGATGGCCGCAGCCCGCCCCGAGACGGACTTCATCGCCTTCGAGGTGTTCGAACCCGCCGTCGCCTCCACCCTCGGCCGGATGGGCCGCGACGGCGTGCACAACATCCGCGTCGTCCTCGCCGACGGCGCGCGCGGGCTGGAGGTGCTCTTCGGTCCGCGCTCGGTGGCCGAGGTCTGGACGTTCTTCGCCGACCCCTGGCACAAGACCCGCCACCACAAGCGCCGCTTGGTCAACCCGGGATTCGCCGACGTCGTCGCCGATCGGCTCGCCCCCGAAGGGCTGTGGCGGCTGGCGACAGACTGGGAGGACTACGCGCTGTGGCAGCGCGAAGTCCTGGACGCCCACCCGGGCCTGGTCAACGTCCACGGCGGATGGGCGCCGAGGTTCGCCGAGCGTCCCGTGACCAAGTACGAGGCCCGCGGGCTGGCAGCCGGGCGCGAGGTGCACGACCTCACCTACCGGAAGCGCCACTGATGCGCTGGCGGATCGACCTCGCCTACGACGGCACCGACTTCCGCGGCTGGGCGCTGCAGCCCGGGCACCGGACCGTGCAGGGGGTGCTGGAGGGCCACATCGCGCAGGTGCTGCGCCTCCCCGAGAGGCCCGCACTGGTGGTGGCCGGCCGCACCGACGCCGGCGTCCACGCCGCCGCACAGGTCTGCCACCTGGACCTCGAGGGTGACGACGACATCGCTGCCACCCTGCTGCGCCGGCTCACGCGCGTGCTGCCGGACGACGTCGTGGTGCGCCGCGTCTCCCCCGCACCGGCGGGCTTCGATGCCCGTTTCTCAGCGCTCTGGCGCCGCTACTGCTACCGGCTCGTGGACACCGACCACTCCCCCGACCCCCTGCAGCGCCACCGCGTCGCACCGGTCCGGCATCCCGTCGACGTGGACCTGTTCAACGAGGCCGCCGGGCTGCTTCGGGGGCTTCGGGACTTCGCCGCCTTCTGCAAGCCCCGCGAGGGCGCCACCACCATTCGGGACCTGCGTGAGGTCTCGGCCACCCGCACCGGCGACGGCGTCGTCGAGGTGCACCTGTTGGCCGATGCGTTCTGCCACTCGATGGTGCGCTCGGTGGTGGGGGCACTGACGGCCGTGGCCGGGCGTCGCCGCAGCATGGACTGGCTGGCAGACGCCAGCGCCAGCACCACCCGCCACAACGAGATCCTCGTGATGCCCGCGCGCGGCCTCACGCTGGAGGAGGTTGGCTACCCCGCCGACGACGAACTCGCCGTCCGCGCCGAGCAGGCGCGGGCCGTGCGGACCCTGGAGGATCAATGAGCCACTACTTCACCAACGACGCCGGCCCCATGGTCACCCGCGAGGTGGACGCCACCATCTTCGGCATCGATCACACCTTCACCACCGCCAACGGAGTCTTCTCAGGCAGCCGGCTGGACCTGGGAACGAGCGTGCTGCTGCGCACCGTCGAGCCACCCACCTCCGGCCACGTGCTGGACCTGGGGTGCGGCTTCGGCCCCATCGCCGTCGGGCTGGCGGCGGCGTCGCCGGGGATCACCGTCGACGCCGTGGACGTGAACGAGCGCGCCCTCCTGCTCACCGAGCGCAACGCGGAGGCCGCCGGCGTCGCCGACCGCGTCACCGCCAGACTCCCCCAAGACGTCGCGGCCGGCACCACCTACTCCGAGATCTGGTCCAACCCGCCCATCCGCATCGGCAAGGAGGCGCTCCACGAGTTGTTGCTGCAGTGGCTGCCCCGCCTGGACCCCGACGGCGTGGCCTGGTTGGTGGTGGGCAGGAACCTCGGCGCGGACTCCTTGGCCACCTGGTTGACGGGGCAGGGTTGGCCAACAGCGAAAACTGCTTCCGCCAAGGGGTTCCGCATCCTGAAGACGACGCGCGGTTTGGGTGCGGGTGCCTAGGATGGGCCCTGTACGCGCGGTGACCCCGCGGAACAGAAGGAGAAGGGACAAGCAAGTGAACTACACACTGCCGGATCTGGACTACGACTACGGCGCACTCGCACCGCACATCGCCCCCGAGATCATGGAGCTGCACCACAGCAAGCACCATGCCACCTACGTCAAGGGCGCCAACACCGCGCTCGAGCAGCTCGCCGAGGCCCGCGCCAACGGTTCGCTGGGCAACGTCAACAAGCTGGAGAAGGACCTCGCCTTCCACCTGGGTGGCCACATCAACCACTCCGTGTTCTGGAAGAACATGTCCCCCGACGGCGGTGGCCGCCCCGAGGGTGAGGTTGCCTCGGCCATCGACGAGTTCTTCGGCGGCTTCGACGCCTTCAAGGCCCACTTCAACGCCGTCGCCAACGGCGTGCAGGGCTCCGGCTGGTCCATGCTGGTGTGGGACACCCTCGGCCAGCGCCTGAACGTGAACCAGCTGTTCGACCAGCAGGGCAACCTGCCCTCGGGCCAGATCTCACTGCTGCAGCTGGACATGTGGGAGCACGCCTACTACCTGCAGTACAAGAACGTGAAGGGCGACTACGTCGACGCCTGGTGGAACGTCGTCAACTGGAACGACGTCGCCGAGCGCCTCACAAAGGCACAGGCCGCCTCCGCCGCCCTCGCCTGACACTCCTCAGCCAAGTTTCGACAGCCCTGGTCCGATCGGACCGGGGCTGTCGTGTCTGCGGAAGAATCGGTGGCTCAGCGCGGGTATCCCAAGGCGAGAACACCGTGAGGACAGCCACCGCAGCAGCTGCCAGAGTCGCGGCTTGGGCAAACCAAGTGGCTGGTCGCACGAACGCTGCCATGTACGGGTCGAAGAAGCCCATCAAGGTTGCCAGTGAGTCCCCGGCCAGGAGCCAGATGACTGACACCATGGCAGTCCCCAGAACGCCGAAGACGCCCCATCGACTGACCGTGAGCACGCTTACTGAGATGAGCAGAGCCAACTGGAACACGTCGTACAACGCCCGGGCCGGGTAGAGCGCTCGCCACGCACGCCTGACCCCATAGCCCAGCACAAAGGTACGAAAGTACCCTTCTGGCCTGAGTTCTCCTCACGAGTCACGCCGCACCATCAGACTCGTCACCATGCGCACCTACATTGCACTCGGTCTTCTGAGCATCCTGTCCATCGGCCTCGGTCTCAGTCTCCCGCAGGGACCGGTCGAGCCGGGCATCTGCGACATGTTTCCGTGGCTTCCGAGTTGCCCCTGACACGAAACGCTTCTGGGGTGCGGCCATCCGTCCTCACCGTCGCCAGCCAGGAACTCCTCCCACTCCGCGAGGATGCCCGCGCCGCTCGTGCCTCAGCCGGCGAGCCTGCCGGGGTCGTAGCCAAGTTCGGCAGCGTTCTGCCGGACCCAGTGACCCCAGCTTCTCCGGCGTGATTGAGGAGTCAACGGCCTCGCGGGTTACTCGCCTGCCTCAGGCGTCTCATCCGGTTCGAGCGAAGGGGTCTGCGAGGGAGTCGCAGTCACCTCCGGCTCAGGGGTGGGCGTTGGGACCGGTTCGGTGGGCGCGGACGGCGCGACCGTCGGTTCCGGTTCGAGAGTCGGATCCGGTTCCGGAGTCGGCTCGGAGGTCGGCTGCGGCAGGGTCGGGGTCGCCTCGGGCGTCGGCTCCGCTGACGGGGTCGTCGGCTCCGGCGTCAGCGTCGGCTCCGCAGACGGGGTCGGCTCCGGCGTCGGCATCGCCTCCTGGGGCACCTCGGCGGGCAGGGTGCTGATGGTGAGGCTGTTGGCGTCCGAGTAGTGGCGCACGCCGTCGACGATGCGGTAGGCGCGGACGCTCAGGACGTACTCCGTGCCGGGCTGCAGGCCGGAGAACTTGAAGCCGGGATCGGGATCATCGCAGGGTGCCGTCATGAAGCCGCCGTGGTCGTACCAGTCGAGGTAGGCGCCGCCCAGGAACTCGTACCCGAAGTCGGGGTTGCAGACACCGTTGGACTCGGGTGCCCGGTCCACGACGATGCTGATCGTGGTGGTGGTCCGGTTCACGGGGCCGCGCATCGGGGGCGGGGACACGATCGCGGGCTCACCGGTGGGTGTCGGCGTCGGAGACGCGGTGGGCTCCCCCGTCGGGGTGGGTGTGGGCGACGGCGTCGGGTCCGTTCCGGGGTCACCGAGGGTGGTCGCGGTCAGCGTGGCCGCGGATGAGAACTCGACCTTCTGGCCGGCTTCCAGCCGGTAGGCCCGGACCTGCAGGTCATAGGTGGTGCCGTGTGCGAGGCCGGTGAACTTGTAGCCGGGGCGCGGGTTGTCGCACGCGCTCCCGCTGAACGTGCCGGCGTCGGCCCAGCCGGTGCCGCGGTTGAACTCGTAGCCGATGTCGGGGCGGCAGGTGCCGTTGGACATGGCCACGCGATCCAGTCGCACGCTGATGGTGGTCAGTGTGCGGTTGCTGGGACCGAGGATCCCGGGCGCAGTGAGTGCGTTCGGGTCCGTCGTCGGCTCGGGAGTGGGCTCGGCCGTCGGCGTGGACGTTGCCGTCGGCTCCCCCGTGGGGGCGGGCGTGGGGGTGGGCTCCGGCGCGGGATCACCGAGGGTGGTGCCGGTCAGGCTGGTGACGGCCGAGTAGGACTTCACTCCGTCCGCCACGAGGTAGGCACGGACGCTGAGCTCGTAGGTGGTGCCGGAGGCCAGGTTCTTGAACTTGTAACCCGGGTCCGGGTTGTTGCAGGCGCCGCCGCTGAACGTGCCGGCATCGCTCCAGCCGGAGCCGGTGCTGAACTCGTAGCCGACGTCGGCACGGCAGGTTCCCGCGGACTCGGCCACCCTGTCGAACCGGACGCTGATGGTGCTGGTGGTCTGGTTGGTGGGCCCGTACAGTGCCGGCGCGGACAGGGCGCCGGGCGCCGCGGTGGGCGTCGCCGTCGGCTCCGCGGTCGGTTCCACGGTGGGCTCCGCGGTCGGCGTGCCGGTGGGCTCAGCCGTTGGTTCCGGGCTCGGCGTGGGCGTGGGCGTCGGTTGCGGTGCCGGGTCTCCCAGAGTGGTGCCGGTCAGGGTGGTCGGCTGCGAGAAGTCGGTCTTGGCGCCGTCGAGGATTCGGTACGCGCGCACGCTCACCTCATAGGTGGTGCCAGAAGCGAGCCCCTTGAACTTGTAGCCCGGGTCCGGGTTGTTGCAGGCGCTGCCGCCGAACGTGCCCGCGTCGCTCCAGCCCGAGCCGGTGCTGAACTCGTAGCCGATGTCGGCCTGGCAGGTCCCCGCCGATTCCACCACACGGTCGAACCTGACACTGATTGTGCTCGTGGTCCGGTTGGTGGGGCCGTGGAGAGTCACGGCGCTCAGTTCGGCCGCGTTCGCGATGGGTGGCGTGAGCGCCAGCCAACTGAATGCGAGTGCGAGTGCCGACATGATGCCCAGCACCCTGCGAGCCGTGTCCGAGCCGCCCTCCGATGGGCAGGCAGGCCTTCCAGCGATGTCGTTCATGGTTCCCCCGATCCGTCGACACCTGAGTCAGGTTTATACCCCCACCGCCCCCGACGTCAATGGCGGCACCTCGCACGAGACGATTGAAACATCAACGATTTCGCGTAGAGTGGGACCATGGCTCCAAGCACGGAACGACACACCGACCACCTCGAGTTCGGCCTGCACACCTTCGGTGACATCACCACCACCCCGGACGGAACCCGTCTGGACCATCCGCAGGTGCTGCGCAACCTCGTCGAGGAGGGCGTCCTGGCGGACAAGGTGGGCGTCGACGTGTTCGGCATCGGCGAGCACCACCGCCCCGACTACGCGGTCTCGGCACCCGACGTCGTGCTCTCGGCCATCGCTGCCCGCACCGAGAACATCAAGCTGATCTCCGCGGTCACGGTGCTGTCCTCGGACGACCCGATCCGCGTCTACCAGCGCTTCGCCACCATCGACGGCATCTCGTCGGGGCGCGCCGAGGTCTCGCTCGGCCGCGGCTCCTTCATCGAGTCCTTCCCGCTGTTCGGATTCGACCTGTCCGACTACGAGGACCTGTTCAACGAGAAGCTGGACCTGTTCGCGGCCCTGCGCAGCGAGGACGCAGTCACCTGGTCCGGACAGACCAGACCGCCGCTCACCGACCAGCGCGTCTACCCCACCACGGACCACACCCACGGCCTGCCCACCTGGGTGGCCGTCGGCGGCACGCCCGCCTCGGTGGTGCGCGCGGCCAAGTACGGCCTGGGGCTGGAGCTGGCGATCATCGGCGGAGACCCCTCCCGGTTCCAGCCGTTCACGGACCTGTTCCACAGGGCCCTGGCCCAGTTCGGTCACGACGAGCGCCGCATCGCGGTCCACTCCCACGGCTTCGTGGCCGACACCGACGACGAGGCGGCCGACCTCTACTGGCCGCACTACGCCGAGAACATGTCCCGCATCGGCAGGGAGCGCGGCTGGCCGCCGGCGAGCCGTGCCCAGTTCGAGCAGGAGATCCACTACGGGGCGCTCCACCTGGGCTCCCCGGAGACCGTGGCCAACAAGATCGCCAAGACCGTCAAGGAGTTGGGAGCCACGCGCTTCGGCATGAAGTACGGCGCCGGCACCCTCCCCCACGAGGACATGATGCGCAGCATCGAGCTGTACGGGACCCGCGTGAAGCCGCTGGTGCTGGAGATCCTCGCCGAGGACTGAAGACCCGTCAGCCGGCGGGGGCGGGGGTCCGGGTGGCCATCGGCAGCACCACCTCGCAGACCCACATGCCGTCGACCTCCTTGGAGTGGACGCTGCCGCCGAGGGTGGCCGCCCGCTCCTTCATGGCCCGCAGGCCGAGCCGGGTCGGAGATCCGTTGCTGCCGCGGCCCGGCAGGTTGGAGACCGTCATCTCGAGCGCCTGCGTGGTGCGCTCCACCGTGACCAGGCACGGGGCCTGCGCCGAGCCGTGCTTCGCGACGTTGTGCAGCGCCTCCTGCAGGATCCGCCCGGCGGCGGTGTCCACCGCCGGTGGCAGTTCGCCCACCAGGGCCGCCCGGGCCTGGACGGTGAAGCCCAGCGAGCGCAGCTCGTGGGTGCCGGATTTCAGGGCAGACTCCACGGAGATCTCGGGAACGGTGTTGCGGTTCGCACCTCCCAGCAGCCGGGCGACCTCCCGGACCGCTTGGTTGGCGGAGCGGGCGCGCTGGGCGAGCGACTCGAGCTGCTCGGGCGAGGCCTCACCGGAGTGGTTGGCCGCCTCCGCCTGCATCACGAGCATCGAGAGGTCCCGGCACACCGAGTCATGGAGTTCGAGGGCCAGTTCGAGCTGTTGGCGCCGGTAGCGCGCTGCCAGCCGGGCTGCCTCGTTGCGGGACGCGGCCCGCATGCCGAGGCCGATTCCCCAGATGATGGCGTACAGGACGAGCCAGGTCAGCACGATCCCGAAGGGGTCCGCCTGGTCGCCCGCGAGCCGGAAGCTGGTCAGCCAGCCGACCCCGACGTTGATGGCGGTGACGATCACTGCCAACGGGATCCTGTCGCGGCGGATGGCGGTCAGCGCGGGCAGCATCAGCAGGTAGATGGCCACGCCTGCGGAGACCGGGTCCACCGTGAGGAGCAGGACCGCCACCACGAGCGCCGCGGCGATTCCGATCCGCAGCCACTTGAGCGCCAGGAGCACTGCCGCGAGGGCCGCGAGATCCACCACCACGCTGGCCGGGGGGATCCGGCCGCTGAGGCCCGCCTGCAGCGAGAGCGCGGTGATCAGGGCGGCGACGACGATCTCGACCCACCCCCCACGCAGCTGCCGCAGGCTGTTCATGGTGCAAGTCTAGGGTGAATGCCTCAGGAATACCCCCTTGTTCACACCCGGGAGCGGTTACAGCTGAGGGTTTGCGCACATTTCCTAGAAGTTCTCAGGGACAAGATGCACACTGGGAATGTGAAGACACTCATTGTTGGTGTGGTACTCGCCCTTTCTGGAAGCCTCGCGCCCGCTCCTGGAGCAGGAGTACAGGGGGACATCCAGCCCCAGGGTTGGTGCCAGGTGATTCCGTGGATGCCCATGTGTCCACCGATGAACAAGTGAGGCGGGCCAGCCACCAGACCGCCCCTCAGTCTCGCCGTCGATAGATCCACGGCGAGACACTTCGGCCTGTGAGCCATGCCCGCCAGATGCCGAAGGTGATGAACGGCAGCAGCCCCAGCGCCACCGTGTAGGGAGTGCTGCGCCGGTAGGCCATCTCCTCGCTGACGGCGACGAAGCCGGTCTCCCCCACCTTGTTGGTCAACCGGGATGCGCAGGCGTCCAGCCAGCGGCCATCGAGGTCCACCTTCACCCAGCTGTGGCTGGCGAAGAACCACGGGTGGCGCCAGCCGCGCACCCGGGCCGCGTGCACCCGTCGCACCCCGAACCCGAGCTCCCCCAGCACCTCGGCCAGGACGGCGTTGTACTGGTGGGACCAGCCCCGGCCGTTGGCCAGCGCCGTGCCCGGCGACTCCCACAGGTGCCAGACGGAGTGGTACGGGAAGCCCGCGCTGACGGCTGCGACGGCAGCGTCAGCCAGCTCCCGGCCGACCTTCCCGGAGGCACGCAGCCGCGCCACGATCGCCCCGACGCTGCGTTCGGCGTCGGGCTCGGCCGGTCGGGGCGCACCGGCGACACCACCGGCCACCGCCACCCCTGCGAGGACCGCCAGGTCCCTGAGCTTGAACCTCATGCCAACCTCCTGCGCTGACTGTCGAACCCGTCCAGGGACTGGAAGGGCGCCCGCTCGGCGAGTTCTCTGTGGAGGGCCAGCATCCTGCTGACCGTGCGGGACCAGTTGTATGCCTCCGCCCGCTTGCGCGCGGCCGCTCTCAGCTCCGGGCCGAGGCGGGGCGCCAGGGACTCGACGGCGTCGGCCAGCGCGGCCGGGTCCGGCGGGCCCTGCGCGCCCGAGGATTCGTCCACCAACTCGCTGGCACCGCCGCGGTTGGCGGTCACCACCGGTGTGCCGCAGGCCATGGCCTCGAGCACGGCCAGCCCGAAGGTCTCCGAGGGGCACACCGACAGGGAAACGTCACTTCGGGCGAACCGCTTGGCCACCTCGTCGCGGCCGTTGACGAAGCCGTGGAAGTAAACCGGCGTGTCGCCAGCGATGCCGCGCAGTTCCTCCAGGTCCGGTCCGGTCCCGTACAGGTCCAGCCGCACGGCCCTGCCCCTGCGGTGCAGCTCAACCGCGGTGGCTACGGCCAGCTGCGGACTCTTCTCGTGGCTGAGGCGGCCGACGTAGCAGAGCTTCAGCACACCGTCGTCCGCCGGCTCCCCCACCGTCGGGTTGAACGTCTCCAGGTCCACCCCCAGCGGGACCAGTTCCAACCTGGCGCCGATGTCGGCGAACTCCTCGGCCGCGAACCGGGAGGTGACCACGACGGCGTCGAACTCCTTCGCGAGGCGCCGGTTGAGCGCCCCCACCACCGTTTCGACGCCGACGCCGCGGCGCAACCAGTCGGTGAGCATGTCGGAGAGCCGCTCGTGGCTGAACATCACGGACCCGACGCCGCGCCTGGCCGCCCACCGGCCGGCGGGTGACAGGGTCCACTTGTCCGAGACCTCGATGGAGTCGGGCCTGAACCGGGCCAGCACGTCCAGCGCCCGCCAGGGCTTGAAGATCATCCGGTACTGCGGCGTCAGCCTCGGGGCGCGCACCTGGACGTGGATCCCCGAGTCGGTCTCGGTGATCTCGTCGCGCGGTCCCGGGGACACGAAGATCCGTTCGTGGCCGGCCGCGACGTAGCCCTCGGCCAGTTTCTCGATGACCACCTTCATGCCCCCGGAGGTGGGGCCCACGAAGTTGGCCAGTTGGGCGATGCGCATCCGGCTCAGTCCAGCAGGGTGCGGTCCGACAGGGACGCGCCCTTGATCTTCCCGAACTCGGCCAGGAGATTCTCCGGCGTGGTGTTGCGCTTGCGCTCGGCGTCCACCTCAAGGACGATCTCGCCCTCGTGCATCATGATCAGGCGGTTGCCCAGCTCGATGGCCTGGTGCATGTTGTGGGTGACCATGAGCGCGGTGAGGTTGTGCCGTTCCACCGCCTCCTTCGTGAGGCGGCTGATCAGTTCGGCCCGGGACGGGTCCAACGCGGCGGTGTGCTCGTCGAGCAGGAGGATGGACGGTTCCACGTAGGTGGCCATCAGGAGGCTGAGCGCCTGGCGCTGGCCGCCCGAGAGCATCCCGACCCTCAGCTGCAACCTGTTCTCCAGCCCCAGCTCGAGCGTTTCCAGCGCTTCCCGGAAGACGTCCCTGCGGGCGCGGGTGACGGCCATCCGCAGCCCCCGCGACTTGCCGCGGTTGAACGCGATGGCCAGGTTCTCCTCGATGGTCAGGTGCGGGCTGGTCCCGGCCATGGGGTCCTGGAAGACGCGCGAGACCCAGCGGGCGCGGCGGTGCTCGGCCATCTGGGAGACGTCCCGGTCGTCGATCAGGACCGCCCCCTCCTCGGCGCGGTAGCGGCCGGAGATGACATTGAGCAGGGTGGACTTGCCGGCGCCGTTGGAGCCGATCACCGTCACGAAGTCACCCTCTGCGAGGTTCAGGCTCACCTCCCGCAGTGCGACCCGCTCGTTGTTGGTGCCGGGGAAGAACTTCTTCGTGACTGCTTCGATCCGCAGCATCAGATCACACACCTGCCTCGGCGACGCGGCGACGCCGCATCCGCGCCTGCATCTTCTTGACGGCCGGGACCTGGGGCAGCACGAGCGCGATCACCACCAGGACGGCGGAGACCAGCTTCATGTCGTTGGGCCTGAGGTCGGCGTCAAGGGCGAGTTGGATGACCACGCGGTAGATCACGGAGCCCAGGATCGCGGCCAGGATGGCCTGCCAGACCGCTGTCATTCCGAACAGCGCCTGCCCGATGATCACCGACGCCAGACCGGCGACGATCAGGCCGATGCCCATGCCGATGTCCGCGTACCCCTGGTACTGGGCCAGCAGCGAGCCGCAGAGCGCCACCAGCCCGTTGGACAGTGCGAGCCCGACGATCTTCGCGGTCCCCGTGTTGATGCCCTGGCTGCGCGCCATCATCTCGTTGTCACCGGTGGCGCGCAGCGCCACACCGTAGCCGGTGCCCAGGAACCAGTAGAGGATGGCTCCGATCAGCAGGGCCCCGATGGTCAGGAAGGCGGCGCTGGACCAGGTCCCGAGGATGCCGGCCTCCCGCAGCGGTGTCATGAGCGTGTTCTCCCGCAGCAGCGGCACGTTGGCCTTGCCCATGATGCGCAGGTTGATCGAGTACAACGCGATCTGGGTGAGGATGCCCGCCAGCAGCGGGTTGATGTTGCCCAGCACGTGCAGCAGCCCCGTGATCACGCCGGCGACGACGCCGGAGAGTGTGCCCGCCACCATCGCCACCGCCACGGGCACGTCGGCGATGATCAGCACCGCGGTCACCGCCGCACCCGTGGTGTAGGAGCCGTCGATGGTGAGGTCCGGGAAGTCCAGCACGCGGTAGGTGAGGTAGACCCCCACCGCCATCACCGAGTACAGGAGCCCCAGTTCGACTGCCGTGATCATGAACCGTGTTGTTCCTGGCCGGAGATCAGAAGGTGTTGGCGGCGCGCTCGGAGACGGCGTCGGGGATGGTCACGCCCATCCGGTCGGCCGCGTCCGGGTTGATGCTGAGCATGAACTCCTCCTGGACACGGACTGCGAGTTCGCCCGGGTTGCCGCCGTCAAGGATCTCGATGGCCATGGTGGCGGCGTCGCGGCCCTGCTGCTCGTAGTCCACCGTCAGGGAGGCGATGGCCCCACGCTCGACGGAGCCCTCGTCGGAGGAGACCACGGGCAGCGAGTTGGTCTCGGCAACCTGCAGCAGCGCCTCGATGGCGGCCACGACGTTGTTGTCGGTGGGAACGTAGAAGGCGTCGACGTCGAGCGACTCGGCGGCCTGCTGGACCTCCGAGGAGTTGGACACGGCGGCCTTCTCCATGGTGATGCCCAGTTCGGCGGCGGCAGCCTCGGCGGCCTCCACCTGGACCTCGGAGTTGATCTCGCCGGAGGAGTAGACGATGCCGACGGACTCGACGTCGGGGGCGATCTCCAGCAGCAGTTCGAGCTGGCCGTCCACCGGGTTCATGTCGGAGACCCCGGTGACGTTGCCGCCGGGCGCCTCCCAGCTGGCGACGAGCTCCGCGGCCACCGGGTCGGTGACGGCCGCGAACACGACGGGCTGCTCCGGGATCACCTGGGCCACGGCCTGGGCCGCGGGGGTGGCGATGGCGAGCACGAGGTCCTTCTCGTCCTGCGCGAACTGGTTGGCGATCTGGGTGAGGGTGGCCTGGTCGGCCTCCGGGTTCTGGATCTCCAGGTTGATGGTGTCCCCGTCGACGTAGCCCGCCGCCTCGAGTTCTGCGATGAACCCGGCCTGCACGGCGTCGAGTGCGTCATGGGAGACGTACTGCACGATCCCGATCTCGAGCGGGGCGTCCCCGGTGGGCGCCTCCTGCTCCCCCTCCGCACCACCGCAGGCGGTGAGTGCGAGGGCGGTGGCGGCGCTGATTGCAACGAAGTACTTGCGGAGGTTCATGCGGGATTCCTGTTCTGCGAAAAGCTGTCGCGTCGGCCTGCACGGACTCTACCGCAACGAAAAGGAGGGACCCGGCTCAACCGGGTCCCTCCTCGTGAGATCTGCTCAGCAGGTCACTTCTCGTCAGCAGCCTCTTCGGCGGCGTCCTCGGCGACGGTCTCCTCGACCTCTGCCGGGGTCTCATCGACCTCGACGGCCTCGGTGGCCTCAACCTCTTCGGCCTCCTGCGCGGGAGCCTCGTCCTCGACCTTCTCGGCCTTGGTGGACTTGGCCTTGGCGCCGGCCTTCGGGGCCTCCGCCTTGGCGGCGCGCGGGGACTTGGCGCGGTTGGCGCGGGACTCCTCGACCGACTCGGTGATGACCTCGATGATGGCCATCGGGGCGTTGTCGCCCTTGCGGGGACCGATCTTGGTGATGCGGGTGTAGCCGCCCTCGCGACCCTCGAGCGCCGGGGCGATCTCGGCGAACAGGGTGTGCACCACGGACTGGTCGGTGATCGACTGCAGCACCAGGCGACGCGAGGCGAGGTCGCCGCGCTTGGCCTTGGTGATCAGCTTCTCGGCCAGGGGCTGCACGCGACGGGCCTTGGTCTCGGTGGTGGTGACGCGGCCGTGCTCGAAGAGCTGGGTGGCCAGGTTGCGCAGGATGATGCGCTCGTGGGTGGGGCTACCGCCCAGGCGGGGTCCCTTGGTTGGCTTCGGCATGAAGGTTTCTCTTTCGGTTCAGTTCCGAGCAGTGCTCGGGATCAGTACTGCTCGGTCTCGGTGAGGTCGGCCTCGGCGTCGTCGGCGCCGGCCTCGCCCTCGTTCTCCTCGTCGTAGGCCTCGATGACCTGCAGCGGATCGAAGTCCGGAGCGGAGTCACGCAGGGCCAGCCCGAGGTTGTGGAGGGTGACCTTCACCTCGAGGATCGACTTGGAGCCGAAGTTGCGGATGTCGAGGAGGTCCTCCTCGCTGCGGGCAACGAGCTCACCGACGGTGTGGATGCCCTCGCGCTTGAGGCAGTTGTAGGAGCGCACGGACAGGTCCAGCTCCTCGACCGGCAGGCTCAGCGACTCGGCGATCTGCTCGTCGACGGGCGAGGGGCCGATCTCGATGCCCTCGGCGGCGACGTTGAGCTCACGGGCGAGGCCGAACAGCTCGACGAGGGTGGTGCCGGCGGAGGCGATGGCGTCGCGGGGAGCCATGGAGGGCTTGGTCTCGACATCGATGATCAGGCGGTCGAAGTCGGTGCGCTGGGCCACGCGGGTGGCCTCCACCTTGTAGGTGACCTTGAGCACCGGGGAGTAGATCGAGTCCACGGGGATGCGGCCGATCTCGGCCTCCGGGTCCTTGTTCTGGACGCTGGAGACGTAGCCACGGCCACGCTCCACGACGAGCTCCATCTCGAGCTTGCCGTTGTCGTTCAGGGTGGCGATGTGGAGCTCCGGGTTGTGGATCTCGACACCGGCCGGGGGCTGGATGTCACCGGCGGTGACGGCCCCGGCGCCGGACTTGCGCAGGTACATGACCACGGGCTCGTCCTCCTCGGAGGACAGGACGAGGGCCTTGAGGTTCAGGATGATCTCGGTGACATCCTCGACGACGCCCTCCAGGGTGGAGAACTCGTGCTGGTTGCCCTCGATCTTGACGCTGGTCACCGAGGCGCCCGGGATGGACGACAGCAGGGTGCGGCGCAGGGAGTTGCCGAGGGTGTAGCCGAAGCCCGGCTCGAGGGGCTCGATGATGAACTTCGAGCGGAACTCGGAGACCGACTCCTCGGAGAGGATCGGGCGCTGTGCGATGAGCATTTGTTTCCTTCCCGCGCCGACCACTATTTGAAGGCGCGAAACCCGTCGGGAACCACTCCCGGACGGATGGGCCCGAGGGCCCAAGACGGGGCCGGTCGACAGAGGTCAACCGGCCCCAGGGGGAGCTACTACTTGGAGTAGAGCTCGACGATCATCTGCTCCTGAACGTCCACGACGATCTGCTCGCGGACGGGGAGCTGGTGGACGAGGATGCGCATCCGGTTCGGACGGGCCTCGAGCCAACCCGGAACGGAACGCTCGCCGTGGGTCTCACGGGCGACGACCAGCGGGTGCAGGTTCAGCGACTTCTCGGCGACGTCGATGATGTCGTGCGCCTTCACGCGGTACGACGGGATGTTCACGCGCTGGCCGTTGACCAGGAAGTGGCCGTGCACGACGAGCTGACGGGCCTGGCGGCGGGTGGCCGCGAAGCCAGCGCGGTACACGACGTTGTCCAGACGCGACTCGAGGATCTGGAGCAGCTTCTCACCGGTCTTGCCGGGGTGGCGGTCAGCTTCCTCGTAGTAGCGGCGGAACTGCTTCTCCAGCACGCCGTATGCGAAACGAGCCTTCTGCTTCTCCTTGAGCTGCAGCGAGTACTCGGAGTCCTTCGTGCGGCCACGGCCGTGGACGCCCGGGGGGTAGGGGCGGCGTTCAAACGCCTGGTCATTGCCAACGAGGTCCGTGCCGAGGCGACGGGACTTCTTGGTCATTGGGCCGGTGTAGCGAGCCATTTTCTCTTCAGTCCTTTACTAGTCTCGGGCGGATCAGACGCGACGGCGCTTGGGCGGGCGGCAGCCGTTGTGCGGCACCGGCGTCACGTCGGAGATCGCTCCGACCTCGAGGCCGACGGCGCCGAGCGAGCGGATCGCGGTCTCACGGCCCGAGCCGGGACCCTTGACGAATACGTCGACGCGCTTCATGCCGTGCTCCATGGCACGACGGCCAGCGGCCTCGGCGGCCATCTGGGCGGCGAACGGCGTCGACTTGCGCGAGCCCTTGAAGCCGACGGTGCCGGCGGAGGCCCATGCGATCACGGCGCCGTTGGGGTCCGAGATCGAGATGATGGTGTTGTTGAAGGTGCTCTTGATGTGAGCCTGGCCCGCGAGGACGTTCTTCTTCTCCTTGCGGCGCACCTTCGTCTTGGCGGCGGATGCCTTGCGGCTTGCAGTAGCCATAAGTCTTGGTTTCTCCTGTGTCCTGTTTCAGCTCACCCGGGGGTCAGCGTGCCTTCTTCTTGCCGGCAACTGCCTTCTTCTTGCCCTTGCGGGTGCGGGCGTTGGTGCGGGTGCGCTGGCCACGAACGGGCAGACCGCTGCGGTGACGACGGCCCTGGTAGTTGCCGATCTCGACCTTGCGGCGGATGTCGGCAGCGACGCTACGACGAAGGTCACCTTCGATTTCGTAGTTGCCTTCAATGTGGTCACGGAGGGCGACGAGCTGGTCGTCGTTGAGCTCGTGGACACGGAGGTCGCCACTGATTCCAGTGGCGGCGAGGGTTTCGGCGGCGCGGGTGCGTCCGACGCCGAAGATGTAGGTGAGTGCGACTTCCAGACGCTTTTCGCGCGGGAGGTCAACACCAGCGAGGCGTGCCATCAGGCGGTTACCTTTCATTGGTTTCGGTCCTGGCCCCGCATGGGAGGCCGGTCTGTGGACCGCGAAGGTGTGTGGCGTGAAGCTTCCCCGCTTGCCTTGCGGAGGAGACTGTCCTCCGACGGGGCCCCGGCCTTCGTCCGGGGGTGGGAGCCCACTCCGTGAGGAGCCGGACCCTTGCGTTCACGTGGTTTGTGTTGAGTTGTCTTGGCGGGTGGGCTGGGCCCGTTCCGCGATGTTCTGTCGAGAACCGAAGAGCGCTGGGCTCAGCCCTGGCGCTGCTTGTGGCGAGGGTTCTCGCAGATCACCATCACACGACCGTGCCGGCGGATGACCTTGCACTTGTCGCAGATCTTCTTGACGCTCGGCTGAACCTTCATTCGAGCAACCTTTTCAATCGGCGATGAGGGTCCGGGGACCCCAATCAGTGGTGGATGAACTCGGCCCACTCCACCGGATGCCGCGAAGCGCAGGCGCGACGCTTTGGCCGGATCTTGGACCGACCGGCAACTTTACGCCACAACCACCCGCTTCCCCAAATCCCGGGGAATGCGAAACGCCCGGCGGCTGCCGGGCGTTCTCGTGGCGGACTGCGACGTCACTTGTGACGGTAGACGATGCGTCCCCGGGTCAGGTCGTAGGGGGAAAGCTCCACGACCACGCGGTCGGCCGGCAGGATCCGGATGTAGTGCTGCCGCATCTTGCCGCTGATCGTGGTCAGGACCTTGTGGCCGTTGGCGAGCTCGACGCGGAACATCGCGTTCGGCAGTGCCTCGACCACGGTGCCCTCAAGCTCGAGGGCTCCTTCTTTCTTCGCCATATGCTCTCAATCTTCTCTCGGACCCCGGTGCTGTCCAGGGCATCCCGGCCAGAAGAGTTCCAGCCCGTCCCGCACATTTTACGCTCACAGCGGGGCTATCCAAAATCTTGGGTAGTTTCGACGCATGAACCTGTACGCAGTCGAGTACTCCTACACCACCGATTCCGCCGGTCTGGACGAGCACCGCCCGGCCCACCGCGAGTTCCTCCGGGCGCTGCTGCCCTCGCCGCTCGTGGTTGCGGGCGCTTACCAGAACAGCGACGAGCCGGGTGCGCTGCTGCTGGTCCGGGCGGAGAGCGACGCCGAGGTCGAGCAGTTGCTCGACGAGGACCCGTTCTGGAAGCAGCGCCTGATCACGCAGCGTCGCATCCGGTTGTGGAACCCCGGCATCGGTACCGTCGCGTGACCGCTTCGCGCTAGCGGACCCAGTCGGAGCCCACCACCCAGGTGTTGCACTCGGCCGCGTGGTCTCCGTAGAAGCCGCGCATCCCCCAGTACGCCAGGGATTCCTCACTGCCGTGGATCCCGTCGTCCAGGTAACTGCGCAGGTGACGCTCGACGTGGTTGAAGGACTCCTGGTCCAGCACGTGGGAGCGGTCCTTGCGGAGCATCCCCATCGAGTAGCACGTAGCCTGGATCTCGAGGCGCCGCCACACCTCGTCGCCGCCGGGGATGTCGTTGAACACGTTGAAGACCCCGCTCAGTGCCTGCAGGTGGTGCCCGTACTCGTGGCCCACCAGGACCTTGGCCCAGATCGGGTCACGGGCCGTGTCCCGCAGGAGGTCCTCGCCGAAGTAGATGGCTCCCCCGTTGGCCGAGCAGTAGTAGGCCGGTGCGGTGCTGGTGCCGCAGGGCGAGGTGACCTTCGACCCGGAGTAGTAGTGGTGCGGGATGTCGTGGGTGGAGTAGCCGAGCGCGGCCAGTACCGGGTCCCACGCCGCCTGCACGCACGCCAGCTGGGCCGTCGTGTAGGTCTGCATGGTGGCCATGTCTGCCATCGTGGCCGGTTCCGGGCATTCCTGCGAGACGGGGAACCTCGCCGTGTAGAACTTGGTCTGCTGCACCGTTACCCACGCCGGGTCGTTCGAGTGCGGTGGCGGCAGTTCCCCGAAGTCGCGCGGTGGGAGCTGGAACGTCGTCGGTTCGGGGTCAGGTTCCGGTGGGGGCGGGGTCGTCCGACCGGGTTCGGGCTCCGGCTCGGGAGTCGTCGGCCGCGGCTCCGGCTCGGACGGGGTCGGTTCGGGGGCGGTGGTGGTGGCGGCGGTGACGCCGGGGCCGGGATCGAACGCGAAGGCGCCGACGATCACGAACAACAGCACCGGAACCGCTACCAGGAGCGCCGCCGCGATCCCGCACCCGAGCAGCAGCCCGGAGCCGCCCCCTCGCCGTCGGCCGGCGGCACCGTAGGCACCCGACGGTGGGCGCCAGCCCTGTGGCCCGCGCTGCTGGGCCATGGGGAGGTACCCGCCCCGCGCCACGTTGCCCTGCGGGGGCTGCCCGACCTGGTGGTGGAAGCCGAACGAGGAGTTCTGGAAGTTGCCGGGCGGAGGCCCGAAACCCTGCTGGGGAAGGCCCGGTCCCTGCGGGACGCCTCGCCCCGGGGCGGGCCAGGGTCCATGGGGGTGGCTCACTCGGGCTTCCTCTCAGGCGTGCGAAGTCATCGGGACTGGTGCAAGTGTGCCGCCAGAGGGGATCAGGAGACGTGCTCCGACTCCACGGCCCAGGTGTTGCAGTCGTTCAACGTCTCCGCGTACAGGCCCCTGGTGCCCCAGTAGCGCAACGACTCCCGGCTCCCGTGCACCCCGTCCACCAGCATGGTCTCCAGCCGCTCCTGCCAGCTGTCGTAATCCTGCTGGCCGAACTCGAAGGTCCGGTTGTTGTAGGTCATCATCGCCGACCAGCACGTGGCCTGCAGTTCGGAGCGGCGTTCCACGTCATCGGTGCCGACCACCTGCTGCTTCGCCGACGTCAGGCCGGCGAGGCTCTGGATGTGGTGGCCGTACTCGTGGTTCACCATCTCGTTTACCGACAGGTCCCACTTCTGCGCCATCACGAAATGGTCCCCGCCGAAGTAG
Organism: Tessaracoccus terricola; assembly: GCF_054776555.1. Classification (NCBI taxonomy): domain Bacteria; kingdom Bacillati; phylum Actinomycetota; class Actinomycetes; order Propionibacteriales; family Propionibacteriaceae; genus Tessaracoccus; species Tessaracoccus terricola. Next base: position 487,241 of record NZ_BAAHBS010000005.1, on the reverse strand, counting down.
GCGGTGCCGTCACCGGCCGAGCAGTAGAAGGCCGGCGCCTCGAGGTAGCCGCACTCACTCTTGGACCCCTTGCCCGGGTAGAACTCCACCGCCGGTTCCACCGTGGACCAGCCCATCGCCTCGAACACCGGCACCCACGCGGCGTGCACGCAGGACCACTGCGCGCGCACCGTGCTGCGGTAGTCGCTCTCGGTCTGCACGGTGGCCGGTTCGGGGCAGTCGAGGAGCGTGACCGGGTTCTGGCCGTAGACGTCCGCGGTCTGCAGGTGGACCCAGAACTCGTCGGAGGGCTCCAGTTGCGGCAGCTGCTCCCAGGTGCGCTCCGGCAGCACCCAGTCCCGGTCCCCGGGATCCACCGGGGCGTCGTCCTCCTCGGGCTCGGGCCCCGGGCCGGGTTCCCGCTCCCCCGGCTGCTGTGACCTGGAGGTGGCCTGGTTCGACGTCGGGGTCGGGGCGATCGTGACGCCCTCGTCGGGCACCACCTCGTGTCCCTGGCCCCCCATGCCCGTGATGCCGAAGGCGATCATCGCCATCACCAGGACCACGGCCATCCCCGCGGCCAGCACCCGGGCACCGCGCCCACTGCGCCTGCCGGGAGCCTCCACGGCCGGCACGAAGGCAGCCGGTACGGTCCGGGAGGGGCTGGCCGGTGGTGGTGCCGCCGGCCGGTAGACTTCGGGCTGCGGCTGTGAGGCGGGCGGTCCCTGAGGATCGCCGGCCTCGCGGGGGGTGCCGGCGAACACCCACCCGGCCCGCTGTCGGCCGAGCTGCCGCGGGGCGTCTGCCCTGGGCGGCGTCGCCGGGCTGCGGGGCTCGTTCACGTCGTTCTCCACGGCCTCAGAAGATCAGCATCGCGAGCACGGCCAGCACGAACACGAGCACGACGACGCCACCGACCGCCATCAGCGTCGGGACCAGCACGTTGCGGGACGGGGTGACCTGGCCGGCGGGGGCCGAGCCGGCGTTCACGATGGCAGGCGTGTTGTCCGCGGCGGCGGGCAGCTTCTCCACCACGGGCACCAGTTCCCCGAGGTTCTGCGCCGCGTAGACCACGTCGAGTGAGGACATGTAGTCGTCCTGTGAGATCCGACCGTCGGCGTAGGCGTCGGACAACCGCTGGGTGATCGACTCCCGCTCCTGGTCCTCGACGGGCTCGGCCGGCCGTTGCAGGTACTTCGAGGACGGAGGGAGGTTGGTCATGGGTCCAATTCTAGGTCAGTGGGCGGCCCACCCCGAGGGTCAGTCCCCGAGGGGTCCGAACTCGACCCCGCGGCTCACCAGTTCAGCCTCGCCGCCGTCGGGAGCGGTCAGCACCCACAGCCCCTTGGGCGTGATGGCGACGGTGTGTTCCCAGTGGGCGCCGCGGGAGCCGTCCCGGCTCACCACGGTCCAGTCGTCCTCGCAGATGGAGGTCTGGTGCAGGCCGAGCGTGAGCATCGGCTCGATGCAGATCGTCATGCCGACGGTCAGTCTGGGGGTGGGTCGGCGCCGGGCGTAGTTGGGGACGTCGGGCTCCATGTGCATCTCGGTCCCGATCCCGTGCCCGGTGTACTCGCGCAGGGTGCCGTAGCGCCGGGGCTGCGCCAGCACGAAGTCCTCAATCGCCCGCGAGACGTCATTGACGCGCCCACCGGCGCGCGTCGCGGCGATCCCGGCCCACATCGAGCCGCGGGTCACCTCGATCAGCGTGTTGTCCTCCGCGGAGCCGGCCCCCAGCACGAAGGTCCGTGCCGCGTCGCCGTGCCAGCCCTCCACCACCGCACCGAAGTCCACCGAGACGACGTCGCCCTCGGCCAGGACCCGGCTGCCGGGCATGCCGTGGACCAGTTCCTCGTTGACGGAGATGCAGGCCACACCGTTGAACGGCGTGCCGTACTCGGCACCGTAGCCCAGGAAGTTCGAGCTCGCGCCCGCCCGCTTCAGCACCTCACGGCCGACGGCGTCCAGTTCGGCGGTGGTCATGCCCACGGTCGCGGCATCCTGCATCGCCTGCAGGCCCTCTGCCACGACGAGGCCCGCTCGGCGCATCTTAAGGAGTTCGTCGGTGGACTTCACCTGGATGGTGGCCACCCGGTCAGTCCTCCGTTGCGAAGGGGAAGTCCTGCTCCCCACGGGCCTCGACCGCCGCGAGCATGCGCTCCCGGACCTCGTCGACGGTACCGGTGCCCTCGACGTCGACCAGCACGCCCAGCTTCTCGTAGTGGAACAGCAGGGGTGCGGTCTGGCCGGCGTAGACCTCCATCCGGCGACGGATGGTGTCCTCGTTGTCATCGGCACGGCCCTCGATGTTGGCGCGCTCCAGCAGGCGCCCGACGAGCACCTCCGGCTCGACCACGAGCGAGACGACGGCGTCGATCTGCTGGCCCTTGTCGGCGAGGTACTTGTCGAGGAAGTGCACCTGGTGCATGGTTCGGGGGAACCCGTCGAGCAGGAACCCCTCGGCGCAGTCCGGCTCGGCCAGCCGGCTGGCCACGATGTCCTCGGTCACCTCGTCGGGGACATACTCCCCCGCGTCGATGATGGCCTTGACCTTCAGGCCGAGCGGGGTCTGGCCCTTGATGTTGGCGCGGAAGATGTCACCCGTCGAGATCGCCGGGACGCCGTACCGGTCGGCGAGGGCAGTGGCCTGGGTGCCCTTGCCCGCACCGGGAGCTCCCATGATGAGGAGCCTCATCGCAGGAAGCCCTCGTAGTTCCGCTGCTGGAGCTGGCTCTCGATGCGCTTGACCGTGTCAAGGGCGACACCGACGATGATCAGGATGGACACGCCACCGAACGGGAAGTTCTCCGCGGCACCCATCGACATGAACGCGACGGTGGGCACCAGCGCGATGACGGCGAGGTACAGCGAGCCGGGCGCGGTCAGGCGGCTGAGCACGTAGGACAGGTAGCGCTCGGTCGGCTTCCCGGCGCGGACGCCGGGGATGAAGCCGCCGTACTTCTTCATGTTGTCCGAGACCTCTTCGGGGTTGAAGGTGATCGAGACGTAGAAGTACGTGAACGCGATGATCAGTACGAACATGGCCACCGAGTACCAGGTGCTGCTGGTGGTGAAGTTGACGGCGATCCACTGCCCGATGGTGCTCTCCGGACGGAAGGTGGAGTACAGCACCGGCAGGTACAGGATCGAGGAGGCGAAGATGACGGGGATGACGCCCGCCTGGTTGACCTTCAGCGGGATGTAGGTGGTGGAGCCGCCGACGAGGCGCTGGCCCACCATCCGCTTGGCGTACTGCACGGGGATGCGACGCTGGCCCTGCTCCATGAACACGATGCCCAGCATCACCAGGAGGCCGATGGCGAGCACGAGGAAGAACAGGAACCAGCCGGTGGCGCCGGGGTTGGCCTGCTTGATGCTCCACATGCCGGCGGGGAAGCTGGCTGCGATCTGGGTGAAGATCATCAGGGACATGCCGTTGCCGATGCCGCGGTCGGTGATGAGCTCGCCGAGCCACATGATGACGACGGTACCGGCGGTCATGACCATGACCATGACGACGAGCGGGAAGATGTCCTGCGAGTACAGGATGCCGTCGCAGCCCGGGAACAGCTGGCCGGTGCGCGCGAGCGTGACGAATGCCGTCGAGTTGAGCACCGCGAGGACCACCGTCAGGTAGCGGGTGTACTGGGTGATCTTCTGCGTGCCTGCGGCACCCTCCTTCTTGAGGGTCTCCAGGCGCGGGATGACGACCACGAGGAGCTGGAGGATGATCGACGCGGTGATGTAGGGCATGATGCCCAGCGCGAAGACCGTCAACTGCAACAGTGCCCCGCCTGAGAACAGGTTGATCATGGAGTAGAGCCCGGCGGCATCACTCTGGCCGGCCAGCGCGATGCACTGGTCGATCCGTGTGATGTTCACGTTGGGCGACGGAACGGTCGATCCAAGGCGGAACAGCGCGATGATCCCGAGCGTGAAGAAGATCTTCTTGCGCAGCTCCGGCGTCTTGAACGCGTTGGCGAAGGCGGAGAGCATCCGGCCCCACTTTCATTTACAGGTACGTCATTCGTGGCTGCCGACGGCAGGCAACCAAGGCAGCCTATCAAGCAGCGACCGCCGGGTGAAACCGGTGATCACCGCCCGGACACGGAAAGTGGCCGACACCCTGGGGCATCGGCCACTTCCGGCTTTGCGTCTTGCTGGAGTCCCGGAGGGCTCAGAGCTCGGTGATCGAGCCGCCGGCCTTCTCGAGCTTGTCCTTGGCGGACGCGGAGAACGCGTGCGCGCTCACGTTGATCGCGACGTCGATGTCCCCGTTGCCGAGCACCTTGACGAGCGAGCCGTCACGAACGGCGCCGGCCTCGACGAGGTCCTCGACCGTCACGGTGCCACCCTTGGGGAAGAGCTCCGCGAGGCGCGCGACGTTGACGACCTGGTACTCGACGCGGAACGGGTTCTTGAAGCCCTTGAGCTTCGGGATCCGCATGTGCATCGGCATCTGGCCGCCCTCGAAGCTCGCGGGGACGTTCTTGCGGGCCCCCGTGCCCTTCGTGCCGCGACCGGCGGTCTTGCCCCTGTGGCCACCCTCACCGCGACCGACGCGAGTCTTGTCGGTCTTGGCTCCGGGGGCAGGGCGCAGGTGGTGAAGCTTGAGCGCCATGATTACTTGACCTCTTCCACGGAAACGAGGTGGGCGACGGTCCTCAGCATGCCGGCGACGACGGGCTGGTCCTCGCGGACCACCGAGTCACCGACGCGCTTGAGGCCGAGGGAGCGCAGCGTGTCCTTCTGGTTCTGCTTGCTGCCCACACCGGACTTCGTCTGGGTGATCTTGAGTTCGGCCATCAGCTGGCCACCTCCTTACGGGCGCGGAGCATGGCCGCCGGGGCGACATCCTCCACGGGGAGCCCGCGGCGCTTGGCGACCGCTTCGGGCTCTTCGAGCTGCTGGAGCGCGTTGACCGTCGCGTGGACGACGTTGATCGCGTTCGCGGACCCGAGGGACTTGGACAGCACGTCGTGCACGCCGGCGCACTCGAGCACCGCACGGGCCGAGCCGCCTGCGATCACACCGGTACCGGGCGAGGCGGGGCGCAGCAGCACGACGCCGCCGGCCTTCTCACCCTGGACCCAGTGCGGGATCGTCTTCTGGATCATCGGGACGCGGAAGAAGTTCTTCTTCGCCTCCTCGACACCCTTGGAGATCGCCGCGGGCACTTCCTTGGCCTTGCCGTAGCCGACGCCGACGGTGCCTTCACCGTCGCCGACCACCACGAGGGCGGTGAAGCTGAAGCGACGTCCACCCTGCACGACCTTGGCGACGCGGTTGATGGCAACCACGCGCTCGATGTACTGGTCCTTGTTGTCCCTGGGAGCCTGGCCACGACGATCGTCACGGCCACGACGCTCACCGCTGCCACGGCCGGAGCCGCGCTGCTGGGTTTCACTCATCGTGTTCCCTTACCTTTCGTCGATTGTCAGAATCCGAGACCGGCTTCGCGCGCTGCGTCAGCGAGCGCGGCGATGCGGCCGTGGTACTTGTTGCCTGCACGGTCGAAGACGACGGTCTCGACACCGGCCTGCTTCGCACGCTCGGCGATCAGTTCGCCGACCTTGCGGGCCTTGTCGGACTTGTCCGCGGCCAGGCCGCGGAGGTCGGCCTCCATCGTCGATGCCGACGCGAGCGTCTTGCCCTCGACGTCGTCGATGACCTGCACGAACAGGTGACGCGCGGAGCGCGTGACGACCAGACGAGGACGCTCGGCGGATCCGTGGATGCGCTTGCGTCCACGCAGCTGGCGGCGGGCCCGAGAAGCAGTCTTTGGGGCCAGGCCCTTGCGCTGTCCCAGCGAGATAGCCATTACTTACCAGCCTTTCCGGCCTTGCGGCGGACGTGCTCGCCCGCGTAGCGGACACCCTTGCCCTTGTAGGGCTCGGGCTTGCGGAGCTTGCGGATGTTCGCAGCCGTCTCACCGACGAGCTGCTTGTCGACACCGCTCACCGAGAACTTGGTGGGCGTCTCGACGGTGAACGTGATCCCCTCGGGCGCATCGATCACCACGGGGTGGGAGAAGCCGAGCGCGAACTCGAGCTGCTTGGGCCCCTTGGCGATGACACGGTAACCGACACCGACGATCTCGAGCTTGCGCTCGTAGCCCTCGGTGACACCGACGACCATGTTGTGGACCAGCGTGCGGGTCAGGCCGTGCAGCGAGCGGCTCTCGCGCTCGTCGTTGGGACGGGAGACCTGGATCTCGCCAGTCTCGTTCTTTTCAATGGTGAGCGGCTCAGCAATCGTCAGCTGAAGGTTGCCCTTGGGGCCCTTCACGTCGACGTTGCGGCCGTCAAGCTTCACCTCGACACCGGCGGGAACGGTGATCGGGAGCCTGCCAATTCGTGACATTTTCGATTCTCCTTTTCAGTTCCGGCCGGTCACCAGACGTAGGCGAGCACTTCGCCGCCCACGGACTTGGCGTTCGCCTGCTTGTCGGTCAGCAGACCCTGCGAGGTGGAGATGATGGCGACACCGAGGCCACCGAGCACCTTCGGCAGGGCGTTGGCCTTGGCGTAGACACGCAGGCCGGGCTTGCTGATTCGCTTGAGGCCCGCGATGGAGCGCTCACGCGAGTCCCCGTACTTGAGGGTGACCTTGAGGACCTTGCCCACCTGACCCTCGACCTCGTCGAGTTCGAAGTTGGAGATGTAGCCCTCCGCCTTCAGGATTTCTGCGATGCCGACCTTGATCTTCGACGACGGCATGGTCGTCGAGTCGAGGTAGGCCTGATTTGCGTTGCGGACACGCGTGAGCATGTCTGCGATCGGATCAGTCATTGTCATGGCTGTTGAACTTCTTTCTCACACCGGTTTCCGTGGATTGTGCGGACCTGGCGCGTTGGAAATCTTGTAGTGGGGTCGATCCTCACCAGGACGACTTGGTGACGCCGGGAAGCTCGCCAGCGTGGGCCAGGTCGCGAAGGCAGATCCGGCACAGGCCGAACTTGCGGTAAACCGACTTGGGACGACCGCAGCGCTTGCAGCGGGTGTATGCGCGCACGCCGAACTTGGGCGTACGGGCCTGCTTGACCTTGAGTCCTGTCTTTGCCATGCGTCAGCTCACTTCTTCTTCTTGGCGTAGTACGCGGGTCCGCGCTTGGCGCGGGCCTTCTTGGGATCGTCCACAGCCTTGAAGGGGAATCCGAGGTGCTTCAGCAGCGCACGGCCCTCCTCGTCGTTGGTCGCGGTGGTGACGAACGTGATGTCCATGCCACGGACGCGGTCGATCTTGTCCTGGTCGATCTCGAGGAACATGACCTGCTCGCTCAGACCGAAGGTGTAGTTGCCGTTGCCGTCGAACTGGCGCCCGTTGAGCCCGCGGAAGTCGCGGATGCGGGGCAGGGCCAGGGTCAGCAGGCGGTCGGCGAACTCCCACATGCGGTCACCACGGAGGGTGACGTGGCACCCGATCGGCTGGCCCTCACGCAGCTTGAACTGCGCGATGGACTTGCGTGCCTTGGTGACAGCGGGCTTCTGGCCGGTGATGGCCGTCAGGTCGCGGATGGCGCCGTCGATGATCTTGGAGTCGCGAGCAGCGTCGCCGACACCCATGTTCACCACGATCTTGACCAGACCGGGGATCTCCATGACGTTGCCGTAGTTGAACTCTTCGTTCAGCGCCTTGGCGATCTCCTCGCGGTACCTCTTCTTGAGGCGGGGGATCTCGGTGGTGCTGGGGGTCTGCGTGGCCTCGATGGTCTCGGTGCTCATCAGATCTCCTTCCCGGTCTTGCGGGCGATGCGCTTGCTGCGGAACGCCTTGTACTCGGTTCCGTCGGCGCGCTTCTTCATGACCTCGACGCGCTCGTAGCCCACGCGGGTCACAACTTCCTTGCCGTCCACCTTGGTGACGAGCTGGACGTTGGAGACGTGGATGGGGGCCTCGGACGAGATGATGCCACCCTCGATGCGACGGCCGCCGGCGCCCTGGGACTCACGGCGGTGACGCTTGACGATGTTCACGCCCTCGACGACGACACGCTGGTCCTCGGGGTGCACGGCGATGATCTCGCCGACGACACCCTTGTCCTTGCCAGAGATGACCTTGACGCGGTCACCCTTCTTCACGTGCAGGGATGCCATTGTCAGATCACCTCGGGTGCCAGGGAAATGATGCGCATGAACTTCCGCTCGCGCAGCTCACGGGCCACGGGGCCGAAGATGCGCGTACCGCGGGGCTCGCCGCTGGTGTTGAGAAGGACGGCTGCGTTCTCATCGAACTTGATGTAGGAACCGTCGGCGCGGCGACGTTCCTTGCTGGTGCGCACTACGACAGCCTTGACGATTTCGCCCTTCTTGACGTTTCCGCCGGGGATTGCGTCCTTGACCGTGGCGACAATGGTGTCACCGACGTAGGCGTAACGACGCTTCGTGCCACCGAGCACACGGATGCAAAGGATCTCCTTCGCACCAGTGTTGTCGGCGACCTTCAGTCGCGACTCCTGCTGGATCATTGTTTCTCCTCTGTCCGACTGGTTCCCGTGCGGGGCCTGTGTCGGAACTTGTGATGAACCCCCTGGATTTTGCCAGGAGGCGCCCCGAACCTGAGGTACGGGGTTCCGCGGTCCGGGAAAGGTCCCCGAGCACGCGAGTACCCGGGCACAGACCCAAGACAACTTGACAAGCGTACATCACCCACCCCTGAGCGATGAAATCGTGGAAGTGACGCTGGTTCGGCAGCGGGAATCGACCGAGTTCTCCACAGGCCGGGGGCACTCGTGACGGGTCGGGGTTCCCCGCAACCAGAGTCTGGGTATGACTGAATTCGAGTTCCTGCCAGCTCCACTCGTCGACCACGCCCGCCTGAGGGGAGGTGTCTTCACCAGCCACGCAGCCCGCCGCTTCGGGCTGCACCAGTACGCCGCAGCCATCCGCGCCGGCGAGTGCCATCGCGTTCACCAAGGCCTCTACAGCCTCGAGGAGGAACTCGACGCGGCCGGACGTGTCTGGGCTGGGCTGCAACTGGCCGGCCGGGGTGCCACGCTCGGGCTCGACGCCGCCGCCTGGGTGCTGGGGAAGGGACCGGAGCCGGAGGTGGTGGACGTGTTCTGCGGCACACGAAACCTCAAGGATCGCGGGCCGTGGCGCTTCCACACGGGCCAGCCCGAGGAGAAACAATCCACGACCGCCGTCAACGAGGCCTACGGGAGGCTCCTGCTAACGCCGAGCTTCGACCGGGCGCTGGCCCAGAAACTCGCGGGGCGCTCCCTCAGGCTCAGTGACCGGGAACGGTTCCTGGAACTGTGCACGGCAAGCCGCGCCGAGGGACGCAGCGTGTTCGAGACGAGGTTCAATCGTGACGTGACGCTCGCCCATGGCCTGCCCCTGCTCGACTGGCGTCCTCTCCCCGACGGGAAGGACCACCTCCTGGCAGCCGCGTTGTTCGGCGTCGACGTCAACGTGCGCATCGACGGCTCCCTCCCCCACCGCGGCCTGCAGCCCCTGCACCGCTGGTCCAGGGGCGAGTTGCCGGACGACCCGGACGCGCCCCTGGTCCTCAGCTGGTCCGACGTCGAGGAGGACCCGTGCCTGGTCGCCGGTGCCGTGGCCCGCCGGCTCCGGGTCCGCGCCTGGCAGGGCGAGGTGCTCGACTGCAGCAACTGCACCACCTCCACCTCCAGCTTCAGCATGATGCACGGCGAGGACCGCCGCAGCGTGGCCCAGTGCCCGTCTTGTGGTTCCCGGTTGGTCCAGCTCTGGCGCATGCCGGAGGTGCGGGAGGCGGTGGGCCGATGAGACTCGACTGGAGGGCTCCGCTGGCCACAGTCGTGGCACTCGTCCTCGGCCTGGCCCTGCTCCCGGGGGCGGCCGACGCCAGGCCCCAGGACGGCGACCTCGTCGGATCGGGCCACCGGATGCCGACGCGATCGCACCCAGAGCACTGGTACGGGGCCAAGAAGCTGGGGCAGGTGACCGCCTACTGCATCGACCTCAACTCGGGGCCGCCCCGCGAGGCAAGTGCATGGACGGAGTACACGAACTACACGCTCCACCGCCAGACCGGTTGGGGCGGACCACGCGGGGAGCACGGCAACGGGCCGAACAAGACCTTGGTGGCCGAACTCGCCGAGCTGGCCTGGATCCTGCACGAGACCGGGCCCACCCCCTCCCCCGACGTCGGCGCCGCCGTCGAACACGCCGTACGGCTCCGGACCCTTGACGGCACGGCACAGGAGAAGAAGGAGGCCGAGCGCTGGGCTGCGGTCTCGCAGGCGCATCCCGGCACCGTCGGTGAGTTCGAGCGGCTGCAGCGAGAAGCCGCGGATCTTGCCGGCCCCTACACACTGGAAGTCACCTGGAACCGCCGCCCCTCCCCCACCAACGCCACGGGTGAGCTGGCCATCAGGGTGCTCTCCGCCGCGGGCAATCCCGTCCCCAACCGACCGGTGACCATGACCAGCACCGGCGCGATGGAAATCACGTCCTTCCCAAAGTCCACCGGCCCCGAGGGCACCACCAGGGCATGGGTGCAGCTGCCCGTCCCGGACCAAGCGGCGGTGAGCGGCACGCTCGGCGTGGAGGTCTCCGGCCTGCCCGGCCCCCGCCCCCGACTCTTCGTCCCGGCGGAGAAGACCATCCAGCGCATGATCGCGGCCCCCGCCCCCGAGTCCCGTTCGTGGCAGGACGAGGTCCTGCTGGAACCCTGGCACCCCACCGTCACCACCCGCACCCGTGACGTGGTGGCAACGGCCGGTTCGGAGGCTGTCGACATCGTCACCCTGTCCGCCGGACGTCCCGGCGCGGCGTTCTCGGGCTCCAGCACGCTCTTCGGCCCGTTCCCCTCGCTCGAGGACCTCCACGCGTCCTCCCCTGCCTCGGCCCCCGAGGTCGGCAGCGCGGGATTCTCGGGAACCTACGACGGCGACGGCAATGCGGAGGTCCACACGTCCGCACTCGAGTTCCCCGCACCCGGCTACTACACGTGGCAAGAGGAACTGCACGAGGCCGAGTCGGTGGTGCCCCCGCCCGCGCCCTCCTGGCCGCAGCTGCCGGAGACCAGCATCGTCGTGGAACCGGTCCTCAGTTCCGAACTCGTCGTGGCAGGGGAAGCCCGACCGGGCGTCCTCGTGTCCGACACGCTGCACCTCAGCGGGCTACCCGGGCGTGGGGTCCCCGGCTCCGACGAGCCCTTGCTGGTGCACGTCTCGGGTGAACTCCTCGGACCGGTGGCACCTGCCGAAGGCCCCCAGGGTCCCAGTTGCGAGGCGGTCGAGTGGACCGACGCCCCGGTGCTGGCCCGGTACGAGGACCTGGAGCTCAGCGGCGCCGTGCGCGACGGCCTCCTGGGGACCGCCCTCGGGGAGCCCGGCTGCTACAGCGCCTCCGCCCGTGCGAGCGTCAGCCATTTGGGCCGGGTGGTGGCCGAAGTCGAGCACGAGCCCGGACTACCGACCCAGAGCGTGCGCGTCACCGCTCCACCATCGGAGGCCCCGCCGCCCACGCCCACGCCGCCGGCGTCAACGCCACCCCCATCGGCCCCGCCACCCACGATGCCTCCCCCGACCACCGTGACCGCGCCACCGGCCACGACTCCGCCGCCCTCGACTCCACCGCCGACTGCGAGTCAGCCACCGAGCAGCCCGACTCCCCCGGTAGCCATCCCACCTTCGCAGTCAGGGCCACCCACACCGGGGACGCCACGCATCAACTCCGGCTCCCCGGTCAGCGAGGTCCGATGGCACCTCGTTCACCTGGGGCTGCTCGTGGGTTGCACCACGATCCTGCGTGGCATCGTGACACGACGTCACACGTCATGACCGCCCCGCGGCGCGCCCTGCCGCAGGCGCCATCCTCCCGGGCGGCACGCCTGTACTCGTGGCTCACCACGGCTTGGCAGCCGGCCGCCCTGGCCTGTGCGGTCTGCCTCCTTGCCGCTGGCTTGTGGCCCATCCCGGAGGTCCCTCCCGGCAGCCCTGCCGAGCTGCGCCCGCTGGTCTCCATCGAAGCCGCCACCCAGTCATCCCGGGCGGACGCCGCCCCACCTCCCGTGACCAGCCCCACGGGGATGGTGGCCCCGGTGGTGACTTCGGCCGCGCCGGAGCCCGAGCAACAGCAACCCGACGGGCCCAGGCTGCGGCTGGCCGCGCTCGGCATCTCCGCGCCGCTGCAGGAGGTGGGTGTGGAGGGCTCCGAACTCGAGATCCCGGCGGACCCCACCCGGGTGGGAATGTGGCGAGGTGGCGCGCGGCCGGGCGACGATGCCGGCACGGTACTGGTCAGTGGACACGTCAGCTGGGACGGCAGACGCGGCGCGCTCTGGGAGTTGGCGGCGGCCACGCCGGGGCAGGAGGTCCAACTCGTCACGCCCGCAGGCTCAACCTCCACCTGGCGGGTGACCGCCGTGGAGCGGCTGCGCAGGGATGCCGACCATCCGGAACTGTTCACCACTTCGGGTCCGCATCGGCTGGTGGTGGTCACATGCGGCGGCCCCGTCGTGGATGGCCACTACCGGGACCTGGTGGCCGTCGTCGCCGTCCCGGCATGACAAGAGGGCCCCGGGATCTCTCCCGGGGCCCTCTTCGTACGGTTCTACGAGTGCGTCACTTGGCGCGCTCGATGACCTCGACCAGACGCCAACGCTTCGTGGCGGACAGCGGACGGGTCTCCATGACGCGGACACGGTCGCCGATGCCGGCGGTGTTCTCCTCGTCGTGGGCCTTCAGCCGCGTGGTCTTGGTCATGACCTTCCCATAGAGCGGGTGCTTCACGCGATCCTCGACGGCGACGACGATGGTCTTGTCCATCTTGTCGCTGACGACGATGCCCGCGAGCACCTTGCGGCGGCCCCGCTCGGTGGCTTCAGCCGTGGTGGCCTCGGTGGTGGATTCTTCACTCATGGTCACTTCTCCTCAACAGCCGGCTCGTCGACAATGCCGAGGTTGCGCTCCTGCAGCACGGTGTAGATGCGCGCGATGTCCTTGCGGACCTCGCGGAGGCGTCCGTGCGACTCCAGCTGGCCGGTGGCAGCCTGGAATCGGAGACCGAACAGTTCTTCCTTGAGCTCCACGACCTTGCCGTTGAGCTGGTCACGCGACAGGCCACGCAGATCGTGGGCAGTCAATGACTTGGGCATCAGATGTCACCTGCTTCGCGCTTGATGAAGCGTGCCTTGAACGGCAGCTTGTGGATGGCCAGACGCAGCGCCTCGCGGGCGACGTCCTCCGGGACGCCGGACACCTCGAACAGCACACGGCCGGGCTTGATGTTGGCCACCCACCACTCGGGCGAGCCCTTGCCGGAACCCATGCGGGTCTCGGCGGGCTTCTTGGTGAGGGGGCGGTCCGGGTACACGTTGATCCAGACCTTGCCGCCACGCTTCATGTGGCGGGTCATGGCGATACGAGCCGACTCGATCTGACGGTTGGTCAGGTAAGAGGACTCGAGCGCCTGGATTCCGAAGTCACCGAAGGTCAGCTTGGTGCCGCCCTTGGCCATCCCGTTGCGCTTGGGGTGGTGCTGCTTGCGGAACTTAACTCGACGAGGAATCAGCATGCTCAGGCTCCTGCGTTCTCGCTTGCGGGTGCAGCCTCGGCCGGGGCCTGGGCTGCATCGGCGCGACGGCGTCCGCCGCGCTCAGGACGGTCACCGCGGCCCTCGCCGCGGCCGGGGCGACGGCCGGGACGTCCGCCACGACCACCGGGGGCTGCGTTGCGGGCAGCCTTCTGGGCAGCGCGCTCGGAGCGGGTACCGGTGACGTCACCCTTGTAGATCCACACCTTCACGCCGATGCGGCCGAAGGTGGTGCGGGCCTCGTAGAAGCCGTAGTCGATGTCAGCACGCAGGGTGTGCAGCGGGACACGTCCCTCGCGGTAGCCCTCGGAGCGCGACATCTCGGCACCGCCGAGACGACCGGAGCACTTGATGCGGATGCCCTGGGCACCTGCACGCATGGCGGTCTGCTGCGCCTTGCGCATCGCACGGCGGAATGCCACGCGGGCACCCAGCTGCTCGGCGACGCCCTGGGCGACCAGCTGTGCATCGGTCTCGGTGTTCTTGACCTCGAGGATGTTCAGCTGGACCTGCTTGCCGGTCATCTTCTCCAGCGCACCGCGGACGCGCTCCGCCTCGGCGCCGTTGCGGCCGATGACGATGCCCGGTCGCGCAGCGTGCAGGAAGAGGGTGACGCGCTCGGAGCGGCGCTCGATCTCGATCGACGAGATGCCGGCGCGCTCGAGGTTCTTCGTGAGGTACTCACGAATCTTGATGTCCTCTTCCACGTACTCGGCGTACTTCTTCTCCGAGTACCAACGCGTGGTGTGATCGGTGGTGATGCCGAGACGGAAACCGTTCGGGTTGATCTTCTGGCCCATAACTCAGGCTCCCTTCGTCTCACGGGGCTCGACGACCACAGTGATGTGTGAACCGCGCTTCAGGATGCGGCTCGCGGACCCCTTGGCGCGGGGACGGATGCGGCGGAGGGTGACACCTTCATCGACGAACGCCTGGGAGATGTAGAGCTCCTCGGTGCGCAGGTCCTCTGCGTTCTCGGCGTTGGCGACGGCGGAGGCGACCACCTTGTAGACCGGCTCGGAAGCGGCCTGCGGCGCGAACTTCAGCGCGGTGAGCGCCTCTTCGACGTCCATTCCGCGGACCAGGTCGATGACACGGCGCACCTTGGTGGGGCTCATCCGGACGTGCTTCGCGACGGCGAAGGATCCGGGACGATCACCCAGCAGGATGTCGCGACGACGGCTGTTGCCGTTTTCGTTGCTCATTGTGAAATCAATTCCTTCTCTGCCGGCCTCAGCGGCGGCGGGCCTTCTTGTCGTCCTTCACGTGACCCCGGAAGGTACGCGTCGGGGCGAACTCGCCCAGCTTGTGGCCGATCATCGCCTCGGTGACGAACACCGGGATGTGCTTGCGGCCGTCATGCACGGCAATGGTGTGACCCAGCATGTCCGGAACGATCATCGAACGGCGCGACCAGGTCTTGATCACGTTCTTGGTGCCCTTTTCGTTCTGGACGTCCACCTTCTTCTGCAGGTGGTCGTCAACGAAGGGGCCCTTCTTAAGGCTGCGTGGCATATTTCCTCAGGCTCCCTATCAGCGCTTCTTGCCGGACTTGCGGCGACGGACGATCAGACGGCTGCTCGCCTTGTTCTTGTCACGGGTGCGGCCTTCCTTCTTGCCCCAGGGGGACACAGGATGACGGCCACCGGAGGTGCGACCCTCGCCACCACCGTGCGGGTGGTCGATCGGGTTCATGACCACGCCACGGACGGTCGGGCGGACGCCCTTCCAGCGCTTGCGGCCGGCCTTGCCCCAGTTGATGTTCGCCTGCTCGGCGTTGCCGACCGTGCCGATGGTGGCGCGGCAGCGGACGTCGACCATGCGCATCTCGCCCGAGGGCATGCGCAGGGTGGCGTACTTGCCCTCACGGGCGACCAGCTGGATGGAAGCACCGGCCGAGCGGCCGAGCTTGGCGCCACCACCGGGGCGGAGTTCCACGGCGTGGACGGTGGTTCCGACGGGGATCTGACGCAGCTCGAGGTTGTTGCCCGGCTTGATGTCAGCGCCCTGACCGGCAGCGATGATCGTGCCCTGGGTCAGTCCGTTCGGCGCGATGATGTAGCGCTTCTCGCCGTCCACGTAGTGGAGCAGCGCGATGCGGGCGGTGCGGTTCGGGTCGTACTCGATGTGAGCGACCTTGGCCGGGACCCCGTCCTTGTCGTAGCGCTTGAAATCGATGATGCGGTAAGCCTGCTTGTGCCCACCGCCGATGTGGCGGGTGGTGATGCGGCCGGTGTTGTTGCGTCCACCGGTCTTCGGCTTGGGAGCGAGGAGCGACTTCTCAGGGGTCGAGCGGGTGAGCTCGACGAAGTCGGACACGCTGGAGCCGCGACGACCTGGCGTGGTCGGCTTGTACTTGCGGATAGCCATGAGGAATTAGTCCTTGTCTTGTCTTCTTCGCTCCCGGGCTCAGGCGCCCGAGCCCCCGAAGATGTCGATGGATTCGCCCTCGGCGACGGTCACGATGGCGCGCTTGGTGTCAGCCTTCTTGCCGACTCCGAAGCGCGTACGACGACGCTTGCCTTCGCGGTTGAGCGTGTTTACGGAGGTGACCTTGACATCGAAGATGGCCTCGATGGCGATCTTGATCTCGGTCTTGTTGGCGTCCGGTGCGACGATGAAGGTGTACTTGCCCTCGTCGAGCAGGTTGTAGCTCTTCTCGCTCACGACCGGGCGCAGGATGATGTCGCGGTGGTCACGGATCTTGAGATCGGTCACTTCTGGTTCTCCTCTGCGGCCTCGGACTCGCTGGCCTCGGCCTCAACGGCCTCGGCACCGGCGGGGTTCACGAACGCTGCCAGGGCGGCGGAGGTGAACACGATGTTGTCGGCTGCGAGCACGTCGTAGGTGTTCAGCTGGTCCACCGCGAGCACGTGGATGGTGTCCACGTTGCGCAGCGAGAGCCAGGCGACGTCCTCGAAGCGGTCGAGCACGACGAGCACCTTGGTGAGCTCACCCAGCGCGGCGAGCGTCTTGAGCGCAGCCTTGGTGCTGGGGACCTCGCCCGAGACGAGCTCGGAGACGACGTGGACCTGGCCGTCGCGGGCCCGGTCGGACAGGGCGCCACGCAGTGCGGCGGCCACCATCTTCTTGGGCGTGCGCTGGGCGTAGTCACGCGGCTGCGGACCGTGCACGGTGCCGCCGCCGACCCAGATGGGGGAACGACGCGAGCCGTGACGGGCGCGGCCGGTGCCCTTCTGGCGCCAGGGCTTGATGCCACCGCCGCGGACCTCGCCGCGGGTCTTGGTGGCGTGGGTGCCCTGTCGGGCGGCAGCGAGCTGCGCCACGACCACCTGATGGATCAGGGGAATGTTGGTCTGGACGTCGAAGAGTTCTCCGGGGAGGTCGACCTTGCCGGCCTTCTTGCCCTTCGCGTCGATGACGTCAACGGTGCGTGCTTCGCTCATGCTGCATCACCCTTCTTGGCTGCGGTGCGCACGACGACGAGCGAGCCCTTGTTGCCGGGGACCGCTCCGCGGACCAGCAGCAGCCCGCGCTCGGCGTCGACGGCGTGGATCTTCAGGTTCTGCACGGTCACCTTGTCGTTGCCCATGCGTCCGGCCATCTTCAGGCCCTTGAACACGCGGCCGGGGGTGGACGCGCCACCGATGGAGCCCGGCGAGCGGTGCTTGCGGTGCACACCGTGGGAGGCGCGCAGACCGTGGAAGCCGTGGCGCTTCATGACGCCCGCGGTGCCCTTGCCCTTGGAGGTGCCGGTCACGTCGACGATCTCGCCATCGGCGAAGACGTCGGCGCTCAGCTCCTGGCCGAGGGTGTACTCGGACGCACCGGAGGTGCGGATCTCGAGCAGGTGCTTGCGGGGGGTCACGTCCGCCTTGGCGAACTGGCCGGCGTCCGGCTTGGTGAGCTTCTTGGCCTTGACGGCGCCGAAGCCGAGCTGGACGGCGCTGTAGCCGTCGGTCTCAGGGGTGCGGATCTGCGTCACGACGCAGGGACCGGCCTGGATCACGGTGACGGGGACGACCTTGTTGTCCTCGTCCCAAAGCTGGGTCATGCCGAGCTTGGTGCCCAGGATGCCCTTCACGTTTCGTTCAGTAGTGCTCATCTCGGACCTCACGGAAGCTTGATCTCAATGTCGACGCCCGCCGGGAGGTCGAGGCGCATCAGCGAGTCGACGGTCTTCGGCGTGGGGTCGAGAATGTCGATCAGCCGCTTGTGCGTACGCATCTCGAAGTGCTCGCGGCTGTCCTTGTACTTGTGGGGCGAACGGATGACGCAAAACACGTTCTTCTCCGTCGGCAGCGGCACGGGGCCAGCGACCTTTGCACCCGTGCGAGTCACGGTGTCGACGATTTTCCGCGCGCTGGAGTCGATGACCTCATGGTCATACGCCCGCAGCCTGATGCGGATCTTTTGTCCCGCCACAGTTGGTTCCTTCTACTCGTCCCTGGTGAAAGTTCTAAGAACTATTCGGGGGTGATTCCCCTTGTCACTCCGACCCCCGAGGTCGGGAGTGTCGCACTGTGAGCCACAACCTGAGACCACCTCCGAGATCTCTCTCGAAGGCCAGATCTCGCACTTGGGCAATCTGTCCGACCTCGACACGAGGGGCGACCGACCGGCGCGAACCCGGTTCCTCGGAACCCGTTCGACAACACGGCGAAGCCTGCCCCCGCTTGCGGAGCAACCTAGTTATTCTTGCACGCCACGCGCCCTGCACAAAATCAACTTCGTGCTGGGCATCGAGACGCTGGGAGACGTTCTCCCGGCCGTACGAGTGTAGTCACCCGTCCCGGCAAGGTCCAATCAGCAATCAGTGACCCGGCATTACTGGTGGGTGATGCCCGCAAGGGCGTCGTCGATCACCGTCTGGGTCTCGGTGTGGTCCTGGGGGTGGAAGCCGATCACCGCTGCCAGGTTGCCCTCCTGGCCGGCATCCAGGGTGAGCAGGCGGATGACCGTGGCCCCGTACTCCCCCTCCTCCGGATAGGTCATCTCCATGGCCCAGCCGGACATGCCGTCGACGGTCACCGCCTCCGAGGTGGTGACGTCCATCTCCTCGCCCGTGTTGAACGGACCGTAGGTGACGAGGCACTGCACCATCGCCTCGGCAGCCTGCTGCGGCTCGCCGAACCCGTTGCCCGCCTCCAGCCTGCCGACGACGAGTCCCGCCGCCCAGGGCTCCCCGGCTGGTTCGATCTTCGTGGTGCCCCACGCGTGGAGGTCGTTGATCCAAGTCCACTGGCTGCTCTCGAACCTGAAGCCCCACTCCTCGTGGGTGGGGAACGGCACCACGATCCCGGCCACACGGATCTCGGGGCCGCTGTCGAAGTTGGTGGAGCTGGCGGCCGCGCAGTTCAGCTCCCCCAGTTCCTCGGGATCCTGCTCCTGACCCGGCGTCTCCTCCCCCGGAGTGGGGTCCTCCGGGATGGTGACGGTGGGCTCGGGGGTGGGCTCGTCATCGGGGGAAAGGAGCGGCGGCACCAGCCAGATGCCCAGCCCCACCAGGACCGCCACGACGACGACACCGACCACTGGCAGCAGCCACACGGGCCGGCCGCTTCCAGGCTCCTGGCCGGGACCGGGGCCAGTGCCGGAGCCGGGGCCCTCTTGTCTCGGCCCCCAACTGTGGCCGTCCCAGTACCTGGCCTGCCCTGCGGGTCCTTCGGGGTCCTGGTACCAGCCGGGCTGAACGCTCATGGCTCCAAGACTAGGACCGCTGGGGGCCAGCCGCGATCCGCAGGGACCACTGCGCGGCCCGGGGCACGAGCTCGTGCTCGGGCCGGACGTCGGGGTCGGTGAGCAGGGTCCCGATCCCACGCTGGGCGGCGTCCATGTGGAGATGGGTGGCGCTGGGGACCGGCAACTCGTGCGGGTGCCCGGCAGCAGTCACCTCGTGGACGTCGTGCTCGCGCAGCGAGA
Organism: Tessaracoccus terricola; assembly: GCF_054776555.1. NCBI lineage: Bacteria > Bacillati > Actinomycetota > Actinomycetes > Propionibacteriales > Propionibacteriaceae > Tessaracoccus > Tessaracoccus terricola. Next base: position 467,857 of record NZ_BAAHBS010000005.1, on the reverse strand, counting down.
ACCCCGGCCGCGAGCCCGCCACCTCGTCGGCGCTGATGCGCAGCCCGAGCTCCGGCAGCTCCAGCCAGCGCAGCTCGCCCCGGTGTCCGCTCTCCTGCGGACGCGCGTAGGCGACCGTGAGGTCGGGCACACGGGAGGCGAAGCGTCCCACCACCGCTGCCCGCCGGGGGTCCGGGTAGTTCTCGTGGGGGCCGGTGCCGAACCACTCGACGTCGCCCACACCGGCGGGGAGGGTGAAGTGCAGACCGATCCTTGGCCAGGTGCCGCTCCAGCCATTCGTGGGCTGCGCGTCGGCCTCCAGGCGGAGTTCACCGTCGACGTGGCGCCACACCAGCTCGACGACCACCGCCGCACGCCCCGCAGCGGGGGCATAGCGATGGCGCACCCGGAGCGCATCCGGCTCCACCTCGACGGCGAGCACCCGGCGCTGCAGCCGGTCCAGGCCCGCAGCCCGCCAGCCATCGGCATGGCTGGGGCCACCGTGGTCCACCAGATGGTTCATGGTGCGGTCCGTGGTCACGAAGCTGCTGGAGGGGCCCAGCAGGTCGTTGTCCGTCGGCGGCCGCCACAGCTCGAGGCGCGGCCCGGCCACCGGGTGCCCGGCCAGCTCCAACAGGTCGCCGGTGCGGGGGTCGAACCGTGCTGGTCCCAGCACCAGGGCGTCGCCGTCCTGCCGCGGGGCCTCGCCGTCGGCCACCGGGGGAAGGACCGGGGCGGCCCGGCCGGACAGCTTCACCTGGTGGAACGCCACGACGTGGCCGGCCGGGGCCCAGGCGGTGTCCTCCGCGAGCTCGGCCCGGGCGGTGCGCCACACCTCCCCCGCCACCCCCAGTGGCGGGTCCGGGATGTCGACGTCGTCGGCCCCGTCGGGCCAGATGGGGTCCACGGCGATCTCGTGCCGGGCCACCAGTTCGCCGTCCACCTCGTCGATCACGACGAAGCGCAGGTCCGAGGTGTCGCCGTCGTGGCGGCGGTTCTCGATCACCAGGCCGAGGTCGTCCACCACCAGCTTGATGGGCGAGCAGACCGCGGCGAACTCGGCCAGCATGGGGCTGGGGGTGCCGTCGGAGAGCACCATGCCGTCGGTGACGAAGTTCCCGTCGTGGATCTCCTCGCCGAAGTCGCCGCCGTAGGCGAAGAACTCGCGGCCGTCATCCGTGCGGCTGCGCAGGCCGTGGTCTCGCCACTCCCACACGAAGCCGCCGTGCCACTGTGGGAGGGTGTTGAAGAGTTCCTCGTAGACGTCCAACTGGGCCGAGCCGTTGCCCATGGCGTGGGCGTACTCGCACAGGATCATGGGCCGGCCCGCGAGCGCCGCGGCCCGTCCCGGGGAGCCGATCTTGTTGTTGCCCAGGCCCTCACTGAGGAAGCGCAGCTCCTCCGGGGAGGCATACATCCTGGACACGACGTCGGCGTAGCGGCCGTCGAAGTCGGGTTCGTAGTGCACGGGACGTTCCGGATCCCGGCGGTGCAGCCAGGCGGCCATGGCGGCGGTGTTGGCGCCGGTGTGGGCCTCGTTGCCGAGCGACCAGGCCACGATGCAGGGGTGGTTCTTGTCGCGTTCGAAGAACCTTTCCACCCGGTCCAGCAGGGCTTCGCGCCAGCGCGGGTCGTCCGAGGGGTTGTCCACCCAGCCGCCGGCCTCGAAGCCATGCGTCTCGTAGTCGCACTCGTCGATCACCCAGAACCCCAGCTCGTCGGCGAGTTCCAGGAGTTCGGGGTGGGGTGGGTAGTGGGCGGTGCGGATGGCGTTGACGTTGTACCGCTTCATCAGGAGCAGACCCTCGAGGGCCGCCTCCCGGTCGAACACGCGTCCAAGGTCCGGGTGGTACTCGTGCCGGTTCACGCCGCGCAGCCGCAGTTTGGCGCCGTTGACCCGCCATTCGTGGCCGACCACCTCGACGCGCCGGAACCCGACCCTGAGGCTGACCGTCTCGGCGGCGTTCGAGACCTGCGCGTCGTAGAGGCGGGGCACGTCGGCGCTCCAGGGCTCCACCTCGCCCACGGGGATGGCCGCCACCCGCGACGGCGACTCGAACGTGGCACGCACCCCCAGTTCCTCGACGGCGACGGTGACGGGATACGCGTCCCTCCCGGCGCGGATCTCGGGAACCAGCGCGCCCGCACCGGTCTCCGGGTCGAAGTCGGCGCGCAGCCACACGTCGTCGATGCCCTCGGCCGGGCGTGAGAGCAGTTCCACCTCACGGAACACGCCGGGCAACCACCACTGGTCCTGGTCCTCGAGGTAGGTGTTGCTGGACCACTGGTGCACCCGCAGGTGCAGCACGTTGCGGCCCACCACGAGTTCCTCGGTGACGTCCAGCTCCTGCATGAGCCGGCTAGCCCGCACCACGCCGACGCGCGTGCCGTTGAGGGAGGCGATGCACAGTGACTCCACTCCCCCGAATCGCAGGTGGGCCCTCGCCCCTTCGGCGACGAAGGACTCCTCGACGTCGAACTCGACTCGGTAGTCGCCGGTGGGGTTCTCGTCGGGGACGTGGGGCACGTCCACCGGGAAGGGGAAGTTGATGTTGGTGTAGATCGGGCGGCCCCATTCCGGCCGGTCCTGCAGCACCCAGTGCGAGGGGACTGGGATCTCGTCCCAGTCCGAGTCGTCGAAGGCCACGTCGGCGGCCTGCGCCGGGGCCAGGTCCGGCCGCGGGGAGAAGTGGAACCGCCAGGGCCCGGAGAGGTCCGTGCGCGGGGCGTCGGAGGCCAGGTGGGAGCGGGGCGGGACGCGGCGCCCTGAACCGGGCGCGAAGGAGGTGATCTCGTCGTGGGGCAGCACGCTGCCGAACCTAGCAGGGAACAAAATCGACGACTCCCGCGTTCACCCGGGTGGGCCATCGTCGTCCCGCTAACCCGGCAACCAACAGTGAGGACGACATGACCCAGACCATCAGCCGCACCGCCGAGACCAGCGCCCCCATCTCCGAGGTGATCGCCAACCGCTGGAGCCCGCGCTCGTTCGACACCACCGTCGAGGTGCCCGAGGCGAACATCACCGCCTTCCTGGAGGCCGCCCGCTGGAGCGCGTCGGCGTCCAACACCCAGCCGTGGCGCTTCATCGTCGGACGCAGGGGCAACGCCACCCACTCCGCCATCGTCGAGAACCTGATGGGCTTCAACAAGGCCTGGGCCGGCAGCGCGTCGGTGCTGGTGGTCAACCTGGCCGAGACGGTCAACCCCGAGGGCGCCGAGCAGCGCTGGGCGCACTACGACCTGGGCCAGGCCGCCGCCACCCTCGCGCTGCAGGCGCACAAGGACGGGTACCACGTGCACCAGATGGGCGGCATCGTCGTCGACGACCTGCGCCGCGCGTTCAACATCGACGAGCGCTTCGACATCGTGTCCGTGACCGCCGTCGGCGTGCTCGCCGCCCCCGAGGAACTTCCCGAGGGCCCGCTGCGCGACCGCGAGACCGCGCCCCGCTCCCGCAAGCCGCTCGCGGAGCTCGTGCTGGTCAACGACTGAGCCGGCCCGAACGGGGCAGCAACTATATTTGCGCCCATGCCCTCCCAGACCCCGCCGCCGCTGGACCTGCGCCCGGTCCGGTTCGAGACCCGGCTGGGTGACCTGGCCACCCCCGTCGTGGTGGAGACCGAGCGGGGCCGGTTGAACGTCGTCGAGGTGCTGGGCGGGGGCACGACGGCGAAGGTCCGCATCAGCCGGCAGGGACAAATCGATCCCGAGTACGTGCGCGCGGTCCCGCTGGACCTCGAACTGGGAGACTTCACGGTGGTGAACCTCCCCTCCCGCCCGACGCGTGCCTTCGCCCTCCCCGCCGGGCGGATGCACGCCAAGCACCGACTGACGGTCGGGCTCGTCGGCTCGCTGCTCGCACTGCTGTGCTTCTCGCTGATCGCGGTGACGCTGGTCACGGGGTTCGCGCCTCAGGTGAAGGCGTTCGTCTCGGTCCTGCTGGCGCTGCTCGCGTTGTGCGGGCTGTTCCTCAGGCCGCGCTCCGCCCCTGCGGTGACCCACACGTTCAACACGGCCGAGGGTCGCTACGCGCTGGAGCACCTGCTCGACGACCGGCCCGCCGCGGCCGCCGCACGTGAGGTGGTCGACCGCATCAAGGAGGAGTACGGCCGGCTGCTCTCGGACATCGGTTACCGAATCGAGTACCCCGCGCTGTTCGACCCCGCCGACGAGGCAGCCGGCCGCTTCACCCGGGCACTCATCCGCTGGGACACCCAGCAGGCCGCCCTCGACGGCTCCGAGCTCGGCACCCTCGCCGCCGAGATCCGCGTGGCCTTCGAGACCGCCCGCTCCCACGCGGAGACCGTCGGCATGGACCACCTCCCCGAATCGGCGCGCAGCGACGCCGGGCGCGCGCTCAGCGCAGCCCGCCTCGCCGAGTCCGGGGCCACACCGGCCGAGCGGCGGGCCGCCATGGAGCGGGCCAAGGAGATCCTCGCGAAGCTCGCGATCTACTACCTGCCCAACCCCGCCGAGACCCAGCTGATGATCGAGGGCCGACCCGTGCTGGCGCTCCCCGGCCGTCGCACCACCCCGGAGGCCTGAGTGTTCCCCTTCTTCCAGGCCATCCCGGGCGACACCCAGGTCAAGGAGCTGGTGAACCAGTCCCTGCTGGTCAACACCCAGTCCTACAACGAGTCCATGGTGGTCTCCGTCGGCCCGATGGGCGAGTACGGCTACCCGCTGACCCACGCCCGGGTGCCCCGCCTCAGGCCACAGCTCATGACGCACTCCCGGGGAGGGCGGATCGCAGATGCCTGCGGCGGACTGCTGAAGACAACGGAGGCGATCGAGGTGATCCCGATCCCGCCGGTGCGGTGGGTGGGCCGTGGCGAGCCCAGGCGCTTCCGGCTGCCCGTCACGATCATCCTCGCGCTCGGGATGGCTGCGGTGTTCCTGGCCTGGGGCGGTGTGTGGGGTGCTGCCATGGCGCTGCCCGCCGCGGCCCTCACCGCGCTCGTCACGTGGCGCGCGATGCGCGCCAAGCTCCCCGTCCGGATCCTGACTGCGGGCAACCTCCACCTCGACGGGACCAACATCGTCGACTACACCGTCGCCCGGCAGATCGGGGAGCGGCCGGAACGCCTCACCGACGAGCAACGCCGCACCGACATCGTCGGGCGGATCGAGGAGATCCTGCAGGAGTACGGTCGGCTGAAGCTGGACATCGGATACCGGATCGAGAACTCTGCCCTGTTCGACTCCGCCGCACCCACCACCCACTCCTTCGAGGTGGCGCTCGTGCGCTACGACACCCAGTCGGCCGGGCTGTCGCTGGACCAACTCGACGAACTGGCCACCGAGCTGGAGATCACCTACTCCGTGGCCCGCGACCACGCGGAGACGGTCGGCCTGTCCCACCTGCCCGCCACGGCACAGGCCGACGCCCGCCGCGCGGCCAAGGCGGTTCGGCTGGCCGAGGGCGCCGCCACCGACGCGGAGCGCGAGGCGGCGATGGACCAGGTGGTCCGGATCCTGGAGTCCCTGGCGTTGTACTACCTGCCCGCGCCCGAGGGCGTTCGCCGCCAGATCACGGACGGCTCCACGCCCGGGGACTAGCCTTGGCCACATGAGCACACCTGAGCAGGAAGAGCACTCGAAGGGCGGCGTCTACTCCAGCAAGGGCAAGGAGTTCACGCGCGACAGCAACTACATCACCACCCGGATCGTCGCCGATCCCGCGCCGGGCAGCGGCGACTACCCCGTCGAGCCCGGCCGCTACCGGCTCGTCGCGGCCAGGGCCTGCCCATGGGCGAACCGCACCATCATCGTGCGGGAACTGCTGGGGCTGCAGGACGTTATCTCCCTCGGCACCCCCGGCCCGACGCACGATGCCGACTCGTGGACGTTCGACCTGGACCCGGGCGGCGTCGACCCGGTGCTGGGCATCCACAAGCTGAAGGACGCCTACGAGAAGCGCTTCCCGGGCTACCCGCGCGGCATCACCGTGCCGGCGATGGTGGAGGTCGCCACCGGCGAAGTGGTGACCAACGACTTCGCCCAGATCACCCTCGACTTCTCCACCGAGTGGAAGCAGCACCACCGCGAGGGGGCCCCGGACCTGTGGCCCGAGCACCTGCGCGAGGAGATGGCGCCGATCATGAAGCGCATCTACACCGAGGTGAACAACGGCGTCTACCGGTGCGGGTTCGCCGGCTCGCAGGAGGCCTACGACGCGGCCTACGAGCGGCTCTGGACCGCGATGGACTGGTTGGAGGAGCACCTCACCGACAGGCGGTACCTGATGGGCGATGCCATCACGGAGGCCGACGTGCGGCTGTTCACGACGCTGGTGCGCTTCGACGCCGTCTACCACGGCCACTTCAAGTGCAACCGCAACAAGCTCACCGAGATGCCGGTGCTGTGGGCCTACGCCCGGGACCTGTTCCAGACGCCCGGCTTCGGCGAGACCGTCGACTTCGAGCAGATCAAGCAGCACTACTACATCGTCCACACGGACCTCAACCCCTTGGGCATCGTCCCCGGGGGTCCAGACCTCTCCGGCTGGAACTCCCCGCACGGCCGCGGCTGACCGCGGCCGCAGCGCTCAGAGCGCGGCGCGCAGCGCCCGCAGCCGGTTGAGCGAGGACTCCCTGCCGAGGATCTCGATGGACTCGAACAGCGGCGGGGAGACCTTCCGGCCGGAGATCGCGACGCGCACGGGCGCGAACGCGAACTTCGGCTTGATGCCCATGCCCTCGACGATCCGTTCACGCAGCCCGGCCTGGATCGCGGCGGCGTCCAGCTCGACGGTGGCCACGACGTCGATCGCGACGTCCAGCACGTCGGCGGCGTTGTGCGCCAGGCCGGCAACCGCGTCGGGGTCGAGGGTCAGCTCGTCGTCGGAGGCGAACAGGTAGTCCAGCTGCGGGAGGGCATCGGCCAGCAGCACCAGCCGCTCCTGGATGATCGGGACCGCGTGCCGCAGCACGTCGAGCTGCGCTGGCGTCGGGTCGCTCCACTGCCCCGTGGCGATCGCGAACCGGGAGATCTCGTCCGCCAGCTCCTCGGCCGACAGGGCACGGATGTAGTGGCCGTTGAGCCAGTCCAGCTTCTTCAGGTCGAAGATGGGGCCGGTGGTGTTCACCTTCTCCCAGGAGAACTCCGCGACGAACTGCTCGAAGCTCTTGACCTCGTTCTCCTCGTCGCCCGAGTAGCCCAGCAGCTGCAGGAAGTTGCGCACCGCCTCGGGCAGGTAGCCCTGTTCCTTGAACCACATCAGGCGGGCGGCCGGGTTCTTGCGCTTGGAGATCTTGGACTTGTCCGTGTTGCGCAGCAGCGGCATGTGCGCGAACTGCGGCACCTCGAATCCGAGCCAATCGTAGAGCAGGACGTGCTTGGGGGTGGAGGAGATCCACTCCTCCCCGCGCACCACCGTGTTGATGCCCATCAGGTGGTCGTCCACCACCACCGCGAGGTGGTAGGTGGGGAACCCGTCGGTCTTCAGGATGACCTGGTCGTCGGGGCGGGGTGCCTTCACGGTGCCGCGGATGATGTCGGTGAAGCTCTCGGGGGCGTCGTCGGGGATGAGCATCCGCACCACGGGCGTCTCGGAGAAGCCGGGCAGCGCCGCCCGCTCCTCGCGGGTCTTGCCGACGCACAGGCGGTCGTAGCCGGTGTTGGCCTGCTTGGACTTCTGCTGCTCCGCGCGGAGCTCCGCGAGCCGCTCCGGGCTGCACCAGCAGTGATAGGCGTGCCCGGAGTCCAGCAGCTGCTGCACGTACGGGGCGTAGGTCTCGAGCCGCTCCGACTGCCTGTAGGGGCCGAAGTCGCCACCCTGCAGCGGGCCCTCGTCGGGGCCGAGGCCCAGCCACTCGAGGGAGTCGTGGATCTGCTGCTCGCTGCCCTCCACCAGTCGGCTCTGGTCCGTGTCCTCGATGCGCAGGACGAAGCTGCCACCGGTCTTGCGGGCCCAGGCCAGGTCGAACAAAGCCATGAAGGCGGTGCCTACGTGGGGGTCGCCCGTCGGCGAGGGGGCGACGCGGGTACGGGCGGGAGTCAACGAGTCAGTCATGATGGCCAGATCCTACCGGCTCACCACCCCTCCCCCGAGCGCGTGGCGACGCGGGACCGCGACACCCGCAGTGGCATCCTTGTGGTGTGACCGAACAGCCGGCGAAGGACCCGGGCTCCTTGGAGGAGGCACTCCGGCGGGCCGAGGCCACCCTGCGCGACGAGGACCCGACACCCGACCCCGTCGCCGCGGGGTCCCACGTCACGGACCTGGCCCGCGCCGAGGCGCGCAAGGTGCTCGAGCAGTTCCCCGAGGACACCCCGGCCCGCGTCACCCGCACCTTCGCCCACGTCCTGGACGACCTGGTGCGCGTGCCCGGCACGAACTTCCGCTTCGGCGTCGACCCTCTCCTCAGCTTCATCCCCGGCGCAGGCACCGCCGTGGGGGCCGCGTTCGGCAGCGTCGTCCTGGTGGACGCGGTCCGGCTGCGCGCTCCCGTCCCCGTCGTCGCCAGGATGCTGGGAAACTACCTGATCGACTGGGGGCTGGGTGCCGTGCCGTTCGTCGGCGGCTTCCTGGACATGGCGTGGCGCTCCAACGCCAAGAACCTGAAACTGCTCACCCGCACCATCGACGACCGCGCCCAGGTTCGTCGCGCCTCGCTCGGGTACTGGCTCTTCGTGGCGCTGATGGCGGCCGTGGTGCTCGCCGTGGTGGTGGGTGTCCCGATCGGGCTCCTGCTCTGGCTCAACAGCATGGTGACCGGCGGCTGAGGACGGATCAAGCGGCCGATGGTAGCTTTTCCTGCATGACTGAAGCCGCCGGGAACACGCCCTCCAACTTCATCTCCGACATCGTGCGCAGCGACGTCGAGAAGGGCCTGCACGGCGGCCGCGTCCAGACGCGGTTCCCACCCGAGCCCAACGGCTACCTCCACATCGGCCACGCGAAGGCCATCGTCGTCGACTTCGGCACGGCCGTGGACTTCGGTGGCACCTGCATGCTCCGGTTGGACGACACCAACCCGGAGACCGAGGAGAAGTCCTTCGTGGACTCCATCGTCCAGGACATCCGCTGGCTGGGCTACGAGCCCGCCGAGGTGCGGCACGCCTCTGACTACTTCGGACAGCTCTACGAGTGGGCCGAGCTGCTGGTCACCAAGGGCCTTGCCTACGTGGACGAGCAGTCCCCCGAGGCCATCTCCGCGGGCCGCGGCGGGTTCGGCAAGCCCGGCATCGAGTCCCCCTACCGGGACCGGCCGGCCGAGGAGAACCTCCGCATCCTCCGTGCCATGCGCGCCGGGGAGTACAGCGACGGCTCGCGCGTGCTGCGGGCCAAGATCGACATGCAGCACGAGAACATGCAGCTCCGGGACCCCATCATGTACCGGATCCGGGGCATCGAGCACCACCGCACCGGCGACGAGTGGCCCATCTACCCCACCTACGACTGGGCGCACGGTCAGAGCGACGCCATCGAGGGGGTCACCCACTCCATCTGCACCCTGGAGTTCGAGGACCACCGGCCGCTCTACGACTGGTTCCTGCAGCAGCTGGACCTGGACCACACGCCGCCCAAGCAGATCGAGTTCGCGCGGCTGGAGTTCACCCACACCGTCACCTCCAAGCGTCGGCTGGCCAAGCTGGTCTTCGACGGCGTGGTGGACGGCTGGGACGATCCGCGGATGCCCACCATCCGTGGCCTGCGACGTCGCGGGTACCCCGCGGCCGCCATCCGCAACTTCTGCCGGGAGGTGGGCACCACCCGCACCAACTCGCGCAAGTCCATCGAGGAGCTCGAGTCCTACGTTCGCCGCGAGCTCAACGCGACGGCGCAGCGCCGGATGGCGGTGCTCCACCCGCTGAAGCTGGTGCTGGACAACTGGCCCACCGACGCCGAGGGCAAGCCCGTAGTCGAGTACTTCGAGGTGGCCAACAACCCCGAGCGCCCCGAGGACGGCACGCGCCAGGTGGCGTTCACGGGCGAGCTGTGGATCGAGGCCGACGACTTCCGCGAGGTGCCGCCCCCGAAGTACTTCCGCCTCTCCCCCGGCCGCGAGGTGCGGTTGCGCGGCGCCTACTTCGTGACCGCCACCGACGTCGTCAAGGACGAGGCGGGCAACGTGGTGGAGGTGCGCGCCACCTATGACCCGGAATCCCGCGGCGGCAACTCCCCGGACGGCCGCAAGGTGAAGTCCACCATGCACTGGGTCAGCGCCCCACACGCCGAGGAGGCGACGGTCTCCCTCTACGAGAGGCTGTTCACCGCCGAGGCACCGGGCGAGCGCACCGGCGAGGCGCTGGACGACCTGAACCCGAACTCCCGCGAGGTCCTGACCGGCTGCCGGGTGGAGGCCGCACTGGCCGACGCGGCTCCGGGCGAGGTGGTCCAGTTCGAGCGCCTGGGCTACTTCGCCGCGGACACGGACCAGCCGCTGACGTTCCACCGGACCGTCGGCCTGCGCGACGAGTGGGCCGCCATCCAGAAGCGCCAGGGCTGACTCCGGACGCGCGTCACCCCGCGGAGACTCAGCCCGGTTCGGGGTCCTCGCCCGCAGCTCGTTCTGTCAGGTCCGCGTCCAGCTCGGCACGGGCATCGGCGACGTCCTGCGGGTCCGCCCCCGGGTCTGCCTCCAGTGCGGTGACCTGCTGGCGGCGGAACTCCAGCGCGGTGTCCCAGTCCCCGAGGAACTTGGCCGCCAGAGCGCTCAACCGGCGGCCCGAGACGGTCACGGGACCGCTGGGCTCCAGCAGGTTGAGCACGGTGGTACCCGTCACCAACTGCTGCAACGCACTGGGTACGTCGCCGGCCATCAGCAGTCCGTAGCCCAGGTGGATGCGGGCGGTGGCCAGCGCCACCTCGTCGGGTTCCTCGTCCCCCTCGAGGATGGTGACGAGCTCCGAACGCCATTGCAGCACCTCGGGTGAGTCCTCCGCCCCCATGGCCGCCGTGGAGATCCAGCTCAGGAGCCAGCGGAAGTCCGGGCTGGAGGTGCCCACGGTGCTGCGGGCAGCATCGACGACGCGTTCCGCCAGCGCCAGCACGGCAGGCACCGACCCGTCCACTGACCTGGCATGGTCCAGCAGGAGCCTCAGCACACGCGAGACCGCCGGGTTCGCGGGGCCAACCGTGTGCAGCAGGTCAAGCACCAACAGGTGCAGTTCTGAGACCCCCTCGGCCGCACGGCCGGCCTGCCGCAGCAGGCCCGCGAACTGGGTGCGGGCATCGATGCGCAGCGCATCCGCCGCCGGGGCGTCGGCCAGTGCCTCGACGGTCTGCTGTGCGGTGGCCAGGGCCGCGGCCGGATCCTGTGGGGCCTCCAGATCGGCCTGCACCATCCGGAGCCGCACCACGGCCTCCGCCTGCCCTCCCAGCGCCTGCTCCAGCGCCGGCAGGTGCTCACCCAGCAGCTCCCGGGCCCCCTCCGGGTCCCCGGCCGCATCACGGCTGATCGCCAACTGCAGCAGCGCGGCAGCGTTGACGGGGCTCCCGGCCGTGTTGACGCGTGAGCGCTGCTCCCAGATCCCTTCGAACAACGCCAGCCCCTCCGCAGCCCGACCCAGCTCCCTCAGCCGGATGCCCAGGTTGGAGGCGATTTCCAGGGTCGTCCCGTCCTGTTCCCCCAGCGCTCTCACGGCATCGTCATGGAGTTGCTCGAACTCGGCCAGAGACTCCGACGCCGACACCAGACGGGTGCGGACGAAGGCAATCTGGTGCCGCTTCGAAAGCGTCCTGCGGTGCTGCTGGCCGAACTCGCGGGCGGTGAGTTCCAGCACGTCCGAGTGCAGTTGGAGCGCCTCTCTGGGACGACCGGCCTCGCCCAGGATGAGGGCCAGGGTGGTGCGCGCGTCCAGCGCGTCCGCCGCGGACTCCCCTGCAGAGCGCACCTGCCGGTCCAGATGGTCAGCCGCTACGTCGATGGCCTCGGGGAAGCGACCGGCCGAAGCCAGCGCGGACGCGAGCTCCGTCTGGGCCCACAGCGTCGCGGGATGGTCCGGCCCCAGCGCCTCCTCCTTGTCGGTGAACAGTTGCTGCCGGATGGCTGTGGCCTCTTCCCGGCGCCCCATCAGCCCCAGCAGTCGCGCCAGTTCCTGCCGGCTCAGGAGCGTTTCGGCATGCGCGGGACCCAGCTGCCGGATGCGTTGCTGCAACGTCTCGGTCACGAGTTCCAGCGCCTCCGTGTGGCGCCCGGCCCAGATCAGGACGTTGGCCAGGTTAGAGGCACTCACGAGCGTGTCCCGGTGCTCCGGTCCGAGCACGCGACGGCGGACCTCCAGGAGATCCGTGTCGATGCGCAGGCACTCTTCGAGATCGTCGAGCTCCCATGCCACCACTGCCTGGAGGTTCCAGATCCTGAGGGTCAGGGGGTGCTCCGCGCCCAGCACGGACCGGGCGCTGGCCAGCAGCTCCGGCAGCTCCCGCCCGCACCGCTGCGCATCCACGTGGGACACCGCAGCGGCATGCTGGAAGCCGTCCGCCAGCGAGTCCTCGTCCTCACGTCCCCGCAGCGAGACCCGGTCCTGCCTCAGGCCCTCCAGCACTGCCAGCGCGTCCGCCCAGCGGCCAGCCTCGCGGTGAGCCAGCCCCAGCTCCCTACGGATGTCCAGCGCGGCCACAGTCTCCTTCGCAAGCAGCGCGAGGGCCCGCTCTGCCAGCCGAACCCGCTCCGGCAGCTCCCGTGGCTGCTCGCGGAGCAGCTCCAGCAGCTGGACCGTCGCGGCACCCACCACCGCCTGGTCCGTGACGAAGCCCTCGCTGTGCAGGGCCAGCAGCAGTCGGGCGAGGTGGTGGCGCTCCGCGTCCTGCATGTCCTCGTCCACCAGCCAGCCGGCGGCCTTCACGGCAAGGGCGTTCTTGATGTCATCGGCCTCCCAGGACAGCAGCAGTTCGTCTCGTTCCTCCCCGGCCACGGCCAGTTGGTCCGGCTCGAGGAACTGCCGCAGTGTCTCGCTCACCACCCGCGCCCACGCGTAGGCGGTGGGAGCCTGCCTCATGGCGCTGGCCAGCTCTGCCGCGTCGGGCAGGTCCAGGACCGCCACCGCCTCCGCCATCAGCCGCGCATTCCACCACTGCGAACCACCGGAGTTCGGATCCAGGACGGCGGGGATCCCGAGTGTGGAGATGGCCAGCGCCTGGCGCAGCTGGGAGGGCAGCTCCTTCCACAGGTGCCGGTAGAGGTCCCGGATCGAGTTGGGCAACCGCTCCAGGTCCCTCGGGGAGAGTTCGAGCCGGGTCTCCGCGAAGCGTCGCCGCAGCGCCGGGATCTGGCAGAACAGCTCCAGCGCGAGCGGGTTCGGGTACCTTGCCACAACCAGCTTGGCCGTCTCCGGTACCACTTCCGGGTAGTAGAAGCCGAGGATCCTGTCCAAGGCCCCCTCGTCCAGCGGTCCCAGTCCCGCCCCCGGAGGGAAGGGGTGCGGCAGTTCACCGGTCTCGGGGGTGATCCTGACGAGTCTCTCCCCGGCCGCAGCCATCAACTCGCGGAGCTGCGCGTCCTCGTCCAGGTGGCCTGGCCACCCCGTGCTGAGCACGAGGACGGAGCTGTTCGAGGACAGCAGATTTCCGATCACCTCCAACAACAACGGATCGGCGTCGTGCAGGTCCTCGACGAACAGCACCGTGGGTAGTCCGGGCCTGGACAACCTCGTGAGCAGCGCCACCAACGAGTCCCCCAACTCCTCGTGGCTCGCGGTGATCGCGTCCTCTCCGGCAAGGCGGCGCCGGCGTTCCCGGGACTCCTTGGCCTTTCCCCAGCCCCACTCCCCGAGCCACCGCACCAGCCCCAGCCCCGGCAGGGCACCACCGAGGACCGCCTCGACGGCGCGGCCGCCCACCTCCATGACCACCTCGTCAGCAACGGCCGTGCCCAAGGCGCGGATGTCCCGGCCGGCGAGCGAGGTGCGGGGCAGTTTCAGCCACGCATCCTCCAGATAGGGGGCATGGGCCTCGAGCACGGCCGCGTCCTGCAGGAGCGCGATGCTCTCCGCCCCGCTGCGCAACGAGCAGGTGATGCCCCACCAGGTGAACGACGGCAGGCTGCCCGGGGTGTGGACCACGTCGGGGTTGACCCGCTTGCGCCTGGTGGTCACGTCGCTCGTGGTGCCGGCGTCGAGGATGGATTCGGGCCAGTAGTGGGGTTCCGGCTGGCGCGCGGCCAGCCGAGCGTAGAACTCGCGGGCGATGCGCGTCTTGCCCCAGCCCGACGGCGCCTCCAGGGAGACCCATCTGGGCACCGGCTGGCGCGTCACCTCGTCCAACGAGGCCAGCAGGCCTGCCACGACCGCGTGCCGGGACTCCCCGACGAACTCCGGTTCCACCGTCGCTGACATCCGTCCCCCGTTCCGCGGCGCTGCACCGCAATCCTAGGGGAACATGCCATTGCACACGCCCCGTCCCGAAGCCAACGAATGGCAAAGGGCCCCGCACCAACCGGTGCGGGGCCCTTCGACTGTGCGAGGTCAGTCAGATCACTTGATGATCTTGGTGACGTTGCCGGCGCCGACGGTGCGGCCACCCTCGCGGATGGCGAACTTGAGCTGCTCCTCCATCGCGACGGGCTTGTTGAGGTGAACGGTCATCTCGGTGTTGTCACCGGGCATGACCATGTCGGTGCCCTCGGGCAGCTGCACAACGCCGGTCACGTCCGTGGTGCGGAAGTAGAACTGCGGCGAGTAGTTGGAGAAGAACGGCTTGTGACGGCCACCCTCCTCCTTGTTCAGGATGTAGACCTGGGCCTCGAAGTCCGTGTGAGGGGTGGTCGAGCCGGGCTTGATGATGACCATGCCACGCTCGACGTCTTCCTTCTTGGTGCCACGGAGCAGCAGGCCGACGTTCTCACCAGCGCGACCCTCGTCGAGGATCTTGCGGAACATCTCGACACCGGTGATGGTGGTGGTCTGCTTGTCCTCGCGGATGCCGACGAGGTCGACGGTCTCACCGGTGCGGACGATGCCGCGCTCGATACGACCGGTGACGACGGTGCCGCGACCGGTGATGGTGAAGACGTCCTCAACGGGCATGAGGAACGGCTTGTCCGTCTCACGCTCGGGCTGCGGGATGTTCTCGTCGACGGCGTCCATCAGCTCGAGGATGCTCTTGGCCCACTTCTCGTCACCGTTGAGCGCCGGGAAGGCAGCAACGCGGACGATCTTGGTGTCCTCGAAGCCCTGGGCGGAGAGGATCTCGTCCAGCTCCATCTCGACCAGCTCGATGAGGTCAGCGTCAGCCTCGTCGATCATGTCACACTTGTTGAGGGCGACGACCATCGCCGGCACGCCAACCTGACGGGCGAGCAGGATGTGCTCGTGCGTCTGGGCCATCGGGCCGTCGGTGGCTGCCACGACGAGGATTGCGCCGTCCATCTGGGCGGCACCGGTGATCATGTTCTTGACGTAGTCAGCGTGACCGGGGCAGTCGACGTGCGCGTAGTGGCGCTTCTCGGTCTGGTACTCGACGTGGGAGATCGAGATGGTGATGCCGCGCTGGCGCTCTTCGGGCGCCTTGTCGATCATGTCGAAGGCCGAGGCCTCGTTCAGATCCGGGTATGCATCGTGGAGCACCTTGGTGATCGCCGCGGTCAGAGTGGTCTTGCCGTGGTCGACGTGTCCGATGGTGCCGATGTTGCAGTGCGGCTTGGTCCGCTCAAACTTGGCCTTTGCCACTGGGGCTCCTTCTAGGTATCGCCGCACGCTCTGCGCGACGTTGTTCGTCTGGTGTGACCCGCACCTTGTGACGGGCAGGGGTACAGCGCCCAAGTCTACAACCCGAACGCATACTCGAGTAATGCTAGCGATCTGAGCGCCAGAGTCAAACGAGCGACCACCCATGCTACATGCACCGCCCGGCAAGGATGCAAACGGCACGAAAGAGCCGGCCGGCACCCTCTCGGGCACCGGCCGGCTCAGCGTCTGGCGACTACGGGATCACTCCCCGCCGCGAGCCTTCGCGACGATCTCCTCGGAGACGGCCTTCGGGGTCTCGGCGTAGGAGTCGAACTCCATGGAGTAGGAGGCCTGGCCCGAGGTCTTCGAGCGCAGGTCACCGACGTAGCCGAACATCTCCGACAGCGGCACCAGGGCGCGCACCACGCGGTTGCCGTGGACCTCGTCCATGGACTGGACCTGGCCACGACGGGAGTTCAGGTCACCGATGACGGTGCCGAGGAAGTCCTCGGGCGTGGTGACCTCGACCGCCATCATGGGCTCGAGGATGGCGGGATCCGCCTTGCGGGCCGCCTCCTTGAACACCATGGAGCCGGCCAGCTTGAACGCCATCTCCGAGGAGTCGACGTCATGGTAGGCACCGTCGGTCAGGGTGACCTTGATGTCCTCCACCGGGTAGCCGGCCAGGACACCGAACTGCATGGCCTCCTTGACACCCTGGTCCACTGCGGGGATGTATTCCTTGGGGATGCGGCCACCGGTGACGGCGTTGACGAACTCGTAGCCGGTGCCGGGCTCGCCCGGCTCCAGGTTGATGATGACGCGGGCGAACTGGCCCGAACCACCGGTCTGCTTCTTGTGGGTGTACTCCACCTTCTCCACCGGGCGGCGCAGGGTCTCGCGGTAGGCCACCTGCGGCTTGCCGATGTTGGCCTCCACCTTGAACTCACGACGCATGCGGTCGATGAGCACGTCGAGGTGCAGCTCGCCCATGCCGGCGATGATGGTCTGGCCGGTCTCCTCGTCGGTGTGGACGCGGAACGTGGGGTCCTCCTCGGCCAGGCGCTGGATGGCCGTGCCGAGCTTCTCCTGGTCGGACTTCGTCTTCGGCTCGATGGCCTGCTCGATGACCGGGGTGGGGAAGTTCATCGACTCCAGGACGATCGGGTTCGCCTGGTCGCACAGGGTGTCACCGGTGGTGGTGTCCTTGAGGCCCATCACGGCGCAGATCATGCCGGCGCCGATCGAGTCGATCTCCTCACGCTTGTTGGCGTGCATCTGGTAGATCTTGCCGATGCGCTCCTTGCGGCCCTTGACAGAGTTCAGCACCGAGGAGCCGGTCTCCAGAACGCCGGAGTAGACGCGCACGTAGGTCAGGCGACCCAGGTGCGGATCAGCGGCCACCTTGAACGCCAGCGCCGCGAGCGGCTCGTCGTTCGAGGGCTTGCGGTGCATCTCCACTTCCTCGTCACCCGGCTTGAAGCCGTCGATGGCGGGGACGTCGAGCGGGGAGGGCAGGTAGGCCACGACGGCGTCGAGCAGCGGCTGGACGCCCTTGTTCTTGAAGGAGCTG
This sequence comes from Tessaracoccus terricola, assembly GCF_054776555.1. Lineage (NCBI taxonomy): Bacteria > Bacillati > Actinomycetota > Actinomycetes > Propionibacteriales > Propionibacteriaceae > Tessaracoccus > Tessaracoccus terricola. Next base: position 450,687 of record NZ_BAAHBS010000005.1, on the reverse strand, counting down.
CCGGCCAGCGCGACGGTGAACTCGTTGCCGATGACACCCTTGCGGATGCCTGCCACGATCTCGTCCTTGGTGAGCTCCTCGCCCTCCAGGTACTTCTCCATCAGGTCGTCGTCAACCTCGGCGACACGCTCGACGAGCTTGGCGTGGAGTTCCTCGGCACGCTCCTTGAGCTCTGCGGGGATCTCCTCCACCTCGTAGTCCTCGCCCATGACGGTCTCGCCGCGCCAGGTGAGGGCACGCATGCCCACCAGGTCGACAACGCCCAGGAAGTCGGACTCGGAGCCGATCGGGATCTGCAGGACCACCGGGTCGGTGTTCAGCCGGTCACGGATGGTCTGGACGCAGTAGTCGAACGAGGCACCGGTGCGGTCCAGCTTGTTGACGTAGCAGATGCGCGGCACGCCGTAGGTGGTGGCCTGGCGCCACACGGTCTGCGACTGCGGCTCCACACCGGCGACGCCGTCGAACACGGCGACCGCGCCGTCGAGGACGCGCAGCGAGCGCTCCACCTCGACGGTGAAGTCAACGTGGCCGGGGGTGTCGATGACGTTGATCTGGGTGTCGTGCCAGAAACAGGTCGTCGCGGCGGACGTGATGGTGATGCCGCGCTCCTGCTCCTGCTCCATCCAGTCCATCGTCGCCGCACCGTCGTGCGTCTCGCCGATCTTGTGGTTCTTGCCCGTGTAGAACAGGATGCGCTCGGTGGTGGTGGTCTTGCCGGCATCGATGTGCGCCATGATGCCGATGTTGCGTACCTGCGAGAGGTCTTGGTTGGCCACTGTTGTGTCCTTCTCTGGCTTCGTGAGTTAACGGTGAATGCCCTCGAGCACGAGGCTCGAGGGCAGGGAGGTCACCAGCGGTAGTGGGCGAAGGCGCGGTTGGCCTCTGCCATCTTGTGCGTGTCCTCGCGACGCTTCACGGCGGCACCGAGGCCGTTGGACGCGTCGAGGATCTCGTTCATGAGACGCTCGGTCATGGTCTTCTCACGACGGTCGCGGGAGAAGTTGACGAGCCAACGCATGGCCAGCGTGGTCTGGCGACCGGGCTTGACCTCGATCGGGACCTGGTAGGTGGCGCCACCGACGCGGCGCGACTTGACCTCGATGGACGGGCGGATGTTGTCCAGTGCGCGCTTCAGCGTCTGCACCGGGTCCACACCGGTCTTCTCACGGGTGCCCTCAAGGGCGTTGTACACGATGCCCTGCGCGACGGTCTTCTTGCCGTCGAGCAGGATCTTGCTCACGAGCTGGGAGACCAGCGGGGAGCCGTAGACGGGGTCTACGTTGATGGGGCGCTTCGGCGCGGGACCCTTGCGAGGCATTACTTCTCCTTCTTCGCGCCGTAGCGGCTACGGGCCTGCTTGCGGCCCTTGACGCCCTGGGTGTCCAGGGAGCCGCGGACGATCTTGTAACGGACACCGGGGAGGTCCTTCACACGGCCGCCGCGCACGAGCACCATCGAGTGCTCCTGCAGGTTGTGGCCGACACCCGGGATGTAGGCGGTGACTTCGATGCCGGAGCTCAGGCGAACGCGCGCGACCTTGCGCAGCGCGGAGTTCGGCTTCTTCGGGGTGGTGGTGTACACACGGGTGCACACACCGCGACGCTGGGGCGAGCCCTTGAGCGCGGGGGTATTGCTTGATGACGACTTATCGTGTCGGCCCTTTCGGACCAGCTGCTGAATTGTTGGCACCTGTTTGGTATCACTTTCGCTGTCTGGACATGTAATTCCCTGGCATTTTGCGGCTTCGACCAGCGCGTTCCGGGTCACCGTTTCCGTAGTTGCTCCGGGCCTTGGGCCGCCGTGCGAGCTCCGCACGACCCCGACCACCTCTGCAACTCAAGGCTGGGGCCCATGCCAGGGCACGCACAAGTGCCCGCGAGGGCGGACACGCTCAACAAGGTTACTCCCCCACCCCCACAGGGTCAAAATGCGGCTACTTCACCGAACCACTCATCAGCCCGGACACGAAGTACTTGCCGAGCGCGACGTAGACGACCAGCGTGGGCAGGCTGGCGATCAGGACGCCGGCCATCATCCGCGCGTAGTCGGGGTTCTGGGCCGAGGCGAGCTCCTGGAGGGCGTAGGTCACCGGGCCCGTGTTCCGGTTGGTCAGGAACAGGGCGAACAGGAAGTCGTTCCAGGCGCTGGTGAACTGCCAGATCAGGGTCACGACGAAGGCCGGCGCCGAGACCGGCAGCACGATGGAGCGGAAGATCCGCAGCGTGCCCGCACCGTCGACGCGTGCGGCCTCGACGATCTCGTCGGGCAGGGCCGTGGCGTAGTAGTTGCGGAAGATGAGCGTGCAGATCGGGATGCCGTAGATGGTGTGGGCGATGATCAGCGTGGGGATGCCCGCCAGCCATTCTGCCGTGGACTGCACCTGGATCATGAGCGACTGCAGCGGGATCATGATGGCCTGGTACGGGATGAACATTCCGAAAAGGAAAAGCGTGAAGATCAGCGTCGCGCCGGGGAAGCGCAGCTTGGAGAAGACATAGCCGTTCAGGGAGCCCAGGAACGAGGACAGCACGGCGGCGCTCACCGCCAGCACCATGGAGCGCAACATCGCCGGGGCCAACGCCTCCCATGCCGCCACCCACCCCTGGCCGGAGATCTCCCGGGGAAGGCTCCACGCGGTCAGGGACGAGTACTCAGCCGGCGACTTCAGGCTCGTGACCACCACGACGTACAGCGGCATCAGGACGACGGCCGCGAAGAAGACCAGCAGCAGGTACTGCCCGCCGGTCAGAGCCACCTTCTTGCCCCCGACCTTCTTCTTGCGGGGAACGATCCGGTCCTCGGACCGGGTTGCCACGGCACTCATCATCGGCCTGCCTTCTCGGTGCGGTTGGTGTGTACGAGGTAGGGCACCACGACGAGCGCCACCAGCAGGAGCAGGATGGTGGCGTTGACCGCCGCCGCCACCGGGTCGTTCAGGTTGAACAGCTGCAACCACATCAGCGTCGCCGGCACCTCGGAGACGTAGGAGTTCTGGCCCGCGATGGCGTAAATCAGGTCGAACATCTTCAGCGACATGTGACCCATGATGATCAGCGCGCTCAGTGCGATCGGCGAGAGCTGCGGGAACAGCACGTGACGGTAGATCTTCCACTCCGAGGCACCATCCATGCGCGCCGCCTCGCGCTGGTCCGTGGTGATGCCGCGGAACCCGGCGAGGAACAGGGCCATGACGTAGCCGGCGAGCTGCCAGATGGCGGGCATCGCCATCGCGGCCATGTTGAACCGCGAGTCCGAGGACCACCACGAGTTCTGCAACTGTGGCAGACCCATGTCGATGAACAACCGGTTGAGCCCGACGGCCTCGTAGTCGCCCTGCCCCGGTGACATCAACCACCTCCAGACCACGCCGGAGGCGATGAACGACACCGCCATCGGGAACAGGTAGATGGAGCGGAACGCCCCCTCCCCCGTCACGCCCTTCTCCAGCAGGATCGCCCACAACAGCCCGAAGAACATCGCCCCCACGACGAAGACGAGGGTGAGCACCAGCAGGTTCCACAGGGCGTGCTGGTAGCGCTCGCTGCCGAGCAGTTCGGCGTAGTTCGCCAGACCGCCCTCGTTGACGAGCCGTCCGGATCTGGTCTCCACCCGCTCGAGCGACGTGGCCACGTTCTGGCCGATGAGCCCGTAGACGAAAACGAGGACCAGGAGGATCGACGGCATCACCAGCAACAGCCCGGGCAACCAGGTCTTGACCTTCTTCATGGGTCTCCTTGTTCTGGGGGGTGGACGAGCAAGCGGGTTGCCGCTCCCGGGGAGGGTGCGACAACCCGCTGCACGGTTGGGTCAGAAGCCGTAGGTCTCGGCGGCTGCCACGAGGTCGGTGACCAGGGTCTCCTCGTCGCGGCTGCTGTAGAACTTCGACATCGCCGTTGAGATCTCGGACAGCCACGCCATGTTGACCGCTGCGCCGTGCGCGATCGAGGAGGCGATCGCGTCGTTGCCGAAGGACTCCATGGCGGTCTGCTGGTAGGGCGGGAACTCGTCGGCGGCGACGTCGGTGCGCGCCGGGATGGAACCCTTGGCCAGGTTGAACGCCAACTGGCCCTCGGCAGAGCCGACCAGCCGCAGCCAGTCCTTGGCGCCCTCGGGGTTCGGCGCCCCGTTGGGCAGCGTGAAGGAGTCGGCCAGGAAGTCGAAGACGCCGTCGGTGCCGGGGACCGGGAAGTAGGTGAAGTCCTCACCGTCGACCTGGTCCTTGGACGCGAACTGCGCGACCGCCCAGTCACCCATGACGTTGTAGGCCGCGCGTCCCTCGATGACCGCGTCGGTGGCGGCCGGCCAGTCGTCACCGTCGGAGGCGGTGTTGGCGAACTCGAGGATCTGGGCGTACTTCGAGACGGCCGACTTGACCCCGTCGGAGTCCCACGCGCCGTCGGCGAACAGGGCGTTGTAGTCGTCGACCCCGAGTTCGGCGAGCAGGATGGTCTCGAACAGGTGGACCTGCGTCCAGGTGCCGCCCACCGTGATCGGGGTCTCGATGCCCGAGTCCTTGATCTTGCCCATGTCCGCGATCCAGGCGTCAAGGTCCGCGGGGACCTCGGCCGCACCGGCCTCGGCGATGACCGCCGGGTTGGCCCACACCACGTTGGCGCGGTGGACGTTGGAGGGCACGGAGAAGATGTCCCCGTCGACGGTGATCAGGTCCAGCAGGTTCTGCGGGAAGACCTCGGCGCCACCGAGCTCCTCGATGACGTCGTTGACCGGGAGGATCTGGTCCGCGTCGATGTAATCCATCAGCTCGGCGCCGGCGTGGCCCTGGAACGAGTCCGGCGGGTTGCCGTTCTGCAGGTCCGCGGCGAGCTTGGCCTTGGCGTTGGTGCCGGCACCACCGGCGACGGCGAGGTTCTCGAAGGTGTTGTTCGGGAAGCGCTCCGCGAACAGGCTCTCCAGTTCCTCCAGACCGAGCTTCTCCGAGCCCTCGGCCCACCACGTGAACACGCCGACGGTGCCGCCCGCGCCACCCTCGACCGGACCCTCGCCCGTGCTGGTGGGGTCCGTCCCCGGGGTCTCCGTCCCCTCGTCGGTGCCACAGCCCGCAAGGCCGACGACACCGACGGCGCTCGCGGCACCAAGGCCGATCAGAAACTGCCTGCGATCCATTGCTCAGTCCTCCCTCGGCACGCATCCTCGTGTGCCACGTCTACTCGAAGCTCCGCGCGGAGACCTGCCCCGCGGCCGGGCCCGCTCATCGGCGAGCACCAGCCATTCAAGCGCTCCCACCATGCAGATGGAAGTCGAAATGCGCGAATGAACATTCCGCTTTGGTAACAATCCTGCCGGTGCAGCCCTCACCCTGAGCCAACCCTGAAAGTTTCCTCCCACCATTGGTGCCGGGCGCCGGTGGTGGCAGACTTCTGCGGGCCATGAACAAGACCTTCCGCGCCCTGCTCGCGAACACCCTGGTGGCCAACATCGCCACGAACTACATCTGGTTCGCGGTGACCTTCTGGGTCTACCTCGAGACCCGCTCCGTGCTCGCGACCGGGATCCTGGGCGGTGCCTACATGGCCCTGCTCGCCGTCCTCGGGGTGCCGTTCGGGACCTTCGTCGACCGCCACCAGAAGAAGCCGGTCCTGGTCACCGCCGCGGCCGCCACCGTCGTCGCGTTCGCGCTGGCCTTCGGGCTGATGCTGTTCGCCCCCGACTCGGCCCTGCTCTCACTGACGAGCCCCGGCTTCTGGGCGTTCCTGTTCCTGGTACTTGCGGGCAGCATCGTCGAGTCCATCCGCTCCATCACCCTCTCCGCATCGGTCACACTCCTCGTGGAGCCCGACGCGAGGGACCGCGCCAATGGCCTGGTCGGGATGGTCAACGGGGTGGCGATGCTGATCTGCTCGGTCCTGTCCGGCCTGTCAGTCGGCCTGCTGGGCATGCAGACCACCCTCCTGATCGGGCTCGTCGCGATGGCCGTGTCGCTGGGCCACGTCATGACCCTCGACATCCCGAAGTCCCGGATCGAGGCCGAGGACCAGCACGGCGGCCCGGCGCAGTTCCGGATCGCCTGGCAGACCGTGGTGGCCATCCCGGGCTTGCTGGCCCTGATCATCTTCTCCACCTTCAACAACTTCCTCGGCGGCACCTACATGGCACTGCTGGACCCCTACGGCCTGGAACTGATGAGCGTCGAGTGGTGGGGCATCGTTTATGCCGTGTGCTCCGTCGGCTTCATCGTCGGCGGTGCCGTGGTGGGGAAACGAGGGTTGGGCCGCAACCCCATCCGCACCATGCTGCTGGTGCTGGTGGCCATGTGGGTCGTCGGGATGGCGATGTCCATCCGCGAGTCCGTGGTGCTGCTGGCGGTCACGATGTTCGCCTACATGGCCATCGTCCCGGCGGTGGAGGCCGCCGAGCAGACCGTGCTGCAGCGCACCGTGCCGTACGCGAAGCAGGGCCGGGTGTTCGGCCTCGCCCAGTCCATGGAACTGGCCGCCTCCCCCATCAGCGCCTTCGCCGTGGCGCCCCTGGCCGAGTTCTGGCTGCTGCCCTACATGCGCACGGGCGGCGGGCAGGAGCGCTGGGCCTGGCTGCTCGGGCACGGCGAGGGCCGCGGCATCGCGCTCGTGTTCCTGCTCAGCGGCCTCGTGGGGCTGGCCGTGACCGTGGCCGCCTTCTTCACCCCCGCCTACCGCAGGGTCTCCCGCAGCTTCGCCGAGACCCCGCCCAGCATGGCCGACGTCGAAACCCCGTCCCAGGACCTGCCGGGCACCACGGCGGAAGGTTTCGGCGCTGCCGGGCGGGCAGTCCCGGGCTCGGTGCAGGAGCACCAGGAGCACCCCTGACCCCGGGCTCCACTCCCCCACCGGACAACGAAAGAGGGCCAGGTGCTTCGCAGCACCTGGCCCTCCTCGTCGGACTGATCAGCCTCAGCGGATGTCGCCGAAGTCGAGGTCGTCCAGCGGCACACCGGGACCTGCCGGATCCGAACCGAACGAGTAGTCGTACGGGTCGTAGGTCATGGTGTACAGGCTGGAGCGAGCCTCCTCGGTGGGCTCCACCCGGATGTTGCGGTAGCGGTCCAGGCCGGTTCCGGCCGGGATCAGCTTGCCGAGGATGACGTTCTCCTTCAGGCCGACGAGCGAGTCGCTCTTGCCCTGGATGGCGGCATCGGTCAACACCTTGGTGGTCTCCTGGAAGGAGGCCGCGGACAGCCACGAGTCGGTCGCCAGTGACGCCTTGGTGATACCCATCAGCACCGGACGTCCCTCCGCGGGCTTGCCACCCTCGGTGAGCGCCTTGCGGTTGGCGGCCTCGTAGGACGGACGGTCCACGAGCTCACCTGGCATCATCGAGGTGTCACCGGAGTCGATGACCGTCACGCGACGCAGCATCTGGCGGATGATGATCTCGATGTGCTTGTCGTGGATCGGGGCGCCCTGCGTGCGGTACACGCGCTGCACCTCGTCCACCAGGTGCTCCTGCACCTTGCGCAGACCACGGATCCGCAGGACGTCCTGCGGGTCCACCTGACCGGCGGTCAGCTGCTGCCCGATGGACACGTGCACGCCGTCCTCGATGCGGATGCGGGCACCCGAGTGGTCCTCGAACTCGAGGCGGGTACGACGCGCAACCGGGTACTCGAGGTCCTCGCCCCCGTCGTCCCGCACCAGGACGAGCTTGCGGTTGCGCTCGCCGTCCTCGACGCGGATGACACCGTCGGCCTCGGCGATGGGCGCCTTGCCCTTGGGCTGGCGGGCCTCGAAGAGCTCGACGACACGCGGCAGACCCTGCGTGATGTCGTCACCGGCCACACCACCGGTGTGGAAGGTACGCATCGTCAGCTGGGTTCCGGGCTCACCGATCGACTGAGCGGCGACGATACCGACGGCCTCGCCGACGTCCACAGTCTTGCCGGAGGCCAGGGAGCGGCCGTAGCAGAGCGCGCAGGTACCGGTGGCGGCCTCACAGGTCAGGACCGAACGGACCTTGACCTCGGTCACGCCGGCGGCGACCAGCTTGTCGATCTCGGCGTCACCGAGGTCGGTGCCGGCCGCGACGAGCACCTCGCCCTTGGCGTCGACGGCGTCGACTGCCAGCACGCGGGCGTAGACAGCGGTCTCCACGTCGGAGACGGTCTCCACCTGGGCGCCCTTGGCGAACGCCTCGGTCTGGACCTCGACGGGACGGCCCGTCTCGTCGGTGCCCATCTTCGACCACACGGCGATGGTCTTGGTGAGGCCGCGCTCGGTGCCGCAGTCCTCCTCGCGGATGATGACGTCCTGGCTGACGTCGACGAGTCGACGGGTCAGGTAGCCCGAGTCGGCCGTGCGGAGGGCCGTGTCGGCCTGTCCCTTTCGGCCACCGTGCGTGGAGATGAAGTACTCCAGCACCGAGAGGCCCTCACGGAAGTTCGACTTGATGGGCTGCGGGATGATGTCGCCCTTCGGGTTCGCCACCAGGCCACGCATCGCGGCGATCTGACGCATCTGCGTCATGTTTCCTCGCGCACCGGAGTCGACCATCATGAAGATGGGGTTCTCGGTGGTGAAGTTCTCGCGCATGGCCTGCGTGAGCTCCGCCGTCGCGTCGGTCCAGATCTCGATGAGCTCCTGACGACGCTCGTCCTCGGTCACCGAACCGCGCTCGTAGAGCTTGTCCACCTTCGTGGCGCGCGCCTCGTAGCCGGCCAGGATCTCCGCCTTCTGGGGCGGGGTCTGGACGTCCGCGATGGACACGGTGACGCCGGAACGGCTCGCCCAGCGGAAGCCCATGTCCTTCAGGTTGTCGAGCGCGTTGGCGACGACGACCTTCGAGTAGCGCTCCGCCAGTTCGTTGACGATGCGTCCCAGGGCCTTCTTCCCGACGACCTCGTTGACGAAGCCGAAGTCCTCCGGCAGCGCCTCGTTGAACAGGGCGCGGCCGAGGGTGGTCTCCACGAGGAAGGACCCGTCGTGGCGGGGCTCCGCACCCTCGATCACGACGTCGGTGAGACGCAGCCGGATCGGCGCGTTCACGTCGAGGTCGCCGCGGTCGAAGGCCATGGTGGCCTCTGCGATCGAGGAGAACGTGCGGCCCTTGCCCTGGCCGTCGCGCTCGGAGGTCAGGAAGTAGTGGCCGATGATCATGTCCTGGGTGGGCATGGTCACGGGGCGGCCGTCGGCGGGCTTGAGGATGTTGTTCGTCGACAGCATCAGGACGCGGGCCTCGGCCTGCGCCTCCGCGCTCAGCGGCAGGTGCACGGCCATCTGGTCACCATCGAAGTCTGCGTTGAACGCGGTGCAGACCAGCGGGTGGATCTGGATGGCCTTGCCCTCGATGAGCTGCGGCTCGAACGCCTGGATGCCGAGGCGGTGCAGGGTTGGTGCACGGTTCAGCAGCACGGGGTGCTCGGCGATGACCTCTTCCAGCACGTCCCAAACGACGGGGCGCTGGCGCTCGACCATGCGCTTGGCCGCCTTGATGTTCTGGGCGTGGTTGAGGTCGTCGAGGCGCTTCATGACGAACGGCTTGAACAGCTCCAGCGCCATGGCCTTCGGCAGGCCGCACTGGTGCAGCTTCAGCTGCGGTCCCACCACGATGACCGAACGGCCGGAGTAGTCGACGCGCTTGCCGAGCAGGTTCTGGCGGAAGCGTCCCTGCTTGCCCTTGAGCATGTCCGAGATGGACTTCAGCGGACGGTTGCCGGGTCCGGTGACGGGGCGGCCGCGACGGCCGTTGTCGAACAGCGAGTCCACGGCCTCCTGGAGCATGCGCTTCTCGTTGTTCACGATGATCTCGGGGGCACCGAGGTCCAGCAGGCGCTTCAGGCGGTTGTTGCGGTTGATGACGCGGCGGTACAGGTCGTTCAGGTCCGACGTGGCGAAGCGGCCACCGTCGAGCTGCACCATCGGGCGCAGGTCCGGCGGGATGACCGGGACGGCGTCGAGCACCATGCCGGCGGGGTGGTTGCCGCCGGTGAGGAACGCGTTGACGACCTTGAGGCGCTTCAGGGCACGGGTCTTGCGCTGGCCCTTGCCGGTGGCGATGGTCTCGCGCAGCGCCTCGGACTCGGCCTTCAGGTCGAAGGTCTGGAGGCGCTTCTGGATGGCCTCCGCGCCCATGTAGCCCTCGAAGTACTTGCCGAAGCGGGCGTCCATCTCGCGGTAGAGGATCTCGTCGCCCTCGAGGTCCTGGACCTTGAGGGTCTTGAAGCGGTCCCAGACGGCCTGGATGCGGTCGAGCTGGCGCTGCCCACGGGTGCGCAGCTGGCCGACCTCCTTCTCGGCGCCCTCACGGACCTTGCGCTTGATGTCTGCCTTGGCACCCTCGGACTCCAGCTGGGCCAGGTCCTCCTCGAGCTTGGACATGCGGGTCTCGATGTCTGCGTCGCGACGGGCCGCGACCTGCTTCAGCTCGACCTCGACCTTCGCCTGCAGCGAGGACAGGTCCCGGTGACGGGCCTCCTCGTCGACGGCGGTGATCATGTGGGCCGCGAAGTAGATGACCTTCTCGAGGTCCTTCGGCGCGATGTCCAGCAGGTAGCCGAGACGGCTCGGGACACCCTTGAAGTACCAGATGTGGGTGACCGGGGCGGCCAGCTCGATGTGGCCCATGCGCTCACGGCGCACGTTGCTACGGGTCACCTCGACGCCGCAGCGCTCGCAGATGATGCCCTTGAAGCGCACGCGCTTGTACTTGCCGCAGTAGCACTCCCAGTCCCTGGTGGGACCGAAGATCTTCTCGCAGAAGAGGCCGTCGCGCTCGGGCTTGAGCGTGCGGTAGTTGATGGTCTCCGGCTTCTTGACCTCGCCGTAGGACCACTCACGGATCTGGTCGGCGCTCGCGAGACCGATTCGGAGTTCGTCGTAGAAGTTCACGTCCAGCACGTTTCTTCTCTTTCCCCTACATCACTTGTAGGTGAGCTGTTGTTCGTCTGAGTTGTCTTTTGGTTGATCGGGACCGAGCCCCAACCGCGGTCGCAACCACGGCCGGGGGCACACGGGGACGGAGCCCCCGTGCGATTACTCAGACTTCGCCGACGTCCATGAATCCGGTGTCACCGCCCGGGCGACGGCCCAGGTCGATGCCGAAGTCCTCTGCGGAGCGCAGGTCCTCCTCGGAGTCACGCAGGTCGATGATCCGGCCGTCGTCGGAGAGCACCTCGACGTTCAGACACAGCGACTTCATTTCCTTGACGAGAACCTTGAACGACTCGGGGATGCCCGGCTCGGGGATGTTCTCGCCCTTGACGATCGCCTCGTAGACCTTCACGCGGCCGGGGACGTCGTCGGACTTGATGGTCAGGAGCTCCTGCAGCGCCCAGGCGGCACCGTAGGCCTCGAGTGCCCACACCTCCATCTCACCGAAGCGCTGGCCACCGAACTGTGCCTTGCCGCCCAGCGGCTGCTGGGTGATCATCGAGTACGGCCCGGTGGAGCGCGCGTGGATCTTGTCGTCGACGAGGTGGTGCAGCTTCAGCATGTACATGTAGCCGACACCGATCTTCTCCGGGTACGGCTCGCCGGAGCGGCCGTCGAAGAGGCGGGCCTTGCCACCCTCGTCGATCAGGCGGTCGCCGTCACGCGTGGGCAGGGAGTTGCCCAGCAGACCCTGGATCTCCTGCTCGTTGGCGCCGTCGAACACGGGGGTGGCGACCTTGGCGTCACCCTCCACACGGCCGAGGCCGACCTCGCGCAGGCGCTCGGCCCAGGCCTCCTCGACGCCGGTGACGTCCCAGCCGGTCTTGGCGATCCACCCGAGGTGGTTCTCCAGCACCTGGCCGATGTTCATTCGCGAGGGCACACCGAGCGGGTTCAGGACGATGTCGACGGGGGTGCCGTCCTCGAGGAACGGCATGTCCTCGATGGGCAGGATCTTGGAGATGACGCCCTTGTTGCCGTGGCGGCCGGCGAGCTTGTCACCGTCGGAGATCTTGCGCTTCTGGGCCACGTGCACGCGGACCAGCTGGTTCACGCCGGGGGGAAGCTCGTCGTCCTCCTCCGAGGCGTCGAAGACGCGCACGCCGATGACGGTGCCGGACTCGCCGTGGGGAACCTTCAGAGAGGTGTCGCGGACCTCGCGGGCCTTCTCACCGAAGATGGCGCGCAGCAGGCGCTCCTCGGGGGTGAGCTCGGTCTCGCCCTTCGGGGTGACCTTGCCCACGAGGATGTCTCCCGCGGAGACCTCGGCGCCGATGCGGACGATGCCGCGCTCGTCGAGGTCCGCCAGCATCTCGTCGGAGACGTTGGGGATGTCGCGGGTGATCTCCTCCGCACCCAGCTTCGTGTCACGGGCGTCGACCTCGTGCTCCTCGATGTGGATCGAGGTGAGGACGTCGTCCTGGACGATGCGCTGGGAAAGGATGATGGCGTCCTCGTAGTTCAGGCCCTCCCAGGGCATGAAGGCGACGAGGAGGTTCTTGCCGAGGGCCAGCTCGCCCTGGTCGGTGCAGGGGCCGTCGGCCAGCGGGGTGCCGACCTCGACGCGGTCACCGGGGGCCACCAGCGGGCGCTGGTTGATGCAGGTGCCCGCGTTGGAGCGCACGAACTTGTCGAGCTTCCAGGTGGTGTAGGTGCCGTCGTCGTTGGCGATCTCGATGAGGTCCGCCGAGACGGCGTGGACCACGCCGGCCTTCTTCGCGACGGTTACGTCGCCGACGTCGACCGCGGCACGGTACTCCATGCCGGTGCCCACGAACGGGGCCTCGTTGCGGACCAGCGGGACGGCCTGGCGCTGCATGTTGGCGCCCATCAGGGCACGCGAGGCGTCGTCGTGCTCGAGGAACGGGATCAGCGCGGTGGCCACAGAGACCATCTGGCGCGGGGACACGTCCATGTACTCGACCTCGGCGGCCGAGACCGCGTCGGCGTCACCGTGCTTGATGCGCACGAGCACGCGCTCCTCGGTCAGGCGGCCGTCCTCGTCGAGCGCGGCGTTGGCCTGCGCGATCGCGTAACGGTCCTCCTCGTCGGCGGTCAGGTACTCGATCTGGTCGGTGACCTTGCCGTCGACGACCTTGCGGTAGGGGGTCTCGATGAAGCCGAACGCGTTGATGCGCGCGAACGTGGCCAGCGAGCCGATCAGGCCGATGTTCGGGCCTTCAGGGGTCTCGATGGGGCACATGCGGCCGTAGTGCGACGGGTGGACGTCTCGGACCTCCATGCCGGCGCGGTCACGCGAGAGGCCACCGGGGCCCAGCGCGGACAGGCGACGCTTGTGCGTCAGGCCGGCGAGGGGGTTGTTCTGGTCCATGAACTGCGACGACTGGGAGGTCCCGAAGAACTCCTTCAGCGCGGCGGTCACGGGCCGGATGTTGATCAGGGTCTGGGGCGTGATCGCCTCGATGTCCTGGGTGGTCATCCGGTCACGGACCACGCGCTCCATGCGGCCGAGGCCGGTGCGGAGCTGGTTCTGGATCAGCTCGCCGACCGTGCGGAGGCGACGGTTGCCGAAGTGGTCGATGTCGTCGGCCTCGACGATGACACCGTCCAGGTCCTCCTTGTGCTCGTGGAGGGCCACGATGTACTTGATGGAGGCGACGATGTCCTCGATGGTGAGGACCTGCTGGTCGAACGGCAGCTCGAGACCCAGCTTCTTGTTGATCTTGTACCGGCCGACCTTGGCCAGGTCGTAGCGCTTCGGGTTGAAGTAGTAGTTCTCCAGCAGCGCCTGGGCGGCGTCGCGCGCCGGGGGCTCGCCCGGACGCAGCTTGCGGTAGATGTCGAGGAGGGCCTCGTCCTGGGTGTGGACCGAGTCCTTCTCGAGGGTGAGGCGCATCGACTCGTAGTCGCCGAACTCCTCGAGGATCTTGTCCTCGGTCCAGCCGAGGGCCTTCAGCAGGACGGTGACGTTCTGCTTGCGCTTGCGGTCCAGGCGGACGAAGACCATGTCCCGCTTGTCCACCTCGAACTCCAGCCACGCACCGCGCGAGGGGATCACCTTGCAGGAGTAGATGTCCTTGTCCGAGGTCTTGTCGGGGGTCTGCTCGAAGTAGACGCCCGGCGAGCGTACCAGCTGGGACACGACGACGCGCTCGGTGCCGTTGATGATGAAGGTGCCCTTGTCGGTCATCAGCGGGAAGTCGCCGATGAACACGGTCTGGGACTTGATCTCACCGGTGTCGTTGTTGACGAACTCGGCGGTCACGAAGAGGGGCGCGGCGTAGGTGACGTCGCGGTCCTTGCACTCCTCGATGCTGTGCTTGGGCTCCTCGAAGCGATGGTCGCGGAAAGACAGCGACATCGTCTCGTTGAAGTCCTCGATGGGCGAGATCTCCTCGAAGATCTCCTCCAGGCCGGAGCGGGTGTTCACGTCGGTGCGGCCTGCAGCCAGGCGCTCCTCGACGGACTTGCTCCACTCTTCGTTTCCGATCAGCCAGTTGTAGGCGTCGACCTGTAGGTCAAGCAGGTTTGGGACCTCGAGCGGCTCGTGGATCTTCGCGAACGAGATCCTTCCGCTGGTCGATACGACATTGGTGTTCTTCAACGCAGAGCGCGAGGTTGCCAAGATTCGGTCCTTCCAAGAACGCGAGAAGCTGGTTCTTCGCACAGCAAAAGACCCGTGTCAAATGACAGGGCACGATTGCATAGCAGGGCAAAAAACCACTATAGGCCACGCCGAACGAATCGGCAACCCGCTGACCGGACCCCGGGGAGGTCTCCATCGACCTGCCGCAAGCATATCCGAGAGACCTGACAGATGCCACGACCCGCCGGGCGAACGGCGGGTGAACTCCGGCCACGACACCGGCCGGGCCCGCACCGTCGTGCCGCCGCCGCGGGTGGCCCGACCCGACACGCCGATCGGATTCCACGGAGGGGGCACCGGTGCCCCCTCCCCCAGATTCCTTCGGCATGTCGGGTCGCTGCAAGGGACTGGCCCCACCCGAGGGCCACCGGGAGTTGTCCACAGGGCGTGGGGGTCAGTGACGGATCGACGTCAGCGACTCCCAGAGTTCGAAGTATGGAGCACCTCATCCGGCAGCATGCCCGGGACGGCATCGTCGCACGCAAGGACCTCATCGCCGCGGGGTTGACCCGAAGCGCGCTCAAGGGCGCGGAGGAGGCGGGGCCGCTGGTACGTCTCAGCCGCTCGCTGTTCGCAACTGCCGAGACCGCCGAGGGCGTGGTCACGGCGGTTGCCGCAGGCGGCACGCTGACCTGCCTCTCGGCACTGGAACTCCTGGGGGTCTGGACGCTCGGCGCCGGCCCTGACCACCACGTCCGACGCAAGGAGCGGCGACGGCGTGACGGACCCGTGCCAGGAGCGCAGGAATGCAGGTCCCTGCTGACTCATCGCGGTGCCCCGGTGGATTCCCTGGACGCGGCGCTCGTGGCAGTCGTGCTGAACCACTCGCCGGAGGACGCCGTCGTGGCACTGGACTGCGTGCTGCAGGAGGAACGTCGGACCCGTTCCGAACTCGAGGAGCTCTTGGCCAAGGCCCCGGCCTACGCACGTCGCCTGCTGGCGCGCGCCACGGGACTCGCCGAGTCACCTTTGGAGTCCGTAGTGAGGTACCGGCTGGGCCAGCGCAAGGTTCGGGTTCGATCACAGCACCGAGTGCCGGGAGTCGGCCGGTTCGACCTGCTGATCGGTGAGCGCATCCTCGTGGAACTGGACGGGTTCGAACACCATCGCACGCGCAAGCAGTTCCGGGAGGACCGCCGTCGCGACAGGCGGGCGCCAGAACTCGGCTACGTGGTGCTTCGATTCACTTGGGAGGACGTGATGCATGACTGGTCCCGGGTGCTGCGGGAGATCCTCACCTACGTCAGCAGCGACTTCCATCGACGACCACCGCGAGGCCACGGCGCCACTGACCCGACGCGCCGACCAGAATCGGCGCAAGGGGCACCGGTGCCCCTTCCGAGCGATCCCATCGGCGGGTCGGGTCGAGCCGACGGCGTGGCCGCAGCCGCGAGCACGACGGTAGCCGCGGCGGACCACCCGACGGCGACGGGCAACGACGTCGCCGTGGCCAGTTGAGCGGCCCACAGGTCCCGGCATGACGAATGGCCCGCCCCCAGAAGGGGACGGGCCACTCGGAGTTGGTCGGTCAGACCGGGGTCACTTGACCTCGACGGAGCCGCCGGCGGCCTCGAGGGCCTCCTTGGCCTTGGCCGCGGTGTCCTTGTCGACCTGCTCGAGGACGGGCTTCGGAGCGCCCTCGACGAGGTCCTTGGCCTCCTTCAGGCCGAGGGAGGTCAGTGCGCGGACCTCCTTGATGACTGCGATCTTCTTGTCGCCACCTGCGGTGAGGATGACGTCGACCTTGTCGGAGCCGGCCTCTTCGGCACCGGCGTCGTCGCCACCGGCAGCGGCCGGGGCAGCGGCAGCCACGGCCACCGGAGCGGCAGCGGTGACCTCGAAGGTGTCCTCGAAGAGCTTGACGAACTCGGAGAGTTCGATGAGGGTCATTTCCTTGAACGCGTCAAGGAGGTCTTCCTTGGAGAGCTTCGCCATGTTGGGCGTTCCTTTCGTCAGTTCGTCAGCAGCAGTGCTTGCTGCGGGCGGATCATTCCGCAGCGTCTGCTGCTTCGGTTGCCGCGTCGGCGGCGGGGACGTCGCCAGTGGCGGCGTCGTCGTTCGTGGCCTCGGCAGCCGGCACGGAGCCTGCGCCACCGATGAGGGCCGGGTTGGCCTCTGCGGCACCCTGGAGGGCACCGAGCAGACGGGCGCTCTTGGACAGCGGGGCTGCCAGAGTGCCTGCGGCCTTGGCCAGGTTGCCCTTGAGCGCACCAGCCATCTTCGCCAGCAGGACCTCGCGGGATTCGAGGTCAGCAAGCTTCAGAACCGTATTGGCGTCGAGGAACTTTCCGTCCATGACGCCGCCCTTGATTGCCAGGAACGGATTTGCCTTTGCGAAGTCGCGCAGCCCCTTGGTGGTGGAAGCGACATCACCCGAGATGAACGCGATGGCGGTGGGGCCGGTGAAGGAGTCTTCGACACCCTCGATCCCGGCTTCCTTCGCTGCAATCGCGGCAAGGGTGTTCTTCGCAACGGCGTAGGTGGCGTTCTCTCCGAGCGTGCGACGCAGTTCCTGCAGTTGCGCGACGGTGAGACCGCGGTACTCGGTAAGCACGGCAGCCGCAGACTCGCTGAAGCTTTCCTTCAGCTCTGCGACCGTGGCTGCTTTGTCCGGCCTCGCCATTGGGTCTCCTTTCCTAACTGTTGACAGCCGGCGCACCCTGGCGGGGAGCCCCGGCGCCGATGACCCAGACAAGAAAAAGACCCCGTCGCCAGGTGGCGCGGGGCTGCACAGCACAGCTGTGGAACACTTGCGATCA
This sequence comes from Tessaracoccus terricola, assembly GCF_054776555.1. NCBI lineage: Bacteria > Bacillati > Actinomycetota > Actinomycetes > Propionibacteriales > Propionibacteriaceae > Tessaracoccus > Tessaracoccus terricola. The sequence goes on along the minus strand of NZ_BAAHBS010000005.1, from coordinate 433,459 downwards.
CCTGCGCGGGCACCCTCTCGGGAATTCAGACTCTCGTCACCTGCGGTCTTCGGCTGGAGCAACATTACCCGCCCCCACGGCAACGGACCAAATCGGCTCCGCCCACCCGATGCGGTTCCACACGGGGCGCTGGGATATCCTCTTGGATTGAACCATCAAGCACCACAAGGAGAATCGATGCGCCTGCGCCCGATCATCGCCGCTTCCGCCGTCGTCGCCCTCGCGCTGACGGCCTGCTCGACCCCCACCGACGAGACCGCGACGCCGGCCGAGTCCACCGACCGCACCTACGACGTCTCGGGCGTGGCGAAGGTCGACGAGATCGCAGCGCTCCTGCCGGCCGACGTCGCCGACTCGGGCAAGCTCGTCATCGGGGCATCGATCGACTACGCGCCGGCGGAGTTCCGGGCGGAGGACCTGCAGACCGCCATCGGCTACGACGTGGATCTCGGCAAGGCCCTCGGCAACGTGCTGGGCCTCGAGGCCGAGGTCTCCGCAGCCGAGTTCGACTCCCTCCTGCCGGGCATCGGCACCAAGTACGACGTCGGCATCTCCTCGTTCACCATCACCGAGGAACGCACCGCGAACTACAACATGATCAGCTACATCGAGGTGGGCTCCTCCTACGCCGTCAAGTCCGGCAACCCCACCGAGTTCGACCCCGACGACGTGTGTGGCACCACCATCGGGGTCCAGACCGGCACGTACCAGGAGGAGGAGCTTGCCACGTTCAACGAGGCCTGCGCCGAGGCCGGCGAGGAGGCCATCGAGGTGCTCCCCTACGGCTCCCAGTCCGACGTGACCACCAACGTCATCGGCGGCAAGGCCGACGCCTTCTACGCTGACTCCACCGTCGCCTCCTACGCGGTCGAGCTGACCAGCGGCCAGATGGAGGTCGTCGGCGGCATCCGCGACTCCGCCCCGCAAGGCATCGTCGTGAACCAGGACGACCCGGACCTCACCGCAGCCATGCAGGCCGCCATGCAACACCTGATGGACGACGGCACCTGGGAGGCCATCCTCACCAGCTGGGGCAACGCCGACGCCATCATCACCACCGCCGACGTCCACCCCTGATCCATGGCTGACGCCCCGGAGCTGATCAAGGCCCGCCCAGTCCCCAGGCCCAGCCTGTGGGTCTGGGCGGCCGTCGTTCTCGTCCTGGCCGCGATGTTGGTCAACAGCCTGCTGACCAACCCCAACTACCGCTGGGACGTCGTCGGCCAGTACCTGTTCGACCCGCGCGTTGTGGCCGGCGTCGGCTGGACCCTGCTCCTGACGCTGGGGGCCATGGTGATCGGCATCGTGCTCGCGGTCACGAGCGCGGTGATGCGGATGGGCACCAACCCGGTGCTGCGGGCGATGTCCACGGTCTACATCTGGTTCTTCCGCGGCACCCCCGTCTACACCCAGTTGGTGTTCTGGGGCCTGCTTTCGGTGCTCTACCCGCGGCTGAGCCTGGGCATCCCGTTCGGCCCGGAGTTCTTCGTATTCACCACCGCCGACGTCGTCAACGCCACCGTCGCCGCCCTCCTGGGTCTGGGCCTCAACGAGGGCGCCTACCTCTCCGAGATCGTCCGCTCCGGCCTGAACTCGGTCGACGACGGGCAGTGGGAGGCCGCCTCCGCGCTGGGCATGAAGCGCTCCACGACGCTGTGGCGGATCATCGTCCCGCAGGCCATGCGCGTGATCGTGCCCCCGACTGGCAACGAGACCATCTCCATGCTGAAGACCACCTCGCTGGTGCTCGCCGTGCCGTTCACCCTGGAGCTCACGTTCGTCACCAACGCCATCGGCAACCAGAACTTCCTGCCCATCCCGCTGCTGATCGTCGCCGCCATCTACTACCTGGTGATCACGTCGGTGCTGATGGTGGGCCAGCACTACCTCGAGGGCTACTACGGCCGCGGGTTCGACGGCAAGGACTCCACCCCCGGCTCCACCCGCGGCATGTCGAAGCGCCAGCAGGCCATCCTCGCCGCCCGTACCACGCACGCCGACCCCTACCTGGACATCACCCCATGACTGCTCCCACCGCGAAGATCCAGATCGACGGCGTGCACAAGTTCTTCGGCGAACTGCACGTCCTCAAGGGCGTGGACCTCACCGTCGCGCAGGGCGAGGTGGCGGTCCTGCTGGGTCCGTCCGGGTCCGGCAAGTCCACCCTGCTGCGCTGCATCAACGGCCTGGAGGAGTTCAACGCCGGCCGCATCCACGTCGACGGTGAACTCGTCGGCCTGCGCGAGGTCACCAGGCGCGACGGCACCGTGGAACTCCACCGCCGCACGGACTCCGACATCGCCCGCCAGCGCTCCCGGATCGGAATGGTCTTCCAGCGCTTCAACCTGTTCCCGCACCTGACCGCCCTCGCCAACGTGATGGAGGCGCCCCGGAAGGTGCGGCGTCTGTCTCGGGCACAGGCCGAGCAGCGCGCCCGCGACCTGTTGGACCGCGTCGGCCTGGCCGACCGCGCGGGACACTACCCCGCGCAGCTCTCGGGCGGGCAGCAGCAGCGCGTCGCCATCGCCAGGGCACTGGCCATGGAGCCCGAGCTGATGCTCTTCGACGAGCCCACCTCGGCGCTGGACCCGGAACTTGTGGGTGAGGTGTTGGGCGTGATGAAGGACCTCGCCGCGTCGGGCATGACGATGGTGGTGGTGACCCACGAGGTGGGGTTCGCCCGCGAGGTGGCCGACCAGGTGGTCTTCATGGACGACGGCCTCGTGGTGGAGGCGGGGACCGCCGCCGAGGTGATCGGCAACCCGAGCAACCCCCGCACCAGGGACTTCTTCGCGAAGGTGCTCTGAGGCCGATGGGTCAGCGCCGCGGCAGGGCCACGCTCGGGATGTTGGCGGCCACGCTGGCCGTGGCGGGCTGCCAGTTCCTGTCCCCCGCCGACGAGGCACCGACGCGGGACCCGGATCCCGGCACCACCGCACCTCAGACTCCCGCCACGTCTGCTCCCGAACAGACCTCCCCCACTCCCGCCTCACCCGCTCCCGGCCAGACGATGATGTGGCAGGGCAGGGCGACGTTCGACAACTTCACGGTCGAACTGCTGGAGGACACCGGGGAGGGCGAGATGATCGAGGGCAAGGCCGGCCTGCCCATCGAGGTGTGCGTCACGAAGGCACTCGAGGCCGGGCAGCCCTCCCGGGTCTCGCTCGAGCCGTGGCACCTCGAGGACTCCAACGGCAACGTCCAACGCCCCCAGGTTCCCGGAGCGTACGAACCCGCCTTCCCCGCGGAAGGATCCTACGGGGAAGGCGAGTGCGTCTCCGGCTACCTGACCTTCGACCTGATCACGGAGCCGGTCGACTACGTGGAGCTGGTCTACGCCAACGGCCTGGGCGACCGCGCCGTGTGGCAGTTCCACTGAGCGGGAGTCACCGGAACCGGACGATGTTGTTCAGCACCCACCCGGCGGTCTTCCGGTAGGTCCACACGTCCCCGTCCAGGCTGGCTGCCACGTGGTCGGCCCATGCCCAGGTGCGGCAGCCGCCGCGTCCGGTGACGGCGGTGTCGCACTCGGTGCGCCACCTGCGACCGTCGGCTGCGGTCCACTCCCCCGGGTGCCCCAGCGGGTTGTCGGCCCACTGCGCACGGGTCAGGTGCGGCAGGTAGGTGAGGTTGTTGAAGTGCCATCCCGTCTCACCGACGAACCGACCGTCCACCACCTTGACCTGGGTGGCCCAGATCTCGGTGAAGCAGCGGATGGTCTGCGAGTACGGCTCGCAGGAGGTGTGCCACCAGCGTCCGTTCACGTGGTGGAACCCCGGCTTGGAGTACAGGTCGTCCACCGGCGACGGTGCAGGCTCCTGCGGCGTCGGCGTCGGCGAGGGCGTCGGAGTCGGGCTCGGGGAGGGCGACGGCGACGGGGCCGGTGACTCGTCGGCCAGCAGTCGGGCGACTCCCCAGCGGGAGGTGTTCTGGTAACCGAGGCCGGTCGGGTCCGCCCAGGTGGTCACGCCGGTGCGCTCCCCCGCGACGCCGTCGTTGACCTGCACGTCGAGGCCCTGGATGGTGCCCGCCCCGCCGTACTCGCCGAGGTCGATGGCCGCCTCTACGCGGTAGCCGGTCTCCGTGCGGGCCGTAGCGCTGGTGACACGCGCCAACTGGGTGGCCTCGTCCCCGGTGCCGAAGGACAGTTCGCCGTCGACGTTGATCCGGATCTGGGTGTCCGTGGCCTCGTAGGCGCCGCCCTTGCGGTTGCCGAGGTCCACGAAGAACTCCACGGAGTCCTGCACCCACGGGTCGGAGGAGGACAGGTCGATGACGGCATCGGTGACCTCTGCGAGGAGGTACAGCTGCGTGCCGTGCCACAGCGCCCTGACCTCCGCGGTGGCGGCGGTCTCGTCGCCGGTGAGGACCCGGTCCGTGGTCAACGACTCGGCGCCGGCCCAGGCGGCCTCCAGCTCGCCGTCCACGACGGGCGCCTCAGCGGTGTGGGCGACGTCGATGGCGGAGAGCTCCTCCACCAGCGCGACCGAACCGAGGGCGGCTCCGGCGTTCCAGTCGACGCCCCCGGCGGGCGTGGCGACGGAAAGGTCGAAGGCGATGCTGTCACCCTCGGCCAGTTCGGCGGGCACGTGGAGCAGGGCGGTCCAGCCTTCCCCGTCGTCCTCGACGACGGCGTCGGCCGAGTCCCGTGCGAAGGTGACCGTCTGCTCGCCCAGGGTCACGGTCACGGCGGTGGCGTCGTCGGCGAGGTCCGCCCAGACCACCAGGTGCTCGGGAGTCCACCGGAGCTGGAACTCGGCCGCCTCGCCGGCGGCGTGCAGCGGCAAGTCGGCCCACAGGGGATCGGCCAGGCCCTCGGCCGTCAGCGGGACGTCGCCGGCGAACACGACGGCGTCGCGGATGATGGGGGTGAGTTCCTCGGAGTCGACGATGCCGTAGTAGGCATCCTTGGCCGAGTAGGTCCCGCTGAAGGCCAGCGGCGCCTGCTCCGAGCGCCAGCTCCGGTTGTCCGTGAGCCCCCAGATGGTCACCGAGAACAGCTCGTCGGCACGGTCCCGGAAGACCTGGAAGGCGTCGCGGTAGAAGTGGCCCTGCTGCACCAGAGCCGCCTCCGTCACGGGGGTGCCGACGGTGACGTCGAGCTCGGTGACCGCCTGGATGACGGGCAGGTCCGAGAACCGCTCGATGGCGGCGTCGAGGGTGCTGATCGGGGTGGACAGGTTCAGGTGGAACTGGTGTCCGACGCCGTCCAGCGGGGCGCCCCGCTCCAGCAGGCCTTCCACCACCTGGCGGTATCGGTCCTGCTTGCCGCCCTGCTCGGTGTTGTAGTCATTGATGAACAGCTTCACGGGACGCTCCACGCCCGGCTCGGCGTGGACGTCGTTGAAGGCCTCGTCGGCGTAGGCGAAGGCGAGGTCCAGGTAGTCGGTCCCGAGGATGCGGTACCACTCGGAACGGCGCAGGCCGTCGTCGGTGCGGTCATCCGAGATCACCTCGTTGACGACGTCGAAGGCTACGAGCTTGTTGGTCTCGGAGCCGAAGTTGCCGAAGTTGGTGGCCAGGTGCTCGGCGACGTCGAAGATGTGGTTCTCGAGCCGTTCCCGGAGCACCTCCCGGTCAGCCTCGGAGTCGGTGAGGGGCTCACCGGCGTCGTCCTGGAAGAACCACTCGGGGACCTGGCTGTGCCACACCAGCACGTGCCCGTAGACCGACAGGTCGTTGGCGGCCGCGTAGGCCATCAGGGCGTCGGCCTGCGGGTCCGGACTGAAGTTGCGCTCCTCGTCGTACCAGGCCTCGGGCTTCATGTGGTTCTCGGGGGTGATCTGCCCGAAGTGGCGCAGCAGCAGTTCGGAGGCCAGACCGGTGGTCTCGCGCTCGTCGATGGCCACACCGACGGGGAACTCGACAGTGTCCTTGATGGGCAGCAGGTCCTGCACCTCGCCGACGACGGCGCCGATGGAGATGTCGTCCACGAGGAAGTCCGCGGTTCCCGATGCGGTCTCGAAGTACAGCAGGTTCGGTGCCTCCGGCATGGTCACGGTGGTCTCGATGCTGACCCACTCCCCCGCCCCGACTCCGGTGGCAGTGGTCAGGGTGACCCACTTGTCACCGGCGTCGTCGGGAACGTCGCGCTCCATCGAGACGCGGATGTCCGCAGGCTCCTCGGCACCCGCGGGCAACTTCACCCAGGCGGCGAGTTCGTAGACCTGTCCGGCCTCCAGGACACCGGCGACCGAGGCACCGAGACCGTTCCAGGCGGCGGTCCGGCCGGAGACCAGCGCGGCGCTCTCGCCGCCGTGGGCCTCGGCCACGAGCGTGGCCGAGGCATCGCCCGAGCCGCGCACGCCCCAAGGCTCCAACTGGGTCTCGAAATCGGTCGTGAGCGGTGTCTCGACGGTGTCGGCCGCTGCGGGTCCGGCCAGCATGCCGGCGCCGAGCGCGAGGGCCGCGGCCAGTGCGGCGGTGAGTATTCGTCTTGGTGCGGATGTGTGTTGTTCCAGCGTCATTGGGTGCTCCCTTGCAGTCTCTGACGGTGCTGTGGGACTCACCCTAGGGATATTAGTCCGTTCCTGCAACAAATTTCGTTGAGTTTCGGAACCCATGTCTGCGGGCATGCAGAACGGGGTGGGCGCCGCGCGCCCACCCCGTCGTCCAGTGTCCTGGAAACTGCTTGTCAGTCCGCGGCCGGCTTGATCGCCGCGGCATCCACGAGCACGCTCGGGCTCATGGTGGCGGAGATGGCGATCTTGCGCAGGTAGCGCCCCTTGGAGGAGGCGGGCTTCAGGCGAAGGATCTCGTCGAGGGCCGCGAAGTAGTTGTCCGCGAGCTGCTCGGCCGAGAACGAGGCCTTGCCGATGAGGAACTGCAGGTTGGAGTGGCGATCGATACGGAACTCGATCTTGCCGCCCTTGATGTCGGAGACGGCCTTCGCCACGTCCATGGTGACGGTGCCGGTCTTCGGGTTGGGCATCAGGCCACGGGGGCCGAGCACGCGGCCCAGACGGCCGACCTTGCCCATCATGTCCGGGGTTGCCACGACTGCGTCGAAGTCGAGGTAACCGCCGGCGATCTTGTCGACGAGGTCATCGGTGCCGACCTCGTCGGCGCCGGCCTCGAGCGCGGCTTCAGCCTTCTCACCGGCCGCAAAGACGAGGACCCTTGCCGTCTTTCCGGTGCCGTGGGGAAGATTGACCGTGCCACGGACCATCTGGTCCGCCTTGCGGGGGTCGACGCCGAGTCGCATGGCGACGTCGATCGTCTCGTCGAACTTGGCCGAGGCCATGTCCTTGATGAGGCGCAGGGCCTCCTCGGGGCTGTAGAGCTGCTCCTCGGAGCGCTTCTCCGCGGCCGCGGCGTATGCCTTGGTGTGCTTCATTCTGGTTCCTTCCTCGGCAGCCTCGCGGGCTGCTCCACCAGTTCCTGGTGTGGGGTTGCACTCCCCTGCCAGGGAAATTCGGGATGTTGGGATCAGTCGGTGGAGATGCCCATGGAGCGGGCAGTGCCTTCGACGATCTTCATGGCGGCCTCGATGTCATTGGCATTGAGGTCCGGCAGCTTGGTGGCGGCGATCTCGCGGACCTGGTCCTTCGAGAGCTTGCCGACCTTGTTCAGCGCGTTGTCAGAGCCCTTGGCCACGCCGGCGGCCTTCTTGATGAGCTCGGCAGCGGGCGGGGTCTTCGTGATGAAGGTGAACGTGCGGTCCTCGTAGATGGTGATCTCGACGGGGATGACGTTGCCGCGCTGGGACTCCGTCTGGGCGTTGTAGGCCTTGACGAACTCCATCATGTTGACGCCGTGCGGACCGAGGGCGGTACCGACGGGCGGGGCAGGGGTGGCTGCGCCAGCCTGCAGGGCGATCTTTACGACCGCCGAAACCTTCTTCTTGGGAGGCATGGGTGGGTCCTTTGGTTGGTTGTGGAACTGGTCCCGTTTCAGGCGACGCCCTGGGCCCGGGACCGGGCGCAACAGTTCAGCTTAGACGACTCTCTCGACCTGACGGAATTCGAGGTCGACGGGCGTCTCCCGCCCGAGGATCTCGACGAGGGCACGCAGCCGCTGGCTGTTGGCGTTGATCTCGGTGATCGTGGCATGGACCCCGGTGAAGGGACCATCGGTCACCATGACGGAGTCGCCGACCTGGAAGTCGACGACCTCGACCTTCTTCTTGCCCCGCGCCGCACTGGCGGTTCCGGCCGACTCGGCCGCGACCTTCGCAACCACGGAGGGGGTAAGCATCTTGAGCACCTCGTCCACGCTGAGCGGGACGGGGGTCTGGCCGTGGCCGACGAAGCCGGTCACGGACGGGGTGTGGCGCACGACGCCCCAGGACTCGTCCGTGAGGTCCATGCGGATCAGGACGTAGCCCGGCAGGACGCAGCGCGTGACCGTCTTGCGAGTGTTGTTGCGGATCTCGACGACGTCCTCGGTGGGAACGACCGTCTCGTAGATGTAGTCCTCCATGTTGAGCGACTGCGCACGGGAGTCCACGTTCTGCTTGACGCGGTTCTCCATGCCCGAGTACGTGTGGATGACATACCAGTCGCCGAACTTGGACTCGAGCTCCTCCCGAAGCTGCGCGATCGCGGCTGCGGTGGCGTCGTCGTCCTCGGGCGAGGGCTTCGACTCCTCGGCCTCCTCGTCGTCGCTGAGGTCCACCTCGGCGGTGTCGTCCTCCTCCTCGGAGGACTCCTCGACGGCACCGAAGTCGATCTCGACGTCGTCGGCGGGCTCCTTCTCGGGACTCAGGTCACCGAGGTCGATCTCGAAGTCTTCTGCGCCGGTCTCGTTCTCACTCATCGGTCATCTCCAAACAGGCTGAGCAGACCCCAGCCGAAGAACAGGTCGAGCAGGCCGATGAAGGCGATGAAGAACAGGACGAACACCAGCACGGCGCTGAAGTAGCTGACGAGCTGGGGCCAGGTGGGCCACACGACCTGCTTCAGTTCTGCGGCGGACTGCTCCACGAACTTCGCCGGGTTGCCGGCGCGGTAGGGGTCGGTCTCCTCGCGCTCACTCTCGGACCGCTTGCGGGTGGCGGTGGTCTTCTTGACGGGGGCCTTCGCGGTCTTGCGGGCGACCCGGACGGTCTCCGTCGCGGCGGCGTTCTCCTCTTCGGAGAAGCCCTCCTCGAGCTTTGCGATCTCCGCGTCATCGGCCTCGGGGGCGATGTCCTTCTTGCGGACGGGAGCCTTGGCGGTCTTGCGCGGCACACCCTGGGCGGCGCTGGTGGATCCGCTGGCAGGGTCGCTGGCGGCTTCGACGTCGGTGGCCTCGGCCACGTCGTCGGTTGCGGCTTCCAGTCCCTCGGCCGACTCATTCTCGGCGAGTTCGTCGAACTCGTCCGATTCCGGAGTCTTGTCGCTCACGCGCTTACCCTTCGGTCAACAAACAAAATGCCTTCCGCCCCAACGGGACGGCAGGCGCCTTTGAAACAGTATCGGACTGCTTCGCAGGGCAGGAGGGACTCGAACCCCCAACCTGCGGTTTTGGAGACCGCTGCTCTGCCAGTTGAGCTACTACCCTTCATGACTCCATCAGCCGGATCCGCTGTGCTGGAGGCACAAGGAATCATAGGCAAACTTCGCCAGATCCCCAATACTAGGCCACTTCCCCCCGTCGCGTCGAACCGGGGTCCGCGGCCCTGCTCACCAGTCGAGCATCCGGGCCCACACGACGGCGGTGACCACACCCGTGGGACGGATGTCGTGGTGGCGCTGGAACGCCTTCACGGCATCGACGGTAGTGGCGCCGAAGATGCCGTCGGTCGGGGCCTTGAACCCGGCCTGCTTCAGCTCGAGCTGCACGGCCGTCACGGCGGCGCCACGGGCCCCCTGCGAGAGCTTCGGCAGGAGGGCCGCCCAGGTCTTGTCGTCCATCACGCCGGTGGCGCCGAGGGCGACCTTGCGCTGCCAGTCCACCACGGCCTGCTTCGAGGCCGCGCCGAAGATGCCGTCGACCTCGAGGCCGGCGGAGTTGTAGGTGTTGAGCAGGTGCTGCAACGTGGTGACGCCCTGCTCCCGCGCTCCGGTGGAGTAGGCCGGGAAGTCGGGGCCGGGGACGAACTGGGGGATGACGTCGGGCTTGGCGGGGGCGGCCGGCAACGGCTTCGGCTGCCAGTCCGGGTTGAACCCGGCGGTGGGCACCGTCGGCAGGTCGTACTGGTAGAGCTTGTGCGTCACCATGATCGAGATGACCGTCTTGGAGTAGTTGGGGTCCGTCGCGTACCCGGCCCGGTGGACCTCCCGGATGAAGTTGTCCGGGTCGTCGCTGTACTTGAAGGCCCCCCGATAGCGGCTGTTGCCGGACAGCAGGCGCCCGTAGTCCAGCAGCGAGTCACCGACGGTGGCGTACGTTCGGAAGGAGGACACCTCCTCGTACCAGCCGTTCGAGCCGTGCTCCCTGGAGCTGACGTCGACGCAGCCGTTGGAGTAGGGCGTGGAGCCACCGCACTTGATGGAGAAGTAGCTGTTGATGGGGTCCTGCGCCATCTTCGAGCGCCCCCAGCCCGTCTCCAGCGCGGCCTGGCCGATGGCCACGGAGGCCGGGATCCCGGTGTTGGCCTGGTTCTTGCGTGCGGGCTCCACGAGGCTCGCGATGAAGCCCTTCGTGTCCGCGGCGGCGGCCGCCTCGATGACGGCGTTGGGTTCCAGCGCCGTCTCCGGGTTGCTGAAGGCCTGGGACAGCGGCACGGGCTCGGCGGTGGGGTCGGCCCCCACGGGGGTCGCGGTGCCGTCCACCGGATCGGCGTTGGCCGACTGCACTGTGGGAACAAGGCACAACACGAGGCTGGCGACGGCGGCCAGCGCCACGGTCGCGGTGCGAAGCGAACGCAAGATCTCGTCCTTCCGGATGCCGGCCGCACAGGGGGGAAGCGGCCCTCCGGCAGCAACCTAGCCGAGCGCCGCCCGCATCCGGGAGCCACCTGAACCTCGGCTTCAGCTTCCTCAGGCGTCGCCGAGCGCGGTGCCCACGAGGTTCACCTCCGGCACCAGCCGGATCCCGAATCTCTCCTCGACGCCGTCGCGGACAGTGGTGGCGAGGGCCACGAGATCGGCTGCCGAGGCCCCGCCCCGGTTGGTGAGGGCCAGCACGTGCTTGCCGGACAGCGCGGCCCGCGGACCACCGTGGCCCTTGCCGAAGCCGGCGTGCTGGATCAGCCAGGCGGCGCTGGTCTTGACCCGCTCCCCCGCCGGGTAACGGGGCGCCTCCGGTGGCAGGGCGGCGGCCTCCTGCGCACTCAGGACGGGGTTGGTGAAGAAGGAACCCGCGCTCCAGGTGTCGTGGTCTTCGGCGTCGAGCACCATGCCCTTGGACCCGCGGATGGCGAGCACGGCGTCACGGACCCGACGTGACGGGGCCCGCTCCCCCACCTCCATCCCGAGCCCCCGGGCGAGGTCCGGGTAGGCGATGGGTGCGCCGAGGTCCCCCAGCCGCAGTTGGAACGTGACCCTGAGCACCAGGTGGCGGTGGGGTTCGGCCTTGAACCGGGAGGTCCGGTACCCGAAGCCGCAGTCCGCGGCCGCGAAGGTCTTCTGCGTCCGCTCCACGCGGTCCCAGGTCAGCACGGACGCGATGGTCTGCGAGACGTCGGAACCGTAGGCGCCGACGTTCTGGATGGGCGTGGCACCCACCAGCCCGGGGATGCCGGAGAGTGTCTCCAGCCCCACCCAGCCCTGCTCCAGGCTGTGGGCGACGAAGGCGTCCCAGTTCTCCCCCGCGGCCACCTGCACGGTGGCGCCCGCGCAGTCGGAGACGACGGCGTCGACGCCCTTGGTGGCCACGCGCACGACGGTCCCGGGGAAGCCCTCATCGGCGACGAGCAGGTTGGAGCCGCCCCCGAGCACGAGGACCGGCTCGCCCCGCGCGTCGCACTCGGCGACGGTGTCAATGAGCGTCCGGTCGTCCGCAGCCACCACCATCCGTGCTGCCGGGCCGCCCACCCGCAGCGTGGTGTGGTCCGCGAGCAGGTCCGAGGCGGGACCGACGTCGTCGCTGCCCGCGTGGGTGGAGCGGGTCACCTCGCAGGTGGGGCCCTCAGTCAATGCGCACCTCCGCCCGGGCGGCCCCCAGGACGGCGTCGTCGCCGCAGGTGGCGGTGATCCCGAGCTTGGCCACGCCGTCGGTGACGTCGGTGACGGTGGCGTTCACGACCACCTCCACACCCTCGTCGTCGTCCGGCACCACCACGGGACGGGTGAAGCGGACGAAGTACTGCTGGACCCGGGCCGGGTCCCCCACCCAGTCGGTGATGATCCGCAGGGCGGCACCCATGGTGAACATGCCGTGGGCCACCACGCCGGGCAGGCCGATGGCCTGCGCGTGGCGGTCGGAGAAGTGGATCTCGTTGAAGTCGGTGGACGCACCGGAGTAGCGCACCACCGTGGAGCGGGTGACGGGGATCCGCAGTTCCGGGAGCTGGTCCCCCTTGGCGAAGGTGCTGGGGTCAGTCATCGGAGTCCTCCCGGGTGTGCATGAGGGTGGAGCGGGCGGCGATCGCGGTGGTGCCGTCCACGGCGAGGTCCACGACGATGCTGACCATGTCCAGGCTGCCCCGGTTGCGGACGCGTTCGATGGTGAGGGTGGCCACCACGTCGTCGCCCTCCCGCAGGGGGCGCGTGACCTCGAAGGACTGGTCCCCGTGCATGGTGCGGTGCAGGGCGAGGCCGAAGTCCGGGTCCTCGAACAGGTCTCCCCAGGCCTGGGCCGCGATCACTGCGGCGAACGTCGGCGGCGCCACCGGGTCCTCGGCGAAGTAGGCGGGGTTGCGGTCCCCGATCGCGGTGGCGAACTCGGCGATCTTGGCGCGGCTGACACGGTACGGGGCGGACGGCGGATAGCTGCGGCCCGCGTGCTCGGGTGTGATCGGCATGGGATCAGGCTAGGGCATCGTGCCCGTGAAGACAGCGACGGCCGCCCCCGGTGAGGGGACGGCCGTCGGTTCTGGTCCTGTGCGGCTCAGCGGGTCTCGCGGTGCGCACGGTGGGTGCGGCAGCGCGGGCAGAACTTGCTCAGCTCAAGACGATCCGGGTCGTTGCGCCGGTTCTTCTTGGTGATGTAGTTGCGCTCCTTGCACTCGGTGCAGGCAAGCGTGATCTTCGGGCGGACGTCCGAACCCTTCTTGGCCATGATTTTCCTCGTTTCGAATCCTGGGGCTGAGTTGTGGTGACGAGGGCGGGACTTGAACCCGCGACACAGCGATTATGAGCCGCTTGCTCTACCGACTGAGCTACCCCGTCGAAGTTCAACCCCGAGGGTTCCCGAAGAAGAACAGAGCCCCCATGCGGAATCGAACCGCAGACCTTCTCCTTACCATGGAGACGCTCTGCCTACTGAGCTATAGGGGCCAGCCGACGACCAAACATACAACAAGATCCGTTTCCGTCCCAAATCGGGCCGGGCCTTGACCTCCACCGACCTTCCCGTTGGCCGTCGAGGCCGGAAAGGCAGTGTTCAGGCCCCGGACCAATCCGATCCGAGGCCTGGTGGCAGGTGCAGGATTCGAACCTGCGTAGGCGTACGCCGACGGATTTACAGTCCGCTCCCATTGGCCACTCGGGCAACCTGCCGTGCCGGGCGAAACCCAGCGATGCAAGAGCCTACAGACAAACTGGCGCCCGTGGCAAAGTGAGGCGGCGCTGGCACAATGGTCGGCACATCCAAGCCCGCAGGAGGACCCCATGGCATCCGAGAGCTCGTTCGACGTCGTCAGCAAGGTTGACCGCCAGGAGGTCGACAACGCCCTGAACCAGGCCGCCAAGGAGGTGCGCCAGCGCTTCGACTTCAAGAACACCGACGCGTCCATCAAGTGGTCCGGGGAGGCAATCGAGATGGAGGCCGTCTCCGAGGACCGAGTCAACGCCGTCCTCGACGTGTTCCAGACCAAGCTCGCGCGCCGGGGCGTGAACCTGAAGGCCCTCGACGCCGGCGAGCCCCGCCAGTCCGGCAAGGTCTGGAAGATCACCGCCGTGACCAAGGAGGGCATCAAGACCGAGGATGCCAAGAAGGTGGCCAAGCTGATCCGCGACGAGGGCCCCAAGGGCGTCAAGACCCAGATCCAGGGCGAGGAGCTGCGTGTGAGCAGCAAGAGCCGCGACGCCCTCCAGGCGGTCCAGAAGATGATCAAGGACCAGGACTACGACTTCGCCGTCCAGTTCGAGAACTACCGCTGACCTGCATGGAGACTCTTCGACTGGGAACCCACAACGTCAACGGCATCAGGGCCGCGCTCCGCAGGGGCGCGGCCCGGTTCTGGGACGCCAGCGACGCCGACGTGATCGCCCTGCAGGAGGTGCGCTGCCGGGTGGCGGACCTGCCGGAGAACGCCTTCGGTGACCACCACGTCGTCCTCGAGGCCGGGCAGCTGGCCGGCCGCAACGGCGTCGCGGTCCTGACCCGCGTCCCGCCCGCCCGGGTGCGGACCCTGTCCGGGACGGCCCACATGGGCGCCCCCGGCGCCGAGCTGGTCGAGGAGACCGTGGAGCGGATCGCCAACCGCGACCTCGCCCTCTTCGCCGACGAGGGGCGCTACGTCGAGGTGGACCTCGGCGATGCCCCGGTGCGGGTGGCGTCGCTGTACCTGCCCAAGGGGGCCGCCTGGCCCCACGAGGAGGGCTCGAAGGACAAGTACGACCGCAAGATGCGCTTCCTGCGCGGCTTCGCCCGGCTGCTGACCGCATCCCGGCGCGAGGCCGCAGCGCTCGGGCGCGAGTTCGTCGTCGTGGGGGATTTCAACATCGCCCACAGCCGTCAGGACCTGCGCAACTGGCGCGGCAACCAGAAGTCCGAGGGCTTCCTGCCGGAGGAGCGGGACTGGTTCGGCAGCGTCACCGGGCCGCGTCGCCTCGTCGACGTGGTGCGCCACCTCGAACCGGAGGCCGACGGCCCGTACTCGTGGTGGTCCTGGCGCGGGCAGGCCTTCGTCAACGACTCGGGCTGGCGCATCGACTACCACCTGGCCTCGCCGCGGCTGGCGCGGGCGGCGCTGCGCCACCACACGGCCCGCGAGGCCAGCTACGAGGAGCGGATGAGCGACCACTGCCCCGTCGTGGTGGACTACGACCTGACCGCGCTGGGCTGAGGCGGGGCCGGGGCGTCCCAGTCCTGGTCCAGTTCGTGGGACTTCACGGACTCGTACAGCGCCCACACCAGCAGCAACCCGATCAGCCACGGGCCGTTGCGCAGGGCGAAGTTCATCGCGGCGTACCCCAACAGCACCGCGGTGACGACGATCGCCACCCGCAGCCAGCGGCGCGTCGGCCTGGTCATCGGGAACAGCACCCCGCCCCAGACCACGTACCAGGAGTGGATGGCGGGTGCGCAGAACGCGAACAGCAGGAACGACCAGCTGACGAAGTGCAGCGGGCGACGCCCCAGGTGGCGCACGGCGATCCAGACGATCCCGACCGCACACACCACGATGCCGACGGCGCGCGCCACGTTGATCGCGGTGCGGCCGTCCGGGCTCGGGTCCAGCCCGAAGAAGTCCAGCACGTACTGGAGGGCGTGTCCAAGCACGCTGAACGGGGAGACGGTGTCCACCATGCCGGGCACGTTCACCGCGTTCACCCATCCGAAGCCGAGGCCGGTGGCGACGCTGATGCCTGCGAACACGGCCACCGAGATGAGCAGGGACGCGAACCCTCGCATGACCGCCACGGCCACCGGGCGGGCCTTCCAACTGGTCCAGGGGGCCACCAGGAACGGCAGCGCCACCGCCGCCAGGAATGCGGGCTGCTTGATGCTGGCGGCGACCCCCACGACGACGGCCCCCGCCCACCAGTGCCGGTACTTCATGGTGAGCCAGATGCCCAGCAGCATCAGCCCGGTCATCAGGGAGTCGTTGTGCATGCCGCCGACGAAGTCGATCACGAGGATCGGGTTCAGGACGGCGAACCAGCTGGCGGCGTACGGGTCGATGCGCATGCGGCGGGCGATCCGGGGCACGAGGAGCCCGATCAGGGCCACCCCGAGCAGTGCGGGGATGCGCATCAGTTGGGCCGACCACAGCGGGTCGAACCCGGCCGCCACGACGAGCCAGTGGCTCATCCGCAGCGCGAGGGGCCCGTAGGGGGCGGGCGTGTCCCGCCACACCCAGGCCACCTGGTCGGCGAAGGTGCCGGGCAGGACCCCCGGCCCGACGGCGTAGGGGTTGACGCCGTTGTGCAGCATCCACCCCTGGGCGGCGTAGGAGTACGCGTCGTGGGAGAAGATCGGCGGGCCGAACAGCAGCGGCAGGGCGATGACGCCGAACACCGCCCAGTGGCGCAGCTGCGGCAGCCCCTTGGCCCGCCGCCGGGAGGGCCGCAGGCGCAGCCAGGACTCCAGCAGCAGCGCCAGGCCCACCATGGTGAGCACCGTTCCGGCCCACTTGGACACCGGCCCGTCGAGGCGGAGTTGGTAGAGCACCTCCCACACCGGGGAGGCCTGGGGCAGGTATGCCGGGCTGAGGGAGCCCAGCAGGATCAGCAGCGAGCCGAGGAACCCGAAGCGCACGGCACGTGTCCCGACCGCCTGCCGGAGTGCGTCGCGTGCCTCGTCGACCCGGCCCCTAGTCACGGGTGAGGCCATGGAGCAGGTCGGAGAGCCGTTCGGTGGCCGGGACGTGGGCGCCGTCCCACAGCAGCGCATCGGTGGGGCACTGCTCGATGCAGACGCCGCAGTACATGCACAGTGCCCAGTCGATGGTGAACGTGTCCAGCACGTTGTGGGTCCGCTCCCTGGCCCCGGGCGCGGGCGCGGACTTCTCCGTGTGCGAGGTCAGGGAGATGCACCAGGTGGGGCACTCCCGGGCGCAGATCATGCAGGAGGTGCAGCGCTCCTCGACGAGCGCGATGGATCCGTGCGCTTGGCTCATCGTCCCCTCCTGACCCGGGTGCCGGAGGCGGACAGGGCGATCTCCGCCGGGGTGGCCTCGGGGTCCGCCAACAGGTCGGCGTCGGGCACTCCGGGCGGGACGAGCTTGCGTCGGCCCGGACTGGCGTCGGACTCCCCCGGTTCCAGGGCGCCCGGCCACCGCCCCTGCACCCTCGGTTCCAGCAGGAAGTCCTTGCGCAGCGGCGCCCCGCCCGCATGGTTGAGCAGCGGTGAGTCGTCGTCGCCGGTGAAGCTGACGCCGAAGAAGTCGTGGACCTGGCGCTGCAGCCAGGCGGCACCCGCGTAGAGGCCGGTGATGCCGGCCAGCTCGCCGCCGTCCCGGTCCACCTGCGTCACCAGCCGCAGCCGCCGCGCCCCGGTGGCGTCGTCGAGGAACAGCAGGACGCGGACGTGATCCGAGCGGCCCACCTCGTCGACCGCCGTCAGGTTGGCCAGGTGGACGTGGCCCTCGGCCCGGGCGCGTTCCACCCGCGCGAACCACTGCGCCGCGGCAACCTGCTCGATGGTCTCCTCAGCCACGGCGCACCTCCTCCAGGACGGCCGTCAGCGCCTCGGGCGGCGGGGGGCAGCCCGCGATGAAGCGGTCCACCTCGACCCCCATGTCAGCGGCGCCCTTGGCGACGGAGTAGGAGTCCCAGTAGGGCCCGCCGACGCAGGCGCACGAGCCGAACGAGACCACGACGGGCTTGCCGGGCAGGCCGGCGATCAGTTCGCGGACGGCGGGGGCGACGGCATGGGTGATGGTGCCCGACAGGGCCACCACCAAGCGGGCACCCTCGGGCACCTCGAGCACGTCGGAGGTACCCGCCGCCGCCTGCGACTCGAGCGCGCAGCACGCCAGCGGGACGTCGACGACGTAGACCGAGGAGTCCCCGAACCAGTCCTTCGCCTGCAGCATGTCCTAGATCCTACGATGAGCCGGTCCGCCCTGAATTCCGCAATGGTTTCCATGCTTATCGGTCTGCCTACAATGTGATGCGGGACACGGCCGTGGCCCATGAATTTGGAAAGTAGGGAAGAACTTCGTGGCTCAACCCCAACCGCTCGATCGCGTCGTGATCCGATTCGCCGGGGATTCCGGCGACGGGATGCAGTTGACGGGCGATCGATTCACCGCCGAGTCCGCGAGCCTCGGCAACGACGTCGCCACCCTCCCCAACTTCCCCGCCGAGATCCGCGCCCCCCAGGGCACCCTGCCCGGCGTGTCCAGCTTCCAGCTGCACTTCGCCGACTTCGACATCGTGACCCCGGGCGACCGGCCCGACGTGCTCGTCGCGATGAACCCGGCGGCGCTGAAGGCCAACCTGCACGACCTGCCCAAGGGCGGCGTCATCATCGTCGACACCGCCGACTTCACCAAGCGCAACCTCGCCAAGATCGGCTGGCTGCACAACCCGCTGGAGGACTCCACGCTGGCCTCCTACAAGGTGCACGCGCTGGACCTGACCGGCATGGCCAGCGAGGCGGTGAAGGACTTCGGGCTGACCCGCAAGGACTCCTCCCGCACCAAGAACATGTTCGCGCTGGGCCTGCTGAGCTGGCTGTACTCGCGCGAGACGGACCAGACCATCAAGTTCCTCGAGGGCAAGTTCGCGAAGAAACCGGACATCCGCGACGCCAACATCGCCGCGTTCCGCGCCGGCCACGCCTTCGGCGAGACCACCGAGGTGTTCGAGCACCGCTACGAGGTGGGCGCCGCCCCGATGAAGCCCGGGCGCTACCGTCAGGTGACGGGCAACCTGGCCACCGCCTACGGCCTGATCACGGGCGCGAAGAAGTCGGGGCTGGAACTGTTCCTCGGCTCCTACCCCATCACCCCGGCCTCGGACATCCTGCACGAGCTCTCCCGCCGCAAGGACCTGGGCGTGATGACGTTCCAGGCCGAGGACGAGATCGCCGGCGTCGCGTCCGCGGTGGGCGCGTCGTTCGCCGGAGCGCTCGGCGTCACCACGACGTCGGGCCCCGGCATGGCGCTGAAGATGGAGACCATCGGGCTGGCCATCATGACCGAGATCCCGCTCGTGGTGGTCAACGTGCAGCGCGCCGGACCATCGACGGGGATGCCCACCAAGACGGAGCAGGCGGACCTCTTGCAGGCCATCAACGGCCGCAACGGCGAGGCGCCCGTGGTGGTGCTGGCGGCCAAGTCCGCCACCGACTGCTTCGACACGGCACTGGAGGCCTGCCGGATCGCGGTCAAGTACCGCACCCCTGTGATCATGCTCAGCGACGGCTACCTCGCCAACGGCGCCGAGCCGTGGCGGATCCCGGACCTGGCCGAGATCGAGCCGATCGTCCCGGGCTACGCCACCGAGCTGAACGGCACGGACAAGAAGGGCGAGCCCGCCTTCCTGCCCTACAAGCGGGACCCGCAGACCCTCGCCCGCGCGATGGCGGTCCCCGGCACGCCCGGTCTGGAGCACCGCGTCGGCGGCATCGAGAAGGACGCCGTCACCGGCGCCATCTCCTACGACCCGGACAACCACGACACGATGGTGCGCACCCGCCAGGCCAAGGTGGACGCCGTCGTGGCCGACATCCCCGACGTGGTGGTGGACGACCCCTCGGGCAGGGCCCGCGTGCTGGTGCTCGGCTGGGGTTCCACCTACGGACCCATCACGGCCGCGGCCCGTCGCGTGCGCCTCGGTGGCCGCGACGTCGCCACCGCACACCTGCGCCACCTGAACCCGATGCCTGCCAACCTTGGCGACGTGCTGGCCTCCTACGAACGTGTGATCGTGCCCGAGATGAACCTCGGCCAGCTCGCCGGGCTGCTGCAGGCCCGCTACCTGCGCGAGGTCACCAGCTACTCCCGCGTGCGCGGCCTGCCCATCTCGTTGTCCGAGCTGGAGACCGACCTGGTCTCCGAACTCGACTCCCTCACGGAAGGAGGAGCGAAGTGACCACCAACACCGACCTCACCGGCCTGCGTGGCGTCCCGATCGCGCTGGAACCCCTCGGCAAGAAGGACTACACCTCGGACCAGGAGGTGCGCTGGTGCCCCGGGTGCGGCGACTACGCAATCCTGTCCACGTTCCAGTCGATGATGGGCACGCTGGGCATCAAGCGGGAGAACACCGTCATTGTCTCAGGCATCGGCTGCGCGGCGCGGTTCCCGTACTACGTGGACACCTACGGCATGCACTCGATCCACGGCCGCGCCCCCGCCATCGCCACTGGCATCGCGACGGCGCGCGAGGACCTCGACGTGTGGGTGGTGACCGGCGACGGTGACTCGCTGTCCATCGGCGGCAACCACCTGATCCACACGCTGCGCCGCAACGTGAACATCACCATCCTGCTGTTCAACAACGAGATCTACGGCCTCACCAAGGGGCAGTACTCCCCCACCTCCGAGGTGGGCAAGCTCACCAAGTCCAGCCCTCTCGGTTCGCTCGACAACCCGTTCAACCCGATTTCGCTGGCATTGGGCGCGGAGGCGACGTTCGTCGCACGGGCCATCGACTCGGACCGCCGTCAGTTGACCGAGGTCATGACGGCGGCGGCGAAGCACCGCGGCACGGCCCTGGTGGAGATCTACCAGAACTGCCCCATCTTCAACGACGGTGCCTTCGAGGGCCTGAAGGGCCCCGAGAAGGAGGACCTGCTGATCAACCTGCGCCACGGCGAGCCGATCACCTTCGGCGCCGATGGCAGGTTCTGCGTGTTCCGCAACGCCCAGCACGACTTCGAGGTGGGCGAGACCGCCGACGTCGACCCGGCCGCGATCGTCGTCCACGACGCCGAGCGCCCCGACCCGTCGCAGGCGTTCGCGCTGTCGCGCCTCACGGAGGCCGGGGTCATGCGCCAGGCACCCGTCGGGATCTTCCGCGACGTGCAGCGCCCCGTCTACGACGACATGGTCCGCGAACAGGTCCGCGAGGTGCGGGCCGAGGACCAGGACGCGGCCCTGGCCGACCTGCTGGCGGGCCCCGACACCTGGGAGGCCACGGCCTCATGAGTTCAGGCGGCTGGCAGCCGACCGGCGGCGGGTCCCCCCAGCGGGGATCCGACCAGCAGCCGATCCCGCCCCACCACCACGGCGGGGACGAACCGGCTTCGGAGGCGACGCCGACCCGCCCGGACTCGAACGTCATCCGGCCCATCCCCACCGGCTCGGCCGGGCCGTCCTTCGACGCCCTCGCGATGCAGGACGTCCTCAGCCGGGCGCGCGACTCCCGCCGCTTCGAGGCCCCGGAGGTGGAGCAGGAGGAGGCCCGGCGCCCGTTCCCGCTCAGGGCCGTCCTGGTCACCCTGGTCACCGTGATGGTGCTGGGCATGGGTGCGGGCCTGTTCTACGTGCAGTTCCTGCGCAACGTCGAGCAGGACCCGGACACCATCGTCGAGGTCACCGCCACCGCCACCCGCTCGGTGCTGCAGACGCCCCAGGCAGCCGTGCGCGGCTACTTCGAGGCGCTGGCGGCCGGCGACATCGAGGAGGCGCTGACCTACGGCCCGCCCGGCGGCACCGGTTCGATGCTGCTGCTGGAGCCGGAGGCGCACGCCGCGATGCCTGAGGGCTCCCGCCCGAGCAACATCGAGATCCACACCGAGGACCCGCACGCCTCCGAGGTGGAGGTCTCCTACGTCCTGGCCGGCGAGGAGGTCAACACGAGGGTGCGCGTCAACCGCCTCGACTCCGGCGACTACCAACTGGCCCGAACCACCGTGACGGTGCTGACGCAGGTGGCCGGCGGCGACAACCTGCCGATGTTCATCAACGGTGTCGAGGCCGACCACACCATCCCGCTCGAGGTGGTCCCCGGCACCTACTCCCTCAGCACCAACCTGCCCTTCATCGCCTACCCGCAGGAGGCGAGCTTCCGGATCCAGTCGCTGGCCTACACCGACGTGACCGTGTTCCCCGTGAACCCGCAACTGACCGCCGAGGGACGAGACGCGCTGCTGGGCTCGGCGCGCGAGTCGCTGACGCGCTGCATCGCCTCCAAGGAGCTGACCCCCACGGGCTGCCCCAACGCCATCCGCGCGAACAAGCCCGTCTCGTCGGGCAGTGTCGAGTGGACGCTGCTGAACGACCCCTGGGCCACGTTCAACCCCACGCTGAACTCCGACGACCAGACCATCGGCATCGCCACCGTCTCACTGCAGTACCGGGTGACGATGACCTACACCGACGGCCACACCTCCGGCAACAACGACCTCGCCCGCAACGTCCAGATCAGCGCGACGATGCTGGGCCGGAGCGCCGACGACGTGACGGTCACCTGGAACCGCTGACCACCCTGCCCGGTTGGCCGTCCCCATAGGATTGGGGCCATGACCCAAGCGATCCAGTTCGACCACTTCGACACCTCAGTCCGCCCGCAGGACGACCTGTTCCGCCATGCCAACGGTTCCTGGTTGGCGACCGTGGAGATCGACGCCGACAAGTCCACCGCCGGAGGCTTCGTCGACCTGCGCGACCAGTCCGAGCGGCAGGTGCAGGAGATCATCGCCGAACTGTCCGCCGACGACCCGGCCTCGGAGGCCGGCAAGATCGCCAACCTGTACGCCTCCTTCATGGACACCGAGCGCATCGAGGCACTCGGCGCCACCCCGCTGCACCCGCTGCTCAACAAGATCTCCGACATCAACTCGGTCTCCGAACTGTCCCGCCACCTCGGCTGGAACCTGCGCCACGGCTTATCCTCGCTGATCGCCTTCGGGGAGGAGTCGGACCCGGGAGACCCGCAGCGCTACGTGATGTTCGCCGAGCAGGCCGGCCTGGGCCTGCCCGACGAGGCCTACTACCGCGAGGACAAGCACGCCGAGACGCGCCAGGCCTACCGGGCGCACCTGCAGCAGGTCTTCGAACTCGCCGGTTTCCACGACGCCCCGGAACAGGCCCACGCCGTGTTCGAGCTGGAGACCGCCATCGCGGAGCACCACTGGGACAAGGTCCGCACCCGTGACCTGCGCCAGATGTACAACCCGAAGACGTGGCCCGAGTTCACCGCGCTCGCCGTCGGCTTCGACTGGGACGCCTTCGTCGAGGGCGCCGAGCTGCCGGTGGCGAAGGTGGCCGACGTGGTGGCCTGCCAGCCCTCCTTCGACGAGGCGGCCGGTGACCTGCTGACGTCTCAGCCGCTGGAGTCGTGGAAGTCGTGGGCGCGCTGGAAGGCCATCGCGGGCCTGTCCCCGTACCTGTCCCAGGACTTCGTCGACGCCCGCTTCGACTTCTACGAGAAGACCCTGCAGGGCACCGAGGAGCTCCGCCCCCGCTGGAAGCGCGCCGTGTCCCTGGTGGAGGGCGCCATGGGCGAGGCGGTCGGCAGGATCTACGTGGAGCGCCACTTCCCGCCCGCCGCGAAGGGTGCGATGGACGAGCTGGTCGCCAACCTGCTGGAGGCCTACCGCATCTCCATCGAGAAGCTGGACTGGATGACCGATGCCACGCGCGCCGAGGCCCTCGACAAGCTGTCCAAGTTCAAGCCCAAGGTGGCCTACCCCAACAAGTGGCGCGACTACTCGGCCCTGCAGATCGACCGCGACGACCTCGTCGGCAACGTGACGTCCATCCACTCCTTCGACATGGACCTCACCCTGTCCAGGCTCGGCGGCCCCATCGACCCCGAGGAGTGGTTGATGTACCCGCAGACGGTGAACGCCTACTACCACCCGCTGCGCAACGAGATCGTGTTCCCGGCCGCCATCCTGCAGCCGCCGTTCTTCAACGTCGACGCCGACGCCCCCGTGAACTACGGGGCCATCGGTGCGGTGATCGGGCACGAGATCGGGCACGGGTTCGACGACAAGGGCTCCACCGCCGACGGCGACGGCAGGCTGCGCGACTGGTGGACCGAGGAGGACCGCGCCGCCTTCGAGGAACGCACGAAGGCCCTCGTCGGGCAGTACGAGGTGCTCTCCCCGGAGGGTGCCGACGGCGAGACCGTGAACGGGGAG
Source organism: Tessaracoccus terricola (assembly GCF_054776555.1). NCBI lineage: Bacteria > Bacillati > Actinomycetota > Actinomycetes > Propionibacteriales > Propionibacteriaceae > Tessaracoccus > Tessaracoccus terricola. The sequence goes on along the minus strand of NZ_BAAHBS010000005.1, from coordinate 409,723 downwards.
CTCACCATCGGCGAGAACATCGGGGACCTGGGTGGCCTGGGCATCGCCTACAAGGCGTGGCTGCTCTCCGGTGGCGACCTCGACGGCCCGGCCATCGACGGCCTCACCCCCGCGCAGCGATTCTTCCTGGGCTGGGCCGCGGCCTGGCGCTCCAAGGTGCGCCCCGAGGCGGCCAAGCAGCGCCTGGCCACCGACCCCCACTCCCCCAACGAGTTCCGCTGCAACCAGATCGTGCGCAACCTGGACGCCTTCCACGAGGCGTTCGGCCTCACCGAGGACGACGGCCTGTGGCTGGCGCCCGAGGAGCGCGTCACCATCTGGTGACGCGGGTGGGGCTCAGGCCCGGTCCACCGGCGCCGTCGAGCCCCGCACCACCAGCTGTGTCGCCAGCCGCATGGGGCCCGTCGTGGTGGGGCGCCCGGCGCGGCGGTCGATCAGCGAACGCACCGCCGCCGAACCCATGTCCTCCAGCGGCTGCCGCACGGTGGTCAGCCCGGGCGCGGACAGGCCTGCGATCAGGGTGTCGTCGAAACCGACGACGCTGACGTCGCGCGGGACCGACATGCCCAGCTGGCGCGCGGCCTGGAACACGCCGAGGGCGGCGTCGTCGTTCGCGGCGAAGATGCCGGTGGGCCGGACGTCCTCGGGCAGGGACAGCAGTTCCAGGCCGGCGCGCACTCCGGCCTCGTGAGAGAACTCCTCCCCCGCCACGAGCCGCGGGTCGTGGGGCAGCTCGTTCATGCTCAGCGCGGAGAGGTAGCCCTGCAACCGCTCCGTTGCGGGCACTGATCCGGGGGTGCCGCGCACGAAGCCGATGCGCGTGTGGCCCTGCTCGATCAGGTGCTGGGTGGCCTCGACGCCGCCGTTCCAGTTGGTGGCGCCGATGCTGGTGAAGTCCGGCGGCATGGCGTTGGCCGGGTCGATGGAGACCAGCCCGATGCCCAGCTCACGGACCTTGGCCAGCTGGCGGGAGGAGAGCCGGGAGGTGACGACGATCACTCCCACGTAGTCCTGGGCCTTGATCATCTCGAACCACTGGTCCTCCAACGGCACCGGGTCGTGGTGGACCCGGTTCGGCGGGGTGTAGAGGGACACCAGGGCCACCCCGTGGGCCATCGCGGTGGTGGCGGCGCCACGCAGGATGTCCAGGGTGTAGGTGGTGGTCAGGTTGTCGGCGACCAGCGCGATCAGCGGGTAGGAGTTGCGCTGCTCCCCGCCCGTCGGGACGTACCCCAGGGCCTCTGCCGCCGCCAGCACGCGGGCGCGGGTGGCCGTCGAGACGTCGACGCGCCCGTTGACGGCCTTCGAGGCCGTGGCCCTTGAAACACCGGCGTGCCGCGCCACGTCATCCAGCCGGACACGCTCTCCGTTGAGTTCACTCACGCCACTCAGCATACGAAACGTTTCGAGCCTTGGCAACGCCTGTGTAACACTGGTTACGGTGTTGTTGACAGCATTAGAACTGCGGTTAAACTAATTCCATCTAGCTCGTTTCGCGAAAGCTTTCGCGGACGCCAACCTGGAGGTTTCAATGAAGAAGCGACAGATCCTTGGGATCGCGGCAGCCGCATCGATGCTGCTGACAGCCTGCAGCGGGGCCGCGGAGGGCCCCGGCGACGGTGAGACGACCACCGGCGGGGGTGAGACCACTGCCTCGCAGGCCGAGGACGTGACCCTGCGCTGGTGGCACAACTCGAACACCGGCGAGGGCAAGGAGTACTACGACAAGGTGGCAGCGGACTTCGAGGCCGCCAACCCGGGCGTGACCATCGAGGTCAGCGCCATGCAGCACGAGGACATGGTCACCAAGCTCGAGGCGGCCTGGCAGTCCGGCGACGTGCCGGAGATCTACATGGAGCGCGGCGGCGGCGAGCTCGTCGACAAGGTCGAGGTGGGTCTGGTGAAGGACCTCTCCGACCTGATCCCCGAGACCATCGCCAACCTGGGCGGCAGCGTCTCGGGCTGGCAGGTGGACGGCCAGACCTACGCCCTGCCGTTCTCCATCGGCGTGGTCGGCTTCTGGTACAACACGGACCTGTTCGAGCAGGCCGGGATCGAGGCCGAGCCCGAGACGATGGCGGACCTGTACGATGTCATCGACAAGCTGAAGGCCGCCGGCATCGACCCGATCTCCGTCGGCGCGGGCAGCAAGTGGCCGGCCGCCCACTACTGGTACTACTTCGCACTGCGCCAGTGCGACGCGGACGCCCTGGACACCGCCATGACCCAGCTCGACTTCAGCGACCCCTGCTTCGTCGCAGCCGGTGAGAGCCTGCAGGAGCTCGTCGAGTCCGAGCCCTTCAACCCCGGCTTCCTCACCACCGAGGCCCAGTCCGGACCCACCAGCGCCTCCGGCCTGCTGGCCACCGGCAAGGTTGCGATGCAGCTCGCCGGCCACTGGGAGCCCGGGGTCATGCAGGGCCTGACCGAGGACGGCTCGGGTCTGGGCGAGGCCACCGGCTGGTTCGCGTTCCCCGCTGTCGAGGGCGGCGCGGGCGATCCCACCTTCCCGCTCGGCGGCGGTGACGCGTGGGGCGTGCCCGAGGCTGCTCCCCAGCAGGCCGTCGACTTCGTCGAGTACCTCCTGTCCGACGAGGTCCAGCAGGGCTTCGCGGAGCTGGACATGGGCCTGCCCACCAACCCCACGGCCACCGAGTTCGTCTCCGACCCGGCCCTTGCGGAACTCCTCCAGGTCCGTGACGACGCCGAGCGCGTGCAGCTGTACCTGGACACCGCCTTCGGCACCTCCATCGGCGGCGCCATGAACGACGAGATCGCCCTCGTGTTCGCGGGCCAGTCCAGCCCGCAGGGCATCGTCGACGCCATCCAGCAGGCAGCAGACGCGGAGAAGTAGGAAGACGATGTCAACCTCCACCCTCGCAACAACCTCCACCGACGGGCGCTCCCGGGAGGAGCGCCCGTCGGGGCAGGTGCCCCGGAAACGTCGCCGTCGCTGGGGCATGGCCCTGGAGGTGGCGCTGTTCACGGCCCCGGCGCTCATCCTGTTCGCGATGTTCGTCGTCTGGCCGATGCTGCGGGCGGTGGAGTTGTCCGTCTTCCGCTGGAAGGGCTTCGGCCCCCTCGTGGACTTCGTGGGCCTGCGGAACTACGTGTCGGTCCTCACCGACGACGTGTTCCTCGGCGCCCTCGGCCACAACCTGTTCATCGTCGTCGCCTCCATCGTCATCCAGTTGCCGGTGGGCATCGCCATCGCGCTCCTGCTGAACCGCCGGATGAAGTTCCAGGGCGTCGTGCGCACCCTCGTGTTCGTGCCGTACGTGCTGGCCGAGGTGATCGCGGGCGTCGTCTGGTTCCAGCTGCTGACCCCGCGCTACGGCTTCATCGACAACCTGCTGGTGGCCGTCGGCATCACTCCCCCGGCCCAGGGCTTCCTCGGCACCCCCGAGCTGGCCCTGTGGACCGTGATGGTGGTGCTCACCTGGAAGTACGTCGGGCTGGCCATCATCCTGTTCCTCGCCGGCCTGCAGTCCATCCCCGCGGAGATCGACGAGGCGGCACAGATCGACGGCGCCTCCTGGTGGCGCGTCCAGTGGCACATCACCATCCCGCTGCTGGGGCCGACGCTGCGCACCTGGGCGTTCCTGTCCATGGTCGGCTCGCTCCAGCTGTTCGACATGGTCTGGATCCTCACCAAGGGCGGTCCGGCCAACGCCACCACCACCATGGCCACCTTCCTGATCAACGAGGGCACCAAGCGCTCCAACTACGGCATCGCCGGCGCGGCCTCGGTGGTGCTGTTCGTGATCGCGCTCGTGCTGGCGCTGGTCTACCAGAAGTTCATCCTCAGCCGGGACAACCAGCTGGACCCCAAGCCACGGAAGAAGGCCCGACGATGACCGCCGTCACCACCGCCCCGGCCGCCTTGGCCCAGGCCCCGGCGCCCCGCCGTCGTCGCAACCGTTCCGGCAGCGCGGGCCCGCTGACCTACTTCATCGCCCTGGTCGTGGTGGCGTTCACCCTCGGCCCGGTCCTCTACGCTGTGCTCGGCGGCTTCCGCACCAATGCCCAACTCGCCGAGAACCCGGCCGGGCTGCCCGACCCCTGGGTCTGGAGCAACTACGCCGGCGTGCTCACCAACCCGAGCTTCTGGGTGTACGCGTTCAACTCCACGGTCATCGCGCTGCTCACCACCGGCATGGTGATGCTGTTCGGGCTGATGGCGGCCTACCCACTGGCCCGCTACCGCTTCCGCCACCGCGAGAAGCTGTACATGATCTTCGTCACCGGGCTGCTGTTCCCGGCAACCGTCGCCGCCATCCCGCTGTTCATCATCATCAGCAAGGACCTCGGCCTCAGCAACAACTGGTGGGGCATCGCACTCCCCCAGGCCGCTTTCGCCCTGCCGATGACCATCGTGATCCTGCGCCCGTTCCTGCAGGCCATCCCGGCCGAACTGGAGGAGGCAGCCTTCATCGACGGCGCGAGCCGCCTGAGCGTGTTCACCCGCATCATGCTCCCGCTGTCGGGCCCAGGGCTGGTCACCGTCGGGGTGCTGGCCTTCGTCGGCTCATGGAACTCCTACCTGCTCCCGTTGCTGCTGCTGCAGGGAGACATGCGGACCCTGCCCCTCGGCGTGGCCGACTACTCCTCGGAGCACTCGGCGGACACCGCCGGCGTGTTCGCGTTCACCACCCTCTCCATGATCCCCGCACTAATTTTCTTCCTCGCCATGCAGCGCCGCATCGTCGGCGGACTGCAGGGCGCGGTGAAGGGCTGATACCCACCATGCACAAGGACACCAACATGCTCCCCTGGCAGGACACCGGTCTGGCCCCGGCCGCGCGCGCCGCGGCCCTGCTGGCCGAGCTCACGCTCGAGGAGAAGGCCGCCCAGCTGGGCTCCCACTGGCACCGTGCCTCCGACAAGCCGGCGGACGAGGAGGTGGAGACCCACGACGTCGCACCCATGGAGCACGCCTTCAAGTCCCACCAGAAGACCTGGCAACAGGCCGCGGCCAACGGCATGGGGCACCTGACCCGCACCTTCGGGACAGACCCCGTCAGCGTCCCGGAAGGGCTGGCGCGGCTGGCGTCGCGGCAGGCGGACGTGACCACCGCCTCCCGCTTCGGGATCCCGGCACTGGCCCACGAGGAGTGCCTGACCGGGTTCACCGCCCTCGGCGCCACCGTCTACCCGGCGGCCATCGCCTGGGGCGCCACCTGGCGTCCCGAACTCATCCGGGAGATGGCCGCGGCCATCGGCGAGGACCTGGCCGCCGTGGGCGTGCACCAGGGCCTGTCCCCGCTGCTCGACGTGGTGCGCGACTACCGCTGGGGCCGCGTCGAGGAGACCACGGGTGAGGACCCGTACCTCGTGGGCACGCTCGGCACCGCCTACGTGCAGGGCCTGCAGGAGGCCGGGGTCCACGCCACCCTCAAGCACTTCGCCGGCTACGCCGCCTCCCGCGCCGGCCGCAACCACGCCCCCATCTCGATGGGGCCGCGCGAACTCGAGGACGTCATTCTCCCGCCGTTCGAGATGGCCGTCCGCGAGGGCGGGGTGAAGTCCGTGATGAACTCCTACTGCGACATCGACGGCGTGCCCGCCACGTCGTCGCGCTGGCTGCTCACCGAGGTGCTCCGCGAGCGTTGGGGCTTCGAGGGCCCCGTGGTCAGTGACTACTGGTCCATCGACTTCCTCACCAAGACCCACCGCATCGCCCCCACCCCGGCGCACGCTGCCGCGCTGGCGCTGACCGCTGGCCTGGACGTCGAACTGCCCGCCACCGGTCCGTACGGGCACCTGCGGGAGGCCATCGAGCTCGGCATCCTCGACGAGGCCACCGTGGACACCGCCGTGCTGCGCGTCCTGACGCAGAAGGCCGAGCTCGGGCTGCTCGACGCGGACTGGGAGCCGCTGCAGGGCACCGATGCCGAGCGAAACCTGGACTCCGCGCGCAACCGCGACGTCGCCCGCCGGGTGGCCGAGGAGTCGGTCATCCTGCTCGCCAACGATGGCATCCTCCCGCTGGCCGCCCCCGGCAAGGTAGCCGTCATCGGTCCCGTCTGGACCGACGTGCGCTCCTACATGGGCTGCTATGCCTTCCCGAACCACGTGCTGTCCCGCGACGGTGGCACGGACACGGGCCTGGACATCAAGTCCCTGCCCGACGTGCTGCCCGGTGCGATCGGCGGCGAAGTCTCGTTCGCGGCCGGTTGCGGCTTCACCGACGGCACGGACGAGCAGTTGGCCGAGGCGGTCGAGCTGGCCGCTGCCGCGGACGTGGTGATCGTGACCGTCGGTGACATCGCGGGCATGTTCGGGATCGGCACCTCCGGCGAGGGCTGTGACGTCGCCGACCTACGGCTGCCCGGGCGGCAGGGCGAGCTCGTCGACGCCGTCCTGGCCACCGGCACCAAGGTGGTCCTCGTACTGGTCACCGGCCGCCCGTACGCCCTCGGCGAGTACGTGGGCCGCTGCGCCGCCATCGTCCAGGCCTTCATGCCCGGCGTCGAGGGCAGCGACGTACTGGCGCGCGTCCTCACGGGTGAGCTGAACCCCTCCGGGCGGCTGCCGATCGGCATCCCGTCAGGGTACGGCGCCCAGCCGGGCACCTACCTCGCCCCCTCGCTGGGCTGGTTCTCCGACGGCATCTCGAACCTGGACCCGCGCCCGGTGTTCCCGTTCGGGCACGGCATCTCCTACACCAGCTTCCGTCTCAACGACGCCGCGGTCTCCGCGCTGGAGGTCCCGGTCGACGGCGCGGTGAGCTACTCCGTCACGGTCACCAACACCGGGGATCGCGACGGTTCCGAGACCGTGCAGCTCTACCTCGAGGACCCGTGGGCCGAGGTGGTGCGTCCGCTGAAGCAGCTGATCGGCTACGCGAAGGTGGACCTGGCCGCGGGCGAGTCGCGGCGGCTCACGTTCGAGGTGCACGCGGACCGCACCGCCTTCACCGGTTCGGACCTGCAGCGCATCGTCGAGCCCGGGGAGGTCCTGCTGTCCGCCGGACACTCGTCGGAGGACCGACTCGACGGGTTGGCCGTGCAGCTGACCGGGGAGCGTCGCGTCGTGGGTGAGGGCCGCGTGCTGACCACACCGGTCACCATCAACTAGCCCGGGGCCGGAAAACGGACGAGGGGAGGTGGCCGGGCCACCTCCCCTCGGTTCGTCTGCGGCTTCTCAGCTGGTGCGGTCCACCAGGTCGTCGCAGTGCTGAAGCAGCAGGTCCTTGGCCTCGCCCTCGGGGAGGATGTCCAGGTGCCGGCGCGCAGCCTCGGCGCGCCGCTGGACCTCGGCCCGGGCCCGCTCCATCACCGGGTGGGCGCGGAGTTCCGCCAGCGCCTCGGCCAGCGCCTCGTCCGAGGACAGGTCCCCGGCGATCTTCGCCTTGAGGGGCTCGTCGGCGGGGTCCTCGGAGGCCGCCAGCATCAGGGTCGGCAGGGTGGGGACCCCTTCGCGCAGGTCGATGCCGGGGGTCTTGCCGGTGGTGGTGGAGGTGATGTCGATCAGGTCGTCGCTGAGCTGGAACACTGCCCCTAGCTCCTCGCCGAACGCGCTGAGGGCGTCCAGGACTTCCTCCGATGCCCCTGCCACCATGCCGCCGAAGCGGGCGGAGGCGGCGATCAGGGAGCCGGTCTTGTCCGCGATGACCTGCAGGTGGTGCTCGAGCGGGTCGTCACCGTCGCGGGGCCCCACCGTCTCGGCGATCTGGCCCTGCACGAGGCGGGTGAAGGTGGCGGCCTGGAGGTCGACGAAGTCTCGCCCCAACTCGTTGACCGTGGTGGAGGCGCGGGTGAACAGCCAGTCCCCCACCAGAATCGCGACGTGGTTGCCCCACATCACGTTGGCCGAGGGGGTGCCGCGCCGGATGGTGGCATCGTCCATGACGTCGTCGTGGTAGAGGCTGGCCACGTGGGTCAGCTCCATCACGAGGGCGGCCTTGATGAGCTCGTCCTCGTCCACGTCGCCACCGAAGCGGGAGCACACGAACACCAGCGTGGGCCGGAAGCGCTTGCCGCCGGCGGCGATGATGTGCGTGGCCGCCTCCGAGACGAAGTCCGAGTCGGCCATGGCCACCTCGAGCAGGCGCTCCTCGAAACGCTCGGACAGGCGCGTCAGCTCGTCCGGGTGGACCACCTGTGACAACTTTCCTCCTCGAATGCCGACCCGTGGGGTCAGCGGATGAACTCGGCGGCGCCGTTGAACAGTTCGAGCAGCCCGCCGGGCAGGATTCCGAGGACGATGGTAGCCAACAGCGCCACCACGACCACTCCCCAGGTCCACAACGACGGGATGGCCACCTCGGCGGCCTCACCCTCCACCGGGTCCTGGAACCACATGGCGACGACGATCTTCAGGTACAGGAACGCCGCGACCAGGCTGAACACCACTGCCAGGAAGACGAGCCAACCGTAGCCACCGGCCCATGCGGACGCGAACACCGCGAGCTTGCCGACGAACCCGGCCGTCGGCGGGATGCCGGCGAAGCTGAGCAGGAACAGCGTCATCACAGTCGCGACCACGGGGTGGTCCTTGCCGAGACCGCGCCAGGCGTTCAGGTTGTTGGCCTCGCCGCCGGAGCGGCGCACCATCGTGACGATGGCGAAGGCGCCGAGCGTCGCGAAGCCGTAGGCCAGCAGGTAGAACGCGATGGACCCGACACTGTTGAGCGAGACGTCCTCGCCCGCGGCCACCACGCCGACGGCACCCACGAGGATGAAGCCGGCGTGCGCGATCGAGGAGTAGGCCAGCAGCCGCTTGACGTCGGTCTGCACCAGGGCCACCACGGAGCCGACGAGCATCGTGGCGATGGCGACGGCGGTCAGGATCGGCTGCCAGTCCCAACGGGCGGCGCCGAGCGCGACGTAGAACAGGCGTAGCAGCGCACCGACGGCGGCGGTCTTGGTGGCGATGGCCATGAACCCGGTGACCGGGGTGGGCGCGCCCACGTAGACGTCGGGGGTCCAGGCGTGGAACGGCACCGCGCCGATCTTGAACAGGATGCCCACGGCCAGCAGGACGATGCCCCCGAGCAGCAGCAGGTTGCTGCCGGTGCCCTCGGTGATGGCGTCGGCGATGGCCCCCAGCTCGAAGCTGCCGGAGTAGCCGTAGAGCAGGGCCGCACCGAACAGGAAGAAGCCGGATGCGAACGCGCCGAGCAGGAAGTACTTCAGCGCGGCCTCCTGGCTCAGGAGGCGACGGCGACGGGCCATGCCGGAGAGCAGGTACAGCGGCAGCGACAGGATCTCCAGCGCCACGAACAGGATCAGCAGGTCGTTCGAGGACACGAACAGCAGCATGCCGAACAGGGCGAACAGCAGCAGCGGGAAGATCTCGGTGTGCTCGCGCTTGAGGCGCTCGGCCTCACGCTCGAGCGGCGAGCCCGGCACGGTGGCGGCGGAGGCCGCGAAGGCGGACTGGCCGCCGCCAACGCCGCGTTCGGCGAACAGCGCCACTCCCCCGAGCCCGAAGACCAGCAGCATCGCCCAGAAGACGTGCGTGGGTCCGTCGATGACCACCGAGCCCATGGCGCCGATCACGTTCTCGCCCGCGACCCAGTTGTTGATGGTCAGGCCCAGGGCCACGATCACGGCGATGGCCGCGATGAAGACCTGGATGGCGTAGCGCGCGGTGCGTGGGACGAAGGCCTCGACGAGGACGCCCAGGGCGCCCGCGCCCAGGAGCACCAGCAGCGGAGACAGCTGAAGCCATTCCAGTGTCGGCGCAGTGATCTCAAGGATCGTGCTCATCAGTTGCCTTCCTCAATCTGCGGGGCCGGGTCCTGCACCCCGGCGACGGACATCACAGCGGTGGCTGCATCGTCGACGACGTCGAGGATCGGCTTCGGGAAGAAGCCGAACACCAGCAGCAGCACCAGCAGGGGCACCACTGCCGCCCGCTCACGCGAGGTGAGGTCGGTGGTGATGTGCTCCTCGGTGGCCTTGGTCACGGGGCCCGTCATGGTGCGGCGGTACATGCTCAGGACGTAGACGGCGGCGAGCACCATGCCGATGGTGATCACGGCCGTGTGGATCGGGTAACGCTGCCAGGCGCCGGCCATCACGAGGAACTCGCTGACGAAGTTCGCCAGACCCGGCAGGGACAGCGTCGCCAGTCCGGCCACCAGGAGGAAGCCGGCGAGCACCGGGGCCACCTTCTGCACGCCGCCGAAGGCGGAGACCTCCGCCGTCCCGCGACGCTGGACCAGGAAGCCGACCACCAGGAACAGGGCGGCGCCCGACAGGCCGTGGGCCAGCATGTAGAAGATGGTTCCGGTCAGCGACTGGGTGGTCATGGCGAAGACGCCGAAGACCATGAAGCCGAAGTGGCTGATGGAGGTGTAGGACACGAACCGCAGCAGGTCCTTGGTGCCGAACGCCATCAGGGCGCCGTAGATCATGGACACGATCGCCCACACCAGCACCACGGGGGTGGCCCACTGGCTGGCCTCGGGGAACACCATCAGGCAGATCTTGATCATCCCGAAGGCGCCGATCTTGTCCAGGATGCCGATCAGCAGCGCGGAGGTGCCGGCGCGGGCCTGCTCGGCGGCGTCGGGCAGCCAGGTGTGCAGGCCCACCAGCGGCGCCTTCAGTGCGAAGGCGAAGAAGAACGCGACGAACAGCCAGTTGCCGACGGTGCCGCTGAAGTCGATCTGCTGCAGGTCGGACAGGAGGAAGCTGACCTGGCCCTGTGCAGCGCCGACGGCGTAGACGCCCGCGACGCCCACGAGCATCACGAGGCCGCCGGCCAGCGACACGAGCAGGAACTTCATCGCGGCCGCGCTGCGCTTCGCGCCGCCCCAGCCACCGATGAGGAAGTACATCGGGATCAGGGTGGCCTCGAACAGGATGTAGAACAGCAGCAGGTCACCGGCCATGAAGACGTACAGCGCGAAGGTCTGCATCATCAGGGCGAGCGAGAAGTAGGTGCGGCCGCTCCAGCGGGCGTCGGGCGTCTCGTCGATGTTCCATTCGGCGATCATGACGACCGGCACGAGGATCACCGTGAGCAGCACCAGCACGCCACTGAGGCCGTCGAGTTCGAGCGAGTAGTAGGCGCCGATGGCGGCGATCCACTCCACGTTCTCGACGAGCGGGCTGCCCAAAGACAGGACGAAGGCGACCACACCGAGGATCGTCGTGGTCAGCGCGAAGCCGAGGCCCACGAGCTTGCCGGTGGTTCCCTTCAGGAGCAGGAGGACCAGGGCACCCACCAGTGGCAGGAGCGCCAGGATGGTCAGCAGGGGAATCGAGTTGATCATTGTGCCTTCCTCCTCAGACCAGCTGTCCGAAGAACACGATGGCCGCGAGGGCCACGACTCCGATGACCAACGTCAGGCCATAGGTGCGAACGTAACCGTTCTGGGCCGTCCGCAGCCAGGCCGAGAGGCCGCCTGCGAGGGAGGCTGAGCCCATCGTCAGCCCGTCGACGACACCGCGGTCGATCGCCCCGATGCCCTTCGTGAGGCCGCGGGTGGGCCGGATGAGTGCGTGCTCGTTGAACGCGTCCCCGAACAGGTCCGCGCGGCCGGCGATCACCAGCGGGTTCTTCGTGCGGGGCTGCTGCCTGGGGATCTCGCCCCGGTGCAGGAACCAGCCGATGACCACGCCGACGACGACCACGCCGAGGGTGAGCAGGCCGATGGGGGTGAAGTGGACGAGCGGGGTGTTGTGCACCTCGTGGCCGGTGGCCGGCGCGAGCCAGCCCTGGATCCAGCCGTTCATCGCGAGACCGGCGCCGAGTGAGGCGATGGCGAGGATGACCAGTGGCACCGTCATCACCAGCGGGGACTCGTGCGGGTGCACGTCGTCGTCCCAGCGCTTGCTGCCGAAGAAGGTCATCACCATCAGGCGCGTCATGTAGTACGCGGTCACACCGGCACCGATGAGCGCCAGCACCCCGAGGACGACGTTCTGCCCGAAGGCTGCCTCGATGATGTGGTCCTTGGAGTAGAAGCCGGAGGTGAACGGGAAGCCGATGATGGCGAGGAAGCCACACGCGAAGGTGATGAAGGTCACCCGCATCGCCTTGGACAGCGCACCGTAGTGGCGCATGTCCACGTCGTCGTTCATGCCGTGCATCACGGAACCGGCGCCGAGGAACATGTTGGCCTTGAAGAAGCCGTGCGTGATCAGGTGGAAGATCGCGAACGCGGCACCGACCGGGCCGAGGCCCGCGGCCAGCATCATGTAGCCGATCTGGGACATGGTGGAGCCGGCGAGGACCTTCTTGATGTCGTCCTTGCTGGAACCGATCCAGGCACCGGCCAGCAACGTCACGGTGCCGACGATGGCGACGGCCGTGAGCGCGATCTCGCTCTGGGAGTAGATCACGTTGGAGCGGACCACGAGGTAGACGCCGGCGGTGACCATCGTCGCCGCGTGGATGAGGGCGGACACCGGGGTGGGACCCTCCATGGCGTCCAGCAGCCAGGACTGCAGCGGCACCTGTGCGGACTTGCCGCAGGCGCCGAGCAGCAGGAGCAGGCCGAGCAGCGTCGCCCAGAAGGGCGTCAGTTCCGCGGCGCCGGCGTTGACGTCGGCGAACGCGCTGGAGCCGAACCAGGACAGCATCGTGAAGATTGCCATCGCCATGCCCAGGTCACCGACGCGGTTGACGACGAACGCCTTCTGGCCGGCGGCCGCGGCCGAGGGCCGGTGCTGCCAGAAGCTGATCAGCAGGTAGGACGCCACACCGACGCCCTCCCAGCCGACGAACAGCACGAGGTAGTTGTCGGCCAGCACCAGCAGCAGCATCGCGGCCACGAAAAGGTTCAGGTACGCGAAGAAGCGACGGCGCCTCTCGTCGTGGGCCATGTAGCCGATCGAGTAGATGTGGATCAGCGATCCGACACCGGTGATCAGCAGCACGAACAGGATCGACAGCTGGTCCACCAGCAGACCGACGTTCACGCTCCAGGAGCCGGTCGAGATCCACTCGAACAGCGGGACGGACACGGCGCGCGAGCCCTCGTCGGCGGACAGCATCTGGCCGAACAGGGCCAGGCCGATCACGAACGACGCGATGGGTGCGGCGGTGCCGAGGAGGTGGCCCCACTTGTCCGAGTAGCGCCCGAGGACGAGCAGCAGGGCCGCGGAGGCCAGTGGGATCGCGATCAGCAGCCAGGCGAGGCTGAACAGCCCGCTGGCCGGGACGGCGTTTACGATTTCAAGGAGATGCACGCTTGGCCCCTCAGAACTTCAGCAGGTTGGCGTCGTCGACGGAGGCCGATCGGCGGGCGCGGTAGACGGCGACGATGATCGCCAGCCCCACCACGACCTCGGCAGCGGCGACCACCATCACGAAGAAGGTGCCCACCTGGCCGTCGAGGTTGCCGTGCTGCCGGGAGAACGTCACCAGGGACAGGTTGACCGAGTTCAGCATCAGCTCGACGCTCATGAACGCGATGATCGCGTTGCGGCGCACGAGGAACCCGAGGACGCCGAGGGCGAAGAGGATCGCCGAGACCACGAGGTACGGTTCGCTGCTCACTGGCTTTCTCCCTCAGCATCGGAGTGGACCCGCTCGATGGCCTTGAAGGCCTCGTCGGCGGGGGCGCGCAGTTGGTCGACCGCCACGATCGCACCGCGTGCGGTGAGCGTGTCGGAGACCGACGCCTCGGCGATGCTGCCGTCGGGCAGCAGTGCCGGCGCATGGATGGCGTTGAAGCGGGCGTAGACGCCCGAGTTCGGCAGCACGCCGGGGTGCTTGCCCTCGGCGGCGTAGGCCTCCATCCGCTCCTGGGCCTGGACCACCTGCGACTTCTTCGCCTTCAGCCGCTCGCCGTGGGCGAGGACCATGGCGCCGACGGCGGCGGTGATCAGCAGGGCCGCGGTGGCCTCGAACGCGAACACGTAACGGGAGAACAGCAGCGCGGCGAGGCCCTCGAGGTTGCCCCCGAACTCCTCATTGGCGGCTGCCAGGCCCGCGGGCTCACCCTGGAACACGCCCTGCCCGATGGCCATGATCACGAGGACCCCGAGGCCGATGACGGCCAGGAACGAGGCCACGCGGTGGCCCTTCAGCGTCTCCACCACCGAGTCGGAGGTGTCGACGCCGACGAGCATGACGACGAACAGGAACAGCATCAGGATCGCGCCGGTGTAGACGATGATCTGGATGACGAACAGGAACGGTGCGTCCTGGGCGGCGTACATGACGGCCAGGGAGAGCATCACCCCGGCCAGGCAGATGGCGCTGTGCACCGCCTTGCGCATCATCACCATGCCCACTGCCAGCAGGATCGCGATCGGGCCGCAGATCCAGAAGGCAACCTCACCGGCGCTCACCAGTGGGACGAAGGAGGTCATTTGGCGGCTCCTTGGGCAGGGGTGCGGGTGTCGGGCTGGCCGGTCTCGGGCAGCCCGAGGAAGTATGCCTTCTCGCTGTCGCCCAGTCGACGCGGGTGCGGCGGCTGCTCCATGCCCGAGATGAGCGGCGCGAGCAGCTCGTCCTTGGTGTAGATCAGGTCGCGACGGTTGTCGTCGGCGAGCTTGAACTCGTTGGTCATGGTCAGTGCACGCGTCGGGCAGGCCTCGATGCAGTACCCGCAGAAGATACAACGCAGGTAGTTGATCTGGTAGACGTGGCCGTAGCGCTCGCCCGGGGAGAACCGCTGGTCCTCGGTGTTGTCGGCACCCTCGACGTAGATCGCGTCTGCGGGACAGGCCCAGGCGCACAGCTCACAGCCGACGCACTTCTCCAGGCCGTCGGGCCAGCGGTTCAGCTGGTGACGCCCGTGGAAGCGGGGCATGGTGACCTTTTCCTTGCCCTTCTGCGGGTAGCCCTGCGTGAAGGTCTTGCGGAACATGGTGTTGAACGTGACACCGAATCCGGCCCACGGATCGAAGATTCCCATCAGTTCTCCTCCCCTTGCGTTTCGTCGTCGCCGACACCTGCGGGAACCGTGACGACGCCGGCCAGTTCGGGCAGCACCTGCCCAGGACGTGGCGGCACCGGATAACCGCCGGCGAAGGCGTCGAAGGGTTCGTCGGTGTCGATCTCTTCCTTCTCCTCGGCGTCGGTGCGTCCGCTGAACGCGATCAGGATCGCCAGCAGGGCCACGGCCAGGCCGATGGTGTACTGCGGCGCCAGTGCGATCATGACGATCCACAGGATCGAGACCGGGATCAGGATCTTCCAGCCGAGGTCCATGAAGTGGTCGTAGCGGAAGCGGGGCAGGGTGCCGCGCAGCCACACGAAGATCGAGAACACGAGCTGGACCTTGATGATGAAGAAGATCGGCCCGAACCACGGGTTGTCGATTCCCGGGATCAGGTTGAGCGGCCACGGCGGCAGGTAGCCGCCCAGGAACAGCGTGACGGCGACGGCGGAGACCGTCGCCATGTTGATGTACTCCGCAAGGAAGTACATGGCATAGCGGAAGCCGGAGTACTCGGTCATGTAGCCGGAAACCAGCTCCGACTCGCACTCGGGCAGGTCGAAGGGGGCGCGGTTCGTCTCGCCCACCATCGAGATGCCGTAGATGATGAACGAGGGCAGCAGCAGGACGGCGTACCAACCGGCGATGCCGACGTCGAACTGCATCTCGGTGAAGGGGACGCGGAAGATGATCGGGTTGGACTGCGCCTCCACGATGGCGTGGGTGGACATGGAGCCCGACAGCAGGAACACGCCGACGATCGACAGGCCCATCGCGATTTCGTAGGAGATCATCTGCGCCGAGGAGCGGATGGCGCCGAGGAACGAGTAGGTGTTGTTGGACGCCCAGCCGGCCAGCACGATGCCGTAGATGCCGACGGAGGCGATGGCGATGATGAACAGCACGGCCACCGGCAGGTCCGTGACCTGCAGGCGCGTGGTGTGGCCGAAGATCTCCACCTCACCGCCGAACGGGATGACGGTCCACGTGGTGAAGGCGGCCACGCCGGTGAGCAGCGGGCCGAGGTTGAACACCAACCGGTCCGTGCCGGCCGGCCGGAAGTCCTCCTTGAAGATCAGCTTGGTGCCGTCGGCCAGCGCCTGTCCGAGGCCGAACGGACCGTTCATGATGGGGCCCAGACGGTGCTGCATCTTCGCCACGAGCCGACGCTCGTACCAGACGTTGAAGATCGTCCACACGAGCAGGATCACGAAGAGTGCGACCACCTTGATAAGGATCAACCACCAAGGGTCCTGGAAGAACACGTTGTTCATGCCTGATCTCCTTCGTCAGCGTTGACTGCCTGGATGGTGACCGGGCTGCCCGCAACCGCGGGTAGCCTGTCGCCGCTGCCCACACCCGGGTTGGCAGGGACCCAGACCACGTTGTCGGCCATGCTGTTGGTCACCATGACCGCGAGTTCGACCTTCGATTCTCCCACGGAGACGGAAGCGACGTCGCCCAGACCGAGCTGCGAGGCCGTGGCCGGCGAGACGCGCACGACGGCGGGGCGTGCCGTGGCGCGCAGTGCCAGTTCGTGGTCGTTGCCGCTGGAGGCGTCCAGCAACTCGCGCCACGAGGACACGACGTGACCCTCCGGTACCCCGGCGTCGGCGACGTTGGGATCGCCCGGGCGGGAGCCGTCCCAGACCCCGAGTTCCGCGAGATCGGCGTAGGCCTCTGCGGGCGTCCGGAAACCGAGGTCGGAGCCCAGCGCATCGGAGAGGGCCGCGATGATCCGCAGGTCCGTCATGGGGGTCCGGGTTGCCCGGTTCACCAGGGCGACGGGGCGCTCACGGTGCTCCCAGTTGATGAAGTGGCCCGCCTGTTCCTCCACCAGCGCGGCGGGGAACACGACGTTGGCACGCTCGGTCACTGCGCTCTGGCGCTGCTCGATGCTGACGACGAAGTCGGCCTGCTCGAGTCCGGCCAGCGCAGCGGCCGGGTCGGCCAGGTCCGCCGGGTCGACGCCCGCGAGCACGAGTGCCTTCAGGTTGCCCGAGGCGGCTGCAGCGAACTGCTCGGTGGCCGAGAGCCCGGCATCGGCGGAGATCGGCGCCCCGCCCCATGCCGAGGAGATGTCGACGCGGGCCGCGGCGTCGCCCAGCGGGCGTCCCGCGGGCAGGAGGTTGGGCAGGCACCCGGCCTCGATCGCACCCATGTCACCGGCACGGCGCGGGACCCACGCCAGGCGGGCACCCGTGGCGTCGGCCTTGGCGGCGACGGCCGAGAGCAGGCCCGGCAGCGTGCCGGCGCGCTCCCCCACCAGGATCACCGAACCGGCGTCGAGCTGCAGCGCCTCGAGCGCCGCCACCTCACCGCCGGGGGCAACCTGCACCAGTTCTGCGTTCAGCTTGTCGCTGCCGCGGCTGGAGAAGGGGGCCAGCGTCGTGACCTTGAGACCGGTCTTGCGGTTCGCCTTGCGCAGCCTCAGGAAGATGATGGGGGACTCGTCCTCCGGCTCGAAGGCCACCAGCACGACGTGCTTGGCCTTCTCGAGGTCGAGGTTCTTCACAGAGTCCGCGAGCATGCGTCCGGCGACGCGGCTGGCGATGAACTCGGCTTCCTCGTCGGAGTGCGGACGGGAGCGGAAGTCGATGTTGTTGGTACCGAGCACGCTGCGTGCGAAGCGGGAGTAGGCGTAGGCGTTCTCCAGCGTCAGTCGACCACCGGTCTGGACGCCGACGGAGTTCCCGGCAGCCTGCAGTCCCTCAACCGCGGCGTCGATCGCCTCGGGCCAGCTGGCGGCCTGGAGGACACCGTCGCGACGGACGAGGGGGCGGGTGATGCGGTCCTCGCCGCGGCCGTACATGAAGCCGAAGCGGCCCTTGTCACAGCTCCACTCCTCGTTGACCTCCGGGTCGTCCCCGGCGAGGCGGCGCTTGATCTGGTGGTGCCGGTGGTCGGCGCGCAGTTCGCAGCCGCTGGCGCAGTGCTCGCACGATGTCGTCGTGGAGACCAGGTCGAAGGGGCGGGACTGGAACCGGTAGGCCGCCGAGGTGAGCGCACCCACGGGGCAGATCTGCACCACGTTGCCGGAGAAGTAGGAGTCGTACGGGTCCTGCTCGTAGAAGCCGACCTGCTGCAGCGCTCCGCGCTCGACCAGTGCGATGAACGGGTCACCGGAGATCTCGTCGGAGAACCGGGTGCAGCGCGCGCACAGGATGCAGCGCTCACGGTCCAGGAGGATCTGCGCGGAGATGTTGATGGGCTTGGGGAACGTGCGCTTGGCCATGCCGAAGCGGGACTCCCCCGCGCCGTGGCTGAGCGACTGGTTCTGCAGGGGGCACTCGCCGCCCTTGTCACAGATCGGGCAGTCCAGCGGGTGGTTGATGAGGAGGAACTCCATCATGCCCCGCTGGGCCTTCTCCGCCACCGGCGAGGTGACCTGCGTGTTCACCTTCATGCCCTCGGCCACCGGCATGGTGCAGGAGGCCTGCGGCTTCGGGAAGCCACGGCCGTTGCCCGCGTCCGGGATCTCCACCATGCACTGGCGGCAGGCGCCGACGGGGTCGAGCAGCGGGTGGTCGCAGAAGCGCGGGATGTTGGTGCCCACCATCTCCGCGGCACGGATGATCAGGGTGCCCTCGGGAACGCTGACCTCGGTGCCGTCGATGGTGAGGGTGACCAGCTTGGGTGCCGGCTCGACCTCATTCGCGGCGGTCTTGGCGTCGACGCTCACTTCGCGGCTCCTTCCGTTGCGAACACTGCACTCTTCTCGTACGGGAACAGCTCCCATGCGGGCGTGTGGTAGCCCTGCTCGAACTCGTGGCGGAAGTACTTGACCGCACTCGTGACGGCGGCAACCGCACCGTCGGCCAGCGCGCAGAACGAGCGGCCCCCGATGTTGTCACAGGCGTCGAGCATCTTCTCGATGTCGCCCTCCTCGGCGGTTCCCGCCTCGAAGCGCATCAGCAGCTGGACCAGCCACCAGGTGCCCTCACGGCAGGGGGTGCACTTGCCGCAGGACTCGTGCTTGTAGAACTCGACCCAACGCAGCGTCGTGCGGACCACCGAGGTGGTCTCGTCGAAGATCTGGAGTGCCTTGGTGCCCAGCATCGAGCCGGCCCCGGCCATGCCCTCGTAGTCGAGCGGCAGGTCCAGGTGCTCGTCGGTCAGGATGGGGGTGGACGAGCCGCCCGGGGTGAAGAACTTGAGCTGGTGGCCCTCGCGGATGCCGCCGCCGAGCTCGATCAGCTGGCGCAGGGTGATGCCGAGCGGCGCCTCGAACTGGCCGGGACGCCTGACGTGCCCGGAAAGCGAGTAGAGCGTGTAGCCCTTGGACTTCTCGGTGCCCATGGCCTGGAACCAGGCCGCGCCCTTGTCGACGATCGACGGGACCGACGCGATGGACTCGACGTTGTTGACCACCGTCGGGGACGCGTACAGGCCCGCGACGGCGGGGAACGGCGGACGCAGGCGGGGCTGGCCGCGTCGGCCCTCGAGGGAGTCGAGCAGCGCCGTCTCCTCGCCGCAGATGTAGGCGCCGGCACCGGCGTGGACGATGATGTCCAGGTCGTAGCCGGTGCCGAGGATGTTCTTGCCCAGGTAGCCGGCGGCGTAGGCCTCGCGAACGGCCTGCTGGAGGCGACGGATGATGTGCAGCACCTCGCCGCGGCAGTAGATGAACGCGGTGTGGGCGCTGATCGCGAACGCCGAGATGATGACGCCCTCCACCAGCGTGTGGGGGGACGCCATCATGAGCGGCATGTCCTTGCAGGTGCCCGGCTCCGACTCGTCGGCGTTGACCACGAGGTACTTCGGGTTCGGGTTGTCCTGCGGCACGAAGGACCACTTCATGCCGGTGGGGAAGCCTGCGCCACCGCGACCGCGGAGGTTGGCCTCCTTCACCAGCGAGATGACGTCGGCCGGCTGCATGTCGATGGCCTTGCGCAGGGCACGGTAGCCACCGGTGGCCTCGTACCTGGAGAGCTTCCAGGAGTTCTCGGTGCCCCAGTGCTCCGAGAGGACCGGGGTGAGCAGGTCGGTCACTTCGCCTCCTCCTCGGCCGCGGGCTGCGGCAGGTTGTTCGGGTCGGGTGCGCGCCAGTCGTTCTCACGGGCGACCTCCAGACCGACCAGGGAGGCCGGCCCGGCGGAGGGGCCCTCGTCGGCGCGGCCGTCGGGGAAGCCTGCCAGCACGCGCTCGGCGGCCTTCCACGAGGTGAGGGTCGCGCCTCGCGGGGAGGAGACCTCCTCGTCGTTCATGAGGGCGTCGAGCAGCGCGTCGGTGGTCTCCGGCGACATGTTGTCGAAGTACTCCCAGTTGACCATCACCACGGGGGCGAAGTCGCACGCCGCGTTGCACTCGAGGCGTTCGAGGGAGACCTGGCCGTCGGCGGTGGTCTGGCCCTCGTCGATGCCGAGGCGCTGCTTGGCGCGCTCCAGCAGGATGTCGCCGCCCATGACCGCGCACAGTGCGGTGGTGCAGACGCCCACGTGGTGCTTCCCAGCCGGGCGGCGCTTGTACATCGTGTAGAAGGTGGCCACGCCGGAGACCTGGGCCGTGGAGATGCCGAGGATGTCGGCGCAGACCTCGATGCCGTACGGGCTGACGCGGCCGTCGACGGACTGCACCAGGTGCAGCATCGGCAGCAGCGCGGAACGGGCCTGCGGGTAGCGGCCGGCGAGCTCGCGCAGCTCGGCGATCGTGGTCTCGTCGATGCTGGTCGACTGGTCCGAGTAGTCGACCGCCCCGGAATCGGGGAAGTCGCTGACGAAGTGGCCGCTCATCGGTCCACACCTCCAAGAACTGGGTCGAGGCTCGCGAGGGAGACGACGACGTCGGACATCATGCCGCCCTCGGTGAGCATGGACATCGACTGCAGATGGTTGAACCCGGGGTCCCGGAAGTGGGCCCGGTAGGGGCGGGTGCCGCCGTCGGAGACGAGGTGCACCCCCAGCTCGCCCTTCGGGGACTCGATGGCCTGGTAGACCTGCCCCACCGGCACCTTGAAGCCCTCGGTGACGAGCTTGAAGTGGTGGATCAGCGCCTCCATGGACTCACCCATGATGTGCTTGATGTGCTCGTTGCTGTTGCCCTGGCCGTCGGGACCGAGGGAGAGCGACGCGGGCCACGCGATCTTGGCGTCGGCCACCATGATGGGCTGGCCCTGGGTCTTCTCGAGGCGCTCCATGCACTGCTCGACGATCTTGAGCGACTCCCAGCACTCGTCCAGACGGATCCGGAACGCGGCGTAGGAGTCGTCGCCCTCCCACGTGATGACGTCGAAGTCGTAGGTCTCGTAGCCGCAGTAGGGCTGCACCTTGCGCAGGTCCCACTCGAATCCGGTGCCGCGCAGGCGCGGGCCGGTGACACCCATGGACATGCACTGGGCGAGGTTGAGCTTGCCGATGTCCTTCATGCGGAGCTTGAAGATGGGGTTCTCGTTGCAGAACGCCGCGTACTCCGGCAGGTGCTTCTTGAGCCACGCGACGATGGTGCGCAGGTGGTCCAGGCCGCCCTCGGGCAGGTCGTTGGCGACGCCACCTGGACGGATGAACGCGTGGTTCATGCGCAGGCCGGAGATGCCCTCGAGGAAGTCGAGGATCATCTCGCGCTCACGGAATGCGATGGTCATCATGGTGAGGGCGCCGATCTCCATGCCGCCGGTGCCCATGGCAACCAGGTGGGAGGCGATCCGGTTGAGCTCCATCACCAGCACGCGGATGATGTTCGCGCGCTCGGGGATGTCGTCGGTGATGCCGAGGAGCTTCTCGACGCCGAGGCAGTAGACGGCCTCGTTGAACAGCGGCGCGACGTAGTCCATGCGGGTGCAGAACGTGACCCCCTGGGTCCACGTCCGGTACTCCATGTTCTTCTCGATGCCGGTGTGCAGGAAGCCGATGCCTGGGCGGCAGGAGACGACGGTCTCGCCGTCCATCTCCATGATCAGGCGGAGGACGCCGTGCGTTGAGGGGTGCTGGGGGCCCATGTTGACGACGATGGTCTCGTCGCCGCGCTCCGCGTGCTCTCCTGCGATGTCGGCCCAGTCGCCGCCCTGCGCCAGGTACACCCGGTCCGCGGTGGCTTCACCCGGCGAGGCGAAGATGTCCTCGGTGGCCGCATGCGTGCTGCTCATGAGTAAGTCCTCCGGTTGTCGGGGGCGGGAACCCTTGCGCCCTTGTACTCGACGTCGACGCCACCCAGCGGATAGTCCTTGCGCTGGGGGTGCCCCTCCCAGTCGTCGGGCATCAGGATGCGCGTCAGGGCCGGGTGGCCGTCGAACTGGATGCCGAACAGGTCCCAGGTCTCGCGCTCGTGCCAGTCGGCCATCGGGTAGGTGGCCACCACGGAGGGGATGTGCGGGTCCGCTTCGGGGCAGGTGACCTCGAGGCGCACGCGACGGTTGTGGGTGATGGAGATCAGGTGGTAGACGGCGTGCAGTTCGGCGCCGGTCTCCTCCGGGTAGTGCACGCCTGAGACGGACATGCAGATCTCGAAGCGCAGGAACGCGTCGTCGCGGAAGGCCTTCACCACGGCGGGCAGCTCGGCACGGTCCACGTAGATGGTCAGCTCTCCGCGGTCGTAGAGGACGCGGGTGCCGCGCAGGGCGGGCACCACCTCGAGGGCGCGGTTGAAGATGGCGTCGGCGGCGTCGTCCTCGAAGGGCGGCTCGGACTCGCCTGGCATCTGCAGTGTGCGGGTCATGCCGCCGTAGCCGGAGGTGTCCCCGGTCCCGCGGGACCACATGCCCTTGGTGACTGCGAACGCCTTGTGCGCCGGAGCCGTCAGCTCCTCGCCCTGGGACTCGGGAAGGCCACCCTCGGCGCGCTTCGGGAGGTTGTCCTCGCTCATCGCATGAGCCCCTTCATCTCGTGGGTGGCGGGCGCGGCCAGGGCCAGCTGCTCGTTCTCCTCGACGGCCTTGACGGCATTGGCGCCCATGGGCGTGCGCTGCACCTGCTGGCGCAGCTTGAAGATGGCGTCGATCAGCATGTCGGGGCGCGGCGGGCAGCCCGGCACGTACATGTCCACGGGCAGGAAGTGGTCACAGCCCTGGATGACGGCGTAGTTGTTGAACATGCCGCCGGAGCTGGCGCAGGCGCCCATGGAGATGACCCACTTCGGGTTGGGCATCTGGTCGTAGATCTGGCGGATGACCGGTGCCATCTTCTGGCTGACGCGGCCGGAGACGATCATGAGGTCGGCGGAGCGCGGCGAGGCGCGGAAGACCTCCTGGCCCCAGCGGCCCGAGTCGTAGCGCGGGGTCCCGAAGGCCATCATCTCGATCGCACAACAGGCAAGACCCATGGTCACGGGCCAGAACGATGCCTGACGCATCCAGCCGGCAACACCCTCGATGGTGGTCAGCAGGATGCCACTGGGCAGCTTGTCTTCGATTCCCATGTCAGATCTTCCTTGTCATTCCCAGTCCAGGCCGTTGCGGCGCAGGACGTAGAAGTATGCGATGAGGACCGTGATCACGAAGATGACCATCTCCACCACGGCGAATGTGCCCAGTTGGTTGTAAGCGACCGCCCACGGGTACAGGAAGACGATCTCGATGTCGAAGATGATGAACAGCATCGCGGTGATGTAGTACTTCACCGGGAACCGGCCGCCACCGATGGGCTGCGGCGTGGCCTGGATGCCACACTCGTAGGAGTCGAACTTGGCCTTGTTGTACCGCGCGGGCCCGACGTTGAGACTGAGGACAATCGCCACCAGCACGAACACGGTGGCCAGGACCACCATGCCCACGATTGGGATGTACAGGTTCACGTCAGTGCCTTCCCTTCCAGTTCACGATCATGCCGACGGCGCCACCTTGCACAGAGCGTTGATGATCCGGTCCATCGCGTCTCCGTCGCGCTTGTCCGTGAGGTTCGCCAACAACTTCATCACGAATCGCATGAGAGTTTTGCGAGGTAGCCCATAAGTCGTGCACAAATGCATGATCCTCGGGTCCCCGATGAGCTTCACGAAGATGGTGCCGAGGCGGTAGTAGCCGCCCAGTTCGGCGCTGAGGCGGGCCGGGTAGCCGCGCAGCGCCTTCTCCGCCGACGCCGTCCCGATGCCGCGCGCGTGGGCCTCGGCAATCGCGTCGGCAGCCGCCTCCGCCGCTTCCATGGCGTAGGCGATGCCCTCCCCGTTGAAGGGGTTGACCATGCCGCCGGAGTCGCCGACCAGCAGGAGGCCACGGCCGTAGTGGGGCTTGCGGTTGAACGCCATCGGCAGCGCGGCGCCCTGCACCTTGCCGATCATGTTCTCGTCGCGGAAGCCCCACTCCTCCGGGGTGTTGTCCAGCCAGCGCTTCAGGAGGGCTCGGTAGTCGGTTTTGCCAAATCCCTTGGACGTGTTGAGCACGCCGAGGCCGACGTTGGAGGTGCCGTCACCCATGCCGAACACCCAGCCGTAGCCGGGCATCAGCGTCGACTTGTGCGGTTCGCCGTCCCACAGTTCCAGCCAGGACTCGAGGTAGTCGTCGTCGTGGCGGGGCGACTTGTAGTAGGTGCGCACGGCCACGCCCATGGGGCGGTCGTCGCGCTTGGTGAGGCCCATGGAGATGGCCAGGCGCGAGGAGTTGCCGTCGGCGGCCACCACCAGTGGCGCCCGGTAGCTGGTGCCGTCCTTGGTGCGCACGCCGACGATCCTGCCGGAGCGGTCGTCGATGATGGCCTCGTTGACGTTGGCGCCCTGCACCAGCTCGGCCCCGTAGGACACGGCATGCTGCGCGAGCATGTCGTCGAAGTCTGCGCGCTGGCGCACGACGCCGTAGGGCGGGAAGTCGGTCAGGTCCGGCCAGTCGAGCACGAAGGGTTCGGTGCGGCCGCCGTAGATGCGCAGGCCCTTGTTGTGGAGCCAGCCCGCCTCCTGCGACGTGTCGATGCCCAGCCGGGTCAACGCACGGGTGGCGCGCGGGGTCAGGCCGTCGCCGCACACCTTCTCACGCGGGAAGTGGCTCTTCTCGAGGAGGAGCACGGAAAGACCGCGGCGCGCGAGGTTTGCCGCGGTCGAGGATCCGCCGGGGCCGGCGCCGACGACGATGACGTCGGCCTCAGTCCCTCCGGTGGCCGCCATGCCACTGCTTGGCTTGGCGTTCTGCATGGGCTACTCCTGGCTCGACACTACCCTCACCCAGAGGGTTTCGGGGGTCAGTCTAGGGCTTCAAATCCGCAAACCTCCAACCGGGGGCATTCCGCCTGTCATTTCATTCTGACTAGGCATTTCGCGGATCATTTCAAGTACACATTCGTTGCGAAAATGCGTTGTGCGCGGGCTTTCGTCAAGAAGTCCGCCAGAACCGGCCGCCCCCAATCGAGGAGTGGGTTAGCAGGCACTCATTGCGCTCGGCTAATGTCTGGTGGGTGATTCTGGAATCAGGGAGCAACCGTCTGCGCGCCACCACCGTCGCCATCGACGACCCGGGCCCGCTGCAGCGCTTCCTGCCCCTGAACGGCCCTTCCACCGCGTTCATCCGCAAGGGCGAGGGGATCATCACCATCGGCGAGGTGGACCGCTTCGAGACCGACTACCCCGACGCCGCCGACGTGTGGTGGAACGAGGTGGCCTCCTACATCGACCACGACTCCGAGCTGCCCGGCGCCTACGGCACCGGCCCGCTGGCAGTCGGCTCCTTCACCTTCGACCCCGACGCCTCCGAGGAGCGCTCTGTCCTGATCGTGCCGAGGGTGATCATCGGCCGTCGCGCCGGCCAGTTCTGGATGACCAAGCTCACCGGCGGCAAGATGGACTACGAACTCCCCGACGTCGGCGAGGCCCTGGTCCCACCCACGGACGTCCAGCTCGACGACGGCCCCGTGCCCCCTGAGGACTGGGGCCGCATCGTCGCGGAGGTCGTCGGCCTCATCCACGCCGACGAGGTGAGCAAGGTGGTGCTGGCCCGCAAGGTCCGCGCCCGCTCCGCGGCGCCGATCGACGGCCGCACCATCCTGAACCGCCTCCTCAACCGCTACCCCACCACCTGGGCCTACATGGTCGACGGCCTGGTGGGCGCCACTCCCGAGCTCCTGATCCGACGCCAGGGCGGGCTCGCGACGTCGCGGGTGCTGGCCGGCACCATCTCCCTGGACCCGGACCACACCGATCCCCTCGCCCGCGCGGCGGACCTGGCGCGCTCCCGCAAGGACATCTCCGAGCACGAGTTCGCCGTCGAGTCCATCGCCCACGCCCTCGAGCCCTTCTGCTCGGCCATGAACGTGCCCGAGTCGCCGTCCGTGCTGCCCCTGCCCAACGTCCTGCACCTGGCCACCGACATCACCGGCGTCACCGACCCCGACACCAGTTCCCTCGCCCTGGCCGCCGCCCTGCACCCGAGCGCCGCCGTCTGCGGCACGCCCACGTTCCTCGCCCGCGAGGTGATCGGCGAGCTCGAGTCCATGGACCGCGGCCGCTATGCGGGCCCCATCGGCTGGGTCGACGCCCGCGGCGACGGCGAATGGGCCCTTGCCCTGCGCGGCGGCCAGATCCTGCGCAACGACCCCCGTGAGATCCACCTGTTCGCCGGTGCCGGCGTCGTCGCCGACTCCGACCCCGACGCCGAGATCGCCGAGACCAACGCCAAGCTGCTGCCGATGCTGCAAGCGTTGGGGTTGTCGGAGTAGGACTTCTCCAAGGCTGGGGGCCGTACGGGTCTCCGAGAGCCGTTGGCTCCAGACTCCGGGCGTTTGGTCGTGGTCTTTCACCCGGGCTTCAAACGTTCTTAGGCTCTCGGAGACCCGTACGGCCCCCAGCCTGAACGGTCGGGTCCGCAACGTCGGGGCCCTGGCTCCCTGCGTGGCCGGGTCGGGCGGAACGCTACCTCTGGCTGTGGACGCTACCGCTAGCTGTCGACGCTACCTCTACAGGGGTAGCGTTGAGCGATACCGGTAGCGTCGAGCGACAAAGGTAGCGTCTGCGATACAGGTAGCGTCCAGCACCGCCGCGGCCGGAGCGGAAGCCGGGTTCAGGCGCCCAAAAACGCTTGAATCGGGGGAACCCCACAGTCTGAGCGCACGCACAGTCCGACACCAACGGCGCCTGAACCCGGCTTCCGCTCCGGCCGCCCCCGCTCCGGCCGCCCCCGCTCCGTCCGCGCCCCGCTCCGTCCGCGCGAACCCGACTACTTCTTCTGAGACCGCTGCACCTTGATCTTGGTGGTGTTCCCGGTGGAACGCCCGGCACGGCGCGCCTTCTCCTCCTCGAGGAGTTTGCGCTGCTCCTCCTGCTGCTCCATCATCTGGTCCTTGTCGAACCCGGAGCGCAGGATGGCGAACGCGATGGCGGCGATCAGCAGGGACACCCAGGCGGGCAGTCCGAACACGATGGGCAGGGTGACCAGGGCCACCATGTCGATGCCGCGGAGCATGGAGAACAGCATCCCGGGCGGCATGGCGCCGACGCCGATGGCGACGATGGGGCCGCCGTAGTCGGCGGGCTTGGCGCTCATCCAGCGGATGGCGGCCAGCAGGCCGGCGATGGCGGTGATCAGGGCGGCGGTGATGCCGGCGACGACGTCGAGCTGCTCGCCGCCGAGGGCCCCCAGGAAGGCGGGTGTGGTGGCGATCCCCCAGATCAGTGCCAGCACGGCGGGCACGACGATCACGGCGGTCTTGATCTGCGAAGGCGAGAACGGGAAGGCGCGCTGCAGGCCCTTGGTGCGGGTGAGCACGCGCAGTGAGTTCATGAACGGGATCAGTGCCGTCATCAGCACGAGCGCGGAGATGGGCGGGTTCAGCTGGGAGATGCCGAGGGCCTGGACGGCGTAGGGCACCACCATTGAGCCGAGCCACACCACCAGGGGCATGGGGTTGCGCCACAGCCGCTGCACGTCGCGCATGATGAGGGCCGTGGTCCCCTGGCCGGCGCCACGGGTGGCGCGGACGTGGCCCTTCTGCTTGGCCTTGTGCTCGACGAGGATGTCGCGCACGAGGGCGAAGTCCAGCGCGAAGGCGGCACCCTGCATGCCGGCGATCAGGGAACTGCCGGCGGTCAGGCGCTGGCGGCGGATGTTGCGCAGCCGGTGGTGGGCCACGACGAGGGAGACGAGCCCGAGCAGCAGCCCCGCACCGGCGACGAGGTAGGCGAACTCGACGCTGAGCTGTTCCAGTCCGGCGACGGGCAGCCAGCCGGCGGCGATGCCCACCAGGGCCAGCAGGGTGGCGACGGCGGCGAGGCCGACGATCCACTGCAGGGTCGAGGTGATCCAGTGCCGCTCCACGCCCTGTTCGGCGGCGGCGAAGGCGGTCAGGCCCAGCGCACCGAGTCCGCCGGCGAGTGCCCAGATCCCGATGTGGGGCAGCGTGGATCCGGTGAGGGTGGCGATCAGGGCGCTGAACAGCCCGCCGGCGAAGAAGGCGACGGCGAGGGAGGCGAACAGGCGGCCACGCAGGAGCTTGCGCCGGTCGACTGCGGCGTCCATCAGCCAGAAGCCCTCGGCCGCGGAGGCGACGATCGGCCCGAACATCCGGCAGGCGACCAGCGTGAATGCCAGGACTGCTGCGACGGCGGCCCAGGGCAGCAGGCCGCGCGCGGCCAGGCAGGAGTCGGCCTCGCAGCCGGAGACCGACTGCTGGGCCTGGATGATGGAGCTGATCAGCATGGCGCCGATGAGCACGACACCGAAGACCATGACGTAGGCGTCCTGGAGGGCCTGCAGGAGGTTGCGGTCGGCGCGGCCGTGGCGCCAGTCGCGCATCAGCAGCTTCAGTTGCTTCTCGTCGGCCTGGCCCACCTCGCCGAACTTCTCGTCGGTGGCACTCATCCGCGCGGCTCCCCGAGACGCACCTCTCGTGCGTTGATGGCCTTGAGCAGGGCGGGTTCGTGGCTGGCGAGCACGATCGCGAGCCCGTCGTCGAGTTCCTCGCGCAGGCGGTTGCCGAGCCATTCGATGCCCTCGACGTCGAGGCGCTGCTCGGGCTCGTCCATCACCAGCAGGCGCCGCGGCCGGACGAACGCCGTCGCGAGTGCGAGGCGTCGGCGCTGCCCGGAGGACAGGGTGTTGGGCAGTTGGGAGGCCTGGGGCACCAGCTGGACCTCGTCGAGCACCTCGTCGACGAGCGCGTCGGGTTCGTGGATGCCGTGCGCGCGGGCGAGGAGGTCCAGGTGTTCGACCACTGACAGGTCGGGGAAGAAGTCGAGGTCGTCGATGACGGTGGCGACATTCTTGCGGATCTCGGGGTTGGTCTCGTTCATCTTGGTGCCCAGCACCTTGACGGCGCCGTCGTCGGGCTTGTCGGCACCGACGATGCAGCGCAGCACCGTGGACTTGCCGGCACCGTTGCGGCCGGTGAGGGCCACCGCCTCGCCGGCGTGGACCTTGAGGTCGAGCCCCTCCACGATGGTCACGGGCCCGTAGGCCTTCTTCAACTTCTCGACTGTCAGGACAACTTCGCGCTTCGCCACGGCCCCCATTGTTCACCATCGGGTCGAATGCCTGCGAACTGCACCTGTCGTTGCGCGGCGATAGGGTGATGGGATGCAGCACACGCGAGCGGACCTCAACAAGCAGACGGCCGAGGTCTCGGCCATGTTCGACGGGGTCGCCGAGCGTTACGACCTGCTCAACACCATCCTCTCGTTCGGGCAGGACCGCGCCTGGCGCCGGGCCACCGTCGCCGCCGTCGCTCCCCGTCCGGGGGAACGGATCCTGGACCTCGCCGCGGGCACCGCCAAGTCGTCCAAGCCGTTCGCCGACGCCGGGGCCGTCGTGTTCCCCACGGACCTGTCGATGGGCATGCTGCGCGTGGGCAAGGCTCACCAGCCCGCGCTGGACTTCGTCAACGGCGACGCACTGCACCTGCCGTACGCGGACGAGTCCTTCGACGCGGTCACCATCTCCTACGGGTTGCGCAACGTGGAGCGCACCGTCGAGGCGCTGGCGGAACTGCATCGCGTGACGAAGCCGGGCGGCCGGATCGTGGTCAACGAGTTCTCCACGCCCAGCAACGGGGCCTTCCGCTTCCTCTACGAGGAGGGGGCGCTGCGGGCGGTGCCGCTGGTTGCGAAGGTCTCCAGCAACCCGGTGGCCTACGGCTACCTCGCCGAGTCCATCATCGCGTGGCCGGACCAGCAGGGCCTGGCGGACCTGATGGTGGAGGCGGGCTGGCGCGACGTCGAGTGGCAGAACCTGACGGGCGGCATCGTCGCCCTCCATCGGGCGTGGAAGCGTTGATGGCAGAGTTCACCCTCGGCGCCTACGCCGCCCGCAGCTGTCCGGTCAAAACGTTCAACGACTTCGACCCGACGTTGCAGCAGCCCGCGCTGGACCATTCCCTGCGCGAGTCGTTCCAGGGCGGCGAGGACCAGCGCAAGCTGGTGCTGGCGAGCATCGTGGAGCACGACGCCGACGTCGTGGACCTGCGCTCGCTCGGCACCGACGACTGGGCCGAGCTCGAGGCCTCCACCCTGCAGGCGCTCTCCGACGGCGTGCCGGTGATCGTGGGCGGCGTGCTGCCCTTGGACCTGGCCGGGCACCGGAGCGGACGCGCCGACGTGTTGGTGCGCGGCGACGACACCCCCGACGGCCGTCCCGGCTACTGGCCGCTGCGCATCAAGAACTACAAGGTGCTGGAGCGGCAGGTGGGTTGCACGGACCTGCAGTACTCCAACATCGGCTCGCTCGGGGACATGCAGGTGCTGCCGGACCTGCGCTACCGCGCCTACCGGCAGGCCGCCCTGCTGGAGCTGGCGCACGTGTGGCGGCTGCTGGAGACCTCGGGCTTCGCCTCGCGGACCCTGCTGGCGGGGATCGTGGGCACGGACAAGGTGCCGGCCTCCGGGGATGAGGCCACCATCGCGTGGGTGCGCCTGGACCACCGGTTCCTGCGCACCTTCTCCCGCACCTCGCCCACGGGCCACCGGATGCGCTCCGCCCTGGAGCGCTACGACCACGAGCACGGCTTCCGGGTGCACGTCGCCGAGCAGGCGATGAAGCGCACCGGCGTGGACGACCCGGAGCCGGTGGTGCGTCCCATCCGCGTCAAGGAGTGCGAGTGGTGCGCCTGGTGGGAGGTGTGCCGGCCCCGCATGGACGACGACGACCTCTCCCTGCGCATCTCCAAGACCCCGCTGGACGTCAGGGAGCTGCAGACGCTGATGGGACTGGGCATCGGCACCGTCGCCGAACTGGCGGAGGCCGACGTCGACGCCATCCTGCCGCAGTACCTGCCCCTGACGGCCCATCGCGACCACTCCGAGCAGCGCCTCCGGACGGCGGCCAGGCGGGCACGGATGCTGGCGGCGGGGGTGGAGTTGGAGCGGGTCTCCGCAGACCCCATCGCGGTCCCCCGCGCCGACGTGGAGATCGACCTGGACATCGAGACCGCCGAACGCGACGTCACCTACCTGTGGGGCGTGCTGGTCACCGACCGTCGCACGGGCGAGCAGTACTACGAACACTTCAGCGCGTTCACCGACCAGTCCGGCGACGAGGAGGTCCGGTTGGCGGCCCGGTTCGCCCGCTGGCTGGTGGACTTCGTCGCCTCCAACCCCGGGGCGCTGGTCTACCACTACAGCGACTACGAGACGGTGCACCTGCGCCGGCTGGCCGAGCGCAGCAACCACCCGGACCTGCTGGCGGCCTGTGACCTGGTACGCGACCACTTCGTGGACCTGTTCCGCCACGTGCGGGACAACTTCGTCGGAGTCGACGGCCTCGGGCTGAAGGTGGTGGCCCGCAAGGGAGCCGGGTTCAACTGGCGCGACGACGACGCCGGGGGCCTGAACTCGCAGACCTGGTTCGCCGCCTCCGTCAACGGCGGCAGCGACACCGAACGCGCCGCCGCCCGCACCCGCGTGCTGGAGTACAACGAGGACGACGTGCGCGCCACCTGGGCGGTCAGGCAGTGGCTGACCGGAATGGACGAAACCGTCTCCGACTAGGCCTCGGGACCCTGCCGCATCAGACCGGGGTCCACGAACCCGCCCCCACCGCCGCCGCGCGGGCGGGTTGGCCCTATGCTCATCGCAACTCGTTCGAGAAGGGGGTGGGAATGGATGCGCAACCGGCTGTCGTCACCCGGGACCTGAGCAAGGTGTACCGCGTGGGCGGATCCCCCGTCGTGGCCCTGAACCGCGTTGACCTCACCATCCCCCGTGGCAGCTTCACGGCAGTCGTCGGCACGTCGGGCTCGGGGAAGTCCACTCTGCTGAACATGCTGGGTGGACTCGAGCGTCCGACCCACGGTGAGGTGCACGTCGCAGGCCGTCGGCTCGACGCGATGAGCGAGACGGACCTGGTGCGTTTCCGGCGCGAGAACGTCGGCTTCATCTTCCAGTCCTTCAACCTGATCGAGTCCCAGACCGCCCTGGACAACGTGGCGATGCCGCTGTCCTTCCGCGGCTGGTCGAGGCCCCGGCGTCGGGAGCGGGCGAGGTTGGTGCTGCACCAGTTGGGACTCGGGCACCACCTCCACCACAAGCCGTCGCAACTCTCCGGCGGGCAGCAGCAGCGCGTCGGCATCGCTCGCGCCCTGGCGGTGCAGCCGGCGATCGTGTTCGCCGACGAACCCACCGGCAACCTCGACTCCCGCACCGCGGAGCAGACCCTGAACCTCTTCCGCAGCGTGGTGCGGCGGTTCAACCAGACCTGGGTGATGGTCACCCATGACCAGCACCTCGCAAGCTTCGCCGACACCATCGTCGCCATCAGCGACGGCCGCATCAGCGACATCACCCACGTCGAGCACGACGACTCGCCCCGAAAGGTCGCACAATGAAACTCCTCCGCTCCATCGCACTGTTGGCGGCCCTGTGCCTGGCCCTCCTGGCACCCGTCACCGCCCACGCCGGCAACGGCACCGACGGCCTGGTCAGCGACGACGGCGCGGGAGCGGGCTCGGGGTCCGGCGACGGCACCGGCGGTGGCGGCTCCGAGGGGCCCGCCGGCATCTCCGTGCCCCGGGTGATGCTCACCGAGTTCCTCAGCGTTCCCCAGGAGGTGGTGGCCGGTGACGCGGTGAACATCTCGTTCACCCTGCAGAACATGTCCCGCACCACGCGCGTCAACAACCTCCGGGTCACGCTGGTCTCGGACGAGGCGGGTGCCTTCCTGCCCGTCAACGGTTCGACCTCCACCTACATCTCGACGATCCGCGCGGAGGGATCGGTCAGCCGCGAGATGATGCTGCGCACGCTGCCGTCGCTGGAGGAGAAGCCCTACTCGCTCACCCTGCGCATCGAGTACGAGGACGCACAGGCCAACGCGTTCGAGTCCACCGAGCAGGTGGCGATCGTGGTGCTGCAGACGGTGCGCGCCGACACGTCGACGGCGCAGGTGATGCCGGAGGCCATCACGGCCGGCCAGCAGGCGTCGGTCAGCTTCAGCATCAACAACCTGGGCCGCAACAAGCTGTTCAACGCCCGGGTGAGCGTCCCCGAGGGCCAGGGGCTCGCACCGCAGGAGGTGTTCGTCGGCACCATCGAGCCCGGCGCCTCCGGAGCGGTCGACATCACCGTGCAGTCCCTCGAGGAGACCACCGGACCGGTGACCCTGCAGGTGAGCTACGAGGACGCCAACGGCACCGTCACGACACTGGACAAGGAACTCGCGCTGGTGGTGCAGCCCGAGATGCTGCCCGAGGAGGAGTTCCCCATGGAGGAGGAGTTCCCCGTCGAGGAGGAGGCCGGGGCGATCGGCGGTATCCCGGGCGGATTGCTGGCGATCGCCGCCGCAGTGGTCATCGCAGTCCTGGCGCTGGTGCTGTTCCTTGTCGGGCGCACGCGACGCCGGCGCCGAGCCCGTGAGAAGGACTCCGACATGGCGCTCCTCGACGGCGACCCGCTCGTCCCCACGGACCTCGCGTAGGGGCATGGCATGCGCTTCGCAGACCTGATCCGCTCCAGCCTCGCGAGCCTGTGGCAGCGCAAGTTCCGGACCTCGCTGACGGTGGTGGGCGTGGTGATCGGCACCATGGCCGTGGTGGTGATGGTCTCGTTGGGCGTCGGCCTGTCCAAGGCCCAACTCGACTCCATCGAGCAGTACTCGAGCCTGCGCCAGATCACCATCTACTCCACCTCGATGATGGAGGGCGACCCGGCGGCGGAGGTGGTCCCCATGGACGACAACCTCGTCGCCGAGCTGGCGGCGCTGCCGGGCGTGGCCGACGTCTGGCCCGCCTACTTCGCCGACGCCGAGGTCAACCTGCAGGGCAACGTGATGTGGATGCAGTTCATGGGGGTGCCGCACGCCATGCTGGAGTCCCTGGACGTGGAGTTCGCCACGGGTGGGATCCCTGACCAGGGCGCTCCCCTGGCCCTGGTGGCGGGCGACAAGGTGGGCGAGATGTACTTCTGGGACCCCGTCACCGGCATGCCGCTCGAGGTGGACATGGCCACCCAGCAGTTCTTCGTCACGTTCCCGGGCTCTGAGGGCCCGATGGAGCCGCAGCCGGGCAGCGACGGGGAGGAGCCGGCGGCCGCAGCACCGCCACAGAAGTTCCTCGTGCCCGTCGCCGGCGTGATCGCCGGGGAGGAGATGGAGTGGGGACAGCACTCCACGGCGCTGTACGCAGACCTGGCCGCACTGGTGCGCACCCTGGAGGAGGCCTTCCCCGGCAAGGCGCTGCCCGGGCAGCCCGCCACCCCCGGGGGGAAGCCGATGGGGGCCTTCGTCTACTCGCAGCTCGTGATGATGGCCGACGACATCCCGGCGGCGAAGGAACTCACCACGATGCTGCGGGACCAGGGCTACCAGATCGACGCGGCCGTGGAGTGGATGGACCAGATGGAGCAGCAGTCCGCGCTGATCCAGGCCGTCTTCGGCGGCATCGGAGCCATCTCGCTCCTCGTGGCGGCCATCGGCATCGCCAACACGATGCTGATGAGCGTCTACGAACGCACCCGCGAGATCGGGATCATGAAGGTGCTGGGAGCCGCACTGCGCGACATCCGCAACATGTTCCTGCTCGAGTCCGCCTGCATCGGCTTCTTCGGGGGCCTGTTCGGACTGCTCCTGAGCCTGGCCGTCTCCACGGTGGTGAACGCCACCCTCGGCGGCGCGATGGGCATGGGGATGGGCACCACCGAGATCTCGGTGGTCCCGGCCTGGCTGGCGCTGGGCGCGGTGGCGTTCTCCACCCTGATCGGCACCGTGGCAGGCCTCGTGCCGGCGCAGCGGGCGATGCGGCTCAGCGCGCTGGGAGCGATTCGCGCGCAGTGACGGGCAGCGCGGCGAGGATGGCCTGCGTGGACGCCTTGGCGTCGCCGAAGCACATCACCGTGTTGTCACGGAAGAACAGCGGGTTCTGCACCCCTGCGTAACCGGCGGCCATGGAGCGCTTGAACACCACCACGGTGCCGGCCTCCCACACCTTCAGCACCGGCATCCCGGATATGGGTGAGCCGGGCTCCTCGGCGGCCGGGTTGACGGTGTCGTTGGCGCCGATGACGAGCACGACGTCGGTGCCGGCGAGGTCGTCGTTGATCTCGTCCATCTCGAGGACGATGTCGTAGGCGACGTTGGCCTCGGCCAGGAGCACGTTCATGTGGCCCGGCAGCCGTCCGGCGACGGGGTGGATGCCGAAGCGGACTTCGGTGCCGCGCTCCTGGAGGCGCGCGACGAGTTCGGCCACCGGGTACTGGGCCTGGGCCACGGCCATCCCGTAGCCGGGGACGATGACGACGCTGCGGGCTTCGGCGAGCAGCGCGGCCACGTCGCCGGTGGTGGCCTCGCGGTGCTCCCCCTGGTCCGTGGCCGCCGCGGGGGCGGTGTCGTCGCCGAAGCCGCCGAGGATCACCGAGATGAAGGAGCGGTTCATGGCCTTGCACATGATGTAGGACAGGATCGCGCCGGAGGCGCCGACGAGGGCGCCGGTGATGACCAGGACGCTCATGTCCAGCATGAAACCGCTGAAGGCGGCGGCCCAGCCGGAGTAGGAGTTCAGCATGGAGATCACCACGGGCATGTCCGCGCCACCGATGGCGGCCACGAGGTGGACGCCGAGCCAGAGCGCCAGGACCGTCATGAGGAGCAGCGGCAGGACCGAGCCGGAGGCCACGTACCACCAGCCGAGCAGCGCGACTGCCGCGACGGTGGCCAGGTTCAGCCAGTGCCTGCCCGGCAGCACCAGCGGGCGGGACTTGAGCTTCCCGTTGAGCTTGCCCCAGGCGACGATCGAACCGGTGAAGGTGACGGCCCCGATGAAGATCCCGAGGTAGACCTCGACGGTGTGGAACGCGTCGGCACCGGGGTGCTGGAGGTGGACGTTGAAGCCCACCAGCACGGCCGCGGCGCCGACGAAGCTGTGCAGCAGGGCGATCAGCTCGGGCATCCCGGTCATCTGCACCCGGCGGGCCCGCCAGACCCCGATCAGGCCACCGATGGCGACGGCGCCGTAGAGCAGCGCCGCGGAGACCGGCTGGAGTTCGTGGTTGCGGTAGTCGGTGTAGGCGATGGCGAAGTTGGTGGCCACCAGCGCGAACACCATCCCCATCACCCCGTAGACGTTGCCCCGGCGGGCCGTCTCGTGCTTGCTCAGGCCGGCCAGGGCGAGGACGAACATCAGCCCGGAGGCGATGTAGGTGGCGTCGATGAAGTTGCTCAGCACCTTGTCAGCCCTTCCTGAACATGCCCAGCATGCGGGCGGTGACGGTGAACCCGCCGAAGATGTTGATGGACGCGATCAGCACCGCGACGAAGGCAAGCGTCTTGACCAGCCACGAGTCGCTGGCGAGTTGGGTCATGGCGCCGACGATGATGATGCCGCTGATTGCGTTGGTGACGCTCATCAGGGGCGTGTGGAGGGCGTGGGTGACGTTCCAGACCACGTAGTAGCCCACCACGACGGCGACGACGAAGATCCCGAACAGGGACACGAAGCCCTCCGGCGCGAACGTCAGCGCGGCGACCAAGCCCAGCGAGCCGACGCCGACCGCCACCACCTGGTGCCACCAGGGACGTTTAGGTTTCGGCGCGGGTGGTTCGATCGCCGGGGCCGGTGCTGGCGCGGCGGCGGGCGCTGCGGAGACCTCGACGGGTGGCGGCGGGAAGGTGACGTGGCCGTCGCGGACGGTGGTCATGGTGCGCACGATCTCGTCGTCGAAGTCCACCACGAGCCGGCCGTCGCGCTCCGGGGTCATGAGGGTGAGCACGTTGACGAGGTTGGTGCCGTAGAGCTGCGAGGCCTGGCCGGGCAGGCGGGCCGCGAGGTCGGTCCAGCCGATGATGGTGACGCCGCCGTCGGTGGTGAAGACCTCGCCGGGGCGGGTCAGTTCGCAGTTCCCCCCGCCGGCTGCGGCCAGGTCCACGATCACGGACCCGTTGCGCATGCCGGCCACCATCTCAGCCGTGATGAGCCGCGGTGACGGCCGGCCGGGGATGGCTGCGGTGGTGATGATGATGTCCACGTCGGCGGCCTGCTCGGCGTAGAGCTGCGCGGCACGTTCGGCGTAGTCGTCCCCCACCTCGCTCGCGTAGCCGTCGGAGCTGATTGCCTGGTCCTCGGCGGCGACGTGCAGGAACGTGGCGCCCATGGACTCCACCTGCTCGGCCGTCTCGGGGCGGACGTCGGTGGCGCGCACGACGGCGCCCATGCCGCGCGCGGCGCCGATGGCGGCGAGGCCCGCGACGCCGGTGCCGGCCACCAGCACCTTCGCCGGTGGCACCTTGCCCGCCGCGGTGACCTGGCCGGTGAAGAACCTCCCGAAGTGGTGTGCCGCCTCCACGACGGCGCGGTAGCCGGAGATGTTGGCCATGGCGCTGAGCGCATCCATCGACTGCGCCCGCGATGTGCGGGGAACCATGTCCATGCTCAGGGCCGTGATTCCCTGTGCGGCGAGGCGTGCGGTCAGGTCCGGGTCCTGGCGCGGCGCCAGGAGGGCGACCAACACGGCACCCGCTCGCATCGTCGCGAGCTGGGCGTCCGTGGGCGGGTGGAACGCGACCACGACGTCGGCGCCCCACACGTCCTCGGGGGCGGAGATCCTCGCCCCCGCCGCCGTGTACGCGTCGTCGGCGAAGGCAGAACTCAGACCCGCGCCCTCCGCCACCGTGACCCGGTGGCCGAGGTCCACGAGTTGCTGGACCGTGCTTGGGGTTGCGGCCACCCGGTTCTCGCCCCGGGCGGCCTCGTTGGGCACACCGATCTCCATGTGGCCCAAGTTATCCGGCGCCCTCCGTGTGGATTCGGGCGGGGTGGGTGTTGCCGCGGTGGGCCGACGTGCTAGGTGGTCCCCCGGTGACGCAGCCACACCAGCGCGCAGGTGAGCAGCACCAGGACGGAGGCCACGGCAGCGACGACACCCACGGCTGCGGACTGTGGCTCGCCGGCGGTGCGTCCGACTGCGATCCAGGCAAACGCCCACGACATGGCCAGCGCCACCGCCGCCCGGGCGCCGAATGCCACCTGGTAGACGCCGTGCAGCACCGCCGCGACGGCGATGACCGCCATGGCCAGCACGGGGCCGAGGACGCCCCGGGGTTCCCAGCCCGAGGCGGCTCCCGCCGCGGCGATGTTCGCGCAGGACGCGGCGGTGACCCATCCCAGGTGCAGTCCATGCGTTCCGTCCACGATGAGCCCGCCGGGCCAGGAGTCGTCGGGGTGACGGTGGAGGTTGCGCACCAGCAGGCCCAGCACCAGTGCCAGCGCCAGGATCACGGCGACGCTGACCCAGATCAGGTTCACCTGTGTCACCAGCAGCCAGGAGCCGTTCAGGATCATGCTCAGCCCCGCGAGCCACCCGATGGAGCGTTCCCGCTCCGTTGCGGCGTTGCGCGGCAACCATTGCCACACCACGTAGGCGACGAGTCCCAGGTAGATGACGCTCCAGATCGAGAAGGCAGGGCCGTCGGGGGCCACCAGGGTCGCCTCGTCCGACAACGCCCCGCCCGCGGACTCGGCCACCCGTTGGCCGATCAGCCCCGTTCCGAACAGCAGACCGACCACGCAGAAGACAGCACTCGCGGTCACGAACAGTCGGCGCAACAGGTCCTTGTCCATGTCCCGACCCTACTTCCGGCAGGGTTGGCGAGGCAGAATGGACCGATGGCGATCTCAGTGGTGGCGGCCGACCGGTTCGAGGACGTGCAGGCGGTGGTGGGTCCGAAGAAGCCCACCTCCAACGTGTGCTTCTGCCTCAGCTACCGGATCGGTTCCAAGGAGAACAACGCGCTGCGCGGCCCCGAGCGCGCCGAGCGGGTCCGTCAACTGTGCGCGGAGGACCCGGCCCCGGGCGTGGTGGCGCTCGAGGGAGACGTGCCGGTGGGTTGGGCGGCGATCCACCCGCGCTCGGCCACGTCGTTCGCACGCAACCGCAAGATCCCGCACGTCGACGACTTGGACGTGTGGAGCCTGTGGTGCCTGCGGGTGCGTCCGGGGCACCGGGGCAAGGGCATCACGCATGCGCTGATCCGCGGTGCGCTCGAGCATGCTGCGGCGCAGGGCGCCCCGGCGGTGGAGGCGTACCCGGTGGACAACGAGGGCCGGAAGGTGGACCTGACGATGGCTTATGTCGGCACCCGCGCCATGTTCGAGCGGGCCGGCTTCGAGAAGGTGGCAGAGACCACCTCTGTTCTGAACGGGTTCTCGCGGATCCTGATGCGCCACCCGCTCAGTTCGTCCTGAGCCCGCCCCTGGGGATCTTCGCGACCACCAATTGGTGGCCCCGCACGGGACCGGCAAGCGCGGCGGCCAGTTCCTCGCGGCCAGTGACCACGACGCTGTCCCACCCGAGGGCCGCTCCCACTGCGGCGAGGTCCACGCCCTGGGGGGTGCCGAACACCCTCTCGAACGCGTCGGCGTGGGCGGGGGCACCCTGCTCGAGGGTGTGGAAGATGGCACCGCCGTCGTCGTCGGCCACCACGACGCGCAGGTCCGCCGTCGGTTCGAGGGTGGGGTTCACGAGGGCGCCCAGGTCGTGCTGGAGGGTCAGGTCCCCGAGGAGGACCGTGGTGGGCCGGCCCGTGGCGAGCGCCACGCCCGTGGCGGTGGCGAGGGTGCCGTCGATGCCGGAGAGGCCGCGGTTGGACCAGGTCCGGATCGGGTGGGGCGCCACGGGCGCCAGGTCCGCGTCGCGGATGGTCTGGCTGGAGCCGAGGAACAGGTTGTCCCCGGCCGCGACGCTCCCGAGCACGGCCGTCACGACGGCGGGCCCGCCCCAGCCGGAGGTCCCGGGCACCGGCAGCGCGCGATCAGCGGCCAGCCACTCCCCCAGCCAGCCCTCGGGCTGGCCGGTCAGCAGCACGCGGTCTGCCACCATAGCCGCCCGCGAGCCGACGTCTGTCCACTCGGCCCGGTCCGTCACCACCACCAGTTCCACGTCGGGGCGGGAGAGCAACCGGGTGACCGGCCGCGAGAGGGTGGGGTGCCCGAAGCACACCACCCGCTCGATCCGTTGCGCCAGGGCCGAGTCCAGCAGTAGCCG
Organism: Tessaracoccus terricola; assembly: GCF_054776555.1. NCBI lineage: Bacteria > Bacillati > Actinomycetota > Actinomycetes > Propionibacteriales > Propionibacteriaceae > Tessaracoccus > Tessaracoccus terricola. The sequence continues at coordinate 369,571 of NZ_BAAHBS010000005.1, read as the reverse complement.
GTAGCCGGCGACGGCGTTGCCACCCGCCCGCGCGTTGCTCGAGGGTTCGGCGAACAGGGGCGCCCCGGCGAGCTCGGCCGCGGCGCGGGCCTCGGTGCCCACAGCCAGGGTGGCGTCGCCGACGAGCACGACGGTTGGGCGCTCGTCCAGTTCGACGACCGTGGCGCCGACGCTTCCGGACACCTGGGCCACACGCACCTCGACCTCGGGCACGGGCCCCACGTGCGGGGCCGGGAACTCGACGTTCAGTTGCACCGGACCGGGCCGACGGGTGCGGACGCCGGCGGCCAGCACGTGCGCGCGCTGGACCGCGGCGGTCCAGGACTCGATGCTCCCGGATGCTGCCGAGAGGCGTACGACGCCGAGCGCTGCGGGCCCGAACACGCCCACTTGGTCCGTGGTCTGGTTTGCGCCGGTCCCGACGGCCTCGGCGGGCCGGTCCGCGGTGACCAGCACGAGAGGGACGCCCGCGGCCCGGGCCTCCATCGCCGCGGGGGCGAGGTTGGCGACGGCGGTGCCGGAGGTGGTGGCCACCGCAACCACCCGCCCCGAACCCTTCGCGAGCCCGAGTGCGGTGAAGGCTGCCACGCGTTCGTCGACGCGCACGTGCAGGCGGAGCCGACCGGCCGCGTCCGCGGCGTGCAGCGCGAGCGAGAGGGGCGCGTTGCGGGAACCGGGCGCGAGCACGACGTCGGTGACCCCGCAGGCTGCCAACGTCTCGGCGACGACGGCGCCGAGCAGTGGTGAACTCACTTCTCCTCCAACCCAGGCCTGCCGAGCAGTTCGGCGGCACGGCCCAGTCTCTGCCGCCACCAGAGTGCCACCTCGGGACCGGCCGCGACGCGTTCCAGTGCGTCGGCATCCAAGTGGACCTCGCCCACGGGGAGCGCCCCGTCGGCAGCACGCAGCGGGTTCGACGCGACGTCGTCGCGCAGCAGCGAGGCGGTCTCCAGCCCGCAGGCGTACGGGAGCTCGGGCAGCGCGGCCGCCAGGGCGACGCCGGCGCGCAGGCCGATGGAGGTCTCCAGGGCACTGGACACGACGGCGGGCAGGCCCAGTTGCTCGGCCAGCCGCAGCGAGGCGCGCACCCCGCCCAAGGGCTGGACCTTGAGGATGGCGACGTCGGCGATGTCCCTGACCGCGAGCGGGTCGAGCGCCTGCCGGATGGACTCGTCGGCGGCGATCGGAACCGCGATGCCGGCCCCGTCGAGCCTGTGGCGCAGTTCCCGGAGTTCCTCGACGCCGCGGCAGGGCTGCTCGGCGTACTCGAGACCGAACTGCGAGAGCTCCCGCAGTGCCTCGAACGCACCGGTAACGTCCCAGGCTGCGTTGGCGTCCACGCGGATGAGGCCATCCGCGCCGAGGGCCCCCCGCACGGCGGCGACGCGGGCGACGTCGTCGTCGAGGGTCTCGCCGGCCTGGGCGACCTTCACCTTCGCGGTCCGACATCCGGCCTCGCGCACCCGGGCGGCCGCCTCCTCGGGGCCGACGGCGGGCACGATGGCGTTGACTGGGACCGAGTCTCGCAGGGGTTCGGGGAACCCTTGCTCCGCGGCCTCCTGGGTGGCGGCCAGCCAGCGGGCGGCCACCACGTCGTCGTACTCGGGGAACGGGCTCCACTCGGCCCAGCCGGCCGGGCCCTCCAGGAGGACCCCCTGGCGGCGGGTGATGTTCCTGAACCGGGTGGTCAGGGCGATGTCGTAGACGAGGGTGCGCATGTCCGGCTCAGCCCGCGAAGGTACCGACCAGCAGGCCCAGCCCGACGCCGAGCTCGGTCATGCTGGTGGCCCGCAGCAGCGGGATCAGCGCGGTGCCGGTGGCCCCGCCGAGCATCCGGCGCAGCGGCACGACGGCCATCCCGAACGCCAGCAGCGCGATCAGTGCGTTCCAGGTGGTCAGCGCGGCGAAGACGACGACGGAAACGGCGGCCAACCCCACCAGCGCGACGTAGAACCAGCGGGTCCCCGCGTCACCCAGGCGGGTGGCGAGCGTGAGCTTGCCGGCCACCTTGTCCTTGTCGAGGTCGCGCAGGTTGTTGACCACCAGCAGTGCGCTGGCGAGCAAGCCGATGGCGCAGGCGGCGGCCCACGTGGCCGGGGGCACGGCGTCGCCGATCACGAACGCGGTGCCGGTGACGGCGACGAGGCCGAAGAACACGAAGACGAACACCTCGCCGAGGCCCAGGTAGCCGTAGGGCCTGCTGCCGCCGGTGTAGAACCAGGCGGCGAGGATGCACACCAGCCCCACCGCCACCATCCACCAGTGCCCGGTAACTGCGACGATGACCAGGCCGGCGAGGGCGGCCACGCCGAAGCAGATGAAGGCCGCCCGCTTCACCGCCGCCGCACTGGCGAGGCTGGAGGCCACGAGACGGACCGGGCCCACCCTGTCGTCGTCGGTGCCGCGGACACCGTCGGAGTAGTCGTTGGCGTAGTTGACACCGATCTGGAGTCCGAGCGCGACGAGGAAGCACAACAGCGCCAGCAGCCAGTCGTGGACTCCGGAGAAGGCGGGCACGGCGGCGCCGGCGAGGACGGGCGCGAGCGCCGCGGGCAGGGTGTTGGGGCGCGCACCGGCCACCCAGATGTTGAAGGTGTCTCTCATGATTGGACCCACTCTAGGAGAGCGGAGCGGTCCGGCTTGCCACCCGCGGTCCGCGGCAGCGCGTCCACCCGTACGAATTGGCGCGGCAGCGCCGTGCGGGGCAGGTCCTCGGCCAGGGCGTCCCTCCAGCCGGCGAGATCCCCGTGGGGCGCGAACAGCACGATCCGCACCCCCCACTCCTCGTCGGGGACGGCGAGCACGGTGGCCTCGGCCTCGCGCGCCTCCACCGCCCGGCGCACCTCGCCCAGGTAGACGTTCACGCCGCCGGTGATGACGACGTCGTCGAGCCGGCCACCGACTTCGAGCCGGATCCCGTCGAACGTGCCGAAGTCGCCCGTCAGGAACTCATGCGTCGCCCGCGCCCCACCCAGGTACCCGTCGAAGAGCATGGGGCCGCCCAGGGCGATGCGGCCACTGCCCTCCGGGGCGCGTGAATCGGGCAGGATCCGCACCTCCACCCCGGGCAGCGGCAGCCCGTCCCAGACGCACCCCCCGCAGGTCTCGCTCATGCCGTAGGTCTCCACCACGCGGAGTCCGGCGTCGTCGGCGCGGTCCCGCAGGGTGGGTGACAGGGAGGCGCCGCCGACGAGGATCGCGTCGAAGCGGGCGAGTGCCGCCGTGACGGCCGGCGACGCGAGGGCGCGGTGCAACTGGGTGGGGACCACGGACAGGGCGTCGCCGTCACCCGTGGCCCGCGCGTCGGAGAGGTCGGAGGCACCGAGCACCGGTTCCCGACCCGCCACCAGCGAGCGCACCAGCACCATCAGGCCGGCGACGTAGTGCGGGGCGAGCGCGAGGTGCCAGGTGAGCGGGGCGCCGAGGCGTTCCTGCGACGCGGTGGCCGCGGCCCGCAGCGCCGCCCGGGACAGCACGACTGGCTTGGCGACGCCGGTGGACCCGGAGGTGGCCACGACCGCGCCCACGTCGGGGGGCAACTGCGGCGCGGGGCCGGGTGCGAACCACAGCGCCGGGCCGCCGTCGAGCATGCGGGCGACGGCGCGCACCGCCTGGGCTGCCGCCACGCTCAGCGCCCGAGGTCGGACTCGTGGGTGACCAGGATGATGATGAACTCGACGAAGGCCCACAGACTGTTGGCTGCCCACAGCAGGTAGCCGACCCCGGCGATGGCCAGGCCCGACTCGCCGGACATGACGCCCACCATCATCATGGTGAAGCCCGCCGCCACCAGGGCCAGGTGCCCGATGCCGAGGCCCTTCTTCCCGAGGTAGAAGGAGTGGGCGCCGAGGGTGCCGAGGAAGAACGCCAGCAGGGCCGCCGCCACCTTCGACTTCGCTGGCTGCTGGGGGTAGGCGTAGACGCCGTAGGAGCCGCCGCCGTAGGAACCGTAGGGACTCATCCCGTGCTGCGCATAGGGGTCGACGGGCTGGCCGTAGAGGTTGGTGGCCGGCCGCGACGCGTACGGGTCCGGCGTCGGGGCGGAGTGGGCACCCGACGAGTACCCGCCGGCGGGCTCGAAGGACGGCCCGGGACCACCGGGACCGGACGTGTTGTACGGGCTGCTCATTGCCTTCCTCCCTGCCGGACCGAGCGCAGATGCGTTGCGTTGAAAGTAGCACCCGGCGCCGACACCGAAAGTTCGCGCACGCGGCGGCTGCGGGTAGGCTGGAGGCGTGACCCGGGTACTGCTAGTCGTTGCGATCGTCGCCCTGACGATCTATTGCATCGTGGAAGTCGCCCAGTCGCACACCTACCGCGTCCGGGTGATGCCCAAGTGGCTGTGGGCCTGCGCCGTGATCTGCCTCCCGGTGGTCGGCCCCGTGTCCTGGCTGCTGTGGGGAAGGCCCACCGAGCAGACCCGACGCCCCCTCCCGCGGGACCAGGGACCCGACGGCGACGAGGACTTCCTGCGCGGCCTCAGGCCTTGAAATCGACTGCCCACTGACCCCTCGATACACTTGCCGTGGCCGGAATCGGCCCGGAGGAGGAACGCCGGATGACAACCGACAACGACGCGATTCAGGCATGGCTGGACCGAGCCACGGCCCTGCTCGAGGAGCACGCCGCAGAACTTGACGAACTCGACCGCCAGGTGGGCGACGGCGACCACGGCACCAACATGCTGCGTGGCTTCCGCGTCGCCCGCGAGAGCCTCGTCGCGGCCGACTCACCGGCCCGCAACGTGAAGCACGTCGGCATGGCACTGGTCAGCAACGTCGGCGGCGCCTCCGGCCCACTGTTCGGCACCTTCTTCCTGCGCGCCGGCCAGGCGTGGGCCTCGAACATCAGCACCGCTTCCCTCGCCCGTGCGATGCGGCTGGGGCTCGACGGCGTCGTCGCACGCGGCAAGGCCGACGTGGGCGACGCGACGATGGTGGACGCGCTGGCCCCCGCCGTCGAGAGCCTCGAGGCTTCCGCGGCCGCCGACCTGCCGCTGCCGGAGGCGGTCACCACCGCCATCGAGGCGGCGCACGAGGGTGCCCAGAGCACGAAGCCGTTGGCCGCGAAGCGGGGACGCGCGAGCTACCTGGGTGAGCGCAGCATCGGGCACCTGGACCCCGGCGCCGTCTCGGCGTCACTGCTGGTGTCCACACTTTTCGCGGACCGCGCCTGACCAATATGGTTGGGCCATGGCTACTGAAACCATCGCACCCCCGACCAAAGCTGTCATCCTTGCCCGCGGCCTCGGTTCGCGGATGCGCAAGGAGGCCGACGGCGTAGAGCTCAGCGAGGAGCAGTCGAAGGCGGCATCCGCCGGCGTGAAGGCAATGATCTCCGTGGGCCGCCCGTTCCTGGACCACGTCATCACGGCTCTCGCCGACGCCGGCTTCACCCAAGTCTGCCTCGTGATCGGCCCCGAGCACGACATGATCCGTGACTACTACGACTCCGTCGAGAAGTCCCGCGTCACCATCAGCTACGCCGTGCAGGAGGAGCCCCTGGGCACCGCCAACGCCGTGCTCGCCGCCGAGGAGTTCGCCGGGCAGGACCGCGTGCTGGTCATCAACTCCGACAATTACTACCCGGCCGAGGCGCTGCGCCAGCTCGCCGACGTCCCCGGCTCGGCCCTGGTGGGCTTCGAGCGCGAGGCCATGCTCACCGAGTCCAACATCGACCCGGAGCGCATCAAGGCGTTCGCGCTGGCCACCGCCGACGCCGACGGCAACCTCGACGAGCTCGTCGAGAAGCCGGACGACGCGACGGTGGCGCGTCTCGGTGACGATGCTGTCCTGTCCATGAACTGCTGGCTGTGCGGCCCCGCGATCTTCCCCGCCGCCAAGGCCATCCCCATGTCCGCCCGCGGCGAGTACGAGATCACCGACGCCGTCCGCGCAGCCATCGACTCCGGTGACCCGTACCGTGTGGTGCGCGCGAACGTCGGCGTGCTGGACATGTCCAACCGTGGCGACGTCGCATCCGTGGTCGAGGCGCTCGGGGACCGCGAGGCCAACTTGTGACGAGGATGTTCGTTCCCGGCCGCCTCGAGGTGCTCGGCAAGCACACCGACTACGCGGGCGGCCGGTCCCTCCTCGCTGCGGTGGACCGCGGCATCACGATCACCCTCAACGACTTCGGCTCAGGGATCTCCGCCACCACGTCGGCCAGCCCCGACGTGCTGGTCCTGCAACCCGGAGACCGCATGGAGCTGCCCGCCGGGCACTGGGGCGGCTACCTCCAGGCCGTGGTGGACCGGCTTGCACTGAACTTCGGCGATCTGTTGCCGGCCCGGCTCGAGATCGACTCGGACCTTCCCCTGGCCAGCGGGATGTCCTCGTCGTCGGCGCTGGTGGTGGCGATGGCGCTGTCGCTGATCGACCACAACGGCTTCCGCGAGACCCCGCAGTGGCAGGACAACATCCACTCCGAGATCGACCTGGCCGGCTACATGGCCTGCTTCGAGAACGGGATGAGCTTCGGCACCCTCGAAGGTGTCCGCGGCGTCGGCACCTTCGGCGGCTCCGAGGACCACACTGCGATGCTGTGCTGCAAGCCGGACCAGCTCACCCAGTTCTCCTTCTGCCCCATCACCGAGCACGAGTCGGTGCCGTTCCGCCCCGAGTGGTCCTTCGTCGTCGCCGTCTCCGGCGTGCTGGCGGAGAAGACCGGCACGGCCCTGCAGTCCTACAACCGGGCCTCGCAACTGACCCGTGAGATCGTCGCCGCCTGGAACGCCGCCACCGGCCGCACCGACGCCGTCATCGCCGACGCCCTGGCGTCCGACGACGACGCCCTCGAGGGACTGCGCACCATCGTCGCCCACTCCCCCGAGATGAGCGCCCGCCTGCGGGCCTTCCTGACCGAGTCCGAAGAGGTCATCCCCGCCGCCACCAAGGCACTCGCCACCGGAGACCTCGCAGAGTTCGGCCGCCTGGCAGACATCTCCCAGCGCAACGCGGACGAGGCGCTGGGCAACCAGATCCTCGAGACCAACCGGCTGCAGGCCCTCGCCCGGGAACTCGGGGCCGACGGCTCCACCGGCTTCGGCGCCGGCTTCGGCGGATCCGTGTGGGCGTTGACCCGCACCGCCGACGCCGAGGCCTTCGCCGCCGACTGGCTGGCCCGCTACCTCGCCGAGTTCCCCGACGTCGCAGGCCGCGCCACCACCATGGTCACCCGGCCCGGGGGCCCCGCCCGCCACGTCTGAGGCCGGGGCAGCACTCAGTAGTCGTACTCCATGTCCTCGTAGCTGCGGGGGTCCTCGATGGGCTCGAGGTGTCCGGTGACCCACAGGTCCGGGAACTCCTCCCGGATCTCGACGACGAGGTCCTCCATGGCGTCGTGGCCCTGCTGCACCGTCCAGGCACCCGGCACCAGCATGTGCATCTCCATGAACCGGCGGGTGCCGGACTCGCGGGTGCGCACGGCGTGGAAGCACATGGTCTCCGAGGTGTGCGCGTCGAGGATCTCCCGCAGCCGGGCGTTGTCCTCCTTGGGCAGTGAGATGTCCATCAATCCCTCGGTGGACTCCTTCACGAGTCCATAGCCCGCCCACAGGATGTTGATGCCGACGGCGATGGCCAGCAACGGGTCCAGGATGGTCCAGCCGGTCAGCAGCACCGCCACGATGCCGATGGCCACCCCCACGGAGGTGTAGACGTCGGTCATGAGGTGCTTGCCGTCGGCGCGCAGCGTGATGGAGTTGTGCTTGCGGCCGGCCCGCATCAGGACCACGCCGACGATGCCGTTGGCGACGGTCGCCACCAGCGAGATGGCCACGCCGATCCCGAGTTGCTCGAGCGGCTGCGGGTTGAACAGGCGGAAGATCGCGAACACGATGATGGAGCCGGCGGCGACGAAGATCATGACACCCTCGACCGCTGCCGAGAAGTACTCGGCCTTGGTGTGGCCGAAGTGGTGGTTCTTGTCGGCCGGCTTGGCAGCCACCTTCAGCGCGATCAGCGCCGCCACGGCCGCGACCAGGTTCACGATGGACTCCGCCGCGTCCGCGAGCAGGCCGGCGGAGCCCGTGACGTAGTAGGCCCCGGCCTTGAGCGCGATGGTGACGACTGCCGTTGCCACGGCCAGCCAGCCGTAGCGGGTCAGGTCGGGGCGGACGTTGGTCGGGGTGTCGCTGCTCACGGGTCCATCGTGCCCTGTCCGGCAAGTCGGGCGCGATCCGGCGTCTCGAACCACGTGGGGACGGGCATCGCCAGTAGACTCCCCCGCATGCCAAGACGAGGTTGGTTGGGACTTCCGCTGTTCGGTTTCACGCCCCGCGCCGAGACGGTGGCCTGCGTGCTCTCGGGCGGCGGCTCGAGGGCCAGTTTCCAGTTGGGGGCGCTGGCGTGGCTCTACGAGCATGACCCCAAGTTCGCCCCCACCATCTTCGTCGGCACCTCCGCCGGGGCGATCCTCGCCTCCGCCCTGGCCCAGGGCGCCACCGCGGAGGAGCAGCGCACCTACGCCGGGCTGCTGCGCCAGATCTGGCTGGACATGACCACGTCGGAGGACATGTTCCTGCCCCGGCCGTGGATGGCCCGCGCGCGGCAGGAGATGCCGTTGTGGCTGCAGATCGTGGACCCGCCCGAGCAGCCCGCGACGCCGCCGAAGTTCAGCGCTAGGCTGCCGTTCCTGCGCCGGCAGGGACAGGCCGCGGCCAGCCCCGCGAGCCCGCCGTCGCCGCCCGATCCGCTGGAACTGGCGCTCATGCCCGACGAGGAGTTGCACGCGGAGTGGTCACTCGCGGACCTGGGCGCGATCATGGGCCATCTCGGGCACCTCCCGAAGATCGGGACGGACCTGGCCACCATCCGGCTGGGGCTCGAACAGACGCGCTCGATGTACCGGCCCGGCCCCATGCTGGCCCGGCTGCTGGACAAGGAGGTCTTTGACGGTGAGCGGGTGGCCGCCTCGGGCAACACCATGCGGATCGCGATGGTGTCCCTGGAGTCCGGCGAACTGCACTACATGCGCGAGGACGGCCGCATCGTCGACCGCACGGACCGGCTCATCGACGACTCCCCCCACAACCTCGCGACGGGCGTGCTGGCGTCCTGCTCCATCCCGGCCGTGTTCCGCCCCGTGCCGCTCGGCCACGAGACCTACGTCGACGGCGGCGCCCGCGAGAACCTGCCGGCAGAGCTCGCCATCGGTCACTTCCGCGCCGAGCGCACCTACGTCATCAGCTCGCAGTCGATGGGCGTCTCCGCGCGCCAGTCGATGGCCGAGGCGGACCTGTTCAGCGTGGTGACCCGCTCCATGGAGATCCTCATCGACGAGGCCACCCGCGACGAACTCGCCTACGCCCACTCCGCCGGCGCCATCGTGATCGACCCGGAGGTCGACGTGCACGAGGCGATGACGGTCCACCCCGGCCTGATCCGGATCAACATGGACTACGGCTGGATGCGCGCCGCGGAGGAGGTGCTGGAGCTGGGCGCCGCCCAGGAGGCCCGCACCGCCCGCATCACGGTGCTGCGGATCCGTGCCCTGCAACTGGAGCAGCAGATCGCCGACGGCGCGGACACCGCCAGCATCGGCGCCCGCCTCGCCGGCACCAAGGGCGAGCTCCGGCGCCTCGTCGACGCCAGCCCCGCCGAGGCCCTCCCACCCGGCGCAGCGGAGTGGTGGCGCAACTTCGAGCACCACCTCGAGGAGCCGACGTTCGAGAAGACGTGGCTGGGCGGGTGACCCGCTGAGGCCCCGTGGCGCTATACGCTGTCGGCCATGCAGACGCTCGACGAACTCGCCCACCTGGCGCGGGGCACCTTCGGGCTGTGGCGCCGCCACCTGCCCGCCCTGCTGACTTGGTTGGCGCTGGGCTGGTCGGTCCGGGAGCTGTCGTTCCACGTCGGAGTGCTGCTGGGGCCCAACCGGCTGGCGGCCCTGGCCTGCTTCGCCTTCGGCATGGTGTTCTGGGTGGTCTGCATCATCGCCATGCTGTTCACCGTCACCCGCCACCCGAAGGCGTTCGACGAGGTCACCCGGACCAAGGGCGCCCCACCCATCCGGCAGCGCCGGTGGCGCGACGTGATGATCGAGGCTGTGGTCCCGTTCCTCGCGCTGTACGCGGTGTGGGGCCTGACCGAGGACCAGGTGCAACGGGCCTTCAGCGCCAACCTGACGTGGTGGGGCATCGACGCCGCCAACTTCTCCATCTCGTTCGCCGACTGGCGCCTCTACCTCGTCGTCACGGTGGTGGCCTGGGCGCTGCAGGCGGGGATCGCGTTCCTCGCGCGGGACCGCAAGGGCGTCCTGGTGAGCGTGCTGCTCACGTTCCTGCGCGGCGTGGCGATCCTCACGGCCTTCCTGGGGCTGGACACCATCTGGAACAACGTCACGGTCTGGTTGAAGGGTCGGCAGGTGTGGCAGTGGGGCACCGACGCCTGGGACGGCTTCGTGGTGCTGCTGCCGGAGTTCCACCTACCCGCCGGCATCACGTTGCCGGAGGCGGTGGACCGGCTGGGGCTGTTCATCTGGCACGGGCTGCTGCCCGGCCTGCTGGGAGCGGTGCTGCTGCCCCTGCTGTGGCTCGCGCTCACCGCGCTCACCGTGGGTTGGCACGACTTCACCAGCGGCGTGGCGGGCGGCCGCCTGCTGGGCGTGCTGGACTCCGCCTCGGACCGGGCGCGCCGCCTGGGTGAGCGGCGGGAACGCACGCCGCTGGCCGTCGCCGGACGCGTCGCAGCCGGCCAGCTGGAGCCGCTGCTGCCGGTGGTGGAGGCGTTCCGGCTGGTGATCAGGGCGGGGCTGCCGCTGCTGGGCGCCTACCTGGTGCTGGCGGCGACGGGCAGGGGGCTCAGCACCTGGCTGGACGACTCGATCCTGTGGCTCGTCGGCCCCAACTCGACGGCCATCACGCTGCGCTACGCCTACCTGACGGAGCTCGTGGCGGAACTGCTGGCCTGGCCGCTGCTGGCGTGCCTGTACGCCACCACCTTCGACAGGGTGCTGCAGGTCACCCTCAAGGAGCCTCAGCCCGCAGGGTCGAAGCCGATCCCCTCCGGCTCACCCGCGTAGAACCGGACCGCGACGCGCGCACCGTCGACGGCGGTCTCCGGGACCACCCAGGCCAGGGAGACGGTCCGCTCACTCCCGGGCGTCACCCGTTCGTCCTCGGCGGGGTGGCACTCGGGGCTCAACTCGAGGTCATAGCCGACGTCGAAGTTGCGGGCCCAACTGTCCGGTCCGTTCTCGAGCCTGATGTCGCAGGACAGGTCGAAGCGCTCCTCGGGCACCTCCAGGAGGCGCTGCCTGAACTCGGCCACCAGCGCAACGGCACCTGCCGGGACCGGGTCGCTGCTGCCCTGCGGCTCGTAGTCCACCGCCTCGAGGCTGACGAACTCGAACTCCATGCCGCGCACGGCCACCACCTCGCCGGGCCCAGCCCAGTGGGTGATGATGGGCTGCTGCCTGTCCGAGCGCACCAGGCCTATCCCGATGGCGGTCCCCAGCGCCAGCGCGAGCGCGACGCCGGCCATGATCCAGCGCCTCACCGCCCCGTCACCTCCGTCTGCGGGGCGCGCAGCGTCACCCTGTCACGGACCTCGAGGTCCTCGTCGAGGAGGCCCTCCACCCGGACCCCGGCGCCGTGGGTGAAGATGAATCCCTGCGAGCGCTCGATCGTCATGACCGCGCCCGCCAGGTCGTCGGGGGGTACCTGGAACACCGACGTGCCGGTACTGCTGAAGCCGGGGTCGGTGCGTGGGACTCCCCACCGGGAGGCATACTCGTCGCGCTGCTCGAAGGTGGTGCCGTCGCGCAGCACCAAGTTCACGGCGTTGAAGCTCGAGGACTGGCGGTGGAAGTCGGCCTGCCACTCCACCACCACCCAGACGCCGTCGGTGCCGCGGCCCTCCTCGCCCTCGCTGACCTCGTGCGCCAGTTCCACCCCTAGGACACGCACGTCGAAGTCGGGGCTGGTGATGGTCTGGTCGACGTCGCCGCTGTACCAGCGGGTCACGAAGCCGCCGTCGCGCGTGACCATCCCGATCAGGCCGACGGCCACGAGGCAGGCGGCGAAGGCGGCGATGCGGCCGAGCGTCCTCACTCCTCCACCTCCAGGAAGGTGCACTCCAGGTCCACGACTGCCACCATGCTCGCCGGGTACCAGCGGTCGTTCGAGATGTAGCCGTCGGAGGAGGCCTCGTCGTACAGGCTCACCCGGACGGTCTCGGACGGCTCCCACAGCGGCTGCTCCGTGGTGATGCGCAGGTGGGCAGTGGCCGGGAAGCCCGGGTCGAAGCCTCCGCCGCTGTCAGTCCTGGTGCCGAAGGACTCGTGCTGGAACCCGAACAACTCCCCCGTGGGCAGGTCCACGCCGACCGCGGTGCTGAGGTTGTCGAGCGTGGCGTCCCAGCGGTTGGTGGCCGCGACGTGGATTCGGACGTCGCCGCCGTCGGCCTCGTCGTCGGGCTCCACCTCACAGTGCTCCACGGTGATGTCCCAGCGGCTGAGGGACACCTCCCGGCCCGCATCTACCCGCAGCGGTGCAGGATCCCTGGGCGCGAACCCGCCCGCGAGCGCCAGGCCCCCGAGCACGACCGCGACGACGGCGAACGTGACCAGCCACGTGCGCACCGTCGGGTTGATCCTCGCCATGGATGGCATCGTAGGGGTTGCCGCGTCCAAGCCGCACCCGCCAGGCTCAGCCCGGGTCCTCCACGAGGGCGAGTTGCGTGCCGTCGATGTCCACCAGGTACCCGGCCCGCATGCCCCAGTCCTGCATCCGAACCGGGTGCAGCCGCGGGAACCCGGTGCTGCCCTCAGGCACGCCGGAGTCCCTGATCTCCCGGTAGAGGGAGTCCACGTCGGCCACGCGCACAGTGCACATGGCAGAACTCGTGGCCGGGTCCACTCCCGGGAACAGGAAGAACTCGAGCTGCAGGTCCCCCCGGCGCAGGATCAGCCAGGCGACGCTCCGGTAGGACTCCCGGAACCCGAAGGCCAGGTAGAAGGCCGAGGTGGCGTCGAAGTCACGCGAGGGCAGGTTGGGAATCGCACGGTCGGTCATGGTCCGAACGTACTCGTGGGAGGTCTGCTCGAACCGGACAGGGGAAGAAAAATTATTCGTACAACTGTTCAAATCCAAGCCTTTCTCCGATGGAATTCACTCATGGAAGACATTGCCGGCACGCTCGCCAAGGAGTTCCTCGAGATGGACCAGTTGTCCGAGCTCGTGGCCGCACGCAAGGTGATGCTGCTGGCAGAGCTGGCCTCCAGTTACAGCCTCAATGACGACGACGTCGTGGAGGCCCTGGTGGAGAAGCAGATCCCGATGGGTGACGGCGCCCCGAGCGTGTCTGAGTTCCTGTGCCTGGACGTGGCAGGCCTGTTGCGCTGCACCCCGGCCACCGCGGGCGGGAAGATCGCCGACGCAGTGAACCTCAAGCACCGCCATCCCAACCTGTACGCGCGGATGCGGAAGCTGGAGGTGGGCGCGGACCGTGCCTGCGCCGCGGCCCGCAAGTGCCAGCACCTTCCGCAGGAGGTGGCCGAGAAGGTCACGGACGCCTGGATGAAGACCCAGCACCGGCACGGCTGGACCGCGGCCATGAACCGGCTGCAGAAGGAGATCGCCAACGCCGCCCCGGAGATCACCGCCGCCCGGGAGCGCCGCACCCGCACCCAGCTGGGGGTGCACGTGTGGGGCCTGCACGAGGGCACCATGAACCTGACCGGCCGGCTCGAGACCCTCGACGCCCGCTACCTCGACGCGGCGGTGGAGCGCATCGCAGAGATCCTTGGGGCCGAACAGCCCGGGAGCACGAAGGAGGTGCTGCGCGCCAGGGCCCTCGGCGTCCTCGCCAACCCCGGTTACGCCCTCGCCCTGCTGCAACAGGCAGCGCAGCCGTCGCTGCCCGAGGCGCCCGGGGTGCCCACCGACGACGGCGCCCAGCGCCATGACCCGCACGGCTGCCTCGGCCACCTGTGCGGCACCATCGCCACTCCCCTGCACAAGCTGCGTCCGCAGCTGGGCATCGCGGTACACCTGCACGTGGACGCGCTCGGGAACCTGGAGGGTGCCGCCCGGGTGGAGAAGGCGGGTCACATCACCACCGCCACGCTGGCGGAGGCGCTCGCGGGGGTGGACGTCAAGGTGCTGCCGGTGATCGACCTGGACAACCTGCCCGCCGAGGACCGCTACGTGCCCAGCACGTCGATGCGCCGAGCGGCCGAGCTGGCGGCACCGTACGAACCGTTCCCCTACTCCACCCGGCTGACGCACGGGCTGGACCTGGACCACACCGTCGCGTTCCGCTGCGGCCAACCGGCCCAGACCCGGCTCGGCAACCTAGCCCCGCTGAGCAGACGGGCGCACAGGGCCAAGACGGCCGGCCACTGGCGGGTGGAGCAACCGAAACCCATGGTGGTGTTGTGGGACAGTCCCCTCGGCTTCCAGTACGAGGTGCACCCGACGGCGGGAACGCGCAGGGTGGTCCCGGTCCCGAAGGTGGAACACCCGGCCGAGTTGGAAGCACTCCTGAAGAAGGTCCGCAAGCGAAGGCGGACCGGGAAACCGATGCGAGCACCTTGGTGCGCCCAGCGGGGCTCGAACCCGCGACCCGAGGCTTAAAAGGCCCCTGCTCTACCAACTGAGCTATAGGCGCCCGCACAGTCTAGTGCCTTCGCGCACCCGCTGCGTGGGAGGCTGGTTGCGTGGCTGACTACCTCGGACTGATCATCGCGCTGGGCATCGGCATCCCCCTGCTCGTGGCGGCCGTCCTGTACGACACCCACCGCCGCCGCCGGCTGGAGGGGGACGGCGAGGCACCCCCCGAGCGCGGCACGCCCGAGGTCGACGCGCACCTGCCCGCCTACGTCACCGAGAGCGATGTCGAACGGCTCCCCCGGCCCGGAGCAGACGCCAGGGCCGCGAAGGATCACCCGGGCACGCGGCTCGCCTTCGGGCACGCCCTGCCGGACTTCGCGACGGCCGGCGAACAGGCCGAGTGGCGCGACGTGCGCATCCTGATGGTCGACGGCGAGATCAGCGCCGTGCGGGAACTGCTCGCGCTGCTGGCGAGCGCCACCGAGCAGGCGCCGCTCGCGGTGGTGGCCACGGACATCCACCCGGACGTGCTCAGCACCCTGCGCGCCAACCGCCGGGCCCTGCAGACCGCCGTGGTGGCAGCGAAGGCGCCCGGGAAGGACCTCTACGAGCTCGCGGCGGTGGTGGGCGGCGAGGTCCTCGCCACCCAGGACCTCAAGGCCGGCTACACCCCCGAATCGGCTCTTGGCAGGGCAGACACCTGGACCAGCGACTCGGGCAACACCTGGGTGGAGACCTCCAAAGCCTGAACCTCAAGTGCCACTTGAGAGGTTGGGCGAAACTGATCACCAGCGCCACTCTCAGGCGACTCTCAGCATCGGCCAGAATCAAACAGCCGAGCCACCTCGTCGCGCATAACCCGTAGCCACCCATTTGGCGGGTGATTCGAACACTTGAATCACACTGTTGTGGTTTCGGTGGTGCAATCGGCGTGGCGGCTTGCGGTTCGCTCAGCAAACTCTCAAGTAGCGCTTGTCGAGGCCTCGGAGCGATCCCTAGTCTCCGACCCACTGGGCAAGGAACCCGCCGGAGGTCACCCGACTTCGAGGAAGCGGCGTGTTCCACCCAGTTCTGTGACATCCATCCGAAGGGATCCACTGTGAACCGGGTACTCAAGGGCTTGAGGGGTATCGCCATCGCGGGCACCATGGCCGCCCTCGTCCAGGGAACGGCCAACGTGGCACTCAGCCTGAGCGCCGAGGCCGCCGGCACGCAGCTCACCGCCACCACGGCCGTGAACGTGCGCTCGGGGCCGTCCGTGACCAACGCCCGGGTGGGCATCCTGTACAAGGGTGAGCGGGTCTCCGCGGGCAGCAGCAAGAACGGCTGGACCGAGGTCTCCTGGAACGGCAAGACCGCCTACATCGCAACCGCCTACCTGACCAGCGGCTCCGTCGCCAAGAACGCCGCACCCTCCCCCGCCGCCTCCGCGGCCCAGGGCACCGCATACACGACGGCGAACCTGAACCTGCGCGTCGGACCGACGATCAACGACCCGGTCTCGGTGGTGGCCACCCAGGGCGCCAAGCTCACCCTCACCGGAAAGATCAGCGGCTCCTACTCGCAGGTCCAGTACAACTCCACCACCCTGTGGGCCTCCACCAGCTACCTGTCGAGCTCCGAGGGCGCCCCGACGCAGTCACTGCCGGCCATCAAGCAGAAGGCCCGCGCCACTGCGGCACTGATGATCCGCACCACCTCGGGGCGTGACTTCAAGTCACTGGGCGACGTCCCGCGCGGCACCATCCTGGAACTCACGGGAACCGTGCAGAACAACATGGCGCAGGTGGTGTGGCAGAGCAACGTGCGCTGGGTGAACAACTCCTACCTGACCCGCTTGACGGAGACGGTCCCCACCGCGCCCGGCGTCCCGGACACCACCACGCAGTACGCCACCGCGAACCTGAACATCTGGCACGCAGCCACGGGCACCGCCTACACCGGCGAGATCCCGCGCGGCTCCGCCGTCGCAGTCACCGGCACCGTCACCAGCGGCCGCGCCCAGATCGTCCACAACGGTGCGATCCGCTGGGTGACGGCCAAGTACCTGTCCGCGTCCAAGCCGTCCGAACCCGCTCCCCCGCCGAGCGGTGGCGGCTCCGACCGGGGCGACATCAACAAGGGCTACTCCAGCGGCCTGGACAAGACCAACGCCAACGTCCAGCGCATCGCCTGGCACGTCTGGGACAACTACCCCCAGATCAAGACCCAGTACGGCTGGCGTCGCGACGTGACCCCGGACCACCCGGCCGGCCGCGCCGTGGACGTCATGATCCCCAACTACAAGAACAACAAGGCCTTGGGCTGGGAGATCGCCTACTACTTCCAGAAGCACGCCTCGGAGTTCAACATCAACTACATCATCTTCGACCAGAAGATCTGGAGCGTGGCCCGCAACAAGGAGGGTTGGCGCGCGATGGCCAACCGTGGCGGCGACACCGCCAACCACAAGGACCACGTTCACATCAACACCTACGGCTGATCCCCCGGGCCGAAGGAAACCCGGACCCCACTCCCGCCCGAAGCTGTTCGCGGGGGTGGGGTCCGGCGTTTGCAACCCCGGGCCGAAGCCCTCTATCCTTGTGCAGTCCGGTCCCCATCGTCTAGCGGCCTAGGACTCCGCCCTTTCACGGCGGCAGCACGGGTTCGAATCCCGTTGGGGATGCCAAGTCCTTCCCGTCTGGGAGGGGTTTGAACTGGTAACTGACTAGCGTCGGAGCCCGATTTCCCTTCCGGGGAAACACCACGCTATAGTTACCGGGCTGGCTCAGCCAGCAAGGTCAAGAAATTGGCCCCGTAGCGCAGTTGGTTAGCGCGCCGCCCTGTCACGGCGGAGGTCGCGGGTTCGAGTCCCGTCGGGGTCGCTGGTAAGCGCATCAGCGCAAAGCCACCTGGCCAGGTAGCTCAGCTGGTAGCAGCGTTCGCCTGAAAAGTGAAAGGTCGCCGGTTCGATCCCGGCCCTGGCCACCAGAACACCCCGCTCACCGAGCGGGGTTTTTGTTTGTACGGATCAGCCGTAGGTGGCGAGCCAGCGGCGGAGCTCGGTGAAGAACTCCGCACGGACGGCCTCGGGAGACAGCACGAGGTCGTGCAGGCCGTCCTGGATGCGCACGAGGGTCACGTGCCGGCCCAGCATGGGGGCACGCGAGGCGAGGCTCTCCACGTCGAGGACGATGTCGGCCTTGGTGAGCTCCTCGGTCCACTTGGCAGGGATCACCGTGCGTTCGGAGATGGCCATGAAGATGGGGACCTGGATCCCGAGCCCGGCAGCCACCTTGGCGTGGCCGGTCATGATGGCCGCCAGCCAGCCCACCCGCACCCGGAAGGCCTTGTGGCCCTTGTAGTTCTCGTTGTAGTCCCACTCCCCCTCCTGGGAGGCGTGGATGGAACGTCGGTAGAAGCCGACCTCGGAGACCCGCAGGGCCGCCAGCGGGTTCAACTGGCCGACGGCGTTCAGCATGGGCGCGATCGCGGGCCGGAGCGCCGGATAGCCCTGCAGCTCCAGCCACGGGGAGTTCAGCACCAGCGCCTTCGCCCGCTCCGGGTGCGCCCGCAGCCACAGGGCCGCCACCAGGCCGCCGGTGGAGTGGCCGACGACCACCAGCTCGTCGTGGCCCTCCTGGGCGATCACGTCGGCCGTCCGGTTCAGTTCGTCGTGGTACTGCGCCAGGTCGGTGGTGAAACCGGCCAACTGGCCGGGACGCAGCGAGCGCCCGTAGCGGTGCAGGTCCACGGCATAGAAGTCGTAGCCCGCGTCGGCGAACTCGTCGGCCATGTGCCGCTGGAAGAAGTAGTCACTCCAGCCATGGACGTACAGCACGGCACGACGAGTTGCCGGCGGGTTGCGCCGGATGATTGTGGCAACCAGAGATCCCGGTTCCTCACCGTTGAATGTCGGTAGGTCTGGGAGCTCGAGTGTGAGGACCTCGAAGGATTCCAGCTCCTGGTCCGGAGCCCACACGAGGCTGGGCGGACGCTCAGCCTCGGGAGTCGTCGTCCTCGTCCTCTACAGCGTCGTCAGCATCGTCGAGGTAGGTTCCACCGTGTCCGTACTCCTCGGCGAGATCCGCGTACGCGTCGGGGATCTCCTCCGTCTCGGTGTAGCTCTCACCTCTGAGCTCACGCTCCAGTGACGCAAAATCGGTGTCCACAGGGCGATACTTCAGATCGCGGGCCACCTTGGTCTGCTTCGCCTTTGCACGGCCGCGCCCCATATCGGGTCGACCCCCTCGCTTTGTCCCTCGCGGCCTTGCCGCGGAATCTGTCAATAACTCGTGGGCCATAGGCTACCGGAGGTCGCGGACAAACCAAAGAACACGCCCAACCGCGTGGTCGCTAAGCTGTCGGTCGACGCACCGAGATCATTGGAGAGCACATGGGCAAGATCATCTACACGCTGACCGACGAGGCGCCGTTGCTGGCGACGTACTCGTTCCTGCCGATCATCGAGGCATACGCGAGCCAGGCCGGGGTCGACGTCGAAACCCGCGACATCTCGCTGGCCTCGCGCATCGTCGCGCAGTTCGCCGACAGGCTGCCCGCGGACCAGCAGGAGTCCGACGCGCTCGCCGAGCTCGGCCGGCTGGCCAAGACCCCCGATGCCAACATCATCAAGCTGCCAAACGTCTCTGCCTCCATCCCGCAGCTGAAGGCGGCCATCGCGGAGCTGCAGGGCCAGGGCATCGCCGTGCCGAACTTCCCCGAGGACCCCAGCACCGACGAGGAGCGCGAGGTCCGCGACCGTTACGGCAAGGTGCTCGGCTCGGCCGTGAACCCGGTGCTGCGCGAGGGCAACTCGGACCGCCGCGCCCCCGAGTCGGTGAAGAACTACGCCCGCAAGAACCCGCACCGCATGGGCAAGTGGGAGACCACCTCCCGTACCGAGGTGGCCACCATGGATCACGCCGACTTCCGCCACAACGAGAAGTCGGTCATCCTGCCCGCCGCGGACACCCTCCAGATCGTGCACGAGGCCGTCGACGGCACCGTGACCGTGCTGAAGGACGACCTCAAGGTGGAGGCCGGCGAGATCGTCGACGGCACCGTCATGCACGGCGCCGTCCTGACCAACTTCCTGCGCGAGCAGATCGTGCGGGCCAAGCGCGCCGACGTGCTGTTCTCCGTACACCTGAAGGCCACCATGATGAAGGTCTCGGACCCCATCATCTTCGGCCACGTGATCCGCGCGTTCTTCGCCTCCGTCTTCGAGTCCTACGGCGACGAGATCGCCGCCGCCGGCCTCTCCCCCAACGACGGTCTGGGCGCCCTGCTCGCCGGGGTCGACGCCCTGCCGAACGGCGCGAAGATCCGTGCCGCGATCGAGACCGCGCTCGAGAACGGTCCCCGCCTGGCGATGGTCAACTCGGACAAGGGCATCACCAACCTGCACGTCCCGTCCGACGTCATCGTCGACGCCTCGATGCCCGCGATGATCCGCACCTCGGGCCACATGTGGGGCCCCGACGGCGAGGAGGACGACACCCTCGCAGTCATCCCCGACTCCTCCTACGCCGGCGTCTACCAGGCCGTGATCGAGGACTGCAAGGCCAACGGCGCCTACGACCCCACCACCATGGGCTCGGTGCCCAACGTGGGCCTGATGGCGCAGAAGGCCGAGGAGTACGGCAGCCACGACAAGACCTTCGAGATGTCCGCCCCGGGCAAGGTCCAGGTGCTGAACTCCGCCGGAGAGGTGCTCATCAGCCACGAGGTGCACGAGGGCGACATCTGGCGCGCCTGCCAGACCAAGGACGCCCCCGTGGCCGACTGGGTGAAGCTGGCCGTCACGCGCGCCCGCGCCACCGGCTGGCCGGCGGTGTTCTGGCTCGACGAGACCCGCGCCCACGATCGCAACGTCATGAGCAAGGTCAAGACCTACCTCGCGGACCACGACACCGAGGGCCTTGAGATCTCGATCATGAACCCGGTGGACGCCACCCGCTTCAGCATCGAGCGCATCCGCCGCGGCGAGAACACGATCTCGGTGACCGGCAACGTGCTGCGTGACTACCTCACGGACCTGTTCCCGATCCTCGAGCTCGGCACCTCGGCCAAGATGCTGTCCGTGGTACCGCTGATGAACGGGGGCGGCCTGTTCGAGACCGGCGCCGGCGGCTCCGCACCGAAGCACGTGCAGCAGCTCGTCGCCGAGAACTACCTGCGTTGGGACTCCCTCGGCGAGTTCCTGGCGCTGGCCGCGTCGTTCGAGCACCTCGCGGGTTCCGAGGACAACGCCAAGGCGCAGGTGCTCGCGGACACGCTGGACCGCGCCACCGGCCAGTTCCTCGACAACGACAAGTCCCCCACACGTCGCCTCGGCGGCATCGACAACCGCGGCTCGCACTTCTACCTGGCGCTCTACTGGGCCCAGGAGCTGGCGGCACAGGATGCCGACGCCGAGCTGGCAGCGGCGTTCAAGGACGTTGCCCAGCGCCTCACGGACCAGGAGACCACCATCGTGGACGAACTGCTGGCCGTACAGGGGTCCCCGGCCGACATCGGCGGCTACTACCGCCCCGAGGCGGCCCTCGCGGGCGCCGTGATGCGTCCGTCGAAGACCCTCAACGAGATCATCGACTCCATCAACTGACCCGCCGACGACGGCGCCGCACCCACTCCCGGGTGCGGCGCCGTCGCTGTTCGCAGGGTCCACGACTCAAGTAATTTTCTGAAAACTTGCCCTCAGGGGCGAAAACGTGGCCGAAGTGTCCTAGTCTGGTCGCATGCCTGAGTCCCTGAACACAGATTGCGTGGCCCACTCCACGCAGCGAAGCACCTCCCGCAACGGCAATGACCCCATCGCCGTCATCAAGGATGACCCGCGACAGAGCGTGTCCGGTTTCACGACCGAGTTCATGCGCGAACTCCACAACCGCCAGGGCGTGAGCCTGAAGGACTCCAGCCTCCACGACAAGTTCCAGGCCACGGCCAGCGCCGTGCGCCACTACATGGTGGACGAGTGGCTGGAGACCAAGGAGAAGGACGCCGCCGCGAAGCCGAAGACCGTCGGCTACCTCTCCGCCGAGTACCTCCTGGGCCCCCAACTGGACAACGCGCTGCTGGCCACGGACCTCACCGAAATCGTCGAGGAGTCGCTGGCGCAGCACGGCATCGACCTGGCCGAGGTCAGGGCGCAGGAGGTGGAGCCGGGCCTCGGCAACGGTGGCCTCGGCCGCCTGGCCGCGTGCTTCATCGACTCCCTCGCGACGATGGACGTCCCCTGCATCGGGTACGGCATCCGCTACGAGTACGGCATCTTCCGCCAGACCTTCGTCGACGGCCACCAGGTGGAGGAGGCCGACACCTGGCTCGCGCTCGAGTCCCCGTGGGAGTTCGTGCACCCGGAGAACGCCGTCCAGGTGAACTTCGGTGGCCACACCGAGAACTGGACCGACGACGACGGCCGCGAGCGCACCCGCTGGGTGCCGGGGTGGGGCGTCCAGGGCCTCCCGTACAACTACCTGGTGCCCGGCTACGGCACCCGCCGCGTGAACACACTGCGCCTGTGGGGCGCTCGCGCGAACAATCAGTTCGACCTGCAGACCTTCAACCAGGGCGACTACGTAGAGGCCGTCCGCGCGCAGACCTTCGCCGAGAACATCTCCAAGGTGCTCTACCCCGAGGACTCCACGCCGCAGGGCAAGGAGCTGCGCCTGCAGCAGCAGTACTTCTTCGTCGCGTGTTCGCTGCGCGACTTCATCGACAACGAGTTGGAGCCCGGCTTCGACCTGCACCGTCTCGGCGAGCGGATCGTCTTCCAGCTCAACGACACCCACCCGGTGATCGCCGTTCCGGAGCTGATGCGCATCCTCATCGACGAGAAGGGCTTCGAGTGGGACGAGGCGTGGGAGGTCACGAAGTCCTGCTTCGCCTACACCTGCCACACCCTCCTCCCGGAGGCCTTGGAGGTCTGGCCCACCGAGCTGCTCGGCCGACTGCTGCCCCGCCACCTGCAGATCATCAACCTGATCAACGTGTCCTTCATGGCCGAGGTGCGCGCCACCTTCCCCGGCGACGAGGCCCGCGCCCTGCGCATGTCCATCGTCACCGAGCACCCCGTCCAGTCCGTGCGGATGGCCCACCTGGCCACCGTCGCCGGCTCCAAGGTCAACGGCGTCGCCGCGCTCCACAGCCAGCTACTGCGGGACAAGGTGCTGCCCGACTTCTCCGCCCTGTGGCCCGAGAAGTTCACCAACGTGACCAACGGCGTCACCCCGCGTCGCTTCGTGCGCCAGTCCAACCCGCTGCTGTCCGAGCTGGTGACCAGCCGGATCGGCGCCGGTTGGATCAAGGACCTGGACCAGTTCGACCGCCTCGAGCCGCTGGCCGACGACGCGGGCTTCCGTCAGGCGTTCCGCGACGTGAAGGCGGCCAACAAGGACATCCTGCGCGAGGTGCTCCGCAAGCGCGACGGCATCGACCTGCCCAAGGGCCACCTGCTCGACGTGATGGTCAAGCGCCTGCACGAGTACAAGCGCCAGACGCTGAAGCTCCTGCACGTGGTGTCCCTGTACGAGCAGGTGCTCTCCGGCAAGCGCGCCGTCGAGGACCTCACGCCCCGCACCGTCATCTTCGGCGCGAAGGCCGCCCCCGGCTACCGCCTGGCCAAGGAGATCATCCACCTGATCAACTCCGTGGCCGCCGTCGTGAACGCGGACGCCCGCCTCGAGGGACGCCTGAAGGTCGCATTCCCGGCGAACTACAACGTCACGCTCGCAGAGCGTCTGATCCCGGCCGCGGACCTGTCCGAGCAGATCTCGCTCGCCGGCCTGGAGGCTTCCGGTACCGGCAACATGAAGTTCGCCCTCAACGGCGCACTCACCATCGGCACGGACGACGGCGCCAACGTCGAGATCCGCGGCCTGGTGGGCGACGACAACTTCTTCCTGTTCGGCATGGACGAGCCGAAGGCCGCCGCGCTCCGGGAGCAGGGCTACCGCGCGCGCTCGTACTACGAGACCAACGAGGACCTCCGGGCCACGATCGACCTGATCGGATCCGGCGCCTTCTCCAACGGCGACCGGGGAACCTTCGGGCCCGTCCTGTCCGCCCTCGTGGACGACGACCGCTTCATGGCCTTCGCCGACTTCGCCAGCTACCTGCAGGCCCAGGAAGCCGTCGAGGCCAAGTACGCGGACCAGGAGGCATGGACGCGTTCCGCCATCCTCAACGTGGCCCGCACCGGCTACTTCAGCTCCGACCGCTCGATGCGCGACTACCTGGACCGCATCTGGCACGCAAAGCCGGTGGTCTGACCCACTCCCGAAACCCCGCGGCAGGTTCCCCCTGCCGCGGGGTTTTCGCATCCCACTACGCTTTCTGGCATGGACTGGCTAGCGCAGGCCCGGGAACGGCTCCGGGCACGGCTCGTCGTGGTGACGGGCGCTTCGTCGGGGATCGGCCGTGCGTTCGTGGAGGCGATGGCGCCCTCGGGGGCGAAGTTCGTGCTGGTGGCGCGTCGTCGTGAGCTGCTCGAGTCGCTCGCGGAGCGGGTGCGGTCGGAGGGATCCAGGGCGGTGGTGCAGGCGCTGGACCTCCGCGACACCACTGCGGGCAGGGCCGCCGCCGAGGAGGTGCTGGCCGAGCACGGGATCCCGGAGGTGCTGTTCAGCAACGCGGGCCACTCGATCGCCCGCGGCCTCCACGCCCTGGTGGACCGGCCCGACTCGGTCACGCGCTCCGTCGCGGCGAACTTCACCGGTCCCGTCAGCCACGCCCTCCCCCTGCTGGGCGCGATGTGCGACCAGGGCGGGGGGCACTTCATCGCCACCACCACCGTGAACGCCCGCACGTCCGTCCCCGGCTGGTCCCCCTACGTCGCTTCCAAGGCGGGCTGGGACGCCTGGGCGCGCAGCATCGCACCCGAACTCCGCCGCGACGGCGTGGCGACGTCAGTGCTGGCGTTCCCGCTGGTGGCGACGCCGATGGCCACACCCACCCGCGGCCGGGCACCGAGGGTCGCCATGAGCACCGAAGCAGCCGCCGAATGGGTTGCCCGCGCCGTCGTGACGCGGCAGGGGCGGGTGGGTCCGTGGTGGCTGCGTCCCTACGAGGTGCTGCACGCCGTCGCCCCGGGGACGACGGCGAGACTGACCGCACCGTTCTCGCTCAGGCTCGCCGACCGTGACCGCTGAGGTGCGGGGGCCCTGGCGGCCCACTTGGGTGGCACTGTGGCGGGTGCTGCGGTCACAGGTCCGCGCCCGTGGTTCGGACCCCGCATTCACCGACGATGCCGGCACCTTGACCAGGCGCGAACTGTGGCGGGCCATCCGGCGGCGACGCCGGGAGTTGCGCAGCGGCTCACGGAGCGCTCCGGCGGTGGTGCTCAGCTCGGACGAGGCCCGCACCGTGGTCATCGACGCGTTGGGCGGCCTGCTGGCCCGGCGCACCGTGGTGGTCGTCCCACCGCGCGCCGGTGAGCGGGCACTCCGGGAGGCCCGGGCGGCACGTTCCGGAGGGGCCGGGGTGTTCTTCACCACCTCAGGTACGACTGGCGGTGCCCGCGTGGTGCGGTCACGTCGCGGCGTCCGCGCGATGGGTCAGGTGGTGGGGCTGCTCGGCATGCTCCCCCGGTTCCGCCGGCCTGTCGTCGTCAGCCTGGCACCGGTGAGCCACGGCCACGGCTTCACCACGTTCCTGGTGACCATGGCGCTGGGCGGCCACTTCGTCGCCCCTGGACGCCAAGCCGCCGACCGGCTCCGGGGGTTTGGCTTCGTAGACGTCCTGACGGGAGTCCCGCTCCAGCTGGAAGAGCTGGCTGGCACCCTCACACGCCATTCGGCACCGGTGCCCCGGTTCGGATTGGTGCTCAGCGGTTCGGACCGGCTCACGGGACCGGCGAGGTTGTCGGCGGCCTTCGGGGCGCGGGTGGTGGATGCCTACGGCACCACCGAGACCGGCACGCTCACCCTTGACGGGCTGCCGCTGCCCGGCGTCCGCATCAGGGCTGACCAAGGGCGGCTACTGGTGCGCTCCCCCATGCTTGGCCCCGGCTTCTTCGATTCAGATCGCGGGTTCATCCGGGACGGGCGCGTCCACGTGACCGGCCGCGCCGACGGGGTCCGGGTCTCCGCCGGGGAGAACACCAGCCCCGAGGTAGTTCGGCGGTGGCTTCTGGCGCAGCCCGGGGTCTCGGCCGTCAGGCTCGAGGACCGGGGCGACGAACGCTTCGGCACCCGCCCCGTGGCGGTGGTGACAGCCGCGGGCCACGTCGACGGCCGGCAGCTGAGGGAGGCCATCCGCAGGGAGTTCGGGAACGCCGCCACCCCTGCGGCCGTGGAGGTCACGACAGCAGGGCGGCCCTGACCGCCACCGGTCAGGGCCAAGCTGTTCTTCGGCTGGTCAGTCGACCGAGTCCATCGACTGGACCGACTGAGCGGACTGGACGGACTGCGGGCTCTGCGCCGACTGAGCCGAGACCGGGCTCTGCACCGACTGCGGGCTTTGGGCGGACTGGACGGACACGGGGCTCTGCGCCGACTGCACGGAGGCGGGGCTCTGGGCAGAAACCACGGACTGGGCGGTCTGGATGGTCTCGGCGGAGACCACGGACTGGGCACTGACCACGGACTGCGCCGTCTGCACGGACTGGGCGCTGAGCTCGCCGGCCACCTGGGCCAGCGGGGTGTCGAGGGTGGTGCGATTGAAGGCGGCGACGCTGGGGGCAGCGGCGGCGGGAACCTTGGTGGCGACGTCCCAGCCGTCGGCGGCTGCGGCGACGGAGCGGCGCTCGGTGAGCTGGAGCGCCTCGGTCGGCTCCACCGCGTTGGCGGCGGCGAGGCCCAGGCCGAGGGCGGAGAGGGTGGTGACGCCGACTGCGATCTTCCAGGTCTTGTTCATGGCTTCGGTTCCTTTCGAGAACTGCTGTGTTGTTGTTGGTACCCACTCAACTACCCGGAGATGACGGGATCCTGACATGGGAATTAGGACGTTCTCATCCAGTTCCACGGGCGATGTCGAGAACGCCCCACCGGCTGCGACCCAGTGGTGAGAGCGACCAGAATGGGTCGCACCAGCCGAAGGAGAACCACCATGAAGTACCTCATGCTGAAGCACTACCGCGGCGCACCCGCCGCTGTGAACGACGTCCCCATGGACCGCTGGACGCCCGACGAGGTCTCGGCCCACATGACCTACATGTCCGACTTCGCGGAGAAGTACCGGGCCACGGGCGAGTACGTGGACGGGCAGGCGCTCGCGGAGGAGGGCACCTGGGTGCGCTCCGACGGCGAGGGTCGGCCGCCGGTGACCGACGGCCCCTTCGCCGAGACCAAGGACCTCATCGCCGGCTGGATGGTGATCGACGTCGACTCCTACGAGCGCGCGCTCGAACTGGCCGGCGAGCTCTCGGCCGCACCCGGAGCGGGCGGTGAGCCGATCCACGAGTGGCTGGAGCTGCGTCCCTTCCTGAGCGCAACACCCACCATCCAGGAGTGACGTGGACGACGGGCTGGTCCGCCGGCTGAGCTCGGAGGTGATCGGCATCCTCTGCCGGCGCGGCGCGGACTTCGCGTCGGCGGAGGACGCCGTCCAGGAGGCACTGCTGGAGGCGTGGCGCAGCTGGCCGGCGAACCGACCGCGCGACCCCAAGGGCTGGCTGGTGACCACGGCGTGGCGCCGCCACCTCGACGCCTTGCGTGCCGACTCCTCCCGCCGGCTGCGGGAGGAACGTGCCGGGGCGGAACCGCCGCCCGGTGCGGCGCCGGTGGCCGATGACACGCTCCGGGTCTGGTTCCTGTGCGCCCACCCGGCGCTGACGACGTCGTCGGCCGTCGCACTGACGCTGCGGGCGGTGGGCGGCCTGACCACCCGACAGATCGCCGACGCCTACCTGGTGCCGGAGTCGACCATGGCCCAGCGGATCAGCCGGGCCAAGCGGGTGGTGGCGGAGGCCGGACTGCAGGGCGCCGGCGACGTGGGAACGGTGCTGCGGGTGCTGTACCTGGTGTTCAACGAGGGCTACTCCGGAGACGTGGACCTGGCTTCCGAGGCCATCCGGCTCACCCGAGCCCTGGCCACCCTCGACGACCATCCCGAAACCCGGGGCCTGCTGGCGCTGATGCTGCTGCACCACGCCCGGCGGCCGGCGCGCTGGACGGATGACGGCCAGCTGGTGCCGCTGGCGGAACAGGACCGCCGGCTGTGGGACACGGCCCTCGCGGCCGAGGGGATCGAGATCCTGCAGGGCGCGCTGGCCGAGGACCGGCTGGGCGAGTTCCAGGCCCAGGCCGCCATCGCCGCACTCCACGCAGACGCCCGGAGCACTGCGGAGACCGACTGGGTGCAGGTGGTGGAGTGGTACGACGAGCTCGTCCGGTTGACCGACGGCCCGGTGGTCCGCCTCAACCGGGCCGTCGCCGTCGGCCAGGCCGACGGGCCCGGCGCCGGGCTCAGGGCGCTGGCCGAACTGGACCCGGGCCTGCCGCGCTACGAGGCCGTCGCCGCACACCTGCACGAACGCACCGGTGACCTCCGGCTGGCAGCAGACCTCTACGCGTCGGCTGCGCGTCGCGCCACCAACGCCGCGGAGCGGGAGCACCTGCTGCGGCAGGCCGCCCGGTTGAACGCCAGCGCATAGGGTTGGGGTCATGATCGACCTCTCGCTGGCACTGCAGCTCCGCGACGCGGGCCTGGCCTGGCGGCCGGCCCCCGGGGACCGGTTCATCGTGACCGCCACCGAGATGATCGACGACCTGCTATTCCTCTCCGACATGGTGATCCAGCCCCGCGAGTTGGAGACCGGCACGATCTTCGCCTTCAACGGCACGACGGAGTGGGCGCTGGACTCCGTGGCGCAGGAACGGACCGTGTGGCTGCCCCACGAGGGGCAACTGCGCGCGGCCCTGGGCGACGCGTTCCGCTCGCTCACCCGCTCCGCCGGCTACACCGTGGCCATCCTGGTGGGCGGGGCGGAACTCGAATTCCACGACCACGACCCGGAGAACGCCTACGCAAAGGCCCTGCTGGCTGCGCTCGAGCACAGGGCACCGGCACCCTAGGGGCCGGCACCGGGACGCCTCCGGGCAACGCCCGATACCCCCTCCCCCGCCCCATCCATAGGTTGAAGGTGACCGAGCCGACGACCGACGGAGGGGAACCATGCCAGGCGTGCCGGAACTGCGCAGACTGACGCGCTCCGCGCTGCGTCGCAACCCCGTGGCCGGCGGCGTCCTGGTCGGCTTCGTCGCGCTGGCGACGATGCTGGCCGCCTCGGCCGCCGCCCTGGTGGTCACCGCCACCGGTGCTGCCGAGTCCATGATGTCCCAGGCCCGGACACCGCACTTCCTGCAGATGCACGCGGGCGAGGTGGACCGGGACCGGATGGCCGAGTTCGCGGACGGGCACCCGCTCGTGGAGCAGTGGGCGGTCAGCGAGATCCTGAACGTCGACGGCGCGGCGGTCCGGATCACCGGCGACGGCGTCGACACCACCCTGGCCGCCGGGCTGCAGGACAACTCGTTCGTCACCCAGAACCCGGACTTCGACTTCCTGCTGGACACCGAGGGCAACGTCATCGAGCCCGAGCCGGGGACGGTCTGGCTGCCCCTGTTCTACCTGGTCGGACTCGACCTCGCCGTCGGGAACACCGTCGCCGTGACGGGTCCGGGTGGGCGGTTGGAACTGGAGGTGGCGGGCTTCCTGCGTGACTCCCAGATGAACTCCTCCTACGCCTCCTCCAAGCGGCTGCTGGTCTCGCCCGCGGACCTCGAGCGGGTGCGCACCGCCGTCGCCGACGCCGGTGCCGTGGAGCACCTGGTCCAGTTCCGCTTCGCCGACCCGACAGGGGCCGCGGGGTTCGAGGCCGAGTACCGCGAGGCCGGGCTGGAGGCCCACGGCCCCACCGTCACCGGGAACCTGTTCCTGCTGGTCAACTCCCTGTCCGAGGGGATCACCGCGGCCATCGCGCTCCTGGTCTCACTGCTGCTGGTGGGGATCGCGCTGCTGTGCGTGCGGTTCACGCTGCTGACCACCATCGAGCAGGACTACCGCGAGATCGGGGTGCTGAAGGCCGTCGGCGTGCGGCGTCGTCACGTGCGGCGGCTGTACTCGCGGCGCTACCTCGCGCTGACGCTGGGCGGGGCCGTCGTCGGTCTGGTCGCCGCCGTCGGCCTGAGTCGGCTGTTGCTGGCCAGGGTGGAACTGTTCATGGGACCGTCGGGGCGCGAGGTGCCCTCGGCCCTCGCCGGAGTGGCGCTCGCCGCGTCGCTGGTGGCGGTGGTGATGTTCTCGGTGCGGCGCACGCTGCGGGCCCTGGAACGGGTCTCGCCGGTCCATGCGCTGCGCAGCGGGGCCGCACCCTCCACGTCGCCCCGGCGCCTGCCGCGCTGGCTCACCATCGCCGACGGCGCACTCGGCACCAACGCCACCCTCGGACTGGGGGACCTGTGGCGCCGCCCGGGACTGTTCGTCGTCCCCCTGGTGGTGCACACGCTGGCGGTGTTCGTGCTGGTGGTGCCGCAGAACCTGTACACCACGGTCACCGCCCCCGACTTCATCACCAACATGGGCGTGGGCGTCAGCGACATGCTCGTGGACGTGCGCCCACCCGCCGGGGCGGAACGCGTCGAAGCGCTCGCGGCCGAACTCGACGCCGACCCCCGGGTGGAGCGCCACAGCCTGCTGGTGACGTCGGCCTACACGGCCACCTCGGCCGACGGCAATCGGGTCAGCCTGAAGATCACCTCGGGCGAGCACGCCATGTTCCCCGTCTCCTACCTCAGCGGCCATGCCCCCACCGAGCCCGGACACCTGGCGCTCTCCGCGATCCAGGCCGAGACCCTCGGCGCAGCGCTCGGCGACGTCGTGGTGGCACAGCCGGTGGGCGGCGGGGACCCGCTGCGGCTTTCGGTGGTGGGCCACTACCAGGACATCACCAACGGCGGCCGCACGGCCAAGATGGTGGCGCCGCACACCTCCTCGGAGGTGATGTGGAGCACCCTGCAGGCTGACTTCGGCCCCGGGTTCCACACCGGCGCCGCCATCAGCGGCTACGCGGCGGCCAACCCGGACGTGCGCGTCAGCTCCGTGCCGGACCAGGTGCGCGCCACCCTGGGCGGCACCATCGACGCGCTGGGCGCGGCCGCGCTCGCGGCCGTCCTGGTGGGCCTGGCGGTCGCGGCCCTGGTCACCGCCCTGTTCATGAGGCTGCTGGTGGCGCGCGACGCCGCCCGCATCGCGACGCTGCGCGCCCTCGGCTTCCGGGACCGCCAGATCCGGTTCCAGGACCTGGTGCGGTCCGGGAGCGTGCTGGTGGCGGGGGTGCTGCTGGGCACGGTGCTCGCCCACTTCCTGGGCGGTCCGCTCGCCGGAGCGCTGCTGGGCCCCGCGGGCCTGTCCGAGCTCTCCCTGCACACCAATCCCTGGCTGACCCTCGTCGCCACGCCCGCCGCGCTGCTGCTCGTCGTGGCGGCCACCACCCTCGTCAGCACCAGATCCGGCGTCGACCAGTCGATCGCCCAGACCATCAAGGAGTGAACATGTCCACCGCTGTGCTGGAGGCCACCGGCATCCGCAAGTCCTATCCCGGGACCACGGTCCTGCACCGGGTGGACCTGCACGTCGCAGAGGGCGAGTTCGTCGCCGTCATGGGACCGTCGGGTTCCGGGAAGTCGACGCTGCTGCACTGCCTCGCCGGACTCGACGGCGTCGACGAGGGCACGGTGAGGCTCGAGGACGCCGAACTCACCGCGCTCGGTCCCGACCGGCTCGCCGACGCGCGTCGGGAACGCATCGGCTTCGTTTTCCAGCAGCCGACCCTGCTGCGGGACCTGTCCCTGCTGGACAACATCGTGCTCACCAGTTCCCTCGACGGCATCGGGACGGCGACGGAACGCCAGGCCCGCGCCGAGGAGCTGCTGCGGCGGGCCGGGATCGCGGACCTCGGTGACCGGATGCCCACCGAGGTCTCCGGCGGGCAGTTGCAGCGTGCCGGGATCTGCCGGGCCATGATGCGCTCCCCCAGCATCCTGTTCTGTGACGAACCCACGGGCGCGCTCAACAGCGCCGCCGCTGCCGGGGTGATGGACCTCCTGGGGGAACTGAACGAAGCCGGCACCGCGCTGCTGGTGGTGACGCACGACGCCACCGTCGCCGCCCGCGCGGACCGGGTGGTGTTCATGGCCGACGGCCACGTCTCGCAGCAGCTTTGGCTCGGGGACACGCTGGACCCGGTGGCCGCCGTCACTAGGATTGTGCGGTGATCCAGATCCGCGAGGTCCGCACGGACTCCCCCGTGGCCGTCGTGCTCCTGCGGGAGTACGTGGCCGACCGCGTCGCCACCCGTCCGCCAGCCGCCGGCGGGTACCAGGCGCCGCAACCCGACCCGGCCTTGTTCCTGCCCCCACAGGGCACGTTCGTCGTGGGCGCCGAGGGCGACGAGGTGCTCGGCTGCGCGGGCATCCGCAGCATCGTGCCCGGCCCGGAGTGGGTCGACGACGGCTTCGGCGGCAGCCGCTGGTACGAGCTCAAGCACCTGTTCACGCGCCCGGAGGCGCGCGGGCGGGGTGTCGCCAGGCGGCTCCTCGAACACCTCACCATCGCCGCCCGCGAGTTCGGGGGCGACAGGTTGGTGCTGGACACGCACTCGTCGCTGGACGCCGCCTCCGGGCTCTACGCCCGCGCCGGGCTCCGCGAGGTGCCCCGCTTCAACGACAACTCCAACGCCGACCGCTGGTACGGCAAGGAGCTGTAGCCGCTCAGACGAGTTCGACCGAGCCCTCGCCGTCGGAGGCCTGGACCTCGCCCAGCACCCAGGAGTCAATCCCCCGCTCGGTGAGGCCCGCGATGGCCGTGTCCACGCCGTCGGCCGGGAGGACCGCCACCATGCCGACGCCCATGTTCAGCGTGGCGTCGACGTCGGCCTGCGAGAGGCCGCCCACCTGCTGCACGAGCTGGAAGATGGGGCCGGGGGTCCATGAGTCACGGCGCAGGACGGCCTTGTGGCCATCGGGGATGACGCGGGCCAGGTTGTTGGCCAGACCCCCGCCGGTGACATGGCTGAAGGCATGCACCTCGGTGCGCTTGATCAGGTCCAGCACGTCGAGCGCGTACACCTTGGTGGGCTCCAGCAGTTCCTCCCCGAGGGTGCGGCCCAGTTCGGCGACGTCGCGGTCCAGCGCCCAGCCGGCCTGCTCCAGCAGGACGTGGCGCACCAGCGAGTAGCCGTTGGAGTGCAGGCCGGAGGAAGCCATCCCCACCACCACGTCGCCGGCGACGATCCGGTGCGAGCCCAGGATCTCGTCCTTCTCCACGATGCCGGTGGTTGCGCCTGCGATGTCGTACTCGTCGGGGCCCAGCAGGCCCGGGTGCTCGGCGGTCTCGCCGCCCACCAGGGAGCAGCCGGCCGCCACGCAGGCGTCGGCGATGCCGCCGACGATGGCGGCGATCCGCTCGGGCACCACCTTGCCGGTGGCGATGTAGTCGGTCACGAACAGCGGCTCGGCGCCCACGACGACGAGGTCGTCGACGAGCATGCCGATCAGGTCGAAGCCGATGGTGTCGTGCTTGTCGAGGGCCTGCGCGATGGCCACCTTGGTGCCGACGCCGTCGGTGGAGGTGGCCAGCACCGGGTTGCGGAAGTCCTTCAGCGCACTGGCGTCGAAGAAGCCGGCGAACCCGCCGAGGCCGCCCAGCACCTCGGGGCGGCGGCTGCGGGCCACGGAGGCCTTCATCAGCTCGACGGCGCGGTCTCCGGCCTCGATGTCGACGCCGGCGGCGGCGTAGGCACTGGTGTTCACTGTTCCTCCAGCTTCAGCAGTTCGGCCTGCTCGGGTGGGATGCCGACGGGGTACTTCCCGTCGAAGCAGGCGCGGCACAGGTTGTCCGCGGGGATGGTGGTGGCCCGGGTGAGGCCCTCCAGGGAGATGTAGCCGAGGGTGTCGGCACCGATCGAGCGGCAGATCTCCTCCACCGTCAGGCCCGGCGCGATCAGCTCGGCGCGGGTGGAGAAGTCGATGCCGTAGAAGCAGGGCCACTCCACCGGCGGCGACGAGATCCGCACGTGCACCTCTGCGGCGCCGGCCTCGCGCAGCATCCGGACCAGGGCGCGCTGGGTGTTGCCGCGCACGATCGAGTCGTCGACCACGACGAGTCGCTTGCCGGCGATGATCTCGCGCAGCGGGTTGAGCTTGAGCCGGATTCCGAGCTGGCGGATGGTCTGGCTGGGCTGGATGAAGGTTCGCCCGACGTAGGCGTTCTTCACCAGGCCCTGCCCGTAGGGAATGCCGGACTCCTCGGCGTAGCCGATGGCCGACGGGGTGCCGGACTCGGGCACGGGGATCACCAGGTCCGCGTCGACGGCGTGCTCGCGGGCCAGTTCGCGGCCGATCTCCACGCGGGTGGTGTGGACGCCGCGGCCGGCGATGGTGGTGTCCGGGCGGGCGAGGTAGACGTACTCGAACAGGCAGCCCTTGGGCTTGGCCTCCGCGAAGCGCTGCGAGCGCAGGCCCGCCTCGTCGATGGCGATGAACTCGCCGGGCTCCACCTCGCGCACGAAGCTGGCGCCGACGATGTCCAGGGCAGCCGTCTCCGAGGCCACCACCCAGCCGTGCTCCAGGCGCCCCAGCACCAGCGGGCGGATGCCCTGCGGGTCGCGGGCGGCGAACAGGGTGTTCTCGTTCATGAAGCTGAGGCAGAACGCGCCGCGCAGGCGGGGCAGCACCTTCATGGCGACGTCCTCGAGGGGCTCGTCGCCGAAGGACACCATCAACGCCGTCACCAGGGACGTGTCGTTGGTGGAGTCCATGGTCTTCTTCTCCGGCACCTTCTCGCCGGAGTCCAGCTCACCCAGCCACTGCTCGAGTTCGAGGGTGTTGGTCAGGTTGCCGTTGTGGGCCAGCGCGAGCCCGCCGTGGGGGCCGGAGCGGAAGGTGGGCTGGGCGTTCTGCCAGACCGAGGCGCCCGTCGTCGAGTAGCGGGTGTGGCCGACGCAGACGTGGCCGCGCAGGGCGGTGAGGGTGGTCTCGTTGAACACCTGGGACACCAGCCCCATGTCCTTGAACACCATGATCCGCTGCCCGTTGGACACGGCCATGCCGGCCGACTCCTGGCCGCGGTGCTGCAGGGCGAACAAGCCGTAGTAGGTGAGTTCGGCGACGTGCTCACCGGGAGCCCAGACGCCGAAGACGCCGCACTCATCCTGGGGTGCGCGTTCGATGGGGTCGATGTCGAGGCTCAGCTGGCCGTCGGGACGTAGCACCGGGTCAGCTTACCCCGAGCAGCGCGGGCGGCCCACATCGTGCGCAGGCCCTGAGACCCACCCGCGGACCCTCAGGAACCCGTGGCCAGGTTGACCAGCATCAACGCCTCGGCGGTGGCCGCCTTCGCGAGGTCGCCGAGGTCCACGGACTCGTCGATGCCGTGCATCCGCGAGTCGGGATCCGTGACGGCAGTGACCAGCACGACGGCGTCGGGGTTGCGTTCGGCGAACTCGGCGACGATGGGGATGCTGCCGCCGCAGCCGATCTCCACGGGGTCCTTTCCGAAGGCCTCGACGAAGGCGGAGCGGGCGGCCTCGGCGAGGGGGCCCTCGAGCGCGATCCGGCTGGGGCCGCCGAGCTGTCCGTCGGTCACCTCCACCTTCGCGCCCCAGGGCGAGTTGCCCTCGAGGTGGGCGCGCAGGGCGGCCTGCGCGGCCTCGGGGTCCTGGCCGGGCGCGAGCCGGACGCTGACCTTGGCCGAGGCGGCGGGGATGAGGGTGTTGGAGGCGTCGGTGATCCGGGTGGTGTCGATCGCCAGCACGGAGGCAGCGGGCTTGTACCACATGCGCTGGACGGCGCTGTCGGTGCCGATCTGCTGCACGCCGTCGAGCATGCCCGTCTCCTGGCGGATCCGCTCGTCGGGGTAGGCGAGGTCCGGGCCGGGGAAGGAGCCGATGCCGTCGATGGCGACGTCGCCGTTCTCGTCGTGGAGCGTCGCCAGCAGCCGCACCAGGGCAGTGAGGGCATCGGGGACGACGCCGCCGAACTGGCCGGAGTGCAGCCCCTGTTCCAGGGTGGAGACGGTGACCACGGCGTCGACCACACCGCGCAGCGACGTGGTCAGGCTGGGCTCGCCCACTGCCCAGTTGACGGAGTCGGCGATGACGAAGACGTCGGCGCTGAGCTCCTCGGCGTACTCGTCCAGCAGAGCCGAGGCCGTCGGGGACCCGATCTCCTCCTCGCCCTCGATGAACAGCTTCACCCCCACCGGTGGGTTGCCGTCGAAGGCGCGCAGCGCGGCGAGGTGGACGGCGATGCCACCCTTGTCGTCGGCGGAGCCGCGGGCGTACAGGCGGCCGTCGCGCTCGTCGGGGGTGAACGCCGGCGAGGTCCACAGCGCCGGGTCGCCGGTGGGCTGGACGTCGTAGTGGGCGTACAGCAGGACGGTGGGCATGCCCTCGGGCGCCGGGTAGTGGCCGTACACGGCGGGCTTGCCGCCGGCCTCGATGAGGCGCACCTCGGGGCAGCCGGCCCCCTTGAGCAGGCCCTCGACGCGGTGGGCGCAGGCCAGGACGTCGGCGTCGTGCTCCGGCTGGGACGACACCGAGGGGATCGTGATCAGTTCGTGGAGGTCCGCGATGACCGATGGCAGGACGTTCTCGAGGTCCCAGGAGAGGTTCGTCATGGGTCCAACCGTACTCGGGCCGCCATCCCATGGCGACGGTGGCCCGGCCGCCATGACCAGCATGCGTAACGCTTTCAGCAAATCTCACCGATTTGTTGGTAGCGTTTGCGACTGAGGGAAGGAACGCTGATGGCACCCAGGAAACGGACGAGGATGGCCGATCTCGCCGACGCTGCAGGCGTCTCCACGGCGACGGTTTCGCGCGTGCTCAGCGGCAAGCCGGGCGTGAAGGAGGAAACCCGGCGGGTCGTGCTCGAAGCCATGAACGAACTCGGCTACGCCCGCGAGACGGCCAACGGCAAGCGCACGGGCGTCGTGGCCATCGTGGTGCCCGAACTGTCCAACCCGGCTTTCCCCGCCTTCGTCGAGGAACTCGACATCCTGCTGTTCGCCGCCGGCCAGGCCAACGTCGTGTGTCCCGCCGGCAACTCCGGCACCGGCGAACTGCAGCACCTGGAGACGCTGCAGGGGCTGAACGTCTCCGGCGTCATCTCGGTCTCCGGCACCCCCGCCGACAGCCTCGGCTCCAACGAGCACTACCGGCGCCTCATCGAGTCCGGCGTCCCCACGGTGTTCATCAACGGCTACGCCCCGGAACTGCGGGGCGCGTTCTTCTCCTGCTCCGACGCCGAGGCGGTCTCCGCCTCGGTCACCCACCTGCGCACGCTCGGCCACGAGCGGATCGGGCTGGCCATCGGCTCCGAGCGCTACCTCCCCGCCCGGCGCAAGGCCGAGGCGTTCGAGGCACTCGGATTCTCCCGGGAGAGCATTGCCAGCACGGTCTTCACCGCCGAGGGCGGCCAATTGGCGACCGCGAGGTTGGTCGAGTCCGGTCACACCGCCGTCGTCTGCGGCTCGGACATCATGGCACTCGGCGCCGTGCGGGAAGCCAACGCCCGAGGCCTGTCCGTGCCGGGGGACCTGTCCGTGGTCGGCTTCGACGACAGCCCGCTGATGGCGTTCACGGCCCCTGCACTGACCACGATCCGCCAGCCTGTGCGAGCGATGTGCGAGGCCGCAGTCACTGCACTCCTCGAAGGCCTCGGCGGCACCCCCCTGGACCGCTCCGAACTCCTCTTCCACCCAGACCTGATCATCCGCAACTCGACAGGACCCGCTGCATGACCCAAACTCCTTGGTGGCGCGACGCCGTCATCTACCAGATCTACCCCCGCTCCTTCGCGGACAGCGACGGCGACGGCTACGGCGACCTGCCGGGTGTGATCGAGCGCCTGCCCTACTTGGTGGAGCTGGGTGTGGACGCCATCTGGCTGTCCCCCTTCTACCGCTCCCCCATGGCTGATGCCGGCTACGACGTGGCCGACTACCGGGTGGTGGACCCGCTCTTCGGCGAAACCGCCGACGCGCACCGCATGATCGCCCGGGCCCACGAGCTGGGGCTGCGCGTCATCGTGGACCTGGTGCCCAACCACACCTCGGACGAGCACGAGTGGTTCCGTGCCGCAGTCGCCGCCGGGCCCGGCTCGGCCGAGCGGGAGCGCTACCTCTTCCGCGACGGGCAGGGTGACGGCAGCGTGCCACCCAACAACTGGCACAGCGTCTTCGGCGGCTCGGCCTGGACCCGGCTCACCGCCCCCGACGGCACCCCGGAACAGTGGTACCTGCACCTGTTCGACGAGCGCCAGCCGGATCTGAACTGGGACAACCCAGAGGTCCGCGCCGAGTTCGAGGCGATCCTGCGCCACTGGCTGGACGCCGACGTCGACGGCTTCCGCATCGACGTGGCCCACGGCATGGTCAAGGCTCCCGGACTGCCCGACGAGGACGTCGTCGACGCCGAACTGCTCGGTATGCAGATGGGCCCGGCCTGGGACCAGGACGGCGTGCACGACATCTACCGTGACTGGCACCGGGTGCTCGAGGGCTACGACGGCGACCGGATCCTGGTGGCCGAGGCCTGGGTCCCCGCCTCCCGGATCGCCAACTACGTGCGCCCCGACGAGATGCAGCACGCCTTCAACTTCGAGTTCCTCGAGTGCCCCTGGGACGCCGAGGCATACCGCCGCGTGATCACCTCGTCGCTGGCGGCCACCGCCGCCGTCGGTGCCCCCACCACCTGGGTGCTGAGCAACCACGACGTGGTGCGCCACCGCAGCCGCTACGGACGCGCGGACACCACCAACCACCACGGCATCGGTGCCGCCGATCCCCAGCCGGACAACGAGTTGGGCCTGGCCCGCGCCACCGCGGCCACCCTGATGATGCTCGCCCTGCCCGGCTCGGCCTACCTGTACCAGGGCGAGGAGCTCGGCCTGCCCGAGCACACCACCCTGCCCGACGACGTCCGCCAGGACCCCACGTGGTGGCGCTCCGAGCACACCGAGGCGGGCCGCGACGGCTGCCGCGTGCCGATGCCGTGGGAGGCGGACGCACCGGGCCTGGGTTTCTCCCCCAACGGGCGGACCTGGCTGCCCCAGCCCGAGTCCTACCGAGGGTTGGCAGTCGACCAGCAGATGGGCGTTTCCGGCAGCACGTGGTCCTTGTACCGCGACGCGCTGCGGCTGCGCCGCGAGTTGGGACTCGGACGCGGTGAACTCGAGTGGCTGGACCTGGGTGAGGGCGTCGTCGCGTTCCGGTCAGCAGGCGTGGGCGTGGTCACCAACGTGTCCGCCCCGTCGGTGGCGCTGCCGGCGGGCGAGGTGCTGTTGGCCAGCGGCGACGTCGACGACGGCACCCTGCCATCCAACACCACCGCCTGGATTCGGCTCAGCTGACGGGGCTGCCGTCGGGATTGCGTCTGGTCAGGAACAGCGCCGCGGCCACGCCGATGACGCACACCGCCGCGGGCAGCAGGATGCTCTGGCCCATGGCGTCGGAGAACGGGCCGGCCACCTCCGGAGGCACGCTGCCGCCGGAGCCCTGGATGGAGGTGGGCAGGCCATGGGCGACGAGCCGGGCCTCCATGGTGGCTGCGATCGCGGCCGAGCCCACCACCGCGCCCACCTGGCGCAGCGTGTTGTAGACCCCGGCCCCCGCGCCCGCACTGTCCATCGGCAGGTCGCGGGTGGCCGCCATCGACAGCGCACCCCACATGCCGCCGTTGGCGAGGCCGAGCAGCGCCGTCGGGACCAGCAGCAGGAGCACGGGGACCTGCGTCTGCACCCACAGCCCGAACCACGCCAGCCCCAGCCCGAGGCAGGCGAGCGCTGCGACGGCGATCCACTTGCCCAACCAGCCGTGGGCGAGCTTGCCCATGAACGGGGCGAGCACGCCGGAGATCACGGCCATCGGGATCAGCATCGCCGCCGCCCGGATAGGGGTGAGGCCGGCGCCGACCTGCAGGTAGAGCATCATCGGCATCGCCATGCTGGTGACCACGAAACCCACCACGCAGATCCCGATGCTGGCGAAGGTGAAGTCCCTGGTCCGGAACAGCTTCAGCGGCAGCAGCGGCTCCGAACGGTTGACGGCCTGCCACACGACGAACAGGACCAGCACCACCGCGCCGGCGATGATGAGCCCCACCGACGGGGGCGCGACGGCCACCGGACCGAGGGTGATGGGCACGGGGCCGAAGTCGTGCGCGGCACCCTCCTGGATGCCGAACACCAGCAGGAACATGCCCACGGCGCTGAGCGCGACGCCGGGCAGGTCGAAGGTGTGGCTGTGCCGCGGCAGTTGCGGAACGATGATCGAGACCGCGACGATCGCCACCAGGCCGACCGGCAGGTTGATGAAGAAGATCCACCGCCAGTCCAGACCGTCGACGATCACGCCGCCCAGCATCGGCCCCACCAGCGTCGCGAACCCGGCCACCCCGCCCCAGAGCCCCATCGCGGTGCCACGCTGTCTGGGCGGAAACATCCGGGTGATCACGGCCATGGTCTGCGGCGTCATCATGGACCCGCCGAGGCCCTGTGCGACGCGGGCGAGGATCAGTTGCTCGATGGTGGTGGCGAACCCACACCACGCCGACGACAGCGTGAAGACGGTGATGCCCACCAGGTAGACGTTCTTGGGGCCGAACCGATCCCCCAGCCTGCCGGTGACCAGCAGCGGTACCGCGAACGCGAGCAGGTACGCGCTGGTGACCCAGACCACGTCGTTCACGTCGGCGTCGAGGCCGGTCATGATGTGCGGCATCGCGACGGAGACGATCGTCTGGTCCACGAGGATCATGAAGAACCCGATCACCAGCGAGAACAGCGCCGGCCAGGCGCGTTTCTGCTGGGAGGGGAGGAGATCGGTCTCGGCAACGGGCATGCTGCGAAGTCTGCCACCTCAGTGTGGTGATCCTGCTGGTGAAGCATCAGGGACACCACGCTTAGGGAGTGCGACAGCCATCCCGAACGACGCCGTCGGGGAGGTGCGCCGTCGGGGAAGTAGAATCGCGGGATGTTGTTTTCGCGGGACGAACCGACCACCGCTGCGTCGCGTGGCGGTGTGGCGGGCCGCGCCGCACTCCGGTCGCTGTTCGGGCTGGCGCTCGCCGGTGTCCTCACACTGGGGCTCGAGCTCACCCATGGGCTGGGCAAGGCCCGGCCCGAGCCGGTGGAGCGGCTGCTGCAGCTGCAACCCGGCGTGGTGGCCATCGGGGTGGCTCTGGTGTGGGCGGTGTTCGTCTTCCTGCGGGCCGTGTCGAACCGGACCTGGGTCGCGGCCGCAGGTTTGATCGTGCTGCTCACCCTGATCGCCTGCGGGGACTACTTCAAGCTGCGCCTGCGCGGCGAGCCGCTGTTCGTCTCCGACGCCACCTACCTCACCCAGACGGGCTTCCTCGTGGAGAACGTGGGCGCCGGCCCCCTGCTGCTGATCGGCGCGGCACTGGTGGCCATCCCCCTGGTGGGCTGGACCTTCACCCGCCATGCGGCCCTCCGCCGCGGGCCACGCCACCCGGACCGGACGCAGCCTCGGCTCCGTCGCCACGTGGTGGGGCGAGTGGTTGCGGGCACGATGGCCGCGACGGTGCTCCTCACAGCTGCCACGTTCAACGTGCCGGGCAACACCGCACGCGCCCTGTACGAGGCCGCCGGCGCGAAGTGGCGGCCGTGGAACCAGGCGCAGAACTACGACGACAACGGCGTGATCGCCGGCCTGCTGTACAACCTGCCCGCCGCCCCGATGGAGGAGCCGGCGGGTTACTCCGAGGGCGTGATGGACCTGCTGGCGGAACGCTACGGCGAGGTCGCCGCGGACCTGAACGCCGATCGCGAGCCGGCGGCGCTCGCGGACACCAACATCGTGCTGGTGCTGTCCGAGTCGCTCTCGGACCCACTCGCGATGCCGGACATCACGGCGGCCGAGGACCCGCTGCCCTTCATGCGGGAGCTGATGGCCGAGAACACTTCCGGGACGCTGCTCTCGGGCGCCTACGGCGGCGGCACCTCCAGCATGGAGTTCGAGGTGCTCACCGGCATGGCGGTGGCCAACCTGCAGCCGCAGGTGGACAGCCCGTTCCCGGGACTGGTGGCCCAGACCGAGTCGTTCCCGAGCCACCTGCGCACCTTCGGCGACGGCACCCACTCCACCTACGCCATCCACCCCTACGCCGATGAGTTCTACCGCCGCAACGTCGTCTACCCCGCCCTCGGCATCGAGCGGGCGGAGTTCCGTGACGAACTTCGCGGCCTGCGCAAGCTCCCGGGCGACCAGTACATCTCCGACGCCGCGGTCTTCGAGAAGGTGGTGGACGAACTGGCCGCCTCGCAGGACCCGATGGTGGTCAACGTCGTCACCATGCAGAACCACGGCCCCCAGCAGGGCCTGGCCAATCCCATCAACGTCGAGGGCCCGCTCGACGATGCCCAGCGCGAGACCGCGGGTCAGTACCTGCGCGGCCTGAAGGCCTCCGACGAGGCGCTGGAGGCGTTCGCGGCGGACCTGGCGGACATGGACGAGCGCACCATCGTGCTGCTCTACGGAGACCACCTGCCCAACGTCTGGCCCGAGGAGGTGCTGGACGCGAGCGGGCCCACTGGGCGATACGAGACACCGTGGGTGGTGTTCGCGAACTTCCCCACCACGAAGCAGGACCCGGGGATGATCGGGGCCAACCAGTTGGTGAACCAGGTGCTCGACTCCGCGGGTGCCGCCCACACGCCGTGGACCGCGCTGCTGCACGAACTGGCCACCGAGATCCCTGCCATCGAGCGGACCGGATGGTTGGGGCCCGACGGCGAGGCGATCTCCGAGGCCGACCTCACCGACCGCGGCCGCGAGCTGCTGCGCGACTACCGGCTGGCCCAGTAC
Organism: Tessaracoccus terricola; assembly: GCF_054776555.1. Classification (NCBI taxonomy): domain Bacteria; kingdom Bacillati; phylum Actinomycetota; class Actinomycetes; order Propionibacteriales; family Propionibacteriaceae; genus Tessaracoccus; species Tessaracoccus terricola. Next base: position 327,207 of record NZ_BAAHBS010000005.1, on the reverse strand, counting down.
GACATGGCCGCCGGCGCCGGCTGGGCCACCGAGGAACTCCTGGCGCCGCCGCGCTGAGACCGGCTCAGGACTCCCGCTTGTGGTAGACGTCCAGGGTCAGTGGCCACCGCAGCCGTAGCCGGGCGCGCAGCCCGCGGTAGACCACCAGGAACACCCCGACGCCCAGGAACGTGATCCCGCAGGCGAGCGCCCCGAAGATGAGCGTCGAACGCGGCCCCAGGAGGTCTCCCACCCAGCCGACGACGGGGGCGCCGATCGGGGTGCCGCCCATGAAGATGGCCATGTAGAGGGCCATCACGCGGCCGCGGAACTCCGGTGCCGTGGACAGCTGCACCGTGGAGTTGGCGCTGGTCATGACGGTGAGGGCGAACAGGCCGCAGGGCACCAGCAGCAGCCCGAAGGTGATGTAGGTCGGCGCGAGTCCTGAGAACAGGCAGAACAGTGAGAACAGGCCGAGCGCCCCGAGCAGGACGCGGAGCCGCGGGGTGCCCCGGCGCGCGGCCAGGAGCGCCCCGGCCAGGGTTCCGACGGCCATCGCGGAACTCAGCAGGCCGTACTCCTCGGCGCCCTTGCCGTAGATCTCGGTGGCCATCAGCGCGATCGTGATCTGGAAGTTCATGCCGAAGGTGCCGAGCATGAACACCACCAGGAAGATCAGCATCAGGTCCGGTCTGGACCTGACGTAGGCGATGCCCTCCCTGACGGTGCCGCGGGTCTTGGGTTTCGGCGGGAGCATGAGCTCGGAGTCGCGGATCAGGAGCAGTCCCAGCAGCACGGCGATGAAGCTGAGGGAGTTGATCAGCAGCGCCGGGGCCACGCCCCAGGCGCCGATCACCACACCGGCCACCGCGGGGCCGATGAGACGGGCCATGTTGAAGGAGGCGGAGTTGAGACCGACGGCGTTGGCCACCAGTTTCGGACCGACCAGTTCGTTGACGAACGCCTGCCGGGCGGGGTTGTCGAAGGAGACCACCACGCCCTGCAGGAACGCCAGCAGGTAGGCGTGCCACAGCACCGCCAGGTCCGTGGCCACCAGGAACCACAGCGCCAGCCCGGTGATGGCCATCAGCACCTGGGTGGTGAGCAGGATGTGCTTCTTGCTGAACCGGTCCGCGATCAACCCGGCGTAGGGGGCCAGGAACGGCAGCGGCAGGAACTGCAGACCGGTGACGATGCCCAGCGCGGAGGCGGAGCCGTCGGTGAGGATGGTGAGCACGAGCCAGTCCTGCGCCGTGCGCGCCATCCACGTGCCGACGTTCGAGACCACAGCCCCGGCCGCGAACCAGCGGTAGTTGGGGACTGCGAGGGAGGCGAACGTTCTGCTCATACGTTCGCCACCCTAGCCCCGGGGCCGGCTCGGGCGGCCGGGATCAGCCGATGAGGTGCTCCAGTGCCAGCTGCTGCAGCTGGACGAAACGGTACTCGCGCGCACCCTTGGCGTCGGCGTCGAACTCCTCCTCGGCGGCGAGGAAGTCAGCCACGGACTCCCCCTCGGCGAGGGTGGGCTGCGCCAGCTCGAAGATCGAGGCCTCCTCCATCAGCGCCTGGACGGCAGGGTCCTGGCGGAACTTGCGGGCCTTCTCGGCCAGCATCAGGTAGCCCACCATGTTGGCGCGTGCGGAGTCCCACACGCCCTGCATGCCCTCGGTGCGGCTCGGCTTGTAGTCGAAGTGGATCGGGCCCTCGTAGCGGGTGGCGTCCGGGGAGGCGGGGAAACCGTTGACGAGCAGGTCGACGGTGAAGAACGCACTCATCAGGTCGCCGTGACCGAAGGCCAGGTCCTGGTCGTACTTCAGGCCGCGCTGGCCGTTGAGGTCGATGTGGAACAGCTTGTCGCGGTACAGGGCGAGCGCCAGGCCGTGGGTGTAGTTCAGGTTGGCCATCTGCTCGTGGCCCACCTCGGGGTTGAGGCCGACGATGTCGCCGTGTTCCAGCGAGTCCGCCAGCGCGAGGGCGTGCCCGATGGTGGGCAGGAAGATGTCTCCGCGGGGCTCGTTGGGCTTGGGCTCCAGGCCGATGCGCAGGTCGTAGCCCTGGGACTTGATGTAGCCGGCGACGGTGTCGAGGCCCTCGGCGTAGCGGGCGTGGGCGGCGAACAGGTCCTTGGACGAGTCGTACTCCGCACCCTCGCGGCCGCCCCACATGACGAACGTGGTGGCGCCCATCTCCGCGGCGAGGTCCACGTTGCGCAGCACCTTGCGCAGGCCGTAGCGGCGCACGGCGCGGTCGTTGGAGGTGAGGCCACCGTCCTTGAACACGGGGTGGCTGAAGGTGTTGGTGGTGACCATCTCCACCACCAGGCCGGCCTTGTCCGCGGCATCCTTCAGCTTGGCGAAGGTGGCGCGGCGCTCCTCCTCCGGTGCGTCGTAGGCGACGACGTCGTCGTCGTGGAACGTGATGCCCCACGCCCCGAGCTCCGCGAGCTTGTCGGAGTACTCCCACGGGTCCAGGCTGGGACGGGAATCTCCACCGAACGGATCCGTGCCCGTCCAGCCGACGGTCCACAGACCGAATGAGAACTTGTCAGTCTTTGAAGGCACAGGTGCCATGTCCACTCCTCAACGAGTTTTGTTTCTGTCGACAACTTAATCAGTGGGAGGCTGTAGAGTCAAGCGCATGCCAGAAGACGTATCGCCCGGTGGAGCAGAGACGCTCAAGCGCCGCGCACGCCCCACCTCCTCCCTGCGCTCCGGGCAGCCGGGAGCCAGGCAGTCGGACCTGCGGGAACGCAACCTGTCACTAGTGTTCCGGCAGGTGCTCGCTTGCACGGAACCGCCGTCGCGCGCGGACGTATCCGCCCTGACGGGGCTCACGCGCTCCACCGTTTCCCGACTCGTCGACGAGTTGCTCGGCGGCGGCATGCTGCTGGAGCTCGAGGCGCTGGGCACCGGGCGTGCCGGGCGTCCCGCGCTCCCCCTCGTCCCGGCCGCCGGGGCACTTGTGTCGCTGGGGATGGAACTGAACGTCACCCACATCGCGGTGTTCGTCCTGGACCTCGACGGGACCGTGCTGGCCAACGCCACGGAAGACGGCGACTACGCGCACTCCTCCCCCACCGAGGTGCTCGGGCGCCTGGCCGAGCTCGCCCGCGAGGCCCTCGACGAGTCCGGCCCCGGCCGGTTGGTCGGGGCCGCCATCGCCGTCCCCGGCCTGGTGGACTCGAACCGGGGCGTGCTCCTGCGCGCCCCCAACCTCGGCTGGCTCGACGTTCCGGTGGCCGACATCCTGCGCGGCTCGCTCGCCCTCGGCGACGACGTCGCCCTGGTGGTGGGCAACGAAGCCGACTTCGCCGCAGAGACCATCGCCACCGAGTCCCCCGGAAAGCCCTCGGAGATGGGCGACTTCCTCTACATCTCCGGCGAGACCGGCATCGGCTCGTCGGCCGTGACGGAGGCGGGCGTGGCCGCCGGCCGGCACGGCTGGGCCGGGGAGCTCGGCCACATCTGCGCGGACCCCAACGGGCCCCAGTGCGGGTGCGGCGCCACCGGCTGCGTCGAGGCGTTCGCCGGCGCGAAGGCCGTGCGTGCCCGCGCCGGTGTCAGCACCATCGAGGAACTGATGGCGGCAGCGGAGGCGGACCGCCCCGACGCCATCGAGGCTCTCCGCCGCGCCGGGGCCGCGCTGGGCGTGGGCGTCGCAGCCGCCCTCAACCTGCTGGACCTGCCGGTGGTGGTGATCGGTGGTCACCTCGGCCGGCTGGGCAAGTGGGTGGTCCCTGCGATGCAGCAGCAGCTGGAGCACCGGGTGCTCGCCTACGAGCTCTCGCCGCCGGAGATCATCCCCATCGACACCGACGCCAGCCCGGCCGCCCACGGTGCCGCGCTCGCGGCCTTCGCCCCCGTCCTGGCACACCCCACCGCGTGGCTGGACGTGGCCGGCGCCGCGTGAGGCGCTAGTCCACCAGCTCCCAGCCCGCGGGTCCTCGCACGACGTGGCCCTCCGCCTCGAGCCGCCTCAGGTAGGTGGCCATGCCACGCTCGCCCTTGCGCCGGAACAGCTTCATCAGTTTCGGCAACTGGTTGGGGAAGAAGGTGCCCACCCGCACCAGCAGCGACTCGGAGAACCTGGGGTAGGCCTCCAGCCGGGGCCGGTCCAGGAGGCTCATCATCGCCCGCGCCACCGCCTCGGGCGGTTGCGGTGGGTCCTGGAACTGCAGCGAGTTGCCGCCCTCGACGGCCTCCTGCCGCAGCATCCGGGTGTCGGTGGCCGACGGCAGCACCGAGGAGACCCTGATGCCCTTCGGCGCCAGGTCCAGCCCGATGGCCAGCATCGCACCGCGCAGGCCGAACTTGGAGGCGGTGTAGATGGGCGTCTCGCCGAGGGGGAAGATCCCGCCCAGCGAGACCGTCGTGACCACCCTCGGGTCCTCGGCGGCGCGCAGCAGTGGCACGGCGAGCCGGGTGAGCACCAGGGGCGAGAGCAGGTTCACCTCGAGCTCGCGCCGGATGGAGGCCACGTCGCGCTCGTCGAAGCGTTCCTGGCTGGACATGCCGACGTTGTTGACCAGCACGTCGATGCGGCCGAAGTCCTCACCGATGCGGTCCACCAGGTGGGTGACCTGCTCGAGGTCCGTGAGGTCTGCGGCGTAGGCCAGGTGCCCCGCGCCGGGCAGTGCGGCGGCGGTCCGCTGCGCCTGCTCACCCCGGATGTCGACGACGGCCAGCCGCGCGCCGCGCCGGGCGGCCGGCCCCATGAACGCGGCGGCGATGTCGCCCGCGCCGCCGGTGACCACCATCGCCTTGTCCTCGTAGTCGTAGTTCATCGCGCGGCTCCCACTCCCGGACGCTGCCACCCGAACTCGGCGGCGACGGCGTCCAGCGCCGCGACGTAGGCGTCGGAGTCCACGTAGCCCTTGTGGCGCGGCGATCGGTCGAACTTCAGGCCGCTGGTCAGGTCCGGCCGGTCGGTGCGGATGCGCTGCTCGAAGCGGGCGGCCACCTCGGAGCCGCGGGCGCGCTCGTCGAGGTAGCCGGCCACCAGGTGGGCCTGCCTGTCCAGGAGTTGGTAGGCGCCGGAGTTGGTCTCGACGAAGCCGACGGCACACAGTCCGGAGTGCCGTCTCGAGAAGGAGTTCAGGTAGAGCTCGTCGGGGTGCTGCGGGTCCCCGAACAGGTCCTGCGCGAACGGCACGGCGTGGCGGTAGCCGGTGGCCAGCAGCACGACGTCGAAGTCGGCGGCGGTGCCATCGGTGAACGTGACGGTGGCGCCGTCGGCGGAGCGGATGCCGCACCTGGGCGTGACGTCGCCATGGCGGACGTGGTGCAGGAGCTGGTCGTTCATCACCGGATGGGTCTCGAAGAGTTTGTGGTCCGGCTTCTGGAGCCCGATCCGGGTCAGGTCACCCACGAGCAGGCGCAGCAGCGGTTGCAGCAGGGCCCGCTCCAGGCGCTTCGGCAGGAACGAGCCCTTGCCGCCCACCACGTCGGAGGGGACCCCGAACACGTGCTTGGGGATGAACCAGTAGCCGCGACGCATGCTGATGCTGACGGCCTCGGCGGTGCGGGCCGCGTCGCAGGCGATGTCGCAGGCGGAGTTGCCACCGCCCACCACCAGCACCCGCTTGCCGCGGAACTCGTCGGCGCTGCGGTAGGTGACCGAGTGCCTGACCTCGCCGGTGAAGCCCGGCACCTCCACCTCCAGCGGCGTCCACTGGGAGCCCGTGCACACCACCACCGCGGAGAACTCGTCGGCGGTGCCGTCGGCCAGGCTGACCCGCCAGCCGGCGCCCGCCCGCTCCAGTCCGGCCACCGCGGTGTCGAAGCGGATGCGCTCGGTCAGGCCGTGGTGGTCCGCGAAGTCGCGCAGGTAGGCGAGGACCTGGCGGTGGTTCGGATAGTCGGGGAAGTCGTCGGGCATCTCGAAGCCGCTGAACCCGGAGACGGTGCGGCTGGAGATGAAGTGGGCCGAGTCATACATCGGGGTGCCCGGCGCGTCGATGTCCCACAGGCCTCCCACCCCGGCGTTGCGCTCGAGGTGCTCGTAGTCCAGGCCTCGCGCCGCCAGTGCGCGCCCCGCCGCCAGGCCACCCGGCCCGGCGCCGATGATGCAGACGTTCCCGCTCAACACCTTCTCCTTCGAATAGTCGAGGTGTTCGCATGTTAGGAGAGTCGACGGGGCGGCGGGGGGAAACTCATGCCAGCCGCAACAGTTGCAGCTGCCGCTCGGAGCGGGAGATGGTCACCTCCTGGCCCCACCCCAGGCGGAGGTGGTCCCGCTCCATCCCGTCGCCGAAGACCACCAGGGAACCCCGCGCACGCAGCCGCAGCTCCTCCCCGGGGCCGAGCAGCCCGGCGACGACGCTCGCGCCGGTGGCGGCCGAGGGCCAGGCCTCGCGGACGAACCAGGCGAGCCCGTCGGCGTCCGCCGCCGGGAGCTCGAAGCCCGGGCGGGCCTGCCGCCACAGGGACGCGAGCCACCCCGTCGCCCCAGTCCCGGTGCCCACCACCAGCCCGGAGGAGGACTGCTCCTCCCGCCCCTGGCCCACCTCGAGGGCGTAGCGGGCGGACTGGTGGCCGCGGTCACCGAGGAACAGCTCGTTCAGCGCGGTCAGCCGCTGGCCGTCGTCGACCCGGGCCTCCGCCATCGCACGGGCGCTGACCCGGGTGCCCACGGCCCCGGACACCACCCCTGCGAGGTCCTCGGCCCGGTGACTGCACAGCAGGCCGGGCACGCCCGGGCTGATGCCGAAGACCCTCTGCCCGTCGAGGTACTTGCTGACGTTGGGCACCAGCCCGTCCTGCCCCACCACCACGACGAGGTCGTCCGGTTCGAACAGGAAGCGCGAGAGTTGGCCCCGCTCCACGACGGCCTGCCGCCAGTCGGACGGGACGGCAGCGGCGGCCAGTTCAAGCGCCCGGCGCTGGGCCTCGTCGGCCACCAGCAGCGGCTGGACCCGCTCGCCCCGGGCGGCCAGGAAGAACTCGACGGCACCCAGGGTGGAGTGCTCCGCGAGCAGTTCCTCCAGCTGGGTGCGGCGGTGGACCAGCACCAGGCGGGGCGCGCTCATGCTGCACGCAGCGCTGTGAGGGCCCGGGTCACGGCGTCGCCGAGCAGGTCCGGGGTCAGGGTGACGGCGTCGATCTCCGGCAGCGCCCTGACCACCTCGGGAAACACGCCGGCCAGCAGCGCCGGCAGGTCGGCCGCGCCGAAGGCCTCCAGCTTGGCCGCGAGGGCCGCGTTCTCGGCCGCCGCGACCCGTTCGATCTCGTCCACCCGCGCGTCGACGGCCAGGCGCCTGCTCTCCAGCAGCGCCTCGCCACGCAGTTCCTCGCGCTCGAGCTCCTGCTGGGTGCGACGGCGCTCGTTCGCCCCCGCGAGCTCCACGAGTTCGGCCTCCCGCCTGGCCAACTGGGTGCGGTTGTTGAGCTCGTTCTCCTTGATGGCGCGCTCCCGGTCCACGGCCTGGGCGCGGCGGTCGTAGGTGGCCCGGTCCGCCTCGGCCTGGATGGCCTCGCGCACCTTGGTCTGCAGCGCCCGCTCCAGCTCCTCCTCCGGGCGCACGGCCACCACCCGGACCCCCACCACCTCGACACCGGCCGAGCTGAGCTGCTCCTCGGAGCGCAGGCCCTCGAGCACGGCGTCGCGCACAAGGGTGAGCCCCTCGTCGAGGAGGACCTCGAGAGGGTTGGCGGCCACGACGGCGGCTGCGAACTGCTGCGCGGTCTCGGCCACCCGGTTCTGGAGGGTCTGCAGCGGTCGGCCGCTCCACTCCCCGCTCGAGACGTCGACTGCGAAGTCCAGGTGGCGCACGGCCCGGGCGGGATCGGCGATCCGCACGGTCAGCGCGGTCTGCACGCTGACCTCCTGGCGGTCGCGCGTGGTGACGCGGAAGATGTTGCCGAATTCGAGGTCCTCGACGGGCACCTCGGAGATGCTCGCGCCCAGCGGGCGGAACCAGAACGATGCACCGGGGCCGTGCGAGACGAGCTCGCCGCCCCGGCCCTGCACCAGGACTCGGGTGGCGGTTCCGGTGGCGTGGGAGAAGAACGGGAAGCGACGGATGGTGGTCATGTTTCCTCCTTTTTTTACGTCACTTCGACATTAAACCTCGATCGCTTTACCTGTCAAACTGACATCAATGCATCGCAGTCGGTGGATGCGCAAGAATCGGGTGGTGCGATACATCCTGTTCCCCGGCCGCCACCACCTCGTCACCCGCTTCCAGGTCTCCCACCTGCGCGGGCTGTTGGAGCGTCACCCCGACGCCGAGGTGGTCTGGGCCATCACCAGCGCGGACCACGGCGGCACCCAGCGCAATCCGGTTTCGGGTTCCCGGCGGCTCGGGTTGGTGGAGGCGGTCGCGGCGGTGGAGGCGTTGCCGTCGCTGACCTTCCGGATCGGCAACCGCTCCCCCAAGCCGGACTTCGCGCACTACGTCATCGAGACCATCCGCACCCAGAGCGGCGGGCGGGTGGCGATGACCCCGGCCAACACCGTCGTCGCGTGCTCCACGCCCGCCGTCATCGACGGCTACGAGGCGCTCGGCCACAGCATCGACACGGTGGAACTCGGGACCGAGCAGCAGCGCCCCTGGGACGTCGTGGAGGCCATCATCGCGGCGGGTACCGGTTGGGCCGACGACGACGCCATCACCGCCGCCATGGACCCGACCGCCCGGCAGCAGTACCTTCGCTACGGCCTGGCCGAGCACATCCAGCAGATCCACTCCGACCCGCTGATCGACTCCGACGACGGCGACATCACAGACACCCGCGACTACGCCACCTACCGGGCCGCGTTCGAGGACAACGCCTGGCGCAAGGTCTCGGAGTTCGCGCACGCCGTCCGACCGGGCCGGGTGGTGGACGTCGGCTGCGCCACGGGGCAGACCATCAAGCTGCTGGCCGAGCGTCCCGAGCTTTTCGAGTCGGACTTCTACGGCGTCGAGGTGGCCCGCCCGCTGTACGAGATCTGCCGGCAGCGCCAGTCAAACGGCGAGTTCGGCGACGCCAACGTCTTCTTCCACCAGCGCAACATCCTCACCAGCAAGCTGTTCGAGGAGAACTCGGTGGACACCGTGATCACGATGGCCCTCACCCACGAGGTGTGGTCCTACATGGGTCCCGAGGCGCTGGCCGAGTACATCCGGCACACCCACGAGATGCTGCGGCCGGGCGGGGTGTGGATCAACTACGACGTCGTCGGCCCCGAGGACGCAGACCGGGAGGTGCTCGTGCGGTTCACCACCGATGACGGCGCCGCCTCCGGAGACCTGGCCGAGTTGTCCTCACGGGCCCGCTTCGAGCGGTTCGCGCAGGACTTCCGTGCCGAGGAGGGCGACGGCATCAGCTACGAGGTCCTCGACGTCGACGGCGTGGAGCACGTCCGCCTGACCCGACGCGCGCTGTACGAGTACCTGGCCAAGAAGGACTACGTGGACTCCTGGCTCTCCGAGGCCCACGAGGCGTTCTGCTTCTACTCCCCTGCCGAGTGGGTGGAGGTGCTGGAGGGTGCCGGCTTCCGCTGCACCACCGACACGCGCGGCGTGCAGAACCCATGGCTGATCGAGAACCGGTTCGCCCCCGCGGCCGAGGTGTTCACCGTCGCCGAGGACGGCACGCTGGTCCCGGACGAGTGGTCCTGGACCAACGTGCTGCTGGTGGCCGAGAAGCCCGCCTGAGCGCGCAGCTCAGGCGCCGAGCGCCTCGCGGATGGGTGCGCGCCAGGCGTCGCGGACCTCGTCGAGGCTGATCTCGAACTGGCCGACGAACTCGGCGGTGGCGTCGCCGGTGACCTCGCCCAGACGGGCGACGGGGACGCCGTGCTCGGCGCACAGCGCCTCGAACCGGCCCAGGGAGTCCCCGGGCAGGGACACGACGGCGCGGCCGCCGGACTCGGAGAACAGCGTCACGGTGGGGTCGCCCTCGGGGAGGGTGACGGCGAAGCCGAGGTTGTTGCGCAGCGCGGACTCGAGCAGTGCCGTGGCGAGGCCGCCCTCGGAGAGGTCGTGGGCGGAGCTGACAAGCCCCTCCTTCGCGGCCGCTGCCATGACGCGCGCGAGCGCGCGCTCCGCGTCGAGGACCACCTGCGGGGGCACGCCGCCGAGGTGGCCGCCGTGGACGGCGTCGGCCCAGATGGAGCCGGAGAGCTCCTCGCGGGTGGCGCCCAGCAGCAGGATGCCGTCGCCCTCGTGGGTGAAGCCGGACTTGATGCGGTCCGCCACGTCGTCGATCACACCCATGACGCCGATGGTGGGCGTGGGCAGGATCGGGGTGGTGGCCGTCTGGTTGTAGAGGCTGACGTTGCCGCCGGTGACGGGGATGGCCAGTTCCTTGCAGGCGTCCACGAGGCCACCGATGGCCTCGACGAAGGTCCACATCACCTCGGGGTCCTCGGGGCTGCCGAAGTTCAGGCAGTCGGTGACGGCCACGGGCTCGGCACCGGTGACGGCGACGTTGCGGTAGGCCTCAGCGAGGGACTGCTGCGCGCCGGCGTAGGGGTTGAGGTAGGTGAAGCGCGAGTTGGCGTCGAGGGCGAGGGCGATGCCGAGGCCGGTCTCCTCGTCGATGCGCAGCATGCCGGAGTTCTCGGGCTGCGCGAGGACGGAGTTGCCGCGGACGTAGCGGTCGTACTGGTCGGTGACCCAGGACTTGTCGGCGACGTTGGGGTGGGACATGACCTTCAGCACGGCGGCACGGATGCCGTCGGCGGAGTTGTCGCGGTGGAGGTCCTCGGCCCGGTCCGCGGCGGCGGCGTCGAGGTAGGCGGGGCGCTGGTAGGGGCGTTCGTAGACGGGGCCCTCGTGCGCGACGGTCTTCGGGTCGACGTCGACGATGACCTGGTCGTCCCAGGTGATCACGAGGCGGTCGCCGTCGGTGACCTCGCCGATGACGGTGGCGAGGACGTCCCACTTGCGGCAGATCTCCATGAAGCGCTCGACGTTGGCCGGCTCGACCACCGCCATCATGCGTTCCTGGGACTCACTCATCAGGATCTCCTCCGGCTTGAGGGAGGGATCGCGCAGCGGGACCAGGTTCAGGTTCACCTTCATGCCGCCGTCACCGGCGGAGGCCAGCTCGGAGGTGGCGCAGGAGATGCCGGCGGCGCCGAAGTCCTGGATGCCGTTGATGATGCCTGCCTGGAACAGTTCGAGGGTGCACTCGATGAGGAGCTTCTCCATGAACGGGTCCCCCACCTGCACGCTGGGGCGCTTGGCGGGACCGTCCTCGTCGAAGGTCTCCGACGCGAGGATGGAGGCGCCACCGATGCCGTCGCCGCCCGTGGCCGCACCGAACAGGATCACCTGGTTGCCGACGCCCGAGGCGTGGGCGAGGTGCAGGTCCTCGTGGCGCAGCACGCCGACGCACAGGGCGTTGACCAGCGGGTTGCCGAGGTAGGAGTCGTGGAACTGGACCTCGCCGCCGATGTTGGGCAGGCCCAGGCAGTTGCCGTAGCCACCCACGCCCGCGACGACGCCGGGCAGGACGCGCAGGGTGTCGGCCTCCTCGAGGGGGCCGAAGCGCAGGGAGTCCATGACGCCGATCGGGCGGGCGCCCATGGCCAGGATGTCGCGCACGATGCCGCCGACTCCGGTGGCCGCGCCCTGGTAGGGCTCGACGTAGGAGGGGTGGTTGTGGCTCTCGGCCTTGAACGTGACGGCGTACCCGTTGCCCACGTCCACCACGCCGGCGTTCTCGCCGATGCCCGCCAGCAGCGGTCCGCGCGGCGTCTCCTGGCTGAGCTCGCCGAAGCGCTTCAGGTGCACCTTCGAGGACTTGTAGGAGCAGTGCTCGGACCACATCACCGAGTACATCGCCAGCTCCGCACTGGTGGGCCGGCGGCCGAGGATCCCGCGGATGCGCGCGTACTCCTCGTCCTTCACGCCGAGTGCCGCGTAGGGCTGCTCGAGGTCCGGGGTGTCGATCGCGTTCGAAACAGTGTCTGCCACGGGCGACAATCTACCCTCCCTGCGCCGGGACCGCCCACCCGCGCCGATCCGTCCCACAACCGCGCGCTGTGCGTGCGGGAGCGGCACCGACGCGGTCTCGGGCGGGACAGGTGTGACAGGAGCTCGCGACACGCCAAGGTGGCCTTCGAGCTGTGCAGGCGGACCGGCGTGTCGCGAGCGCTGGTCACACCCGGCACCGTCGGGTGTTGCCACTGACCCGCCAGGTGTTGCCCGGAGACCCCCAGGTGTTGCCAATCACGGAGCCCGTGTTGTCAGTCCCCGCAGATCCCTTCCGCCCGCACCGCCGTCCGTGACCAGATTGTCGGATGAACGCATCTGAAGTGATGACAGCCAATGCCGGGGTGGTTCGCATGCGGGACCATCGCGATCTGCGCTCGTTCTGGTGGCGTGCGCTCAGGGCGGGTCTGCTGGTCCAGGCCCTGCCGGGAATCGCGATGGACGCAGGGCTGGTGGATGACCGGTACGCATGGATCCGCGCGGTCGCATTGTGGAACCCGAACGCAGTGATCGCTGGGCGGGCGGCCGGCGCCCTGGACTTCGACGACTGCGCACCGCTGTCCACCATCTCCGTCTACGTCAACCTTCCGATGGCGGACCGAGGACCGATCCAGTTCTTCCGCACGAAGCTCGACCCTGCCCTGCTGGAGTGGAAGGACGGGGTCCGGATCACCGGGCCTGCTGCCACGGCCATCACCGCCGGGTTGGAGGACGATCTGGGGCCCGGCACGACGGCGCTGCGCAAGGGCCGCACGACGCCCGCGAAGATCTCATCGGCTGCTCGGTCGTGGTCCCAGCGCAGCAGGAAGCGGGCGTGTGAGTTGGCGCACGACCTCAGTGGCAATCCCTGGTCCCCGGCGGAGGTGGACGCCCACCGCCTGTTCCGGGAGGCGGGAATCAGGGGCTGGCAGGGCAACAAGGCCGTGGTCCTCGACGGCACCACCCTGGTGCCGGACATCAGCATCGAGGAAGCCCGGATCGCCTTCGAGATCAACAGCTTCCAGTTCCACAGCACGCACCGCGCCATGGAGGAGGATTCCTCGCGTCTCAACCGGTTCATCGCGAACCGCTGGCGCTCCTACACCCTCACCCCCCGGCAGATGCGGGACCATCGGGAGGAGACCAAGGAGTTCGTCAGGAGCGTGGTCTGGGACCGGCACCGACTGGGGGCGTGACGAGCGCTCGCGACACGCCTCGTGACCCGTCGAGCTGTGCAGACGGACCGGCGTGTCGCGAGCGCTGGTCACACCTGGGACCGAGGACAGGCGTGAGATCCCGCCTGCGCCGCGTCAGACCTTGGCGCGACGGGCCCAGAAGAAGCAGTAGAGGCCGTAGCAGGCGAGGCCGAAGGCTGCGGCGCCCAGGAGCCACGGCCCGAACGGCGCTGAGCGCAGCGCCAGGAGGGCGGCGTCCATGCCGCCGGTGGACTCGGGCTCGTGGTTGGCCGCGGCCCACACGAACAGCGCACCCAACCCGGCATACACCAGGCCCTTGGTGAAGTGGCCCACCCGAGCCGCCCACGTTCCCAGCACCCCGAGCTCGCCGGCGAGTTCCTCCTCCCACTTGTCGGTGAAGGCCTTGGAGGCCAGCCAGACGCCGAGGGCGGCGATCGCGAGACCGGTGATCGCGACGAGCACCTGCCCGAACGGGAGCGACATCACCGCACCACCGGCGGCCTCCGCGGTGTCGCCGTCGGAGCGGTCCCCGAGCGCGATGTTGGCCGCGCTGGCACCTAGCACCAGGTAGACCACGGCCTTGCCCACCGACGCCACCCGCTTGCGCCAGCGCTGGCCACCGCTGTACTCGCGGTGCCCCATGAACGCGTCGATCACCTGCCACACCACCAGCGCGAGGAAGCCGACGGCGACGGCCCCGAGCAGCGCCGGCCCCATCGGGGAGTTGGCGAGTGCGCGCAGCGCCCCGGTCTGGGAGGCGTCCTCGTCGGAGCCGCCCGTGGCCAGCCGGAAGGTGAGGAACGCGATCAGCAGGTGCATCACCCCGTAGGCCACCAGCCCGGCCCGCACGGACACCCGGTAGGTGCGTGACTCCTCCACCTTTCGCGCGGCTCGCTCGGCGTCGTGCCTGTCCGGGGTCTCCATCCCGTCACCCTAACCAGCGCGGCGTCGCCTCGTGCTCACTCGGCGAAGGCCGCCTGCACCTGATGAGCGATGCGGAGTTCGGCGTCGCACTCCACCACGAGCCGGCGCAACGCCCCGGGTGCATCGGGGTTGGCGTCGAGCCAGGCCTGAGACTGTCCCAGGTGGGCCACCGAGCGCGGGTAGCCGCGCACCACGAGGCGCCGCGCGATCTCGATCGGGTGGTCCGCCCAGACGTCCAGGAGGCCCTCGAAGTACGGCTGCGCGAAGGGGTCGGTCAGTTCGGGGGAACCGGGCGCGAACGCACCCGAAAGCAAGGCGTCCACCGCGTCGTTGCTCTCCCCGCCGACGACGTGGGCCCGCCGCCACGCCTCCTGCCGCAGTCCGGCGTCGGGCCGGGAGTGGAAGGCCTGCAGGTGGGCGGTCTCACCGGCAGCGGTGCGGTCCGCGTCGAGGGCTGCGGCCAGGTCGTCGTCGCTGGCGCGGCCGTGCACGGCCCGGGCCTGCCAGGCGAGCCAGCGCAGGTCCGCGGAGACGTCGAGGCCGGCGAGTTCGCCGTCGGTGACCCAGTCGACGTCGGCGGCCACCAGGGTGGCGGCCCGCAGGTGGGCCTTGGTCCACAGCAGTTGTTCCGCGCCGCCGGGCTCGGCGCCGCGGGCGGAGGCGGCGCAGGCGTCGAGCCAGACGGTGGCCAGTTCCTGGCGGCGGGGCTCGGGGACGTAGCGCGCGACGGCGTCATGGGCGTGGGCCAGCATGGCCGCGAGGGTGCCGGGTCGGTCCTCCGCGGGCCCGTGGTTGATGACTGCGGCCACGTAGTCGGCCACCCCGAGGGTGGCGGCCCGCACCTCGGACCACAGCGAGGACCACACCACGGCCCGGGTCAGTGGCTCGAGGTCTCCGACGTGGGTCAGCAGGACGGCGCGGGTGGCGTCGTCGAAGGCCAGGCGGGCGAAGGTCTGGTCCGTGTCGTTGGGGATGACCGCCGCGGCACCGTCGAGCGCCGGCAGCGGTGTCTCTGGTCCGTTGACCACCACCGGGTGGCGCTCGCGCAGCACGAGGCGGTCGTCGGCCAGGTCGTAGACGCCGACGGTGGTGGCGTGGGGGCGGTCGGCGTCTGGGCCCTCGCGCAGGAGGACGCCGTCGGCAACGCGCAGGGTGTCGTGGCCGCTGGTGCGCAACCACGCGTCGGACCAGGCGGCCAGGTCCTTGCCGGAGACCTCGGCCAGGGCGGTGAGGAAGTCCGCCAGTGAGGCGGCGCCGTGCGCGTGGCGGGCGAAGTACGCACGGCAGCCGGCGAAGAAGTCCTCGAGCCCGACGTAGTGGACCAGTTGGGTGAGGGCGGAGGCGCCCTTGGAGTAGGTGATGCGGTCGAAGTTGTTCTTGGCCGCCTCCAGGTCCGGGATGTCGGCCACCACGGGATGGGTGGTGGGCAGGGCGTCGGCGATGTAGGCCGACGCCTTGCGGACGCCGGTGAAGTTGAGCCAGGCGTCCTCGAATCCGGCGGCCTCCAGCGAGAGGTGGGCTCCCATGAACTCGGCGAAGGACTCCTTCAGCCACAGGTCGCTCCACCAGCGGGGCGTCACGAGGTCCCCGAACCACATGTGGCTCATCTCGTGCAGGATGGTGTTGGAGCGCCCCTGGTACTGCGCCGGGGTGGCCTGGGAGCGGAACAGGTAGTGCTCGGTGAAGGTGACCAGGCCGGGATTCTCCATGGCGCCGAGGTTGTACTCGGGCACGAAGATCTGGTCGTACTTGCCCCAGCTGTAGTCGCCGAAGGCGGTGTGCAGGTACTCGAGCCCGGCGCGGGTGATCCGGAACAGTTCGTCGGCGTCGAGGTGCTGGGACAGGGACTGGCGCGAGAGCAGCGCCAGCGGCACCTCGATCCGGTCGTCGGGGGAGGTCCAGGAGGACTCGACGCGGTGGTAGGGGCCGGCGCAGACGCAGGTGATGTAGCTGGACAGTGGCGGCGTCTCGGCGAAGTCGACGCACACCATCCCCTCCCCCACCCCCGTGCGGGCCACGCCGGGCTGGTTGGACAGCAGTTCCCAGTCCTCGGGGCCGATGATGCTGAACGAGTAGCGGGCCTTCATGTCCGGCTGCTCGAAGCACGGCATCACGCGCCGGGCGTCGGCAGGTTCGTACTGGGTGTAGAGGTAGATGCGGCCGTCGGCCGGGTCGCGGAACCGGTGCAGACCCTCCCCCGTGCGGGAGTAGAGGGAGGCTCCCTCCACCACCACCTCGCACTCCTGCCCCAACGGCAGGTCACGCACCTGCACGCGGGCGCCGTCGAACTCGACCGGCCGCACCTGGCCGTCGACCAGCACCGCGGTGACCGAGTCCCCGATGTAGTCGATCCACGTCTCCGGCTCCGACGCCGTCAGCCTGATGGCCGAGCGCACCGGGTAGGTGGGTTGGTGGAGGTCCTGGCAGTCGCGCAGGTCGACGGTGACCTGTTGGGTGGTCAGGGTCACGGCGGCTGCTCGGGCGGCGGTTTCTTCACGGGTGAGGTTGGCGGACATGCCCCCATCCTTCCACTGTCCGGGCCGTGGTTGGACGGCTAGAGTGGCGGACACAGTCAAGGGCGCCGAATGGCGCATTCACAAGGAGCATCAATGGCGAGGGTCCTGCTTGCGGGCGAGTCATGGGTAAGTGCGGTCAACGACCACAAGGGCTATGACGTCTTCCCCCACACCCAGGTTCACATCGGTTGCGCGGAGCTGCTGCGCGTCCTCGGAGAGGCCGGGCACGAGGTGGAGCACATGCGCTCCCACGACGTCGCCGCGGACTTCCCGCTCACGCTGGAGGAACTGGCGGCCTACGACGTCGTGATCCTCTCCGACGTCGGCGCCAACACCTTGCTGCTGCCGCCGCAGGTGTTCGAGGAGGGCAAGCGCGCACCGAACCGTGCGAAGCTGCTGCGCGAGTGGGTGCAGGGCGGCGGCGGCCTGATGATGGCCGGCGGCTACCTGAGCTTCCAAGGCTTCCAGGCCAAGGCGAACTACCACGGCACCGCCATCGAGGAGGTGCTGCCGGTGGAGATCCTCCCCTACGACGACAGGGTCGAGGCGCCCGAGGGCGTCGAGGGCGAGCTCACCGGTGCCGCGCACCCGGTGGCCGAGGGCCTGGACCAGCAGTGGCCGGCCCTGCTCGGCTACCAGAAGCTGACGGCCCGCCCCGACGCGACGGTGCTGGCCACCGTCGAGGCCCACCCCCTTCTGGTGGTGCGCACCGTCGGTGAGGGCCGCACGTTGGCGTTCGCCTCGGACATCTCACCGCACTGGGCACCGCAGGAGTTCATGGCGTGGCCCGGCTATGCGCGGCTGTTCGACAACGCCGTGCGCTGGCTGGCCGGCAACTAGGTCCCGGAAAACGCGAAGATCGCCGCATCCCACCGGGGTGCGGCGATCTTCACGTCTCGTCTCAGACGCGGACGGCCAGGAAGTCCAGCACGGAGGAGAAGAACTTGCGGCCGTCGAGCGACGGGCTGGTGAGTTCCTCGACGTTGTGCTCGGGGTGCGGCATCAGGCCGACGACGTTGCCGCGGGCGTTGGTGATGCCCGCGATGTCGTTGGCGGAGCCGTTGGGGTTGTCCAGGTAGCGGAAGACAACCTGGTCGTTGTCCTCGAGGCGCTTCAGTGTCTCGGCGTCGGCCTGGTAGTTGCCCTCGCCGTTCTTGAGGACGATGGTGATCTCCTCGCCCTTGCTGAACGACTTGGTCCAGACGGTGTCCACGGTTTCGACCCTCAGCCGCTGGTCGCGGCAGATGAAGTGCTGGTCCACGTTGCGGATCATGGCACCGTCGAGGAGGTGCGCCTCACACAGCAGTTGGAAGCCGTTGCAGATGCCGAGCACGGGCATGCCCTTGTTGGCGGCGTCGATGACGGTGTCCATGATGGGGCTGAAGCGGGCGATGGCACCGCAGCGCAGGTAGTCACCGTAGGAGAAGCCGCCGGGCAGGATGATGGCGTCGACGCCGTCGACGGAGTCGGAGCCGTGCCACAGCGGGACCGCCTCGGCGCCGCTGAGTTCGACGGCGCGCAGGGCGTCGTGGTCGTCGAGGGAACCGGGGAAGGTCACCACCCCGATGCGGGGCATCAGTCGGTCACCACTTCGAAGGACTCGATCACGGTGTTGGCGAGCAGCCGCTCGGCGGCCTGCTCGATCTCGGCGAGCCTCTCGGGGGTCACGTCGCCGTCCACCTCGATCTCGAAGCGCTTGCCCTGGCGCACGCTCAGGCCGTCGAAGCCGAGGCGGCCGAGGGCACCGGTAACAGCCTTGCCCTGCGGGTCCAGGATCTCCGGCTTGGGCATCACGTTGACGATCACACGACTCATGCGGGACACAATACTGGACTGCGTCGCTCCTATACTCACGCCATGTCCGCGCCCGGTTGGTACCCCGATCCGTCGGGCGAGCCGAACCGTGTCCGGTACTGGGACGGAACGGCGTGGTCCGGCGCCCCGCACCAACGCCGGCGGTCCGGGGGGTGGACCGTCGGGATCGGCGCCCTCGTGGTGGTGGCCGCCCTCGTGATCGCCTTCCTGGTCTGGCCCGGCGGGAGCCCGGTGGCCGAGGACACCCGCACCGCCCGGCCGAGCGGAACCGTGTGGGACGAGTTGCCCGGCTCCGAGACCCCCTCCCCCTCGCCCACTCCGACGCCCTCTCCCGCCGAATCTGGTGGCGAGGCGGTGGAGTGCCCACGCGTCGAGAACGAACGCTCCAGCGAGACCCGGGGCGACGGCGTCGTGCAGGGCGGGAACCTCACATTCCCCGTGCCATATCCCTGGGAGCACCCCTACGGCCGGATCTCACGCGTGCTGACCGACCAGGACAGCACCATCAAGCGCTTCCCGGGCAGCACCTGGATGAGCCTGCTGGTCGCAGGTGTGGCGCCCACCTCCGCCGGGTTCACCGATGCGCGCACCACCGCCAACCAGATCATCGAGTGCCACATCACCTCGGGCAACGTCTCCGGGCTGACCGGTAGTGAGATCGAGGTCAACGAAGCGTTCGTCGTCGACGGCGTGGAGGGATGGCGGGTACGGGCCCACGCCTACACCCCCAACGCCCCCGGTGGCGGTGCCGTGTTCGAGGTGGTGGTGCTGGACACCGGACACGAACTGGGGCTGAGCGTCTTCTGGGGTGGTGTGGTCGACGCCGACGACGAGGCCCTCGAAACCATGACCGGCATGCTCGAGCAGATCAGGATCGTGCGCTGAGGGTCACCGCTTGGAGGCGCGGAAACCAGCTGCGCGCGCCGCAGCCTCAGTGGTGAAGCAGCGCTCGGGATTGGTCCGGTCGTAGAACTGCCCGCCGGGCACGTGGTAGATGTACTCGCCGCTGGAGCTGTGATTGCCCTTGATCGGCGCGTTGGAGGGGCAGTTCCTGCCGCTCGGTGCGTAGCTCGTCGGCTTGGGCGCGACCACCGGAGCAGGCTTCGCGACGACGGGCTTGGCAGGCGTCAGCAGCACCGGGGCGGTGGCGACGGGAACGTCGGTGCGGGCCGCGACGGCCGCGGGGACCTGGCTGACCCAAGGGGTTGATCCGGTCTGGAACTTCACCAGGGAGTTGAAGACGCGGAGCCTCTCCTGCTTGACCACACCGCCGGACTCGGAGGCGACGTCGGCGTAGACGTACTGGCGGCAGGCGCCACGACCAGTGGCGGCGGTGTCGCACTCGGACTCCCAGCGACGGCCGTCCTCGGCCGTCCACGCAATGCTCTTGCCGAGGTTGTTCGTGGCCCAGTTCGCACGGGGCGAGGGCAGGTACGTCAGGTTGTTGAAGACCCAGTCGTTCTGCTTGTACCAACGGCCGTCCTGGCTGAACACCTTGGTCCCGTAGATCTCGGTGGTGCAGCGCACCACGGTGGTGGAGTACATGCTGCAGGTGGTGCGCCAGTAACGGTCATTGACCAGGTGGACGCCGGGCGCCGAGTACTGGTCCGGGGCCGTGTCGGCCTGGGCGGGCACCAGCGAGGCCCCGAAGATGGTTGCGAAGGCGGCGAAGGCCACCAGAAGACGACGCACGAACATGAGATTCTCCCCCTGAGAACGGTGATTCCTGCGAGGAGGATGGCACATCCCAATCAGGAAGTGAAGCCCGTGCCCGTCAATCGCTCATAGGCCTCGAGGTAGCGGGCCCGGGTGGCGGCCACGACGTCGTCCGGCAGGGCCGGCGGCGGGGTGTCGGAGGCCTTGTCCCAGCCGGACTCGTGGGCCAGCCAGTCACGGACGTACTGCTTGTCGAAACTGGGCAGCGAGACCCCGGGCTCCCAGAGCTCGGCGTCCCAGAACCGGGACGAGTCGGGGGTGAGCACCTCGTCGGCGAGGACGATGGTGTCGTCGGGGCGCAGGCCGAACTCGAACTTCGTGTCGGCCAGGATGATGCCGCGCTCAGCCGCGATCTCGGCGGCGCGGGTGTAGATCCGCAGCGTCAGGTCACGCAGTTGCGAGGCGAGTTCCTCGCCGTGGATGCGGGCGATGGTGGCGTAGTCGACGTTCTCGTCGTGCTCGCCCACCTTGGCCTTGATGGCCGGGGTGAAGATGGGCTCGGGCAGCTTGTCGCCGTCGCGCAGGCCCGGGGGCAGCGCGACACCGCACACGGTCTGTGACTCCTGGTACTCCGCCCAGCCGCTGCCGGTGAGGTAGCCGCGGGCGACGCACTCCACCTCCACCATGTCCAGCAGTTCGACGACAGTGGCGCGGCCGCTGACCTGCGCGGGCACGTCGGTGGAGACCACGTGGTTGTCGATGATGTCTGCGAGCTGCTCGAACCACCACAGCGACAGCTGCGTCAGCACCGCGCCCTTGTCCGGGATGCGGGTGGACAGGACGTGGTCGAACGCCGAGATGTTGTCCGTGGCCACCATGAGGACGCGTGGGAGGCCGTCGACGGTCATGTCGTAGAGCTCGCGGACCTTCCCGGCGTGGCGCAGCGGCAGGCCGAGGGATGAGAACTGCGCCATCACAGCACCGCCCCGGGGACGTAGGCGGCGTCGTCGGGGTTGGCGACGACGATCTCGTCGATCCTGGCGACCAGACGGGCCACCTGGTCCTGCGCCGTGCCGGCCAGCTCCAGCGGACTGCCCACAAGCGAGCCGAGCTCGTCGCGGGTCAGGCCCAGGCGTTCGTCGGCGGCGAGCCGGTCCAGCAGGTCGTTGGCGGCCAGGCCCTTGCGGAGGTCCAGCGCCACGGCGACAGCGTGCTCCTTGATGGCTTCGTGGGCCACCTCGCGGCCGACGCCCTTGCGGACTGCGGCCATCAGCACCTTCGTGGTGGTGAGGAATGGCAGGTAGCGCTGCAGTTCTGCCTCGATGACGGCGGGGAACGCACCGAAGTCGGTCAGGACGGTGAGGAAGGTCTCGAACAGGCCGTCGAGCGCGAAGAACGCGTCCGGCAGGGCCACGCGGCGGACCACGGAGCAGGAGACGTCGCCCTCGTTCCACTGGTCGCCGGCGAGTTCGCCCATCATGGCGACGTAGCCGCGCACCACCACGGACAGGCCGTTGACGCGCTCGCAGGAGCGGGTGTTCATCTTGTGAGGCATCGCGGACGAGCCCACCTGGCCCTCCTTGAAGCCCTCGGTGACGAGCTCCAGGCCGGCCATCAGGCGGATGGTGGTGGCGAGGTTCGACGGGCCGGCCGCGGTCTGGGCCAGCGCGGTGACAACGTCGTAGTCCAAGGAGCGCGGGTAGACCTGCCCGGTGGAGGTCAGGACGGCGCCAAAGCCGAGGGCGTCGGCCACGCGGGACTCGAGCTCGGCGAGCTTGGCGGCGTCGCCCCCGAGGAGGTCCAGCATGTCCTGCGCGGTTCCGACGGGGCCCTTGATCCCGCGGGCCGGGTAGCGCTCGAGGAGTTCGTCGATGCGCTGCAGGGCGACGAGCAGCTCGTCGGCGACGGTGGCGAAGCGCTTGCCGAGGGTGGTGATCTGGGCGGCGACGTTGTGGGAACGGCCGGTCAGCGGCTGGTCCGCGTACTGGGCGGCGAGGCGCCCCAGCTGCGACAGCGCGGCGATCACGCGGGTGCGGATGATCCGCAGCGACGCCAGCACCTGGTACTGCTCGATGTTCTCGGTGAGGTCCCGGGAGGTCATGCCCTTGTGGACGTGCTCCTGGCCGGCGAGCTCGTTGAACTCCTCGATGCGCGCCTTGACGTCGTGCCGGGTGACGCGTTCCCGCTCGGCCATCGCCTGCAGGTCCACGTCGTCGATGACGGACTCGTAGGCGGCGATCACCTCGTCGGCGTCCGCACCGCCGAAGTCGACGCCGAGGTCGCGCTGGGCGCGCAGCACCTCGAGCCACAGCTTCCGCTCGGCCACCACCTTGGCCTCGGGGGCCCAGACGGCGCGCATCGCGGCGGAGGCGTATCGGTTTGCAAGGACGTTCGGCAGGCTCATGGGCAACAGCTTATTGGTTCAGCGGGAGTGCCTCCGTGTACAGCCACCTACCGGCCCGGTACTCGAACCCGGAGCGCTCGTGCATGGTCCTGGTGCGGGTGTGCTCCTGGAACGTGGCGACGAACTCGACGATGCCCTTGGTGTCCCCCGGCTGGCCGTCGACGACGTCGGTGACCTGCAGGGTCAGCCACTGGTTACCCGACGGCAGCACGCGCTTGGGCCGGGTCCTGGGGTGCCAGGACCGCCAGAGGTGGTCGAGGTCTCCGATGACGTTCGCGGTGAAGCGGGAGCGCATCACCGCCTCCGCGGTCCAAGCCTTGGCGGACTGGTTGATGATGGGTTCGCAGCAGGCCCCAAAGGTCTCCCCGCCGCACGGGCAGGGGGCGTCGCTCGCAGGAGATGGCATGTCGGAAATGATGGCACATCTGACCCCTGCGTCCGGTTGACTGGGTGGTCCACCACAACTGGAGGTGCACATGTCCCGCAAGAAGAAGAGCGCCCTGCGTTCCTACCTCGGCGCGACGGGGGCGGTCGTGGCGACGGCCGTGGCCGGATCGCTGGCCACCGACCCTCAGACCCGCTGGTACAAGTCGTTGGACAAGCCCGCCTGGCAGCCGCCGAGCTGGGCCTTCCCCGTCGCCTGGACCGCCCTGTACGCGAGCATCGCGCTGGCCTCGGGCAAGGTGCTGGCCGATTCGAAGCGGGCCGGCGACCAGGAGCAGCACGGTGACTACAAGGCGGCGCTCGCGCTCAACCTCCTGCTGAACGCGGGCTGGAGCTTCACCTTCTTCAAGGCGAAGCGGCTCGGGCTGGCGTCCCTGCTGGCGGGTGCGCTGGCGGCCAGTTCTGCCGACCTGTCCAAGCGCGCGGGCGAACAGGACCCCAAGCTGGGCTGGGCCCTCAAGCCCTACGCCGCCTGGACGTCCTTCGCCACGGCGCTGTCCACCGACATCTGGCGGCGCAACCGCTGAGTCAGTGCGGAACGCCGATGTCGGTGCGGTTGAAGCCGTCGGCGAAGTCCACCTTGGCCAAGTGGGCGTAGGCGCGCTCACGGGCCTCTTCCAGGTCCGCTCCCCTGCCGACGGTGCCCAACACCCGGCCACCTGAGGCGACGAGGCGGTCGTCGGCCAGGGTGGTGCCGGCCTGCAGCACCCAGGCGTCCTCGGCGTCGGCGGGCAGTTCGATGACGCAGCCGCTGCGGGGAGTGCCCGGGTAGCCCTCGGCAGCGGAGACGACGACCACAGCCGCGCCGTCGCACCACTTCGGGGCCCCGACGCTGTCCAGCTCTCCGCGTGCGGCCGCGCGCAGCACGCCGCCCAGCGGGGTCTCGAGCAGCGCCAGCACGGCCTGGGTCTCCGGATCACCGAAGCGGACGTTGAACTCGACGACGCGCAGGCCCTTCGACGTCAGCGCGAGGCCGGCGTAGAGGAGGCCGACGAACGGGGTGCCGCGGCGCTTCATTTCGGCCAGCGTCGGGTTGATGACGCTCTCCATGATCTCGCCAACGAGGCCCTCGGGGGCCCACGGCAGCGGGGCGTAGGCGCCCATCCCACCGGTGTTCGGCCCGGCGTCGCCGTCGCCGACGCGCTTGAAGTCCTGCGCGGGCATCAGCGGGAGCCCGCGTTCGCCGTCGCAGATCGCGAACAGGGAGACCTCGGGACCGTCGAGGAAGTCCTCGATGACCACCCGGCCGCAGGCCTCGGCGTGCGCGAGGGCGGCGGCGCGGTCGTCGGTGACCACAACTCCCTTGCCGGCGGCGAGGCCGTCGTTCTTGACCACGTAGGTGGCGCCGAACTCGTCGAGCGCTGCCGCGGACGCTTCCGAGGTCTCGCACAGGCGCGAGGCCGCCGTCGGCACTCCTGCCGCGGCCATGACCTCCTTGGCGAACGCCTTGGACCCCTCGAGCACCGCTGCCTCGGCCGACGGCCCGAAGCAGTCGATGCCCGCGGCGACCACCGCGTCACTGACCCCGGCCACCAGCGGCGCCTCCGGGCCGACTACGACGAGGTCGGCGCCCAGTTCGCGTGCCAGCGCGACGACGGCGTCCGGGTCGGCCGGGTTGATGTCGTGCAGCGTGGCCAGAGAGGCCAGTCCCGGGTTGCCCGGTGCGACGTGGAGCTCTGCGACTTCCGGATCAGCTGCGAGCGCGCGGCCCAGCGCATGCTCGCGGCCGCCGTTTCCGAGGAGGAGGATCTTCACGGGTCACAGCGTATCCAAGTGCGCCGAGACTCTGGCTCTGCGATCCAGCCAGCTGCGGCCTGTGGCCGGGTGGCGCAGTCGGCATCGGAGACGGAGCAAACTGCGCCACGCTATTGGGGTGGCGCACTTGGCTGGCGCATTCGGCTCCGTCTACGGGGCCAAATGCGCCAGTCAACCTGGGGCTCCAGTCAGCAAGTCGCCTGCACGATCATCAACCGTGGAACAATCCGGGCATGGCAAAGGTGCGTGACGTTCCTCAGAGGCGTCGAGCCAGCGCGCCCAAAGTTCTCTTGGGGTGTTTGGCGACGCTTGCCCTCGTAGGATGTACCAGTCCTTCCACCCCGGTTCCGTTGACCGGGATGACGGTCCATCAGGTCGAGGCGTCCTTGCCCGAGGCGGCGTACGTGATCTACGACTTGTCCACACCGGTGCTCGGGCTGGATCCCACCTACACCTCCCTGCAGGCCTCCGCGTTCACCGTGGTCAGCGCTTGTGGGCTGGACACCGATCATGGCGGCGACGTTGTCCCGCTTGGCGTCATCCCCACGGCGGAGCTCAGCGACGACGTGCGCAGTCGGGCCGCAAGCGGCGAGTTCGACAGCCTCCTTGCCGAGTGCTCGTCGTACCGTTCCTAGAACGCTGGTCGATTGCTCCGGTCACTGGTCATGGCCGCATCGATCGCGGTGGGCGGCCTGAGCAGTCAGAGACCTGGCGGCCGATGTCCACGTACGAACCCCGCCTGCACGTAGCCGCCAGCCGCTTCCAGGACGGCGCGGACACACTGCACGAGATCAGCTTGGTCATGTGCGCCGCCAACCCAGGCGACGAGCCCAAACTCGTCTGGTCCCGCGGCGAGTTCCCTCAGCAGCCACTTGCCGGTTCCCAACCACCGCTGTCGCACCACCAACGCCAGTTCCGCCGCCTCTTTCCATGCTGTCGCGGTGAGGACGAAGCGCTCACCGTTGTTGGTGGCGTCCACCAAGTCATCCAGAACCGCAGACAGGCTGTACGCCCGGGAGCGCAGCTCAGCAGGATCTGTAGCCCCAGGCCCATCACGGAGCACCTGCCGGGACTGCATGCCCAACGACTCGGCTGCCATTCCACCGATCAGGGGAACACCCTCACCCATCAGCTTGTCGAGCACCGGGCGACGCTCGCTGCGTCCCCTCGCGAGCCATAGTTGCAGGGCGCTTGACCCGTATGCGAAGACCTCCACGAGTTGCCCTTCGAATCGAGTGGTCTCGACGAAGGCTGTCTCCGACCACTGATCGGGGAGCACTACGAGGATGTCGAGATCGGAGCTGTCCGTGGCGTCGGCTCTCATGGCGCTCCCTCCGAGGAACGCGGCGTGGGCTTGGGGGAAGTGCTCGAACACGAACCGGGCAGCCCGAGCAGTGAAGTCCGTCATGCCGACCCATTCTTCATCATCCGGCCGGCGGCAATGGCGACCGCGCTACTCGCGGCAGAAGAGTGCGTGGAGCGCTTGACACCGGAGACGGAGCCAAAGTGGCAACTCACCCGAATGGTGCACCTGCGTGGAGCGCTCAGCACCGGAGACAGAGCCGTGCGCACCAGTCAGTCCATGGGGCTCTGCCGCTCATCGGCATGAGCGAGGCGGAGGAGATGGTGGCGTACAACATGCCGGGGTTCGCGATCGGCGGCACTGTGGTGGCGAGCTACGCCGCGTTCAGCAAGAACTGCGGGCTGTACCTCCTTGCAGGAGCGATCACCGAGCACGCTGACGAGATCGCGGCTCTGGGGCTCAAGGCAAGCAAGACGGGCATCACCTTCTCGCCAACAAACCCATCCCGGATGATCTCGTCGACCGGCTGGCACGGGCGTCGCGCGACAGCGCCAGCGCCTGACGGTTCGAGGGAACCGGGACGTGGTTGACTGGTGACCCCGCACACAGGCCAGCAGTAGGAGGACCCATGACCCGCCGCGCAGAGATCCACACCGGCTCAACACTGACCCCGACCAAGCGGGAACTGGTGATCGACTGGCTCGCCAGGCAGGAGTGGTTCAGCGGGGACCCTTCGGTGATCGAGCAGGTGGCGGCGTTCCGGTTCGTGGACCCGGACGGCGAGGTGGGGATCGAGACACTGCTTTTCAGCGCCGGCGGCCACGTCTTCCAGATCCCGCAGACCTACCGGAGCGCCCCGATCGACGATGACGTCGAGGGCCTGATCGGGGTGCTGGAGCACAGTGCCCTGGGCACCCGCTACGTCTACGACGCCATGACGGACCCGGTCTACCTGGTGGAGTTGGAGCGCGTGATCCGCGAGCGGGACACGGCCGTCGAGACCGTGACCGCACACGACGGCAGCATCAGGGCAGCGGGCATGGAGGTCTGGGGCAGTGGAGTGGCCGAGGGCGCTGATCCGGTGGGTGAGCTCGAGGTGGTCGGGCTGATCACCGACGAGCGCTACGAGGATGCTCCGGGACGACTTCTCGGACGCCTTGTGGAGGGTGACCAGGAGCGCGAAGTGGTGCTCGCCGTCCTGCGCTGAACAGCCGTACGCGGCACGCCACAACTGCCCCGACTTCCCTCCTGCGTCGCCACGACGTAGCGTTGGAGGGTCGGGAAGGGGTGGGGATGAAGAACTCCAGACGCTTCGCAGGGGTCGGAGCGGCGCTGCTGACGTGCCCGTACACGGCGCTGGCGGTGGCGGATCCAACGCCCGAGCCGACGCCAGTGGCGGCCGCGATGAGCGTCGTGTGCCCCGCAGAGGACACGGTGGCAGCAGCCCTTGGCCGCCAGGTGACCAGCACGTTCGTGGATGAGCGCGAGTGCCAGTACAGCGTCAGTGGGGCCGGTCTGGTCCTGTTCAGGTTCGAGACCACCACCCTGCTCGAGGTGCGGACGGAGGTCGAGGCGAGCACCAGCCCACTCACCGAAGTCAGCGGACTCACGCCCGGCGCGTTCGCCGTGCCGGTGGGGAACAACTGGGTCATCCACTACCAGGTGGACGCCGAGGCAGCCACGCTCGTGGTTCCGACTGCGGTGCAAAGTGGCGCGGTGACACTGGCCGAAGCGATGCTCGACGCCAGCACTCCCCTCGCTGCACCGTCGGAGCCCACCGAGAACAGTGAGTACCCCGGGATGCCCAGCACCGGCAACTGAGCCCGTTCAGTTCAGCGGCTGGTCGACTATGACCCGGAACCGGTCGAACACGTCCCGCTGCCCGTGGACCAACAGTTCGGCGTCGTCGGCCCGTCGCCAGAGCCACGCGTCGATGACCACGGCAGGACCGGCCAGGACCGCGTCGGGCTCCACGCCGGGATCCTCGATCACGGAGATGTCGGGCTCGTCGAAGGTCCGGCCGTCGGGGTCGGTACCGGTGAAGGTCCCCAACTGCACCCACACGGGCCAGTCAGCGTCTTCGGGGTCGATGCGCAGCACACCGTCGCCGGCGGTAAAGGTCCCCCAGGACGGGACCTGTCCGAACATGACGTCGAGGGTCTCCTCGATCCCGTCGGCCGCCAGTTGGGTGTCCACGCCAGTGATCTCCCCCACCGTCAGTTCGGCGTCGAGCCGGTGGACCAGCGCCTCGTGGGCCTGCCGCCGGTAGGTGAAGCCCACCGTCTGCTCCGTTGACCACGTCCACGCGGTTTCCGCGGGGTCCGCTGCGGCCAGCGCCCGCTGGAAGGTTCGGGACGCGTCGTCGAAGGCCTCGAGCATCGCGGCGTACGACGCCGGGCGCGAGGGCTCCTGTTGCTCCGGCCGGTCCGGTCGGGATTCGATGACGCTGGCCCAGAACCGATTGACGCCAGTCAGGTGCCACAGCAGGTCCGAGGCGTCCCAGTCGGGGCAGGTGGGGACGCGGGCGGCCGGGTCGGCGTCGGTGAGGACCTCCCGGAACCGGGCGGACTCGGTCCGGATGTGTTCGAGGTAGGTGGCTGGCTCGAGGCTGCGCATGCGCCCACGCTAACCGCGGATGGGATCAGCGCGGGGCGGTTGCAGACTCCGCCCTGCGCAGGGAGCGCAGCGCATCGTCGACCAGCAGCAACCGGTGCGTGCGGCCGTGGCGCGGCAGCACCTGGACCAGCACGACGACGACGCTCACCACGCCCACGTCCAGGAAGGGCGTCGGGAACCCGAAGCCGCGCCCCACCAGCCACAGCTCGAGCGGGACCAGCAGCGCCACCAAGGCCAGCAGCAACCACTGCCATCGGCGGGCGTGGACGATCTGTTCGTACACGGTGGTCAGATCCCCGGCGGGGTCCACCCCGTTGCGCTCGAGCAACCGGGTGAGGCCGCGCTGGGCCCGGTGCGCTCGCAGCACGTGCATGGCGGCGCGGCCGAAGGTGGCCTCGCGGATGGTGGCCAACGCCCCGAACACCATGGCGAGCACGACGACCAGGAGTCCGAAGATCGGGTTCTCCAAACCGGGGGGGAACATCCACCACGACGCCACGGAACCGACGGTGGCAAGCACGAGGATCAGGTTCTCGCGGACGTCCTGGATGGCGAGCACCTCGTGGTCGGTGGCCGTCAGGGCCTCCTCGGCGGTGGAGGCCTTCTCCTCCAGGTCCTTCGAGCCGAGCGGTGCGAGGTAGAGCGGAAGCAGCAAGCCCACGACGAGGGCGAGCATGGGCAGCGCCAGCCTGCTGGCGGTCTCCGCCCAGCGGTCAGCCGTGGCGGCCAGACTCTCCCACGAGAGGTAGCCGTGGGGCCACACGGACCCGAACAGGAAGCCCGCCACCACCACGCAGAAGGAGCCGAGCATGTGCAGCCCGGCGGCCCGCACGTAGCGGGCCAGGAGTTCGGGCGCCTCCTCGAACCGGGCCCGGGAGTCCACGCCCTCGTCGCTCATGGCATGAGTCTGGCATGGAAGCTCCCGGGTGTCCCGGATCGGGGACGGCCGTTGTCAGCGGCGCACCTCGGTGAAGCCGTCGGCGTCGAACGCCTCCGGCCGGCTCTCGCCGTTCAGGACCACTCGCCTGCCGTCGCGCACCTTGACGGCGTCGACGAAGACGCCGCGTCCCTGCGTGTTGGAGTCGGTGGTGTAGCGCCACCGCACCAGTTGCGAGCCTTCGGGAACGCGGGCGTCGGCTCGGCCCCAGTCCCGGTTGCCCTGGTTGTTCCAGGTGCCGTCGGTCTCCACCCGCACGGCGTGCCTGCCCCTGCCGCGTTCCACGGTGAAGGGCACCAACTCCCAGGTCTCGCCGCCGTCGGCGGAGGCCTCCAGCGCGAAGGTGTCGGTGGGTTCCAGGTCGGCGAAGGCGCTGAACTCGACGCTGACCCTGCGGCCGTCCGGGACGGCGACGGTGAGCGTGGCCTCCGACGCGTTCGCGGTCCCGCCGTACCAGGCGCTCCGTCCCTTCTCCGGTGCGACGGCGAGCGCGCGGGCGAGCCCGGCGGCAGCGGCCCTGCGGGCGGGGTTGTTGGAACCCCACGAGCGGCTCGGGTGCACCCGGTTGGTGAGCAGCACCACGAACGAGCGGGACTGGAAGTCGATCACCAAGGACGTGCCGGTGTAGCCGGTGTGGCCGGCCGTGGCGGGGCTCGACAGGCCGCCCATGTACCACATCTGGTCCAGTTCGAACCCGAGCCCGTGGGCGTCGCTGCCGAACTCCTCGTTGAGGTTGGTGACCATGGCCCGCACCGAGTTCTCACTGAGGATCCGGGCCTTGCCGTAGGCGCCGCCGTTCAGGAACGTCTGGGCGAGGACGGCCATGTCCTGCGCCGTCGAGAACACGCCCGCGTGGCCGGCGACGCCGCCCAGGCTCCATGCGTTCTCGTCGTGCACCTCACCCCAGACGATCCCCCGGTCCGGGGTGGCCTGGAACTCGGTGGCGGCGATGCGCTGCTTCAGCGCCGGGTCCGGGTTGTAGCCGGTGTCCACCATCCCGAGGGGCTCGGTGATGCCCTCGCGGACGAGGACGTCCAGCGGGTCACCGGTGAGGCGTTCGGCCAGCACCCCGAGGGCGATCAGGTTCAGGTCCGAGTACTCGTAGACCGTGCCCGGCGGGTTGCTCACCTCCACCTCCATGACCGCGCGGATCCGTGACTCCACGTCCGGGTACTGGCTCCACAGCGGCAGCCACGCCACGAGCCCGGAGGTGTGGGTCAGCAACTGGGAGACGGTGATCTCCTCCTTGCCGCCGTTCGCGAACTCCGGCACGTAGCTGCCGTAGGTGGCGTCCAGGTCCACCAGCCCGTCCTCGACGAGCTGCATCACGACGATGGAGGTGAACAGCTTGCTCACCGAGGCCATGTCGTAGATGGTCTCCGGCGTCGCTTCGATCCGCTCCCCCGGCGGCAGCTGGGTGCCGGCGCCGTCGGAGTACAGCAGCGAGTAGCCGTCGTGGTGTCTGCTGACCACCTTGCCGGCATGGCCCATGATCCCGACGCTCGACGCGTACAGCGGCCTGACCTCAGGGTCGGTGGGGTCGGCGTAGGAGTCGATCTCCGCCCAGGCCGCCGCGATGGGATCCGGATCCAGGCCGAGCTGCGCCGGGTCCGCGTCGGAGAGGGTGGTGCGTGGGCTCATGAAGCCATCATGGACGACGTCGAAGCGGCCGGTCTGCCCGTGGCCACCGCCGTGCCGCCCGTCGGCGTGCGCGGGCGCGAGGGCGCCGACGGCGAGCATCCCCACCGTCGTCACCCCCACCGCCGACGCGCCGAAGAACTTCCTCAGCGCGCCGGTCATCAGCGCCGACCCGAGTACAGGAGGTACTTGCGCGTGTCCTTCACGAACTGCCGCAACTCGGGTTGCCACGCGGCGATGATGGCCTCGGCGGACTCACCGGCCTCGAGCTGGGTGCGGAACCGGTCCGAGCCGGTCAGCAGGTCGATCCACCGGCCGCCGTCGCCGCGCCACGAGAACTCCGGGTACAGGTCCCGGGCGGTGACCAGCATGTGCGTGGCCAACTCGATGGCCTCCACCTTCTCCTCGTCCATGAGGTGGACCTGGACGCCGCCGCAGACCACGCCCTGGTTCTTGGAGAAGGTGGGCACGAAGTAGGCCTCGCGGAACTCGACCCCCTTGAGGCCGAGCTGGTTCAGCGCCGCCGCCCACTGGTGATCGATGTAGGGGGCGCCGATCAGCTCGAACGGGCGGGTGGTGCCGCGGCCCTCGGACCAGTCGGTGGCCTCCACCAGCCCGGTCCCGGGATAGAGCGTGGCGGTCTGTGGGGTGGGCATGTTCGGCGACGGCGGGATCCAGCGGTCCGCCTGGTCCGGGCCCACCATCTCGCGACGCCAGCCCCGCACCTCCACCACGTCCAGGTCCGCCAGCTTCGCCTGCCCGGCACGTTCCATGAAGGTGCCGTTGAAGTAGCGGGCGAGCTCCCCGACGGTCATGCCGTGCTGCTGGGCGATCTCCAGCAGCCCCACTCCCGAGGTGAAGCCCTCCTTGAGGACCGGGCCGCGGGCCTGCCCGCCCAAGGGATTGGGGCGGTCCAGCACGACGAACGCGATCCCCACCTGCGAGGCCGCCTGCATGGCGGTCCACATGGTCCAGATGTAGGTGTAGAAGCGGGCGCCGACGTCGCGGATGTCGAACACGACGGTGTCCACCCCGGACTCGGTGAAGAAGCCCGCGAACTTGTCCACGTTCGCGCCGTAGGCGTCGTAGACGGTGACCCCGGTGCGCGGGTCGACGAAGGTCTCCTCGCTCTCACCGGCCTGCGCGGTGCCACGGAAGCCGTGCTCGGGACCGAAGACCGCGCCGACGTCGACGCCGCGGGCCACCATGTCGTCGACGATGGAGGTGAAGTCCTCCAGCACCCCGGTGGGGTTGGTGATCACGCCCACCTTGCGCCCGGAGAAGATGCGCCACCGATCCGCGGCTGCGACGTCGGCGCCGGTCCTCAGGCCACGGCCACGGCCGCGGCCCTTGTCGCCCTTCTCGCCGTGCGCCTGCGCCACACCTGCGGTGAGCGCCGTGCCGGCCACTGCTGCTGCGCCGATTCCGGCGCCACGAAACATCCCTCGTCTGCTGACAGTCATTCAACCGTCCCTTTCCGTTTGCGACGGGCAGGAACGTCGGAGAAGTTGTGTTGTGTTGCTCATCTGACGAACCGCCTCATCGAGTTTCGTCCCCCGAGCGTCGCCCACGTCGGCGACCTCGACAACGTAACAGACCCGGGGTCACTAGGCTGCCGGTTGTGGCGAAGAAGAAAACGAGCGGCGGCACACCCGCCACGGTTGCGCTGCAGCGCGCAGGCATCCGGTTCGAGGTGCGCACCTACGAGCACGACCCGGCGGCCGCGTCGTACGGCCTCGAGGCCGCCGAGGCGCTCGGGGTGGAGCCGGCGAGGGTGTTCAAGACCCTGCTGGTTGAGGCCGACGGCGGCCTGGCCGTGGGGATCGTGCCGGTGGACGCGCAGCTGGACCTGAAGGCGATCGCGGCAGCGCTCGGCGCCAAGCGGGCGGTCATGGCGGACCCGGCCGCGGCCGAACGCAGCACTGGTTACGTCGTCGGGGGCATCAGCCCCATCGGGCAGAAGAAGGCCCTGCCGACGGTGCTGGACGCCTCCGCGGACGCGCACCCGACCGTCCTCGTCAGCGGCGGCAAGCGCGGCCTGGACATCGAGCTGGCGCCCGGAGACCTGCTGGCCGCCACCCGTGGCAGCAGCGCGGCCATCGCCCGCGTCGTCGGCTGAGGTCTGGGATGCTTGGACCATGGCCTCGTCATCGGACCTGACTCCCACCACGGAGCCGCGCCCGGAACAGGGTTGGCGGGTGGGCGAACTGCTGCCCGCGCTGGGGGTGAGCCTGTCAGCGGTGCTGCTGTTCGGCCTCCAACTCGCCGGCTGGGGGCACGCGCTGCTGGTGCTCAGCCTCGTCGCGGCCCACCTGGTGGACCGCGAACTGCGCAAGGACCTGCTGCTCATCGGGATCGGCGTGGCAATCGTGAGCGCCACATCGGTGGAGGCAGACGTCAGCTGGGACCGGTTCTTCACCATCGGCACCGTCCTGGTGCTGGCCGTGAGCGTGCCGCTGCTGGTGGACAGGTTGCTCTACCGACGGCGCGCCATCGGCTTCCCGTGGATCGGTGGGCACAAGTGGTCCAAGGTGGAGATCACCTACATCGTCGCCGTGCCGTTCCTGGGCTGGGCGATCCTGCCGTTCTACTTCATCCGCTCCGGCGCCTACCTCAACTGGCCCCACATCACCGACACCAGCGAACTGGTCCGGTTCTTCGTCGGGGTGAACTTCGTCGGCACCTGGGACGAGTTGTTCTTCATCTGCACCTGCTTCGCGCTGCTGCGCCGCCACTTCCCGGTGTGGCTGGCCAACCTGCTGCAGGCCACCATCTTCGTCTCGTTCCTGTGGGAGCTGGGCTACCGCGAGTGGGGCCCGTTGCTGACCTTCCCGTTCGCGCTGGTCCAGGGTTTCCTGTTCGCCCGCACCGGCTCCCTGCTGTACGTGCTGGTGGTGCACCTGTTGTTCGACGCCATCGTGTTCATGGCCATCGTCCACGCCCACAACCCGCACCTGTTCGCCATCTTCTTCTACTGAACTGTCAGAGCCTCGTCGTAGCGTCGTTGCATGGCAGACCAACCCAGCAGCACGGACCTCCACCACCGCTTCGACACGCTCATGTCCTCCCCCGGCCTGGCGGACCTGAGGGAGTCGTTCGCACGCGCCGGCGGCACCGATCCCCCGGGCTTCGAGGTGGGCTGCCACACCGGCTCGTGGTCCGCCCCGGGCAGCGACGCCCCCATCCTCGCGCGGCTGAGCGGGATGGCGCAGGCGCTGGCCGACACCCCCACCGGGGCCGTCATCAAACGGCAGGTGGCCAGGCTGCTCGACGACGACTTCCCGCGGCTGTGCGAGCACCACCTCACCAGCGGGCTCACGCCCGTGGGGTGGTTCCTGGACCGGGCCGCCAGCGGCGGGCTGCGGCTCACGTCCGCGGGCCACCTGACCCCCGCCACCGTAGTCGAGGCGTGCGACGTGGTGCCGCGGCACCGGACCCCGCACGGGCAGGTGGGCAACCGGGAGGTGCACACCCCCGAGGTGCGGCGGTTCCGGGTTGCGCTGGAGGGTGTCGGGCTGCTGGAGACGAAGGGGCGACGGGTGCTGCCCACCGTGGTGGGGGCCGACGTCCGGGCCGACCCCTGGGACCAGTACCTGTACCTGTCCTCGGCGCTGGTGCCGCAGGACTCCGGGTTCGGGCGCGACGCGGCACTGCTGGTCCTGTTGGAGACCGGCACCATGGGCCGGCTCCCGCTCCTGCAGGACCTGGCCGACGTGCTCAGCCTGGTCGGCTGGCGGGTGGGCCGGGACCGCATCTACGAGGGAGACCTGCGGGACCTGCCCCTGGTCAGCGTCCTGGGCAACGTGGGCCCAGTCGCGGCCCCGCTTGCGCGGGAGGCGCTGGTGTCATGGAACCTGGAGCGGTGAAATCAGACCCGGGTCCTCGGTTCGGCGTCCCGGGTGGGATGTGGGGTGCTCCTCCGCGTCAATACGGTGAGCGCATGAAACTGATGCGTGGGCTCGGCTGGCTGCTACTGGTCGCCGGCGCGTTGGCGGCTGCCGTGCTGCTCAGCCTCTCGCTGGTGACGCAGTGGCAGACCGCCTCGTCGTTCCTGATCGCGGCGGCCACGTTCATCCCCATGCTGTGGCTGCCGTGCTGTGTGGCCATCGTCGGTCTGGTCTTGGTGCTGCACCGCTGGTGGAAGCTACTCGCCGTCCCGTTGGCCGTGGCCGCCTTCGTGGTGTGGGGCCTGCCGGTGCTGCCGGAGCAGGAGGTCATCGTCGCCACCGAGCAGGTCCCACCGGACCTGACGGTGGTCTCCCTGAACGTCCAGTACGGCCGGGCGGACGTGGGTGAACTGCGGGACAGGTTGGGTCCGTTCGTGGACCTGGTGGCCATCCAGGAGTACACGCCGGACTTCGGCGGGCGGCTGGACGCAGTGGGAATCCTCGACGAGTTCCCGCACCGGGTGGGCACCGAGCGCGAGGACGCCGGCGGCACGATGCTGCTCTCGCGCACCCCGGTGGAGATCGTCGCCACGGCGGACACGACCTTCGACAACTTCGTCGCCACCACCGAGGTGGCAGGCACCACCTGGCACGTCGGTGTCATCCACTCCACCCCGCCCCACCTCGGGGCCGAGGTCTGGACGGAGGACGGTTACGCGGTCAGCGCGCTGGCGATGGAGTTCGCCGCCGAGCGGCTGGTGCTGGTGGGCGACTTCAACGCCATCGATGATCACCACACCATGCAGGTCCTGACCAAGGGACCCATCAGGAACGCGATGGACGGCGCCACCGGTCTGGACACGTGGCGCCCGACATGGCCGGCGGGAGGAGCCGTGCCGGCGTTCGCGCGCATCGACCATTTCCTGTTCTCGGACAGGGTCTCGGGCTCCCGCCCCCTCCACTTCGAAATCTCCGGCACGGACCACCTGGGCCTGGTGGCCCAGGCCTACCTGGACCCCGAAGACCCGTAACCACCACCTCCGGGGGTCTCCACCACCAGCACGTCGCCGGGGCCCACGGACACGACGTCGTTGCCGGCCATCGGCGTGACCGTCCCGTCGGCGCGCTCCACGCGGTTTCCACCCAGCGCACCCGGGGATCCGCCCGCCATGCCGTAGGGCGGGACGCGCCGGTGCCCGGACAGAATGCTGACGGTCATCGGCTCCAGGAAGCGCAACCGTCGCACACCCCCGTCGCCGCCCCGCCACCGGCCGACTCCCCCACTGCCGTGGCGGATCTCGTAGGACTCCAGCAGCAGTGGGTAGCGGGTCTCGAGCACCTCCGGGTCCGTGAGCCGCGAGTTGGTCATGTGGGTCTGGACCACCGACGTGCCGTCGAACCCGTCGCCCGCGCCGGAGCCCGAGGACAGGGTCTCGTAGTACTGGTGGTGGTCGTTTCCGAAGGACACGTTGTTCATGGTCCCGGCGCCCTCGGCCTGCACCCCGAGCGCCGCGTACAGGGCACCGGTGACGGCTTGGGAGGTCTCCACGTTGCCGCCCACCACTGCTGCCGGGTGCTCGGGTGAGAGCATCGAGCGCTCCGGGAGGATGATCTCCAGGGGGCGCAGGCAGCCGTCGTTGAGCGGGATCTCGTCGTCGACGAGGGTGCGGAACACGTACAGCACGGCCGCGGTGGTCACGGCGGCGGGCGCGTTCAGATTGGTGGCCAGTTGCGGTGAGGTGCCGGTGAAGTCCAGCGTCGCGGAGCGGGCCCGGCGGTCCACCGCCACGCGCACGTGGATGGTGGCGCCGGAGTCGGTCTCGTAGGCGTACTCGCCGTCCTCGAGCCCGGCCACCACCCGTCGCACCGCCTCCTCGGCGTTGTCCTGCACGTGGGCCATGTAGGCGCGCACCACGTCGAGTCCGAAGTGCTCGATCATGGTGGCCACCTCCTCGGCGCCGCGGGCGTTGGCGGCCACCTGGGCGCGCAGGTCGGCGAGGTTGCCGTCGGGGTTGCGCGACGGGTGCGGGCCCGCCGTCAGCAGTGCCCTGGTCTCGGCCTCCCTGAACCTGCCCTCAGCAACGAGCAGCCAGGCGTCGAACAGGATGCCCTCCTCGTCGACGGTGCGGGAGCGCGCGGGCATGGACCCGGGGGTGATGCCACCGATCTCGGCGTGGTGGCCGCGGGAGGCCACCCAGAACAGCACCTCGTCGCCGGCCTCGTCGAACACGGGACTGATGACGGTGATGTCGGGCAGGTGGGTGCCGCCGTGATAGGGGTCGTTGACGGCGTAGGTGTCCCCGGGCCGGATCCGTCCCGCGCGCATGATCACCTCCCGGACGCTGGTGCCCATCGAGCCGAGGTGCACGGGGATGTGAGGTGCGTTGGCGATCAGGTTGCCGCCGGCGTCGAACAGGGCGCAGGAGAAGTCGAGCCGTTCCTTGATGTTGACCGACTGCGACGTCTGCTCCAGGCGGGTGCCCATCTGCTCGGCCACGGACATGAACAGGTTGTTGAAGATCTCCAGCATCACGGGATCGGCCTCCAGACCCACCCCGGCCTCGGCGGCACCGGTCCGGACCCGCTCCAGGAGCAACTCACCCGATGCGCCCACCTCCGCCCGCCAGCCGTCCTCCACCACGGTTGTGGCATTGGCCTCCACCACCAGGGCGGGGCCCGCCACCCGCTCCCCGACGGGCAGGTCCTCGCGACGGTGCAGCGGCACCCGCCGCCAACCGTCGTCGACGAACATCTCCACCTCGCCCTCGGGCGGCGACGGCTGGGACTCCGCCCGGCCGGCATCGCCAGGGGCACCGGGGGCGACGGCGCCGGAGCGTGCCTCCACCTCCACGGAGACCGCCTCCACCACGAGGGGGCGCTCCAGCAGGAAGGAGTAGAGCCGGCGGTGCGCGGTCTCGAACTCGGCCACCATCCCCGCCTCTCCTGAGAGTTCCACCTGCAGTGGCGTGTCCGTCCCGTCGTAGCGCAGGTGGGCGCGCCGCTGCACCACGGTGCGGTCCCCGGGAGCACCCTCCAGTTCCGAGCGGGCGGCCTCCTCGAGCTGTTCGGCGACTGCCTCGAGCCGCGGCAGCACCTCCTCGCCCAATCGCTCCCCCACCGCCTGCTCACGCATCGCCGTCACGTCGGCCAGGCCCATACCGAGCGCGGAGAGCACCCCGGCCAGCGGCGGCACCAGCACGGTCCGCATGCCGAGGGCATCGGCGACGGCGCAGGCGTGCTGTCCGCCGGCACCGCCGAACGTGGTCAGGGCGTAGCCGGTGACGTCGTGCCCCTTGGCCACGGAGATCTTCTTCACCGCGCCGGCCATGTTCGCCACGGCAATCCGCAGGAACCCGGCCGCCACCTCCTCGGGCGTGCGGTCGTCCCCGGTGGCGCGGGTGATCTCGGCGGCCAACTCCGTGAACCGGGCGCGGACGACGTCGAGGTCCAGGCGCTGGTCCCCGTCCGGGCCGAACACGGCCGGGAAGTGCGCGGGCTGGATCCGGCCGAGCATGACGTTGGCGTCGGTCACGGTCAGCGGTCCGCCGTGCCGGTAGGACGCGGGTCCGGGCATCGCGCCCGCGGAGTCGGGGCCGACGCGGTAGCGGGCGCCGTCGAAGTGCAGGATCGAGCCACCGCCGGCGGCGACGGTGTGGATGTCCAGCATCGGTGCCCGCATGCGGACGCCTGCAACCTCGGTGTCGAGGACCCGCTCGTAGGACCCGGCGTAGTGGGAGACGTCGGTGGAGGTGCCGCCCATGTCGAACCCGATCACCCGGTCCAGGCCGACGGCCTCCGACATCCGCACCATGCCGACGATGCCGCCCGCGGGGCCGGAGAGGATGGCGTCCTTGCCACGGAAGTGCCGGGCCTCGGTCAGGCCGCCGTGGGACTGCATGAACAGCAGGTCCACGCCGGGCAGCTCCTCGGAGACCTGCTTCACGTAGCGGCGCAGGATCGGGGAGAGGTAGGCGTCGACGACTGTGGTGTCGCCACGCGGGACCACCTTCAGCAGCGGGCTGACCTCGCTGGAGAGGGACACCTGTTCGAACCCGAGCCGGCGCGCGAGCGCGCCGACCTGCTGCTCGTGTGCCGGGTGGAGGTGGCTGTGCAGGCAGACCACGGCCACGGCACCGATGCCATCGGCGATGGCCTCGCGCAGCGGCCCGGCCAGGGCGTCGAGGTCGGGTGGGGTGAGCACCGTCCCGTCGGCGGTGATGCGCTCGTCCACCTCGATGACGCGCTCGTAGAGCATCTCGGGCAGCACGATGTGGCGATCGAAGATGCGCGGGCGGTTCTGGTAGCCGATGCGCAGCGCGTCGGCGAAACCGCGCGTGATCACCAGCGCCGTCGGCTCCCCCTTGCGCTCCAGCAGGGCGTTGGTGGCGACGGTGGTGCCCATGCGGACCACGTCGATCTGCTCCACGGGCACCGGTTCCTGCGGGCCCACGCCCAGCAGTTCCCGGATGCCCGCCACGGCCGCGTCCCGGTAGCGCGGCGGAGTGGCAGTGTCCTCGGACAGCACCTTGTGGGAGACGAGCTCCCCGTCGGGGCGCAGGGCCACGACGTCGGTGAACGTGCCGCCACGGTCGATCCAGAACTGCCACTTCGAAGCCATGGCCTCAGAGGCTACCGGGCGGGGATCAGCCGGCCGCGTCCTCCAGCCGGAACCCGACCTTGAGGCCCACTTGGTAGTGCGCCACCCGGCCGTCCTCGATGTGTCCTCGGACCTCGGTCACCTCGAACCAGTCCAAGTTCTTCAACGTCTTCGCGGCGCGTGCGATCGCCCCGTCGATGGCCTGCTGCAGGCCGTCGCCGGAGGTGCCGACGATCTCGGTGACCTTGTAGGTGTTGTCGCCCATCTCGAACTCCTTCGTCCAGTTGGTTGCGGGAAAACCGCCTCTGACCACAGTAGGCCTCTTGCCGGCGCTGGGGGCCCAGAGGCATGAGAGACTCCTGGGCAGGCAGTCAGCACCCGGAGTGAGAATTCCGTTACTCGACCGTCACGATCCCGCAACCCCGTGTGGACATCAGGCCAATAGCCTCGGACGAACGACCGCGGAGCCGGGGATGCTCCAGCACGAGAGGAAAGAGGCGAGCAGCGCATGGAAAGCTGCACCACGGCTCCCGGACTGGAGCAAGCCGGCCAGCGCCCACTCGTGGGCTTCAGGGTGGCGGTCACCAGCGACCGACGATCCGACGAGCTCATCGAGGCCCTCACCAGGCGCGGCGCCGACGTCACCCACGTGCCGCTCCTTCGGCTGGCGCCCCTCGACGACGAGGCCGTCCTCCTGGAGCAGACCCGGCGCGTGATCGCCGCGCGGCCGGAGGTCCTGCTGGTCTCCACCGCCTACGGGTTCCGACGCTGGTTCGATTCCGCGGAGGCGGCCGGTCTGGGCACCGAACTGAGCGAGGCCGTCGAGGCCGCGGCCCTGTACGTCCGCGGCGCGAAGGCCCACGGCGCGATCCGAGCCCACGGCTTCCGGGCAGCCGGCATCTCCGACGACGGCACCGTGGCCTCCCTGGTCCCCCAGCTCAACGGCAGGCTCCGAGGGGCCACCGTGGCGGTGCAGTTGCAGGCAGACCACGACCTCGGGCTCCCCGCCGCGCTGCGGCGGCTGGGCGCCGCGCACGTGCTGAAGGTGGAGCCGTACCGCTGGCTGGAGTCCGCCACGGACCCGGCGGTGGACAAGCTGGTCGACGGTCTGTGCGCCGCCCACTTCGACGCCGTCACCTTCACCAGCGCCCCCGCCGCGGCTGCCCTGATCGCGGCAGCACACCGTCGCAACCGGGAGACCGCGCTGGTGCGCTCGCTGAACGAACGTGTCGCCGTGGCCACCGTCGGCCCAGTCACCGCCGGCCCGCTGGAGGACGCCGGGGTGGCCCGGGTGCTGGTCCCGGAACGGCACCGGATGGGAGCGATGATCCTCCAACTGGTGGAACACCTCACGTCCCTGGGCACGCTCACCCGCGACACCATCCACGGCCCCTGCTTGCTGCGGGGCCGCACCCTCGACGTCGCCGGGGAGCAGTGCGAGCTCTCCCCCACGCAGGCAGAGATCGTGCGCTGCCTGATGGAGGCCGACGGCTCGGTGGTCTCGCGCGATGAACTCTGCGCCGCGCTGCCCTCGGTGGCGACGCGGCACGCCCTGGACATGGCCCTGAGCCGGTTGCGGCGGATGCTGCCGAAGCCCGACCTGATCACCACCGTCATCAAGCGGGGCTACCGCCTCAACTCGTGAGCGGCGGCCGGGCCTCAGGCGGGTGGCTGCTGCGTCGCGGCCGGGTCCGGGATCAGGACGTAGGTGTGGGAGACCGCACGGTCCTGCCCGATCAGCATCACCAGCGCCTGCCCCTCGAGCGCGATGGCCAGGTGCCCGGCCCGGGGGCCGAGGTCCAGCCCGTGCTCCTTGATGGCCTCGGCGGCCACCTCGGCCACCTCTTCGGGCGTGACGTCGGAGAACCGGAACCCGCGGTCGCTGCCCTGGCTGCAGTTGGCCACCAGGCCGCCCTGTCCCGGCCTCAGGTCCAGCCGCGCGTCCGAGGGCGTGAGGG
The DNA here is from genome assembly GCF_054776555.1 of Tessaracoccus terricola. Lineage (NCBI taxonomy): Bacteria > Bacillati > Actinomycetota > Actinomycetes > Propionibacteriales > Propionibacteriaceae > Tessaracoccus > Tessaracoccus terricola. Next base: position 285,677 of record NZ_BAAHBS010000005.1, on the reverse strand, counting down.
ACCTGGTGAACGCGAAGCCCGTCTGCGCTCCGCACTCGCTGCCGTTCGACCCCACGATGCTGACCCCACCGTACGCGGGCGAGATGGAGATGCCCCGCAGCAGCGACTCACCCAGCGCAGCCTGCCCGTCGGCCCAGATCTGAGCCAGGGCCTCCGGGGATGCCCATTCCTCCAGGTCCGGGACCGGTTGCCCGTCCAGACGCACGATCTGGGGAGTGGGGACGACGTTGTACAGCCCCGGCGTAGCGCCGCGATCCTGCGCCACCCGGTTCTCGGCGGCGCAGCCACCGTACTCGTGCCACGCCCCCGACGGCATGGGCCTGGCGGCCCACATCCGGACCTCGTCGACGCCGCACTCGCCGACGTCGTCGAGGAAGTCACGCGCCTGCTGGTAGGAGTACTCGGCCAGGGGCACCGTGATGTCGCCACCCGCCCCGAGCGCGATGCTCTCGCGCACCTCGCCCGTCGAGTCCACCCAGTCCCATTCCATCTGGCCCAACGCTGCCCCGGGGAACGCGGCCGCGATCACGTACTCGCCCGTGAAGGGCCACTCGGCCACGCCCATCCAGACGGCGTGCACCCCACCCATCTCCACGAGGCCCTCCACCGCGGAGTCCCAGACCTGCTGGGAGAGTTCGGACGCCACGGGATGCGGGCTCGGCGTGGGTTGGGCCGCCGTCGGCTCCTCGGCGGGTGCTGGTTGCAGGAGGGAGCAGGACGTCAGGAGCAGGACTGTGGCAACTCCCCCGAGGATGCTACGGATGGTGCTCATGGCCGAAAGTGTTCCACCTTCCGGCCCTTGGCACGCGGGGTTCCGCCTATGCCTCGTCGAACGCCACCCGGAAACCCAGGTTGCCGGCCGCGCTGTCGGCGGTGTTGCTGGTGCGGGCGGCCACCCGGTACCGGTTGCAGTAGGAGTCGTGGCACAGGTACGAACCGCCCCGCATCACGCGTCCACCGGGATAGGTGCGGCCCGTCGTCGGGTCCGCGGGATTGCTGTTCCACTCGTCGGCGCACATCTCCCACACGTTGCCGGCCACCTCGAACAGGCCGTACCCGTTGGGCGCGTAGCTGCCCACCGGGGCGGTGCCGACGAACCCGTCGGCCGCCGAGTTGTCCGTCGGGAAGGTGCCCTGCCAGATGTTGCAGCGGTGCTCGCCGCCGGGGGTGAGCTCATCACCCCAGGCGAAGCGGGCCTGGTCCAGGCCGCCGCGGGCCGCGTACTCCCACTCGGCCTCGGTGGGCAGCCTGCCGCCCACCCAGTGGGCGTAGGCCTCGGCGTCGCGCCAGGAGACGTGGACGACGGGATGGTCGGGGATGTCGTCGATGCCCGAGGCCGGGCCCGTGGGCGAGTCCCAGCGGGCGCCCTCGACTCCGCGCCACCAGGGCGTGCCCACGGGGTGCGGGTGGGAGTCGCGTTCCGCCTCGTCGAGCAGCAGGTGGAACACGAACGACCAGCCGAACTCCTCAGCCTCGGTGACGTACCCGGTGGCGTCGACGAACTGGCGGAACCGGGCGTTGGTGACCGTGTGGCAGGCGATCCCGAACGGCTCGACGGCGACGCTGCGGACCGGTCCCTCACCGTCGGCCGGGTTCACGTCGGGATCCTCGCTGCCCATCCGGAACGTTCCGCCCGGCAGGTGGACGACGTCGGCGTCGGGGAGCGTTGACCGTCCGTCGCCACGCCCCCAGGGGTGGTCGACGGCCGCCGGAGGCCCGGCTGGGGTCTCAGGACCTGGTGCGCAACAGGACAAGGGCTCTCCTTCGTGACGGCTGGAGTGGGGCCACTCTATTGCGCGAGCGTGTGGAGGATCTCCCCGGCCACGGCTTCGATGGTGCCCTCGGCGATCCCCTCCTCGGGCCGGTTGAGGTGGCCGTGGAAGGTGCCGGGCTCGGTGACCAGGTCGACGTCGACGCCGGCCTCGACCAGCACGTCGACGTAGGCCTCGCCTGAGGTGCGCAGGTCGTCCAGTTCGTTGTTGACCACCAGGGTGCGGGGGTGCCCGACGAGGTCCGCCGCGGTCGCGAGGCCCGGGATGGCGCGGATCGGGGCCGAGGCGACGTCCACACCGGCGCCGAGGTAGTTCTCGTACATGCCGAGGATGGCGGCGGGCCGGTAGCGACGTTCCTCGGGCGCCCCCTGCAGCGCCGCCTCCACCTCAGCGCGGTGGGGACGTTGGTGCGCGTGCAGCGTCGGGTAGGCGAGGAACACGAAAGGTGGCAGGGGGCCGTCGCCATGCAGCAGCGCGAGCACGGCCCCGGCGGCCAGGTTGCCCCCGGCGCTGCCGCCGCCGAGTGACCAGGGACCATCTGCCAGGCCGGACCCGAGCGCCCAGCGGTAGGCGAAGACCACCTCCTCGTGGGCCACGGGGAAGTGCACCCCCTCCTCCCGGGCGACGCCGTCGGCCACCACCCAGTCCTCGGGGAACGGCGCCAGTCGGTAGTCGACGGACACGACGGGGATGCCCCGCTCGGCGAGGGCTGTCGACACCCAGTGCGCCTCGGGCATGTCCAGGTCCCCGGCCGCGAACGCGCCGCCGTGGACCCACACGAAGGCGGGGCCGTGGGGCGCCTCGGGGCTGTAGATACGCACTGGCAGCGGGCCGTGCGGCCCTTCGAGCACGCGGTCTGCCACCTCGATGGCCTGCCTGTCAGTCGTGGTCCGGCCCGTCATCGCGCCACCTCTCTGCTGCTGGAGTACTGTGACGAACCTATTGGGCGCTGACAAGCAGCGTCAAAGGGCATAGATTCAGCACATGAAGATCTCGGAAACCCTGCTCCCGAAGTTCAACGCCCAGATCACCCTGGAGTTCGCCTCGTCGATGGCCTACCGCCAGCTCGCCATCGAGATGGACGCGCAGGACCTTCCCGGCATGGCCCAATGGCTGCGTCACCAAGCTGACGAGGAGATCGTGCACGCCAACAAGTTCATCGACCACGTCATCGACCGCGACAACCACCCGGTCATCGGCGCGGTCGAGGCTCCGCAGGTGCCCGCAGGCGCCTCCCCGGCGGAGGTGTTCGCGGCGGCCCTGCACCACGAGGAGATCGTCTCCGAATCCATCCGCGACCTCTACCGCGCTGCCGACGCCGAGGGCGACCTCGACGCCCGCCCGCTCCTCAACTGGTTCGTCGACGAGCAGATCGAGGAGGAGTCAACGGTCAAGGAGATCCTCGCCCGGATCCGCCTCGTCGGCGACGACGGCCCCGGGCTGCTGCGCCTGGACGCGGAACTCGGGGCGCGCCCGGGCGGCTCCACCGAGAACACCGCCGACTGACGACGGAGCCGCCGCCCACGCTTCGACGCCGACCGCGTCGGGCCGTAGGGTGGGACCGTGAGCGAGATCAACATGGAGGACTACCTGCGGTGGCTGGCGCCCGAGGAGGCAGTCGCCAGGGCCGGCCGAATCTCGAACATCTACCGCGAGGCCTTCGACCACACCGACGAGGCCGCCGCCCAGTTCGCCAAGGACTTCGCCCGCTGCATGGAGACCTACAAGGGCGCCACCTGCCTGGTGGGTGAGATCGACGGCGAGATCCTCGGTTTCCTCTACGGCTACGACCTACAGTCGAACAACTGGTGGCCCCAGCAGATCGCCGAGGCCATGAACGACGCGGGGCAACTCGACTGGTTCGAGGATGCCTTCGAGCTCGCCGAGATCGAAGTTGACCCCGCCGTCCACGGCCAGGGCCTGGGCGGCGCCCTCCTCGACACCCAATTGGACTCCATGCCCCAGTCCCGCGCCCTGCTGGGCACGCACCCCGACAACCCCGCCCGCGCGCTCTACCGCCGCAAGGGCTTCGTGGACCTGCTGCCGGACTTCACCTACCCCGAGACCGGGCAGCGCGTCGCAGTCATGGGCTGGGAGCGCTGAGCACCACCCGATTTTGTGGCTCCCCCGGCCCCGGTGGTAGTATTGACCCGCTTGAAAGATGGGGCTATGGCGCAGTTGGTAGCGCGTCTCGTTCGCAATGAGAAGGCCGGGGGTTCGAATCCCCCTAGCTCCACCAGAACCACCCTCGGAGGGGCACCTGCTCCCGCCGGGGGTTTTTTCTTGCCCGACGACCTCAGGACTTGGGCTCCGCCGGGTACTTGACGACGTCGCCCTCCGAGACGACGGCACCCTCGCTCAGCCGTGCGGGCTCCGCCCTGCCGGGACCCACGATGTGGCGGACGTCGATTCCGCGTGCCAGCAGGTGGTCCGCGATGAGACGGCGGTGGCAGCGCCACCACACCGCCTCGGAACACATCACGGCGGTGGCGGCCTCCGGGGCCCACCGCAGCAGTTCCTCGAGGGCCTCGCGGAACTCAGCCCCCAAGGCATGGTCGGCGTAGTTGTGGAAACTGCGGTTCTCCCACCAGGCGTTGACCTCGAACGGGACGTCCTTGCTCACTCGACGACGCCCGGTGAGCCCCTGCGACCAGCGGTAGTCGATGCCGAGGTCCGCGAGCGAGGCGGCCAGCGCGTCGTCGTTGAACCAGGGGTTGCGTTTGGACCCGGGGAGCCGGCGCACATCCACCACCAAGGCGATGTCGTGCTCACGCAGCAGGTCCGTGAACTCCTGCAGCGGACGGTTCGAATGACCGATGGTGAAGATGGTCATGCGGGGATGGGCCCATCCACCCCGATCACATCTTCACCGGCGGCAGTTCGCGCGCCTGCTTGAACCAGGAGCGTAGTTGCGCCTCGTCCAGTTCGTCATCCTGCCGGATGTCGAGGTAGCGCATGCCCTCGTGCTTCGAGTCCTTCGGCGGCATCGGGTCCAGGGACGTCCCGTTGAGGAACTGGACCTGGACGTAGTCGGTGAAACAGCGGAAGGACAGGAACCAGTTCTCCGACCCCTGGGGGCCGTAGAAGGGTTGGTTCCAGCGCACGCCGCGGCGAATTTCGGGCAGCTCCCCCAGCAGGCTGTCCAGCCTGCGTCCAACGTCGCGCTTCCAGCCGGGCATGGCCTCGACGTAGGTCTTCACGGGTTCGTCCCCGTCGGCCTTGGGGACCTGCGGGTTGCCGCCCGAGAGCAGCTTGGGCTCGGGCTTCTTCTTGCTCATGACGGCCTCCTCAGTGGCACTGCACCGTCGCCCCGACCACCTCGGCCGGGCCGACGGATCAGTCCCAACGCTAGCCCATGGGCCGCTCAGTGCATGGCGGCGGCGCTGGGCTCCTCTGCCTGGTCACCACTGCGCTCGGGCTTGCGCAGCCACCAGGTGCCGACGAACGCGAGCACGCAGACCGCCGCGGCGCACAGGAACGCCACCCGCGAGCCGGTGAGCATGGCGTGCGCGGAGTCCAGCCCCGTGACTTCCGCCACGCGCGCCTGGCTGGAGTAGATGGTGACGAACAGGGCGGTTCCGATCGCACCGGCGAGCTGTTGGACGGTGCCCACTGCGGCCGAGCCGTGCGGGTACAGCGGACGCGGCAGCGAGCCGAGGGCGCTGGTGAGCAGCGGCGTGAACATGAACGCGAAGCCGATGCTCATCGCGACGTGGCAGACCACGATGAACCACACCGGCGTCCCGACGGTGATCAACGAGAACAGAGCCAGCACCACGCCGATCAGCGCCGTGGCGGGCACGACCAGGGGGCGCGGGCCCACCTTGTCGTACAGCTTTCCGACGGTGGGGCCGAGCAGGCCCATCACCAGACCACCGGGCAGCATCATCAGTCCGACGTGGAGCGGCTCCATGCCGAGGGCGTCCTGCAGGATCAGCGGCAGCATGATCAGCGTCCCGAACATCGCCGCCATCGCGATGGCCACCACGACGACGGCGTTGCGGAACCCTGCGGTGGCGAACGTGCCGAGGTTCAGCAGCGCCTTGCCGGTGCGGGCCAGCCGCACCTGCCGCATCAGGAACAGCACCAGCGCGGCCAGACCGACCACCAGGACGATGACCAGTTGCAGCACCGGCACGCTCGGTTCGCCGAACAGGCTCAGGGAGTACACGAGTCCGCCGAAACCGATCACCGACAGGCCCACCGAGGGACCGTCGACGGGGACGCGGCGCGGCTCGTTCAGCGTCTCCAGCTTGGCGGCCCCGAGCGCCAGCAGCGCGATCGCCAGCGGGAGGATGATCCAGAACGTGGTGCGCCAGTCAGCCACCTGCAGCACGAGCCCGGACAGCGTCGGTCCCAGCGCCGGGGCAACGGCGATCACCATGGAGATGTTGCCCATCATGACGCCACGACGTTCCTCGGGGACCACCTCGAGCACCGTGGTCATCAGCAACGGCATCATCACTGCCGTACCGCTGGCCTGGACCACGCGGCCCGCCAGGACGATGCCGAACAGGGGGCCGATGGCCACGATGAAGGTTCCGATGATGAACAACGTCATCGCCAGCAGGAACACCCGCTTGGTGGAGAACCTCTCCAGCAACCAGCCCGAGACCGGGATGATGACCGCCATGGTGAGCATGAACGCCGTGGTCAGCCACTGGGCGGTGCGCTCGGTCACCCCCATGTCGTCCATCACCGCCTTGATGGCGATGTTGAGGGTGGTCTCGTTGAGGATGACTATGAACGCCGACACCAGCAGGATGGCGATGACGCCACGGGTCCTGGGGTCTAGACGGTTGTCTGCTCTGGTTTCGGGCATCGGCAATCCTCAGTTGCTCATCGACCAGTGCGGGTTTCACACAAGCTTGTAAACCCTACCCCCGCTGTCAAGTCCGTCCCAGCCGCAGCACTTGGTCACCCTCGCGCATGAGCAACCGTGCGAATGGGCCGTCGGAATCCGCGAGTGTGTTCGGCGCGCCCGCCTGGACACACCGGCCGCGGTCCAGCACGACGACGTGGTCCGCCGCCAGCGCCCTGGAGACCCTGTGCGTCACCTCGATGACAGTCGCCTCGGGCCTTTCCTCGCGCAGGGCCAGGGCGACGTCGTCGGCCAGTTCCTCGTCGAGGTGCGCGCTGTACTCGTCCAGCACGAACACCCGCGCCCGGGTCACGAGCGCACGGGCGAGTGCCAACCGGGCGCGCTGCCCGCCGGACCAGCGGCCGGCGTCCTCCCCGACGTGGGTGTCGTAGCCCTGGGGCAGTGACTCGACGTGTTCGCTGATCCGGGCGGCCCGGCAGGCCTCTCGGATGTCCTCGTCGCTTGCCTCCGGCCTCGCCAGGCGCAGGTTGTCCGCCACCGAGGCATTGAGCAGGAAGGGGCGCTGCGCCACGTGGGTGACGGCTGATCGGAGTTCCTGCAGCGCGAGACCGCGGACGTCGACGCCTCCGAGGAGGACCGCACCCTCGTCCGGGTCCGAGTAGCGCAGCACCAGTTGCGCCATGGTGGACTTGCCGGCACCCGAGGCACCCAGCAGGCAGGTGTGCAACCCGGCCGGGGCGACGGCGGTGACCTCCTGCAGCGCCGGCTCGCCGCGGCCGACACCATCGACCGGGTAGGTGTGGGTGAGCTCCCGCCACCGGACCTCGATGGCGCCCTGTGGGACGGCGACGGCCGACGGCGGTTCGGTCACCGACGCCGGGGTGTGGGTCAGCGTCCAGAGCCGTCGTGCCGAGGCGAAGGAGGCGTCGAGGTCGGTGACGAAGTCCTCCACGGCCTTGGTGACCTCGAACCCGCGCAGGGTGACGAGGGCCGCCGCGGCCACTGCGGCGGCTTCGCTCCCTTGGCCCAGCCCGACGAGGACCACCCCCACCACGGTTGCCATCGCGACGGTGATCGCAATCCCCCGCCTCAGCCCCGAGATGGCGGCGACGCGGCGTCCCAGCCGCAGCAGTTCCTCGCCCAGGCCACGGGCCCGACCGAGCCTGTCCGCCTGCAGGCCGTAACCCGTCACCTCGGTGGCGCCCAGGACGGAATCGGTGACGTCCTGGGTGAGGCGTCCCCGGAGCTCTGCCGTGCGGATGGCCGCTGCGGCCGCGGGACGGGCCCCGAATGCGGGCACGCACAGGCTGACCACGAACCCGATCCCCATCACGAGGGCAACGGCCGGGGACACCACCACCCCGATCACGATCGCCGCCACCAGCGGCGTCAGCACGGCGGTCACGGCAGGGGCGGCGGTGTGGGCGAAGAACACCTCGAGCCGGTTGACGTCCTTGGTGGCCCGCTCCAGGACGTCTCCCGCGCGCAGTCGTGTGCTGACGGCGGGCGCCTGCGGCCAGAGCTTGGAGAACAGGTCGCGCCGCAGCAACTCCAACGCCTTGAACGCGACGAGGTGCCCGAGGAACTGCTCGAGGTAGCGGCTCACCGCCTTCACCAGGCTGAGCAGCACCATCATCCCGGCGATCCCCCACAGGTCGAAGGCCTCCCCCGCCCAGCCGAGCACCAGGGCCGCACCCGCCCCGAACAGAGCCAGGCCGGCGAGCTGGTCCAGCATCCGGAACGTCGTGGACGCCATCAACGGGGCGAGTACCGGACGGGTGGTCGAGACCAGCCAGCGGGTCAGTACCGCACGATCCGGCCGGGTCGTTTCACGCATGGGTCACCTCCGCCAGTGTTCCGTCACGCAGTTCCCACACGGACTCGGCCGCTGCCGCGATGGCCGGGCGGTGGGTGGTCATGACGACGCTGCAGTCCGCGGGGAGACGCCGGAGCAGTTCCAGGATGATGGCCTCGGACTCGAGGTCGACGTGCGCGGTGGGTTCGTCGAGCAGCAGGAGTCGCCTCCCGGACAGGACTGCCCGCGCGAGCGAGATCCGCTGCGCCTGGCCCCCGGAGACGGCGTGCCCCCGTTCCCCGACCACGGTGTCGAGGCCCCGCGGGCTGCGGCGGACGAAGTCGGCAAGATCCACCTGCTCCAGTACGTCCCAGAGCTGGTCGTCGGTGGCCAATGGTGCTCCGAGCCGCAGGTTGTACGCCATGGTTCCGGTGAACAGCCACGTGGTCTGGGAAACCAGGGCGCTGGCGGCGCGGACATCGTCGCGGGTCCCGGCCGACGAGGCGATTCCGTCCACCACGATGCTGCCGCCGGAAGGCAGGACGTCGCCCTTCAACGCCCTGAGCAGCGTCGTCTTCCCGCCGCCCGAGGGGCCGACGACGGCCACCCGGCAGCCGGCCTCCAGCCGCAACCGTGCCTGGGAGACCACCGGGGCCGCGCCGTGACCCAACGAGGCGTCGACAACATCGACGACGGGCCCGGCACCCCGCCCGGTCGGCTGGGGTTCGGGTGTGGTGGACGCCGGAGGCGCCGCCGTTTCGTGGGCGAGGAAGCGCCTGATGGCGCGCTGGGAGGCCATCCCGGACATGCCGACGTAGAAGAACGACCCCACCCGGTCCAGCGGCTGGAGCAGCAGGATGGCGCACAGCACGACCGCGATGGCGTCGCCGGGGCCGATGGCGCCGGCGTCGAGGCGCCAGGCCGCCAGCACCACCGCTGACGTCACCACGCCGAGCGAGAAGACCGCATCGGTGACGAACAGCACCACCTGGTTGCCGGCCAGCAGCCGCATGGTCGCCCGCCGGTTGGCCTCCCCCACCCGGGCGAGGTCGGCCTCGACCCGTCCCGCCGCACCCAACAGGGTGATGGTCTCCAGCCCCTGGATGGCTTCGAGGTACCGGTCGGCGAGGTGTGCGCGGGCACGCCGCGAGCCTCCGGAAACCCTCCGGAAGGCCCTGCTGAACCCCAGCACCGTGAGCGGGATCAGTGGCAGCACGAGCGCCAGGGCTGCCGCCACCACCGGGTCGACTGCCACTGCCAGCAGCACCAGCACCGCGAGTGGTCCGAGGGCGGCCCCGAGCATCGGTCCGAGGAAGGTCTGGCGGTAGTTGGAGACGCGCTCGACGGATTCCGTCAGCAGTTCGACGGTGGCTCCGGCGGATTCGTGGTCCCGTTCCCCCGCGGAACCGTCCCACCAGCGCCGCAGCAGCCGTTCTCGCAGGGGGACCTCCTCCCGGCGGGCCCACGTCACCGAGAGCCACCCGGAGGCGACCTCGGCCCCCAGCGCCGATGCCGTGAGGCAGGCCAGCGTCAGGACCCGGCGGACGTCGGGGCCGGCGTCGAAGACCGTTCCGAGGACGACGAAGCTCCCCGCCGTGAGGAGTGCGGCGGCCACGGACAGCAGGAGGCTGGCCACGATCCATCGCCGGCCCGCAGCCGTGTCGACCGGTGGTCCCGGGTGTGCCCCGTGTCGGCGCTGGCGGCGGTGCACGTCAGCCGACCTCGGACAGGATGTCGATCACCGTGCGGTAGCCGACAGGGGTGCGGACGCCTGAGATGCCGGATGCGTCCGTCATCGGGACGAGGTGCACCCGGCCGGCCGCCACCGCCGGCACGTCGGCGAGTGCGGGGTTGGACAGGAGTTCCTCGAAGGGTGCGCGGCCCAGGCCCTGGAAGTCCTCGAGGATGATCACGTCGGGATTCGCGTGGAGGATGACCTCGGCGTCGACGGGGCGGGTCTGGGTGATGCCGATGGCGGAGGCGGCGTTGGTGCCGCCGGCCCGCTCGACCAGATGCGGCAGCATCAGGGAGTCATCCATCGCCATGACATTGCGGCCCCGGGCCATCAGCGCCAGCGTGGCGGGGCCGTCGTGCAGGTGCTGGGCATCCAGCTCGGCGATCCGCTCCTCGAACTCGATGCGGAGCGAGGCCGCGCGCTCCTCCTCGCCGAGCATGTCCCCGAGGGTGGTGATGGTCTCGGCGATGCCCTCAGGCGTGGCGAAGGCCGCAGAGTCCAGGTTGACGGTGGGCACCCCGGTGGCCTGCAACTGCTCTGCCGCGGCCTTCTCACCGCCGTGCCGAGCGGTGGAGACCACCAGGTCAGGCGCCAGGGACAGGATCTGTTCGGGGTCCGGGTCCGTCCCCGGCGGCAGCGTGTCGGCCACTTGCAGGGCGAGTTCGACGGCGGTGCCCGAGTGGGGCGACTGACTGCCGGCCGCGACGGCCGCCACCCGCTCCGGACCCGCAAGCAGCAGCACCAGGTCTGCCGCCTCGGAGGTGACCGCGACGATGCTCGCGGGCTCCTGCTCGATCGCGACCTCCCGGTCCCCGACCGCGACGGTGCGGGGCCAGCCCGCCTGGGCGGGTGCGGAGGCAGCGGCCGCCGGCGACGCCGGGGCGCCGGGGGTGTTCTCGTCGGCGGTGGCGCAACCGGTGAGGGCCAGGGCCAGCAGCGCCAGCCCTCCGGTGGCGCGGCTCAGCGCGGATGGTGTCTTCATGGGTTTCCTCTCGTTGGTTCTCAAAGTGGGGTGACCTGCAGGGTTCCGGTGGCGCGACTGGTGGAAACGTCCACGTCGACGCCGTAGGCGGGGCGGAGGTGGTGGGCGGTGAGGACGTGCTCGGGCGTGCCCTGGCAGTGGATGCGGCCGTCGACGACGAGGGTCAGCCGGTCACAGAACCTGGCCGCCAGAGTCAGGTCATGGAGTACCACCAGGACGGTTCGGGACGTCGCGGCAGCGTCGACCCAAGGGCGGAGCAGGCGCAGCACGTCAAGTTCGTGGCCGAGGTCCAGGGCGGAGATCGGCTCGTCCAGGAGGAGCACCGCAGCATCCTGTGCGATGGCGCGGGCGAGCATGGTGAGCTGCCGCTCACCGCCGGAGGTGCTGGTCACGGGACGACGGGACCAGGCGTCGGCACCGGTCAGCCGGAGGGCGTCGTCCACGGCACGTTCGTCGTCGACGCCGAGGGATCCGAAACGGCGAAGCCGTGCGTGGCGCGCCATCCGGACGAGCTCGCGGCCGTTGAAGTCGACCTCGAGGGCGGTGTCCTGCGCCAGGTAGGACAGCAGCCGCGCGCGGGCACGGAAGGGCATCCGGGCCAGCGCGTGGCCGTGCACGCTCACCTCGCCGGTGGCAGGCAGCAGCCCGAGGACCGCCTTGAGGAGGGTGGACTTGCCCGCCCCATTGGGCCCGATGAGTCCGTGCACCCGGCCCGGCTCGAAGTCCAACGCAGGCACGTCCAGCACCGTCCGACTCCCATGGGCGACGCGGACCCCGCGCAGGCTGACGGCGGGACCGGACGCAGGCTCGGGCGCGGCGCCCCTCACGCGGACCGCCTCCGGACGCGCACCACCAACACCAGCAGGAACGGTGCTCCCAGCAGCGCGGTGACGGTTCCGGTCTGCAGCGCCACCGGCTGGAGGACCAGTCTCGCCGCGGTGTCGGCGCCCAGCAGGAAGATGCCGCCGAGCAGGGCACTGGCCGGCAGCAGGATCCGGTGGTCGCCGCCCCACAGCAGCCGCACCAGGTGCGGCACGACGAGACCCACGAAGGAGATCACGCCGGTGACCGCCACGCCCGCCGCGGTGGCGAGGGCCGCGGCCGCCAGGACCACGTGCTTGACGCGGCGCACGTTCATGCCGGAGGTCTGGGCGGTGGCGTCACCCAGGGCCAGGAGGTTCAGGTCACGGGCATGGAACAGGATCACCGCCACCCCGAGCACCAGCGGCAGGATGGCCAGGCGGAGGTCGTCGAGAGTCCGCCCGGTGAGGTCGCCGTTCAGCCAGAACATGGCAGACCGCGCATCCTCGGCATTCACCGCGTTGGCCACGACCGCGCTGATGATGGCACCGAGGAAGGCGTTGAGGGCGATCCCGACCAGCAGGAGGGAAGCGGTGGAGTTGCCGCCCGCACCGAGGCCGACGGCCTGCACCACGAGCACGGCGAGCAGGGCACCGGCGAACGCCCCCACCGGCAGCAGCCAGGACGAGGACGACGCTCCGCCCGTGACGATCAGGATGACGGCGACGGTGGCCGCACCGGAGGACACACCAGTGATGCCGGGTTCGGCCAGTGGATTGCGGAAGACCGCCTGCATCGCGGCTCCCGCCACGCCGAGGCCCGCTCCCACCACCAGGGCCATCAGCACGCGTGGCACGCGCACCGCGGAGACCAGTGCGTCGACACCCTCGGCGGAGGACGATCCGGTGAGGAGTCTTCCGAGGGAGGCGAGCACGTCGCCCAGCGGCACCGCCACGGGTCCCGACGCGGCTGCCACGAGCAGGCACACGGATGCGGCGAGCCCCAGCATGGAAAGGATGAGCGGCCGGCGGCCCAGAGTTGTCGTCATCGGTGTCCTCTCGATTCCTCGACAACCTAACTCATAATGAGAATCATTCGCAACAAGGGGATCAGGATGGACGGAACCGGGCCCCGAACGATCCAACGTTCGGGGCCCGGTCCAGGCGTTTCAGGTGCGGGCTACTCGCCCACCGCGCGGGGACGGAACTCGTGCACCATGGCCTCGGTGTCCTCCATCTCGAGTTCTTCGACGTCGGAGCCGGGGCGGTCGGCGGTCGGCACCAGCGGCTGCTTGGCGACGACGGGCGCGGACAGGTCGATGGTGCGGACGGTCCGCGGCACGAGGGGCTTGGAGACGTAGGTGGGCGCGGTGACGGGGATGGGGTCCCACAGCGCGCCGGTGGTCTGTGGCGCGGACAGGTCCACGCGGATCTCGCGGGAGGTCTCGTCCTCCACCGGGGCCTGCAGGACAGTGGTGTCCTCGTCGCCGAAGCCCTCGTCCACCGAGGCGGCGCGGGCGGCGAACCGGCGGTGCATGGCGCCCACGCCGAGCCGGGAGACGACGACGAAGCCCAGCACCAGGCCGACGGGGACCAGGACGGCCCACCAGGGCAGATGGCCGAGGATCGCGACCACACCGACGACCAGCACCAGTGCGAGGAGCGCGAGCAGCGTGCGGCGACGACGCGTGGCCGCACTGGCGGCGAGCAGTCGGATCTCGGTGAGTTCGGCCCGACGGGTGAGCGGCGTGGAGACCTCTGCGGCGTCGGTGGTCTCCAGGTAGTCGGAGATGTCGCGGCGCAGGATGCGCATCGAGTCGGAGAACCGCTCGGTGGGATCCCCCTCGAGGACTTCAGGTGCGTCGCGGTGGGATGCCAACCAGGGCAGCCCGAACGCCAGACCTGCGATGACTAGGACACTGATGACGATTCCGGCGAGCACAAGCCCACCGTAAACAACATCCGTGTAATTAGGTAGATCAACTCGCGGTTGACCGCGAAAGATCCTCGGTCAGTCTTCCTCGAGGGGCCAGCACATGACCTGTTCGCCGGCCTTCACCAGGTCCGTGTCCTCGTCGAGGATGATCAGCGCGTTGCTCCGGGACAGCTCCGCCAGGGCGTGCGGGTCCGTGACCCGCTCCACGGTGCGGATGCTGGACTCGGAGAACAGCTCGCCGCGCAGCAGGTGGAGCTGTCCCTTGTGGGAGCGCAGTGTCGAGGACGCGATGGCGCGCACGGCGCGTCGCTTCTCGTTGGCACCCATCAGGCGACGGATCAACGGCCACACGAAGGTCTGGAAGGTGACGTAGGCCGAGACGGGGTTGCCGGGCAGCATCACCATCGGTACCTGGTCCTCGCCGATCAGGCCGAAGGTCTGGGTCCGGCCCGGCGACATCGCCACCTCCGCCGAGTCCACCAGGCCGAGTTCGCGCATCGCGTTGGCGACGGCCTCGTAGTCCTCGCGGTGGCCGCCGGTGGTCGAGACCAGCAGGTCCGCGCGGATCAGCTGGTCCGCGATGGCCATCTTGAGCTCCTGCGGGTCGCTGCTGTGCAACGCCACCCGGAACACCGTCGCACCGGCGGCACGTGCGGCCGCGGCGATCATGAACGAATTGGAGTCCGTGTTCTCGCCGTGGTGCACCTGGTCCCCGGGCTCCACCAGCTCGTGGCCGGAGCTGACCACCACGACGCGCGGGCGGGGCCGCACCAGGACCTTGTCGATGCCGGCGCTGGCGAGCATGCCGATGGCGCGGTCGTTGAGGCGTTCCCCCTCGCTCAGGAGGCGGGCGCCGACTGCCAGGTGCTCGCCTGCCGCGCGCAGGTACGCACCCTCCTCGACGACGTCGAGCAGCCTCAGCCCGTCGTCGGAGGCCTCGACGAACGTGGCCGGCAGCACGGCCGTTGCCCCCTTGGGGAGCACCGCGCCGGGCAGCACGCGGGCCGCCTCACCGGGCGCGAGCCGCTCCTCGGCATCCACCAGGCGCAAGGTCTCCACCATGGCGCCGTCGTCGTCGCGCAGGTCCGCGACCCGCACTGCGTAGCCCTCAACCTTCGCGGTGCTGTTGGGGGGCACGTTGATCATCGAGTTGATGTCCTCGCACATCACCTGGTCCCAGGCCTCCACCAGCGACATCCCGAACGGGCGCAGCGGCTCCACCAGCCCGAGCAGGTACTCGATGTGGTCCGCGACTGACCGGAGCCCGGCGTCGTCGACCGGGGGTGCGGGGGGAAGGCTGGGAGCCTCCTCCACCACTTCCTCGACGACGGGGGCGGGCTTCCTGCGACCGAAAAGAGCCATGCTGCCTACGATAGTTCAATGATCGCGGACCGCTCGAAGGACTCGCTGCGTCTGGCCATGGTGGCGGCGCGTTCCCGCTTGTCGGCCGCGCAGTGGGCTGGGGCCGACGCCGCGCGCACCGCGGCACTGCTGGCCGCGCTCCCGGTCGACGCCGCCGTCGTGGCGCTCTACGCCTCACGGCCGGCCGAACCCGGCACGGCGGGGCTGCTGGAGGCGCTGCTGGCGCAGGGTCGTGAGGTGCTGCTGCCGAAGTTGCGCCGCAGCCCGGACTGGGCGCGGTTCGGCGGCGCGGCGGAGCTGGTCCCGGGGTGGGCCGGGATCCCCCATCCGCCGGGGCCGGCGCTGGGCCCGGCCGCGCTGGGCCGGGCCGACGTCGCCGTGGTCCCCTGCCTGGCCGTCGGACGCGACGGCAGCAGGCTGGGCACCGGGGGCGGCTGGTACGACAGGGCGTTGCCGCACCGCCGCGAGGGCGTCCCGGTCTGGGCGCTGGCGCGGGCCGACGAGGTGCTCGACGGGGTGCCGACGCTCCCCCACGACATCCCAGTGGACGCCGTGGTCACCGAGGCCGGGTTCGAGGCGCTGGGTGGAGGCCTCAGGCCATCTCCTCCACCAGGCTGGTGGCCAACTGGACCAACTCCTCCTGCGTGACCTCGATCCTGTCCGGCCTCGCCCACACCTGGAAGCCGTGACCGAACGCCCAGACCGTCTCCCTGCCCTCGCCCTCGTGCGCGACGACGAGTCCACGGGACTCCAGGTCCGGGGCCTCGATGCGTTGCAGGGTGAGCATGTCCAGCGTGGCCTGGTCCGGCACGTCGCCACCCAGCGTCCAGTACTGGATGTTGATCTGCAGCGAGTCGCTGTCCCCTTCCAGGCCCCACAAGCAGTTGGTGACCTCTTCGAGCGAGTCGCCGAACAGGACCGTGAGGCCCGCGCGGGTGCGGATGTCCTCGGTGGCCGCGAGCACGGCCTCGTCCTCGCACTGCAGCAACGCCCCCGCAGAACCGGCTCCCTCGTCGGCCGCTTCGGTGGGCTGGGAATCCGGCGTGGCCTCCACCGGCTCCTGCTCGTCGGCGGTCTGCGCCTGCGTCGGCGGCTCGACCGGATCCACCGAATCCGCGCCCTCGCCGCCGCATGCCGTCATCGCCAGAGCCAGCACCGCGCCGATGCCTGCCGTCAGAGTCCTCTTCATCCCCATCCCCATCCATTTGCTGTTTGACAAGCGGCGCACCCCTTGCGCCGGTTGCAGATCGTATCGGGACACGGGGGCATGGATGGCTCTGTCTTGGGGGAATGCGGCGGGCGGCTTATCATGTCTGGAGTCCCCTTCGCGAAAAGAGACAGCCGTATGCCCACCTACCAGTACCGTTGCACCGCCTGTGGCGAAGATCTCGAGATCTTCCAGAAGTTCACCGACCCCTCGCTGACGGTGTGCCCGTCCTGCGACGGCGAACTGCGCAAGGTGTTCAACGCGGTGGGCGTCGTGTTCAAGGGATCCGGCTTCTACGCCACCGACTCGCGCAAGTCGAACAGCGCCAGCACCCCGGCCGCGAAGTCGGAGTCGTCCTCCTCGGACAGCGGCTCGTCGTCGTCCTCAGCCTCCAGCAGCTCGCCCGCCCCAGCCGCTTCCTGACCCCCGGCAGAGGGGTTGCCTGTGGACAATGACGCATCGGGCATCCCGACTACCAGAGTGTGGGTATGGAGTTCCCACACAAGCTGAGACAGTTCGTCGCCTGGCACCGCCGCGCCCTCGCCGCCGCGCTCGCCGGGCTCGGCGTCCTGTTGCTGGCCACCCAACTCGCCCCCAGCACCCCACCCGGCACCGACGTCGTGGTCACCACCCGCGCAGTCGCCGCCGGTGCCGTCCTCACGGAGGCGGACCTGCAGGTGGTCGCCCTTTCCCCTGACGCACTCCCGGAGGGCGTGCTGCCCTCGCTCGACGACGTGGTCGGCGCCACCGCCGGTTGGCGCCTGGGCGCCAACACCGTCGTCCAGTCGGGAATGCTGGCCACCACCACTGACCTGGCCGCCGGGCGGGCCCTGGTGCCGATCGCGATCCCGGACGACCAACTCGTCGATCTGCTGGCCCCCGGGAGCCGGGTGAGCCTCGTGTTCGCGGGCGAGGCCTTCGAGGTGGTGACCGACGACGCCCGGGTGGCGGCCCTGCCGGCCAGGACGGAGAGCACGGGACTGAGCGTGGGCACGGGTCGGGCGCCGCTGGTCCTGGTGGACGTGCCCTCCGAGATCGCCCCTACGGTGGCCGCCCTCGGCCAGAGGGGAGAGCTGAGCGTGATCCTTGGTTCCGCCTGACCGGCCGCGCCTACCGCGGGACGGGACCCTGATGTGGTTAGTATCGCGTGGTCTCGGGCAACCCCACCCGGGCGGAAACCGAAAGTGAGAAACATCATGAAGGGCTTCAAGGAATTCCTGCTCCGCGGGAATCTGATCGAGCTTGCCGTCGCCTTCATCATGGCGACGGCGTTCGCAGCCGTGGTGACGGCATTCACCCAGATCATCGTCGACCTCATCGGCCTGGCCGGTGGCATGCCGGACTTCAGCAACGCCACGGTCGGTGGCATCAACGTCGGTGTCTTCCTGACAGCACTGATCGCCTTCATCATCATGGCGGCCATCGTCTACTTCGGCATCGTCCTCCCCTACAACAAGCTGCGTGAGCGCTTCGAGAAGGCCGAGGAAGAGGAGGCGGACGCCACCCCGACGTCCGAGGAACTGCTCGTCGAGATCCGCGACCTGCTGCGCGAGCAGCGCAACCGCTGAGCACCACCCTCTGAACCATGAACGGGGCGCCACCGCTGGGTGGCGCCCCGTTCCTCGTCCCGGGACGTTGCCGGGCTCAGCCCCAGTGCGGGGGCCTGTCGGCCATCAGCCGCTGTTCGTCCCGGTTGGGTTTCCGGTCCTGGGCCGGCGGGGTCGGGGTGCGGCCGCTGAGGCCGAGCAACTCCCGGAGCTGGGTCAGCTGCGCGTGGAAGCGGGCGAACCCGAACCGGCGCAACTCCTCCACCTCCACGGGGAACGGCCACGGCTCGCGGGCGGCCATTCGCGCACGGCGCAGTTCGGCCAACCTGTTGGCGTCCCACCCGAGGGCGGCCAGTTCGGCCGCGAGCGCCGTCGGTTCGGTGGCGGTGAGCGGGAGCTCGTGCCCCGTCAGCGCCCTGCCGAGTTGGACGGGCTCACTCACCGACGGTGGCGCCGTCCTCGATCGTGCCGCCCTCACCTGCGAGTTCCGCGGCGCCGACCACCCGCACGTCGCGCCCGAAGGTCCAGTCGCCGCGGACCTTGAACGACGTCGCCTCGCGCAGCGAGAGCTGGTGCGGGATCCGCTCGGAGAACTTGTCCACGAGCTTGTAGTGCTTCGAGTCGAGATCGATCTCCGGAGTGGACTTCGTGGTGGCCGCGAGGCGGCCGTCCTGGCCGAGGTCGTAGACGTCGGAGCGCAGCAGCAGGAGTTCGTTGGTGGTCTTCACCGGCTGGAACCGGTCGCGGCCCACGCAGATCGCCGTCGCGCCCTCGAACACCTCGATGGCGGCACCCATGGCAGTCTCGATCTGGATCACCGGCGTGGAGGACGAGTCGCCCGGGTCCACGGTCTTCTCGTTGCGGATCATCGGCAGGCCCAGCACGGACTCACGCTCGACGAGGGTGTCGCGCAGCTTCTGCAGGTCGAACCACAGGTTGTTGGTGTGGAAGAACGGGTGGCGGTGCTCGTCGGTGAAGTAGTCCATCTCCTCCGGCGCGGTCTGGGCGGTGTCGCGCAGGATGAGCTGGCCGTCGGCCTTGCGGATGGCCAGGTGGCCGCCCTTCTTGTCGTTGATGGTGCGGCGGCACAGCTCGGCTGCGTACGGGGCGCCGGAGGCGGCGAACCAGCCGGCGATCGTCGCGTCCGGGGCGGCGCCGAGATTGTCGCCGTTGGAGACGCACGCGTAGCGGAAGCCGGCGGCGAGGAGTTCGTCGAGGACACCGGAGCCTTCGAGTGCGGTGTACAGGTCGCCGTGGCCGGGCGGGCACCACTCGAGCGTCGGGTCCGCCTCCCAGGTGACCGGGGTCAGGTCGTCGGCGCGCAGCTTCGGCTCCTGGTTCTGCACGAACGTGAGCGGCAGCCCGTCGACGGCGAGGTCCTCGTAGCGGGCCAGGTGCGCGAGGGTGTCCTCGTCGGTGCGGAACGACGTCATGAACAGCAGCGGCAAGCGCGCGTCGTAGGTGCGGCGGGCGGAGCGGACCTGCGCGACGATCAGGTCCAGGAAGTTCTTGCCGTCGCGCACCTCGAGCAGGGTCTTGGCACGGTCCAGACCCATCGACGTACCGAGACCGCCGTTGAGCTTCACGATGACGGTCTTGCCGATCGCGTCGGCGGCCGCCTCGTCGGAGATGTCGACGTCCGCCAGCATCGGCGGGTCGAGCAGCGGTGTGATGCTGTCCTCGCGGATCAACCCGGTCTCACCCGAGGTGAGCAGCTTGTAGTAGTGCGAGAACACCTCGATGGCGGGCTTGGCCACCCCGGCGGCCTGCATCTTCTCCCGTGCGGCGGCGAGACCTGCTTCGGACACGATCTTTCCCTTCGTCGACTTCGCCACCGATCCTATCGACGCGCCCGGCACCCCAACCACCCGAGCGTCGCCTCAGCTGCCCAACCGCGGGAACGGCTCCAGGGAGAAGATCACCTCGACGGGCACCTCGAAGTAGCCCGCGATCCGCAGGGCGATCTCCAGCGAGGGGCTGTACTCGCCCCGCTCGAGGTAGCCGACGGTCTGGTAGTGCACGCCGAGGGCGTCGGCCAACTGCCGCCGGGAGATGCCGCGCTCGGCGCGCAGCATGGCGATGCGGTTGTGGACGTTGTCGTTGACGGTGGGACTCATCGGGAGCTCAGTATCCCCGACTCAGGACCCGCTCGCGCGCCTCGGCGACGGCGCTGCCGGAGGTCTTGCGGGCCATCCGGCGCAACAGCATCGGCGCCAGCACCATCCCGACGACGGCCCAACCCGCGAGCACCAGCACCATCAGCGGTGTCCGCCAGCTGCCGCCCACCTCGAGGGCCATGGCGGCGTCGTCGAGCAGGACGGTGCGGATCCCCAGGCCGATCCAGTAGTGCGGGGTGAACTGTCCGATCACCTGGAGCGCTCCCGGCAGGGCGGTCAGCGGGTAGAACAAGCCGGCGACGGCGGCCATCGCATACAGCAGCAGGCTCGCCACGCCGAGTCCGAGCGCGGACCGGAAGATGGACCCCATCACGGCGCCCCAGGGCAGCATCGCCGCGGTGGCCAGGGCGTAGACGAGCAGGAACAGCAGCCAACTCAGCGGGTCGGTGGGCAGCAGACCGGGCAGGATGATGGCGGCCCCCAGCACCAGCGGGACCACGGGGATGGCGGTGTCCACCACGGCGACGACGAACTTCGCCAGCAGGTGCCCCAGCACCCCGTTGGGCACGGCCTTGGCACGCATCAGGGTCCCGTCCTCGCGCTCCTGCTGGATCTCGGCCGAGACGCCCAGCGCGGCACCGGCGATGAGGCTGAAGGCGAGCATTCCGGAGAACACCCATGCGGACACGGGCACGGTGCCGTCGATCACGGTGTCACGGACGAACCACAGCACCACCAGCACGATCAGGGGGAAGATCATCAGCGAGATGCCGGTGGGGCTGACGTACTTGCGCCACAGGGTCACCTTCGCCTGGCCCCAGGCGGCCCTGAGCAGTGCGGAACGGCGGTTCATCACGCCACCTCCTTGATGGATTCGATCTGGGAGAGGTCCTCGCCCGCCTCGGCCATGCGGATGATGTTGAGGTAGGCCTCCTCGAGCGAGGCCGGCCGCACCTCGAGGACCTCGACCTCGCCCGGGCGGGTGGTGAGTTGCTCAGTGAGCCACGCCGTCGGGTCCGGGGTGGAGTGGACGGCCACGCGCCCCGTCGCGCGGTCCCGGATGCGGACCTCGTTGGTGCGGGAGAACCCGAGCCGGAGTTCGTCGGGGGTGCCGTCGGCGATGATGCGTCCGGCGGCGAGGATCAGGATCCGGTCGGCCACCTTCTCCGCCTCGTCGAGATCGTGGGTGGTCATCAGGATGGTGGTGTCAAGGTCTGCGACGTCGCCCAGCAGGTCGTGGATGTCCCGGCGACCCTTCGGGTCGAGACCGGTGGTGGGTTCGTCGAGGAACAGCAACTCGGGGCGCCCCACCAGGCCGACCGCGACGTCGAGCCGACGACGTTGCCCGCCCGAGAGCTTGTCGATGCGTTGCCTGCGTGACTCCCCCAGCCCGACCCGCTCCAGCAGCTCGTCCGTGGGCCACGGCCGCACCACCTGGTCGGTGGCGTAGGGGGCGTAGTAGGCGGCGATCACCTCGAGCAGTTCGTGGACGCGCCAGCGGGCGTGGTCCCGCCAACTCTGCAACACGATCCCCACCCGCGCCTTCCATGCCTCCCCCGCCTTGACGGGGTCCGCGCCGAGCACCTCCACCCGGCCGCCGCTGGGGCGCCGGATGCCCTCGAGGATCTCGACGGTGGTGGTCTTGCCTGCACCGTTCGGCCCGAGCAGCGCCACCACCTGGCCTCGAGGGACCTCCAGGTCCAGACCGTCCAGGACGAGCTTCTGGCCGTAGGCCATCGTCAGTCCCTCGCAACTGATCACGGGATGCTGAGCAGTATCCATAGTCACGAATGTAGCAGTCCTACTACATTGTGTCGATGGGGTGTTGCGGTCAGCTCTCGGTGACCTCGACGATGCCGTGGGCGCCGCGCTCGGCGTCGACCATCACGTGGTTCACCACGCTGTAGTGGCCGGCCTCGGGGAACTCGAGCTCGACGAACCCGCCCTGGGCGGCCTGCAGGTCCAGCGCCTGCGAGCCGCCGCCCGACTCGCCGAACGCATCCACGCCGTCGCGCAGGAGGTAGGCGCCCTCCTTGTAGACGGTGTCGAACTGGGCGCCGACGACGTGGAACGAGATCGGGCGGTTGGGACCGGCCGAGAGCACCCAGAACCGGACCCGCTCCCCCACCGCGGCCGTGAACGGCTCCTGGCGGTACTGGTTGGCGATGCCGTTGAACACGACGAAGCTGGGCTCCTCCGCGGCGACGGCGTCAGCGTTCACCTCGGTGGCCTCCTCGGGCGTGGTGGCGGCCGAGTCCAGGAACACCTCGGACTGGACCACCACGTACTCGTGGTCCACCTCCGGCAACCCCTCGGCCGGTTCGATGATGACCGCGCCATGCATGCCGGCGGCGATGTGGGAACTCATGGGCATCGTCGAGCAGTGGTACATCCAGATGCCCGCCCGCTCGGCCGTGAACCGGTAGACCAGCGACTCGCCAGGAGCGATGGTGCGCATCGGCTCGTCGGGCGCGAGGTTGCTGGCATGGAAGTCGATCGAGTGCCCCATGGTGCCCTCGTTGACGAGGGTGACCTCGAAGACGTCACCCACCCGGCCGTGCAGCGTCGGGCCCACGCCCTGCCCGTTGAACGTCCAACGGGTCTGCCAGATGCCGGGGGCCACCTCGAGCGGCACCTCGGTGACGGTGAAGGTGACGCGATGGACGGTCTCCTCCCCCGGAGGTGCCTGCAGCGGCTCCAGCACCGGGTCGACGACGTGGCCGAGTTGCGCGTCGGGGTCGACGTGCACGCCGCCGTCATCGTGGCTCGGCTCGGCACTGGGGGCCGCCGTGCCCGGCGCACCCTCCACGACGACGGTGAAGGTCATGCCCATCTGGCGGTGCCCCACCACCGTGCACCAGCCCTCGACGGTGGCGCCGACGACGCCGAGGTCCAGTTCGGCGGTCTCACCGTGGGCGAGGCGTTCGGTGCGCTGGTCGCCGACGGCGAGGTCGTGGATGTTGGTGGGGTCGGTGTTGACGAGTTCGATGATGACGTGATCGCCGGGGCTGACCGTCACGGAGTTGGGTTCGAAGGCCATGTCGACGGCCTCCACGCGCACCCGGACGGTCTCGCCGCTGGGCACCACTTCCTCCGACGAGACGGCCACGGACTCCCCGAGCCCGACGGCTCCCGGGTCCGCGCCGACGCCGATGGTGATGGCCAGGGCCAGCGCAGCGACACCGGCGACGAAGCCACTGCCGGTGAACGCGCTCGGCCGCTCGGCGTCGTCGGCGGGCTCGCCGGCGGCCAGGCGGCGCTTCTCCTTCACCGACGCCGCGATGCCCGCGAACATCAGCGGCAGGAACGTCGCGAGCGCCACGAGCACCAACACGGACAGGGTCACTCGCACCCACGGGACCAGCGGGAACAGCCACAGCACCAGCCCGACGTTGATGACGACGAGGCGGGCTCCGGCGAACCTGTCGAACTTCGCGGCAGCCTTGCGCACCACGCGCGGCCCACCGCCCATCACCGACGGCATCAGGTAGCTGAGCGCACCGGTCACGAGCTGCAGGGCGAACCCGACCACCCAGATGGAGGCCACCATCGGGTACCCCTCGGCCAGGCCCTTGTCGTCGGTGCGCAGCACGTGCAGGGCGGTGGCGACGATGGCCACGCACGCCCAGACGCAGGCCAGCCCGATGGATGCGGGCGCGAACTCGCGGGGCAGCTTGCGGCGCAGCGGACCCCACAGGCACCGGCCCCAG
Source organism: Tessaracoccus terricola (assembly GCF_054776555.1). Taxonomy (NCBI): domain Bacteria; kingdom Bacillati; phylum Actinomycetota; class Actinomycetes; order Propionibacteriales; family Propionibacteriaceae; genus Tessaracoccus; species Tessaracoccus terricola. Next base: position 261,892 of record NZ_BAAHBS010000005.1, on the reverse strand, counting down.
AACACCAGCGCCCCGGCGTAGACGAACAGGCCCAGCACGGAGACGAGCCGCAGTCCGGTGAGGGAGCCGGCGGCGACGACGGCGATGCCGCCGATGAGGATGGGCAGCGCCTGCTTGGCGAGCCGCTCCGCACGGTCGTCCATCCGGGTGCGCAGCACGGTGGGCCAGAACGTGACGAGGGTGCCCACCACGGTCAGGCCGAGCCAACCGAGGATGTTGGTCATGGTGTGGGCGACGAGCAGCCGGGCGTGCCAGGCGTCGTCGAGCCCCAGCGCCAGCGCAGCGCCGAAGCCGCCACCGACCGGCAGGCAGCAGGCGGCGGCGATGTAGTAGCGGATGCAGATGCGGAACCGGCCGGGCAGGGCTCGGCGCAGGTCGCGCACCAGTTCGATGCCGTGCCACACGACGGCGATTCCGACGGCCACCGCGCCGACGAGCGTTAGCGCCCAGATGGTGGAGGGCACTCCGATGAACACCAGCAGGGAGCCGATGCCGAGCAGGCCGAGCCGGACGGAGGAGCGGGTGGCTGCGGCGTCGTCGGGCCGGGTCTTCAGCAGTGCGGCGGTGAAGTGCGCGCTCCAGGTCATGACGGCGTGGGTCATGACGCCGAGTCCGACGAGGTGGATCATCAGCCAGGTGGCCTCGGGGACCGAGCGGTGGATGACGGCGATCACGACGGCCGCCACCATCCAGACCACCACGGGGATGTCGCGCATGATGCGCATGCCCCGGCTCATGCCTTCACCACCGAGAACACCACGCTCGCGGCGAACAGCAGCAGTGAACTGACGGTCACTATGCCTCCAGTCTTGAACAGTGCGTCGATTCCGGTCAGGTCACCGAGCGCGCGGACCACCATGCCGCCGTGCAGCACCGCGAGCGGCACCCACATGACCGGCCGGTACGGCAGCGGGCGGCCGAGGACGGTGGGGAAGATGATCGGCGCGTGGGCGATGATCATCGAGAGCCCGAAGCCCAGGAACACGCCGTGGATGGTGATGTCATAGGCGCCGCGGCCCGTGGGTTGGCCGACGACGAGCCACACGATACCGGCCACCGCCAGCCAGAAGTTCCCGGCCAACAGGGCGGCCGCATTGAACCGGCGCAGACCGTCGGTGCGCACCATCCGGCGCCCGACGTCGTCGCGGATCAGCCACAGGGCGGTCAGCAGACAGGCGGCACCGAAGACCCGGCCGGCCACGTGCGGGACGACGACGGCCAGGCTCGCGGACAGTGACAGTACGCAGGCCATCACCAGCAGGGTGGGGATGGCGCGTTTGCCCATCGTCAACTGGGCGAGTTCTGCCCGCTCGGCGGCGATGGTGATGACGAGGAAGGCCGCCAGCAACGGGATGAGCGCGGCGATGTCCACCACCAGCCACAGCCCCGCCGCGAGCGCGGCCATGAACGCCCCGAGCACCTGTGCCGCCACCAACCCCAGCGGCGCGCGCAGCCACAGCGCCAGCATCAAGGCCACGAAGGCGAGGGTGCCGTCGAAGAGCAGCAGTTTGCCGAGGGCCTGCGGCACTCCGACCACCAGCAGGATCGACCCCAGCCCGAGGAGTCCGGGAGCGAGGTAGGCCAGCGGGTTGCGCAGGGCCTGGGCGCGTTCGAGCGAGATCAGCGTCCCCATGAACCCGAGCACCATGACGGGCCCGTGCAGGTCACCGACCCGCTCGGAGGCCACCGGTGCCCAGACGCCGAGCCTCACCAGGGCCGCGTTGAGCCCAGACAGCATGGACAATCCGCCCAGGACGATGAGGAGCGTGCGCCAACCGCGGGCGATCCGACCGGGGTCAGTGGGTGTGGGGCGTTCCCGTTGCGTGGTCGTGCTCATGGGTGCGACGGTCGATCTCCTGCCACTCGTCCCCGTCCAGTCCGGAGGCAGCGGCAGGGAACAGCCCGTTGTCCTCCTTGTCGATGTGGTTTCGCAGTTCATGCTCCAGGGTGTCCATCAGGGAGTGGTCACCGGCGACGATGGCCTCGAGCAGGTCATCGAGGCTGCGGTGCTCGCCGCAGAGCACCTGGATGTGGTCATGGAACTCCTCGCGGCGCCCCATGATGTTGAACAGGCCCACCTCCTCGGACTTCGTGTGAGGTCCGAGGAGGTTGGCGAGTTCGTGCGCGTGCGTCCTGATCGTGGTGTCATCGCCTGTTGCCACCACAGACTTCAGGCGGCCACAGGAGTTGATGATCTCCACGTGCTCTTCCATGTAGCGACCGATCACCTCGATCGAATCACACCCGCAGTAGGAGCACATCAGGCGCGGGCCAGCTTCAACTTCCAGGCGTCGGGTCCCTGCTGGACGTAGCTGACGGCGATGGCATCCCCGTGGTGCTCGGCAATCTGCGCGAGCAGCGGCTTGGGATCGTGTGGGGCGACGAGGACGAACGCGGCGCCGGGGCGCAGCGAGTCGACGACGCCGTGGATGGCGGCGTGGCGGATGGCGTGCGGGATCACGCGGGCGTCCAGTTCGGGGAGCGCCTCGTCGTGTCCTCCGCAGCCGCAGGACGATGTCTTTTCGGTGATGGTCAGTTCAGTCACGTGGCGAACATTACTACAAGTTTGTTGTACAAAAGTGTATGGTGGGCCCATGCACAGGTCCCAGGAACGCAACAAGCTCTCCAACCCGCGCCGCAGGGTGCTGCAGGCGATTCGGGACCTCGGGGGCGAACACGTCACCATCAACCAGCTCGCCGAACACCTCGGCGGCCACCCCAACGCCTCCCGCGCACACCTGGGCGCACTGGCGGACAGGGGCCTGATCACCGTCGCAGACATCCCGGGGACCGGGCCGGGCCGCCGCCCCCGCGGCCACACCCTCACCGACGAGGGGCGGGCCGCCCTGGACCCGACGGAGGCCAGCAGCATCAGCCTCACCGGCGCCTTCGCCTCCTACCTCGTGCGCACGGGCCACGGCCCGGACGAGGCCCGCGAGATCGGCAGGATGTGGGGAGACTCACAGGCCGCCGGCCTGTCCGGCGATGCGCACGACCCGGTGGAGGCCGTCGTCCGCGTGCTGGACATGCTGGGATTCGACCCGGGTCGCGTCCGCACCGCCGACGGCGAGGCCCTCGTGCTGCGGACCTGCCCACTGATCGGGAACGACCACGACGACCAGGCCTTCCTGTGCGACGTGCACCACGGCTTGATCGACGGCGTGCTGCGCCGGATCGGTGCGGCGGAGGGCCTGACACTGCTGCCGTTCGCCGAGGAGGCCGGGTGCCGCGTCGAGGCCTGCGAGGCCGTCACGGCCTGAGGCCGGACCCGCCACTCACCCCGGCGGCCACTCCCATTAGGATCGGGTCATGGTTGAGATCCGCTCCGAAACAGACAGCATGGGCGCCGTCGAGGTTGCCTCCGATCGTTACTGGGGCGCGCAGACCCAGCGCAGCATCGGCAACTTCCCCATCGGCCGAGACACCTTCGTGTGGGGCCGCTCCATGGTCCGCGCCCTGGGCATCCTGAAGAAGTCCGCCGCCCGCGCCAATGCGGAGCTCGGCGAACTGACCTTGGACCAGACCCAGCTCGACGCGCTCGTGCAGGCCGCCGACGAGGTCATCCGCGGCGAGCTCGACGACCACTTCCCGCTGGTGGTGTTCCAGACCGGCAGCGGCACCCAGTCCAACATGAACTCCAACGAGGTCATCTCCAACCGCGCCATCGAGATCCTGGGCGGCGAGATGGGCAGCAAGTCCCCCATCCACCCCAACGACCACGTGAACCGCGGCCAGTCCAGCAATGACACCTTCCCCACCGCGATGCACATCGCCATCGCACTGGACCTGCACGAACTCCTCTACGAGCAGGTCGGCGCGCTGCGCGAGACCCTCGCCGCCAAGGCCGAGCAGTTCGCAGGCATCGTGAAGGTGGGCCGCACCCACCTGCAGGACGCGACGCCGATCACGTTGGGCCAGGAGGTCTCCGGCTGGGTGGCCCAGATCGACTACGCGCTCGAGCAGGTCCGCCACTCCGAGAAGGGGCTGGCCGATCTCGCCATCGGCGGCACCGCCGTCGGCACCGGGCTCAACGCGCACGCCCGCTTCGGCGCGCGCACCGCCGAGCTCATCGCCGAGGAGACCGGGCTCGAGTTCCGCCAGGCCGAGAACCTGTTCGCCTCCCTGTCCGCCCATGACGCCCTCGTCGCGGTCTCCGGTTCGCTGCGCGTGCTGGCGATGGCGCTGATGAAGGTGGCCAACGACGTGCGCTGGCTGGCATCGGGCCCCCGCAACGGCATCGGCGAGATCACCATCCCGGAGAACGAGCCCGGCAGCTCGATCATGCCCGGCAAGGTGAACCCCACCCAGTGCGAGGCGCTCACCATGGTGGCCACCCGCGTCTTCGGGAACGACGCCACCGTCGGCTTCGCCGGCAGCCAGGGCAACTTCCAGCTCAACGTGTACAAGCCCGTCATGGCGCACGCCGTGCTGGAGAGCATCCGTCTGATCGGCGACGCCTGCACCGCGTTCAACGACAACTGCGCCGTCGGCATCGAGCCCAACACGGCCCGCATCGAGGAGAACCTGGCCAAGAACCTGATGCAGGTCACGGCCCTCAACCCGCACATCGGCTACGACAAGGCCGCCAAGATCGCGAAGAAGGCCCACGCCGACGGCACCTCCCTGCGCGAGGCCGCCCTCGAACTGGGCTTCCTTACCGACGCGCAGTTCGACGAGTGGGTGGTCCCCATGGACATGACCCACCCCCGGGGCCAGTAGCTCGACCTCCCGCGGCGTAGGGTTGGGGCTCCCAACGATTCAGGAGGTCGAGATGGCCGAGAAGAAGCGGGATCCGGGCCCGAGCGTCAAGGACAAGGAGCTCTACGAGGAGCTGCGCGACGAGGGCAACAGCAAGGAGAAGTCGGCGCGCATCGCCAACGCAGCCGCCAACACCTCCCGGGAGGAGGTCGGCCGCAAGGGTGGCGAGTCGGGCAGCTACGACGACTGGACGGTGGACGAGTTGCAGGACCGTGCCGCCGAACTCGAGATCGAGGGCCGCTCCAGCATGAACAAGGACGAGCTGATCGACGCGCTGCGCAACCACTGAGGCGAGCGGCTTCGTGCCTCGGGCGAAGGACCGGTACCCTGTTCGAGTTGGCCCCGTAGCTCAGGGGATAGAGCACCGCTCTCCTAAAGCGGGTGTCGCAGGTTCGAATCCTGCCGGGGTCGCCAACGGCTCACGCCGACCGGGCTTGCCGGATCACCACTCCCACGACGCCTGCGACCACCGCCACGATCCCGCCCACCACCGCTGTGGCCCACATCCAGGGCGACAGTGATGCCAGCAGCGTCGAGGCCGCTTCCCGAGCGACCACGTCGTCGAGGGTGGCGAGCAACTTCTGGAGCGCCAGTACCAGGGCCACGGCCACTCCGGCGGTGACGAGGCCGGCCACGAACAGTGCCTGCGCACGTCGCTCGACGAGCAGCAGCCCGAGGCAGAGTCCCACGACGCAGACCAACGGCAGCCAGGCGGCGGCCAGCACGAGGAGGTCATGTGCGGACTGCGCCAGCACCAGGTCGCGGCTCTGCACCAGGACCACGGTCTCGTCGGTGGCCAGACCGGGTGGCACCTCCACCCCAAACTCCTCCAACTGCGCTGCGAGTGCCTCGACCACGGGGCCGATCCGCATCGCGAGCGTGCCGTCGTCGGACAGTTCGAACTCGGCACTCTCCCCCGCCAGCACGCCCGTGACCTGCGCGTGCACCACCCGGTTCAGCCCGAGCCAGAGCTCGCCGAACCGCTCGTGGCTGAACACGCTCTCCACCGCCCGGGTGACTGCCCTGTCCACGAGTGCCGCGGTCAACGCGCCCGGATCGATGCGGTGCACGATGGCCTCGACGACGCGGCCGCGGACCTCCTGCTGCACGCTCGGCACGGCAGACACCTCGGAAACCACGTCCAAGTAGCGCTCCTGGTCCGTGACGGTCTGTTTCGTCCACACCGCCGCAACCGCCACGGGGGCCAGCACGGCCGCCACCGCCACCAACAGGCCGGCGAGCATCCTGCGCAGCATTCCAGCCCCTTCCGTGCCCCGGTAATGCTGCAAGCGTAGGCGCCGTGGCGAATCGGCGGGGCGGCGCGGGCAGAGTTGTCAGTGGGCTCTGGCATCCTCACGACATGGAGGATCCGGAGCAGAAGCTGACATACGCGGCCGAGGACATGGTGGCGGCCTGGCTCGACGCAGTCGACCACGAGAGCGGCGAGGTGCGGGTGGTGCTGCGCGAAGGGTTGCACGCCCGCGACGTCACCTACCGGCCGGAGCCGGAACTGCGGTTCTCGAGACCTGCAGAGGTGACGAACTTCGTGCACGAGGTGCTGACCCGGTTGCGGCAACAGGCCAAGGGGTTCGGCTCCAACTACCGCGGGCGGGAGCAGGCGGACCTGCAGGTGGTGAGCCACCGCGGCTGGAAGAAGGCCAGCTACCGCGACGGCTTCATCCACCTGCCCGAGCGGGAGAAGGGCGGCGGCTGGGCGCTGCGCGGGCTCGTGGTGCTCCACGAGGTGGCCCACCACCTCAACACCGGCACGCAGGGCGCCATCATCGACAACCACGGCGAGGGCTTCCGCGCCACCCTCATCCAGTTGCTGAAGGACATCGGTTGGGTGGAGATCGCCACCATGCTCCGCGACGCCAACCAGCAAGCGGGGCTGGACCGGCAGGACCCCGTCGACGACGGGATGCTGGCCAAGGTGGGCAAGCTGCTGAGGCACGCGGAGGGCGCCTCCACCGAGGCCGAGCGGGACACCTTCTTCGCCAAGGCACAGGAACTGGCCACGCTGCACTCCATCGAGTTGGCCGTGGCCCGTGCCGCACACGAATCGGGCGAGGCCGCCCTGGCCCCCACCTTCGAGGCGGTCCGGCTGGGGCACCGCGGCAAGCCTTCGAACGTGCGGTTCGTGAACCTGATGCTGGCCGTCGCCAGCGCCAATGACCTGCGCTGCACCATCCGCACGGACAACACCGTCGTAACCCTGTACGGCTTCGGTTCGGACATCCGGGTGGCCAAGACGCTGTACGTCACGCTGGTGCTGCAGATGATCGCCGACGGTGATGCCTACATCCGCTCCGGGGCACACAAGCCCGTCCACGGCCGCACCGCCCGGGTGGCGTTCTACGAGGGCTGGACCACCCGGATCGGCGCCCGGCTCCGGCAGGCCCGGCGAGCGGCACGGGTCGCTCGGGAGGACGCCACCCGGGCCTCCGAGCCACGACAGGAGGCTCCTGGGGCCACGGTCCCGACGTCGACCGAACTGGCCTTGGTGGCCAAGGAGGTGGAGGTCAGTGACTACTTCGACAAGATGAAGCGCACCCACGGGGTCTCCGGCACGTGGCGCGGCTCCGGGGAGGTGACCGACGGCCACTCGCTGTGGCGGGGCTGGGACGCCGCCGAGCGGGCCCGGCTGGGTGCGGCGCAGGAGCTGGCGGCTGGTTGAGCCGTGGGAAACGGCAACATCCCGCCCCCGGGGCCGGGGGCGGGATGTGGTGCGGTGGAAGCTGCGGGGCTCAGCCCTGCGCGGCCTCCTCCTTCAGCTTGTCCATGTCGAGTTCCTTGATCTGCTCGACGAGGCTGTCCAGCTGCTTGCCGTTGAGGAGTCCGGACTGGCGGAACACGAGCGCGCCGTCACGGAAGCCCATCAGAGTGGGGATGGACTGGATCTCCAGCGCGGCTGCGATCTCCTGGTTGGCCTCGGTGTCGAGCTTGGCGAAGACGACGTCCTCGTGACGCTCGGATGCCTCGTCGTAGATCGGCGAGAAGCGCTGACAAGGGCCGCACCAGTCGGCCCAGAAGTCGATGAGGACGACGCCGTTGCCCTCGATGGTGGAGGCGAAGTTATCCTTGGTCAGGTCAGTGGTCGACACTTGCGCGACCCCCTTCTGTTGAAGTCTCTTGGTTCGTCATCCTCAACGCTACCCGGCCCGGAAAAATTCCACAGCCCTATTTGAGGGCGACGATGCGCCGCATGGGCAGCGGCACCCGGAACGGCTCCGCCTCGGCCCGTGCGGCGAGAAACTCGAGCGCCGCGGAGGAGCGCGAGCGGTCTGGGGCCTGGCGCAGCCCCGCCAGCAGGAACTCGGCGTCCTCGCGCGAAGCCACCTCGTAGTGGTAGCGGGAGCGGGAGTCCTCCACCTTCTTCAGTCCGGCCTCGGCCAGCATCTTCTTGGCGCGGAACTCCGAGAGGCCCGGCAGTTGCGGCGTGACGCGCAGGTAACCGGCGAGCTGGCTGGAGATGCGCAGGTCCTCGGCGTTGAAGGGCCGCAGCGACGGCGAGAGTGCCGCGAACACTCCCCCGGGTCGCAGCACGCGGGCCGCCTCCTTCAGGAACCGCGCACGGTCCGCAACCACCCCGAGGCCGAGGCTCGTCACCACGGCGTCGAAGCTGTCGTCTGCGAACGGGAGGTAGCCGACGTCGGCCCGGACATAGGTCCCGGGGCCGGCCGCCCGCGCTGCTTCGAGGTTGGCGTCGGAGAGGTCCACCCCCACCACTGTGCGGTCCGACTTCACCAGCCGCCTGGTGAGGGCTCCCGTGCCGCAGGCCAGGTCGAGGACCTTGGTGGCTGAGTCCGCGACGGCTCGCGCCAGCCAGCGGTACGGATCATGGTCGCCGCCGTGAGAGTGCTCGAGCACCCATTCCGAAGCACCGGGACGGCGTGAACCGTACCAGCGGACCCCGGAGGCGGCCTCGCTCATGCGGCCGCCTGCGCGACGAACAGTTGCTCGGCGGTCTGGGTGGAGATGAACAGGGTCTGTGTGCCCACCGTCAGTTCTACGCCTCCGACGACGTCCTTGGCGGTGAACGCGACGCCCGGCCGCAGCCCGATGGCTGCGATGCCCTCGATGGTGTCTGGGTTGTTCTGGACGTTCTCGCTCATGCGCTCCAGCCGTGCGGGCGCGTTGCCGTGGGTGGCGACGTGCTCGGACAGCGGGATGACACCGCGCCGGAACGGGACCTGTTGCGCGTCGACGCCCAGCTCCTTCAGCCCGGGGATGGGGTTCCCGTACGGGGAGAAGGTGGGCGAGTCGAGGATCTCGACAAGGCGACGCTCGACGTCGAGGGAGATGACGTGCTCCCAGCGGCAGGCCTCCTCGTGGACCTTGTCCCATTCGAGACCGATGACCTCGGTGAGCAGGCATTCGGCCAACCGGTGCTTGCGCATCACGTCGCGGGCGAGCTTCGCGCCGGTGGGCGTGAGCTTGATGTGGCGGTCCTCCTCGACCACCAGCAGTCCGTCACGCTCCATCCGCGCAACGGTCTGCGACACGGTCGGACCGGACTGGTGCAGGCGCTCTGCGATGCGCGCACGCAGGGGCGGCACGCCCTCCTCCAACAGTTCGTAGACAGTGCGGAGATACATCTCCGTCGTGTCGATCAGGTCACCGCTCATGGCTCTTCGACCACCTCCGGGGGCAGTCTAGTCCGAACCGTCGGAGCGGCGCCGGGGAATCAGAGCGCCACGGACCGGGCCCACTCCAATTGTCAGAGGTGGGTGACACCATCGATTCATGGACACCACAGCGCACCTGCTGGCCGAGGAACTGGTGGCGACAGACCACCTGGCCCGGCTCGCACGTGCGCGCCGGATCATGCTCGTGGCGGAGCTCGCCACCAACTACGACGTCACCGTCGACGACGTCATGCCCGTCCTGGCGGACCGCGGGGTCAAGCTCGGTGCGGGGGCTCCGGAGGTCTCCGAGTACGTCAGCCTCGAGGTTGCAGGGCTCCTGGGAATCTCGACGAACGCTGCCGCAGGCCTGATCGCCGACGCGGTGAGCCTTCGCCACCGTCACCCGGGCATGTACCGAGACATGATGGATCTCGAGCTGGATCCGGACCGGGCTCTCGCCGCTGCCCGGAAGTGCCATGACCTCCCCGCCGAGGTCGCCGAGGAGGTCACCCGCAAGTGGCTGAAGGTGCAGCACCGCCACGGCTGGACCGGGGCCATGAACCAACTCGCGAAGCTCATCATCAACCTGGATCCAGAAGCCGCGGCGAAACGGGAACGAAAAGAGCGAACCCAACTCGGGGTGCACGTCTGGGGCCTGTTCCAGGGCACCATGAACCTCACCGGTCGGCTGGCGGTGCTGGACGCCCACCAGCTCGACGCCGCCGTGCAGCAGTTCGCGGAGCTCCTGCGCAGCCAGCATCCCGACGAAACCCTGGAGGTCCTCCGCGCGAAGGCGCTCGGGGTGCTCGCCAACCCGGCACAAGCCCTGGCGATGCTGCAGCGGGAGGCCCAGCCCGAACTGTTCGAGGACGAGAACGGCTGCCTCGGCCACCTGTGCGGCACCATCACCACGCCACTGCACAAGCTGCGCCCCCGGATCGGAATCGCCGTCCATCTCCATGTCGACGCCCTCGGCAAGTTGGAGGGTGCCGCCAGGGTCGAGAAGGCGGGACACGTCACCGTCGCCACGCTCGCCGAAGCTTTGAAGGGCATCGACGTCACCGTCCGCCCTGTGATCGACCTGAACGACGTGCCCGCCGAGGACCAGTACGTGCCCTCGGACTCCCTGCGAACGGCCGTGGGGTTGGCGGCCCCGAACGAACTGTTCCCCTTCTCCTCCCGGGCCACCGGGCTGGACCTGGACCACACCGTGGCCTTCAAGCGAGCCAACGGCCCAGGCCAGACCCGTCTGGGAAATCTTGCTCCACTCAGCCGCCGGGCGCACCGCGCCAAGACCGCCGGGCTGTGGAAGGTGGAGCAGCCAGACTCGATGCTGATGCTCTACGAGTCACCGCTCGGATACCGCTACTCGGTGCATCCGCGGAAGGGGACACGTCGAGTAGTGGAATCACCGAGTGCCAAGTGGCGCCGGCTGGCCCGGGAGCAGAAGCCGATGACCATGGCTGAACTCCGCGGTCGGCTGCCCCGGGTCCCCGAGGAACTGCTGGCCCGGATGAGGTCGGGGCGTGCGGTCAAGCGGGGACGCGCCGGCCACGGCGGATGACCGCGTGGAGCGCTCCGCCGTCGTCGACGAGGCACAGGTCCGCGAAGCGGCCTGGAGCCAGCTCGCCGACGTCGCCGAGGCCGTGCCAGCGGGCGGGGGTGGTGGCGCACATGATGGCGGCCTCCTCGAGGCTGCAGTCCACCTGCTGCACCAGGTACTGGAACGCGCCGGCCATCGTGAGGGTGGAGCCGGCGATGGCGCCCTGGCTGCCGTCGTCGGTGACGAGGCGGGCGGTGCCGGACTTCACCTCGACGGGCAGCGCCCCGAGGATGTAGTGGCCGTCGCCCAGACCGGTGGCGCTCATGGCGTCCGTGACCATGGCGACGCGGTCCACGCCGGCGGCGTCGATGGCCATGCGTGCGATCACCGGCGCGTGGTGGACGCCGTCGCAGATTAGCTCCACCATGCAGCGCTCGTCCGTGAGCAGGACGGGCACGGGGCCGGCCTCGCGGTGGTGGATGGAACGCATGGCGTTGAACAGGTGCGTCACCAGGTCCGCGCCCCAGTCCAGGGCGTCGCGGGTCTTGGCCTCGTCCGCGTCGGAGTGGCCGAACGCCACCTTCACTCCGGCCTCCCTGAAGCGGGCGATGGCCTCGCGGGAGTGGTTGCGCTCGGTGGCCATGGTGACCATCTTCAGCGCCGGCCCCCCGGCCTCGATCAGGCGTTCGACGGTGGCGGGGTCGGGATCGATCAGGAGGGCCGCGTCGTGGGCGCCCTTCTTCTCCGGGGCCAGGAAGGGGCCCTCCAGGTGGATGCCGCCCAACTCACCGGAGTCGTAGAGGCCACGCAGCACGCCCACCTGCTCGACGATGTCGTAGACGGAGGCTGTGACGGTGGAGCCGAAGACCGTGGTGCTGCCGTTGCGCAGGTGGTACGCCACCGCGCGGCGGTTGGCGTCGGCATCCGGGTTGCCGAAGCTCACGCCGTCGGCGCCGTGGCAGTGCGTGTCCACGAAGCCCGGCACCGCCACCAACGACGCGAACTCGCCCGAGACGCTCGCCGCCTGTTCCACCGCGACGATGCGGCCGTCCTCGACCACCAACACCGCGTTCTCGATGACGCCCTCGGGCGTGACCGCACGCCCAACCTCGATCCGTTCAGCCATGCGCCCATCCAACCACCCCGCTGCCCGACGCGGGAACACCGGGTCAGCGGAACTGATCGGGAGCAGTCAGCGCCAGCACAGCGTCGGGTCCACTCCCTGCCCGGTGACCATGTTCGGTGTTTCCTCCCGGAAGATCGGGATGCACATGTCCTCGGTGAGCAGACGCCGGGTGGTGCCGTCATCGGATCCCAGCAGGCGGCAGCCGTCCACCCTGAGGAAGAGGTCATGCACCCCTGAGGCGTCCAGGACGTGCACCACCACGCCACTGGTGGCGCCGTAGCCCTCGATGCAAGTGTCGGGGTCTCCCCCGGTGCCCTCCGGGGCGGCGGCTGCGGCTGCCGCGAACGCGGACGCGTGCTCTCCCACGAGCAGTCGCGATCCCACCAGCAGAGACCCCCCAGCCCGCTCCTCGTAGCGGCAGAGCCCGATCTCCAGCACTGCTTCCGCTTGCGCGACCTCCCACGCCGGCGAGGGCCGGGCATCGATGTCGGTGATCGGCGATCCGGGTGTGCATCCGGCTAGATCCCGCTCGAAGGTGACCGCGGAACCGGTGATCTCCTCGGCGAGCACCCGGTCCTCGTCGGACGGGTCCGAGGTGAGTGTCACCACCACTTCGGTGTCGCCAACCGCGGATGAGACCTGCTCCGTGAGTGGTGCCCCCGGTTCCGCACCGGACCGTAGCCAATCGAGGTGCATCTGGACCCACTCCGGGCGGAACTCCCCACAGTCGATCGCCGCCACCACCCCCTGCGGGGAACTGACGAACGGGGCCTCTGGGACGTCCGGCTCGGACTTGGCGTCGATGCACCACGCCGAGCTGGCCCAGGCGTAGCCGCTGTAGGCCCATGCCTCAGGAACCTGCACCGCCACGTCATACCGCGACACCCACTTCCACCCGTCTTGGGGCGCGGGGAGGCCGCTGAGCGTCGGTTCGGTCTCCTCCACCACCGGCGGTGACGTCGTGTCCGCGGGGAGCGCAATGTCGCCGTTGCCGTCGAGCAGCAGCCAGAGCGGCACCCCCAGCCCGACCAGCACGACGGCCGCCGCCGCCAGCCATTGGATTGGTCTGCGGTGGCGCCTGGGCGGCCCCACCGTGCCGAGCGGGACGTCTGCCTGCTCCTCGAAGGCGTCGCGAAACGCCTGTTCAGCTCGATCGCTCATCGGTGATCCTCCTCGTCGAGGCGCTGCCGGAGTGCGGTCAGCGCACGGTGGACGTGTGAGCGGGCGGTTGCCTCCGGCATGCCGAGCAGTTCGCCGATCCGGGCGAAGTCCAGGTCCTCGTAGAACCGGAGCACCACTGCCGCGCGTTGCGGCATCGGCAGTTCCCGGCACAGCTCCCAGGCGACGACGCGGTCGGGCACCCGCTCCACGGCCGCGGGAGCGGCCGGTTCCTTCTCCAGCGACACGGTCTGCAGCCGGCGTCGGCGTCGTCTGGAGATCACCTCATTGGTGACCGACCGGGTTGCGTAGGCGTCGACCCCGCCGTCGCGATGGAGCCGGTCGAATTTGGTGAACATGCGGCTGTAGACGTCCTGCACCACGTCGCGGGCCTCCTCGCGATCCGCGCACAGCAGGTAGGCGTACCGGAGCAGGCGGGACTGCGAGGCCGAGACCCAGTCGTCGAACGCCGTGCTTCCGCTCATGCCCCTCCTCAACGCGGCCTGTACCGGTTTCGTTGCAGCGGTGACCACATCCAATCAGGCGAGCAGGCCCGGCAGGGCCACCAGCGCGGCGAAGACGCAGGGAACGAAGACGGCGAGGGCCCAGTCCGCCGCGGTGAGGGGAACCGGTCGGTGGATGGTCCGCGGACCGGCGCGGAGTCCTCGGGACTCGAGCGCCAGCGCGATCTGCTCCGAGGCCCGGATGGAGCCCACCAGCAGTGCGAACGCTGCTTGGGAGAACTCCCTGGGCCCGAACCGGGCGCGACCCTTCCCGTTGCGCGGCGCCCGCACCGACTGCGCCGCGCGGATGGTGCCCCATCGGGCGGGCATGGTCTGCAGCATCCGGTGGCCGGCCAACAGCGGATAGGCGAGACGTGGGCCCAGGTGGGCGTGCTGGACGAGGCTCACCATCAGGTCGCGGGGCGGTGTGGTGGCGATGAACGCGATGCTCAGTACGCCGATCACCAGCCCACGAAGCGCCAGCGCCAGGCCGATGACCAGTCCGTTCTCCGGACGGCTCATCCAGTTCACCGCCACCAGCCCGATCCCGAACAACAGGAACGGGACGTGCCCCAGCAGCAGCGTCCGCACGGACACCGCACGGCAGGCCAGGATCCCGGCAACGGCAGCTGCGTAGAGGAGTCCGAGCACGCGCAGGTCGAACAGGAACAGGTTCGCGAACGAGACCACGAACACCAGCACCAGCTTCACCGTCGGGTTGCGGCGGTGCAGCCAACCCGTCGTCGCGGGGAGAGGGCTCATGCCGCCACCTCCCTGCCCAGTGCGCCGACCCGACGGTCCACGGCCTGCAGTAGTGCCCGCAGCTCGGCGTCGTCCGCGCAGGCGCGTGCGACTTCCACCAGCCGGGTGGTCGGCCTGAGCGCGGCGCGATGCAGCAGGTCGGGGTCCGTGAGCAGTTCGCGCGGAGTGGTCTGAGCCACCACGGTGCCGCCTGCCACGACGACGACGCGGTCCGCCGTCGCTGCCACGGAGCGGAGGTCGTGGCTGGAGAACAGCACTCCCCCGCCGTCGTCGGCCACCTCTCGCAGTGCGTGCATGACCGCGACCGTGGCGTGCCGGTCCAGCCCGAAGCCGGGCTCGTCGGCCAGCAGGAACGGGCGTCGGTGGGCCAGCATCGCCGCGAGGCTGAGCCGCCGCATCTGGCCACCGGAGAGTTGGTGCGGGTTGTGCTCGGCCAGGTCGGCCAGGTCGAAGCGCACCAACAGGTCCTGCACCCGCTCCTCGCTGCCCGCGGCGAGGCCGAAGCCCACCTCGTCGCGGACCGTGTGGGCCTGGAACTGGTCGGCCGGGTTCTGGAACACCAGCCCCACCTGCGGCCCCCGGACCATTCCCGCGAGCGGTGGGTGGAGACCGGCCAGACAGGTCAGGAGCGAGGACTTGCCCTGCCCGTTGGCCCCCAGCAGGGCCACCACCTCGCCGGGCGCGATCTCCAGGTCCACGTCGCGCAGCACCGCCTCCCCGCCCCGGCGGCCGCCCGCCGCCACGGCGAGGCCCCGTGCGAGCAGAGGTGTGGGAGGCCCTTCGAGGCTCGCTGCCGCTCGCACCTCAGGGCAACTGGCTCGGGCAGTCTCGGGAGGCACGATGCGCTCCTCCAGCTCCGCGGGGAGCCAGCAGCCGGCGGTCAACAGTTCGGCGACGGTGTGATCGTCGAGGGTGGCGGCCTCGCCGTCGAAACGGATCCGCCCGGCGCGGTCGACGACGATCCACCGCGCGGGCAGTCCGGCCAGACCGGCCTCGCCCGCGTACTCGTCCATCCGGTGCTCCACCAGCACGACGGCGGCCCCGGTCCGGCGCCGGACCTCTGCGACGGCGGCACGCACCCCGTCGATCCCGGCGGCGTCCAGCATGGACGTGGGCTCGTCGAGCAGCAACAGCCGGGGGCGGGCGACGGTGGCGGCGGCGATCGCGATCCGCTGCAGTTCCCCGCCGGAGAGCTCCGCGGTCCGACGCCCGGCGAGGTGGCCCGCCCCGGCGGTGGCGAGCGCGTCGGCCACCAGCCCGGGGATCCGGGACGGCTCCTCGCACAGGTTCTCCAGCGGGAAGGCGAGCTCGTCGTCGACGTCGGTGAGGCACACCCCCGAGGACGGGTCCTGCCCCACCACGCCGACGACGTCGGCCAGACCCGCCACGCCCACCTCCGCCACGGGCCGCCCCACCACGACAACCGAGCCCGTGACGGACGCGTTGATCGCGCCGGGGACCGCGCCGTGGAGGGTGCGCAGCAGCGTGGACTTGCCGGACCCCGACGGGCCGAGCACCAGCACCTCCTCGCCCGCCGTGACGGTGAAGGTGGCGGGCCCCACGCCGAGACCGGAGGGGAACACCACCTCCACCTGGTGCAGTTCCACGAGCGGGTCAGCGCTCACGGCGCACCACCTCGGCCGGAGCGTCGTCGCGGGCGATCCGGAAGTTGGCCAACACGCCCGTGGCCTTGAGGGCATCGACGAGCACCTTCGCGAGCAGGCCACCCAGGATGACGCCGGAGGCGGCCTGCATCCCGAACCGCAGCCAGAAGATGTTCTGCCCGTACCAGCCGGAGCGGAAGGCACTGTAGAAGAAGACGATGGAGGCGCCGAGCAGCCCGGACAGGGCGTAGGTACCCCAGCCGAAGCGGCGGTACCGGCCGATCGCGAACGCCAGTTCGCTGCCGAACCCCTGCAGGGCGGCCGCGATCAGCAGCGTCGGGCCGGCCGGCGATCCCAGGAACACGAACTCCACAACGGATGCGAGGATCTCCGCGACGATGCCGACGCCCGGTCGGCGGATGATGGCAATCGCCAACGGTGCCACCAACAGCCAACCCCCGAACAGGACGTGCTGGGCAACGTCGCCGGCGGGGCCCATGGCCACGGCGAGGGCGTTCCACGCCTGCACCAGCACCCAGTACAGGAACCCGAAGGTGACGCCGAGGACCACCATGAGCACGATGTCGCGCAGGGGCAGGGCTGCGCGCCCCTCGTCACGCCGCAGCATCGGCGTGGCTCGGGCTGTTGACGGAGATGCTGAGGTGCGCGACGACGTGCTGGACGCTGCGCCCCACCATCGTCCAACCTGCGACGACGGTGCCCAGGATGGTGCCCAAGTCACCCTCCAGTCGGGTGACGAAGTGCTCCGAGCCCCGGAACGTGCCCTGATCGCGGGCGAGTTCGATGGCCGCCTCGATGTCTCGCATGTGGTCCGGTTCCACTCCCGCGCGGACGTCGTCGGCCAGTGGGTAGAGGGCCCACTCGGCCGCAGCCCAGGCCCCGACTTCGCGGCCCGATGATGTCTCGACCGCACGTGGTCCGGCACCGCCCGGCAGTTCGCAGACCACCTCTCCCGGGCAGCCGCGGCTGAGCAGGACCGTGATGGCCGCGTGGTGCCCGGTGGCTGCGATGGCCGCGGACAGGTCCGTGAGCCACGCCAGCAGGTCCTCCTCCGGGCCACCCGCCCAGGTGCTGACGTCTCCGGTGCTGATCCGAAGGCCGCGTGGGTCGACGTCGCGCAGTGCGGTCAGGATGACGTCGGCGTAGTCATCGCTCATCACGGCGACACTGACCCTGGCCCCCACTCCGAAGCGCAGCGGGTCTGCTGTGAACTCGTTTGGCATTTTGCCCTTTCCGTGGACTTCGCACGGAGGGCGGGGTTGCCCGAGATCCAGCAGATGAGGCTGGTCGCTCCCTGCGCTGGCATGATCCAGATCAGGTTCTACGGTCGGAGTTGGAGTACTCCCTCTCAGCCCAGCTCACTGGACTCCCGTGCGTTGCCCACGCTAGCAGGCGTGACCAGTAGGAAGTTCCTTGTCCACGCCCCAGGACAAGGTTGTGACCAGCGCTCGCGACTCGCCGGTCGGGCTGCACAGCTATACAGGCCCCCAAGCGTGTCACGAGCCCCTGTCACACCTAGGCTGACCACATGACCTTCCACGCGCTGCTGACGAACGAGAATGCCGGCCGGACCACCACGGAACTGGTGGAACTCACCGACGCCGACCTGATGCCCGGTGACGTCACCGTCGATGTCGAGTACTCCACGCTGAACTACAAGGACGCGCTCGCGGTGACGGGCGCGGGGAAGATCATGCGGCAACACCCGCTGGTCCCGGGCATCGACTTCGCGGGCACCGTGGCCGAATCCGACGACGAGCGCTTCCGTCCCGGGGACAAGGTGGTGGCGAACGGCTGGGGGCTCAGCCAGACCCACCACGGTGGCCTCTCAGAGCGGGCTAGGGTGCCGGGCGACTGGCTGGTCCCGCTCCCGCAGGAGTTCAGCACGTTCGACGCCATGGCCATCGGCACGGCCGGCTACACCGCCATGCTGTGCGTCCTGGCGCTCGAGCACGGCGGCCTCACCCCGGACTCGGGTGGCGTCCTGGTCACCGGCGCGGGCGGTGGTGTCGGGTCCATCGCGATCGCCGTCCTGGCCGGGCTCGGGTACCGGGTGCTCGCGTCCACCGGACGTCCCGAGGAGTCCGACTACCTGACCGGACTGGGCGCTGCCGAGGTCATCGACCGCGCCACCCTGTCCGAACCGGGCAAGCCGTTCGCCCGGCCCAGGTGGGCGGGCGCCGTCGACACCGTCGGCAGCCACACCCTCGCCAACGTGCTGGCCGCGACGGACCGCGCCGGGGTGGTGGCCGCGTGCGGCCTGGCGCAGGGCAACGACCTGCCCACCACCGTGCTGCCGTTCATCCTGCGTGGCGTGACGCTCGCGGGAATCGACTCGGTGGAGGCGCCGCAGGAACTCCGCCGGACGGCATGGCAGCGGCTGGCCCGCGACCTCGCCCCGGCCAGGCTCGCCCGCACCGCCAGCACCATCGGCCTCGCGGAAGTGCCGGCCACTGCCCAGCAACTGCTCGACGGCAGGGTCCGCGGCCGCACGGTGGTGGACGTCCGGGCCTGACGGACGTGTGTCCCGGGGCGCCGCCGGGGCGTGAGAGAATCGGGCGCGTGATCACCATTCCCGAAGAGTTGCTGCCCGCCGACGGTCGCTTCGGATCCGGACCCGCGAAGGTCCGCCCCGAGGCCCTGGACTACCTCGCCATGCGTGGCGACGTGATGGGCACCTCCCACAGGCAGGCGCCCGTGCGTGACCTGGTGGCCGCCGTCCAGCACGGCCTCGCCGAGCTGTACTCCATCCCCGAGGGCTACGAGGTGGTGCTCGGCAACGGCGGCTCCACCCTGTTCTGGGACCTGGCGGTCAGCTCGCTGGTGGAGAAGCGGTCCGCGCACGGCGTGTTCGGGGAGTTCTCCAAGAAGTTCGCGAAGGCCAGCGCGGCAGCGCCGTTCCTCGACGAGCCCAGCATCTTCGAGGCCCAGCCCGGCTCCGCCGCGGTCCCGGAGGCCACCGACGCCGACGTCCACGCTTGGGCGCAGAACGAGACCTCCACCGGCGCCGTCGCGCCCGTGACCCGCATCGGCGACGGCCTGGTGCTCGTGGACGCCACCTCCGCCGCCGGCGGCATGGAGGCCGACATCTCGCAGACCGACGCCTACTACTTCGCACCGCAGAAGAACTTCAGCTCCGACGGCGGCCTGTGGTTCGCGTTCGCCTCACCGGCCGCCATCGAGCAGGCCGAGCGCATCGCGGCCACCGGTCGTTGGGTCCCCACCAGCCTGGACTTCCTCACCGCCGTGAAGAACTCCCGGCTGCACCAGACCCTCAACACCCCCGCCGTGGCCACGCTGTTGCTGATGGAGGACCAGATCAACTGGATGCTCGGCCGGGGCGGCATCAGCGCCGTCGCCGAGCGCTGCCGCACCTCCTCGGGGATCCTGTACGAGTGGGCCGAGGACCGCGAGTTCACCACCCCCTTCGTCGCCGACCCGGATCACCGCTCCCCCGTCGTGGCCACCATCGACTTCGCCGACAGCGTCGACGCCAAGGAACTCTCCACGGTGCTCCGCGCCCACGGCGTCGTCGACGTCGACCCCTACCGGGCACTGAACCGCAACCAGCTCCGGATCGCCTGCTACGCCTCCGTGGAGCCCGACGACGTCCGTGCACTCACGCAGTGCATCGACTTCGTGGTGGGAGAGCTGGGCAAGTAGCGCGTCACGCCCTTCGAGGCTCGCTGCCGCTCGCACCCCAGGGCAACTGGCACCAAGTTTCCCTGAGGTACGGGGACGCAGTCACCGCCTCGAAGGGTCAGTCTCGGCTGAAGAACACGATCGCGCCGGCGGCCAAGGCCACGACGAGGGCGCCCGCCAGCGCGATCAGCGTGCCGCCGCGGGAGACGCCGTCGGAGCCGGTGTCGCCGGGGTCCGCGGGTGCCTCGGCGGTGCCGGTGGCGGAGGGCGCCGCGGTGGGATCCGCGCCGGGATCGGTGGTCTCACTCACCTCGGGGCTGGGCGACGGCGGAGCGGGCGTGGCTGTGGTGTGGCCCTCGGGCAGCGCCTCGTCGCGGAGGACTCCCCCGGCACCCACCAGCATCCGACCCTCGCCGAACTGGGTGATGGACTCACCCTCGGGCGCACCCTCGTAGGTGACCGAGGCCTCCACCTCCCAGCTGAACGCGTTGATCACCTCGACGCCGGTGGCGGTGCGCACCAGCATGGTCTCGCCGTCGGCGAGGAAGGTGGCGTCGGTGACGCCCTCGGGCGCGTCCGCGGCCCGGAACAGGGTGTTCACGCGCTCGCGGGACGGGTCCAGGTCCGCCCCGTAGATGCCTGCGTCGGCACCGGTGGTGATGAAGTAGAAACGGCCCCGTCCGGAGATGAGGAAGGCGGTGGCGTCCTGCGCGCCGTCGGGGTACGCGAAGTCCCAGGCCCGATAGCTCTGCTGGCCGTCCTCGGGGTTGACGGCGAACACGGTCACGAACTCGCGGTCCGCAGCCGGGTCACCGATGTCTGCGATGTAGAGCTGGCCGTCGTCGTGCGCGAGGCCCTGCACGGACTCGGGGTCACCGGTGAAGGTGACCTCTCCCGTCGCGGTGCCGTCGGCGCTGAGCAGCTGCACGGCATCCGGCGCGGCGGCGGCACTGACGAAGAGGGTCTCCGAGGCATCGTCCCAGGCGAGCCCCACCACCTCGGTGGTGGCGCCGAGGTCGATGTCGTCCGCCTGGGCCAGGGCCGGGACGGCGGTGACCAGCAGACCGAGCGAGAGGGCAGCGGCGAATCGGCGGAGCGTCAACATGTTGTCGGCAAGAATACTGCCTCACGCGGGTTGCAGCAGCACTCCCCACACGAGCACCACAAGCACCAGCGCCAACAGCACGCCGGAGACGATCAGGCGTCGGGTTCTCGGATTCACAGTCCCGAGCCTACCCGCGCGGATAATGTGGCCCCATGCACACGCTGCGCCTGTTCGCAATCAGCATCGACGCCGTGCGTGACATCTTCGGCGCCGATCAAGCCCTCGCCGAGCGCCTCCGCAAGGTGGCCGCCAACCATTTCGCCCCACCCGAACGCCCGAAGCCGAAGGGCATCCTGGGGCTGTTCCGCAGGGACCGGGAACTGGAGGTGGACGCGTCGCAACCGATCGCCTCCGACGTCGAGGCGCTGCTCGCCGGCGGGCACCTCCCGCCGGACCGCACCCGCCAGGGTTGGCTGCTGCTGCTGGCCTGGCTCGAGGACCTCAGCGCCGCGCACGGGGTGATGGTGGTGGACGAACTGGACACGCTCGAGTTCGACCTGGCCCGCGCCGGCCTCCACAGCGACAACTCGCTGCGCAACCTGGCCGCACGCCAGCTCGGCACCATCCTGCGGCCGCTGCCGGGCCAGACGGTCGGCTACGCCAAGCACGTCACCGCGGTCGCAACGCTCGACGCGCTGACCGCCCTGCGGCAGAGCGCCGACGACGAGTTCACCGCCGCGCTGGCCAGGACGGAACCCGTGGCCGACCTGCTGGCGGTGGTGGCGTCCGGACCGGACCTCGACGTCGTGGTGGTCGAGGTCCCGCCCGAGGAGACTACGCCGGGTCGATGACCACGACGAGGTCGCCGCCGTCGAGCTGAGTGGTGCTGGGCAGCACGACCCGCGAGACCACACCGTCGACGGGGGCGTTGATGGCGGCCTCCATCTTCATGGCTTCGATGGTGGCGACGGGCTCGCCCGCCTTCACCTCGGCGCCCTGCTCGACGGTGACCGTGACGGCACCGGCGAACGGTGCGGCGACGTGGCCCTTGTTGCCCGGGTCGGCCTTCTCCGCGGCCGCCACCTCGGACTCCAGGGAGTAGTCCCGCACCCGAACCGGCCGCAGCTGGCCGTTCATCAGCGTCATCACGGTGCGCTTGGCGCGCTTGTCCGGCTCACCGATGGCCTCGAGCCCGAACAGGAGCTGGACGCCCTTCTCCAGCTGCACGACGTACTCGGAGCTGCTGTCCATGCCGTAGAGGTAGGGCACCGTGGGGATGACGGAGATGTCGCCGAAGTCGTCGCGCTTCTGCTGGAACTCCTTCGTGGGGCCGGGGAACAGGAGCCGGTTCAGGGTCTCCTGCCGCTCGCGGCCGGGCTCGGCGAGGATGGCCAGGTCCTCCTTGGACACCTCGTTCTCGCGCACCTTGCGTCGGCGGCCACCGACGGCCTTGGTGCGGAACGGCTCCGGCCAGCCACCGGCCGGGGCGCCCAGCTCACCCTCGAGGAAGCCGACGACGGAGTCCGGCAGGTCGAACTTCTGCGGGTCCGCGGCGAACTCCTCCGGGTCCGCGCCGACGGCCACCATGTGCAGCGCGAGGTCACCCACCACCTTGGACGACGGCGTCACCTTCACGGGGCGGCCGAGGATCTTGTCCGCCGCGGCGTACATCTCCTCGATCTGCTCGAACTTGTCACCCAGGCCCAGCGCGATCGCCTGCTGGCGCAGGTTGGACAGCTGGCCGCCGGGGATCTCGTGCTCGTAGACGCGGCCGGTGGGTGCGGGCAGCCCGGACTCGAACGGCTGGTAGACCTTGCGGACCGCCTCCCAGTAGGGCTCGAGCGCGAGCACCGCAGCCGGGTCCACGTCGGGCTGCTGGTCGGTGCCCTCGAGCGCCATGATCAGCGCGGACATCGGCGGCTGCGACGTGGTGGAACTCATCGCCGAGTTGGCGACGTCGACCGCGTCGACGCCCGCCTCCACGGCCGCGACGAGGGTGGCGATCTGGCCGCCCGTGGTGTCGTGGGTGTGGAGGTGGATGGGCAGGTCGAAGCGCTCGCGCAAAGCGCTCACCAGCTTGGCGGCCGCCCTCGGGCGCAGCAGCCCGGCCATGTCCTTCAGGCCCAGGACGTGCGCGCCGGATTCCACGATCTCCTCCGCCAGGCGCAGGTAGTAGTCGAGGGTGTAGACGCTCTCCTTGGGGTCCAGCAGGTTGGAGGTGTAGCAGAGCGCCACCTCCGCCACGGCGTTGGTCTCGCGAACCGCGTCGATGGCGGGGCGCATCTGGTCGACGTCGTTGAGGGCGTCGAAGATGCGGAAGATGTCGATGCCCACCTCGGCCGCCTCGGCCACGAAGCCGCGGGTGACCTCCGTCGGGTACGGGGTGTAGCCGACGGTGTTGCGGCCGCGCAGCAGCATCTGCAGGTTCTGGTTCGGCATGGCCTCGCGCAGCTTCGCGAGCCGCTCCCACGGGTCCTCGCCGAGGAAGCGCAGCGCCACGTCGTAGGTGGCCCCGCCCCAGCACTCCACGGAGAACAGGTTGGGCAGCATCCGTGCCTGGTGGGGTGCTACGGCGACGAGGTCACGGGTGCGCACCCGGGTGGCCAGCAGCGACTGGTGGGCGTCGCGGAAAGTGGTGTCGGTGATGCCGACGGCCTTGGTCTCCCGGAGCTGGCGTGCGAATCCCTCGGGGCCGAGCTTGAGCAGCTGCTGGCGGGCGCCGTCGGGCACGGGGGTGGACAGGTCCACGTCGGGCAGCTTGACCGAGGGCTCCAGCTTGGTGGGGGCCTCGCCGTGCGGCTTGTTGACGGTCATCTCACCCAGGTAGCGCAGCAGCTTGGTGCCACGGTCGGCCGGGGTGCGGGCCGAGACCAGCCACGGCCGCTGGTCGATGAAGGACGTGGTGACGTTGTACTCGACGAAGTCCGGGTCCTCGAGCACCGCGCGCAGGAACGGGATGTTGGTGGCGACACCGCGCACCCGGAACTCGGCCAGCGCGCGCTTGGCGCGGGACACGGCCATCGGGAGGTCGCGGCCGCGGGTGGTGAGCTTGACCAGCAGCGAGTCGAAGTGCGGGCTGATCTCCACGCCGGTGCCGGTGGTGCCGCCGTCGAGGCGGACGCCGGCGCCGGAGGCGGAGCGGTAGGCCTGGATGAACCCGGTGTCCGGGCGGAAGGCGTTCTGCGGGTCCTCGGTGGTGATGCGGCACTGCATGGCGACGCCTCGGATCTCGAGTTCGTCCTGCACGATGCCGATCTCGGCCAGGCTCTCTCCCCCGGCGAGCCGCATCTGGGCCTGCACGAGGTCCACGTCGGTGATCTCCTCGGTCACCGTGTGCTCCACCTGGATGCGCGGGTTCATCTCGATGAACACGTGCTCACCGGCCCGCTCGCCCTCGGTCTCCACGAGGAACTCAACGGTGCCGGCGCAGAAGTAGTTGATGGACTTCGCGAACTTGACCGCGTCGGAGGTGAGGGCGGCGCGCAGTTCGTCGCTGATGTTGGGGGCGGGCGCGAGCTCGATCACCTTCTGGTGGCGACGCTGGATGGAGCAGTCCCGCTCGAACAGGTGCACGACGTTGCCGTCGCGGTCCGCAAGGATCTGGACCTCGATGTGGCGGGGGCCCGAGACGGCCTGCTCGACGAACACGGTGGGGTCACCGAAGGCGGACTCGGCCTCGCGCATCGCGGCGCCGAGCTCGTCGGCGAACTTCGCCGCGTCGTCGACGCGCCGCATGCCCCGGCCACCGCCACCGGCCACGGCCTTGATGAACACCGGGAAGCCGATCTCGGCGGCGCCCTTCTTGAGCTCCTCGACGTCGGTGGAGGGCGGGGTGGACTTCAGCGTGGGGACGCCGGCCCTCCGGGCGGCCTCCAGGGCACGGACCTTGTTGCCGGCCATCTCCAGCACCTCGGCGGACGGGCCGACGAAGGTGATGCCCTCGCGCTCGCACGCGGCGGCGAGCTCGGGGTTCTCAGAGAGGAAGCCGTAGCCCGGGTAGATGGCGTCGCTGCCGGACTCCTTGGCGACGCGGATGATCTCGTCGATGTCCAGGTAGGCCCGGACCGGGTGGCCCTCCTGCCCGATCAGGTAGGACTCGTTGGCCTTGACCCTGTGGTCGGCGTTCCTGTCCTCGTAGGGGAACACCGCCACCGTTGAGAGGCCGAGTTCAACGGCTGCACGGAATCCACGGACGGCGATTTCGCCGCGGTTGGCCACTAGAACTTTCGAGAACATGCGCGTCAGCCTACCGGCCAGTGGCCCGGCGGCCCTCCTCCGATCAGTTGATGGTCGCCGGTGGCGAGTGGACTCAGTTGCGTTGTCGGGCAAGGACCAGCCGCTGCAGCAGGACGAACACCAGGAGGATGCCGCCCGTGATGATGGTGGTGGCCTCCGGCGGGATGCCGCCGTCGCGGGTGATCAGGACGATCATCAGGCCCAGCACCAGGGAAC
This sequence comes from Tessaracoccus terricola, assembly GCF_054776555.1. NCBI lineage: Bacteria > Bacillati > Actinomycetota > Actinomycetes > Propionibacteriales > Propionibacteriaceae > Tessaracoccus > Tessaracoccus terricola. The sequence goes on along the minus strand of NZ_BAAHBS010000005.1, from coordinate 236,650 downwards.
CCACCACGGAGCCCAGGACGAAGCCGACGCCGCCGGTGAGCAGGGTGCCACCGATGACGGTGGCGGCGATCGCGTCGAGCTCCCAGCCGATGCCGGTGATGTTCTGCGCGATCCCCAGCCTGGAGGTGTAGACGACGGCGGCCACGCCGGACAACAGTCCACTGATGACGTAGACCCACATCTTGGTGGCGTGCACGGGCAGGCCCATCAGCTGCGCCGACTGCTCGGAGCCGCCGATGGCGTAGACGGTGCGCCCCATCCGGGTGCGGTGCAGCAGGAACATGGCCACGGCCACCACCACGAGCGCGATGATCACGCCCGGGGTGATGACCAGGTCGTTGACCTTGGGACCGTCGATGATCTTGAACTGCGTCGCCAGCACCAGGATGCTGGCGTCCTCGGCGAGCCGCTCGGGCACGGTGCTGAGCATCGACGCCAGGCCGCGCGCCAGGAACATCATGGCGAGGGTGGCGATGAACGGCTGGACGTTGAAGTACTGCACCAGCACGCCCGACACCACGCCGAACACACCGCCCATGGCCACCATGAGCAGCACCACCACCCAGCCGTTCCAGCCGGCGTTGGTGAGCATCACACCGGCGACGCTGGTGAAGGCGATCACGGCCCCGACGGACAGGTCGATGCCACCGGTGATGATCACGAACGTCATCCCGACGGCGAGGATGATCAGGTGGGAGTTGTTGATGAGCAGGTTGGAGATGGTGCTCATCTGGACGATCCGGCCGTAGGCCACTTCGCCGTAGACCACCATGGCGATGAAGATCACCAGGGCGGCCAGGGTGGGCAGGAGCTCCAGGCGGAGCTTGACCCAGTCCTTGAAGGAGGTGCTGGATTCGGTCATGGTCGCGGCGGTCATGCTGCCACCGCCTCCTTCCTGGCGGGACGGGACCCGGACGTCCGGCGTCTGCCCAGTGCCTGTCGGACGCGTTCGGACTGGATCAGGCACAGCACGACGATCACGACGGCCTTGAAGGCGGGCGTCGCCGAGGACGAGATGCCCAGGAACACGACGGTCTTGTCGAGGGTGGCGATCAGCAGGGCGCCCACCGTCGCGCCGGTCAGGTTGAACTTTCCGCCGGCGAGGGACGTGCCGCCGATGACGACGGCGAGGATGGCGTCCATCTCGAGCTGGTAGCCGGTGCGGGAGATGTCCACGGTCATGACGCTGGCCGTGGCGAAGACTCCGGCGACGCCGGCAAGCAGACCTGCGATGGAGTAGACGGCCAGCAGCAGGCCGCGCCGGTTCACGCCGGCCAGGCGGGCGGCCTGGGGATCCATGCCGATGGCCTCGATCATCAACCCGAGGGCACTGCGGCGCACCAGCAGGCCGACGAGGACGACGATGGCCAGGGCGAGCAGGAACACAACGGGCAACCCGAACAGGTAGCCGTTGGCGATCCAGCGGAAGGGGTCGTTGACGGCGCTGGTGTTCTGGCCGCCGGTGATGACCTTCGCGATGCCTCGTCCGGCGAGCATCATGATCAGCGTCGAGATGAAGGGCTGGAGGCCCACGACGGAGACCAGGATGCCGTTGACCAGACCCACGACGGCACTGACCAGCAGCGCGAGGCCGAGGGCGGCCATGGCGGCGCCGAACGTGTTGGGGGCCGCGGCCAGGAACTGCATGGAGGTCGCGCCGGCGATCACCATCACGGAACCCACCGAGAGGTCGATGCCGCTGGTGGCGATGACCAGGCACATGCCGATGGAGATCATCATGATGGGCGCGGCGGCGCGGAGGATGTCGATGAGGTTGCCCACGAGCGCGCCGTTGGCGTCGTTCCAACCGATCGAGAGGTAGCTGGGGTCCTTGGTCAGGTTGACCGCGAGCAGCAGGAGGATCGCGACGATGCCCCAGAAATACTGGCGGCGCACGACCCCCTTCAGGAACGCGGCGGGACCGGTGCTCTTGTCACTCACTGCGCGACCTCCCTGGTCTCCTGCGCGCCGGCCTCCGGCGCGTCCACTTCGCTTCCGTGGTCAGCGATGATCTTCACGATGGTCTCCGCCGTGACTTCGGGCCCATTGGTGACCTCCGCGATCATACGGTGGTCCTTGAGGACGATGATCCTGTCGCTCAACCTCACCACCTCCTCCAGCTCGGACGAGATGAAGATGACCGCGACGCCTTCTGCCGCGAGTTCGAGCACGTGCTCCTGGATCTCTGCCTTGGCGCCGACGTCGATGCCGCGGGTGGGCTCGTCCAGGATCAGGATGTCCGGCTTGGTGGCCAGCCAGCGCCCCAGGAGGGCCTTCTGCTGGTTGCCGCCGGAGAGGTTGCGGATGGCCCGGTTGGGGTCCGAGGGCCGGACGTTGAGCTCCACCATGTACTTGTCGACGATCTCGTCGGCCTGCTTCCGGGCCAGCGGCCTGGCCCAGCCCCGTTTGGCCTGCACGCCGAGGACGAGGTTCTCCCGGACCGTCAGGTCACGGATGATGCCCTCGTCGCGGCGGTTCTCGCTGGAGAAGGCGATCCGCTGCCGCAGGCCGGCCGCGGGGGTGTTCACCGCGATGCGTCGGCCGTGGACCTCCACCTCGCCGGAGTCCGGCTTGTCGGCGCCGTAGATCAGGCGCGCCAGCTCGGTGCGCCCCGAGCCGAGGAGGCCGGCGAGTCCGACCACCTCACCCTTGCGCAGTTCGATGTCGACAGGGTCGATCGAGCCCTTGCGGCCGATGCCGCGGGCACGGTAGACGGTCTCCGCGTCGGAGCGGTGGTCCTTGCGGGCGCTGGCGGAGTCGAGGCTCTTGAGGGTCTGGATGTCCTTGCCGATCATCTTGCCGATCAGGCTGGCCTGGTCCAGTTCGCCGGTGAGGTACTCGCCCACGAACTGGCCGTTGCGCAGGACGGTGAGGCGGTCGCTGATGGCGTAAACCTGTTCCAGGAAGTGGGACACGAACAGGATCGCCACCCCCTCGTCGCGGAGTTGGCGCATCACGGAGAAGAGTTGTTCGACCTCGGCGGAGTCGAGGCTGGAGGTGGGCTCGTCGAGGATCAACACCTTGGCGCGGGTCACCATGGCCCGACTGATGGCCACCAACTGCTGCATGGCCAGCGAGATCGACGCGAGCGACGCCCGCGGGTCCAGGTGCCCCAGTCCGAGCTTGGTGAGCGTTCGGGTGGCCGCCTCGTGGGTGGCCTTCCAGTTCACGCCGAAGCGGCCCCGGACCTCGTGCCCGAGCATGACGTTCTCGCCGATGCTGAGGTTGGAGCAGAGGTTGACCTCCTGGTACACCGTCGAGACGCCGGCCTCCTGCGCGTCGGCGGTGCCCTGGAACGCGACGACGTCACCGCCGACGGAGATCTCGCCCTCGTCGATGCGGTAGACACCGGTCAGCGCCTTGATGAGGGTGGACTTGCCCGCACCGTTCTCCCCCATGAGGGTGTGCACCTCACCGGGGAACAGACGGAAGTCCACCCCGTCCAGCGCCTTCACACCCGGAAAACTGATGGAGATGCCCTTCATCTCCACGATTGGCGACTGCGACATCGCGAACTCCCTGATACTGGTTGGCCACCGCGAGGTCCCCGCGGCCCGGAAAGGTGGGTGCGGGGCCCCTCGGACCCCGCACCCGCCACATTGCGTGGACTACTCAGAACTTCCGGTCCGGAAGGGCTTCCTCGGCCGCCTCGGGCGAGTCGAACGTCAGGCTGGGGACGATGATGTAGGAGTCCACGGACTCCCCGGCCAGCGTCTTGTTGACGACGTCGAGGGTGGTCTCGCCGAACAGCGGGTTGTACTCGGCGACGAAGCTGAGCTTGCCGTCGGCCAGCGCCTGCAGGGCGTTCTTGGTGCCGTCGATGGTGGCGATCTTGACGTCCTCACCGGGGACGAGTCCGGCCTCCTCGACGGCCTGGACGGCGCCGAGACCCATCTCGTCGTTCTGGGCGAAGACCATCTGGACGTCGTTGTTGTTGGACTTCAGGACGGTCTCGAAGACGCTCTTGGCCTCCTCGGTGGACCAGTTCGCGGTCTGGGCGCCGAGCTTGTTGAAGCCCTCGGCCTCGCCGATCACGGCGTCCCAGCCCTCGTTGCGCTCGTTGACGACGGAGACACCGGCCGGGCCCTCGAGGACGAAGTAGTTCGCGCCCTCCGGGAAGGTCTCGATGGCCCAGTTCGCCACAGAGGACGAGACCTCGATGTTGTCGGGTGCGATGCGGGTGACGTAGAGGTCCGTGTTGTCGGGCTCGATGCCGCGGTCGATCAGGATGACCGGGATCTCGGCCTCCTGCGCACGGGTCAGCGAGTCCTCCCAGCCGGAGCCCTCGGTGGCCGAGAGCAGGATCACGTCCACGCCCTCGTCGACGAACGAGGTGAAGGCGTCGATCTGGGACTTCTGGTCCAGGTTGGCCGCGGGTGCGTACTTCAGCTCGAAGCCCGCGTCCTCGGTGAACGTCTCCTGGATGTTGGCCTCGTTGGCCTGCCGCCAGGCGCCCTCGGGGCCCACCGCGACGAAGCCGACGGTGGTGAGCTCACCGGCGTCTCCCCCGCCTTGGTCACCCTCGCCGCCGGCGGTGTCGCCACCGCAGGCCGTCAACGCGAGTGCGCCGACCGCGACAAGTCCCATGAACTTGGCGAGGAATCTGTTGGTTGCCATGAATCTCCTCCTTGAGATGCCGCGGAACGGTGGGCCACCGGCCTTGTTGCTGGCTGCCCGGTCCGACGAATCGAGCACGCGACCTCCGCGTGCAACGTTGATGTTACCGGGAACATCTGTAACAGCGCAAGGTCGCGGGAGGCGGATTCGGTAACGATTCGGTCAAGCAGTCTCGTCGTCGGCGGCGATCAGCTCCACGACGGTGTCCACGCTGACGCCGGGGCCGTTGCTCATCTCCCCGATCTTGCGACGGTCCTTGAGCACGACGATCCTGTCCCCCATCCTGACCACCTCGTCCAGTTCGGAGGAGATGAACACCACGGCCATCCCCTCGTCCGCGAGGTGGGCGATCTGCTTCTGGATCTCCAGCTTGGCGGCGATGTCGATCCCCTTCGTGGGCTCGTCGAGCACCAGGACCCGGGGACGGGTCGCCAGCCAGCGCGCCAGCAGCACCTTCTGCTGGGCCCCGCCGGAGAGGGTCCCGACGAGGGTGTCGGGGGTGACGTCGCCGATGCCGAGCACCTCGATGTACCACTCGACGGTCTCGCGGCGCTCCCGGCCGGAGACCGGTCGGCCCCACCCGCGGTTGGCCTGCAGGGCCAGCATGATGTTGTCCGCGATGCTCATGGACTCGATCACCCCGCCCAGGTGGCGGTTCTCGGGCGAGAGCACCAGCCGACGGCGCAGCCCCGCCCCGGGCCCGGCCCGCGTGACCGGCTCCCCGGCGACGAGCAGCGCACCGCTCTCGGCACGGTCGGTGGCCGTCAGCAACCGGGCCAGCTCGGTGCGTCCCGAGCCGCGTAGCCCGGCGAGGGCGACGATCTCCCCGGGGAACAGTTCCAGGTGGGTGGGCTCGAACTCCCCGTCCCTGCCGAGCTCCTCGGCCACCAGCACCGGATCGCCCTCCGGGTCCTGCTGATGCGCCCGGCGCTGCGAGCCGAGGGCCTGCAGTTCCTCGAAGTCCTGGCCCAGCATCTTGGAGATCAGCTCGGCGCGGTCGATGTCCGCGGTGGGGTACTCCCCCACCACTCGCCCGTCGCGCAGCACGGTGATGCGGTCGCTGATGGCGTAGACCTGCTCCAGGAAGTGCGAGACGAACACGACGGCCACCCCGCTGTCGCGCAGCTGCCGCACCACCTTGAACAACCGATTCACGTCGCCGGGTTCCAGCGACGACGTGGGCTCGTCGAGCAGCACCACCCGCGGATCCCCCACCATGGCCCGCGCGACGGCGACGAGTTGCTGGACGGGCGGGGCCAGCGCGTCCAGTCTGGTCCGCGGGTCCAGGTCACCGAGGCCGAGGCGGGCCAGTTGCTCGCTGGCCGCTGCGCGCAGGGTCTTCCAGTCGATGCCGAACCGCCCGCGCGGCTCGTTGCCGAGCATGATGTTCTCGGCGACGCTCAGCCTCGGGCCGAGCTCGATGTCCTGGAACACCGTCGCGATCCCGAGGTCCCGGCTCGCCGCGGGCGAGCCGAGCGAAGCCGACTGGCCGTCGAGCAGCACCTCGCCCGAGACGGGGCCGGTGACGCCGCTGAGGACCTTCACCACCGTCGACTTCCCGGCACCGTTCTGCCCCATCAGGGCGTGCACCTCACCGGGGAAGAACCGGATGCTCGCGTCCTGGAGGGCCTCGACGCCGGGGAAGCTGACGGTCACCCCCCTGAGTTCTATGAGTGGCTCGGTCATCGGGCACCCGCCCGGGGCACGGCGGTCGAGGACCGCACCACCAGGTCCACGCCCAACTTGGTGCGCTGCGGGATGTCACTGCCCTCGGCGGCGGCCTTCATGACCTCGACGGCCTTGGCGCCGAGCGTCTGGAAGCCCTGCCTGACGGTGGTCAGCGGCGGCAGGAAGTGGGAGGCCAGCGGCACGTCGTCGAAGCCGACGATGCTGATCTCGTCGGGGACGGCGATGCCCCGGTCATGGAACCCGTGGACCAGGCCGAGCGCCATCTCGTCGTTGGCGGCGAAGATGGCGGTGTAGTCCGGGCGGCGCCCCAGCCCCTTGGCGAAGTCGTAGGCGAAGTCCGCGGTCCAGTCCCCCACCACGATGGGACGCTCGCGCATGCCCCACTCCTTGCGACGTGCGTTGTAGGCGCGTTCGCGGGCACGGGCGTCGAGCCAGTCGAGCGGCCCGGACAGGTGCAGCACGTCACGGTGGCCGAGGTCTGCAAGGTGGTCCACCAGCAGGTTGGCCCCCAACTTCTGGTCCAACGAGACGGTGAGGAAGTTCGGGTCTCCCTCGGCCTTCATGACCAGGACCGGCACGTCGATGCTGATCCTGCGCAGCGTGGCCACCGACGAGGACCGCGGCGCGATCACGCACAGCGCGTCGACCCCCTGGCCGGTGAGGTGGTCGACCGCCGCCTGTGGGGAGAGCTCCCCCTCCTCGTCCTGCAGGCCCACGGAGGTGACGAAGTAGCCGGCCGCGCGGGCGGCCTTCTCGACACCGCGCAGCATGCTGCTGGGACCGTACTCCTGGGCCGCCTCCACCAGCACCCCGAACCGTCTGGTCTTCTGCGTCGCCAACGCACGGGCGGCGACGTTGGGGCGGTAGTTCAACTGCTCGATGACGTCCAGGACTCGTTGCCTGGTCTCCGGGCGGATGCTCGGGTGGTTGTTGACGACGCGGGACACCGTCATGTGCGAGACACCCGCGGCCGCGGCCACCTGCCGGATGTTCGGGCGCCCCGGAATCGTCGCGTCACTCATCGGCGCACCTCCTGGATCAGCAACCAGTGTGGCACCACTGGCGCAGGAGGGTGTCGAACGACCTGTCGAAAAGGGTTATCGAAACCGATTGTTCCCGGTAACATCCGCGGGACGGGCGTCACCGAAGGACGTCCCGGAAGGCTCGACTCGAAGAGGAGTAGTCAAATGCAATCACGCACACCATGGCACGCGCGGCTGTCCCGTCGCGGTGTCCTCGTGGGCGGAGCGGTGGCCGGCGGATCACTCACCGCGGCCGCCCTCCTGCCGCAGGTCGGATCCGCGGCACCCCCCACCCCCGCCGCCACCGGCGCACCCGCAGTGGCCCATCCCACCGGCTGGGCGGTGCAGCCGTTCTCCCTCGGCGAGGTGACCCTGGACCCCGGCAGCGTCTTCGAGCGCGGGCGGCGCAACATGCTGGAACTCGCCCGGCGCTACCCGCTCGAGAGCCTGCTGGTGATCTTCCGCCTCCAGGCCGGCCTCATCACCCGAGAGGAGGCCCTGGCGGCACGCCCGGCCGGCGGCTGGGAGGGCTGGCCCGACGGCGGTGTCGACGCCGCCATCGAGCAGCGCTGGGGCGACGACTACGTCCGCGGCACCAACCGTGCCGGCGCCTCGGGACTGCTGCGCGGCCACTACAGCGGCCACATGCTGTCCATGCTCTCCATGGCCTACGCCTCCACCCACGACGAGGAGATCCTGCAGCGGGTGCGGCAACTGGTGGACGGCCTCGAGGAGTGCCGGGCCGCGATGGCCGACGGCAGGGGCGGCGTCACGTACTCCCACCCCGGGTTCCTGTCCGCCTACGGCGAGTGGCAGTTCTCGGCGCTCGAGGAGTTCGCCCCCTATGGTGAGATCTGGGCGCCCTACTACACCCTCGCCAAGATCCTGGCCGGGTTGGTGGACGCCTACCAGCACTGCGGCTACCAGCCCGCGCTGGAACTGGCCCAGGGCATCGGGCACTGGGTCCACAGCAGGCTGTCGAAGTGTTCGGTGGAGCAGCTGCAGCGGATGTGGTCCATCTACATCGGCGGCGAGTTCGGCGGCATGAACGAGGCCCTCTACGACCTGTGGGTGGTCTCGGAGGGCCAGCCCGACCCGTACGACGCGCCCCGCGACGAGTTCCTCGCCTGCGCTCAACTGTTCGACCAGGACCGCCTGATCGCCTCCTGCACCGCCGGCGAGGACCCGCTCACGGACCTACACGCCAACCAGCACATCCCGCAGTTCGTGGGCTACGCCAAGCTCGCGGCCGCGGGCCTGGTGCCGCGCGCGGCCGAGGACGGCTTCGACTACCACGCCACCGCCCGCAACTTCTACGGCATGATCAACCCGGGGCGGATGTGCGCCCACGGTGGCACGGGCGAGGGCGAGATGTGGGGACCGGCCCACACCGTCGCCGGTGACATCGGCAGCCGCAACGCCGAGTCGTGCGCCGCCTACAACATGCTCAAGGTCTCCCGCTCCCTGTTCTTCATGGAGCCCGACGCCGGCTACATGGACTACTACGAGCGCACGCTGCTCAACCACATCCTCGGGGGCCGCACGCGCGGGCTCGACAACGCCGAGAACGAGGGCACCCAGCTGACGCCCGGCAACTGCTACATGTACCCCGTCCACCCGGGCGCCACCAAGGAGTACGGCAACGGCAACATCGGCACCTGCTGCGGCGGCAGCGCCCTGGAGAGCCACATCAAGTACCAGGACACCATCTGGTCCCACGCCAAGGACGACTCCGCGCTGTACGTGAACCTCTACATGCCCTCCACCCTTACCTGGGCATCGAAGGGGGTGGTGCTGCAGCAGGTCACCGAGTACCCGCAGGCGGAGACCTCCAGCATCACGGTCACCGACGGTGGGGGCGAGTTCGCGCTGCACGTGCGGATCCCGGCATGGACCACCGGGGCGACGGTGGCCGTCAACGGCGCCGAGCCGGAGCCCGCAGCCAGCGGCGCCTACCACGTCGTCGCGAGCCGCGACTGGGCCGTGGGCGACACCGTCGAGGTGCGGATCCCCATGGATCTGCGGACCGAGGCGACGGACGACAGGGCCGACATCCAGGCGCTGTTCTACGGGCCGACCCTGCTGAACGGCCTGAGCAGCAAGAAGGAGTTCCTGGACTTCAGCTTCTACCGGCGGCTCGGACTGGATGCCACCATCCAGCACGGCTACCGGCAGACCCGGGACGAGACGCACGGCCACTTCCTGTTCGAGATCGACGGGACCACCTTCGAGCCCGCCTGGAACGGCAACAACTCCGCCTACCACATGTACTTCCGCAGGTCCGAGGCGACCGTCGCCTTCGCCGGCGCGGACTCGGGCCTGAAGAACCCGCAGCGGACGGTCATCCGCGAGGGTCGGGAGCAGACCGTGACGCTGCTGGACGAGATCTGGGAGACGGCCCCGTTCGCCGACCGCGGCCAGTTCCTCGCGGCCGTGCGCGACGTGACCGCGGACTGGCAGGAGCGTGGCCAACTCAGCGCCCGCAACCGCCAGAGCGTCCTGGTGGCGGCCGGGAAGGCGAGGCTCTGAAATGACTGACAAGGAGAAGAACATGAGCAGGACCCGAGGCCCCGTGGCCCGGCTGGCCGTGGGGGCGATCGCCCTGGCCACCGCCGTCGCGGGCGCCCTGGCCCCCACCGCCGGGGCCTCACCCGTCAACGTGGCGCTTGCCACCAACCCGGGCGGAAACACCCCCACCATCGAGTTGTCCCACGTGAACGCGGGCTCGGCCGAGATCCTGAACGACGGCGCCTCCGGCAACGGCAGCGCCCGCGGCACCAACTGGAACGCGTGGCCGGAGAACAGCGGCACCACGGTGACCGTCAGCTGGCCCTTCTACGTCGACGTCACCAGCACCACCTTCCACGCCTGGACCGACTGCCCCACCACGAGCGACTGCAGCGGAGGGGTGTTCATCCCCTCCGACGTGGAGGTGCAGACGTGGGACGCCGACGCCGAGGAGTGGGTGGCCGTCTCCCTCACCGGGGACGCGCCGGCGATGCCCGAGGGCGTCGACGGCGTGCGCGACTACCCGATCAGCCACGAGTTCGACGAGGTGCGCACGTCGTCGGTGCGCTTCACCTTCCCCGGCCAGGAGCGGCCGGTGGGCGCCACGGAGGTGGAGGTCCTCGGCGAGAACACGGACCTGCCCACCACCGAGCCGGATCCGATCGATCCCGGCCACCCGGGAGCGTTCATCGACCACGAGCAGGTGGAGCTGCGCACCGTCCCCGGTGAGCTGCCGGAGTTCCCCGAGCACGTCTGGGTGCTGTACGAGGCGACGGCCGAGCGTGCCGACGCGGGCCTGCCGCCGTTGGTCAACGACCTCGAGGTCGCGTGGGACGTGGCCGCAGTGGCTGCCGAGGACTACGACGAGGCGGGCGACGCCTTCAGCGTGACCGGCACCGTCGAGGGCAGCACCGTGACCGCGGAGGTGGCAGTCCACGAGAGCCTCGCTGCCGAGGTGACCGACATCGACCCGGCCTCGACCCTCACCACCGCCGGCCTGGCGCCGGTGTTCCCGGACACCGTCACCGTGACCTACGCCGACGGCTCCCGTGCCAGTGGGGTCCCGGCCGAGTGGGCCGAGGTGGCGGCCGCCGACTACGCCGAGGTGGACGGCTTCGGCCTGGTGGACGCCACCGTCGAGGGCGTCATGCGGGAGGAGCTCGGCGCGTTCTTCGTCGTCGCCCCCTCCCCGGCCGACGCGGCGCCGGTGCTGCTGCTGGACTTCGCGGAGGACTCACTTGCGCCGAGCGGCTGGCACACCACCGCGCCGCGGGTGCGGGTGCAGGCGGACCGTGGCGTCACCGAGTCCGAGATCGTCGGCCTCGAGTACTGCCTCACCGACTGCGGCGACGGCGGCGCCGGTTGGGCGGACTACGCCTTCCCGGTCTTCATCGAGGCGCAGGGAGAGGTGACCTTCCGGGCACGGGCAACTGACGACGGCGGCCGCGTCGGGGAGGCGGAGGTCACGATGCGGATCGACACCTCCGCACCGGTCACGACCGCCACTGAGACCGTCGAGGGCCGCGACGCCGTGATCGAGCTGAGCGCCAGCGACGCCGACGGCTCCGGGGTGACCCGCACCGTCTGGTCCTCCGGCCCGTCGAGCAACCCGAACAGCTCCGAGAACGTGATGTGGGGCACCTACGACCCTGCCGAGCGGATCCAGCTGCAGCTGTCCACCAGCCGGCAGACCTACGTGCACTTCCGGTCCGAGGACGCTGCGGGTCACGTCGAGGAGGTCAGGACCCTCGAGTTCGACCCCCTCGACGACGTCGAGCCGACGCCCGACCCCAGCGAGGACCCGACCCCGGATCCCAGCGAGGAACCGTCGCCGGATCCCAGCGAGGAACCGACCGAGGGCCCGTCCGAGGAGCCCACGGCAGAACCCAGCCCCTCCCCGACCACGCCCGTGGTGGACGTTTACTCCACCCCGGGATTCCACGTGGTCAACGGGCGCCAGTGGTACACCACCTGTGAGCCGTACTCGCAGACCATCCGGTGCACCACGCAGATCTGGGCCACCCAGGTGGCGGGCGTGGACGGCACCTTCGCCAACAGGACCGGCTGGTACTTCAACAACCTGACGTACCTGCCGCACATGTCCAGGGCGCAGTGGGCCGGCAACCCGCTGGGGGTGACCGGCACGTTCAACAGTGACGGGCGCCAGTGGCGCACCGAGTGCGACACGGCCGCCACGGGCCGCGGCGGCTGCCGCTCCTTCGTGGAGGCCGACGTCGTGCACGCCACCACCGCTGCCGACGGGACCCGGCAGTTCCGCCAGGAGCGGGAGTGGGTGTTCAACAACATCGTCCGCTTCGGCTGACGTTCCACAACCAAGAGGACGGCCACCCCCGCGCGGGGGTGGCCGTCCTCGTTCCTGCTCAGCCCTCGATCAGCGTGAGGATCGGGCCCTGCATGAAGTAGATGATGAACATCACGGCGACGACGTACATCAGCGGGTGCACTTCCTTCGCCTTGCCGCGCACCAGCTTGATGAACACGTAGGCCAGGAAGCCGGCGCCGATGCCCACGGTGATGGAGTAGGCGAACGGCATCAGGATGATGGTGAGGAACGCCGGGATGGCCAGCTCGGGGCTCTTCCAGTCGACGTCGACCACCTGCGCGATCATCAGGAAGCCCACGAACACCAGCACGGGCGAGGCCGCCTCGGAGGGGACCATGTTGATCACCGGGGAGGCGATGATGGCCAGCAGGAAGGCAGCACCGGTGAACACCGACGCCAGACCCGTGCGGGCACCCTCACCGACGCCCGCCGTCGACTCGACGTAGGCGGTATTGGAGGAGACGGAACCCAGGCCGCCGGCCATGGCGCCGAGCGAGTCGACGAGCAGGATCTCGGTGGTGTGCGGGGGCATGTCGTTCTCGTCGAGGATGCCGCCCTCGGCGCCGACGGCCACCATGGTGCCCATGGTGTCGAAGAAGTCGGCCAGCAGCAGCGAGAAGACGAGCACCAGCAGGGCGATGAAGCGGGTGACGGAGAACTGGCCGTCGACGAAGAACGCCCCCACCATGTCCACCCGGCCGAGCAGGCTGAGGTCCGGGAGGGCGAAGTTGCCGAGCTGGGGCACGTTGAGCGCCCACCCCGTCGCGTTCTCGGCGCCCTGGGGGCCGAGCTTGGCGACGGCCTCGACGATGATGGCCAGCACGGTGGCGGTGACGATCGAGATCAGCATCGCGCCCTTGACCTTGCGGACGTGGAGGGCGACGAGGAGGAACAGCCCGATGACGAAGATCAGGATGGGCCAGCCCATGAGCGAGCCGCCGATGCCGAGCTCGACGGGCGGGGTGGCGGTGCTGCGCACCACACCGGCGTTGATGAGGCCGACGAAGGCGATGAACAGGCCGATGCCGACGCTGATGGCGGTGCGCAGGGTCTTCGGCACCGCCTTGAACACGGCGGTGCGGAACCCGGTGAGGACGAGGATGGTGATCAGGATGCCCTCCCACACCACCAGGCCCATGGCCTGCGGCCACGTCATCTGGGGTGCGAGCACGTAGGCCACCAGCGCGTTCAGGCCGAGGCCGGCGGCGATGCCGATCGGGAACCGGCCGATGAAGCCCATCAGGATGGTCAGGACGCCGGCCACCAGCGCCGTCGCGGCGGCGACCATGCCGATGGACTGGGCCACGGCTCCCTCGACGTCAGGGGACACGCCCGAGATCAGCAATCCGTTCGCGTCGACGGCGGTACCGATGATGAGGGGGTTCAGGGCGATGATGTAGGCCATCGCGAAGAAGGTCACCAGGCCGCCACGGAACTCCTGGCCGACGGTGGACCCGCGGCCGGTGATGTTGAAGTGTCGTTCGAGCCAGGTGCTGCTGTCCGCCTGGACGGACTCGGGCCGCCGTGCGGCCTTGGGGGACTTGTTGATCACGGGCAGCCATGTTAGCCGCCCGCGCCCGATCATGCGTGGTGCCCGCGCGGTACCGACACCCCTTGTGGACCGGGTAGATTCCTACCTGAGGAAAGGCAGGATCCAAGAACATGAAGAATTGGAAGTCAATCGCACTCTCCGGGATCGGCATCGTCGCCGTGCTCGCCATGTCGGCCTGCACCGATTCCGGGGTCGACGTCCCCTTGCCCGGTCAGGGCACCGGCTCCGCCAACGCGAGCCAGCCCCAGGCCGAACCGGAGCAGCCGGCCGAACCGGGCACCGTCGACACCCCCGCCCCCGAGGGTGGGGCCGCCGCCCGGGTGGGTGACACGGAGATCACGATCGACAAGGTGGCCTGCACGGTCATCAACGGCAAGTGGACGATGAGCGGCAGCGACGCGGAGGCCGACGACAAGGTGGCCGTCACCGGACCCGAGGACCGCTCCGCCGTCGAGACCGCCAGCGTCGTGCTCGCCGACGGCACCGTCGTCCAGGTCATGCCCGGTTCCGGCAGCGCCTCGATCTCCTGGGAGGGAGAGACCTTCACCGTCACCGGCCGCGGAGCGCTCATGAACCTCAACGAGCCCGACGCCTCCGGTGAGGAGGAGGACTTCGTCATCACCGCCACCTGCTAGTCGTTGAGCGGGGGTCCGGGCTCCGGCTCGGGAGGGGGCGGCGGTTCCTCGTCGCCCCCTCGGGACTCCTCCTCGGCCGCGGCGTTCTCCGCGTACCAAGCCACCAGGAAGGGCGACGGCGAATACGCTGCGACGCGTGGGGAACCCGATTCCGGTGTCCTCCACGCTGAGTCCCGGGATCAGCCCCGGGTGGATGCCGAACGCCGGTTCACTGGCCCGCCGCAGGGCGTGCTTCATCCGGTCCGAAGGCTGGGCCCGCTGCCTGTGCTCCATTCGAGGACCCTGCCTCCGGGCAGGGTCCCCACGGCGTCAGTCGAACAGGCCGTCGTCGATGCTGATGGTGTCGAACACGGGGGCCGGCAGTTCGCGCGGGCGCTCGGCCGCGACGACGTCGGAGTGGCCGCCGCAACCGTGGTCGAGGCTCACCACCCGGCCGTCGGAGGGCGAGTACTCGTTGGCGCAGGCGCCGAAGAGGGTGCCCAGCGAGCCACGCAGCGGCACGAAGTACGCGCACGTCGAGCACGGCGCAGGGGCCTGCTTCGACGCCTCGTCGTCCGGCCCGGGCGGACCGGCGAGCCAGCGCTCGGCGGCCTGGTCCCGCCCCTCGCGGGACAGCACGCGCTCGCGTCCCAGCCCGAGTTCGGAGACGGTGGAGCGCAACTGCACCCACTCGGCGGGGTCCGCGTCCACCGGGAGGTCTGTGGCGGCGAAGCCGGGCTCGAGGCGTGGGTCGTTGTCCGGCGTCGCCATGAGCATGCCGGCGCCGATGTCGCCGGGGCCGATCCGGTCCTCCCACGGCACCCAGTCCGGCGCCAGGAGGGCGTCGCTCTGGGGCAGCAGGACCACCTCGTTGACCGTCGGTGCCTTGGCACGGGCGGCCCGGACCATGGTCACCGCCCAGTGCCAGCCGGCGTAGCCGGGCAGCTGCGCCTCGAAGTAGTGCGTGACGATGCGATCGGCCTCCGCCACTGCGCTCTGGTGCTCGCCGACGGCGTCGGCGCCGGCCTGCTCGACGGCAGCCTCGCGGGCGAGGTCCACCGCCGCTGCGGTGACTGCGTCCAGTTTGGGGGAGGCCATTTGCTCACAACTCCAGTTCGTCGGCGACGCGGCGCAGCAGCTGCGCCGTGCTCGCGGCTTGCTTGTCCTCGGGGTGGCGGCCACGGCGGTAGCCGTTGCCGAGCCGATCCAGCAGGGCGATGAGGTCCTCGACGATCACGGCCATCTGCTCCGGCTTCTTGCGGGCCGCCTTGGACAACGAGGGCGGCGCATCGACCAGTTCCACGGAGAGCGCCTGCTCACCGCGGCGCCCGTCCATGACACCGAATTCGACGCGCTGCCCGGCCTTCAGGGAGGTGACTCCCGTCGGCAGGACGTTGGCACGCACGTACACGTCGCCGCCGCCGTCCTTGGTGATGAAACCAAAGCCCTTGTCGGCGTCGAAGAACCGCACCTTTCCAGTGGGCACAGCTTTCCCTCGCAATCTCTGTTCGCTCGACTTCCCATCCTATCGTGCCGGGAAAGCGGGCGAGCACAGCCCTCGGGGCGGGTTCTCAGCCGGCGGAGACGTTGGAGAGTTGGACACCTTCGGCGGGGGTGCCCGTGGTGGGCACCTCGAGGGAGTGGCGGAAGTAGTCGGCGTAGCGCAGCTTGGCGCCGGCGGCCTCGTCCACCACCACGAAGACCTTCGGGTGGAACTGCAGGATGGATGCGGGGCAGACGCCCGCGACGGGACCCTCCACCATGGCGGCGACGGCGTCGGCCTTGTGCTCACCGGAGGCGACCATCACGATTGCGCGGGCCTCCATGATGGTGCCGAGGCCCTGGGTGACGCAGTGCGTGGGCACGGTCTCGCCGTCGGAGAAGAAGCGCGCGTTGTCCTCGCGGGTCTGGCGGGTGAGGGTCTTGACCCGGGTGCGGGAGGAGAACGACGACGTGGGCTCGTTGAACCCGATGTGGCCGTTGGTGCCGATGCCCAGGATCTGCACGTCGACGCCGCCCACCTCGGCGATGGCGTTGTCATACTCCGCCGCGGACGCCGCCAGGTCGGCGGCGAAGCCGTTCGGCACGCGCACCCGGGAGGGGTCCATCCCGAGGGGCTCCTGCACGGTGCGGCGGATCGTCTCCTTGTAGCTGAGCGCGTGCTCGGGCGGGATGCCGACGTACTCGTCGAGCGCGAACGCGAGGGCGTGGGAGAAGTCCACCTCCCCCGCCTCCACCCGGCGCGCCAGCTCCTGGTAGAGCTGGATCGGGGAGCTTCCGGTGGCAACGCCCAGGACGGGGGTCTGGTTGCCGGAGATGCTCGAGATCACACGGTCGGCCGCGACGGCACCGACCTCTGCCTCATTCGGACAAATGACGACTTCCATTGCGCACTCCTGTGAAAGAACCCGGGGACGGGCAAGCTGCAAGACAATTTACTGAGGGCCCCAACAAATGTTGGCGCCTGCGGGAGAATCTATCTGCCCGCAGGCACAGCGCACAGGCCGGGGCCCCGTTTGCGCCGAACTGCTCACGCGAGCTGCACGGGGCCCACGGTTAGGATGGGGCCCATGGCTAGTTGGACCGACGGCGCGGCGTACGCGCCCATTGAACGCCCTGACGGCTTCGCCACCCCAGAGGTGGAGGCGCTCGAGGTGGCGGTCCCCCAACTGGCGCAGACACCCGGCCCGATTCCCGCGCCGCAGGGTTTCCAGCCGTCGGCCCCGCAGGCCCCGCTGGACCAGATCCGAACGGACCCGCCCCCCACTCGTGACCCGGCGACGCCGTTCACCACGGCCACGGCGACGTTGACGGCCGGACCCGACCAGTTCCAGACGGGCGAGCGGGACCCGCGGCAACCGTTCGAGACCTACACCACCGGCGTCGGCTCCCAGGAACTGCCGCCGCCCACCGGGGCGCCCCTGCCCGCCCCGACCGGGGCACCGCTCGCCCTGTCCGAACTGCCCCCGCCGGGCGCCTGGCCCGCCCCGGACGGTTCGGTGCCACCGCCGCCGGGACAGTTCGCGCCCCGCGGGCCGGCACCGTTGAACGCAGAGACCCTGAAGACGCTGCGCACGCTGCTGATCCTGGCCATCGTCGCGTTGGGCATCGGGCTACTGGTCCCGGGCACGGCACCGTGGCTGGTCCTCGCCACGGGCCTCCTCGGACTGCGCACCAAGCCGCTCACGGGTCAGATGGGAACCTCGGCGTGCTGCGCGGGGGTGGCGCTGCTGCTGTTCGGCCTGGCGCTGCCTGAGGTGCCACGGCTGCTGAGCGCCGTCACCTCCATCGTGTTCATCATCTGGGCCGCCTACGGCCTGCGCAAGGGCCCACTGCCCCGCAGGTGATCCTCCAGGAGCCGGAGCTCCCCGGGCCCCAGCGCCACTGTCGATTCGTCCATCACACCCAGCTGCAGTGGTTCCCCACCCTCCCAGTGCGCCAGTTCGCCCAGGTTGGCGGGCCAGACGTCGTCGGGGAGGTCCGAGACGCGCCACCAGCGGAACCCCTTGAGCCGGTGGCGCTCGTTGGCACTCCAGGCCAGCGGCGCGGGCTCGAACCTGTCGGTCCGCAGCCGGAAGAACGACTCGTGCTGCACCAGCACGCGGTCGGAGTAGCCGTGCACCGCGATCCGCTCCGCCACCGGGCCCTCGAGCTGTTCGGGCGAGACGGGCAGGCCTGTCTCCTCGTGCGCTTCCCTGGCCGCGGCCGTGCGCGCGGACTCGCCGTCGTCCACCCCACCGCCGGGGGTCACCCACCAGCCCGACTCCACCACCCCGGGGTCGGAGTCGGCGATCAGGAGCACCTCGTCCCCGGCCAGCACCAGGACCCGGGCTCCCAACCGATGGTGCAGTGGCCGGGTCAAAGGCTGCGCTGACGCTCGTGGCGGACGGTGTCGTCGACGAGGTCCCGCCAGGTCTGGACCAGGTCGGAGTCCACGTAGGCCTTGAAGGAGCCGCCCGGGCGGGCGGAGCTGCCGATGTGGAAGGCGCGCACCCCTGCCCGGACCAGCCAGGGGACGTGTTCGGGGCGGAGCCCCCCGCCGGCCATGACCAACCGGGCGACGCGCTCGTCGGCCCCGGCCCGCCGGATGAGTTCGTCGAGGCCCTGCTCCACCCCGCGGGCGGAGCCGGCGGTGAGCACCTGGTCCAGCCGGGGCAGTTCCAGCAGCGTCGCCCAGGCGCGTTCCAGGTTGAGGCAGTGGTCGACGGCGCGGTGGAACGTCCAGGGCCAGTCCGCCTCCCCCGCCAGTTCGGTGACCACCTCGACGTCGACGTGGTTGTGCCCGTCCAGGAAACCGAACACCACGCCGTCGGCGCCGGAGTCCAGGTAGCTCTCCACCAGGCCCTTGAGGCGGACCACCTCACCGCCGTCGGTGCGGAAGCCCTCGCGCAGGCGCACCATCGGGCGGATGTGGATGGACGTGGCGCGGCGGACCTTCTCGACGGTGCGCGGCTCGGGCGACAGGCCGTCGTGGTCCATCGTGCCGAGGAGTTCGATGCGGTCGGCTCCCCCGGCCTCGGCGCGCTCGGCGTCGGCCGCGTGCAGCGCGATGACCTCCAGCAAGCTCATGGCCTCATCTTGCCAAGCCGCGCGGAAATGTGAGCGACAGACACTCGCTGATGGTCGAACCCGGCCCGCCGGGCCCCGGCCACCGACCGACCCGACACGCCGACCGGAATCGCCGGAAGGGGCACCCGCACCCCTTCCGGCGATTCCGGTCGGCGTGTCAGGCGGCGGCCGTGATCCGGTCGCCCGCCAGGTCCGCCGGGTCACCGGTGAGCGCGGCGAGCACCCGGCGCACCCCGACGGCCTCCTCGCGGCGGCCGTCGCGCTCCAACGTGCGGGCCAGCAGCAGCGTCACGTAGGAGTTGGTCGGGTCCTGCTCGAGGATGGTTCGGCACTCGGCCTCCGCGGGTCGGAGGGCGGCCTTGTGGAAGAGGGCCCGGGCCAGGTACTCGCGCACGGACAGGTTTCCGGGGTCGTCGGCCAGGACGCGCCTGAAGTGCTCGGTGGCCGCGCGATAGTTGCGGTCCTCGAAGGCGCGTACGCCGAGGTTGTGGATCAGCAGGGTGTTCACCAGGGGCTCCCTTCAGTCAGACCAACTGGTACACACTTCAACTATTTCTGCGAGCGATCTATTCCCGGACGACGAAGGGCGGCCCGACCGGAGTCGGACCGCCCTTCGAGCGGGTTCAGCGCGATGGGATCAGAAGCCCATGCCGCCCATGCCACCCATGTCATCGCCACCACCGGGCATCGGGGCAGCCTTCTCGGGCTTGTCCGCGATGACGGCTTCGGTGGTGAGGAACAGGGCCGCGATGGAGGCTGCGTTCTGCAGTGCGGAACGGGTCACCTTGGCGGGGTCGATGATCCCGGCCTCCACCATGTTGACGTACTCGCCGGTGGCGGCGTTGAGGCCCTCACCCTGCGGGAGTCCGGCAACCTTCTCCGCGACGACGCCACCCTCGAGGCCGGCGTTCGTGGCGATCTGGCGCAGCGGGGACTTGGCAGCGGTCAGCACGATCTGTGCGCCGATGGCCTCGTCACCCTCGAGCTCGTCGATGACGGCCGAAGCCGCGGCAGAGGCCTGGAGCAGCGCGACGCCACCACCGGGCACGATGCCCTCCTCGACGGCGGCCTTCGCGTTGCGGACGGCGTCCTCGATGCGGTGCTTGCGCTCCTTGAGCTCCACCTCGGTGGCCGCACCGACCTTGATGACGGCGACGCCACCGGCCAGCTTGGCGAGGCGCTCCTGCAGCTTCTCGCGGTCGTAGTCGGAGTCCGAGTTCTCGATCTCGCGACGGATCTGCGCGACGCGACCCTCGATGGCGGCGGCCTCGCCGGCACCCTCGACGATGGTGGTCTCGTCCTTGGTCACGAGCACGGAACGCGCACGGCCCAGCAGGTCCAGGGAGACGGCGTCGAGCGACAGGCCGACCTCCTCGGAGACCACCTGGCCACCGGTGAGGATGGCGATGTCGGCCAGCATGGCCTTGCGGCGGTCACCGAAGCCCGGGGCCTTGACGGCGACGGACTTGAAGGTGCCACGGATCTTGTTGACGATCAGGCCGGCGAGGGCCTCGCCCTCGACGTCCTCCGCGATGACCAGCAGCGGCTTGCTGGACTGCATGACCTTCTCCAGGACCGGCAGGAGGTCCTTGAGGGAGGAGATCTTGGAGTTGACGATCAGGATGTAGGGATCGTCCAGGGTGGCTTCCATGCGCTCCGCGTCGGTGACGAAGTAGGGCGAGATGTAGCCCTTGTCGAAGCGCATGCCCTCGGTCAGCTCGAGGTCCAACCCGAAGGTGTTGGACTCCTCGACGGTGATGACACCTTCCTTGCCGACCTTGTCCATGGCCTCGGAGATGATCTCGCCGACGGTGCTGTCAGCGGCGGAGATCGACGCGGTGGCGGCGATCTGCTCCTTGGTCTCGACGTCGATCGCGAGCTTGGTCAGCTCGTCGCTGATGGCCTTGACGGCCTTCTCGATGCCGCGCTTGATGCCCATCGGGTTGGCGCCGGAGGCAACGTTGCGCAGGCCCTCGCGGACCATCGACTGGGCCACGACGGTGGCGGTGGTGGTGCCGTCGCCGGCGACGTCGTCGGTCTTCTTGGCGACCTCCTTGACGAGCTCGGCACCGATCTTCTCGAAGGGCTCCTCGAGCTCGATCTCCTTGGCGATGGAGACGCCGTCGTTGGTGATGGTGGGCGCGCCCCACGACTTCTGGAGCACGACGTTGCGGCCCTTGGGGCCGAGCGTGACCTTGACCGCGTCGGCGAGGGTGTTCATGCCCTTCTCCAGCCCGCGGCGGGCCTCTTCGTTGAATTCAATCAGTTTTGCCATGGTGTTTCGGGAGTCCTCCCGTCAGTGGGGGCGGTTGCCCCGGGGTGTTCGTATCTGGGTAGATCCGCGACGGTGCCCGCGACGGACGGCCCGGAGGCCTCACCTTGCAGATCAGTAGCACTCAGCCCAGCCGAGTGCTAACTCCATTCTTAGCACTCCACCCAAGCGAGTGCAAAGATTTTCTGCCCTTCGACGACAGATCCCCGGAGCCGCGCCGCAGCACGCCCCCGGGGACCGGTCGGAACTCGTCAGAAGGTGGCCTGCGGCCACTGTGCGCCGGGCACGGAGCTGGCGGCGTTGTTCATCTCGCTGACTTGCTGGATGATGCCCATCATCGCGTTCACGTAGACCATGATGTAGCCGAAGATCGCACCCACCAGACCCAGGATCTGGGCTGCACCGATGGCGGTGCCGACGGGTACCGCCGCCAGTTCGATGATGCCCGCGATGATCCCGGCGATCGCTGTGATCAGTGAGGTGACGAACGTCACCGTCGTCTTCACGCCCTCCGCGCCGATCTTCTGCACCGCCTCGCCGAACGCCTTGGCGGCCTCCGCCACGTCGTTGGCGTGGTTGTACTGGCGGTCCATGGTGGCGGTGAACTTCTCCGCCGCGGGACCGGTCCAGCTGACGCCGGCCGACTTGAGGTTGCCCGGGTGCAGGGTCATGGCGAAGTCCGCACACTTGGGCGCCAGCTGGTCGCGCAGCTGCTCACCGGCGGAGCGCACCTCCCAGGGGGCGAGCACGTGCTTCATCGCCTCGTAGATGCGGTCGTAGATGGTGGCGATGGTGTCCACCGCACGTCGCAGCACCCTGCAGGCGTTGTCCACGACGGTCTTGGCGAACTTGCCGGCGGGCATCCAGCAGAACCAGCTCAGGATCCCCGAGAGCTTGTCCAGGATGCGCTCCGCCTTGTCCAGGACCTGGTGGCAGAAGTTCTTCACCTTCTCGATCAGGTTCTGGACCTTGTCGATGATGTCGAGGATCCACTGGACGTCCAGTTGGAACGAGCAGGCGTCGATGGTGGGGACCGAAGCCCCCGCCGCCCCGGCGATTCCACGTGTCACTGCGTATGCCATTTCAGTTCACCCTCACTCGTTGATGCTGGCCGCAACCTGCACGGCGTCGGCTTCTTGCTTCTGGTAGTCGGTCGCGGTCTGCTGCAGTCCCTCGGCGATCGCCGCGAGTTCCTTGGCCGCACCGCCGTAGTGGGTGGCGAACTTCTCGTTGCCCTCCCGGTACGGGCCGGCGGCCAGGAACCACAGGCCCCAGTGCTGGACCAGTGGGGAGGCCGCCTCGAAGCAGGCCTTCAACGTCTCCGCCAATGGCACGAGGTCCGCGAAGTACGCGGCGTCGTCACGGATGTCGGACAGGTCGACCGTGAAGTCCTCCGCTGTCGCACCGCCACCTCCGCCGTCGCCTCCACCGGAGCCCATGCCGCCATCGCCGGGGCCACTGCCGCCGCCACCGGGGCCGCTCCCACCGCCACCAGGGCCACTGCCGCCCCCTCCGGGGCCGGTGGGCATCCCGCCACCGCCGGGGCCACTGCCGCCGCCACCGGGGCCGGTTGGCATCCCGCCACCGCCGGGGCCGCTACCGCCGCCACCGGGGCCGGTTGGCATCCCGCCATCACCCGGACCGCTGCCACCACCGGGACCGGTGGGGAGGTCGTCGCCGGTTGGGAGGTCGTCGTTCGGGACGCCCGGGCCAGCGACCCCGTCGTCCGGGCGGGCCTCCACGTAGTCGGGGATGCCGTCGTTGTCGGAGTCGACGTCGCGGTAGTCGGGGATGCCGTCACCATCGGTGTCCACCGGGTCGTGCACCAGACCGTCGTCGCCGATCCCGGAGTCCGGAACGTCGGGGTTGGGGACGTCGGGGTAGTAGGGCCCGGGGGTGCCGGGCGGCGACGTCGGGTAGCTGCCCGAAGGGCTCACGCCGGTGTCCGACCCCGGCCACGTGACGTCCTCCCTGGGCATGGCACCGCCGATGCCGCCGGAGGGCAGGTCCGTGCCGACGCCACCCCCACCCGGGAGTCCGCCGCCACCGCCGGAGGGCATGCCACCCCCGATGCCGCCGCCCATTCCGCCGCCGGACCCGCCACCGAGGTCCGCGCCGGCGTCCTCGCCGCCGCCGGAGCCGCCGCCGGAGGAGCCACCACCGGAGGGGCCGCCGCCTCCCCCGCCTTCCTCGGCAGCGGGTTCCTCCTCGCCTGCGCCTTCGGGACCGCCGCCACCGCCACCCTCGGAGCCGACGCCGCCCTCGGCGCCGGAGCCCGTCGCCTCGGGGACGTCGACGTCGACGGTGCCGTCGGCGTTGACTGTCATGGTCTGGCCGTTGGCCTGCTCGATGGTGATCGAGCCATCCTCGTTGCGGGTCACGACGGTGCCGGCCTCGGTCTCGAAGGAGCCGCCCACGGCGAGGGTGGAGACGTCGAGCACCTCCTCACCATTGGTGAAGTCGGAGTCGATCGTCACGGTGCCGTCGGCCCCGACGGTGATCTCTGCGCCGTCGGAGGTGCTGATCACCGTGCCGTCACCGCTGGTGTCCACGACCGACCCGTCGGGGGCCACCGCCACCGTCTCGTCGACGACGGTGGTGTCACCGGTGATGTCGACGGCGTCGTCCGGCACGGAGGTCACAGCCTCGCCGGCGACATAGTCCTCGGCCGGCTCGGCGGCCTCGGCATCGACGCCGGCCTGCCCGCCGGGTGCAGCCTGGCCACCCCGCATGGTGCCGAAGTCCGTCTGGGAGTCGGGCCATGCGAACCGGCTGCCCGGGGTCACGTTCTCGCTCACAGTGAATCTCCTCGCTCGTTCTGCGCAGCAACCACCGCGGGCAGCTGCTCGATGATCTCGTTGAATGAATCGGTCAGGACGTTGCCGGACCTGCCGGCGAGCCAGCTCTCCTTGATGGAGACCTCGGAGACCAGGCCCGCGAACACCCGGACACCGACCATGCGGTTGGCCGTGTGGACCCAATCACCCACCGACTCGTCGGGCACGAACTCCTCCGGGTCCCGCGGCAGGTCCGCGTCGCCGAGGTTCTGCATCTTCAGGCTCTCGACGTCCAGGCGCTTGCCGAGGTTCTCGATCATGTCCGGCAGGGCGTCAACCTTGGCCTGCAGGCTGTCCTCGCTGATGGGGGCCAGCAGTTCCTCGGTCTTCTCCTTCAGCAGGGCGTCCCGGGCGGCGTCCACCTGGGCCTGGTCCACCTCGGGCGCGTCGCCGTCCTCGGCGGCCTCCAGCGCATCGATGTCGAATCCCATCGCGCGGGCCTGGGCTCTCCCGAGCACCTCGCCGATGAGCGCGGCCAGGTCAGCGGGCTCGACCTTCTCCTGCCAGGCCGGGACCACCGAGATGGCGGCCAGCGTCGTGTCGGGGCGGACCGTCACGCGGACCACGCCCGCATCGTCGGTGACGGTCACCTCCTCCGTCATCGGCGCCAGCGTCGCGAGTGCGCCAAGAACGTTGCGCAACTCCCTGTCCAGGTCCGCCATCAGTTCATCGGGTCCCATGCCTGTCCTCCGTCTTTCCACCCGGTTCGTCGTCGCGTCGAGTCTTTCAGCGGCTAGGGTCACAAGACGTAGGTACTGCCACTCAAACAGGAGCCGTGGATGGGCTCATCCGTGCTGTTGCGCAACGTCGCGAACGTCGTCAATCTGTCCACCCCGTTGGGGGTGCTCGTGGCACTCGCCACCGGCGCGCGGCTGCGGATCGTCGACGGGTTGCTGGTGGCCGAACGCGCACGGCTGCGGCTCCCGGCGGCGGCGCTGACCATCGGCAGCGTGGTGGTGGTGCCGCGGCGAACCCTGGCCGAGGCCGCCGACCGCATTCCGGGGCTGTTGGAGCACGAGGGCAACCACGCCTGGCAGTACACCTACTGCCTCGGGCTGCCGTTCATCCCCGCCTACTTCCTGGCGACGGGC
This sequence comes from Tessaracoccus terricola, assembly GCF_054776555.1. Classification (NCBI taxonomy): domain Bacteria; kingdom Bacillati; phylum Actinomycetota; class Actinomycetes; order Propionibacteriales; family Propionibacteriaceae; genus Tessaracoccus; species Tessaracoccus terricola. Next base: position 211,535 of record NZ_BAAHBS010000005.1, on the reverse strand, counting down.
TGGTCATGGCTGCGCAGCGGCGACCGCGCCACCGCCAACCACTTCGAGGTGCAGGCCGGGCTGGAACTGGGTGGCTACCGCAGGGGGAGGCTGCGCAGCGCGCGCAGCGGACTGTCGGACCTGCTGGGCCGCCTGCGGCCGGGCGACGGGTAGGACTCAGCCCTGCAGGCGACGCGCCGAACGCGCGGCCTGGCGGGTGGAGCGGAGCCGGCGCAGACGCTTGACCAGGAGCGGCTTGTGCGCGAGCGCGGCAGGGGTGTCGATCAGCGAGTTGAGGTGCTGGTAGTAACGAGTCGTCGAGATCCCGAAGTGCTCCATGATGGCCTGCTCCTTCGGGACGGCCGAGGTGAACCAGTTGTCCTCGAAGTCCAGCATGGCGGCCTCGCGCTCGGTGAGTTCCGTGGTCTCGAGAGCTGCTGGGTGCGACATGCGCGCCATCATACGCGATCCGAATGACACCGCTGTGATTCGACGCGCGCCACTGCTGCGAGCTTGCCCCTCAACCGTCTGACAAGGTTCACTGGGGCCCATGTTCAGACTCGGAGGGATCGAGCAGCACTATGCCTGGGGGACCACCGACGTCATCCCGGGACTGCTCGGGCGCGAGCCGGACGGCGAACCCTTCGCCGAGTACTGGTTCGGCGCCCACCCGTTCGGCGACTCCCCGATCGAGCCCGGCGGCACCCTCTCGGCACACCTGGCCGAGCGGCCCGGCGAGCTCCTGGGCGACGCGACGGCCGCATCGTTCGGGGGCCGCCTGCCGTACCTCGTCAAGTTCCTCTCGGCCGCGTCCCCGCTCAGCCTCCAGGCCCACCCCTCCCGCTCGCAGGCGGAGCAGGGTTACGCCCGCGAGTCGCTGCAGGGCGTTCCCACCAACTCCCCCGAGCGTTCCTTCAAGGATGACTGGCCCAAGCCCGAGACCATCATCGCCCTGACCCCCTTCGAGGGCCTCCTCGGCTTCCGCGAACCCACGAAGACGGCACAGCTGTTCGAGGCGCTCGGCGTGGGTGACACGCTCGCGTCGGTGATCGGTCCCCTGCGGGAGCGCACCACCACACCGGCCCTGCAGGAGGTGTTCCTCGACGTCCTGTCCCTCGGCGAGCGACGCCACCTCGTCGACGAGGTGCTGGGGGCCGCCGTCGGGCTCCTCGACGCGCCGGGCGAGCTGGGCCTGTTCGCCAAGACCGCCGTCGAGCTCGACGAGCACTTCCCCGGCGACCCGGGCATCCTGGCCGCGCTACTGCTGAACCGGTTCGCACTGGAACCCGGGCAGGCCGTCAGCCTCGAGGCCGGCGTGATGCACGCCTACCTGAAGGGCACCGGCGTGGAGGTGATGGCCAACTCCGACAACGTCCTGCGCGGCGGCCTGACCCGCAAGCACATCGACGTCGACGCCCTGTTGCAGGTGGTCAAGTTCGAGCCCACCGAGGTGAAGCTCCTGTCCGCCGACGGCGTGGACGGCCTCTACCTGTTCCCCTCCACCGTCGAGGAGTTCGAGGTGTGGCTGGTGCAGCCCATCACGCAGGGCCGCGCCGTCGAGGTGCCCCGCCCCGACTCCGGCCGGATCCTCGTGGTGGCCGACGGCAGCTTCACCCTCGAGGGCGACGACGAGCCGCTCCACCTGCGCTGCGGCGAGGCCGTGTTCGTGCCTGCGGGCGAGCAGGTGCACGCCAGCGGTCAGGGGCAGTTGTTCACCGTCGCCTCCGGTGTGTGAGCACCCGCTTTCCATATCGCGCGCAGTTTCGGCACAATTGACGACGCTGCACCACCGCCTCCGTAGCTCAGCGGCCAGAGCGCTCGCCTTGTAAGCGAGTGGTCGAGGGTTCGACTCCCTCCGGAGGCTCCACCACAATGGGGCCATGACTCCCGAAGCAGGCAAGTGGTCCCGCATGATCGCCGTGGACCCCGAGCACTCCCACCGCTACATCCAGCGCTTCAAGATGATGGCGCAGGCCGGCCACGACCTGGTGGGTGAGGCCCGCACCGTCCACGCCATGGTCTCCCCCGGCTCGCGGATCCTGGACGCCGGGTGCGGCCCCGGCCGGCACGCGGCCCACCTGCACGAACTCGGCCACCACGTGGTGGGCGTCGACGTGGACCCGGTGCTGGTCGAGGCAGCACGGGCGGACCACCCCGGGCCCGAGTTCGTCGTGCAGGACCTGGCCGAACTGGACCTCCCGGCCCAGGGCATCGAGGCCGGCTTCGACGCCATCCTGTGCGCCGGCAACGTGGTGGGGTTCCTCGCGGAGAGCACCCGCGTCGAGGTGTTGCGTCGGCTGGGAGCGCACCTCGCCCCCGAGGGTCGGGCCGTCATCGGCTTCGGCGCGGGCCGCGGCTACGAGTTCGACGAGTTCTTCGCCGACGTCGCGGCCGCGGGCCTGGTGGTGGAGCTGAAGCTGTCCACCTGGGACCTGCGTCCCTTCACCCCCGACTCGACGTTCCTGGTGGCGGTGCTGGGCAGGCCCTGAGTCAGTCGCGCGCGGCCTTGGCTGCCTTGGCGGCCTCGTCGCGCCGGCCCTTGATCACGGCGCCGGCGACGATCACCACCACCAGGCCGATGGCCACGTAGCCGGCGATCCGGGCGTACAAGTCGAGGATCTCGACGACGGGCTCGCCGAGTTGCCAGCCGAGCCAGAAGTAGAAGCACAACCACACCGTCGAGGCGATGTAGTCGTAGACGAGGAAGCGCCGCAGGCTCATGTTGGTGGCGCCGGAGATCACGAAGACCACCTGCATCAGCGGCAGCGGGATGGGGATGTAGGCGATGAAGAAGCCCAGCGGGCCGAGCTTCTCGGCCCAACGCTCGGCGCGGGCGTAGTTGCGGGCGGCACGTTTGCTGCGGCCGGCCCAGACCTCGATCATCCCGCGGCCCCACAGCTTGCCGGCCCACCAGTAGATCCAGTCGAACTTGAGGCTGAGCACCGAGGCGACCACCAGCACCCACGGCCAGTGCCCCATCTGGCCGACGGATGCGAGCGCCCCACTGGCGGCGACGGCGGTGCGGCTGCCGGTGCCCATGGCCAGGATGTCGGGGGCCACCGCCATCAGCCACGCGCGCATCGGGATCAGCACGAGGCTGAAAACCCCCACCACGCCGAACCAGACCAGGCACGCGATGTCCTGGCGGCCGGGCTTGGAGTTCCAGGGCATGCCCGAGTCCTCCCACCACTCCTTGGCGGTTTCGGGCTCCACCGCCGGATCCTCGTGGTCCGCGTCGGTGCCGGTCTGGGAGCCCTCGGGCTGCTCCGGGGTGTCAGTCACGCGTCGAATGGTACGCGGCAGCGCCAATGTCTCGAAAAGATCACGTTCCGGGCCCTCGTCTCGCGCGACGGGTTGCTCGCATGTAGAGTCCGGGTCGGAAGAAGCACTTCCTCCACTACGGATCGTCGGGCACGTACCTGCCCGTGGAAAGGAATGTGGCATGGCCACTGTTAGCTACCGCGATGCTTCACGCATCTACCCCGGCTCTGATCGCGCCGCCGTCAACAAGCTGAACCTCGAGATCGAGGACGGCGAGTTCATGGTGCTGGTCGGACCCTCCGGCTGTGGCAAGTCGACCTCCCTGCGCATGCTCGCGGGTCTCGAAGAGGTCAACGCCGGGAACATCTTCATCGGTGACCGGGACGTCACCGACCTGCCTCCGAAGGACCGGGACATCGCAATGGTGTTCCAGAACTACGCCCTGTACCCGCACATGACCGTGGCGGACAACATGGGCTTCGCCCTGAAGATGCAGAACGTCCCCAAGGCTGAGCGCCAGAAGCGAGTCCAGGAGGCGGCACACCTGCTGGGCCTCGAGGACTTCCTGTCCCGCAAGCCGAAGGCACTCTCCGGCGGTCAGCGCCAGCGCGTCGCCATGGGCCGCGCCATCGTGCGCCAGCCGCAGGTGTTCCTCATGGACGAGCCGCTGTCGAACCTCGACGCCAAGCTCCGCGTCTCCACCCGCACCCAGATCGCCGCGCTGCAGCGCCGCCTCGGTGTCACCACCGTCTACGTCACGCACGACCAGGTCGAGGCAATGACGATGGGTGACCGCGTCGCCGTGCTCAAGGACGGCATCCTGCAGCAGGTCGACTCGCCGCTGGCGCTCTACGACACCCCGAACAACCTCTTCGTGGCAGGCTTCATCGGCTCGCCCGCGATGAACCTCATGAAGGCCACCATCGTCGACGGCGGCGCCAAGATCGGTGACTACACCGTTCCGGTCCCGCGCGAGACCCTGGCCAAGGCCGAGGGCGACGACACGGTCACGCTGGGCATCCGCCCGGAGGCATTCAACATCTCCACCTCCGGCGAGGGCATCGCGCTCGACATCGCCGTGGTCGAGGAGCTGGGTGCGGACTCCTACCTGTACGGCACGCTGGCCGGCCTATCCGAGGACGAGCTCGTCAACGCCCCGCAGATCGTGGCCCGCGTCGGCGCCCGCACGGCACCGCAGAAGGGTGAGATCGTCCGCCTCGAGGCAGATCCCGCGCACGTGCACGTGTTCAGCAACAGCACCGAGGAGCGCATCAGCTGACCCAGCTGCTCCGCCCGACGGAAGGCCCCCGCTCCGGCGGGGGCCTTTCCCGTTTCCGGCCATCGGCGAACACCGCCCGGGGCCCGTCCCCATCGTTGCTACAGTGACGGCTCGGAATCGAGGAGGACGAATGGCAGAACTCGGACGTTGGACCAGGGCGGCCAGAGCCGGGATGGCCCAGGACAAGGGCCATGACGCAGTGGTCCCTCCCATCCACCTCTCCAGCAACTACGTGTTCTCCTCCCCGGAGGCCCCGGGCCCCTACGACTACTCCCGCTCCGGGAACCCCACCCGCGACATCCTCAACGACGCGCTGGCGGACCTCGAGGGCGGCGCGGGCGGCACCAGCGTGGCGACGGGGATGGCCGCGGTCACACTCGTCGTCGAGGCCGTGGTGCCGGTTGGCGGCCGCGTCGTCCTCGCGCACGACGCCTACGGCGGCACCTGGCGGCTGTTCACCGGGCTGGCGGCCAAGGGTCGGTTCACCCTGGAACTCGCGGACCTCACCGATCCCGACGCCGCCGCCGCGGCACTCGCGTCGCCCGCGGACCTGGTCTGGGTGGAGACCCCCTCCAACCCGCTGCTCCGGGTGAGTGACATCGAGCGGGTCTCGGACCTCGCCCACGCCGCAGGGGCGCTGGTGTGCGTGGACAACACCTTCTGTTCGCCGCTGTTGCAGCAGCCGCTCGCTCTGGGGGCGGACTTCGTCATCCACTCCACCACCAAGTTCATCAACGGGCACTCCGACGTCGTGGGCGGCATCGCGATCGCCCGCACGCAGGAGCACCACGAGCTGCTCCGTCACTGGGCCAACACCCTGGGACTGACGGGCAGCCCGTTCGACGCCTACCTGACCCTGCGCGGCCTGCGCACCCTTGACTCCCGTTTGCGGGTGCACCGCGAGAACGCCCAGGCGCTGGCCGACGTGCTCGAGGCGCATCCCGCCGTCGGCGCAGTGCACTACCCGGGACTGGCTTCGCACCCGGACCACGAACTGGCCGCCCGGCAGATGTCCGGGCCGGGATCCGTCCTCAGCATCGAACTGGTGGGCGGACGCCCGGCGGTGGACCGATTCCTCGACGGGCTCCAGATCTTCCACCTGGCCGAGTCGCTCGGCGGCGTGGAGTCCCTGGTGTGCCACCCGATGACCATGACGCACGCCTCGATGACCCCGGACGCGCAGGCTGCCGCGGGCATCACCGACGGCCTGCTGCGGCTCAGCGTCGGCGTCGAGGGACGAGAAGACCTGGTGGCCGTGACCCGCGAGGCGCTGGAGCGCATCGGCTGACCCGGCTCCGGCGGTCCCCACTAGACTGTGCCGCGTGCCCAGATTCCTAGCCGCCAAACCAGACGCCGACCTGATTCGGCTGCCGTGGAACGTGCCGCTCGAGTCCTGGCCCACAGCGCATCTCGTGGCGCTGCCCCGAGGCATCTCCCGCCACGTCGTGCGCTTCATCCAGGTGGGCGACGACATCCTCGCCGCCAAGGAGATCCTCGAGGAGGTGGCGGTCCACGAGTACCGCCAGCTCACCGAGCTGCGCCGGCTGGACGTGCCCGCCGTCGAGCCGGTGGGAGTGGTGCTCGGCCGCACGGACTCCGAGGGCACCGTCCTGGACCCGATCCTGCTGACCAGGCACCTGCCCTTCTCCCTGCCGTACCGCGCGCTGTTCTACTCGGGCGTGAAGCTGGACACCGTCAACCGGCTGCTGGACGCGATGGTGGTGCTGTTCGCACGCCTCCACCTGACCGGCTTCTACTGGGGCGACGTGTCCCTGTCCAACATCCTGTTCCGACGCGACGCCGGCGAGTTCGCCGCCTACCTCGTGGACGCCGAGACCGGTGAACTGCACGCGAAGCTGACCGACGGCCAGCGCGCCCACGACCTGCAGATCGCCACCACCAACCTGTTCGGCGAGTTCAGCGACCTGGAGGCCGGAGGCATGCTGGACCCGTCGCTGCAGCCGCAGTGGCTGGTGGAGACCATCGTGGACCGCTACCACTCGCTGTGGGCGGAGCTGACCGGGGCAGAGGAGTTCTCCGAGTCCGAGCTGTACCGGCTCGAGGGCCGCGTGCGGCGCCTGAACGCGCTCGGCTTCGACGTCGCCGAGATCGACGTCAGCACCTCCCCCGACGGCAGCACCATCCGGATGCAGCCGAAGGTGGTGGAGGCCGGCCACCACTCCCGCCGGCTGATGCGCCTGACCGGCCTGGACGCGGAGGAGCACCAGGCCCGCCGCCTGCTCAACGACATGGACACGTTCCGGGCCAAGCTGCCCGGCAGCATGACCGAGAGCGTCGCCGCCCACAAGTGGCTGATGGAGGTCTTCGAGCCCGCCACCTCCCGGATCCCGCCCGAGCTGACCGGCAAGCGTGACCCGGCACAGTTCTTCCACGAGCTGCTGGACTACCGCTGGTACATGTCCCAGCGCCAGAACCACGAGGTGAGCATCGTCGAGGCGGCCTCCGGCTACGTGGCCGACGTGCTGCGCACCCTGCCGGACGAGGAACTGGGCAACGTGATGCCCGTCGGGCAGGAACTGCTGAACAAGTACGACCCGTCCCAGGGCTTCGCCGACGACGACGAGGAGCCGCCCTACGACCCATGGGAGGACGGCGCGAGCGACCCGGAACTCCCCGTCAGCTTCGGCTTCGACATCGAGGCACTGCGCGCCCGCGAGCGGGAGAAGGACAAGGGCGGCAAGAGCGCCTGAATCGGTGCGTGAAAGGCCTCTCTTCCAGATCGCGCTCTCTGGGACCGCGGCTGCCAGTCGTTGACCCCCAGCGCGGCCCGGCCGTTTGGTGAAAGCCCTTTCACAGGATAGGGTTTCGGTAGCTCGACAGCAGCGTTTCGGTCGACGAAATGCAACGGCATGGATCAGGGAGCAGACATGGCAGAGATCGAAGGTCTCCACATCCTCGGACCCGGGGACGACGTCGGCGTGGTCACCCTGGAGGGTGGACCGGTCCCGGTGGGCCACAAGGTGGCGGTCCGCGACGTCGCGGCGGGCTCCCCCGTGATCAAGTACGGCCATGTGATCGGCTACGCCACGAAGGACATCGCCGTCGGCGACCACGTCCACTCCCACAACCTCACCTACGGCCAACACAGCGCACCCGACAACCACGAGGACTCCACCGCCACCCCCGAGCTCACCCTCGACGGCTCCGGCGCCTTCAAGGGCATCCGCCGCTCCGACGGGCGCGTGGCCACCCGCAACGTGATCGCGATCGTGTCCACCGTCAACTGCTCGGCGACGGTGTGCCAGCGCATCGCCGACGCCGTCACGCGAGCCGGCATCCTCGAGGACTTCCCCAGCATCGACGCCGTCGTGCCCGTCACCCACACCAGCGGCTGCGGCATGTCCGGCGACGGCGACAACCTGCGTCGCCTGCGCCGCACCCTCGCCGGCTACGCGGGCCACGCCAACGTCGGCGGCGTGCTGGTGGTGGCGCTGGGCTGCGAGGTCAACCAGATGACCGACTTCATGGGTGACATCCCCCGCCGCGACGACCTGCACGTCCTCGAGATGGGCATCCAGGACATGGGCGGCACCAAGGCCACCATCAACGCCGGCATCGAGGCCGTCGAGCGGCTGGCGCGCGAGATGGGTGAGGTCACCCGCGAGGACATCCCCGTCAGCGAACTGGTCCTCGGCCTGAACTGCGGCGGCTCCGACGGCTGGTCCGGGATCACCGCCAACCCCGCGCTCGGCGTCGCCTCCGACATGCTCGTCGCCCGCGGCGCGAAGTCGGTGCTCGCCGAGACCCCCGAGATCTACGGGGCGGAGGACCTCTTGCTTAACCGGGCCGTCTCCGACGAGGTGGGCCAGAAGCTGCGTGACATCATCGCCCGCTGGGAGGCCGAGGTGCAGGTCACCGGCGAGTCCCTCGACAACAACCCCTCCCCCGGCAACAAGGAGGGTGGCATCACCACCATCCTGGAGAAGTCGCTCGGCGCGGTGGCCAAGGGCGGGCACTCCCCCATGTCGGCCGTCTACGAGTACGCGGAGCCCATCGCCGAACCCGGCTTCGCCTTCATGGACACCCCGGGCTACGACCCGGTCTCGGTCACCGGCCTGATCGCGGGCGGCGCGAACGTGGTGGTGTTCACCACCGGGCGCGGCTCGGCGCTGGGCTACGGCATCGTGCCCGTGATCAAGCTGTCCACCAACTCCTCCCTGTTCCGCCGGATGCCCGACGACATGGACCTCGACGCGGGCGACATCGTCGAGCAGGGCGTCTCCGTCGAGGACAAGGGCCTGGAGATCTACGAGCGCATCGTCTCCGCCGCCTCCGGTGAGAAGACCAAGAGCGAGGACCTCGGCTACGGCTCCCAGGAGTTCGTGCCGTGGCTCCTGGGTCCCGTCTTCTGACCTCCCGATCCAAGCGCTGCGCCCCAGGAGAACTGCATGAAGAAGGTCCAGGTGTCCGCCCCCGGTGAGATCGCGGTGGTCGACTCGGAGTGCCCCGTCCCGGCGCCCGGCGAGGCGCTGGTGCGGGTCCGCTACGCCGGCATCTGCGGCTCCGACCTGCAGACGTTCACCGGCAACCAACCGTTCGCCAGCTACCCCCGGGTCCCGGGCCACGAGTGGTCAGGGGAGGTGGTGGAGGTCAACGGCGAGGCCGGGGACCTGCGCACCGGCATGCTGGTCACCGGCAACCCGTACTTCAACTGCGGCACTTGCTACTCGTGCCGCCGCGGGCTGGTGAACTGCTGCGAGTTGAACGAGACGATGGGCGTGCACCGGGACGGCTCGTTCCAGGAGTACATCACCATGCCGGTGGCGCGGCTGTACCCGGCCGCTGGCCTGGACCCGAAGCACGCGGCGATGGTGGAGCCGTTCTCCATCGGCTGGCACGCCATGAACCGGGCCCGGGTGTCCGAGGGTGAGCGGGTGCTCGTCCTCGGCGCCGGCGCCATCGGGATGTTCACCATGGTCTCGGCCCTGGCCCGTGGGGCGCAGGTCCACATCGCCGACATCGTCCCCGAGCGGCTCGCGATCGCGCGGGAACTGGGTGCCGCCTCCGCAGTGGACCTGTCCACGACGGGCATCCCGGAGCTGGTTGCGACCGCCACCGGCGGCGACGGGTTCGACGTCGTCGGCGAGGCCACCGGCCTGCCCGTCAGCTTCCTGAACGCGATCGAGGCCGCGGCCTTCGGTGGCCGGATCGCGCTGATCGGCAACGGCAAGCGCGAGGTGTCGTTCAACCAGTCGATGCTGATCCGCAAGGAACTCGACGTGCTCGGATCCCGCAACAGCCTCGACGCGTTCGGACCGCTGATCCAGTTGCTGCAGGAGGGCAGGGTGGACATCTCGCCCATCCTCACCTCCGTCGTCCCGGCCGCGGAGACGATCGATGCCATGCAGGACCTGCTCGAGCACACGGAGCGCAACGTCAAGGTCCTCGTCGAGTTCTGACCCACAAGGAGATCCAATGAGAGTCGTCCAGTTCGGTGAAGGCGTGTTCCTGAGGGGGTTCGTCGACTGGATGTTCCAGCGGCTGAACACCGAGGCGGGAACGGACATCAAGGTCACTCTGGTGCAGCCGCGCGCCTCCGACGGCGTCGCCCGGCTGATGGCGCAGGGCGGCCGCTGGACCGTCGTGCAGCAGGGTCTGCACGACGGGGCGGAGCAGTCTGTCACCACCGTCGTGGACTGCGTCGACAGCGGCATCAACACCCATGAGGACCCGGACGGTTTCGTCGCAACCGCTCAGGACCCCGAGGTGCGGGTGGTGGTGTCCAACACCACTGAGGCGGGCATCGTCTGGTCCGACGACGACGCGGCCCTGGGCGCGGACCCGGGGGTGCGCTCCTTCCCGGGCAAGCTCACCTGGTTCCTCGCCGAACGGTTCTGGGCGCTGCCGGAGCCGGAGACCCTGTACGTGCTGCCGGTGGAACTGATCGCGGACAACGGCTCCGCACTGGCGACGTTGGTGCGCCGCATGGCCGACGCCTGGGAACTGGGCGCCGAGTTCGGCCGCTGGCTGGACGAGCGCGTGGTGTTCTTCGACACGCTCGTGGACCGCATCGTCCCGGGCCGCCCCACCGAGGCGGTGGAACTGGCGCCCGGCGTCCGCGACGAGTTCCCCGTCCAGGTGGAGTGGTTCCACTCCTGGTACCTGCACGGTCCGCGGGAGCTCCTCGACGTGCTGCCGCTGGACGCGCTGGACCTGAACGTCCGGTTCGTGGAGGACCTGCGGCCCTACCGGGACCTCAAGGTGCGCGTGCTCAACGCATTGCACTCCTCCATGGCCCCGACCGGCCTCGCCATCGGCGTGGAGTCGGTGGCGCAGGCGGTGGACCACGAGGACCTCGGCCTCTGGCTGCGGGCGCTTCTCCAGGAGGAGATCGTCCCCACACTGGACCTGCCTGCCGACGAGGTGGCCGAGTTCGCCGCCGCCACCTGGGACCGCTACCGCAACCCCTTCATCCACCACCGGCTGGAGAGCATCCTGCTGAACTCCTCGGCGAAGCTCCCCGCCCGGCTGGGCGACATCGCGGTGGAGCGCGGCACCTCCGGCAGCCCGCTGCTGGCTTTCGGGGTGGCGGCCTGGCTGCACCTGACCCGGGCCGGGGGCCTCTCGGACTCCGCCGAGGCGCTGGGCGCCCTCGGCGAGCTGTGGCGCGCCGTCGAGGCCGGCAGCCTCGCCGCGGCCGAGGTCGCGCGCAGTGCGCTGGCCGATCGCGCCGTCCTGGGCACCGTCGACTGGCCCCGGGAGTTCATCGACGAGGTGGCCTCCCACCTGGCCCGGATCGAGGCCGACGGCCCCGCCGCCGCGCTGCGGGCCGTGGAAGCGGTGCCGGAGGCCGCGGCCGGATAGACTCGTCGGGTGAGTTTCCGCCTGTACGACACCGCCGCGCGCGCGGTGCGCCCCCTCGAGCCCCTCGTCGCCGGCGAGGTGTCGATCTACCACTGCGGCCTGACCGTCCAGTCGTCGCCGCACCTGGGCCACATCCGCAAGGAGGTGGTCTTCGACGTGCTGCGCCGCTGGCTGGAGCACAAGGGGCTGGCCGTGACCGTCGTCGCGAACGTCACAGACATCGACGACAAGATCCTCTCCAAGTCCAAGGAGGCCGGCGTCGAGTGGTGGGCGCACGCCTACAAGTTCGAGCGGGAACTCCACGACGCCTACGCCGCACTGGGCTGCAAGCCCCCCACCTACGAGCCGCGCGCCACCGGTCACATCACGGAGATGGTGGAACTCGTCGAGGAACTCCTGGAACGCGGCCACGCCTACGTCGCCGAGGACGCCTCGGGCGACGTCTACTTCGACGTGCGCTCGTGGCCCACCTACGGTGAACTCTCCGGCCAGAAGGTGGACGAGATGGAGGCCGCCGCCGACGCGGACCCCCGCGGCAAGCGCGACCCCCGGGACTTCGCGCTGTGGAAGGGCCACAAGGAGGGCGAACCGGCGACGGCGTCCTGGCCCACCCCATGGGGGCGCGGCCGCCCCGGCTGGCACCTGGAGTGCTCCGCCATGGCCGGCAAGTACCTGGGCGACACGTTCGACATCCACGGCGGCGGCATCGACCTGCGCTTCCCCCACCACGAGAACGAATTGGCCCAGTCCGCAGCGGCCGGGCGCGGCTTCGCACGGCACTGGATGCACAACGCCTGGGTCACCATGGCCGGCGAGAAGATGAGCAAGTCGCTGGGCAACACCGCCCTGGTCAGCGAGGTCACCAAGGCCCACTCGCCGCGCGCGGTGCGCTACTTCCTGGCAGCCCCGCACTACCGCTCCACCATCGAGTTCTCCCCCGCCGAGGACGCCACCAGAGGCTCGCTCGCCGAGGCGGAGAAGGCGATCGAGCGCATCGACACCTTCCTGGCGCGCGCCGTCGAACTGGTCGGCGAGGTGCAGGTCTCGGCCGCTCCCGCCACGCCGCAGTGGGACACGTTCCAGCGTTCCATGGACGACGACCTCGGCACCCCCGGCGCCGTCGCCGCCCTGTTCGAGGCCATCCGCGCCGGCAACCAGGCCATCGACGCGGGCGACGGCGAGGCCGTGGGTGACCAAGTCGTCGCCATCACCGCCATGCTCGACGTCCTGGGCCTCAACCCGGCCGGCCCCGAGTGGGCGGGCGCGGTGGCGGTGGACAACCTGACCCCCGTCGTCGACGGCCTGGTGGCGCACCTGCTGGAGCAGCGCAACACCGCCCGCGCCGCCAAGGACTGGGCTGCTGCAGACGCCATGCGCGACACCCTGGCCCACCTGGGCCTCAACATCACAGACACCCCCAGCGGTCCGCGCTGGAGCTTGGAGAAGCACTGATGGCCGGAAACTCGTCCCGTCGTGGGGCCACCTCGAAGGGCAAGGGCAACACTGCCGGCTCCGGTGGCCGCATCCGACGCTCCCTCAAGGGCAAGGGCCCAACGCCCAAGGCGGAGGACCGCGTCTACCACAAGGCCTACAAGGCCAAGCAGGCCGCCGCCAAGCGCCAGCCCGCCAAGAAGAAGACCACGCGAACGGCCGTGGGAGCGGACTGGGTGGTGGGCCGCAACCCTGTGATCGAGGCGCTGGAGGCGGGCATGCCTGTCAAGCAGGCGCTCGTCGCGGAGGGGGCCGAGCGTGACGACAGGCTGCGCGAGATCCTCAAGTTCACCGCGGAGCACTCGATGCCGCTGCTCCAGGTGACCCGCGCCGAACTGGACCGGGTGACCGGCGGCCTCGTGCACCAGGGCGTCGCCATCCAGCTGCCGGCGTTCTCCTACGCCGACGTCGAGGACGTGCTGGCCGACGCCGTCGCCGCCGATGCCGGGCTGGTGGTGGCCCTCGACGGCGTCACGGACCCCCGCAACCTGGGCGCCATCGTCCGTTCCGCGGCCGCGTTCGGGGCGCAGGGCGTGGTGATCCCGTCGCGCCGCTCGGCCTCCATGACCGCAGCCGCCTGGAAGACCTCCGCAGGCGCGGCCGCCCGCATCCCCGTGGCGATGGCCACCAACCTGAACCGCGCCCTGGAGCAGGCCTCCAAACTGGGGATCACCATCGTCGGGCTGGCCGGGGAGAGCGATGTGCCGCTGTCCGGCGTGCCGGCCGACGGCCCCGTGCTGGTTGTGGTCGGTTCCGAGGGCGAGGGGCTCTCCCGCCTCGTCCGGGAGCACTGCGACCTGCTGGTCTCCATCCCCATCGCCAGCTCGGTGGAGTCCCTCAACGCCTCCGTCGCCACCTCCGTGGCGCTGTACGAGATCAGCCAACAGCGCCAACTCGCACAGGGCTGACCTGGTCCCCTCCCCTGGCATCATTCCGAGAGGAATCTTGTCCAGGAAGGGGGCGGCGTGAGCGCACCTGGGATGACCGACGACGAGTTGGATCCACTGGCGCCCGTCTTCTACGACGACGGGTCCCCCGAGGAGGAGCCCGACGAGTCCGACGGCGGCTTCTCCGACGTGGACCGCGTGGTCCGGGTCTGGGTGGCCGACGGCAGGCTCACCAAGGTCCGAGTCTCACCCGTCTGGTATCGCAAGCTTCGCAACACCACCATGGAGAGCGCGTTCGGACAGGCCTTCTGGCAGTCCAACCTGACCATCGCTCCCGTCCCGGACGAGGACACGGCACCAGCCGCCACGATGCACGCAACGGTGGTGGCGGACATGGATGACCCCAGCTACCACGGCAACGCGGTCTGCGGGCAGACCACCGATGGGGCCTTCGTCCACACCCTCTGCGTGATGGGGGCCGAGTCGAACGTGCTGGAACTGGGCAGCGCGAGCGACACGTTCACCGTCGAGGAAATGGCCGCCCTGGCCCAGGAACTCTACGAGGCCCTCTGACGGTTCAGTTGGCGCGGGTGCGGGGCTGGTACTCGAGCACGAACTCCAGCGGCTGGGCCGGTTCGGTGAACTCGGCGGGGACGTTCGGGACGTCGGTGTAGTCCACCTCCACCGGGCCCGCCGGGTTGAAGCCGACGACCCCACCGGCGTCGCGACCCGTGACCGCCCAGATCACCATCAAGTCCACCTGGTTGCGGGCCAGGGCCTCCGTGGTTACGGTCTCGGGGTAGGTGGCCGGGAACTTCTGGCCGGCGGCGTCCTGGTAGGTGAACGACTGTGCCACGTTGAGGTTCTGCTGCAGGAACGGGCCCCCGCCGCTCTGGATGCGGGCGTTCATGCTGGACACCAGCCACTGCTGCCCGTCCGGCGCCCAGCCGAGGATTGGTGTCCAGGGCAACAGTTCGCTGTCAGGCCGCAGCGTCACCAGCAGCGTCCCCGGCTGGGCCTGCAGTTCCGGAGGTGGGACGGTCGTGAACGCGCGGCGGAAGGTGCCCGTCTCGGGGGTGCACAGGATGTCCCAGCGCTCCCGGAAGCCGAGGTTGGCGTTCCAGTCATCGTCGATGATGGGCAGCCCGGTGCGCAGGTCGATCCTGACGGTGCGGCCCTCGTCGGTGATCTCGAGCGTGATCACGTCGTCGGGCAGCACGCTGAAGATGAACATCTCCCACTCCGTCAGGTAGCTGCCGGACGGCGGGTTGAACTTGTCGAAGAGGTTGGGCAGCGGGATGAGGTTGCTGCCCACCCTGAGCTGGCTGGTCACGAGGTGATCCGTGGTCTCGACGTAGACGGGCAGCCCACCCTTCAGGGTGAAGGCGGCCAGCTCGTACCCGGGAGGCGCCTTCAAGGGTGTGCTCTCACCCACCTGGGCGGCCGTCTCCTGCGAGAGCCGCTCCCCCGCGAACCAGCCCTGCAGCGTCCCGTCGAAGTGTGGGGTGGAGATCACCAGTGCGCCGTAGTTGCCCTCCGGCAGGTTCTTGGGTTCACCGTCGCGGGAGCGCAGGAAGTACTCGGAGTCCACCTCCTTGGCCGGGTCCACGCTGGCTGTGGGCGTCGGCGTCTCCGTCTGGGGATTGAAGTCCACCGGCTCGAACCCACAGCCGGACACCGCTGCCGTCGCGAGGCCCAGGAGGGCGGCGCGTCTCGTAACTTCGTGACCCACGCAAGTGAGGGTAGACGATCAGGGAGCCACACACCCGCTGGTCGCCACTCGGCCCGGAGGGCGGTGGCGTTCTAGACTGTGGGCAAGACACCCCACAAGGAGAACTGTGACCGACATCTCTGAACTCAGCAAGGCCTACCAGACCCTGCTCAGCACGATCGAAGCAGTGGAGCCCCGCATCGCGGAGGCCACGCGCGCCGAGCTCGCGGACCAGCGTGATTCGCTGAAGCTCATCGCGTCGGAGAACTACGCCAGCCTGCCCGTGCTCGCCGCCATGGGAACCTGGCTGAGCGACAAGTACGCCGAGGGTACCGTCGGGCACCGCTTCTACGCGGGCTGCCAGAACGTCGACACCGTCGAGTCCGTCGCCGCCGAACACGCGCGCGAACTGTTCGGGGCGGAGTACGCCTACGTCCAGCCCCACTCCGGCATCGACGCGAACCTGACCGCCTACTGGGCCATCCTCGCCCACCACGTGGAGCTGCCCGCCCTGGAGGAGTTCGGCGCGAAGAACGTCCAGGCCCTCTCGGAGGCCGACTGGGAGACGCTGCGTGCCCGCTTCGGCCAGCAGCGGCTGCTGGGCATGAGCCTCGACGCCGGCGGCCACCTCACCCACGGTTTCCGCCCCAACGTCTCCGGCAAGATGTTCCACCAGAACCACTACGGCACGGACCCCGAGACGCAGCTGCTGGACTACGACGCCGTCGCCGCCAAGGCCCGCGAGTTCAAGCCGCTGGTCCTGGTGGCCGGCTACTCCGCCTACCCGCGCCGCGTCAACTTCGCCAAGATGCGCGAGATCGCCGACGAGGTGGGCGCGGTGCTGATGGTGGACATGGCCCACTTCGCGGGTCTGGTGGCCGGCAAGGTGTTCACCGGAGACGAGGACCCGATCCCCCACGCGCAGGTGGTCACCACCACCACGCACAAGTCGCTGCGCGGCCCGCGCGGCGGCATGGTGCTCGCCACCGAGGAGTACGCCGCCGACGTGGACCGCGGCTGCCCGCTCGTCCTCGGCGGACCCCTCAGCCACGTGATGGCCGCCAAGGCCGTCGCCCTGGCCGAGGCGCGCACCAAGGAGTTCCAGACCTACGCCCACAACGTCGCGGACAACGCCAAGGCGCTGGCCGAGGGCCTGCTGACGCGCGGCGGCAAGCTCGTCACCGGCGGCACGGACAACCACATCGTGCTGCTCGACGTCACCGGCTACGGCCTGACCGGCCGCCAGGCCGAGTCGGCGCTGCTCGATGCCGGCATCGTCACCAACCGCAACGCCATCCCGAACGACCCGAACGGCGCCTGGTACACCAGCGGCGTCCGCCTCGGCACCCCGGCGCTCACGTCGCGCGGCTTCACCACCTCCGACATGGACTCGGTGGCGCAGCTGATCGACGAGGTCCTGCGCTCCACCACCCCGGTGGCCACCAAGGACGGCAAGCCCGGCAAGGCCAAGTACGACCTGGCCGCCGACGTCGCCGCCAACAGCCACAACGTGGCCGGCGGCATGCTGCAGGCGCACCCGCTGTACCCGGGCTTCGAGCTCTGAGCTGCGACCCACAAAAGGGGCGCCGACCGGATGATCCGGTCGGCGCCCCTTTTCGCGTCGGGTGCTGGGTCAGCGGGCGAAGAGCTCGCCCTGCACCGTGTGGATGAACTGGGTCAGCGACGCCGGCAGGTCACGCAGGTGCCACGTCTCCGGTGCGTGGTACCAGGAGATGTCCGTGGGGTCCGGGGCGGCGTCGTCGTCTGCACGCACCATCGCCTCGATCCAGCGCTCCTTGCCGCCGAGGACGACGGCGTACGGCAGCAGCCGGGAAATCTCCGGCAGCTCGCGGCCGGTGGGCATGTTGTCGGTCGGGTGCGTGGCCAGCAGCGACGAGAGGGCACCGAGACCGCTGACGAGCTTGGAGCCCTTCTTGGTGCGGCGCGGCATCCGGTCCGCCACCCAGAGCAGGGCCAGGGCCAGGAGCACCAGGACCAGGCCGAGGAACCCGAAGTGGGTGAGGACGATTAGCAGGCCCGCCGCGACGGCTGCGGCGACGACACCGATGATGCCGATGCGACGCCAGTTGTTGCGGGTGGAGTCGGGGCGGGACTCGAACCAGCCGCGCTTCACGACGTCGTCGTAGAGGGAGCTCTGGACGGCGCCGATGACGGGGCTGAGGGTGGCGGGCAGCTTGGACACCAAGGTCTCGCCACCGATGGGTGCGATGGCGTCGAGGATCTGGCGCTCGTAGTCCGCCAACTCCTCGCCGCCGGTCTCGGTGCGGGTGAGCTTCCAGTCGAGCAGCCCGTGGGGGTCGTGCGGGAGTTCGGTGATCAGGAGGTGCCCACGGACGGCCAGGTCCAGCAGGGTCGCGGTCACGTCGACGGGGTCCACCCGCTCGTCCGCGACGGTGCCGACGTGGCCGGGGCGCACGCCGTCGTGGATCTCGAAGACGGACTCGCCGTCGCCGACGGGGCGGAAGCTGGCGACGGGCTCGAACTCGCCGTCGTGGAAGGCGTCGACGCCGGTGCGGCGGTGCAGCAGGTACAGCGCCAGGGCGCCGAGCGCGAGTGCCCCGAGCGCGACGAGGATGGTCAAGGGGGTGATGGCGAAGGCGCGGTTCAGGCTCCAGTCCTCGTGCACCACGTCGGTGGCGGCCACCGCCGCGGCGGCCACGCCGACAGTGATGGTGACCTGCTCACCGATGCCCCGCTCGAAGCTCTGGAACGTCGGCAGCGGCGCGTCATGGGTGCCGGCCGCGTACAGCTCGCACTTGACGACGGCGCCGGGCGGGCCGGCGAGGCAGTCGATGAGCTCGACGATGGCGCCCACGCGGATGGTGCCGGTGACCTCGGCCACCTCGACGCTGAGGCCCTGCAGCGCGCGCCAGCTGAAGATGGTCAGTTCACCGGTGGCGCCCTGCTCCGTGCGGGTGGCGCCCGAGACCTCGTAGCTGATGGTGATGGGCTGGTTGCCGGCGCTGGAGGTGTCCAGCTTCACGACGAGGTAGTTGCCGTCGCGGGTGACCTCGGCGTCAGCCGCAGCCCCTCCGATGGTGGCGGCCACGCCGGTGATCTCGTAGACGAAGCTGCGGCTCCCGTCGATGGGTGAGCGAAGCGCCAGGCGCTGGGTCAGCTCGTCGGGAGCGGCGTCGCCGAAGGTGATGGTCTCGGTTGCCTTGAGGATGCCCTCGGGGGTGAGTTGACCGTCGAACTCGTAGGTGTCTGCGATCGGACCCTCGGCGTGCGCCGCGGTGGCGCCGAAGAAAGTCGCCAGCACCACCAGGCAAAGTACGGATAGCAGGCGCTGGAGGCGCCCTGCGGAGGAGGTCTTCAACAAGGTCCGGTCTCCTATTGGGATTCGACAGTCTCGCACTGGACGGTATCGCACGCCCGGATCAGTGGGAAGACAATATTGCATGTTTCAGCCCGTGCCCCGGGTTGCGGTTACCCTGATGCACGTGACGCAACCGCAGAACCCTTTCGGGCGCCCCCAAGCAGCTCAGTTCGGCAACCCTGCCCAGAATCCGGGCCAGTCCAGCTTCGGTGGCTGGGGCGGCGGCCAGTTCCGGCCGCCCACCGGTCAGCCGATGCCGCAGCAGCAGTTCGGCCAGCAGTACCAGCAGGGCACCGGCGCGTTCGGTCCCGGCTACGGCGCTCCGGGCCAGTTCGGTGGCGCACCCACCCCTCCGAAGAAGAAGGGGCCACCGGCCGTCCTGATCGGTGCTGTGATCGGGGCCGGAATCGCCTTGGTGGCGCTGCTGGTCTATGCCTTCGTCTCCGGCGGCTCCGACGACGGCGGCCCCGACTACCGCAACGAGGACTACCAGGTCCCCACCGTCACCAGCTCGCCGCCGGACCTCGAGATCCCCGAGACGATGGGCGAGCTCATGGACCTGCTCGAGGCCAACCCTATCTACGACGAGACGTTCCCGGTGCCGGTGCGCTGTGACCTCACGCTCGACGGCAACGTCCACTCGATCTCCGACGACGCGCTCGAGGACCGGATGACCACCTATGTGGGCTGCCTCACCCGCGCCTGGGGCCCCACCCTCGAGGCGGCGGGCTTCATCGCCTACCAGCCGCGGGTCACCGTCTACCCCGCCGGCGGGACGGTCAACACCCCCTGCGGCACGGCCGAGTCCCTCAACGCCTTCTACTGCGGCGGTGACCAGAACCTCTACCTGGCCCGCGACATCGGCGAGGTCCTGACAGCCCAGACCAGCGCCGAGCGCATTCTCTTCGAGCTCATCATGGCCCACGAGTACGGCCACGCCATGCAGGGCCGCACCGGCATCTTCGCGGCGTCGGCGATCCTCGCCTACGACGAGGAGGACGAGGCGGTGGCGCTGGAGCTCAGCCGGCGCACCGAGGTGCAGGCGGACTGCTTCGCCGGGGAGGGCCTGCGTTCCCTCGGCGAGTCCATGGGCGTCGACGACAACGACGTCGCGGCCATCTCCCGGATCAGCTTCGAGATCGGCGACGACCAGTTGCAGGAGCGCTTCGGCGCGACGACGATCCAGCCGGGCAACCACGGCATCGGCGAGAACCGGCAGCTGTGGATCGAACGCGGCTTCAACGACCCCGCACTCTCGGTGTGCAACACCTGGACGGCCGCCACCAGCGAGGTGCGCTGAGGCTAGTCGCTGAGCGAGGCGACGGCGATGGCCGCGACGCCTTCGCCGCGGCCGGTGAGGCCCAGCCCGTCGGTGGTGGTGGCCGCGACGCTGATCGGTGCCCCGAGCGCCGCTGACATCACCTGCTGCGCCTCGGCGCGGCGGGCGGCCATCCTGGGCCGGTTCCCGATGACCTGCACCGACACGTTGTCGATCTCGTAGCCGGCGGCGCGCACCCGGCGTGCCGTCTCCGCCAGGAACGAGACACCGCTGGCGCCGGCCCATTCCGGCTCTGCGGTGCCGTAGTTCGATCCCAGGTCCCCCAGTCCGGCGGCGCCCAGGAGCGCGTCACAGGCCGCATGGGCCGCGACGTCGCCGTCGGAGTGGCCGCTGAGGCCGACGGTCTCCTCCGGGAAGTGGAGGCCGGCCACCCACATCGGCACGCCCTCCACCAGCCGGTGCACGTCGGTGCCGATGCCCACCCGGTTTCCCATCACTGCCTCCCTGCGAGGATCGCGTGTGCGAGCACCAGGTCCTGGGGCTCGGTGACCTTCATGGCGTCGCGGTGGCCGTCGACGATGGTGACGGCGTCGCCGAGCAGCTCGGCCGCGGCGGCGTCGTCGGTGACCTCGATGCCCGCGTCGGCCAGGTGTTGGTGCGCGTCCCGCAGCGTCCCGAGCGGGAAACCCTGCGGGGTCTGGACGGCCCGGAGCCGGGAACGGTCGACGACGTGGCTGCCAGCGTCGTCGAGTGCCCGGATGGAGTCCACCACGGGCACCGCGGGCACCACGGCCCGCGCTCCCCCCGCGACCGCTCGGACCACGTCTGCGACGACCCGGGCCGGCACCAGCGGACGGGCCGCGTCGTGCACCAGGACGACGGTTTCCTCGGGGTGACTCGCCGCCAGGACCTCGACGCCGAGCCGCACGGAATCCTGCCGGCGGGCGCCTCCGACGACGGTACGCAAGGGCAGCGTGGAACCTGAGAGAGCTTCTTGGAATTGCGCCTCGTGGGAGGCGGGGACCGTCACGACGGCGAAGCCGACACCACCGTCGGCGAGGGCGTCGAGGCAGCACCGCACCATGGGCACGCCGTCGATCTCGACGAGCGCCTTCGGCACGTCAGCGCCGAGGCGGGAACCAGAACCGGCCGCCACCACGATGGCGACGGCCGGTGCCTTCTCGTTCAATTCTGGGATCCGGTGATCAGGAAGCCAGCACCTCGTCCAGCAGGTGCTCGGCCCTGTCCTCCGCGACGTCCTCGGCGAGCGCCAGCTCGGCCACGAGGATGGTGCGGGCCTTGGCGAGCATACGCTTCTCGCCGGCAGAAAGGCCCTTGTCACGGTCACGTCGCCACAGGTCGCGGACGACCTCGGAGACCTTGATCACGTTGCCCGAGTGCAGCTTCTCGAGGTTCGCCTTGAAGCGCCGAGACCAGTTGGTGGGTTCCTCGGTGTGCTCGGCGCGAAGAACGTTGAACACCCGCTCCAAGCCCTCGGCGTCGACCACGTCCCTCACCCCGACCAGGTCCAGGTTCTGCGCGGGAACCCTCACCACCAGATCGTTCTGCCCGATGATTCGAAGCACCAGGTAAAGTTTGTCCTCGCCCTTGATCTGACGGGTCTCGAGGTCCTCGATGACTGCTGCCCCATGATTGGGGTAGACCACCGTCTCGCCGACTGAAAAAGTCATAGGTTATGGCCCCTTTCCACAGGCCATTCTATCATGACGCGGGGGGCGGTCCCCATGGAGTGAGTTCTTCGGTATAGGATGGCCGCGCCCCGCCCCTACCCAGAGGAGCTCCATGTCCGTGCCCACTCCCAAGCGACGCATCCGCACCGTGTTGGCAGCAGTCGCGATGACCGCTGTCCTGGCCACTGGTTGCACCGCCGGCGACTGGCACTACGAATCCCCGCCGGCAGCCGGAACCCAGGCCGACGCCGGGCCCGTCAAGGCCCGCAACTTCGTCATCGTCACCGACGAGTCGGGTGCGGCCGTGCTGCTCGGGACCATCAGCACCTTCGAGGCCATCGCGCTGCAGGGCGGCACGGTCACCCCGCAGGACGAACAGGGTGGGCGCGGTGAGAGCACCGCCCTCACGGTCACCGCTGACCTCCCCCGCGACGGCGCGCTGCAGCTGGACGCCTCCAACGCGATGCTCGAGGGCGTCGCGGCGGTTCCCGGGCGCCTGGCCGAGGTCGCGCTGCAGTTCGACGACGGCACCAGCCTCACGCTCGACGTGCCGGTGTTCTCCACCGAGCACCCCGACTTCGCGAACGCGCTCCAGGCCTGAGGCCCGCCGGGGCGTCAGCCCTGGTACTTGTAGCCCAGACCCCGGACGGTGATCACCCGTTCGGGGTTCGAGGGGTCCTTCTCGATCTTCGAGCGGAGCCGCTTGATGTGGACGTCGAGGGTCTTGGTGTCCCCCACGTAGTCGCTGCCCCAGATCCGGTCGATCAACTGGCCACGGGTCATCACCCTGCCCGCGTTGCGCAGAAGCAGCTCCAACAACTCGAACTCCCGCAGCGCGAACCGGACGTCCTGGCCGTCGACGTTGACCTGGTGGCGTTCGACGTCGATGCGCACGCCCTGCACCTCGACCACCTCCGGCAGCAGCTCCTGCTCCTGGCCGCGGCGCAGCACCGCCCGGATCCGGGCCACCAGCTCGCGGTGGCTGAAGGGCTTGGTGACGTAGTCGTCGGCGCCGAGCTCCAGCCCCACCACCTTGTCCACCTCGGAGTCGCGTGCTGTGACCATCACGATGGCGACGTTGCCGCGCTGGCGCAGCTGGCGGCACACCTCCATGCCGGTCATGCCGGGCATCATCAGGTCCAGCAGCACCAGGTCCGCACCGGTGGCGTCGTACTCGGCCAGCCCGGCCGCACCGTCGGGGGCCGACGAGACGTCGAAGCCCTCCTTGCGGAGCATGAAGGACAGTGCCTCGCGGTAGGAGTCCTCGTCCTCGATGATCAGGATGCGGGTCATTCGATCGGTTCCTCGTCCTCTGTCGTGTCTTGCGGTTCCGGTTCCCCGGGGTGGATGGGCAGTCGTAGCGTGAAGGTGGAGCCCTGGTGCGGCTTGGACCAGACCCGGATGTTGCCACCGTGCGCGAGCGCGATGTGGCGAACGATCGACAGGCCCAGCCCGGTGCCGCCGCTCTCCCTGCTCCGACCGTAGTCCACCCGGTAGAAGCGTTCGAAGATGCGTTCCTGGTCCTCGGGGCCGATGCCGATCCCGTTGTCGGCCACCTTGATGTCCACGAACTCCTCGCCGTCCTCGGTCACACCCACGACGGTCACGGCCACGCGGGCGTTGACGTCGGAGTAGACGATGGCGTTCTGGACGAGGTTGGTGACGGCGTCGGCCAACTGCCACGAATTGCCCTGCACGCGGAACGACGACGCCTTGGCGCGGATCAGGTTGACGCTGCGGTTGGCCGCGAGCACGCGGGACCGGTTCAGTGCCTCGTCGATCACCTCGTCGATCTCGACGAGGTCCTCGAGGGCGGTGTGGTCCGCGGACTGGAGCCGGGACAGGTCGATGATCTGGCCCACCAGTTCGCCGAGGCGGTTGCTCTCGACGTGCAGGCGGCGCACGAAGTTCGACACGGCGTCCGGGTCGTCGCTGGCCGCCTCGATGGCCTCGGCGAGGATGGCGATGGCCCCGATGGGGGTCTTGAGCTCGTGGGAGACGTTGGCGACGAAGTCGCGGCGCACCGCGTCGATGCGCCGGGCAGCGGTCTCGTCCTCCGCGATCACCAGGACCATCTCGTCCTCGAGCGGGATCACCCGGCCCGTCAGGTCCAGGGGCTCCTCCCCCGGTTCCCGCTCCCTCGCCAGCGCACCCTTGTAGGTCCGACCCGTCTCTCGCACGTCGCGCACGAGCGCGAGGAGTTCCTTGAAACCGACGCGTGCCCCGCGCACGATCCCCATGCCCGCGCCTGCGTCGTTGGACGCGAGCACCTCGTCGTGGGAGCCGACGAGGATCGCACCGTGGTTCAGGGCGGCGACGATGCGGGCCAGGTCCGGTGTTGCCTCGGACCCGGGAGCCGGACCGAGCGAGTCCTGCCGGGCCCGGATACCCATCCGGATGCCGATGGCGACAGCCACGACGGCAAGCGCCACCAGGGCGCCGATCAATCCGGCCAGGGCAGGAGACATGACCGCATCCTATGCCCGACCGGGCTGGCGCGGTGGACCCCTGACGAGCCCGCGACCCCCAAGGATTCACCCAACGTTCACCTTCCCGTCACCTTGCCGTCAGGCGTTGTCGGATGTGTTGGCTAACGTTCGATGGGGCCCTCATCCCAGCCGACGGGGGCCCCGCAGACTAGACTCCACCTGAACGTCGACGAAAGGACCAGGCCCATGATGCGCGCCAGCTACCACGAGGAACTCGAGTCCGTCCTCGACCAGCTCCACGAGATGTCCCACCTCGTCGAGGTTGCGATGGTGGAGGCAACGCAGTCCCTGCTCACCGCTGACCTCGAGCGCGCCGAGCAGGTCATCGACGGTGACGCCAAGCTGGACAAGATGCACGAGGAGCTGGAGTACAAGTGCCTCTCGCTGCTCATGCTGCAGGCCCCGGTGGCCGGTGAGCTGCGCACCATCGTGTCTGCCATCCGCGTGGTGTTCGAGCTGGCCCGGATGGGTGACCTGGCGGCCCACATCGCCAAGATCGCGCGCCTGCGGTTCCCCGAGCACGCCATCGTGGCGGACCTCGAGCCCAACTTCGCCCGCATGGGCGAGGTGTGCGTGGAGATGGTCCGCGTCGCCTCCTCCAGCCTGCGTGACCACGACGCCTCCGAGGCGCTGCAGCTGGCGGCCATCGACGTCGAGGTGGACGACCTGCGCCGCGAGCACTTCGTGACCGTGCTGGACGACTCCTGGGCCGGCACCACCGCCCAGGCCGTCGACGTGGCGCTGCTGGGCCGCTACTTCGAGCGGTTCGCGGACCACGCCGTCGCCGTCGCCCGCCGCGTGGTGTACCTGGTCACCGGCGAGACGCCCGAGGGCGAGGACTGGCCCAACGCCTGAGCCGGACCCCGGTTCCGTGCGCGCTTTCCGGCTTGTAGTGTTTGGCACATGACGCAGAAGTTGATCCTGCTCCGCCACGGCGAGAGCGAATGGAACGCCAAGAACCTGTTCACCGGCTGGGTGGACGTCGACATCAACGCCAAGGGCGTCGGGGAGGCGGAGAAGGCTGCCGAGCTGCTGAAGGCCGAGAACCTGCTGCCCGACGTGCTGCACACCTCGTTGCTGCGCCGCGCCATCCACACCGCGAACATCGCTCTCGACGGCTGCGACCGGCACTGGATCCCCGTGAAGCGCAGCTGGCGCCTCAACGAGCGCCACTACGGCAAGCTGCAGGGTCTGAACAAGACCGAGATCCGCGACCAGTTCGGCGAGGAACAGTTCATGCAGTGGCGTCGCAGCTACGACGTCCCGCCGCCCACCATCGACCCCGACGGTGAGTACAGCCAGCACCACGACCCCCGCTACGCGGACATCCCCGAGGACGAGCGCCCGCTCACCGAGTGCCTCAAGGACGTCGTGGCCCGCATGCTGCCCTACTGGACCTCGGACATCGTCCCGGACCTGCAGGCCGGCAAGACCGTCCTGATCGCCGCCCACGGCAACTCCCTGCGCGCGCTGGTCAAGCACCTGGACGGCATCTCCGACGACGAGATCTCCGGTCTGAACATCCCCACCGGCGTCCCGCTCTACTACGAGCTCGACGAGGACCTGTTGCCTGTGACCAAGGGTGGCCGCTACCTGGATCCCGACGCTGCCGCCGCGTCCATCGAGGCCGTGAAGAACCAGGGCAAGAAGTAGACGCACGGGGCTCCGCCCCCCTGGCCCCCCGAGCCCCGGTACTTCGAAGTGCCGGGGCTCGACTCTTTCGGACCTAGGCTGGGGGCATGGACGCCACCGCAGCAGTGCTGGGAGGACTGGACCAGGCCGAGCCTTGGCTCGAGGAGTTGTACCGGAACCTCCACCGCAATCCCGAACTCTCCGGCCGTGAGACCGCCACCGCCGCGGAGGTGACACGCAGACTCACCGACTTCGGCTACGACGTGCAGCAGGTGGGCGGAGGGGTCGTGGGCGTGCTAGCCAACGGGCCGGGCCCCACAGTCCTGTTCCGTGCGGACATGGATGGGCTGCCGGTTCGCGAGACGACAGGCCTCCCGCTACGCAGCACGTCATGTCCCCCACAGATAATCTGGGTCGGTTCAGTCACTCTAACCGCGGACCACGTACGACGAACAGGGTTTCCCCCGACCGACAAACGACCCCCGACTAGATTGTTTGTATGAGCACTCTATCGGCAGTGGTTACCGGGGCGTCCAGTGGGATCGGTTATGCGACGGCGCGCCGCCTTGCATCCGAGGGTTACCACGTATATTGCGCGGCCCGCAGAATAGAGCGCATTGAGGCGCTGGCTAGGGAGATCGGCGGCACGGCCGTCTCGTGCGACATCACCGTCGACGCGGACGTAGAGCACTTGGCCGAGGTGGTCGGGGGCCGGCTGGACCTGCTGGTGAACAACGCCGGCGGCGCCTTCGGGCAGGAACCGGTGGCCGAGGCGAACCTCGAGGCGTGGTCGAGGATGCTGGAGCTGAACGTCGTCGGTACGGGCCGCGTCACGAAGGCCATGCTGCCGGCGCTGGTGGCCGCGGAGGGTGCCGTCGTGTTCGTCACCTCCACCGCTGCGGAGACCGCGTACGAGGGCGGCGCCGGGTACAACGCCGCGAAGTTCGGGCAGAGGGCGGTGGTCGGCGCCCTACGGCTCGAGATCGTGGACCAGCCCGTGCGCGTGTGCGAGGTCAGTCCGGGCATGGTGGAAACCGAGGAGTTCTCCCTCACCCGCTTCGAGGGCGACGCCGAGCGTGCCGCGAAGGTCTACGCCGGTGTCGACGAGCCCCTGGTGGCCGACGACATCGCCGACTGCATCGCCTTCGTCGCCACCCGTCCCGCGCACGTCAACATCGACAGACTGGTGGTGCGTCCCCGCGCCCAGGCCGCCAACCACAAGGTGCACCGCACCGCCTGACTAGGGCCGCAGCACCACGTTGCCCACCTTCCGCCCCGAGTCCACGATCTCGTAGGCCCTGACGATCCCCTCCAGCGGGAACGACTCCCGGATCACGGGATCCAACTCGCCGCGCTCCAAGAGCGGCATCAACCGCGCCACAAGATCGGCGTTCCCCGGAGCGCTGCCCGCCTTGACCGGCCCACGGGCCCGCAGCATGTCCCCCAGCCCGGCCGCCGCCAGCACCGCGGTGCCGCCCTCGCGCACCAGCGCCCGCGCGGCCTTCGCCGACAACGTGCCCACCGCGTCGAGGACGACGTCGAAACGCCGGCCCAGGCTGACGGGGTCTGTGACCTCATAGTCCACGTGCTCATCCACCCCGAGCCGACGAACCAGCTCAGAGTTCCGGGCACTTGTCACGCCGGTCACCGTGGCACCGGCGAGCTTCGCCAGTTGCACCGCGCTGGACCCCACCGCACCCGAGGCACCGATGACCAGCACGTCCTGGCCGGAACTCAATTTCGCGACGTCGTGCAGGAAGTGCGCGGCCGTCGTGCCCCCGAACACAGCGGCGGCCGCGGCATCATGGGCCACCCCGGCAGGTTTGCGCACCAGCCGCGACTCCTCGACGACCAGGTACTCAGCATGCGCACCCATGCGGGCACCGGCCATGCCCGCCACGTCATCGCCGACGGCGAACCCGTCGCCGGCCTCACCCACGGCCTCGACAGTTCCGGAGAACACCATCCCCAGCACCTTGTTACGAGGTCCACGCACGCCCAGGGCGAGCCTCGCCGCAACCCCCATCCCAGCCGGGAAGCTGGCACCCCGGATCCGGGCATCACCCGTGGTCACCGCGGTGGCGACGACGCGCAGCAACACCTGCCCGGGCTTCGGTTCCGGCCTGGGAACCTCCATGACGCGGGCTACCCCCGCAGGACCGTACTGCTCCACGACAACGGCACGCATTTCAACTTCCTTACAGGTGTAAGACGCTGGTTCCGTCAGCATAGCCTTACACTCGTAAGCCACGCAATGGTTCAAAGGAGTCACCCATGACCGCCACCCCCGGAGCCCGACCGCCGCTCACCCAGGAGCGCATCGTCGAAGCTGCGGCCCGCGTGGCCGACGACAAGGGACTTCCCGGTGTCAGCATGCGCGCGGTGGGGCGCGAGCTGGGCGTCGAGGCGATGTCCCTGTACCACCACGTGGCGCGCAAGGAGGCACTGCTCGACCGGCTCGCCGACTGGCTGATGACACAGGTCGAGGCCCCCTCCCCCGACGGCGACTGGCGC
The DNA here is from genome assembly GCF_054776555.1 of Tessaracoccus terricola. Taxonomy (NCBI): domain Bacteria; kingdom Bacillati; phylum Actinomycetota; class Actinomycetes; order Propionibacteriales; family Propionibacteriaceae; genus Tessaracoccus; species Tessaracoccus terricola. Next base: position 183,157 of record NZ_BAAHBS010000005.1, on the reverse strand, counting down.
TCCGGGATGCACACCCGAGCGCACTCGGTCCGAGAAGTCCTGGGCGCCCACCCGTGGGGGCTGATGCTGCTCGAGTCGCGGCGCTCACCGGGGTTTCCGCTCCTGGCCGGCCACGAAGCCGTGCAGGCCTCACTACGGGCGGGAGGCTTCTCCGTGCGGCTCGCCGCGCACGCCTACGCCGTGCTGGACGCCTACGTCTACGGCTTCGTGCTGTCCGAGCAGCAACTGCCTTTCGAACCCGGCGGCGCGGACGAGATGATCCACGAGATGGCCCTGCCCGCCGAGCACTTCCCGGCGCTGGCGGAAATGACCGCCGAACTCGTCGTCGGGCAGGACTACCGCTTCGGTGACGAGTTCGATTGGGGACTCGATCTGGTGCTGGACGGACTCGCCGCCCGGCTCAGCGCCGAGCAGGCCGCGCACCGGGCGGGCCACCCGTAGCGGACCTGCAGTTGAACCGTTCAACTCTGGGTTCTTGGACCATAGACGGTCCAACAATCCAGCATTGATTCGTTTCAGGCTCCGGCGGGGGCCCTCAGGGCTCGCTGTAGAGGACCTCGAACTCCTCCAGGACCACTGGCATGTCGGGCGCGAACCCGCGCTGGTGGCTGGCGTGCTCGGTGAAGAAGCGCTCGTGGATCTCGCGCCACGACGCCAGCGTCCGGTCCTGCTCCCCCTCGGCATGGGCGTGGGCATCGTCCACCTCGTCGAAGGGCACCGTGCGCACCCGGGTGACCCCGAGCAGAGCTCTGGGCACGCCAGCGCCGTCGGTGACGATGCTGAGGGTGCCCACCGACGGCAACTCCTCCCCCTCGGCCTCATAGTCCCAGAAGGCCGACGCCGTGGCGGTCTTGGTGCCGTCGAGCACCAACTCGAGCAGCTCGTCGGCGTGCTCGGGCGTGGCGCCGAAGGACCAGGCGGGCGGCCGCAGCGTCGCCAGCGGGTTGCCCCCCAGCACCGACGGCATTCCGGTCAGGCGGGCTTTCTGCTGGGCGCGTTGCCAGAAGGCCTCGAGTTGTTCCATGCCCACCAGTGTCTCAGGCGGCCTCGAGAATGGTGTGCAGTTCCTCCTCGGTGAGGTCGATGGGATTGCCCTTCATGGAGCTGGCGCGCATGGCCTTGGCCACCACCTCGTCGTGGTCGGAGGCGCGCAGGCCGAGGTCGGCCAGGCCGGGGCTCTCGAGCTGCACCGCGAGCTCGGCCAGCCAGTCCAGCAGCCCGGACAGGGACAGGTCACCGGTCAGTGCCTCGGCGCCGAGCAGGTAGCCGGCGAGGGCGGGGTTGTCGGGGTCCCGCTCGCTCATCGCCTTGATGTTGGCCGACGTGGTGGGTGCCAGCAGCGCGGCGCAGATGGCCCCGTGCGGGGCCCCCGTCGTCCCGCCCAGCACACCGGCCAGGCCGTGGACGGCCCCGAGCTTCGCGTTGGCCAGCGACAGCCCGCCCATGAGCGAGCAGTAGGCGACGTCGGTGCGGGCGGCCAGGTCACGGCCGTCGCGGTGGGCGCGCACCAGCCCCCGGGCCGCGGACCGCAGCCCCGCCAGCGCGAGCGCCTCCACCAACGGGTTGGTCATCCGCGAGGTCAGCGGCTCCAGGCACTGGGTGAGCGCGTCCATCCCCGACTGCGCGGTCACCTTCGGCGGGCAGGAGACGGTGAGTGCGGGGTCGACGATGGCCACCCGCGCCAGCATCGCCGGCGAGCGCAGCGAGACCTTCACCCGGTGGACCGGCGAGGACAGGACGGCGTTGGCGGTGACCTCGGAGCCGGTGCCCGCCGTCGTCGGCGCGGCCACGAACGGCAGCGAGGTGGCGGGCAGCTTGTGGCCGGCGCCGATCACCTCGGCGTAGTCCAGGGGGTCACCGTCGGCCCCCACCAGGATGGCCAGGGCCTTGGCCAGGTCGAGCACCGCGCCACCGCCGATCCCGACGACGACGTCGGCCCCGGCCGCCCGCGCGGCGGTGACGGCGGCGGTGGCGTCGTCGAAGGTGGGCTCGCCCTCGAGCGCGAAGTGGCCCACCTCGGCGAGTTCCGCGGTCACCGGGTCGGTGCGGGTGCGGTCGGAGCCGGTCACCAGGAACGGTCTGTGCCCGAGCCGGCCGGCCTCGTCGGCCAGCGCCTCGACGGCGCCGACGCCGAACCTGATGCTTGCTGCCGTGGCGAAGGAGAACTGGGTCATGGCGCCAGCTTGCCAGAGGGGTGACCCGAGCAGCCGGACTGCGCAAAATACACCAGCATTCGCCCCTGTTTGGCGGAATAGCCGTTCGCCCGCGGAGAACGCCACGCTCAGGGAGTCCGCAGGCGTCCACTGCCTGAGATCTTCCCCTTCCGCCAGCCCCGACAGCCACGTAGGTTCCTCACCCATGAAGCACAGCCGCCGCCCCAGCCTCGTGAGTCGGGCTCACGTGGACCTGGTGCGCGTCGCGTCCGCCATGTGTCCGGGCCACTGACGCCCCGACAACCCACCTTGTCCCCGGGCTTTCGAATGAGCCCGGAGGGATCCGGTTCATCGGGCCCCCTCTCTGCGCAGTCCCACCCCCAGAAGGAACCATGACCACCACCACGACTGAACGTGTCCGCCCCTCCGCGTCCGGCAAGTCCAACGGACAGTGGCTCATCGACGGCACCGAGCCGCTCAACCCCAACGAGGAGATGAAGAGGGTCGAGAACCCCCTCAACGTGGTTCAGCGGATCAAGGAGGTCTACTCCAAGGAGGGCTTCGACTCCATCCCGGAGAGCGACGCCTTCGGCCGCTTCCGCTGGCTGGGCATCTACACCCAGCGCGCGCAGGGCTTCGACGGCACCAAGACCGGCAAGCTGAGCGACCAGAAGCTCTCCGACCGTTACTTCATGATGCGCATCCGCATCGACGGCGGCGCCCTCACCACCGACCAGCTGCGCGTGGTGGGCCAGATCTCCAAGGACTTCGCGCGCGACACCGCGGACATCACCGACCGGCAGAACATCCAGCTGCACTGGGTGGCCATCGAGGACATCCCGGAGATCTGGCGCCGCCTCGAGGAGGTGGGCATGCAGACCACCATGGCCTGCGGCGACACCCCCCGCGGCTTCCTGGGCTCCCCCGTCGCCGGCATCGCCAAGGACGAGATCATCGACCCGACGCCGGTGATCCGCAAGATCGTGGACACCTACATCGGCGACGAGACGGTGGCCAACCTGCCCCGCAAGTTCAAGACCGCCGTCACCGGCCACCCCAGCCTCGACGTCGTGCACGAGATCAACGACATCTCGCTGGTGGGCGTCAACCACCCCGAACTGGGCCCCGGCTACGACCTCTGGGTGGGCGGCGCCCTCTCAACCACCCCCCGGTTCGCCGAGCGCCTGGGCGCGTTCGTCACCGAGGAGCAGGCCGTCGACGTCTGGTACGGAGTCATCCGGATCTTCCGCGACTACGGCTACCGCCGCCTGCGCAACAAGGCCCGCATGAAGTTCCTGCTGGCCGAGTGGGGCCCGGAGAAGATGCGCCAGGTGCTGGAGGACGAGTACCTCGGCTACAAGCTGCCCGACGGCCCCGCCCCCGAGCCAGCGAAGACCCCCGGCGACCACATCGGCATCCACGAGCAGAAGGACGGCAACTTCTACGTGGGACTCGCCCCCACCGTCGGCCGCACCTCCGGCACCCGGCTGCTGGCGCTCGCGGACCTGGCGGAGAAGGCCGGCTCGAAGCGCACCCGCTTCACCCCGCACCAGAAGGTCCTGGTCCTCGACGTCCGCCCCGACGCCGTCGACGAACTGGTGGCGGAGGCCGACAAGCTCGGGCTCAGCGCCAAGCCGTCCCCGTTCCGCCGCAACACCATGGCCTGCACCGGCATCGAGTTCTGCAAGCTGAGCTTCGTCAACACCAAGGACACCGCCCGCGAGACGATCGCGGAGCTGGAACAGCGCCTCACCGACATCGAGCTGGACACCCCGATCACGCTCAACGTGAACGGCTGCCCCAACTCCTGCGCCCGCATCCAGGTGGCCGACATCGGCCTCAAGGGCCAGCTGGCCCGCGGCGCCGACGGCGGCAGCGAGTTCACCTACCAGGTGCACCTGGGCGGTGGCCTGGCCGGCGCCACCCGCGAGGTGGCGGGCCTGGGCACCACGCTGCGCGGCCTCAAGGTGACCGCGAAGGACCTGCCCGACTACGTCGAGCGCGTCGTGCGCAACTACCTGGCCGAGCGCAGCGAGGACGAGAGCTTCTCCGAGTGGGCGCACCGCGCAGAGGAGGACTCGCTGCGATGACCACGATCGCCCCACCCGCCCACGGCCCGGGCCGCGTCCGGAGCACCGAGGAGCTGCGCGCCATCGCCGAGGAGGCCGCGGTCCGGTTCGCCGACGCCTCCGCCGACGAGGTGCTCGCCTGGGCCGCCGAGACCTTCGGCAACAACGTCGTCGTGGCCTGCTCCATGGCCGCCGACACGGTGGTGCCGCACCTGGCCGCCCAACACATCCCCGGCGTGGACGTGCTGTTCCTGCAGACCGGCTACCACTTCGCCGAGACCATCGGCACCCGCGACGCCCTGGCCCACACGGTGGACGTGCGGATCGTCGACGCGCTGCCGCGGCTGACCGTCGCCGAGCAGGACGCCGAGTTCGGCGCCAAGCTGCACGACCGTGACCCGCAGGCCTGTTGCGCCATCCGCAAGGTGGAGCCCATCAACCGCGAACTGGCCAGCTACGAGGCGTGGGTCACCGGCGTGAAGCGCGAGGACAACTCGCTGCGCGCCAACACCCCCGTCGTCGAGTGGGACGCCGCCCACGAGATGGTCAAGATCAATCCCATCGCGCCCTGGAGCACCGAGCAGGTCATGACCTACGCCGGCACCCACGGGGTCCCGGTGAACTTCCTGCTGGACGAGGGCTACCCGTCGATCGGGTGCGAGCCGTGCACCCGCCCCGTCGCGCCGGGCGAGGACCCCCGATCCGGCCGCTGGGCCGGGCACACCAAGACCGAATGCGGGCTGCACGTGGCCCCCGGAGAGAAGGAATCCGCATGAGCGACACCGCTGTGGCCAGCAGGACACTCACCCACCTGGAGGCACTCGAGTCCGAGGCCATCCACATCTTCCGCGAGATCGTCTCCGAGCTGGAACGTCCCGTGCTGCTGTTCTCCGGCGGCAAGGACTCCATCGTGATGCTGCACCTGGCGGCCAAGGCCTTCTGGCCCGCGCCGGTGCCGTTCCCCGTCATGCACGTCGACACCGGGCACAACTTCCCGGAGGTGCTCGCCCACCGCGACGCCACCGTCGAGCGCCTGAAGCTGCGGCTCGTGGTGGCCAAGGTGCAGGACTACATCGACGACGGCCGCCTGCTGGAGCGTTCCGACGGCACCCGCAACATGCTGCAGACGCAGCCGCTGCTGGACGCCATCGTCGAGGGTCGCTACGACGCCGTGTTCGGTGGCGGGCGCCGCGACGAGGAGAAGGCCCGCGCCAAGGAGCGCGTCGTCAGCCTCCGCGACGAGTTCGGCCAGTGGGACCCCCGCAACCAGCGCCCCGAGCTGTGGAACCTGTACAACCCCAGGCACCGCCCCGGCGAGCACGTGCGCGTGTTCCCGCTGTCCAACTGGACCGAGCTGGACGTGTGGCGCTACATCGAGGCGGAGAACATCTCCTTGCCCGAGCTGTACTACTCCCACGAGCGCGAGGTCTTCAGCCGCGACGGGATGTGGCTCGCGGTCGGCGAGCACTCCCAGCCCCGCGACGGCGAGCAGGTGGAGCGTCGAGTGGTGCGCTACCGCACCGTCGGGGACATGTCCTGCACCGGCGCCGTCGAGTCGGAGGCGCGCAGCGTCGCCGACGTGATCGAGGAGGTGGCCGTCACCCGGATCACCGAACGCGGCGCCACCCGCGCCGACGACAGGGTCACCGAGGCCGCCATGGAAGACCGCAAGAAGGAAGGCTACTTCTGATGCACGAGTTCAACCCCGCGCGGGCCACCGGGTCCAGCACCCTGCTCCGCATCGCCACCGCCGGCAGCGTCGACGACGGCAAGTCCACCCTGGTGGGGCGCCTCCTCTACGACTCGAAGGCCGTCCTCGCGGACCAGCTCGAGTCCGTCGAGCGCGTCAGCCAGGCCAAGGGCCTCGGCCACGTGGACCTCGCCCTCCTCACCGACGGCCTCCGCGCCGAGCGGGAGCAGGGCATCACCATCGACGTCGCCTACCGCTACTTCGCGACGGCGCGCCGCACCTTCATCCTGGCCGACTGCCCCGGCCACGTGCAGTACACCCGCAACACCGTCACCGGCTCCTCGACGGCCGACGCGCTGGTGCTGCTGGTGGACGCCCGCAAGGGCGCGCTGGAGCAGACCCGCCGCCACCTCGCCGTGGGCCAGCTGCTGCGGGTGCCGCACATCGTCGTGGCCGTCAACAAGATCGACCTGGTGGACTACTCGCAGGCACGCTTCTCCGAGATCGAGGCCGACATCCTGCGCATCGCCGAGGACCTCGGCGTGCCGAGCATCCACGTGCTGCCGGTCTCCGCCCTGGTGGGTGACAACATCGTCGAGCGCTCCGAGAAGCTCACCTGGCACGAAGGCCCCACCCTGCTGGAACTGCTCGAGGAACTGCCCCCGGCGAACTCCACCGAGCACTCCTTCCGCTTCCCGGTGCAGCTGCCGATCCGCCCCCAGGCCGCGGCGCTGGACCCGAAGTACGTCGAGTACCGCGGCTACGCCGGGCAGGTCGCATCCGGTGTGGTGCGCGTCGGCGACCGCGTCGTCGTGCTGCCGTCCGGGCGCGAGACCACCGTCGTGGGCATCGACACCGCCGACGGTGAGCTCACCGAGGCGTTCGCCCCGCAGTCCGTGACCCTCCGGCTCGCCGACGAGATCGACATCACCCGCGGCGAGCTGATCGCTGGGGTGGCCGACGCCCCCGAGCCCACGCAGGACCTCGACGGCATGGTGGCGTGGCTGGCCGAGAAGCCGCTGCGCGTGGGCCAGAAGGTGCTCGTGAAGCACACCACCCGCACCACCCAGGCCGTGGTGCGTGACATCGACGGCCGGCTGGACCTGGACACGCTGCGCCCGCAGCACACCGAGGCGCTGGAGCTGAACGACCTCGGCCGCGTCCGGCTGCGGCTGGCCGCCCCGATCATGGGCGAGCCCTACTCCACGTCCCGCCGCACCGGCTCGTTCCTGTTGGTGGACCCGCAGTCCGGCACCAACCTTGCAGCAGGCATGATCCGCGGCGACCAGGCGTTCTCCGACGACGCCGCCGTGCCCCTGGACACCACGCTGAACTGGTCCATCTGATGTCCACCCCAATCGCGTCCACCCTTCGAGGCGGCGACTGCGTCCCCGCACCTCAGGGAAACTGGGTACCCAGTCGCCCTGAGGTGCGAGCGGCAGCGACCCCCACCAGTCGCCCTGAGGTGCGAGCGGCAGCGAGCCTCGAAGGGCACCCCACCCTCGTCATCGCGCTCCACGGCACGCGCAAGCGCCGGGGCACGCTGTTCGCCGAGGCGCTGCGCCGGGCCGTCGCCGCGCGGCTCCCGGGCGTGCCGGTGGAACTGGGCTGGGTGGACATCCATGACGAGCTGCTGGGCGAGACGGTCCAGAAGTTCGACTCGTCGGTGATCGTGCCGGCGTTCCTGGCCGCGGGCTACCACGTCGCGCACGACGTGGCCGAGGCCGTCGAGCGCTCCGGCGGCCGCGCCGTCGCGACGGACCACGTCGGGGGTGAGCTGGTGCACGCCATCGCGGACCGGCTGCTGGCCGCAGGTCCGCTGGGCGACGCGGTGGTGCTGGCCGCCATCGGCTCCAAGCGCCTCGGCGCCACGGCAGAGGTGCTGGCCACCGCCAGCCGGCTGGCCCGCATCGTCGACCGACCCGTCCAGGCCGGCTTCATCTACGCCTCGGAGCCGTCGCTCGCCGACGCCGCGGCCCAGCTGCGGGCGCAGGGCCACCGCGAGCTCAGCGTCGCCACCCACGCACTCGCCCCGGGCCTCTACCAGGACCACATCGCCGCCCTCGGGCTGCCGGTGGTCGCAGACCCGATCGGCATCCACCGCCACCTCTTGGACGCCATCACCAGCCGCTACCTGGCCGCGACCGGCACCGTGTCGCAGCAGGTGGCCTGAGCACTCGAGAAAGTCGAATCCTGAAGTGACCGCAACCCCTCTGGACCGCGTCGTCATCCGCTTCGCCGGGGACTCCGGCGACGGCATGCAGCTGACCGGTGACAGGTTCACCGCCGACGCCGCCGCGCTCGGCAACGACTTCGCCACGCTGCCCAACTTCCCCGCCGAGATCCGCGCGCCGCAGGGCACGATCGCCGGCGTGTCCAGCTTCCAGCTGCACTTCGCCGACGACGACATCCGCACCCCGGGCGACCGTCCGGACGTGCTCGTGGCCATGAACCCGGCCTCGTTGAAGGCCAACGTGAAGGACCTGCGCCGCGACGGCCTGCTGATCGTAGACACCCATGACTTCACCAAGCGCAACCTGGCGAAGGTGGGCTACGACGCGGACCCACTGACCGACGGTTCCCTCGAGGACCACGAGTTGCACGCCGTCGACCTCACAGGGCTGGCGACGGCCGCCGTCGCCGAGTTCGGGCTAGGCCGCAAGGACGCCGCCCGCTCCAAGAACATGGTGGCGCTGGGCCTGCTGACCTGGCTGTACTCGCGCCCCACCGAGCCGACGCTGGAGTTCCTGGACGTCAAGTTCGCGAAGTTCCCGCAGATCCGCGACGCCAACCGCGCCGCGTACCTGGCTGGCTACAACTACGGCGAGACCACCGAGGACTTCACCGTCCGCTACGAGGTCAAGCGCGCGCCGCTGCCGCCCGGCACCTACCGTCAGATCACCGGCAACAAGGCGCTCGCGCTGGGCCTGATGGCCGGTGCCGAGCGGTCCGGGTTGCCCCTGTTCCTGGGTGCCTACCCGATCACCCCGGCATCCGACGTGCTGCACGAATTGTCGCGCCACAAGGACCACGGCGTCACCACGTTCCAGGCCGAGGACGAGATCGCCGCCATCGGTTCCGCGCTGGGCGCGAGCTACGGGGGTCACCTCGGCGTGACCGTGTCGTCGGGCCCGGGGATGGCGCTGAAGAGCGAGTTCATCTCGCTGGCCCTGATGCTGGAGCAGCCGCTGGTGGTGGTGGACGTGCAGCGCGCCGGCCCTTCCACCGGCATGCCCACCAAGACCGAGCAGGCGGACCTGCTGCAGTCAGTGTTCGGACGCCACGGCGAGGCGCCCGTCCCGGTGCTGGCGGCCCAGTCCCCCGGCGACTGCTTCGACGTCGCCGTGGAGGCCACGCGGATCGCGCTCGAGTACCGCACGCCGGTGATCGTGCTCACCGACGGCTACCTCGCCAACGGCGCCGAGCCGTGGCAGGTGCCGGACCTGGCGTCGCTGCCGCAGATCGACCCGAACTTCGCCACCGAGCCCAACGGCGAGGGCGGCAAGTTCCTGCCCTACCTGCGCGACGAGAAGCTCGCCCGCCCGCTCGCGGTGCCCGGCACGCCTGGGCTCGAGAACCGGATCGGCGGCATCGAGAAGGCCGACGGCACGGGCACCATCTCCTACGACCCCGCCAACCACGAACTGATGGTGGGCCTGCGGCAGGCCAAGGTGGACGGCATCGCCGACTCCATCCCGGACCTCGAGGTGGACGACCCCTCCGGCGAGGCCGACGTGCTCGTCATCGGCTGGGGCTCCACCTGGGGCCCCATCGGCGCCACCGCGCGCCGTGTCCGCCGCAAGGGCCGCAAGGTGGCCACCGTCCACCTGCGCCACCTCAACCCGTTCCCCCGCAACCTGGGCGAGGTCCTGCGCTCCTACAAGCGCGTCATCGCCCCTGAGATGAACCTCGGCCAGCTGACTCTGCTGCTGCGCGCCAAGTACCTCGTCGACGTCGAGACCTACTCGCGGGTGCGCGGGCTGCCGATCTCGCCGTCGGAGTTCGAGGCGGACCTGCTGGACATCATCGACGGAAAGGACGCACGATGACCACCCTCACTGCCGGCCCCACTCTCGGAGGCCTCGCCCGCGTCCCGCTGGCGATCGAACCCACCACCCGCAAGGACTTCGTCTCCGACCAGGAGGTGCGCTGGTGCCCCGGCTGCGGTGACTACGCCGTGCTCGCCGCGTTCCAGTCGCTGATGCCCAAGCTGGGCGTGCGCCGCGAGAACACCGTGATCATCTCCGGCATCGGCTGCAGCTCCCGGTTCCCGTACTACCTGGACAGCTACGGCGTGCACTCCATCCACGGCCGCGCCCCGTCGCTGGCCACCGGGCTGGCGATGGCCCGCGAGGACCTTGCCGTGTGGGTGGTGACCGGCGACGGTGACGCGCTGTCCATCGGCGGCAACCACCTGATCCACGCGCTGCGCCGCAACACCAACATCACCATCCTGCTGTTCAACAACCGCATCTACGGCCTGACCAAGGGGCAGTACTCCCCCACGTCGGAGACCGGGAAGGTGACCAAGTCCACGCCCGCCGGATCCGTGTCCAACCCGTTCAACCCGGTGAAGCTCGCGCTGGGCGCCGAGGCCACGTTCGTGGCCCGCACCGTCGACTCCAACCGGGCGCACCTCACCGAGGTGATGACCCGCGCGGTGGAGCACCGTGGCGCTTCGCTGGTGGAGATCTACCAGAACTGCCCCATCTTCAACGACGGTGTCTTCGACGGCCTCAAGGAGCCCGACTCGCCCGCCATCATCCCCCTGCGCGACGGTGAGCCCATCACCTTCGCCGGCGGTACCCGCAGCGTGGTGCGAGACGCCGTCACCGGACGCCTGGAGGTGGTCCCCACCGACGAGGTGAACGGCCGCACCGTCGTGGTCCACGACGAGCGCTCCGACGACGTCGCCCAAGCGGTCGCGATCGCGTCCCTGACCGACAACCACGGCCTGAGCCAGTCGCCGATCGGCATCTTCCGCGACGTCGACCGCCCCGTCCACGACGACGCCGTCCGCGCCCAGGTGACGATGCCCGCCCCCGAGTCCCGGACGTCCCACCTGCAGTCCCTGATCACCGGCACCGACACCTGGACCGCCTGACGGACCGTGGCCGCCGGCTCCCCGGTGGCCCCGTGCCAGAAGGGGGTGGTGACGAGCGTCGGCGCGAAATCGCTTTCGGTGCTCTCGAGGCCAGCCCACCGGCGTGTCGCCGAGCCCTGTCACCCCGCCGGTCGAGTAGCGCCGCGAGGAACGAGCAGCGCGTGTCGAGGACCGCCCACCCCGCCGGTCGAGTAGCGCCGCGAGGAACGAGCAGCGCGTGTCGAGGACCGCCCACCCCGCCGGTCGAGTAGCGCCGCGAGGAACGAGCAGCGCGTGTCGAGACCCCCTCACGCGCACTGAATCACTCGCCACCACCGCGGCGGTAGGCGGACCTAGATAGCGCGGGCAAGTCTGAGAACCGACCCTCGATCAGCGCCTGCCTCTTGGCGCGCGACCACTTCTGGATCTTCTTCTCCAGCTCGAACGCATCGCCGACGTTCTCGGTCTCCGACGCCCAGACAAGGCTCACAGGCAATCTCTTGCGGGTGTAGGCAGCGCCCCTCCCCGACATGTGTTGCTCAACCCGCGCATCCAGACTTCGGGTGCTCCCCACATAGTACGAACCATCACTGCACTCCAGCATGTAAACCCATGGCATGGGTCGAGTGTCCTCGTCGCTGGGAGCGTACGCCCTTCTACCGTGGGTGAGCTGTGGAAAACTCAGGTCTCGACACGGGCGCTGGGCGCCCTACTCGACCAGCGGGAACCGGCCCCCCACTCGACCAGCGGGAAACGGCGGCCCCCACTCGACCAGCGGTGGGCGCCCCGGCTGCGCCCTCCTCAGCGCTTGAACAGCACCAGGTTGTTGAAGACCTCCTTGGTGACCCAGCGGTAGCCGGTCGGCGTCTGCTCCACCACCCTCGCCTCGACGTAGCTGCGGCAACCGCCCGTGCCCGTGGCGGCGGTGTCGCACTCGGTGCGCCAGGAGCGGCCGTCCGCAGCCGTCCAGGACCCGGTGTGGCCGAGCGGGTTCTGGCTCCACTGGGCGCGGGTCATGAGCGGCAGGTACGTCAGGTTGTTGAAGTACCACCCGGTGGTGCTGACGAACCTGCCGCCGGTGGCGACAATCTGGGTGGCCCAGATGTCCGTGGTGCAGCGCACCGTCTGCGAGTAGTCCTCACACGTTGTGAACCAGCGTCGGCCGTTGACGTCGTGCTGCCCCGGCGTGGTGTAGACCCAGCTGCCGTCGGCAGGTCGGGAGGGCGTCCTGGTGGGAGCCTTGGTCGGGCTGGCCGTCACGACGACGGTCCGGGTGGCGCTGCTCGTCGCCGTCGCGGTGGCGGTGACCGTCGCGGTGGCCGTGGCGGTTGCGGTCGCGGTGGTGGTGACCGTCGGGGTGGGAGTCACCCAGTGGGTCTCCGTCGCGGTGGCGGTGGCAGTCACCGTCGGGGTGGGCGCGGTGACGGTGACAGTGGGCTGCGGCGTCGGCTCGACGTCGGTGGCGCACCTCACCCAGATGTTGGCCCAGTCGAAGTGGTCCTGCCCCACGCCGCCGTTGGGGTCGACGTGGAGGGTGACCTGCTGGGTGCCCTCGGGCAGCTCGACCACTGCCGAGCCGGTGCCGCTGGCCGGGGTGATGACCCCGGGCTCCCAGATCGCCGTGCCGTCGACGATGATGGAGGGGCGCACACTCGCCCCGCTGCCGCCGCCGCGCATCCTGTCGGCGATGCCGTAGTCGAACTCGATCACGGAGCACTCCCCCGGCAACGGGATGACGACGTTGGCGCGGGCGTGGGTTCCGATGCCCTTGGCGTAGGTGGTCCCGGACAGCGTGATGGGTCCGCCGTCGCCGGCCTCCTGCTCACCGTTGCTGCCGTCGCGCTCCACGGGGCCCCAGCCGTTGGTGGCCTCCGTGAACTCGAGGTCCGAGAGGAACGTGCCACCGGCGAGCAGGGTGAACGACTGCGAACCGAGGCCGGTCCCTCCTGAACTGATCTCCACGGTGACCTCCTCCAGCCCGACGCCGTCGCCGGTCAGCTCGAGGGTGACCACCTGGGTGCTGCCCGCGGGGATGGTGACGGTGGTGGCCTCGGCGGAGAAGATCCCCGCGCTGGTGGCCGCGAGCGTGACCTGGCGGTCCTCGTCGGAGCGGTTGCGGATCTCGGTGCTGGCGGTGATGGTGTCACCGGGCTCCAGCACGGAGTTGGAGTCGAGAGTGATGGCGCCAGCCACCAGCTCGGCATTCACCAGCCCGTCGATGACGGCCGCGCGATGGTCCAACATGGCCCGCTGCGACTGGCCCCACGCGTTCGCCGCGTTCACGCCGCCCAGGGCGCCGGCGACCACCGGATTGCCCTCGCCCAACTCCGACTTGGCAAGGTCGAGTAGCTCGGCATCCTCCTGGCCGTCCTTGAACAGTTCCCAGCGGATGGAGCTGACGGGGCCGTCATCACCCGGGTAGATGATGTACTCGTCGCCCTGCCCGTAGCGGAAGGTCGGGTCCGTGTACACGTCGTCCGGCCAGGACTGGTAGGTCCAGCGCAGGAACCCGTCCAGGTCCCGCTTCTCCACCACCCACGGCACGACGCGGACGTTGTGCAGCGGCGTCTTGACGACGGTGTTGGGCGAGGTGGGCTCGTTCCACACGTAGTAGAGGGTGGGCTTGCCCTCTGCCCGACGGGAGTCGATCAGCTGTTGGGAGACGCTCGAGAGGAAGTTCACGTTGAACGAGATGTACTCCGCGATGTCGGCCTCCGCCAGGGAGTTGGCAGCGAGGGCGATCTTGTCGTTCCAGTCGGGGTTGATGTCGTCCAGCACGGCGAAGAACGCGTTCATCCGGTTGAGCGGCTGCTCGTCGAACGCGAGCCTGGTGTCGTCGTACCAGCCCCTGTCCCTGACGTGGGCGTCGAAGGCGGTCATGAAGGCGCTCCAGACCTCGACGTAGCGGGCCCCGCCGACGGTGTAGTCCTCCCAGACCCCCTCGCCGGTTCGGGTGTCTACGTAGTGGAAGCGGTCGTGGCCCTGGAACTGCAGCGGCGCGAACGCGTGGATGGAGGGCCCGACCCCCGCGGCGAGCGCGTCCTCCACCAGCCGGTCGAACACGCTGAAGTCGAAGCTGAACTCGCTCCCGTCCCACTGCCACTCCACGGTGGAGCGGTAGTGGCTCCAGGTCTGGGGGCGGATCTCGCCCTCGTGGTTGACCAGCCAGGGGTCCTCGGTGATGGTGATGTTGATGATGTCCTGGCCGGCCTCGGCGAGGTCTGCCCAGTACGGCTCGAGCGCGGTGAAGTGCTCCTCACTCCACGGTTCCAGGTCCAGCGCGTCGGCGACGGCGTCGGGGTGCTGCCACAAGTCCAGGACGAACGGGCGCTCAGCGACGTCCCGGAACTCCAGCTCGGGCACCTCGACGGTGATTTCGTGGCTGCTGATCTCCCCGGCCGACGAGGAGAACGCGACCGTGCCGGTGTAGGAACCGGCCGCAGTCCCCTCCGGGACCCGGACGGTGAGCCACACGGGCTGGTTGTGACCCGCCGCCACGTCGACGGCAGCCACGTCCAGCAGCGGGTCGGCGACCCGCCCACCGGTGTTCTCGTCGGGGATGAACTGCGCGTAGCGGACCTCGACGGCGTCCGTGAGGGTCCCGCCGGCACCGGTGAGGGCGCTGACGGTGGCGGTGAGGTCGGTGAGCGCGGGGCCCGACGAGACGACGAGTTGGGCGCTCTGGCGGCTGTTGGCCGGCACGAGCAGCTCGAGCGGCACGTTCTCGACGGCGGGGCCGGTGTTGCCGACCTCGACGGCACGCTCGAGGGAGGACGTGTCGAAGGACCCGGTGGGGACCCACACGGAGGTGAGGCCCGACGAGGGCGTCTCGTCGAGATCGACGGGGTACAGCGTCGCCGAGGCAGTCACCGAAGTGGTGCCCGCAGTGGCGGTGACGGTGTAGGTGGGTGCCCACTCACCGGCGTCGAGGTCGGCCTGCGTGATCCGGTGGCGCGGCAGGCCGTGGTTGCGGCAAGTGTGCGTGGCCCCGGGAGCCAGCGAGTTGATCGCGCAGTTCACGCCGGCGGGAGCGGTCCAGGCGAAATTGGTGAGGGTGACGTTGCCGGTGTTGACGATCTCCACCCAGGCTTGGATGTCGTCACCGAGCAGACCGGCCGGCTCGTTGGAGTAGATCGCGTCCAGCACGGGGCGGATCTCGAACGACGGCGCGGCCACCGCACCGGCGCCGACGGGGATGTTCGCCGTACCGAACGAGCCGCCCTCCGTCCCCGAGTAGGTGACCTCGACTGCGTGCGTGCGCTGCGCCGCCGTCGTGCCCACGGTCACCGGCAGGGTGACCGTCTGGCTCTCACCGGCCGCGAGCGCCGGGACCGCGGTGGGCTCTGCGGTGAAGCCATCGGTGCCCACGTCGAGGGTGCCGGCCGGGAGCTCGGCGCCGCTCTGGTTGGTGACGGTGACGGAGAGGTCGACCGTCCCACCGGGGGCGACGGCGGTGCCGATGGCTCCCACCTGCACCCCGGCGCAGACCCCGCCCAACCAGTCGAGGTCGAACTTGGTGAAGGAGAGGTGGCGGTAGCCCTCGCGCTCGTAGAAGAGGCCGTAGCCGCCCTCCCCGAGGGTGCCGTCTTCGCCCGGGAGCGGGGTCAGCGTGGAGTACGCGCTCGCCCCGGTCTGGACCACCTTGGCCACGGGCCAGGACTCGCCGGAGTCACACGACATCCGGACCGTGAGGTTGCGGCGGACGTTCGGGTTGGCGGTGTTGGAGAACAACAGCACCTGCGCCTTGGGATCGTCCGGCTCGGCGTCGGGGAAGGCGCGGATGACGGAGCCGTTGTTGGCCGGGTCCGGCAGCTCGGCGTCCTCGACGAACGGGGTGTAGGTCTCGCCGCCGTCGCTGGAGACCGCGGTGCGGCGGAAGGGCGCGGCGCGCGAGTTCAGCAGCACGTCCCCGTTGGCGAGCTCCACGGTCTTGTTCTCGTCGGCGCCGGGCCCGACGGGCTCGGAGGCGTTCCAGGTCTGGCCGTGGTCGTCGGAGTACACGGAGACGGCGTGGTTGCCGCCGCCGATCCGGACCGTGTACTGCTGGATGAGGCGGCCCGCGTGCTCGCCCTGCCGCAGTTGGATGCCCTCGCCGGAGGCTGCGAACATGCCGGCCCAGTTCGTGTGGCCGTCCTTGATCTGGTCCGTGATGCGGTGGTGGGTCCACGTCAGGCCGTCGTCGTCGGAGACGGAGTAGTCGGCGTGCAGGACGTTGGGGTCGTCGGGATCGCTCCCGGTTCCGCCGCCCGCATAGCCCTGGTTGAAGGACGCGGCATAGAACAGGAAGATGAGGCCTTCCTCGCGGTCGACGAGGACCGACGGGTCACCGAAGCCCTTCGGGGCAGGTTCCTGGCGCACCACCTGCTGGTCCTGCCAGGTGGCGCCGCCGTCGGTGGAGCGGCGCATCAGCATCGTGATGTTGCTGGGCAGGTCGGCCATGCTGGGGCGGCCGTCGTAGAAGGCGAGCAGGTCGCCGTTCGGGGCGACGGTGAGCGCGGGGATGCGGTAGCGCAACCAGCCTTCGCCGCGGTTGGCCAGGTCGACCAGTTCGAGGCCCTCGGCCAGCCCGTCGGCGGGTCCGGCAGTGGCAGAGGTCACCGGGTCGGCGGCCGCCTCCGGAGCGGTTCCCGGCTGGAGGACCAGCCCTGTCGTGGCCACCAACGTGGCGACGAGCCCGACGAGGAGCGTACGGGATGAGCGGAAGGCGTGGGGCATTGAGAGACTCCTGGCATCGTTGCGACGGACCACCAAAAAGGATAGGTCAGAGGTCCGATGTCTCTGCGCGATCTGGCGAACCGATCAACCCGAGTGTTCGGCGCCCGTCAGGTCAAGGCCGGCGACATCCCCCACCACGATGATCGCGGGCGGGCGCACGTCGGAGGCGGCCGTGGCTGCGGCGACGTCGGCCAAGGTGCTGCGGATCACGCGTTGCTCCAGTGTGGTGCCGTCCTCGACGACGGCGGCGGGCAGGCTGGGGGCCAGCCCGCCGGCGACGAGCGCGGTGGTGATGGCGGGCAGTTGCTTGACTCCCATCAGGATCACCAGGGTCAGCCCGGACGCCGCGAGGGCGGCCCAGTCCACGGTGCTGCGGGGATCACCGGGCGCGACGTGGCCGCTGACCACGCAGAACCCCTGCGACAAGCTGCGATGCGTGACGGGGATGCCGGCGACTGCGGGCACGGACACCGCCGACGTCACACCCGGCACCACCCGCACGGGCACCCCGGCGGCGGCGCAGTGCTGCCACTCCTCGCCGCCGCGACCGAAGACGTAGTTGTCCCCGCCCTTGAGCCGGACCACCCGCCGACCTGCGCGGGCATGGTCCACGAGCAGGCGGTTGATCTCCTCCTGGGGGGTGAACTGGCCGTGCGGGATCTTGCCGACGTTGACCACCTCGGCCCCGTCGGGCGCCTCGGAGATCAGTTCGACGGGGCCGAGCCGGTCGTGCAGCAGCACGTCAGCCTGCCGGATGGCCTCCAGCCCGGCGACCGTGATCAACCCGGGGTCACCGGGCCCCCCGCCGACGAGGGTGACCGTTCCCGGCAGGATCTCGAACCTCATTCGGGGGCACCTCCGAGTGCTTCCTGGATGACCCCCAGCACGTGCTTGGAGCGCTTCGGGTCACGGTTGGCGACGACGGCCACGGTCACGTCGTCGAAGTTGCGGCTGGCGGGGGTCCAGGCGGATCCGCCGTGGGCCTCGTCGGATCGGACGCAGAAGGTGTGGCGGGCCTCGGCGCCGGCGGCC
This sequence comes from Tessaracoccus terricola, assembly GCF_054776555.1. Lineage (NCBI taxonomy): Bacteria > Bacillati > Actinomycetota > Actinomycetes > Propionibacteriales > Propionibacteriaceae > Tessaracoccus > Tessaracoccus terricola. Next base: position 165,415 of record NZ_BAAHBS010000005.1, on the reverse strand, counting down.
ACGGCGGCGTTCACGTCGGTGGAGTCGGTGGCGGCCAACACGTACCAGGCGCCGTCCAGGTCCTCGTCGACGAACCGGCGGCGCCGCCAGGCGATCCGACCCTCGGCGTCCAGCGCCTCGACGGCCGCGCAGGCCTCGGGCGCCACGACGCGGATGCGGGCCCCGACCTCGAGGAGACGACCCAGTCTGCGGGCGGCGACGTTGCCCGCGCCGACGACTAGGACGTCACGGTCCCGCAGCAACAGCCCGGACAGGTACGCCGGGGATCCGGGTGGGCGCCCGTGGGGGGCCTGCTCGTCCCGAGTGCGTTCTGCCATGCCCGGAAGTCTATTGGAATGACTCCCCGCCCCCGCACGTGGTCCGTGCGGGGGCGCGGGGCCCGAGTTGGCACCGTCACTCGATAGGCTGCTCGGGCACGACGATGGACGGGGAGGTTGCGATGGGCTTCAGCGAGGCGGCGGACCGCTACCTCCGTGCCCCCAGCAAGCTGCACCTCGAGCAGCTGCACGAGGCCATCCGCGCCTCCCGCAGCTACTCCCCCGGATCCGAGTTCATCCGCGAGGCCTCCCCGCTGCTCCGTGGCGGTCAGTTCCAGGCCGCCATCGACGTCATCGACTCGTGGATGCCCGGCGCGTTCCTGAGCCCCTGCGCGCACACCCTGATGTCCGAGGCACTGACCGCGCTCGGCAGGCACGAGGAGGCCGAGACCGAGGCCAGCCTGTCCCGGATGGCGGTGCTGGCCATCATCAGTTCCGGCAAGGGCACGCGGACCAACCCGTGGCGGGTGCTGCGCGTCAGTGACGAGTACGACATGATCAAGGCCCTGCGCCGGGATCCCGTGGAGCAGCAGGCGGTGATGGTGGGCGAGGTCCACCTGGACATGATCCGCACCAGCGACGGCCGCGAGCACTGGTTCGAGTTGCGGACCGCCAACCGCAGCGAGGAGGCGGTGAGCGCATGAGTCCCGTCACGACCAGCATCGACAACCCCACGCCCCGGATCTTCGTGGAGGTGGTCGACGGCGTCCTCACCACCCTGCAGATCGCCCGCACCCACCTGGACCCGCAGCGCCACGACGAAGTGGAGCCGGCCCTGCGGTCCGTCATCGACGCCGCCCTGGTCCGGCACCGTGCCGACGTCCTCGCCGACCTGGAACCAGACGTCCCGGGTCCGGCCATGGCCGAGGCGCTCGAGTTCCTCGAGGCACAGTTGCGCCCCCTCGAAGGACTGCCCGACCCCGCGCCCCTGGGCACCACCGCAGGCAGTGCTGCCGACGGGCAGGTCCGCGCCGTCGTGGGCGACGGTCGACTGACCACCCTGGAGTTCCCGCCGGACCTGCTCCAGCCGGCCGGCGGCCGCGCACTGGAGGCCGCCGTCGTCGCAGCCGTCAACGAGGCCCTCGGCGCCGCCGACGCGCGCATCGCCACGGACGGCCCCGAGGCACCGGGGGAACCCGACTGGGCGGAGCTGGCCTCCCGCATCCGCCGACTCGAGCGGGAGGACCTGCTGTGAGCGACATCGTCTTCGACCCCAGCTCCTGGACCTCCGCCTCCCAGGCCCTGCAGGAGACCACCGAGACCTTCTACACGGGCGCCCACGAAGTCACCGTGGCCAGGGAACTCACCTCCTCGAGCGGCTCGCCGGTGGACGCGGCCGTCATCCGGTACGACGGCGCCCTCAACATCGAGTGGTACGAGCTCGTCGGGAACGTGACCGAGCAGCTCAACAGCGACGCCTCCAAGATGGACGCCACGGGCACGAACTACGCGGCCATGGAGGAATCCGGCACCAGCGCCGTCGACAGGTTCTGGAGCTAGCCATGGGCATCTACGAAATGGTCGGCATCGAACGCCCGGAACTGGATCCGGGCGAACTGGGAGCGCTCGCCGCCGCCTATGCGCGCCTGGCCAAGGCCGCCGCCACCGCCTCGGCGGAGGCCGCCGCAGCCACCAAGTCCGTGGCCGCCGCGAACGAGGGCCCCACCGTCGACGCGTTCGTCAACGCGACGACGGGGCACGGCTCGGCGTCGGACCAGCTGGACCTCCTCAGCGACGCAGCGCAGAGCACCGCACTGGCCTACCGCACCGCCGCGCTGGCCATCGCCACCGGAACCGTCGCCATGGACGTCGCAGCGGCTGTGGCCGTCCAGCAGATCCGGGGGGCCCTGCTGCGTTTCCCGCCGGACTTCAAGGCATACGCCGCTGCCGTGCAGGGCGCCAGGTCTCGGCTGTCGAAGCTGGAGCGGCAGATGCTGGCGCAGGTGGATGGGGCGTTCGCCTCCATCTCGATGCCGTCGCCCCTGACCATCACCGACGGCGAGAGCCGTGGCGTCGTGCCGCCGGAGATCGAGGCGGCGTGGGCGGAACTGACCGCGCAGGAACGGCGGGACCTCCTCCAGTTGCTGGCCGACCAGCACGCCGACGAGATGGGCATCCCGCGCGCCCCGATCAACTGGGACGCCACCGGCCGCGGCATGTGGGACGGGTCCCTGCACCTGAACCCGGACCTGCTGGACACTCCGGAACTGCTCCACACCGCGGTCCACGAGATGCAGCACGCCTGGCAGTGGGCGGTCCGCGACGAGTACGCCGTGATCGCGGTCGATCCGGACGAGCTGGAGGCGATCCTGAACGGCGACGTTCCGGACCCGATGGTTGACAAGTACGGCGTCACCACCGAGGAGGCTGCCCGCATGACCGAGCGCAACGCCGGCTACGTGCGCGACAAGGGCTACACCGAGCGGCCGGTCGAGGTCGACGCCAGGCGCGCCGGGGCGTGGAACACCGACCACATGACCCTCGAGGAGTTCGAGGCACTCGTGGACCAGCTGTGAGCGTGCACACCTTCCGCATGCGGTCGCTGTGCGACGCCGATGGCCGGGTCGACCACGACGTCGATCCCCGGATCCACTACGTCTCCCCGCTGGCCATCTCCGCCGACAGCCGCGAACTCGCCGCGGTGCACATGGACGGGATCGTGGTCTGGGACGCGCACTCCGGCGAGGTGGACCGGTTCGTCGGGACCGTCGAGGGCCTCGTGCCGCTGCTGCGCTGGAGCCCCGACGGCGGCTCGCTGCTGACCAGCACCTGCGACGGTCGGCTGCTGTTGCGCAGTCCCCTGCGCGACGAGGTGCGGGCCGAGCTGGTGGGCCACGACGGCAGCGCCCCCGGCGACGGGATCATCGACGCCGTCTTCAGCCCGGACGGGGACTGGGTGATCAGCGTCGGCACGGACCACAGCATCCGACGCTGGGACACAACCACCCGCGCGGAGGTCACCCGCACCGACCTGGGTCCGCGCGTGGTCGCCCGCCGGATCGCGTTCTCCCCCTCCGGTGACGAACTGGTGGTCCCGCGGGCGGGTGGGCCGGCGCTGCTGCTGGACGCGATGACCCTGGAGAAAAAGGGCGAACTCGGCACCGTCGAGGCCGCGGTTGCCTCACCGCGCAACGTGGTCTTCGGTCCCGATGGCAGCTTCCTGGCGGCGCTGTCGTCGCGCGGCATCTGGATGGGCCGGATCAACGACTCGGACCTGCGCCAGATCGTCGCGCTCCCCCGCCCGGACACCACCCATGCGTTGTTCTCGCGCGACGGTGTCCTCTACACCAGCACCGGCCGCGGCGGCATCCGGGCCTGGGACCCGGCCACCGGCCGCATGCTGCGGACCTTCGCCGACCCACCGCGCCGGATCCCGATCTGACCCTGCTGCGCCCCCGGTCCGCGTTGGAGCGAACCGACAAGTGGTTCCGGCCCCGGTGACGGGCCTGCTTCCACTAGTCGATGTTTCGGACCTGCGACGTCGCGGCCGCGCGTTCGGTGAGCGCCGTCACCAGCTCCACCCGGCTGCGGACCCGCAGCTTGTTGAAGATGCGTCCGAGGTGGGTCTCCACCGTCTTGACGCTCACGGTCAGCGACTGCGCGATCTCCCGGTTGGTGTGGCCGCCGACGGCGAGCTTGGCCACCGCCGCCTCCGCAGGTGTCAGCGCCGAGGGGTCCTGGGCAGTCCGGCGCAATGCGCACAGCTCCAGTTCGCGGCGTGCCTGCTCGACGGCCGGGGCAGCGTCCAGCCTTGTCAGGACGGCAAGCGCCGCCTCCAGGGCGTCGGCGCCGCGGCGACGGTGGCCGCGGCGTCGCAGCAACGAACCCAGCGCGAGCATCCCCCTGGCGTGGACGTAGGCCCCGCAGGCGTCGGGTCCGGGCGCGACGGCCTCCTCAAGCAGCCGCTGCGCCTCGGAGGTGTGGCCACGGGCGGCGGCGAGGGTCGCCCTGGCCCGCAGGATCCCGGACGAGGCGTGCGGGTCCCCGACGAGGACCCCCGGGTCGGCGAGCAGGTCGCGGGCAGCGTCCAGTCGGCCCACGGCCACCAGCGCCTCGGCGAGGTCTGCCCGCCAGGCGTGCACGCCCTCGGGGACGCCGCTGGGCAACTCTCCGGTGTGGAGTGCCTCCAGCGCCTCGACTGCGTGTTCGGGCCTGCCGAGCGCCGTCGCGATCCTGCCGCGCGCGACGGCCACCATGATCCTCGCGGGCAGGTTGGCCTCGCTCTCCAGCAGCGCCTCGGCGCGGGCGACGAAGTCCAGGGCTCGCGCCTCCTGCCCCCGGGCGGCGCAGACGTAGGCGCCCACCGACAGGGTCATCGGTGCGGTGCGGGACTCCCACCCCTCGTCGACCAGGGCGAGTTCGGAGTCGGTGGTGGCCAGCACGTCGTCCCAGCTGCCACGCCGGAAGTCCACCTCGGCCACCGCCAGGCGGGCCGTGGAGCGCAGGACGGTCGCCCCATCGGCCAGGCGCAGTCGCAGCGGCTCCAACGTCTCGGCCGCCGCCAGCAGCCGGCCGCTCCACAGCAGCGTGAGCGCCAGCCCGAGCCGGATGTCCGGCTCGCTCGCGCTTCCCCGGAGCCGAACCGAATGCCGCTCGAGGAACTCACGGGCCGGCCGCAGGTCACCGCGCAGGGCACAACCGGAGGCGAACACGGTACCGGCCCACTGGACCGCCACCCGGGCGTCGTCAGCGGTCTCGATCGCCCGCGCCGCCCACTTGATGGCGGCATCGCCGTCGCCGGAGTCCATGCCGAGGTAGGCGAGCAGCTCGGCCGCGCCGACTGCCACCCGTGGGTCGCCGCCCATCTCCCAGGCGAGGTTCGCGGCGGTGCGGGCCCGTTCGCTGGCCCCGAGTTGGAGCGCCAACTGCCCCGTGACCAGCAGTTCGTGGGCGGAGGGACCGCCGGTGCGCGCCTCCGCGACGTCGGCGAGCAGCTTCTCGGCCCAGCGCAGTTCCCCCACCACCAGCAGCCGCTCGGCGGCCCGGACCCAGACGTCGGAGCGCCCGGGTCCGGCGGGGATGATGTTGCCGACCAAGGCCAGGATCCGGGCCGAGGCGAGGAAGGCCCCCTCCCGGGCGCTGGCCTCGGCAAGGGCGATGGCCTCGGCCGAGAGCTCGGCACTGAACCCGGGGCTCGCGAGCAACCGGTGCCGCATCGCCTTCTGCGGTTCCTGCGTGAGCCGGGCCGCCCGGCGGTGGAAGTTGGCGAAGTCCTCGAAACCCATCGCCTCGTTGACCGCGGCGCGCACCAGGGCGTGCTCCACGTCCACCGTGCGGGCGGCCCCGCGCGGCACTTGTCGCAGCAGGCGTTTCGCGATGGCCTCGTCGACGGCGGCCTCGGGCCGGTCGATGCCGGTCAGTTCGGCGAGTTCGGCGAGCCCGGCGGGTTGGCCGAGCACCGAGACCGCGCCGACGACGGCCCGGACCGGCTCCGACGACTCCTCGTAGGCGCGCCTGACCCAGTCCCTGAAGGACCTGGGTGCGCGCAGCGGGCCCTCGCCGGAGGCGAGTTCCTCGGCGGTGAGTTCGTCGGCGAGCATCGTGAGCAGCTGCGGGTTGCCGCCGGTGTGCTCGTGAAGGCGACGACCGGCGCGCGGCGTCAGCGCGATCCCCCGGGCCGCCATCAGGCTGCGCACGTCGGCGACGGCGAGCCCCTCCAGCAGGATGGTAACGGGCTCGATTGAGGGAGTCGCGTGCCGGACGTCGGCCGGCCAGGTCCCCATGGGGCGGTGGGCCAGCAGGAATCCGACGGCCACGCCGTCGAGCCTGCGCAGCAGGAAGCGCAGCATCTGGCGCGAGGAGTGGTCGCACCAGTGGAGGTCGTCCAGCACGACCAGCACCGGCGTCCGTGCGGCGAGACCGGAGAGCACTGACAGCAGGAGCATCGCCCGGCGGCTCGGTTCGGTGGTTGCGGCCACGTCGTCGATCCCCGCCAACCGGAGCAACTCGTCGCACACCGCATGCTCCAGGACCTGCTCCTCCGCGTCGGCGGCGACCCGCCACACCACGGCGTCGGCACCCCGTGGGGAGGCCCGGAAGGCGGACACCGCCGCGTCCACGAGGGTGGTCTTGCCGGAACCCGCCTCACCTTCCACCCACACCACCGACGGCGAGTCCCCAGCAGCCCCGTCAAGGGCGGAGGCGATCACACCGAGTTCCACCTCGCGGCCCACCGGTTCCACGCGCGCTCCTCCCAACCACCCCGTTGAGGTGATCGTAGTCCGGCGCGGCTCACCCCTGGTTGTAGAAGCTCTGCACCGTGCTGGTGATCTCCGACTCGCTCCCGCACCGGTACTCCGGGTAGAAGGTGATCGACTGGAGCGCCACCGCCGTGGCGCCCGCCGGGGAGTTGAGGTCGGCGAGGGACACGTACAGCGACGAGCTGGTCTCGGGCAGCTGGAAGCCGGTGACCATGGCCGCGGTGGCGGGGAACCTGAAACTGTGGGCGTCGTCGGAGTAGTTGTAGAACGTGTCGTTCTCAGCCCTGACCACGTCGGAGTAGTAGTTCCCGTCCGAGTTGACCTGCCGGATCACGCTGTCCGGTGCCGTGACGTTCCCGGAGCCGTCGCTGCTCCAGGTGGTCCGGCCCCACTCGAAGACCAGCGCATCGCCCCTGTCGTCGTCCCACACGTCGTCGGACCCGAACAGGTATGAGATCTCCACACACTGCGCCGCCGCCGGGCGGGCGAAGTCGATCCGCAGGATCGTCGCGTCCCAGACGTCGTCCCCCAGGCTTGCACTGGTTTCGAACTCACCCGGCGACTCGTCGAAGAACGAGGTCCGGTTCCCCGTCGAGATCACCGGGTGGGCTCCACCGGGCCCGTCCGGCATCGGGAAGTCGCCCTCGACGATGCCGACGGCTTCCGCAGCGGGCGGACCGTGGACCCATTGGGCGCCGGTGATCTCCACCGGTAGGAAGCGCAGGTCGTACTCCCCATCCCACCACAACTCGGTGGTGTTGATGGCGCGGGCGAACTCCAGTGCGTCCATGACGTCCCCGGGGGTTGGTTCCTCCGACGGCTCCTCGGTCGGTTCCTCGGAAGGCTCCTCCGACGGCTCCTCGGAAGGCTCCTCGCTCGGTTCCTCGGAGGGCTCCTCGCTCGGCTCCTCCGACGGCTCCTCCGACGGCTCCTCCGAGGGTTCGTCGTCGGGCTCGGAGGAGTAGGAGAACTCGGCGATGTCCCAGCGGAACTTCTCGTTGACGATGGTGATGTCGTTGAGCTTGTAGTTGACCACCGGGACGGTCACCTTGATCCTGACGAAGATGTTGCCGGTCAGGTAGATCTTGGCCTCGATGCCGATCCCGTCACCGTCCAGGCTCCCCTCGAAGGATGCCCCGGCCTGCAACCCGAATCCGATGCTCGGGCCCACGGCGTCGTAGAGCATCAGGTTGAAGGAGAACTCCGGCCCGACCGAGGCGGCCACCTCGCCGGTGAACACCGAGTCGTTGAACTCGGGACCCGCGTAGGTCCACTTGGCCTCGTTGATCTCCTTGGCACCGCCGTCGTCCACCTCGAAGCCCCACTTCGTGAGCCCCTGGACACTGGTGGTGAACCCGATGGAGAGCTCCGCCGAGGCCTTCAGTGCGGCCTTGAAGACCAGACCGATGTCGTAGGTGATGACCACCGGCACAGGGCCGATGAAGAAGGTGGTCGGGGACAGGTTGTACTTGATGACGTGGCCCTCGAACTCCATGCCCTCCAGTTCGCCGGAGACGCTCACGGAACCGGTGACCTCCGCGTTGGTGGTGGACTTCACATAGGTCTCCAGGTGCCGCACCACGGGGTACGGCAGCGGCGGGATCGGGCCCCACCAGTCGGTCCACGCGACGCTGATCTTGAGGGTGAACACCACAGACATCGAGATCGCCAGTTCGCCGTGCAACAGCAGCGAGTAGTCCACGTCCCCGACGCTGGCCTCGTCCTCGAACTTGTGCTCCCACTTGTGGGCCGCCTTCGACTCCCCACCGACGGGCGTGCTGCCGGGCGGCGGCGACGACGGACCGCTGGGCTCGTCGATCCGCGGCTGCCTCGGGACCGGCATCGCCATGGGCGCGAAGCCGCCGGAGCGCGCGGTGGTGTTCAGCGACAACGGCTCGTAGGGGTCCGTGATGTGGATGGCGTCGTCGTCACGGGCCACGGGCTCGGCCTCGAACTCGAGCGGTCCCAGGTCCGCGTCCTCGACGTCCAACAGCTCCGTCGACAGCAGCTCGTGGTTGCCGGAACGCGCCGGGTCCGCCGGCGCGATGACCTCGAGCTCCGGTTCGTCACCGGGTTGGAACAGCGGCTGGATGTCGCTTCGTTCCACCTGCAGGAAGACGTCGGTGAACGTGGCAGGCTCCGTGGTGACCCGCCACCGGTCCTCCGTGGCGTCGACGGCCACGACCCGCCGCAGCAGGCCCACCGGGGAACCGTCGGTGACCCCGCCCGTGATGACCTCCCCCGGGGCCAGGCCCGGGTCAGTCGCGAAGTCCACGTGACCCTCGTCGGTGGCCAGGATCTCGGCATCGGAGCCCGGCCAACCGAGCACCACCACGTCCTCGGCGATGATGACATCGTCGGGGCCGGGGATCTCGATCTCGGCACTCCACTGGGTGGAGGCCGTGGTGCCGTCCCGCCCGATCAGCTCGAAGCCATAGGTGAAGTTCCCACCCTGCGCCAGGCCGGTGGTGAAGGACCAGCCCGGTCCGTCCTCGCCGGAGGCAAGGTTCGCGACGCCGTGGGGTTGTCCGTTCCTGGTGACCTCGATGCGCAGCGGGGTCATGTCACCGAGTTCCAGGCCGCCCTCGAAGGTGAGGGTGATCTCGTCCTCGAGCTCGACCGCACCCGGCGCCGGGGAGTCGACGGTGATGGCCGCCGCCGCTGATGGTGCCACCGGTTCGGCACCCACGAGGGATCCGAGCGGCAGGACGTGCGCGGTCGCCGCGCCGCGGCGCAGTGTGAGGTTGGCGTCGTCGGCGGGAACGAGGGCCAGTTGCGGCTGTGCGCCGCTGGCGGGGTCCACCACCGCTCCCCTGGCCCGTCCGCTGTACGGGGCTCCGAGCTCGAGGGTGGTCAGGTCCCGGGCCGGATCCACCCAGAGGAGGGCGAGGACGTGGCTCGCGTCGGCCTGGCCACCAACATCGACGGCGCTGGGGCCGCTGTCGTCGACGGCATGGGTCACGGGCTCGGAGGGAGATCCCGGCAGGTAGGAGCCCGGCCCGTTGAGGGCGTCTGAGTACTCCGCCGCCTCCGCCACGTAACCGCGCACGACCAGCTCGACGGCCACGTCCTGCGCGGCGGTGATCTCGATGTCGCCCGAAGCTGATGGCGTGACGACGGTGCTGAGCGTGGCCCGGCCCGCGGGGACCGGGAGCGGTTGGCCGTCGACCTCCACGACAGTGGCCCACGATGCCTCGACGGTGAGGCTCACGTGTGCCGCACGGACATCGCTCACCGGCACTCCCCCGAGGCCGGTCAGCCCGACGACGGTGGGCGCACCGGGGGCGACGGCGATGGGCCGGCCGTCCGCCGGCCTGGCCACCGCTGCCGGGAGCGCGACGGTGGAGCCCGCGGCGGCGGCGGTCCCTTCGAAGCCGGCCAACACCTCGACGCGGACGTCGACGTCGGCGGAGGCGAGCAGGCGGAAGTGCTGGTTCGCCACGGGCACCAGCACGACGGTGGAGGCGGAGGTGCCCGCCGCCACGGTGAGCGCCGGCGCACCCGCCACGGCGACCACGGCGTCGGTGGCCGGCTCGAATGCGCTGATCCGCACCAGCGCCGAGTGCGCGGCGGCGGCATCCGCACCCACCGGGACGTCGACAGGGGTGCCCGCCCCCAGCGGGGCACCTTGTCCGACGGCCGAGTCCAGGGCCGGAACCGTGTCGGGGAAGCTCACCGGGATGGGGGCGCCGTCGGTGGCGAAGTCAGCTGCGCTGGCGGGGCCGGCACTGACGAAGCCGAGCACGAGCGCAGTGGACAGCCCGAGCGCCGCGAAGACCTTGCGGATGCGCTTCATCACAGGTCACCCCCGCTGCTCGGGAGGCCCGGGCGTGTCGGGGCGGCCGTCTGGCCTCCGTCCGGCGTCGATTGCGTCGGGTCGGGGGACGGTGGCGTCGGGGTCGGCTCCGGTGTCGCGGGCGGCTCACCGTCGGCGCCCGTCGGGAACTCCACCCGTGCCGAGTCGGCCAGCAGGATGCGGTCCGCGGCATCGACGAGCGTGATCGCGATGTCCGGCTCGGCGGCGATCCCCACCCTCACCGCGAGGGTGGCGGCTGCGCCGTCGTGTTCCACCACGGCACCCGCCCCGAGGGGTGTGTCCCGCAGCGGGACCGGGACGCCGTCGAGCAGCGCCACGACGTCGGCGGCAACCAGGCCGGGGGCCTCCACGTCGAGCCACAGGCCGACGGCGCCGGGCACTGCCGGGACCTCGATGACCGCGAAGCCATCGGTGTCGATCTCCACCTCGAGCGCCCGGGCGAGACCCGGTGGCGAGATCCACAGGAGCAGCAACCCGAGCGCCGCCACGGCGCTGATCCATCTGGTGCCTCTGACGTGCATCGCGGTGACCCCTCAACGTGTCGCGGCGTGGCCGCGTGCGGGTCCCCGTGACCCGCACCGGGCCAGTCAAGCCAGCTTCGGCGTCGCCGCGCGTCGGGGGAAACCCTGAAGGTCGCTGTGCTCTGGGCTCAGAGTTCGATCAGCGCCTGCCCACCCTGGACGGCCTCGCCGGGGCCGACGAGGATGCGTGCTACCGTGCCGGCGGCGGGGGCGGTGATCTCGGTCTCCATCTTCATGGCCTCGAGGATCAGCAGCACCTGCCCGGCCTCGATCTCGTCGCCCTCGGCCACGAGGATCCTGGCGACGGACCCGGCCAGCGGCGCCACGACGGCGTTCGAGCTGACCGCGGACACCGACGCCTTGGTCGGGATCTGGTTGGACCCGGCGTTGACGCCGATGATGATGGGGCCGAGGCCCTTGGGCTCCTCCTGCTCCACCTCGACGTCGATCTCGTACACCGTCTGGTTGACGGTCACCTTCAGCTTCATCATGGTTCTCCTGCGCTCGTCAACGGATGTGGGGGACGGTGCGGTCGTGGACCCGTTCGCGGCTGGCCGCGGCCCAGTTGGCCTGCCGGCCGAACCTGACGGCACGGACCTTGGCCTTGTGCCCGAAGTAGGCGGCCACGGCGGCGCCGATGGCCACCAGGTCCTCCTCCGGGATCTCCTGCTCGGACTCGAGGTCTGCGATGCGTGCCTCCAGGGTCTCCACCCTGTCCAGCAGGGCCGCGACCTTGGCCAGCAGTTCCTCGTTGGTATCCATGCCATTTCCTCCGATCAGACCGGGCCGAGGCCGTGCTTCTTGGCGGGGCGGATCTCCCGCTTGCCGACGAGCAGCTCGAGCGCCATGGCGATCTCGCGGCGGGTGTCGGCCGGGTCGATGATGTCGTCCACCAGGCCGCGGCTGGCGGCCATGTAGGGGGTGGAGAACGTCTCGCGGTACTCCTCCACCAGCTCGGCCCGCCTGGCCTCCTTGTCCTCGGCCGCCTCGATCTCGCGGCGGAACACCACGTTCGCGGCACCCTCGGCACCCATGACGGCGATCTCCGCCGTCGGCCAGGCGAACACCTTGTCAGCACCCAGGTCCTTGGAGCACATCGCCAGGTAGGCGCCGCCGTAGGCCTTGCGCATCACGACGGTGATCTTGGGGACCGTGGCGGCCGAGTACGCGTACAGCATCTTGGCGCCGTGGCGGATGATGCCGTTGTGCTCCTGGGCGACGCCGGGCAGGAAGCCGGGGACGTCGACGAGGTTCACCACGGGGATGTTGAAGGCGTTGCAGAACCGGATGAACGCCGACGCCTTGTCCGAGGAGTCGATGTCCAGGACGCCCGACATCACCGACGGCTGGTTCGCGATGAAACCGACGGTGCGGCCCACGATCCGTCCGAAGCCGACGACGATGTTCATCGCCCAGCCGGCCTGCACCTCGAGGAAGTCGCGGTGGTCCACGATCTCCGCGATCACGTCACGCACGTCGTAGCCCTTGTTGGCCTGCTCCGGCAGGACGTCGCGGAGCACCGGGTTTGGCTCCACCACGTCGTCGGGATCGACGATCGGAGCGTCCTCGGTGTTGTTCTGCGGCAGGAAGCTGAGGAGCTTCTTGGCGATCAGGATGGCCTGCTCGTCGTCGTCGGCCACGAAGTGCACCACGCCGGAGCGGGACATGTGGGCGTCGGCGCCGCCGAGCTCGTCCTGGCTGACCTCCTCGCCGGTGACCTGCTTGATGACGCCGGGGCCCGTGATGAACATGTGGGCCTTGCGGGTCTGGATGATGAAGTCGGTCAACGCCGGCGAGTAGGCCGCGCCGCCGGCGCAGGGGCCCGAGATGATGGAGATCTGCGGGACGGCCCCGGACAGCAGCACGTTGGCGTAGAACACCTTGCCGTAGCCGGACAGGGAGTCGATGCCCTCCTGGACACGGGCGCCGCCGGAGTCGTTGATGAAGATGAACGGCGTGCCCGTGGCGAGTGATGCGTTCAGCATCTCCGTGACCTTGATGGAGTGCGCCTCGCCGGCGGAACCGCCAACGACGGTGAAGTCCTGGCTGGCCAGGTGCACCGGGCGGCCCAGCACCGACGCGGAGCCGGTGACCACGCCGTCGGCGGGCATGTCTGCCTTGTCCATCCCGAAGGTGGTGGTGCGGTTGCGGCGGAACGCGCCGGTCTCCTGGAAGGAGCCCGGGTCGATGAGCGACTCGATCCGCTCGCGTGCGGTCAGCTTGCCCTTGGCGCGCTGCTTGTCCAGCTTCGCCTCACCGCCGCCGGCCTCGACCTTGGCGCGCCTCTCGGCGAGTTGCTCCAGGCGCTCGGCCATGGTGTGTTGCTTGCTCATCCAATGCTCCTCAGGCCGGCTCGACGGCGACGCTGTGCCTGCGCCCGTCGAGGGTGACGTTGTACTTGATCGGACCGGTGATGCCGCGGGGCGCGGAGCCGGCGGCCTCCTTCTCGGCCTTCAACTGCGCCTCGGACTTGGCCACGCTCTTCGGCCCCTCGGCGCGGGTGGTGAAGAACGCGGGTGCGACGCCGGGGAACATGGCGTTGGTGAGGACGTCCTCCTCGCTGCCGTTGCTGCCGGGTAGTGCCGTGGCCTGCGCTGCGAGGGTGTCCCACTCGGGCTCGAGCAGGTCCGCGGGGCGGACGCTGATCGGGTCCTTCTTCGCCTGTGCCCGGGCCAGCTCCACCACCTCGGGGTTGCGCTCGCCGAGGCATTCGCCGTAGTAGCCGAGCATCAGGTCGGCGAACTCGCCGGTCATCACCTTGTAGCGGCCCATCAGGACGTTGAACACGGCCTGGGTGCCGACGATCTGCGACGACGGGGTCACCAGCGGCGGCTGGCCGGCGTCGGCCTTCACCAGCGGGACCTCGGCCATCACCTCCGCGATCCTGTCCCCTGCCCCCTGCGCCTTCAGCTGGGACTCCATGTTGGAAAGCATCCCGCCGGGGATCTGGGAGGAGAAGATGTCGGTGTCCACGAGGGTCTTGGACTCGAACTCGGCGTACTTCGGGCGCACCTTGCGGAAGTGGTCGCGGATGCGCAGCAGGCGCTCCATGTCCAGGTCCGTGGTGTAGTCGGTGCCCTCCAGCATCGCGACGAGCGACTCCGTCGGGTTGTGGCCCGGGCCGAGCGACATCGACGAGATGGCCGTGTCCACGACGTCGGCACCGGCCTCGATCGCCTTCATCAGGCTGACCAGGGTGACGCCTGTCGTGGAGTGGCAGTGCACGTTGATCTGGACGTCGCCGTAGGTCTCCTTGATGCCGCGCACGATGTCGTAGGCGGGCTGCGGCTGCAGCAGGGCGGCCATGTCCTTGAGGGCGATGGACTCCGCGCCCATGTCCAGCAGCTGGCCGGCGAGCTTGATGTAGCCGTCGACGGTGTGGACCGGGGAGACGGTGTAGCAGATCGTGCCCTGGGCGTGCTTTCCGACCTTCTTGACCGCAGCCATGGCACGGGCCATGTTGCGGGGATCGTTGAGGGCGTCGAAGACCCTGAACACGTCCATGCCGTTCTCGGCGGACTTCTCGACGAACTTGTCCACCACCATGTCCTCGTAGTGGCGGTAGCCGAGGAGGTTCTGGCCGCGCAGCAACATCTGCAGGCGCGAGTTGGGCATCAGTTCGCGGAACGTGCGGAGCCGCTCCCAGGGGTCCTCGTTGAGGAACCGGATCGCGGAGTCGAAGGTCGCACCACCCCAACACTCGACGGACCAGTACCCGGCCGCGTCGATGTCGGCGCATGCATCGACCATGTCCTCGGTAGCCATGCGCGTGGCCATCAAACTCTGGTGCGCGTCGCGGAGTGCCAGCTCGGTGACGCCGATCTTTCGTGGACTCATGTGACAATCAAAACACCTACCCAAGGCCAGATGTGGGGCACCCCCCACATAAGGTCCGGGCAGGGTCCCGGTAACATGGCCCAGATGCAGAATCGGGCGGTGCCGAGTTTCCTCGGCAACCGCCCGATTCTCCTGTAGGGGTTGTCACTCCCCCACCGCGATCAGTTCGTGGCTCGTCGCATCCCGACGCCGATACCGGCGGCAGCGAGGGCCAGCGCCGCGGCGGTCATCCAGATCACGCCGCCGTCCGCCTGCCCACCCGTCGACGGGAGCCCGGGCCCCGGCCTGTGGGTCTGCTGCGGGGCGCTGGTCGGGACCGGGCCGGAGCTCGCCGTCACCGTGGGCGTCGGATCCGGATCGGAAGTTTCGCTCGGATCGACACTGTGGCTCGGGCCGACACTCTGGCTCGGCTCGGGCGACTCAATCGGCTCAGGAGACTCGCTGGGCGCGGGGCTCTCGCTCGGCTCAGGCGACTCACTCGGCTCAGGAGACTCGCTGGGCGCGGGGCTCTCGCTCGGCTCAGGCGACTCACTCGGCTCAGGAGACTCGCTGGGCGCGGGGCTCTCGCTCGGCTCAGGCGACTGACTCGGCTCGGGCGACTCGCTGGGCGCGGGGCTCTCGCTCGGCTCAGGCGACTCACTCGGCTCAGGAGACTCGCTGGGCGCGGGGCTCTCGCTCGGCTCAGGCGTCTCATCGGTCTCACCGCAGGGCAGCAGTCCGGCGAAGGTGTGGTGGTGGAGTTCGCCGCCGCTGCCGGCCGTCGTGGTGAAGTCCTGGGAGACCCACTGGCCGTTGGTGGACCGGGAGCCGGTGAAGTGCAGGTTGGCGTTGGGCGCCCAGACGGCCCCCATCTCGTGATCGCCGAAGCGCACGGTGCCGGTGACGTCGGAGAGGTCCAGGATGATGTGGCGGGCGTAGGCCTGCTGGGCACCGGAGGCGCTCCAGCCCTCGAAGTTGAGGACACCGATCTCCGTGGTGCCGGCCGGGAACTTGATGACCAGCGGGGCATCCGCCGTCGGGAAGTAGCCCTCGGGCTTGATGGCGTTGGCACCCTCGATGTCTTCATAATTGATCACGTTCGGCCTGTCCGAGGCCCAGCCACCCAGCGTCAGCGGGTCACCCGAGAGAGTCGGGAAGTTCACCTGGTCGTTCCCGGGCACGTAGCCGGCGAGGCACTGACTCGCCGCCGCGATCCGCTGATCCATGTCCGGGAAGTAGGCATCGACGGAAGCCCGGTCGGTCTTCAGAGCAGCGATCGCGTCGTCGGAGTAGGACACCTTGGTCAGGTCCAGGACGCCTGAGTCGTCGTTGGTGACGCGCAGGAAGTTGGAGCCGCGCACGCTGCCACGCAGGTTCTCGGTGACGACGAACTTGGCGGAGGCGAGGTCCTCTGGCGATCCCGGGACGGCGCCGCTGTTGGTCTGCTCGATGGCGGGTTCACCGGCGGGGACGCCCGCGAACTCGTTCGCCAGGATCCGGACGGGGACGCCGTCGATGCGCGGTACCTCGTAGTCGGCCATGCCCCCCACGTGGTGGAGCACTGGGTAGTTCTGCTTGCTGGAGTTGATTGCGCCGGTGGCTGCCACCGAACCCTCGAGCTCACCGTTGCCGAGCGTCACGTCGCCCTGGGCGAGGATCGAGAACCCGCCGTTGACGTCGAACGGGTTGAAGTACTCCGTCGCCGCCCTGGCCATGGAGGTCGCCCCCACCAGGAAGGTACCCAGCGTCAGGGCCCCCGCGAGCACTGGCACGAGCGTGCGAATGCTCCTTCGGCCAGCAACGCGTTGCGCATCTGGTTGTCTGCTGTTCATTGTCCGAGTTCCCCCTCGCCCGGACGCCACAACGTCCGATCCAGTTATTAAGTTGAGCAGTCGGGGGCACGCTACCAGGAGAGCGCTCCCCGGGCCAAATCCGCACGCGCGCAGAACCCGCCCCGAGCGGCTTGCCTCGGGGCGGGTTCTTCGTCGTGGCTGGATCAGACCGGTCGGCTCACTTGAACCGCACCATGTTGTTGAACACCCACTTGTGGACGGTCCGGTAGCTCGTGGCACCGTCTGCGTCCTTGACAACCTCGACGAGGTTCGCCCACACGTAGCTGCGGCAGCCGTTGCGACCGGTCGCGGCGCTGTCGCAGTCGGTGTACCACTTCCGACCGTCCGTGGCCGTCCAGGCCGTCTTGTACCCCAGCGGGTTGTCGGACCACTGCGCTCGGGTCATCATCGGCAGGTAGGTCAGGTTGTTGAACACCCAACCGGTCACCTGCTCGTAACCCGCGCCGTCGCGCAGCACCGTCGTCGCCCAGATGTCGGTCTGGCACCGGAAGGTCTGCGAGTAGGCCTCGCACTTGGTGAACCAGTCCCTGCCGCCCACGTGGTGTTTGCCCGGCGTCGTGTACAGGTCCGTGCCCGGGGGAAGCGTCGGCTTGCCGGGAGCGCTGCTGGGCGACTTCGACGGCTGCTGCGTGGCCGGCGGGTCTGACGGCTCCCCCGTCGGGCCGTCGGTCGGTTCGCCGGTGGGCTCCTCGGTCGGTTCACCGGTGGGCTCTTCCGTGGGCTCCGCCGTCGGCTCCGGGCCGGGGACGTAGGGCGCGAAGCCCATGGCGAAGATGTGCAAACCCTCCGCGTTCGGCAGCGTCACGGCGGAGACCGTCTTGCGGGGATCGATGTTGATCGTGCTGACATAGATCCCGTAGGCATACTCCGTGTTGGCCAGGCCGGCCGGCGTGTTGCGACCGTTCATCTTGTACGCCACGGTCTCCCCGAACGCGGGAGTGGCGGAGAACCAGTTGGCGAAGCCGAGGTTCCCCGTCGAGGCCGACCCGTCGGAGTAGTGGATGACGAACTGCCCCGACACCCCCGAGCCGAGGCCGCTGCCGAGGACCGCAAGTGCCCCGCCACTGCCCTCGAGCTCCACGCTCTGGCCCGCGGCGACGACGTTGTCCGGCTCCCCGGGAGCAACGTCCGGCCAGGTGAAGGTGGCGCCAAGGTGTTCGACAGTGGCGCCGGGTGTGGCCCCGAGTTCGGCGAGGAGTTCACGGGAGAAGGAGTTCCCGTCGCCGTCGTAGTCGCCGGCGGCGACCGTCTCCAGCGTCGTGGTGCCCACGTTGTTGCGCAGCTCCGCCATGGTGCCGGTTTCCCCCAGCTCGAGCTGCTGGAGCCGGATCGTGTCGACGGACTCGCGCGCGCCGGCGCTGGTGAGGTACGTCGCCGAGGCGGTGAACTTCCGCAGGGTGGTGGGCGACGGGTTGTTCGGGACGTGGATCTCGGTCACCACCTCGACGGAGGCCCCGTCGGCCAGTTCCTCGATGGTGTGGGTGGCCGGGTAGAGGGTCCAGTTGATTGGGCCGCCCACCTCGACGGTCACGTCGGTCACGGCAGCGCCGCCGACGTTGGTCACGGTCACGGTGATGTCTGAGATGGCGGGGCCCTCGAGGTCCACTTCCGCGATGGAGAGGCTGACGGCGGGGCCGTTGCCGTCTGCCATGGTCGTGCTGGGGACGAGGGTGGCCACGAGGGCGAGGAGGGCGACCGTCACGACGGCGAGGAACGCCTTCGCGCGGCGGGTCAGCTGGGTGCGCTTCTGCATGGTCTCAGTCATCTCCCTCAGGCCCCCGGCATCGTTCCGGGCACGGAATCCAGCCCGAGTCTGGGCCGCTTCCACTCCCCACGGGTGAAGTCGGGAACGTCCACGGGACCACCGCCCAGTTCCAGGGAGGCGACGCTCAGCGGCACCGGCGAGCACCAGGCGGCCGAGTCGTAGACGTCGATGTCGGGCAGGCCGCCCGTACGGATCAGCTGGATGGTGCGCCACTGCATGAGACCGTCCATGCCGCCGTGGCCACCCTGGCCGCCGACGTCGGTCCACAGCCAGTGGTCGTACTCGTTGCGGTAGGACTGGAAGTCCCGCCAGGCGTGGTTGGTGTGGTCGGGCTCCATGTAGACACGTGCCCCCGTGCCGCCCGTTCCGACGTAGTCCTCGAACAGGCCACGGCTGCCCGCCAGGCTGTTGATGCGGCTGTACGGGCGCGGCGTGGACACGTCGTGCTCCGCCCGGATGATGCGGCCGTGGTCAGTGGTGATCATGCAGGTGATCAGGTCGCCGTTGACGTAGGTCTCGCCCCAGGAGCGGTGCCCCTGCGGCATGTGCCGCTCGCGGTAGTCGGCCAACCCCTTCGGCGGCGTGGCCGTCGCGGACAGGCTGACGAACCGGTCACCACGGTTGATGTCCATCGCGGCGGCGATGGGCGCCAGGCCGTGCATCGGGTAGAAGCTCGCGGTGCTGCGCGTGTGCCACTTCCGGCGCCAGTCGTCGGTGTAGTAGTCGCCGAACAGCAGCGAGCGCAGGTCGTGCAGGTAGCCGCCGTGGCCGTTGGTGACGTCGCCGAAGACTCCCTCGTGGGCCATCTTCAGAATCGCCAGTTCATTTCGGCCGTAGTTGCAGTTCTCCGCCAGCATCAGGTGCCTGCCAGTCTGCTCCGAGACGTCGACGAGGCTCCACAGTTCGGCCAGTTCCATGGCCACCGGCAGCTCGACCATGGCGTGCGCCCCGGCCAGCATGGCATCGCGTCCCTGCTCGTAGTGGAACTCCCACGGAGTCGCGACGTAGACGAGGTCAAGGTCCAGGTCAGCGTACATCTGCTTGTAGGAGTCGGCGCCGCCGCCGTAGACGGCAGGCCTGGTCCCCTCCTGCCCGGCGACGGCGTCGGCGGTGCGATCAGCCCGCTCCTGCCTGATGTCGCAGACGGCGACCAGTTCCACCCCCGGCTGCGACGCCCAACCCAGCGTCATGCTGTGGCCGCGGGCACCGAGGCCGATGGTGCCCACCCGGACGGTGTCACGCTGCTCGAAGGGGACGCCCACCATGGAGTTCTGGCCGATCGGCCGTTGCGTGTCACCGTGGGCCTTGAGGGCTGCGGCTCCGGCCGCAACCACTATTCCGGCACCTATGGTCCCGGCCAGGAATCCCCGGCGGGACGGCCCTGGAAGTGTAGTCATCGTGCAATCTCCTCATGCTGTCGTAGAACGGGGGAAACAGGTTCTGGCCACGGCGTTCGCGGCCGAACGGACGGCATCGTCTCGTCGCCCCGACGCTAACAGCAGATTGGTGGCGAGCCCGAGGAAGTGGGCCGGCACGAGCATGCAGACTGCGCGTTTGTCCACGCCTACCTCGGCGCGGGACGCCAAGGCCCCGCCCCCGTGACTCACCACGGGGAACGGGGCCTCGGCCACCGGAGTGGTCCGGTCAGCATCGACTCACTTGAAGCGGACGATGTTGTTGACCACCCACTTCCACTGCCACTCGTAGCTGATGGTGCCGTCGGCGTGGCGCACCTGCTGCAGCACCTGGGAATGAGCCGTGGTGCGGCAGCCGTTGCGACCGCTGACCGCCGTGTCGCACTCGGTGCGCCACTTGCGACCGTCGTCGGCCGTCCACTCCCCCGTCACGCCGAGCGGGTTGCCCGCCCACTGCGCACGGGTCATCAGCGGCAGGTAGGTGAGGTTGTTGAACACCCAGCCGCTGACGTTGGCGAAGGTCCCACCTGTCTCCTTGACCGACGTCGCCCAGATCCGCGTGGTGCAGCGCTGGGTCTGCGAGTAGTCCTCGCACTCGGTCCACCAGTGCCGGCCGTTGACGACGTGCAGGCCCGGCGTGGAGTAGAGGTCACCCTTGGGCGGGATCGTCGCCGTGGGCTCCTCGGTCGGGTCCGGCGTCACCGTCGGCTCCTCGGACGGATCCGGCGTCACCGTCGGCTCCTCGGACGGATCCGGCGTCACCGTCGGCTCCTCCGAGGGGTCCGGCGTCACCGTCGGCTCCTCGGACGGATCCGGCGTCACCGTCGGCTCCTCCGTCGGGTCGGTGCTCTCGCCGCAGTGGAACAGGGCGTCACCCCAGATCCCGTGGGCACCGGCAGCGCTGGACGGGTAGCGGATCGCCAGGTCCACGAACTGCACACCGGTCAGGTCCACGGAGACGGACTCGGGGTCCATGTCGGGCACGAAGGTGCGCGACTGGTAGCGGTCCGCCCCGTCGGCGGTCACGGTGAAGATGACCGGGCCGGCGAAGCCGTTCTCCATGCCCACCTCGGCGGTGAATGCGGAGCACTGGCCCCCGAGGTAGTAGGTGATGCGGCCGTTGGCGTGCACGCCGAGGCCCTTCTCGTAGACACGGTTCTCACCGGTCTCCGGGTCGATGTAGTTGCTCTCCAGCGGAGTGCCGTCCTCCTGGGTCATGCCCGGGTCCAGGTTGTCGACGTCGAGGCCGATGGTGCCGTAACCGTTGGTGGCCGACAGCCAGGGCCAGTCAGAGGCGTAGACGTCCTCGGTGGGCACCTCGGGCATCTCGTTCTCGACGATGGTCCACGCGAACAGCTTCAGCGTCGACTCACCCGGCAGGGTCACCGACTCCACCGTCTTGGCGGGGTTCAGCGTCACCAGGCTCTGGTACATCTGGTAGGAACCGTTCGGGTACTCGTAGCCGCCCACGTTGTTGCGTCCCTTGGTGGTGATCGCAATGGTCGAACCGAGCATCCCGTGCTGCGCCTGGTACAGCCAGTTCGGGAAGCCGGCGCCACCCGTGGACGTGGTGCCGTCGGTGTAGTTGATGGTGAACTCACCGGTCACACCGGCCGCGGAGGCCGAGGAACCGACGATGGCCAAGTGGGTGCCCTGCCCCGACAACGCCACGGTCTGGCCGCTGACCGCGACCGAGTTGGCCTCGTCCGCCACCGCATCCCACGTGTAGGTGACGGGGGCATCGCCGGTGTCGACGGTGAACTCCTCGCCTGCGACGATCCCCAGTTCCTGGAGCTGCTCGTCGGCGAAGGTGGCACCGCCGCCGTCGAAGTTGCCCAGTGCTGCGTTCTCCACCGTAGTGATGGACACGGCGTTGAAGGCGTCGGCGAGGGAGCCGTAGGTGAGCTCGGTCTCGACGAACGTGAGCAGCGTCCGAGCGTCGCCGGAGGCGTCGACGTAGGTGGCCGTGACCTGCATGCTGATGGCACCCGCGACGGCGTCGGCGCCGGGGCGGACCACCAGCGTCTGCGTCACGGAGTCACCACCCTCGATGGTCGTGGGCACGTCCGAGGCGGACACGAGCTCCCAACCCTCGGGGAGTTCCACGTCGACGTCGATGCCGGTCTTGGCGGCGTCGCCGGTGTTGGCGAAGGTGACCTCGATGCTGGTCTCCTCACCGCGGTAGACGCGGTCCGGCATGGCGCCGACCAGCGTGGCGGCCATCGCGTCGGGGTCCTTGCCGCCGATGGCGCTGGAGTCCTCGAGCACCACCACGGCGGAGGTGCCGGAAGCCACCTGGCCCACCTGGACGGTCACGACACCGGTGGCGGCGTCGAAGGTCCAGTCGGTGGTCTCGGTGCCGTCGACGGTGACCCGTGCCGGCTCCGAGTGGGTGTGGGCGGCGACGGTGTAGGGCCGGGAGTCGGCCATGCCTTCGTAGGATCCCACGCGCTCACCGATGGTGACGGTGACGTCGCCGGCGCCCTCCTCAGGTGCGCTGACCGAGACGGTCTGCGAGCTGTGCTCACCCTCGCGGTAGGCGCGGGTGACCTTGTCGTCCTCGTATAGGTCGTAGCTGGACTCGCCGCTGGGGTAGACGTCCAGCGTGATGGCGGAGTCCTCGGCAACCAGGGACGCGTTGCGGGCGATGATGCCCTGCGGGACCACGGCGCCGGCCCGCACGAAGATCGGCAGCTTGTCCAGCGGGGCGGGGTGGCCGTTCAGGACCTGACCGCCCTCGTGGACGCGGCCGGTCCAGAAGTCCACCCAGTCGTCGCCGGCCGGCAGGTAGATGCCGGAGCGCACGGAGGTGGAGGTGAACACCGGCGCGACGAGGTAGTCGGTGCCCAGCAGGAACTGGTTGTTGGCCTCGACGGAGTAGGAGCCGAGGTCCTCCGGGTACTCCAGCGCCAGCGAGCGCATCACCGGGGTGCCGGTGGCGTGCGCGTTGTGCGAAAGCGAGTAGATGTAGGGCATCAGTTGCTGGCGCAGCTGCAGGTAGTACCGGTTGATCTCGGTGGCCTCTTCACCGTAGAGCCACGGGCGCTTGTCCACCGAGGCCCAGCCGGACATGGAGTACAGGGCGGGCGCGAAGGCCTTCCACTGCAGGTCGCGGACGTAGGACTCGGGCGAGCCGCCGAAGATGCCGTCGACGTCGCCGGTGGCGAAGGGCTGGCCGGAGTTGCCGGAGCCCATCAGCGCGGAGACCTGCCAACGCACGGCGTCCAGGTTGCCGGAGTGGTCGCCGGTCCAGACCATGCCGCAGCGCTGCGCACCGGCCCAACCCTCCACCAGCAGCGCGGTGCCGCGGGCGTCGGAGTTGTCCTCGAAACCGTTGTAGGCGGCCTCGCACCCGGTGAGGGCCATGCGGTAGCCGTAACCGACCCATGCGACGTCGAGCTTGCGCAGCCGGATGCCTGCCTCGCCGATCTCGTAGGGCTGCTCGGTCAGGGAGCGCTGGGTCCACAGACCCGTCTTGAGACCCGTCTGCTCCTCGATGTTGTCCACGGTCTCCGGCAACTCGACGTACTCACAGCCGTAGCCGTCGTTGACGAGCATCCAGCCGGCTGGCATGTCGTTCTCGACGAAGTCGAGTGCGACTTCCAGGGCTTCCGGGGTGCGGTTCTTCCCCTCCTGGGGAGCACCTTGATAGGTGGGGCTGCTGCGGTTGTAGCAGTCGGCGTCGCCGTACTCGAGGGCGTAGACCGGCGGCATGTGCGGGCGACCGGTGAGCTTGGTGTAGCCGTCCAGCGACTCCTTGTAGTTACCGGCGAAGTAGTACGCGTCGAAGCGCTGCTCCCGGTGGGTGGTGGTGCCCTCACCGAAGTCGTAGGTGCCGGGCGCGAAGGTGTTGCGCAGCACGCCATAGCCGCCGGAGGTCATGTAGTACGGCACCGCGTTGGGGTAACCATCGTCGTCCCAGTCGAAGTTGGCCGCGATGTTGATGCTGGCGTCGGTGTGGATGGAGCGGCCGTTCTGCATGCCGCCACCGAGCACCTGCTCGTCGGCGCCCATGGCGAGGTGCTGCGTCGTGGAGTTGCCGCCGAAGCTGAGGGGCGCGCTCTCGGCCCAGATGACGTCGCCGTCAGCGTTCTTCGCCGTCATCTTGCCGGTGGCCTTCTCGACCTCGACGCTGGCGCCGCCGGCCGAGACGACGATGGTCTCGCCGTCGGTGGCGGTCACCGTGGCGCCGTCGAAGTCGTCGGTGCCGACGATGATGTTGGCCGTGCGCTCGGGGTCATTCTGCGGGGTGTTGGCGGGGTCCGCGAACTCGGTGCGAGTGGCCTCCACCCGGAATGTGGTCTCGTCCAGGAACGTGACCCGGTACTTTCCGTTGGCGGCGGTCAGAGTGGCGGAGCCACCGTCGGTGGTCACCCCGGTGATGGCACCGAGGGTGGTGCCGTTGGCCTCGACAGGGACCTCCGGGGTCACCCGGTCGGGCGCGATGGCGGTGGTGCCGTGGCGGTCGTCACCGACGTCGATGGCCGATGCGGCCAGCGGACCGGTGATGATGGTGGTGGCGACAAGAGCCGGCACCGCCAACAGTGCTGCGGCCCGCAGCAATGGCTTGCGTTTCAGCATGGGGAAATAGCCCTCTCCTCGTTGAGTACCGCCTCATGCTCGTTCGCCGAGACGTCTGACGTCAACGCAGACCCCCGGATCACGCAGTGCGACCGATTGATACCCGCTCAACACCGCTCGCGAGCCCGGAGACGAAGCGGGGCTGGCGCACGTCAGCACGTGCACCAGCCCCACTCGGTCCCGCGGCGGGTCAGGCTGCCCGCCGCCTCGTCATCCGAAACGGACGATGTTGTTGAAGATCTCCTTCGAGACCACCCGGTACGAGGTGGCGCCGTTGCTGGTCTTGTACGGTTCGACCACCTTCGCGACGTTGTACGCACGGCACCCGTTGCGACCCGAGACGGCGGTGTCGCACTCGACGCGCCACTTGCGGCCGTCGTCGGCGGTCCAGGACCCCTTGTAGTTGGCCTTTCCGAACCCGCCCAGCGGGTTGTTCTTCCACAGGGAGCGCGGCGACGGCTTGTAGGTCAGGTTGTTGAAGAAGTAGTCGTTGGAGCTGTAGAACTTGCCGTCCTTGACGATCACCTGGGTGGCGTAGATCTCCGTGCGGCAACGCTCCGTGCTGGAGTACGGCTCGCAGCTGGTCTTCCAGTAGCGGCCGTTGTGGTTCCAGGTGCCCTCCTGGGTGTAGACGTCGAAGTCCTTGTCACCCGGCTGCGGGGTGCGGCTCCACGTGAAGTACGCCCAGTTCTGGTCAGGCGTCAGGTCCGAGATGCCGCGCGTGGTGTTGACGATGCGGGTGCGGTACTTTCCCGTTGGGAGGTCGTCGGGGACCCAGCCCGCGATCACCGCGATGCCGCTGCTGCTGGCGGTGGCCTTCTTCTGCTTCGGGTCGTCGATGGTGACCCACTTCCCGCCTCGCAGCATCTGCACGCTGTAGGCATCACCCGGGTAGGCGGAGACGACGGTGCGCAGGAACGAGTGACCGTTGAACTTCTCCTGGGAGAACCCCTTGTCGTAGCCGCGGACGGTCTTGACCTCGATGTGCTGGGCCTCCTGGCTGTCCTGGTTGGTCCAGTGCTGGCCGACGAAGGCATTCCCCTTCTTGAAGTCGGCGGTCTGGACGTAGACCTGGTGGCCGTCGAACCCGGCCGGCGGCTGCTTCACCGTGACGTTAACGGTCTTGAAGCCGTAGCTGCTGGTGCCCTCGTTGAGCGTCACCGACACCGGGTCCGAGATGGGCGTGAACTCGAAATCGTTCTGCCCGGTGCCGTACCAGCGCACCGCGAAGGCACGGATCTGGGTGGTGTGACCGTACCGGCCCGAGACGTTCACCTTGAACGGCTGGCCCTGCGTGTAACCATCGAGCGTCTGGCCCGTGGGGAACCCGATCCCGCAATGGTTGGTGTTGTTGCACAGCGCCTGACTCTGGGGCGACCAATCAGCTGCCGCCGCCGGCTGGGCCGCCACCGCTGCCCCTCCGACCGCAATCATGACGGCACTGACGGCAGCGCCCACCCACCTCTTGAGTTTCATTTCCATCCCCTCGATGAAGAACATTCGACGCGAACAGTAAATCGAGGGAGGGGGTCACTACCGCGGGGGCGCGCGCAGCGCGCCCGTTGGTGTGCGCAGGTGGCGTCCGCATCGGCCCCGGCGCGGCCGTGACAGCGATCCGCGAGGTGCTGCCTTGAGGATCTCCAGAGCCTGGACGCGGCGTGTCGCGGATCCTGGTCACGCCTCACCAAATCGGACGTCCCCTACGGTGCCTTTCCCAGACCACACTCCGCGCGAAGGCGATGGTCTCGGCTCGATGCTCACGGACCTGACGCGGTGTGAGGCTGTAGGTACGCCAGCCGGCGGAGTGGAACTGGTTCCGCCGGGACCCGTCGCGTTCCATCGCCTCCCTCGCACTGTGGAACTCGAAGCTGTCGATCTCGAAGGCGATCCTGGCATCGTGGAACCCGATGTCAGGGATGAGTTCCTTGCCGTTGATCATGATCGGGCGGTTGCCCTCCCAGCCCTCCAGACCTGCGTCCCTGAACAGCGCGTGCGCATCCACCTCGGCAACGGACCACGGGTTCCGGCTCAGCGCCAACGCCACTCCTCTCGCCGCCGTCGCGCGCCGAAGGGTCAACCACCCTGCATGCTTCTCGATCTCCTTCGGCGTGGTCGCCTCTAGCTTCAGTGCTCGGGTTCCGACGTGCAGGTCCCCCAGGATTCCAGCTGTCAGCACCGTCGCGGCGGCTTCGGTGACCCGGACGTCATCCTCCCATTTGGTGAGATCGGGGTCGATGGTGTCCCGGTGGAACCGGAGTGCGCCCCGTGCGGTCAGGTGGGATTCTGCGTAGACGTCCACGGTCTTCAGATCGATCTCAGGATCGAAGGTGAGGGCTGCGGCCGCGCGTCCACCGATGATCGCGTTGGGGTTCCACATCGTCACCGCACGTATGCATGCCGCCGGATCGTTCACGAGACCCGGATCCATCACCACCCCGGGCAGGAGTTGCACGAGCCGTCCGGCCTTGACTGCCCTGGACCATGACGAGCGGAGTGGACGATGCTCCGCCAACCGCACCACTCCGTGAGCCGCAGCCAGAACGTCTTCGATTCCCATTCCCTCATTGCGGCACACCGGGAGCAAAGGGGTAAGGGTGAGGATTCGCATTGACAACACGTCGGGCAGGATCGACAACACTGTCGCCGCCCGTGACAACACCTGGGCGTGGAAATCGCCCCTATTGGCGCCTGAGCGGCCCGGGCCCCAAGGGGCACCGTGACAGCGATCCGCTAGACACCCCATCGGGGATCTCCAGAGCCTGAACGCGGCGTGTCGCGGATCCTGGTCACGCCCGGCCGGATGGCTCAGCTGCTGAGCATGACCTGTCCGCCGGTGACGGGTAGCGCCTGGCCGGTCTCGTAGTCCTGCTCGACGATGTAGAACAGCGCCCGCATCACGTCGGCGCCGTGGGTGCCGCGGCCCATCGGGACCTTCGACTCGTAGAAGCGGCGGACGTCGTCGACGTCCTTGGCGCCGGGCACCTTGCCGGAGCGCAGGTACTGCACGAACAGGCCGTTGTCCGGGTCGGACCACAGCGGGCCGTCCAGGAAGTTGCCCGGGCAGATGGCGTTGACCTTCACGCGGTAGTCCACCAGTTCGAGCGCGAAGCTCTGCACCAGCCCGATGCCGCCGAACTTGGAGCCGGCGTAGGCGGCGTTGCGGTTGGAG
Source organism: Tessaracoccus terricola (assembly GCF_054776555.1). Lineage (NCBI taxonomy): Bacteria > Bacillati > Actinomycetota > Actinomycetes > Propionibacteriales > Propionibacteriaceae > Tessaracoccus > Tessaracoccus terricola. Next base: position 137,961 of record NZ_BAAHBS010000005.1, on the reverse strand, counting down.
CCCACCAGGCCGGACTTGGAGTTGATCTGGACGATGTCGGTGCTCCACTCGGGAGCGGCGACGTGCTGGCTGCGCAGCACCCGGCCCAGGTGCTTGGTCACCAGGAAGAACGCGACGTAGTTGACGTCGGTGGACAGTTGGAACGCGGAGAGGTCCTGGCTGAGCACGGATCCGGCCCGGGCGATGCCGGCGTTGGAGACCACCAGGTCGATGCCGCCGGTGGTGGCGACCACCCGCTCGGCCATGGCGCGCACCGACCCCTCGTCGGCGACGTCCACCTCGATGGCGGTGGCCCGCTCCCCCAGCTCCTCGGCCAGGCGGGTGGCGCCGTCGATGTTGAGGTCCGCGACGAACACCCACGCGCCGGAGGCGTGCAGCGAGCGGACGATCTCCTCGCCGAAGCCCTGCGCCCCACCGGTGACCAGCGCCACCCGACCGGCGACCACCGCACCGCGCGACGACGCGTGCCCGGCCTCCGCGGACCGCGACGACGGCACCGCGACGGCGCCGCCCACCTCGGACGCCTCGACGACGGCCTCCACTCCGCCGGCCGACACCCTGATGACGGCGGGCAGCGTGAGCTCCGCGGGCAGCGCCGTCGAGATGGCGGCCGCCACCGCGGCGACGTCGTCGCCGTCGGCGGTGATCGCCGCGACGGGCTCGGCCTCGGAGGGCCGGAGCACGACGGGGGTGCTGCTCCGGGCGATGAGCGCGCCCCGCAGCAGGGGCAGCAGCTCGAACTGGGTGAGTTCCACGGTCATGACGAGAATCCTCCGATGCGAAGTGTCTGGGCGACGTCGCCCGGCTCAGCCCCTGCAACCAGCTCCGGACCGGCCTTGCCGTAGCGCTGGATCCGCTCGGCCAGCGGCAGCTCCGCCAGCGGGTTCTCCGGGTGGAGCAGGCCCAAGGTGAGGTCAGCGTTGCTCAGCTCCTCGTGGGCCACCATCGCCCAGGTGGAGGTGTTGAGGTGCGCGAACCGCGGCTCGGACAGCTCCGGGCAGGCGAACACTTGGCGCGGCTGGTTGATGTCGACGCCCGAGACCTCGATCAGCCCGTTCTCCGACGCCAGCCGGGAGACCCGGTCCAACTGCTCGGGGGTGTTGCGCGGGGGCATGAACGTGATGGCCGGGAAGCCGATCTCACGCAGGGTGACGACCAGCTCGTCGAGGTAGTCGTCCTCGAACTTCTCCGCCTTCTTGTCGCCGGTCGGCGAGGCGGAGACGTCGCCGAGGTAGGCGTAGCAGGGGATGGCGCCGATGGAGAGGGCGAACTCCACGACGGTCCGAGCATCGGGGAGTTCACCCCCCTCGTCCCAGTGCCTCGGCTGCTCGTAGAACTCGCCGAGGTACTCGGCCTTGAGGAGGCCGAGCAGGTCATAGGGCAGGAAGCGGTTCTGCCCATCGCCCAGGACCTCGGCGAGCTTCTCCGGGACGGTGACGCCCATGCCCGACAGGCCGTCTAGCAGCGAATGCCCCCGTCCGAAGCCGGCGATCAGCGCCTCCGACATCGCGAACAGCAGGTGCCGTTCGGTGACGGTGCCGCCGGTGGCGTACTGGGAGATGCCGATGACGTCGCGCTCGAAGTCGAACTGCGGCGCCTCCAGCTTGGCGAGGATCTCGTTGGCCGCAGCCGCCATCCGACGGGTGCGCTCCAGCCGGCGCTCCCGGATGGGGCGCAGGAACTCCTCCGCCGCCGCCCGTGAGGTGACCGGGATGCCCTGGACGGTCATGTAGACCACGCCCTCGGAGTCCGGGTTGTTCAGCTTGCGGTCCGCGAACGTCGCAGTGCCGGCGGCCACCTCGGCCGGGGTGTGCAGCGTAACGCGGATCTCGAATCCGGTGACCACCCCCAACCCCAGGATGGCTCCGGCGTCGCGCATCTCCGCGGCGGCCCCGATGGAGTCGTGGTCCACCGAACCAACCACCTGCAGCCCCGCCTCGCGACCCTTCAGGCAGGCCATCGACGGCGTGTACGGGCTGAAGCTGTAGATGGTGTGGATGTGGTTGTTGGACTCGACCGTGAACTCCGGCACCTCGTGGCCCGCGTCCACCAGTTCCCGAAGTGCCGCGACGCGGGCGTCCGGAGCTGCGGTCGGGTCGTTGATGGTTTCAATCATCGGTTCTCCTCGGGTTAGCCGTGAGGAACGAGCTGCGTGTCGAGACCAGAGGATCTCGACACGTCGCCCACTCGTTCCTCGCGGGCTCCTACTCGATCAGCGGGGTGGGCGCTGGCTGGGTCAGACGGCGTTGCGGGTCCGGCGGGCGAGTTCGGCGCCGGTCTGGTTGGTGGTCGGGGTGTGGCCCTCGAGCGGGAGGATCCGCTCGTGGATGGCGTCGATCAGCCAGCTGGGCTGGGGGAAGAACTCCTCCTCCAGCTCGGCCGCCGGCGTGATGGCGTTCCGGGAGCCGACGACGGTGACGGGGGCGTCGAGGTGGTCGAAGGCCAGCGTCTGCACCTGGGAGGCGACGGTGTGCATGAACGAGCCACGCTCGACGGCGTCGGAGGTGAGGAGCAGGCGCCCGGTCTTCTTCACGGACTCGACGATCGGGTCCAGGTTGAGCGGTGCGACGAAGCGCAGGTCGATCACCTCGGTGGAGATGCCGTGGGTCTCCTGCAGGATGTCGGCGGTCTCCATCACGCGGTAGAGGGTGGGGCCGAGCACCGCGATGGTGACGTCGGTGCCCTCGCGCCGGACGATGGGCTCGCCCTCCGGGACCTCGTAGTAGCCCTCCGGGACGCCGTCGGCCTCGAACTCCTCGGCCTTGTCGTAGAGCAGCTGCGACTCGAAGAACACCACCGGGTCCGTGCCGCGCAGGGCGAGGTTCATCATGCCCTTCGCGTCGTACGGGGTGGCCGGGTAGTAGACCTTCAGGCCGGGCATGTGCGCGCACAGCGCGGCCCAGTCCTGCGAGTGCTGGGCGCCGTACTTGTTGCCGACGGACACGCGCATGACCAGCGGCATCTCGAGGAGGCCGGCGGACATGGCCTGCCACTTGGCGGCCTGGTTGAAGATCTCGTCGCCGGCGCGGCCGAGGAAGTCGCAGTACATCAGCTCCACCAGCGCACGGCCGCCGGAGAGGGCATAGCCGACGCCGGCGCCGATGATGGCGGCCTCGGAGATGGGCGAGTTGAACAGGCGGTGGTGCGGCAGCAGCTCGGTGAGGCCGCGGTAGACGGCGAACGCGCCGCCCCAGTCGCGGTTCTCCTCGCCCCAGGCGGCCAGCGTCGGGTCGGTCACGAAGCGGTGGGCGATGGCCTCGAACAGGGCGTCGCGGTAGGAGAAGGCCTTGGCCTTGGAGACGGGCTTGCCGTCGGCGTCGCGGGCGGTGCGGACCTTGTTCTTCAGCGACTTGACGCGGGGATTCTCCTCGAGCGGCTGCAGCAGCTCGGGCTGGCGGTCAGAGAGCTTCTCCTTGTTGCCGTTGCTGTGCATCACGGTCTCGATGAAGTCCATGTGGACGCGCGGGGAGACATCCTCGTCCTTGGTGGCGAGGGCGATCACCTTGGTGATGCGCTCGTCGATCCTGGCCTGGATGTCGTCGACGTCCGACTGGCCGAGGACGCCGTTCTCGATGAGGTAGGTGGCGTAGTTCTTCAGGCCGTCGTGGGCCTCCCACAGCTCCACCTCCTCCTTCGAGCGGTAGCTGGAGGCGTCCGACGGCGAGTGGCCGGAGAAGCGGTAGGTGATGGTGTCGGTCAGGACGGGGCCGCGGCCGGACTCGAGCAGGTCGCGCTTGCGGGCGACGGCGTCGGCCACTGCGAGGGGGTTGAGGCCGTCGACGCGCTCGGCGTGCATCGCCTCGGGGTTCACACCGGCACCGACGCGAGCGAGGATGTCGTAGCCCATGGTCTCGCCGGCGGTCTGGCCGCCCATGCCGTAGAAGTTGTTGAAGAAGTTGAACCAGATGGGCGGGTTGCCCTCGACGCCGTCCTTCCACAGGGTGCGGAACTGGTCCATCGAGGAGAAGCCCATGGCCTCCCAGACGGGGCCGCAGCCCATGGAGGCGTCACCGATGTTGGCGATGACGATGCCCTGTTCGCGGTTGATGCGCTTGAACAGTGCGGAGCCGAGCGCGATGTCCGCCGAGCCACCGACGATGGCGTTGTTGGGCATGGAGCCGAACGGGGAGAAGAAGGCGTGCATGGAGCCGCCGAGGCCGCGGTTGAAGCCGGCCTTGCGGGCGAAGGTCTCCGCGACCGTGCCGTAGAAGATGAAGTTCTCGGCGACGTCGGCGAGGCCGTCGTTGCTGATCTGCTCCGCGAAGCCGAGGGTCTCGCCGTCGAGGAACTCCTTCATGATGGTCTCGAGCTCGGCCGGGTCCAGCTTGCGGGCGGCGGAGAAGCACTTGGCGAGGATCTCGCCGTGGCTGCGGTGGGAGCCGAACAGGAAGTCCGAGGGGTCCAGCTGCGAGGCCTGGCCGACGACGGCGGACTCCTGCCCGATGGACAGGTGCGCGGGGCCGCGGTGGTTGTACTCGACGCCGTTCCAGGAGCCGGTGGTCTTGATGGAGTTCAGCATGGTCTCGAACTGCCGCACGGCGATCATGTCGTGCAGGATGTCGATGAGGCCCTGCTCGCCGTGGGTGGCGAGTTCCTTGGCGAAGTCCGCCTGGTAGGCGTTGACGGGGATCCGCGGCGGTTCGATGTAGCTGGTGGCCCGGACGTTGCTCGGGTCGACGATGAGTGACTTGGGCATTGCTGTTGTTTCTCCTGTTTCTGCTCGCTCAGGCGTCGATGGCCCAGGCGGCCTCTCGGATGAGTTCACTGACTGTGGGGTGTGGGAACACGATCTGGCGCAGGTCCCGGATGTCGAGTTCGGTCTCGAGCACCACGGAGGCGCCCCAGATCATTTCGGCGGCGTAGGCGCCCAGGACGGTGAGGCCCAGCACCCGGTGGGTGGCGGCGTCGATGACGATCTTGGCGGCCCCGGGCGCGCGGAACCCGTTCTCGGCGACGAACCGCCCGGACATGTAGCCGGGGACGGTGTGCGTGAGGACCTCCCGACCCTCGGCGCGGGCGGCGTCCTCGGACAGGCCGATGCCGGCCACCTCGGGGATGGAGTACACGGCCCACGGGACGGTGTGCCAGCGCATCACCTCGCCGCGGCGGTGGGCGTCGGCGTCGAGGATGTTCGCGGCGGCGATCTCACCCATCCGGTAGGCGGCGTGGGCGAGCAGGCTGCGGCCGGTGACGTCGCCCACGGCCCACACGTTCGGCAGGTTGGTGCGCATCCTGTCGTCGACGACGATGCCCTTGCCAGAGTGCTCCAGGCCGGAGTCCTCCGCGCCCCAGCCCTGGACGGCGGGGCGGCGGCCGACGGCCATGAGCACGACGTCGGCGTCGACGGAGGTCTGATCACCGTCGGCGGTGGTGTAGTTGACGGTGCCGCCGTCGAGGCTGGTGACCTTGCAGCCCAGCTTGAAGTCGATCCCCTCGAAGGCGCCGCGCAGCTGGCCCGCGATCTCGGAGTCCATGAACGGTGCAATCTCAGGCAGCATCTCCACGACGGTGACGCTGCTGCCGAGGGTGGCGAACAGGCTGGCGAACTCGAGGCCGATGACGCCGCCGCCGATGACGGTGAGGCGCTCGGGGATGGACTCGACGGCCAGCATCCCGGTGGAGTCCACCAGGGCCGGGTTGTCCTCGGTGCCGGGGATGGGCGGCATGACGGGCACTGAGCCGGTGGCGAGGATGACGTGCTCGCCCGAGTAGGTCTGCTCCCCCACCGTGACGCTGCCGGGGCCGTTGAAGGTGCCGCGACCGTTCACGACGGTGACGCCGGCCTTCTTCTCGGAGGCGCCGACGCCGGCGACGAGCTTGGAGACCACCTCGGCCTTCCAGGCCTGCATCTTGTCCCAGTCCACGGTGACGTCTCCACCGAGCACACCGAAGGGTGCGCCGTGGACGGCGTGCTCGTAGGTCTTGGCCGCGTTCAGGAGGGTCTTGGTGGGGATGCAGCCGACATTGAGGCAGGTGCCGCCGAGGGCCACTTCCTCGATCAGCAGCACCTTCTTGCCCGCGTGGCCGAGCCGTTCGGCGGCGATGTAGCCGCCCGGCCCGCCACCCAGGATGATGACGTCGAAATCAGTCATTGATGGTCCTTGTCAGCTCAGGATCGCGAGGTCGATGTTCTCGATGAACGCGACGAGGTCCTGCAGGAAGCGGGCCGCGTCGGCGCCGTCGATCACGCGGTGGTCCGCTGTGAGGGACAGCCCGATGCGCTGCTCGGCGACGGTCTTGCCCTTCTCGTTCAGCGCCACCCGTGGGGTGATGGCGGAGACGCCGAGGATGGCGGTCTGCGGGGCGTTCAGGATGGGGGTGAAGCTCTCGATCCCGAAGGAGCCAAGGTTGGAGACGGTGAAGGTGGCGCCGGCGAGCAGGTCTGGGTTGATCTTGCCCTCGATCGCTTCGGCGGCCAGCTGCTTGCTGATGGCGGAGAACTGGCCGAGGCTAAGTTGCGAGGCGTTGCGCACCGTCGGGACCAGCAGCCCGCGGGGGGTGTCGCAGGCGAAGCCCATGTGGACGCGCTCGAAGGTCTTGAGCACGCCGTCTGCGAGGTGGGCGTTGTGGCTGGGGTGCTTGGCCGCGGTCTTCACGGCGGCGTATCCGACGAGGTCCCCGATGGTCACCCCGTTCATGCCGAGCGCCGGGTCCGAGTTCTTGAACTTCTTGCGCAGGTCCAGCAGGCCCTGGGCCTTCGCGGTGGTGTTGTAGGTGAGCTGTGCGCTGCCGGCCAGGGAGGCCATCATGCGCTCGGAGATCACCTTGCGGATGCCCTTGAGCGGCGTCTCGGTGACGGCGCCGGGGAAGTCGCCGGAGGCGGCGGTCTGCGTGGGGGCGGCTGCGGGCGCTTCGGACGCAGCAGCTGCTGCCGGGGTGAGGTCTGCGGTGGAGACGCGGCCTCCGAGCCCGGTGCCGACGGTGTCGGCGCGGCCCGCCCCGCCGTCGCGGGCTGCCGCGCGGGTGGCTTCAGGGCCGGCTGCGAGGGCGGCCTGGACGTCGCGCTCGATCACGCGGCCGCCGGGGCCGGTGCCCTCGGCGATGGCGTCCACCTCGAGGGACTTGGCGGCGGCGAGGTTGCGTGCCCGGGGGCTGACGCCGCGGTCCGACGGTGCACCTGCTGCCGGTGCATCGGGCGTGGGTTCGGGCGCCTTGGAGAGCGTCTCGACGGGCTCGGCGCCGCTCGCGGGCCGGGCGTCGGTCTCCTCGTAGCCGGCCTCGCCGTCGGCGGACTCGGTGGATTCGCCTGCGCCCCAACCGGCCTCGCGCAGCGCGGGCTCCGGGTCCTCCCCCGGCTCGCCGACCACGACGAGTGGGTCCATGACGGGGACGTCGTCACCCTCGGACCAGAGCAGCTTGAGCACGGTGCCGGCGGCGGTGGAGGGCACCTCCATGGAGGCCTTGTCCGTCTCCACCTCGCACAGGACGGTGTTCTCGGAGACGGAGTCCCCCTCGGAGACCGCCCACGAGACGATCAGGCAGGACTCGACGCTGTTGCCGAGCTGTGGCATCACCACGATGGAAGCCATTGGTTTCAGTTCCTCCTAGACGACACGCAGCTGCGTGTGTTCTTGCAGTTCTTCGGCGGCCTCGGGCGGCAGACCAGAATCAGTGATGATCCCGGTGATGCCGTCCAGCGGCAGGAAACTCACGAATCCCGCCTGGCCGAACTTCGACGAGTCCGCCACGAGCCAGGTCTCCTCGGCACGGTCGCGCATGACGGTGGCCACTTGACCACCCTCGACGAAACGGGTTGTCAGACCGCGTTCAGGGGAGAACCCGTCGGTTCCCAGGAAGGCGATCCGGGTGTTGAAGTCCGCGATGGCCCGCTCCGCGAGCGGCCCGACCAGGGACTCGGTGTCACGACGGAAGACCCCGCCGGTAAGGATGGTGATCAGCGCCGGGTTCAACCGGGCGTTGGTGAACACGAGGGTGGAGTTGGTGACGATCTGGACCCCGCGCCGCCCCGCGAGGTGACGCACGATCAGGGCGGTGGTGGTGCCGGCCTCGATCATGATGGTGTCGTCGTCCACCACGAGGCTTGCGGCAGCGGCGGCGATCCGCTCCTTCGCGTCGGTGTTGACGCCCTGGCGCTGCAGGATGTGCTTGATGGTGGTGGGCCGGGCGCCGCCGCGGGTGCGCACGAGCATGCCCTGTTGCTCGAGGCCGCGCAGGTCGCCTCGGATGGTGACCTCGGAGACGCCCAGCTCGGCGGCGAGCAGCGAAACGGTGAGTTCGCCGTCGGTGGCGAGCCGCGACATGATCGCACCCTCGCGCTCCGTCCGCTCCACTGTCACCACTGACCTGCTTTCGAATCTGGCTTTCGAATTGCTTTCGCAACCCTAACGATACACCCAGCCATCGAAAGGTGCGCAACCCCCTAATCGAAAATTCCGATGCAGATGTGTCTCAATGGATTTTGCTCACCTGTCGGCCGCGACGGCGGCTCCGACTCCTGTAGATCCTGTACGTTCTCGGCGTATAGTTGATGACTCTGGTCCTGGCAGGAGGAACACCATGGCAGGAAGACCACCGGGCGACAGTGCTGACGGCCGACTTCGCCTCCTTGACGCGTGTTGGGAGCTGTTGCTGGAGAACGAACCGGGCGAGCGACTGACCATCGCTGCGGTCTGCGAACGCGCCAAGTGCACTCCCCCGACGCTGTACCACCACTTCGGGGACCTCTCGAACCTCGAACTCGCCGCCAGCGGCCGCGCCTTCGAGGACTGGGCCCAGTGCATCCGCGCCGAGATCTCCAAGGTGAAGGACCCGCACGAGCGCCTGCACCAGCACGGGCGCGAGTACGTGAAGTGGGCCTACGAGCACCCCGACGCCTACATGGTGCTGTTCGCCCGCGCCGGCAAGCTGGCCCCCGAGGGTCACGGGCCGAAGTTCCCCGACCTGCTCGAGACCCTCGCCGAGATCCATGGGCGCGAGCCTGACGACCCCGGCCTGTTCGCGATGGGGTTCGCCTTCTGGTCCGGCGTGCACGGCCTCGCCTGCCTCGGGATCGCCTCCCCGCTGCCGTCGGAGACCCTGGTCTCCACGCTGGAGTACTTCGAAGAGGCGCTGAACGCCGCCGGCCCGCCCGCACCCCACGACTGGGCCGCGGACATGCTCGCCAAGCAGAAGGCCGCCGCCGAGGCCGAGGAACCGCGCCAGCGCCGCAGTCGTCCCCGCTTCTGAAACCCGGGCGAAACCAGTCCTACGTCTGGATGACCAGGTCCGAGTGGGCGCGGGTGCCCTCGCGGGTGAAGAGTTGCTGTTCCTGCCGTGCCCACCGTTCCCAGAACGGGCGGTAGGCCTCGCCGTCGCGTTCGATCCCGCGACGCATGCGCACGCCTGCGTCGGCATCGATCCAGATCAGCGCGCTCAGGTGGGGTCGGCAGGCCGTCGAACCGGATCCGACTCCCTCCAGGATGACCCACTCGGCCTGCGGGACGACGATGAGCTCGCCCCGCTCGCCGGCCACCCAGTCCCAGCGGCGGAAGCCACCGTCGCGGCCTTCGGTCAGGGGCTCCAGCACCCAACGGGTCACGAGGCCGACCGCTTCGGCGAGCCCTTCCCAGCCGGGGTAGATGTCATCCATGTGCACCACTTGGGGGCGGGTTCCGGTGCGATCGGCCAACTCGTCGGCGACGACGTCGGCGTAGGTGGTCTTGCCCGACCCGGAGGGCCCGTCGACGGCGATCACGCCGGAGCGGGTGGCGTCGAGCAGCGAGCTGAGGGTTGGGTGCACCCGCACCATTGTGCCCTCAGGGCAGCAGGACGGCGGCGGCCATGAGTGCGGCGGACACCAGCGCGAGCAGCACCGTCGCGGCCCGGAGCAGTCTGTTGAACAAGGCCGAGCGCGAGTCCGGGGCCGCCTGGATGGCCAGCCGCAGCGCGCTGGGGCGCTGTGGCCGCTCGGTTCGACGGTGTCGCGCGGCATCGAGCGACGTGAACATGGCGCCTCATTCCTCCCGGGAAGTGATGTGCAGGGATCCCCGCAGGGACTCGCACGCGCGGTGCGCGTACGACTTGACCGTTCCCTGCGAGATGCCGAGGAGCTCGGCCACCTCGGAGACGGGACGGTCCTCGAAGTAACGAAGGACCACCACCGAGCGCTGCATCCGAGGGAGTTCCTCGAGCGCCCGGGCGACGTCGACGCTGAGTTCCGGGTCGGCCACACTTAGCCCCGAGTCCTCCCGGGGTTCGGCGACGGCGAACTCGCCCCGCCAGCTCCGGCGTCGCCACCAGGAGCAGAACGTGCGGTAGATGGTCTTGCGCACGTAGGCCTCGAAGTGGTCGTCGTCGTTCATTGACTTGTACTTGCCGTAGGTCTTGACCAGGGCGGTCTGGACCAGGTCCTCGGCGTGCTGCGAGTCTCCGGTGAGGAGCCACGCGGCACGCCACAGGCGGGCGGAGCGTTGGCGCAGGAAGCCGTCGAAGCCGGCCTCGCCGCCGACGTGCAGTTCGGCCATCTCCACCCCCTGCTGTTCCAACGCTGTGGCGTTGCCGTTAGGTTGCCACGCAGTTCCGACAGTCCGTGGAGCACCGCCGCGCGGCGCGGGAACATGTTGCGCGAATCGGATCGCGTTACTGGACATCGATCCCCACCTCCCGGATCCATTCGAGGAGCGATTCGCTCGGCGTCGCGGCCATTCGCTCGTCGGCCTCGGACCGCTCCGGGGTGTCCCAGACCAGCGTCCCGTCAGTGGCGACGTAGACGACGGCGAAGCTGCCATCCGCGTCCTCCACCATCAGGTAGCTGCCGGTGAAATCGGGCTCCTCCTCCACGGTGATCACACGGCCGGCTGCCTCGATCTCCTCAGCCCACACCGCTCCCTGGTCAGTGCCGGCCTGCAGGAAGCTGTACTGTGCGTCGGCGTCGGTGACACAGGCACCGAACTGGGCGTACTCGGCCACGGGGAAGTCGACGTAGGTGGTGTCCGGGTCGAGGCAGATGCTGACGAACGGGTCGTCGTCGAACGGCTCGGTGCGGGTGCCCTCCCAGTAGGTGGCCAACTCCGAGGCCAGTTCCTCCGACGGCATCCACGTCATCCATCCGGCGCCCTCCGGCATCAGGAAGGAGCCGTCGAGCATCCGATACATCGTGTACGGGTCACCGAAGCGGTTGGCCAGCTGCAGGGTCTGCGTCACGGGCGGGAAGCCGTGGGCCTCGGCGACCTCCGCGTTCGCCGTCGCCTCCTCGATGATGCGGGTCACCACCTCATTGGGCACGCCCTTGGCGATGACGTCCTCGTCCATGCTCTCCGCCTCGGGCGCGACCCCGCAGGCCACGCCGCGGGTCCAGCCGTCGTACATCGACTTGCTCATCATCGACGTCGCGTCGGGGCACAGGATGTCCTGGCCGGCGTAGGAGTAGTCGAGTTCCTGGCGCTGGATGAAGAACTGCTCGCGGACGTCCAGGAAGAACTGGCGGCCGTCGCCGCGCTGCTGGGTGCCGTTGTTCACGACGCCGATGCAGGGGTCGGTCTCCGAGCCCAGGACGAACGGCTCGCGGTCCGGGTACTCGAGGACCATCATGTAGGACCAGTTGAAGAAGTCGCCGGGGCCGCAGGGCTCCTGGAAGTCGGTCAGCGGCTGCGCGTTCAGCCCGCGGATGATGTCGTCGATGTTGGCGACGAGCGGCTCAGGGGCGCCGTATTGGGGCGGGTTGGGTTCCTGGTCACCCGAGCACAGCCACACCTTGGTGGCGCCCTCGGGGATGAGGGCCTCATCGGTCTGGGTCACCAGGCCGAGGTTCTGCTCACAGGCATCGGGGAGGAGGTGCTGCGGATCGGCGACGGTGGTGGCCGGGTTCGGATCCTCCTGGCCGGTGGGGGTCTGCGTCGGCTCCGGGCCGGGCGTCTCCGTGGGGGTCTCGGACGGGTCCATCGGGTTGATGACGGGCGGTTCGGCCCGGTCCGGCCCGGCCAGCACGGAACTCAGCTGGATCGCGGCAGGGACACCCAGCGCCAGCACGGCCACACCGGCCGTGGCCACCTGGATGGTGCGACGGCGACGGTGGCCCTTGCGGACGCGATCACCCAGGTCCGCCATCCGCGGAGCGCCGGGTGCGCTGCTCTTCAGAATCTCGGAGATGTCCTTCTCGGTCATCGTCGCCTCCTACTGGTTCCTGCCGCCGGCGGGGTGTCCTGCGGCGGAGGGCGGGCCGGCCGGGGGCGTCAGTCCGCTCTCCTGCCTCCTACACGCGGCAGGGACGCGTTTCGGTTGCCATCGGGCCGGTTGGGGGCTGAATCAGCTGGTTCGGGGTCGGTTTGGTGGCTGGCGGGCTGGTCCGCGCGCAACAGTGTTGCGCCAGGGGCCGTAGACGACGCCTTACGCAACACTGTTGCGCTGGGGTCAACGGCCAGCCGGCAGCTCGGTCAATGCCCGTCTCAGGTCAGCGTCCTCGGGTTCCGGTTCGGCCCGGCCATCTCCGAATCACTACGCATCAATCGCTTCCTCCCAGAGCTGCCGCAGTTCGGTGACGTACCCCTCCGCCCCAGTGCGTTCATGCTCACCCAGGTTCACCCCAAGGCAGCCACCCGGCTCGAACTGGGACTTGTCGCGGATCGCAACCACGTAGCGGGAACCGTCCGGGTAGTCATAGACCACATAGCCTCCCCAGCCGCCCGGACAGGGATCTCCGGTAGCCGGCAGGCTGTTGTACTGCTGCACTGCTGCCGCCGTCAGGTCGGCAGACCCCGTGAGGACGCCATAGCCCGTCCACGGCACGCCCAGAGTCTGGAAACTCAGGAATCCGAGGCATAGCCACACCGACTCGGCCCCTTCGGGAAGGGAGCCGTCGGTGGGAGCGGGGCTCCATGTGTCTGTGTCTGTCATGATGCTGTGACACTCCCGAGCAGCCCGGCCCTGCAGGTCCAAAGGACGCTCCCCCGTCGTATCGGGGACCTCCAGGTCGATCACATCCGATTCGATCGAGGTATCGACCGGCGGCGGCCCGCCCGGGTTGCCCTCGTCGTCGAAGAGGTAGTGCGCGCCCCCACCTACCCCTGCTCCTGTTGCGGCATCGATGAGCAGGAGGAGGCCCGCTCCCGGACTGGTCGTGTTGTCGAACCGGTTGAAGGAGCCCTCCACCGGGCCGCTGATGCGGACCACCAGGACGGGGGCATCATCGGGGAGCGGGTACTCGCCAAGGACCACGTCGGAGGATGCGATGTTCCAGGCGTCCCGGAACGTCGCCCGTGAGACCACAACGATGAACGCCCCCGGGTCCTCCCCGTTCAGGTTGTTCAGCAACGCCCGAAGAGCGAACTGGAGTTCCTGCTCGGTGTACGAGTCAGGGGATCCGGTGGCTGCCGGGTCGGGCTCCGGCCGGGTGGGCGACTCGGCCGGTTCTCCGGACGTCGTCGTGGCTACGACCGGGGTGGTCGGCGACGGTGAGTCCGCGGGTCCGACCGGTTCCTCGGCCAGGCCCGCGTCGATCTCGGCCAGCATCCGGTCCCTGATCTCCGTGCTCGGGATCCAGGTCTGCATGCCGCCGGCGTCACGCGGCGGGTACCAGTGGTAACCGCCCTCCGGGGTGCCGAAGATGGTGAACGGGTCTCCGTGCTCGTTCTGCAGGACCAGGCTGGGCGCGGAGCGCTCGAGACCCGGCTCGGGCCCATCTCCGGTCACCTCGATCTCGGCTGCGATGTCGGCGACCAAGCCATCGGAGAGCCGGATCTGCACCGCCTCGCCCGTGCCGTCGTCGGTCAGCAGGCAGACGAAGCCGCTGGCGGCGTCCTTGGGCGAGACGTCGAAGACAGACGCACCGTCCGGGCAGACGTCGTCGCCCGGCACGAACGCGGCACCCTGCGCTGCGCGCTGTTGCTCCCACAGCTCGGCGAGATCAGCGACGAATGCCTGCGGCTCGAACCGGAGCCAACCACCCACCGAGACGTGGTTGCACCCGACGTCCGGGGTACGCCCCACATGGGTCTGGGCCACGTAGCGCGTCCCGTCGGGGTAGGCATAGACGACGTCGAACATCTCGCTCTGCACGCCGTCGCAGTCGATGGCCATCGTGGCGGTCGGTTCCGCGTTGAACACGGCCACGGCCTCCTCCACGTCCATTGTGAGTGGCTCCGCAACCGCGACGAGGTTGACGTCGCCCCACTGACCTAGCCCCTTGCCGCCGCAGATCCAGACCTGTTCGGCCCCCTCGGGCATGCGCCCGTCGTCCGGAAGCTCTTGGTACGGCTCTTCGAGGATCCCCTGACAGATCTCTGGGACCAGCGGCGTCGGACCCTGCGGTGAGGAGTCCGCAGGTGCGGGTGTGGCGGTCATCGTCGGCTGGCCGCTGAGCTGGCTGCTCACTGCGACGACGGCGACGGCCACCGCCCCGACCACGCCGGTCACTGCGGCAGCGCGACGATTGCGGCTCCGCCGTCGCGCCATGGCTCCCCAGCCCTTGGTGGCGGGCGGGGGCGGGAGGGCGTCGTCGATGGCTTCGGAGAACTCTTCGGGGTTCATGTTGGTTCCTCCTGGTCCGCGAGATGGTCGGAGAGGCGCAGGGAGGCGAGGCCGCGTCGGGTGTGCGAAGCGACGGTGCCCATCGGGATGCCGAGTTCCTCGGAGACCTGCTTGGCGGTGCGGTCCTCGAAGTAGCGCAGCACCAGCACGGCCCGCTGCATGCGAGGCAGCTTGGCCAGCGCCCGGAGCAGGTCGGCGCGCTGGGCGTGGCCGTCGTCGACGATGGTGACGGCGTCGGTGTGGATCTCGGCCGGGACCTCCCGCCGCCAACTGAGGCGCCGCCACCAGGACACGTAGGTGCGGTAGATGGTGGTGCGGACGTAGGACTCGAAGTGACGGTCGTTGTCGAACGTCGGGTAGCGGGCCCAAGTCTTGGCGAGGGCCGTCTGGACCAGGTCCTCAGCGTGCTGCTCATCCCCCGTCAGCAGCCAGGCGGCCCACCACAGCTCGCCGCCGCGCTCGTCGACGTAGCGGTCGAACGCGGCGGCCGAGTCCCCGGCGATCCCCACCACAGCTGCCTCCATGCCCTCCATACGCGGTGGCGCAGCGATTCTGATGCACCACCCCAGGAGTTTGTGGCCAATCATTGCGGACCATGAGCGTCGAGCGGCTGTCCCCAACGCAAGTCGCTGGCTTTGGGGTCGGTAGACCGACCCCTTCGCAAGTCTCTTGCGTTGGGTCGGCCGGGCCAACGGGAAGGGTCCTACGCAAGGGTCGGTAGACCAACCCTTCCGCAAGGCACTTGCGAACGGGACGGCCCGCGGAGATCAGGCGTCGGGCCGGAAGACGGCGAAGGGGTCCGTAACCACGAGGTGGGGGTCGCGGAACCGGAAGCGACGGGCGGGGCGGCCGCCCTTGGAGCCGGGCTCGGACATGGTGCCGGTGTTGACCAGCTGGCCGCGGCGGGTGAGCACGCGCTGCAGGTTGGTGGCGGCGACGTCGTAGCCGAGGGCGGCGGCGTAGGCGTCGCGCAGTTCGGCGATGGTGAACTCGGCGGGCATGAGCGCGAACCCGAGGTTGGTGTAGCTGAGCTTGGCGCGGAGCCGGACGACGGCCTCGGCGACGACGTCGGCATGGTCGAAGGCCATCTCGGGCAGGTGGTCGACGTCCACCCACGCAGCGTGGGCGGGCAGTTCGCGGTCCACCGTGGTGGGCACCAGCCCGAGGTAGAAGGTGGCGATGGTGCGCTGGGCGGGGTCGCGGTCCGGGTCGGACTGGGTGCCGAGCTGCTCCAGGTGGGTGAGTCCGTCGACGTCGAGCTTCTCCGAGAGGTGCCGGAGCACCGACTCCTCCAGCGTCTCCCCCGGCTCGACGGGGCCGCTGGGTAGGGCGAACAGCCCCTCGAACGGCGGGCTGACCCGCCGCGCCAGTAGCACAGCCAGCCGCGCGGGCGAGCCCGCGTCGTCGTCGCGTCGCACCTGCAGGACGGCCCCGATCGCCTCGTGCCGGTAGAGCGGGACGCCGACCGCATCGCGGATCGGGTTCTTGGAGGTCATGGCTGCATGCTACTGTTCAAACAGTTTTAGCCTGATAGGCGATAACCGAAGGAGCAGGACATGACCCTGACCATTGACCCGGCAGTCTGGAGCCCGGCGGAGATCTCGGCGTGGCAGGAGCGCATCCACGCACTCGCGCGGGAACGCGACGCGGTGATCCTGGCGCACAACTACCAGTCGCCGATCATCCAGGACGTCGCCCACCACGTCGGTGACTCGCTGGCACTCTCCCGGATCGCCGCCACCTCCGACGCCTCCACCATCGTGTTCGCGGGCGTGCACTTCATGGCCGAGACCGCGAAGATCCTCTCCCCCGAGAAGCGTGTCCTGATCCCGGACCAGGCGGCCGGCTGCTCGCTGGCCGACACCATCGACGCGGACCAGCTGCGCGCCTGGAAGGCCGAGCACCCGGGCGCGGTCGTCGTCAGCTACGTCAACACCACCGCCGAGGTGAAGGCCGAGACCGACGTCTGCTGCACCAGCTCCAACGCCGTCGACGTCGTGCGCTCCATCCCCGAGGACCAGGAGATCCTGTTCCTGCCGGACCAGTTCCTCGGCGCCCACGTCCGCCGCCAGACCGGCCGGAAGAACATCCACGTCTGGCTCGGCGAGTGCCACGTCCACGCCGACATCTCCCCCACGGACCTGGTGGATGCCGTCCGCGACAACCCCGAGGCGGACCTCTACGTCCACCCCGAGTGTGGCTGCACCACCAGCGCGCTGTGGCTGGCAGAGTCCGGCGAGCTGCCCGAGGAGCGCACACACGTCCTGTCCACCGGCGGCATGCTCGACGCCGCCCGGCGCGAGTCCTCACGGCAGGTGCTGGTGGCCACCGAGGTGGGGATGCTGCACCAGCTGCGGCTGGCCAACCCCAACACGGATTTCCAGCCGGTGAACCCCGAGGCCGCCTGCCCGTTCATGAAGCTCAACACCCCCGCCAAGCTAGAGGCCTGCCTCGGCGACCCGGCCCTGACGAGGGGCTACGAGGTGGACGTGCCTGCCGACATCGCCGCCAGGGCACGTCTGGCGGTGGAGCGGATGGTGGCCATCGGTAACCCCGGGAGTGGCGAATGATGCTCCCGGCACCCTCCCCCAACGGGGTGGAGCGCACGGACGTCGTGGTGGTCGGGACGGGGGCGGCCGGGCTCTCGGCGCTGCTGCACCTGGCCGCGGCCGACGTCGACTGCATCGCAGTCACCCGCGGCGCAGTCACCGATTCCGCGACCGCGTGGGCCCAAGGCGGGCTGGCCGCGGTCTGGGACGAGTCCGACACCCTGGAGTCCCACGTCGCCGACACGCTCGTCGCCGGCGCGGGCCTGTGCGACGAGGCGGCCGTGCGGGAGCTGGTCGCCGCGGCGCCCGGGGCGATCCTCCGCCTCATCGACCTCGGCGCCCAGTTCGACCTGACCGCCAACGGAGCCATCGACCTCCACCTCGAGGGGGGCCACAGCGCCCGCCGCATCATCCACGCCGACGGCGACGCCTCGGGCGCGGAGGTGGAGCGCTCGCTCTGGGCGGCGCTGTCGTCGGCGCTCGAGGGCTCACGGACCAGCGTCCGGGAGAACTCGCGCCTGCTGGACGTCCTCACCGACGCGGCTGGCCGGGCCTGTGGGGTCCGGCTCCTGGAGGCCGACGGCGCGGTCCGGGAGGTGCTCGCCGACGCCGTGGTGCTGGCCACCGGCGGCATCGGCCAGCTCTGGCCGGTGACAAGCAACCCGCCGGGCGCGACGGGCGACGGCGTGGCCGCGGCCCTCCGCGCGGGGGCGGCGGTGCGCGACCTCGAGTTCGTGCAGTTCCACCCCACCGTCCTGGCCGACGACGCCGCCACCAGCCGCGGCGTCCTGGTCAGCGAGGCGGTGCGCGGGGAGGGCGCCGTCCTGCGCGACGGCGCGGGCACCCCGATCATGGCCGGGGTGCACCCGCTGGCCGACCTGGCCCCGCGCGACGTCGTCTCCGCCGCGATCATCGCCCACCTCGAGCGCACGGGTGAGCCGCACGCCTTCCTCGACGCCACCGGCTTCGGCGAGGCGAAGTGGCGGCAGCACTTCCCCGGCATCCTGCGCCTGTGCCGGGAGCGCGGCATCGACCCGGTGACCCGGCCGATCCCGGTCCACCCGGCGGCGCACTACGCGTGCGGCGGCGTCGTCGCGGACCTGGACGGGCGGACGTCGGTGCCGGGGTTGTTCGCGGTCGGCGAGGTGGCGGCGACCGGCGTCCAGGGGGCGAACCGGTTGGCGTCGAACTCGCTCACGGAGGCCCTGGTGGCCGGCGACCGGGTGGGTGCGCTGCTGGCCGCCACCCGGCCCACGATCGGCCGCGCAATCCCCCGGCCCACCGCTCCAGGGAACTCCGCCGAGGCCCTGCCCGCCATCCGGGCAGCGGTGCAGAGACACGCGTTCGTCTCCCGCTCGGGACCGGGCCTGACCGAACTCGCCGCGGAACTCGGGGCCCTGCCGCGCACCGCCTGTCCCATCGACGACGCCTCCCTCACCGCCTCCAACCTGCACACCGTGGCGACGGTGCTGGCCGCGGCCGCGGTGGAGCGCACGGAGTCCCGCGGCGCGCACCGTCGCTCCGATTTCCCGGAGACCTCGCCGGTCTGGGAGGCCAGGATCGTCGCCACGCTGGTGGACGGTCGTGTCCACCTCACCACCGAATCCCTTGTCAGCTCCGAGAGGACAGCAGCATGACCGACCCCTGGAACGCCGTCGACCCGGACGAGGTTCGCCGGCTCATCGACGTCGCCCTGGACGAGGACCTCCGTCTGGGCCCCGACGTCACGACGCTGGCAACCGTCAGCGCCGACGCCGTGGGCACCGCGCACGTGGTGGCCCGAGAGGCGGGAACGATCGCCGGGGTCCACGTGGCAGCCGCCGTCCTGCGGGAGGTGGCGGCCCGGATGGGGGTGCAGGCCTCGACGGTGGTGGTGCGGGGCGACGGCTCGCGCGTGGCCGCCGGCGCCGTCGTGCTCAGCATCGTCGGCCCGCTGCGCTGCCTCCTGACCGCCGAGCGCACCCTGCTGAACTTCCTGGGCCAGCTCTCGGGGGTGGCGACCGCCACCGCCCGCTGGGCCGATGCCCTGGCCGGAACCGGGGCCGTCGTGCGGGACACCCGCAAGACCGTGCCGGGGCTGCGGGCGCTGCAGAAGTACGCCGTCGTCTGCGGCGGCGGCGCCAATCACCGGATGGCGCTCGGGGATGCCGCGCTCATCAAGGACAACCACGTGGCCGCGGCCGGGTCCGTGGCCGCCGCCTACCGGGCGGTGAAGGAGCACGCGCCGGGGATCGAGGTGGAGGTGGAGTGCGACACCCTGACCCAGATCCGGGAGGCCATCGACGCCGGTGCGGAACTGGTGCTGCTGGACAACTTCAACCTCGAAGACACCGTCGCGGCCGTGGCGCTGTGCCGGGCGGCGGGCGTGCGCACCGAGGCCAGCGGCGGGCTCACCCTGGAGCGGGCCGCCGAGGTGGGCGCGACCGGTGTCGACTTCATCGCCGTCGGTGCGCTCACCCACTCGGCGCCGGTGCTGGACCTGGGGCTGGACCTGGCCCCGTGACTCGTCGACTCGTCCTCCGGTAGCGCGCCGCCAGGGTTTCGAAGGCCGCGGCCAGTTCCGGCGGGCCCACCACCTCCATCGAAGCCTCGAAGCGGCCGAACGACGCGGCCAGCGCTCCCCAGGACCAGGAGCCGGCCTCCAGCGTGCACCTGTGCTCGTCGATGGCCATGACCGTGCCGTCGCCCGCGAAGGGGAGGACTTCGCGCGCCGGCAGTTCGAGGATGACCGTCCCGCGGCAGGGCCACTGGTTGACGTCCGATCCCTTGAACCTCGCGGCGACGAACTCGCCCACGTCGCCGCCGGGCACCGCTCGCGGCGCGAAGCGGGGGCCATTGGGGGTGCGCGGTCGGATGCGGTCGACGCTGTAGAGCCGCCAGTCCGCGCGGTCCAGGTCCCACCCCAGGAGGTACCACCTCCCATGGGAGGCGACGAGGTGGCAGGGCTCGGTGCGTCGCGGCGCGAGGGGCGGCTGGTTGCCGGGAGCGGCGTCCCGGGCAGCGTAGTCGAAGCGGAGGGCCTCGCGGGCGCGGATGGCATTCGCGAGGGTGACCAGGACGTCGAAGGAGACGGTCATGGGGGCGCGGTCGCCGGCCCGCCCGACCGCCGTCACCTCGAGCGCGTCCAGGCGGTGGCGCAGCCGCGCCGGCATCACCTGGCGGATGGTTGCGAGGGCCCGGGCTGCCGCCTCCTCGGTGCCCGCCCCGATCACCGGGGCGGTCTGCAGGGCGAGGGCGATCGCGACGGCTTGGTCCTCGTCGAACAGCAGTGGCGGGAGCTCGCTACCGGCGTCCAGCTGGTACCCGCCGTAGGGCCCGAGCGTGGCGCGGATGCTGTACCCGAGTTCGCGGAGCCGGTCGATGTCCCTTCGGACCGTGCGGTCGCCGACCCGGAGCCGGGACGCCAATTCCGGGCCCGGCCACTCGCGTCGCGTCTGGAGGAGCGACAACAGGTTGAGGAGTCGCTCGGTGGTGGTCACACCCCTGACACTAGTCACCATCTAGGACAGAATCAGTCCTGGACCACTGCCAGAGTTTGCTCCGCCGGGCCGATCGGGCCGGCTTCGACGAAGGAGCAGAAATGACAGTCCAGACAACCACCCACCTCAACTTCCGTGGCGACGCCCGTGCGGCGCTGGAGTTCTACCGGTCCGTCTTCGGCGGCCACACCGTCATCAACACCTACGCCGATTTCGGAATGCCGGCCGAGGCTCCCGGTGCCGACAAGGTGGTGTTCGGGCTCGTGGCAGCGGAGAACGGCTTCCGGATCATGGCCTACGACATCCCCGGTCGGAGCGAGGGTCGGATCGCCGGCGGCGGCTCGACCCACCGCGAGAACCACACCACCGTCACCGACCAGGCGCTGTTCGTGTCACTCGGTGCGGAGTCGCTGCAGGAGTTGCAGGGCCACTGGGACGCGCTCGCGGACGGTGCCGTGATCGTGGAACCCCTCGCAGCCTCGGCCTGGAGCGCCGGATTCGGGATGCTCACCGACCGCTTCGGAGTCACCTGGAGCCTGAGCGTCACGGTCTGACACGTTGCCATCCGCGTTGGTGGCGCACTTGGCACCGGAGACGGAGCCGAGTGCGCCACTCAAATAGGGTGGCGCACTCGGCTGGCGCGTTCGGCACCGGAGACGGAGCCGAACGCGCCACCTACCCAGATTCAGGCCAGGTGGCCGGAGCGGCGCAGGGCGGCGCGCCCGCGACTGGAGTGCGTCTTGACCGCGCCGACGGTGATGCCGAGCTCCGAGGCGATGTCCTTGACGCTGCGGTCCTCCAGGTACTGCAGGATGATCACGGCGCGCTGCATCCGCGGCAGCTCGTCGAGGGCGCGGAGGACGTCCAATCGCAGCGGGGCATCACCGTCGCCGTCGCCGGATTCGGGCAGGTGCTCGACGGTGAACTCGCCCCGCCAGCTCTTGCGCCGCCACCAGGACACGAAGGTGCGGTAGATGGCGGTGCGCACGTAGGCCTCGAACTCGCCGTCGTCGGTGAACGACTCGTAGCGGAAGTAGCACTTGCTCAATGCGGTCTGGACCAGGTCCTCGGCGTGCTGGTGGTCCCCGACGAGCAGCCAGGCGGCGCGCCAAAGCCTGGTGCCGCGGTCGGAGATGAACCGCTCCAGACCGCGTTGGTCCACCATCGCACCCTCCGGCGTCATGGCACTATTCAACGCCAAGGTACTCCCGGAGCTGGGAAGCCACGAGCGATTCGGGCACCCAGACCATAAGTTGGTCACCACGTTTCCACAGATAGGTCAGTTCACCGGGGCCCAGGACGATCTGCCACAGCTCGGCCACACCCCCGTCAGCGGTGGCCAGCACCAGGGCGGAGTCCTCATAGGACCAGCCACCGCTCGCGTCAGCGCGGGAGTCCGTCAGCACCGACGTCGCCACTTCCCGCACCAGTTCCGCGGGCAGTTCGATCTCCTGCGGGTCCTCCCCCAGGACGGTGCCGGTGCAGACCGCGCCGCGGGCGAACGCCTCCGGGCCGGCCACGTCGACCGCCGGCTCCAGCACGTTCGCCGAGTTGCACAGGGCGACGGCGTGGGCGGTCTCCGGGTCCGCGGGCAGCGCGTCGATCCGCGGACCGGTGAGGTTCATCCCCACCGGGACCGCCAGCGCGAGCACGACGACGCCCACCGCCCCTGCCGCGGTGCCTTGGCGTCGACGGCGTTTCCGGCGCGCGCCGTCCAACCATCCCCCTGTGGAGGGGGTGGCTGGAACTGCATTACTGAGTGTCTTCGAGAACTCCTCGTCCGTCACGGACTGGCCACCTCTGCGTCTGACTGGTTCCTGTCGCCCAACCTAACGAGTGCGGGCCCCCGTTTGGTTGACAGCGCGCCGGGATCAGCGCGCCAGCAACTCGTCCAGCTCGACGGCGACGGCGCTCGGCGGCTCCCAGACCATCCACCGGTCCCCGTCCCGCCACTCGTAGGTGCCGTCCTCCATGCGGCTCAGCGCCAGTGGGTCGCCGTACTGGTTGAGCGCCACCACTGCGTCGTTGGTGGGCACGACGTAGGGGGTGTCGGCGGGCAGCGGGAAGGAACTCGTGGCCAGCATCTCGGACAGGGCCTGGAGCAGCTCGGGCGAGAGTCGTTCCTCGCCCCGCTCACCGCCCTGGCCGTCGTCGAAGATGTTGGTGCAGGCGAACGCGTCACTGAAACCGGCGGCGGCGTCCACCGGGATGATCGCGGACGTGAGGCTGCAGATGGGGGCCGGCCGCTCCGTCGGAGTTCCGGTGGCCTCGCGCTGCTCGTTCCACAGCCCCACCAGTGCGTCGAGGTAGTCGACGCCACCACCGCGCAGGTCCGCTCCTGCGGCGACGACGCGGCAGCCGTAGTCCTGGATCTCGACGGGCAGCCGGGTTCCATCGGCGTACTGGTGGACGACGAAGTAGGACGGTCCGAGTTCCTCGGTGCAGGCCCGGTCCGGATCGGGCACCTCGAGGGCGTTGTAGAGGTCGACGGCGCTCTGGGCCGCCCCACCCTCGAGCGGCTCGAGGGGACCCGCGGGGCCGGTGGCCTGGTCGAGTCCCTTGCCGCACAGCCAGACGGCCGTCGGATCGGCGGGAACCACACCGTCGGGCAGTTCGGAGGTGATCAGCTCACCAGCCTGCACGCCGACGCAGCCGTCGGGCTCGAAGATCACCTGCGTGGGATCAGGGTTGACCGGCATTTCCGGGTCCTTGGTACCCGGCTGCGAGGGCATGTCCGGGTGGTCGGCGGCGACGGCCAGCAGTTCGGCCACCTCGGGCGACGGCGTCCAGACCCGGCTGGTGCCCTCCGCGTCGACGAACCAGTAGCTGGAGCCGTCCTCGGAGGCCACCAGCCGCAGCCAGTCGCCCCAGGAGCCGACCAGCGCAAGCGTCGCGTCCCAACCCGACGCCTCCCCCTCTACGGCATTGGCGCGGATGTCGGCAACGACGCGTTCGACGTCCTCAGGTGCCAGGAGCGATCGGCCGTACTGGCCGGTCTCCGGGTCACCGACACAGACCACGCCGGAGACGATGTCTTCCAGGCTCGGCACCAGCATCGTGTTCGGCACGGGGCAGGCGGGTGTGGTCCCGACGGGCTCGGGCTCGCTCACGGAGTCGCGCTGCGCACTCCACAACCCGGTGAGGTGGCCCAGGAACTCGACGCCGCCGGAGTGGGCGGTCTGGCCCACCATGATGGCCTGGCACCCGTGGGTCTCGGCCGTGACGTGGGCGAGGCTGCCGTCCGGGTACTCGAGGACCACGAGGTAGGACAGGGAGTACTCCATGGTGCAGGTGATGGTGGCGAGATCCAGTTCCGGCTGGGCCTCCACGAACTCGACCACCTGGTCCACGCCCTGCTCGAGGGGTTCGAGCGGGCCGATGGTGCCGAACGGGTTGGAGACCGTCGCGTCGCCGCACAGCCAGGCGCGCACCGCTCCGGGCTCGAGCTCGACGTCGTCGGTGGTGGGCTGCACCCGCTCGCCGTCCTCGTCGAAGCAGGCCGCCGCGCCGGGCAGGCCGGGATCGGGCTGGGAGCCGCCGTCGGAGTCCTCGGGCGCATGCTCGGCGGGGTTCGGCGCGCCGTTCTCTGCGGCGTCCTGCTCCGGGTTGGCCATCAGTTGCGTCCCGGACAGGCTCACGGCCAGCGGGATGGCGAGCGCCACGGCCAGCACACCGACGGTGCCGCCGACGATGCCGGCGCGGTTGCGGCGCTTGCGCAGGGCCCCGGAGGCCCAGCCCTCGGGCGAGGGCGAGTCGGGGACGATCTGCTTGAACGCCTTGGAGAACTGGTCGTCGGTCATGGGGTCACCTCAAGGTCTGCGAGATGTACTGAGTCGCGCAGGGCCGCGCGACCGCGGGAGGAGTGTGCCTTGACGGTGCCGGGCGCGATGCCCAGCTGTTCGGCGATGTCGGCGATGCTGCGGTCCTCGAAGTACTGCAGCACCAGGACGGCGCGCTGCATGCGCGGCAGTCCCTCGAGCGCCCGGACCAGGTCCAGGCGCAGCGTCGAGGTCTCCCCCGAGCCGGCGGTCCCGGTCTCGGGGAGCGTCTCGGCGGGCGACTCGTTGCGCCAGCTCATCCGCCGCCACCAGGACACGAAGGTCCGGTAGATGGCGGTGCGGACGTAGGCTTCGAAGCCCTCGTCGTCGCCGATGGCGTCGTAGCGGCCGTAACACTTGGCCAACGCCGTCTGCACCAGGTCCTCGGCGTGCTGCGAGTCCCCGGTGAGCAGCCACGCCGCCCGCCAGAGCCTGCGCCCACGGTCGGAGACGAAGCGCTCGAACCCGAGCGTCGTCACCGTCGCCGGTGTTGCTGTCATGACACCCTCCATGCACCCCACAACGCAGTCAGGGACCATGATGGTTTACCTGTGGGGCAAAGCTTTGCACGCGTCTGGAACACTGGCAGGCGTGAGTGAGCAGGAAACGCCCCCGACCTACTACGAACGCGTCGGCGGGCACGAGACGTTCGTGAAACTGGTGCGCAAGTTCTACGAGGGCGTGGCGCAGGACCCGCCCCTGCGCGAGATGTACCCGGAGGAGGACCTCGGCCCGGCCGAGGAGCGGCTGCTGCTGTTCTTCGAGCAGTACTGGGGCGGCCCCAAGACCTACGGCGAGACCCGCGGCCACCCCCGCCTGCGGATGCGCCACGCGCCGTTCCGGGTGACCCCCACCCAGCGCGACCGCTGGCTGCACCACATGCTGGCCGCCGTCGACACCCTCGAGCTGTCGCCCATCGACGACATCGAGATGCGCGACTACCTGACCCGCGCCGCCCACTTCATGGTCAACGCCGACGACAACGGCACCGACGAGGTCATGCCCGGCCCGCTGCCGACGGGCCTGCCGCTCGCCTGAGCGGGAGGGGCCCCGCGTGGCCGGAGTTGCCGCGCGGTAGGCTCGCGCCATGCGCGGTGAGTACAAGGTGCCCGGTGGGAAGCTCGTCGCCGTCGAGGTGGAGGTGGCCGACGGCTACCTGACCCGCGCGGCCGTCTCGGGAGACTTCTTCCTGGAGCCCGACGAGGCCCTCGACGACATCAACCGTGCCCTGCGCGGGCTGCCGGAGTCCGCCACCGTCGACGACATCGCCACCGCCGTCTCCTCCCACCTGCGGCCGGGCGCCAACATGATCGGCTTCGACGCCGAGGCCGTGGGCATCGCGGTGCGCCGTGCCCTGGGCCGGGCCACCAGCTGGGAGGACCACGTCTTCGACGTCATCGAGCCCGTCCGGATGGACCCGCGGATGCACGTCGCGCTCGACGAGGTGCTCGCCACCGACGCGGCACGCGGCCGCTCCGGCCCCAGTTTCCGACTGTGGGACTGGGACTCGCCCCTGGTGGTGATCGGCTCGTTCCAGAGCTACCGCAACGAGATCGACGAGGAGGGCGCTGCCCGGCACGGCATCGATGTCGTGCGCCGCATCACCGGCGGCGGGGCCATGTTCATGGAACCCGGCAACTGCGTCACCTACTCGCTTGTGGCGCCGACGTCGCTGGTGGAGGGCCTGAGCTTCGAGCACAGCTACGAGTTCCTGGACCAGTGGGTGATGGGGGCGCTGGCCGACCTCGGGGTAAACGCCCGCTACGTCCCCCTCAACGACATCGCCAGCGACAAGGGCAAGATCGCAGGCGCGGCCCAGCGTCGCCTCACCGGCGGCACGGTGCTGCACCACGTGACAATGAGCTACGACATCGACGCGGACAAGATGCTGGAGGTGCTGCGGATCGGCCGGGAGAAGATGTCTGACAAGGGCACCAAGTCCGCCAACAAGCGCGTGGACCCACTGCGCTCGCAGACCCAACTCCCCCGCGACGAGATCATCGCCTCGTTCCTGCATGCCTTCGAGAGCCGCTACAACACCCGCCGCCGCACCTACACCGATGACGAACTCGCCCGCGCGCGGGAACTGGTGAACACCAAGTTCTCAAACGACGAGTGGACCCGCCGCGTACCCTGACACCCCCTGGCCGGCCGCGCCCCTGACCCTTCAGCCGAATCGGAGTTCCACCACAGCACCCACTGCGGGGAGAACCAGATCCACCTCGGCGCTGCCGGCCCTGACCCGGTGCGCGCCCACGGCCGCGGTTGTGCGCGCGGTGAACCTCGCCTCGCGCACGCGGGGCTCCCCTGCCTCGACGTCCCAGCGCATGGACACCGAGATCCCCGGCCGCGCCACCAGTCCCCGCACCCGGCCGGGACCGAGCGTGGCGGGCCAGGCCGGAAGCAGCTCGAGCCTGCCGCGGTGGGACTGCAGCAGCGCCTCGGCGACGGCGGCGACGTAGCCCAGGTTGCCGTCGATCTGGAACGGGGGATGTGCACACAGGAAGTTCGGGTAGAGACCGCCCACCCACTCTCCCCGGTCGGTGGTCATGTCCCTGAACACCAGCCCGAGCAGCCGCTCCACCGCCGCACTGTCCCCCAGTCGGGCATGAAGGGCAAGTTTCCACACGAGGGACCACCCGGTGGACTCATCCCCGCGATTCTCGAGGAACCGGCGCACCGCCTGCTCCACGCCCGGCCCCAACTCCGCTGTCCCCGGGTAGGCGGACAGCAGGGGTGAGAGATGCCGGTGACCGCGGTCAACCAGGGCGGGGTCTGCCAACCATTCGGCCACAGCGCCGTCGGAGCCGATCGGTACCCCCGGGATGCGTCGCAGCGCCGCCCCAGCCCTGCGCAGCACCTCATCCTCAGGAGCCCCGGTGACCTCGGCGGCCCGCAACAGGTCCTCGAGCACCATCCGCACCAGCGTGTTGTCCACCGTCGACGACGCCCCCACCGCCCCCGGGCTGCCGTCGGCGCCGACGAACTCGTTCTCGGGTGACGTGGACGGCGAGACCCCCAGACCGCCGTCGGATGTGGGCTGCAGCAGGTGCAGGGCGAACTCGGCGGCCGAACGCAGCAGCGGGAATGCGCGGGCCAGTGCTGGACCGGGCTCCACGAACCCGGCGTGTTCGACGTGGTGGTGCACCAGCCAGAGACCGGCGAGTGGCCAGAATGCCGACTTGGCGTCGTGCGAGCCGTGGCCGACGGGATTGGTGTACGCCCAGGCGTCGGTGTTGTGGTGCGCCACCCAGCCGGGGGCGTCGTAGAGCCTGCGGGCAGTCTCGGTGCCGCGGGTGGCGAGGGCGTCGACGAGGTCGAACAGCGGCTCGATGGTCTCGGGCAGGTCCGCCACGTCCGCGGCCCAGTAGTTCATCTGGGTGTTGATGTTGGTGGTGTAGTTGGAGCTCCAAGGTGGCCGGATCTCCTGGTTCCAGATGCCCTGCAGGTTTGCCGGGAGCGTCCCGGGGCGCGACGAGCAGATCAGTAGATACCGGCCGTAGTTGAACAGCAGCGCTGCGAGCTGCGGGTCCCGCGCGATGGTGGCGCGTTCGCCGTCGTTGATGGCGCTGAGCCGTGCGGCGGTGTCCCCTGCGGCCCCGGTGCCGGGCCGGAGGTCCAGTTCCACGCGCCGGTACAGCCCCGCATGGTCTTTCACCTGAGCGGCGCGAACACTTTCGATAGGCTCTGACAAGGCGCGCTGGACCATCTGACGAGCCTTGGCGAGCGCATCTCGCTCGTCCCCGGAAGGCAGGACGCCGATGCCCTGGAACGTGGTGGCAGCAGACAGCACCACCAGGATCCGGCGCGCCTGCAGGATCCGGAGGACACCTTGAGACTCCGCTGCGCTGCCGTCATGCCGCACGGAGAGCGCCACCGCCCCTCGCAGCGCGAGACCGCCGTCCCAGGTGACGGGCGCCTCCGACGGAGTGTGTGGCGGGAAGACGTCGGTGGGCATCGTGAGCAGCAACTGCCCCTCGCCGTCAGCAGTGAACCGCGGCTGCCCGATGAGGCGCAACGGCGTGCCCAGACCGAATTCGACGTCCACCGGCGCATCAGCACTGATCTCATGCACCAGCACCCCGTGCGGTGCGCTGATCCAGGTGGTGTGCCGCACCGTCACCTGCCCCATCCGCCCGGCCGCCTCATGGGTGGCGGTGGCCAGATCCAGCGAACGCCGGAACCCTGCCACCTGGCCGTCCCCGCCGGCCCTGCCACCACCGGACACGGAAACCCCCAGCACCAGCTCGGCCAACGGCAGATAGGCCTGGGAGTGCCGGTGCTGCAGCCGCTGCACCTGCCGCTCGGCCTCCGCATGGTCACCGACGGCCACCGCAGCCCTCGCCGTCGCCAGCGCCTCGCGCGCCACCTCAGGGGAGACCACCGGGTCACGTTCCTCGGAAAGTGGGGAGCCGGACCAGGCTGTGTCGTCGTTGAGCTGCAGCCGCAGTCGCGCGACGTCGCCGGAAACCATCGCCCCGAGCCAGCCGTTGCCCAGGGGCAGGGCCTCGTCCCAGGAGCCCGCTGGCGTGCTGTACCGGAGCGTGTGGGCGTCCCGGGGAAACTCTGAAGTGGCCACCTCTTGTCCTTCCTAACGATTATCGATTAGTGTAGCCTCGTAGTTACACCTGACCCACACTGTTGTGGCCACGAGAGGATCGAAGATGATCGCAAAGCGTTACCTGAAGGCACTCGGCGGCATCGCTGCTGTCAGCCTGCTCGCCACCGGCTGCTCCACGCCGGCCAGTCCCGATGAGCCCGGGCAGCAGACCGAGCTCAGCATGATTGTCAACGTCACGCCCAACCTCACCGAGGAGTGGTGGAACGAACTGGTGGCGCCCTTCGAGGCTGCCCACCCCGAGATCGACGTGATCATCCAGAACCCCGGCGCGGAGGGCGTCGCCGCGGCCATCCCCCGCCTGCTGGCCTCGGGTGACGCCCCGGACATCGTCCAGTCGCTGCCGCCCACCACGGAACTGGCCCCCGAACTGGTGGACCTGTCCGGCTACGAGTGGGCCAGCAGCGGTCCGCTGTCCGAGCAGTACTCCATCGACGGCAAGCACTACATGGCGGGCATCGGCATCCAGCTGCAGAGCCTCATGTTCTACAACAAGGCCGCATTCGAGGAAGCCGGCATCGACGCCCCGCCCACCACCCTCGACGAGCTCGACGACGCGCTCGCGAAACTGAAGGCCGCCGGTTGGACGCCACTGCAGACGGGCGGCGACTGGATGTCCAGCCACCTCCTCCAAGTGATCGGGCTGCCCACCGTCATCGCGGAGAACGAGGACTGGTTCGCGAAGATGAGCTCCGGCGAACTCACGTTCAGCCAGACCTACGGCAGCTCCGTCGAGCGCTACGCGGACTGGGTGGCCCAGGGCTACATCCCCACCGACGATCTGGGCGTGAAGTACCCGGACGCGGAGCAGAACTTCCTCGCCGGCAACAGCGCCATCTACTCGATGGGCAGCTGGTTCGCGGGCACCGAGGCCAACACCCCGGACGCCCCTGAGATCGGCGTCTTCCGGGCCCCCGCCGCCGACGGCGTCAGCAACCCCGCAATGGGCGCCAACATCGCCAGCCCGTACCTGATCATGAAGTCCTCCGAACACCAGGAAGCAGCCGCGCAGCTGGTGGAGTTCCTCACCACCGACGAGACCGCCGTCGTGGACCAGCTGAAGGTGGACGGCAACTTCCGCGACGGCTACTCCTACGAGACCACAGCGCTGGGCGACGAGCTGGGCGAGATCGTGGCGGACACCCCCGCCTCCGACTACACCCCCACCGGTCAGGGCTACGGCGAACGCACCCTCCCCTCCGGTTACTCCGATGAGATCAACGCGCAGACCCAGGCGCTGCTCGGGGGCGCGGCTCCCGCCGACGTGCTGAGCGCCATGGACTCCTGGTTCAGCGCAAACATCAGCTGACCCCTCCCACCCAGTCCCCCCAGATGGAGGCCCCCCATGACGTCCACGTCTGTGTCCACGCGGACCGGGCACCCGCAGTCCGTCCGGAAGGTGCCGGCAGCCGTGCGCTGGCGCCGTCGACTGCCCGGGATGCTCATGGGTGGGCCTGCGCTGCTGGTGTTCGTGGCGATGTTCATCGTCCCGATGATCCTCGCGTTCGTGCTCAGCCTCACCAACTGGAACGGCTACAGCCTGAACCTGAACTTCATCGGGTTCGACAACTACCAGCAGGCGTTCCGCAATCCCCGCACCATCGACGCGGCCGTGTTCACCGGCCTGGTGGCGCTGGTGGGAACGTTCGCCTGCAACGTGCTGGGCCTCGCCGTCGCGGTGCTGATCTCCGCGCCGGGGAGGGCCAACACGGTGCTTCGGACCATCTTCTTCTACCCCTACATCATCAGTTCGCTGATCATCGGGTTCATCTGGTCCGCGATGCTCGCCCCGCAGGGCGTGATCAACGGCCTGCTGACACAGATCGGGTTCGACACCATCCCGTTCCTCACTGACGTGAACTACGCCAAGGCCAGCGTCATCGCCACCATCGT
Source organism: Tessaracoccus terricola (assembly GCF_054776555.1). Taxonomy (NCBI): domain Bacteria; kingdom Bacillati; phylum Actinomycetota; class Actinomycetes; order Propionibacteriales; family Propionibacteriaceae; genus Tessaracoccus; species Tessaracoccus terricola. Next base: position 107,141 of record NZ_BAAHBS010000005.1, on the reverse strand, counting down.
GTGGTCCCAGTTCGGCTTCAACATGATCCTCTACCTGGCCGGCATCAAGTCAGTACCCACAGAGTACTACGAGGCCGCCACCATCGACGGCGCCACCCGCTGGCAGCAGTTCCGCAACGTCACCCTCCCCCTGATCGCACCGGTGGTCACCGTGAACCTGGTGCTGACGCTTGTGGGCCTGCTGAAGGTGTACGACGTCGTGCTCGCCCTCACCGACGGCGGCCCGGCGGGCTCCACCCAGACCATCGTCTACCAGGTGCTGAAGGACTCCTTCGCCCAGGCCAAGCTCGGCTTCGGTGCGGCCCAGTCGGTGATCCTGCTGATCGTCACCGCCGTCCTCGGGCTGGGCGTCACGCTGGCCCGTCAGAACGCAGACAAGAAGGTGACCCAGTGATAACCACCACCCAGGAAACCAGGCACCCGGCCGTGACCGCACAGGCTGAGGGCGCCGTCGCCCCTGCTGATCCGACGGCGAAGCCGCGGCAGCGCCGTCGCCCCCGTCCGCCCCGGAGCCCGCTGGCACTGACGGGCCTCACGGCCAAGTGGCTGCTGCTGGGGCTGGGCTCTCTCGTGATGCTGGTGCCCTTCTACATCATGGTGGTCAACGCCTTCAAGCCCCAGGAGGAGATCATCCGGAGCCCGCTTTCGGTGTCTCCGGAGACGTTCACCCTGGAGTACCTGATGGCTGCCGTCACAAGCGAGAAGTTCAACGTGATCAGCGCCTACGGGATCACCCTCCTGTTCGTGCTGCTGGTGAACTTCTTCGGCATCGTGCTGGCTGCACCGGTGGCCCACGTCATCGCCCGCGGCCGCTCCAAATGGCACCTCCTGCTGCTGCTCACGTTCGTCTCCGGACTGTTCATCCCCGGTCAGGTCACCCTGATCCCGGTGGTGTTCGTGCTGCGCCTGCTGAACCTGATCAACACCATTCCCGGGTTCATCCTGTTCGAGACCGCGGCCACACTGCCGGTGACCATCTTCCTGTTCACCGCGTACCTGCGCACGGTGCCGCGGGACATCGACGAGGCCGCCGCCCTGGACGGCGCGGGCAGGATCCGGGCGTTCTGGTCCTGCATCTTCCCCATCATGCGGCCGGTGGTGGCCACCATCGTGGTGCTGAACTCCATCAGCGTCTGGAATGACTTCGTCAGCCCGCAGATCATCCTCGGGCCCAGCTCCGGCATCTACACCGTGACCACCGGCGTCTACGCCGCCGTCGGGCAGTACTCCACCAGCTACACCACCGTCTTCCCGACGCTGCTGCTGGCCGTGGCCCCCGCCGTCATCTTCTTCATCCTCATGCAACGACACATAATCGGCGGCCTGGTCGCCGGTGCCACGAAAGGCTGACAAGTGCCCCCGACAGTGCTGACGAGCGCCCTCCGGGAGATCCCCGCCTGGGCTGTGCTCCAGCGACGCCTCATCGACGAGATCAACCGGGCCCAGCGCCTGTTCTCCGAGCGCTACACCCAGCCCGACGGCCGGCTGCGGTTCAGCGGCAGCCTGGATGACCGCGACGGCGTGGACGATTTCTACGAACCGTTCTTCAACTGGCCCACGTTCTACGCCCTGGGTGGCAGCGCCGACGTCCTCGACGCGGCCAAGCTGCACTGGGAGGGCGTGACCGCCCAGCTCACCGAGGCCGGGATGCTCACGGGCGAGTACGAGAACGGTTATGACTGGTTCCACCAGGGGGAATCGCTGCTGTTCTTCTACGCCCTGTGCGCGGCGGACCCGGACGACGAGGCCTTCGCCGAACGGGCCCACAGGTTCGCGCAGCTCTACACGGACCCCGCTGCCGGCAACTACGACGGCGAGCTCAACATCATCCGGGCCCCGCACAACGGGGCGCAGGGGCCGCTCGTCGGCCTGAGCCCGCAGTGGCAGGCTTACCTTCCCACCCAGACAGAGATGCGGCCCTACGGGCTGCCGCTGGAATACCTGCCCGGGATCGAGTCCTGGGATGATCTGGCAGATCCCGCCAACGCGGACCTGATGGGCCAGCAGATGCAGGCCCGCGCCGTCGGCGACGTGCCCGTGAACCTGGCCGCCACCAGCCTCGCCGTGAACCGGTGGCTCTACGACGGCGACGAGGACTCCGCCGCCTGGGTGCTGCGCTACGCCGAGGGCTGGTGGCAGCGCGCCCGGGACAACGGCGGGCTGCTGCCGGACAACGTCGGGCCCGACGGGAAGGTGGGCTCGCTGCACGACGGCCGCTGGTTCGGCGGCCACTACGGCTGGAGCTGGCCGCACGGGTTGCCGTCGGTGGGAATGGGCGCCCTGGTGGCGGGCATCAACGCCGCGTTCCTCAGCGGAGACCACAGCCACCTCGACGCCACCCGCACCATGCTGGACAAGGTGCTCGACGAGGCCATCACCGCCACCGTCACCGAGACCCCGTTCAGCCTCCGCGCCGGGGCGCTGGGCAGGCTCGGCGAGGCCGCCGCCACCCCGATGACCCTGGTGCCGCACCGCTTCGGGAAGCACGGCTGGTTCGACCACGGGCCTGTCCCCGTGGAACTGGCCGTCTGGTTGTGGTGGTGGACCCGCAGCGACGCCGACTGGCAGCGCGTGCAGCGCGTCCTCGACGGCCTCCCCCAACTCCCCCACGAGGTCATGCCGTTCCGAGACAAGGCAGAGGCAGGCCACGAGGCCCCCTGGCTGGCGTTCCTGCACGGCGACCTCCCCGACTACCCCACCCAGGCCCTGTCCATGGCGCTGGGGCAGGTGGCCCGCAGGGTGGCGCTGATGGCGGCCGACGCCCAGGACCCGGACAACGTGCACCTCCACTTCTGGCAGCGCGTGAACCCGGTGGTCACAGAGGTGCTCGGACAGCTGATCTCCGGCACCCCGCAGATCCTCTACAACGGCGGCCTGCCGTTCGCCGCGGTCAGCTACGAGGACCCCGACGCCCACCGCCCCGGCCTGCCGCCCGACGTCGCCGCTCTGGTGACCGGGCTGGAGCCCAACGCGGTGGCCCTGGAACTGGTGAACACCTCCATCACCGAAACCCGGAGGGTCCGTCTCAGGGCGGGCCGGTTCGGGGAGTGGGAGATCTCCGAGGTCACGTCCCGCGGCCGGACCGGGGAGCAGTACCCCGGTGCGTCCACCGCCTACGCGTCGGGCCCCGGCGCCGAAGCGTCGCGCACCTCGCCGCTGCACGCCGGAGAACTCGAGGTGGAACTGGCCCCCGCGCACAGCACCCAGCTGGTGCTGCACCTGGTGCCCGCCACCCAACGCCCCAGACACCACACCCGCAACACCGAAGGTCAGCCGGCCAGCAAGGGGAACCGGCCATGACCAGGAACGGCAGCACCAACCACCCCGAGCAAGGAGCAATCACCATGTCCAACGCCGTCGCCGGCCCTGCCGCCGCACAGTTCGAGCTGCCCGTCAGGGGAGGCGAGTTCAGGCGGGCTGACGCGGGCACCCTCGCACGCATGTCCGGCGTCACCGCCGCCACCGCCTGCGCCAAACTCCACGAACTGGGCATCCGCCGCAGCTTCGTCGAGGGCCCCCGCCCGCTGCAGCCGGGGCAGCGCATCGTCGGCTCCGCCGTGACCCTGCAGTTCATGCCCCAGCGCGAGGACCTCGCATCCGGCAAGGGCCAGGAGTACGCGGAACGGCACAGCGCGCTCTGGGCGGTGCTGGAGACCATCCAGCCCGGCGACGTGCTGGTGGTCCAGGCCTACGGCAGTCGCTTCTCCGGCTGCGTCGGGGACATCCTGGCCCGCTACCTGGCCAGCAAGGGCGGCGTCGGCATCGTCGTCGACGGCCGCATCCGGGACTCCGGCCGGATCATCAGCATGGGGCTGCCTGTGTGGTCCACCGGCTACACGCCGCACTACGCCTCCCAGAGCGAACTGTTCCCCTGGGCCTACGACGTCCCGGTGGCCGTCGGCGGCGCCCTGTGCATGCCCGGTGACCTGGTGGTGGCCGACGACGACGGCCCCGTCATCATCCCCCAGCACATGGCCGACGCCGTCTCCACCTCCGCCCGCGACCACGAGGCGTGGGAGGAGTTCAGCCGGTTCCGGCTGGACGAGGGGGCCCGGTTGAGCGACTACTATCCACTCACACCAGACACCCGTGAGGAGTACCAAGCGTGGCTCTCCGCCCGAGCCTCCGCCCGCTGACCCCGGGCCCCGGGGACAACACCGTCGCCGGGCTGGGCTGCGCCCCCATCGGGAACCTGTACACCCCGGTGGCCGACGAGGACGCCGTCGCCACCGTCCGCGAGGCGCTGCGGCTGGGCATCCGGTTCTTCGACACCGCGCCCCATTACGGCGCGGGCGCCAGCGAGCGCCGGCTGGGGCTGGGGCTGCAGGGCTTCCCGCGCGACGAGGTGGTGATCGCCTCCAAGGTGGGCCGCGCCGTCGTCGACGCTGACGGGAGGCCAGCGCCCGCCGGGGCCGTGGGCGCCGACACCGTCGCGGACCTGAGCCGCGACGGGGTGTGGCGCAGCGTGGAAGGGAGCCTGCTGCGGCTGGGCACAGACCGGCTGGACCTGCTGCACCTGCACGACGCCATGGACGTCGACGCCGCGCTCCAGGGCGCGATGGTGGGGCTGACGGAACTCCGCGAGCAGGGGGTGGTGCGCGCCATCAGCATCGGCATGGTCCGCACCGCTCCCCTGATCCGGTATGTGCGCGAGGCCGGTCCCGACGTGATCATGGAGGCCGGGCGGCTCACCCTCATTGACCGCTCCGCCGCCGACGAACTCCTCCCCCTGGCCCGGGAGCGCGGGATCGGGATCCTCGCGGCGGGAGTGTTCAACTCCGGCATCCTCGCAGACCCGCAGGGCAGCCCCCTGTTCGACTACTACCCGGCCGAGCCCCGGCTGGTCTCCGAAGCCCTCGCCATGGAGCGGGTCTGCCGGGAGTTCGGCGTCGAGCTGCGGCACGCCGCCACCCGGTTCCCCCTCCTGAGCGACGGCGTGGAGGCCGTGGTGGTGGGGGCACGCACCCCGGGCGAGGTGCGGGACTTCGTCGAGGGTCTCATGGTTGAGCTCCCCGATGAGCTGTGGCCCTCACTGGAGGCGGTCCACGCGGCCACGGTGCCTGCGTGACGCCCGAGGTGATCGACGCCCACACCCACCTGTGGGACATGGCGCAGGTGCGGCTGTCCTGGTTCCGCCCGGAGCTGGGCCTCCCGGAACGCGCCGTGGTGGAGGCGTTGGAGGACGCCGCCCGGCCCACGCCGGTGACGGGCGCCCTCGCTGTCCAGGCCGCCGACACCGTCGAGGAGGCCCTGTGGCTGGCCCACCACGTGCGCGGCCATGCGCTGCTCCGCGGGCTGGTGCTGCAGTACGAACCGCGCCCCGGGCTCTGGGGCGGCGCCAGCCAGGAACTGCTCACCGGCGCCGGTCCCGTCGTCGGGGTGAGGGTGGCCACGCCGTCGGGCGCGACGGACCTCTCCGACGTCCCGGGTCTGACCGCGCTGGCCGAGGGCCTCACCCGCGCCGGGCTGGTCATGGAACTGTTGGTGCGTCCCGAGCAGCTTCCCGCCGTGGCCGAGCTCTCAGCAGCGCACCCCGGGCTCCGCGTCGTCGTGTGTCACCTGGGGCTGGGCAACCGACCCGCCGATGCCACGTGGCGGGCGGGGCTGGCAGAGCTGTCGCAGGCGCCGGGAGTGGCCGCCAAGGTTTCCGGGCTGGCGCCCGAAACCCGGGCCGCCGAAGAACTGACGTCCCTTGTGGGAGCGGCTTTCGAGGCCTTCGGCCCGGGCCGGTTGCTGTTCGGCAGCGACTGGCCGATGTCGGTCAGGAGCCTGACCTACGAGGACGTGCTGGCGCGGACCGCCGCAGCACTGCCACCCCTGACCAGCTGGGCCGCGGCCCAGTTCTGGGGCGGCACCGCGAGGCGGATCTACCGGATCTGAGCGGCGGCTACTCGGGCCCGTGTTACCAGAGGATCTGACACGCCGAGGTTTTGGCTCTGGAGAGCCAGGCTCGAGGCGTGTCGGATCCCCCTGTCACGCCCGGCCAAGTAGCCCCTCAGTTCTCGGGCGGCAGCAGGGTGCCGGCGGCGTGCGAACGGAACAGGTCTGCGGCCGCGGCTGCGTCATCGCCCTCCAGCACCTCGAGGAGCCGGAGGTGCCAGTCGGCCACCTGGTGCCAGTCGCCGTCGAAGAGCGGATCACCCAGCACGTGCAGGGAACGCAGGCTAGGTTCCAGCAGGTCCCACATCCGGGGCAGGTAGTCGTTGCCGCTCTCCTCGATGACGCGGCGGTGGAACACGAAGTCAAGTTCCCGGAACGCCACCAGATCCACGGCGGCAGCCGCGGCGTGCATCTCGTCGACGATGCCCGCCAGGTGCTCCCGCGCCTCGGGCGCGAGATGCCCGCAGATCAGCTTGCCCGCGAGGGCCTCCAGTTCGGCCCGCACCACCTTGGCCTGCTCCGCCTCCTCCTGCGTGTAGGTGGCGACGGTGTTGCCCTGGTGCCGTTTGTGGGTGACCAGGCCCTCGTGAGCGAGCCGCTTCAACGCGTCGCGCACCGGGGCCTGGCTCACCTCGAGCTGTCTGGCCAGTTTGGACTCCACGAGCTGCTCACCCGGTGACAGGGTGGCGTCCTTGATCATCGCCTTGATCATCACGTAGATCTGGTCTGACAGCAGCCCGTGCTGCAGCCCGGGGACCGTGCTCAGTGAGTCATTCATGGGTGAAAGCCTATCAATAATCGAGAATCGTCAGGCCTGGCTGGTCGTGGCACCGGAGCCAGCTGCGGGCGATCAGATCGACGGCGGCCCGGCTGGGATGGACCCCGTCCGGGGCCAGCGCTGCCGCGCCCGCTGTTTCCGCTGCCGCGGTGAGGATGCCGTGCAGGCCGATGAACTGCGCACCCGCCTCGGCGGCGATCTCACGCAGCGCTGCCCGCTTGCCGGCCAGGTCATCCAGCCATCCGAACTGCTCGTCGGTGACGGGCAGCAGGTAGGGCTCCATGATCACCAGGCGCCCCACACCCACGGCCCGGGCCCGCGCCACCAGGCCCCGGCAGGTCTGGGCGAACGCGTCGGCCGGGGTCAGGAGCCCCTGGTCGAAGCGGCGCCAGGTGTCGTTGACGCCCACGAAGATGGTGAGCACGTCGGGCAGCAGCGGTTCGACGTCGGCGTCCCAGCGTGCTGCCAGGTCCACTGCCCGGTTGCCGGAGATGCCCACGTTGGTGACCCGGGCCGGGTCACCGCGGTCCGCCAGTTCAGCGGCCACCTGTTGGACGTACCCGTCCCCCAGAGAACCGGGATCATCCCGGTCCCGTCCAGAATCGGTGATGGAGTCACCGAAGAAGACCATCCTGGTTCCCTGGGGTTGGGTCATGTCAGGCCACCGTCACGGTCACCGGCTTGGAGGCCGTCTCGCCGAACTCGTTCACGAACACCGCGACGAGCTGGTGCTGACCGGGCGCCACGCCGTCGAGCTGCACGCTGGCGCGCTGCGCGGCGGGGCTGGCGGCGGTGAGCTGCCCGTCCGCCACGGCCACGCCGTCCAGCTCGAACCGGTAGCTGGTGGCGTTGGTGCCCCACCACAGGTTCGCGGTGGCGGTGAAGGAGCCGTCCCGGTCCCAGTTGTCGTGGCTGACGACGGGGGCCGCGGGGGCGGCGTGCTGCACCTTCACGGTGGTGCTGCTGGTGGCGGTGACACCCTTCGAGTTCACCAGTTCACCGGTGTAGACGTACGTGCCGTTGGGCCTGCCGGCCACCGCCACCCTCGCCTGCTGCTGCCCGGAGCCGTCCACGGTCAGCGGCACGGTTTCCAGGAGCACACCGTTCTCGTACAGCCGCAGCGAACTGCCGGGCACACCCCACCACAGGTTCATCACCACATCGTAATTGCCGTCATGGAGGCCGTGGGCCCAACCGCTGGTGTTGGAGAGCGTCGCCCTCGACGGGGGCGCGACGGCGCCGTCGTCCTCCTGAACGGGGCTCAGCGAGATGGAGTTGGTCCGGCCATAGTGGTAGACGTTGAAGTAGCCCTCCGCTGCGACGTTGCGCTCGGAGTCGGCGTCCATTCCACTCCAGACGGTGACGCCGTCCACGCGCAGCACCAGCCGGTTGCCGCCGTCGACGGCCACCGCCCCGAACTCGATCTCGTGCTCGGATCCGGGCGCGATTACGGTGTTGGGGATGATGTCCATCATGGTCTGTCCGGGCTTCCAGCTCTGGAACTCGATCTGGTCCTCCTTGATGACCACCAGGTAGCCCTTGTTGCCGCCCTCCCAGGTGGGTTTGCTGGCGGCGTCGGAGCGCACGGAGAAGCCGTACCAGCCGCCGTCGAAAGCACCGAAATCGGCCTTGAACTTCAGCAGACCGCTGCCGAACTGCTCGGCGGAGTAGCCGCGCACGCCCTCCTGGGAGATGCGCACGTGGCCCTCGTCGAAGTCGACGGCGGGGTCCTGCGGCCAGCCGGCGGCCTCAGTGAGCTGGGCGCCCAGTTCGATGACGGGGTGCTCCACCTCTGCCACCGCCACCGTGGCGCTGGCGCTGAGCTCCGGGAACGCCGCCGAAGTGACGGTCACCACGGCGATGCCCGGCGCCACGGCCTGCACCATTCCCGAGGCGTCCACAGTGGCCACGTCCGGGTTGTCGGAGGTCCAGGTGACCTTGTGGTGGGTGGCGTCGGCCGGGGTGATCCGGGCCTCGAACTGCCTGCGCTCGCCCGGCTCCAGCTGCGCCTCGGAGGCGTTCAGCTCGATGCCCTCGACGGGGACGCTCAGGATCCCGAAGCTGACGTTGTCGAAGTCCAGGTGGGTGAAGTTGTTCACGTAGAAGCCCACCTTGCCGGTCTTGGCCGGCATGGGGTTGGCGCCGTCGACGGCCAGTTCGTCGTCGATGAAGACGCTGATGCTGGAGCCCGAGACCACCATGCGGATGTGGTGGGTGGTGCCCGGCTGCAGCTGCGTGGCGGCGGTGGCGTCGGCCCGGTTCACGGTGCCCCAGACGCCGTCGTAGATGGTCCACCTCGAACCCGCCGCGGAGGCGCGGTACTCGATGTGACCGGCGGGGGTGCCGCCGCTGCGGTCGTAGATGAGCATGACGGCGCCCTCGGGGATGTCGTCGGTGGTGCGGACGTCGAACTCCAGCTCGTACTCACCGAACTGCCGGTCCAGCTGCGAGTTGGCGCCGCCCCGGATCCGGTACCAGTGGTTTCCGTCGTCGTCGGCGACGATGCTGCGGTACGGGTCCGTGCCCCAGCCGTTGCCGCCCTGTTCGAAATCGGTGAAGTACATGATGCCGTCGCCGTCGGCAACCACCAGCACGGCCTCGTCGGTGATGGTGGGGTCCGCCGTCGAGGTGACCCTCAGAGTGGTCTCACCCGGGGTGAGCGCCTCCACCGTGCCGTCGGCGTCGATGGTGGCGACGGCGGGGTCACTGCTGGCGTACGTGACGGCCTGGAGGGTGGCGTTCCAGGGCAGGACCTCGGCCGCGAACGCGGCCCGCTTGCCCATGTCGATGGTGAGGGTCGAGGACGGGAACTTCAGCCCGACGAGGGCGATGCTGTCCGGGCTGTTGGACTGCCCCACCTTCCCGACGGTGCCCATGTTGGCGAAATCGAGCGCCTCCAGGCCGGGGATGTGTTCGAACGCGGGGGCGTCGTCGCGGAGGGTGAAGTCGTCGTTCTGCCAGTCCACGAATCCCGGGTCCTGGTCAGCCACCCAGTTGTCGGTGTAGTTCATCAGGTCATGCACGTCGCGGGCACCCTGGCCGTTGACGTCGCCGGAGCGGTTCATGGTGGGGTTCCACACCAGGTTGCGCTCGAAGAAGTTGAGCTCCGGGTAGTAGTGGTTCTCGTCGAGGAAGCCCAGCAGTTCCGGGTACCGCTCGGCGTAGGGGGTGTCCACGAAGCCGTTGTTCTCCTCGAACAGTTCCAGCCAGCCGGGCAGGTACTTCGTGTCCACGGTGTTGCCCGGCCCGTCGCCCATCCACATCTCGTAGTTGTCGTAGGGCACGTGCGTGTCCACGAAGACGTTGTTGGTGGTGGTGATGCGGTCACCGGAGCCGCTCTTGATGGCGGCGTTACCCATGCGGACGAACAGGTTGTTCTCGATGGTCAGGCCCATGGTGAGGTTGTCCGGGTAGATGCCCTCGACGCCGAGGCGGCCCACTCCCGTGTCGTGGAAGTAGTTGCCGCGGATCACGGTGCCCCGCTGCTGCGGGGTGTTGCCGGCGTTCATGTAGATGGCACCGAGGTCCTGGAACGTCTTGCAGATGTCGTAGATCTCGTTGCCCTCGATGAGGTGGTCATTGCCGTGCACGATGATGCCGGGGTGCGGGGCGTCGTGGATCTCGTTGTGGCGGCCGATGTTGCCGACGCCGGCGAACATCACGCCCGGGTTGTAGGCCTTGTGGTAGTACGCGAAATCGTGGATGTGGGAGTTCTCCACCCGGTTGTTGCCGGGCTCGAGGGTCTCCTCGTTGCCGCCCTGCAGCACCACGGGGACACCGCCGATGTGGCGCAGGTGGGAGTTGACGACGGCGTGGTCGTGGCCGCCGCGGTTCACGGGGATGCCGTCGTAGGTGTAGCGGCCGGGCGAGTTGATGAGCACACCGCCGTCAGCGAAGTTCTGGATGTCGCTGTTGGAGAACGTGACGTTGCTGCCGCCCAGGACGACGGCGGCGGTGGCGCGGCCGTACTCCAGGACGAGGTCGTCGAAGTTCACGTGGGAGGCCTCGGTGAGGCGCACCATCGGCTCATCCAGGACGGTGGCGGTGATGTCCTCCTCCCCCAGTGCGAAGGCGGTGTTGGGGATGAAGTAGAGCATGCCGGTGCCGCGGTCGATGAAGTACTCCCCCGGTGCGTCCAGTTCCTCGAGGAGGTTCTCGGCGAAGTGGAAGTCCTCGAACCAGGTGGTCATCAGGCCGGACATCTCGCCGTAGGCGAGGGTGATGGTGCGGGCCTCGGTGTCAATGTTGGCGATCTTGTTGTAGGACCACTCCCAGCTGTACCCGAAGATGCCGTCCAGCCAGACGTCGTCGGCCTCGGTCCAGTACTGGGGCCTGTCGTAGTTGTACTTGAAGGTGCCGCCGCGCTCCTGCAGGTCCGGATCCTTGACGGTGGGGCCAGCATCCAGGATCTCGCCCATGCGGACGGTGCCGGTGTTGGGCCAGCGGGCCAGCGTCATGCCCTGGCCGCCCACGTAGAGCTCCATCGGCGGGGTGGTGCTGACGTCGTTGGCCTTCCAGTAGCCGTGGCGGCTGACCTCGCCGAGGTCTGTGACGCCGGCGGCCGCCAGATCAATTCCCAGCACCTTGCCCCGGGCGGACTCCTCGATGATGCGGTCCAGGACCGCGGCGTCGGTGACCTGCTGGAACTCGTCGCGGGCCAGCTGGACGCCGCCCGAGATGTGGGCGGTCTCCCCCGGGTGGGAGCGATAGGTGATGGGGGCGTCGGCGGTGCCGGAGTCCTGCTCGCCCAGCTCGAAGGAGCTGGTGCGCGGGTAGGTGCCCTCGTGGAGGTCAACGGTGATCCCGCCGTCGGGCAGGCCCTCGGAGGCCCGGATCTCCCGGATGGCGTCACGCGCACCCTCGAGGGTGAGCAGCGGTTCTTCCTGGGTTCCCGGGGCAGAGTCACTGCCTCCGGGGGCGACGTGCAGGACCAGGCCTGCCTGTGTGGGGGCAGCTGGATCCGCATGTGCGACAGCGGCGCCGCCTGCGGCCAGCAACCCTGAGATTGCCAGTAATGAGAGGATTCGCTTCATTGCGATAGTTCCGATCTTCGTCGGAGCGCCAACATCGGTGTGGCACTCGATGAGTTGGTGATTCCGCTGGGATTGACCCGGTGGACGACGTCGACGCTACACTAATCGATAATCGCTAGCAATGCCCTCGACGAAGTGGAGCAACATGAGACTCGCCAGACTTGGACCCGCCGGAGCTGAGATCCCCGTCCTGCTGGACGGCAGCCGGACGCTTGACCTGAGGCCCCTCACCGCAGACATCGACGGCGCCCTCCTGACCGACGACTTCCGCGGCCGGATCACCGCCGCGCGCGACGCCGGCCAGCTGCCTGAGCTGGCCGACGCCCATTCCCTGCGCATCGGGACGCCCATCGCCCGCCCGGGTGCGGTGATCTGCATCGGCATGAACTACGCCGCCCACGCCGCGGAATCCGGTTCAGAACCGCCCCGGATCCCCATCATGTTCCTCAAGACCCCCAACACTGTGGGCGGCCCGAATGATCCGGTGACCATCCCCCGCGGCAGCACCCGCTCCGACTGGGAGGTGGAACTGGGCGTGGTCATCGGCACCCGGGCCGCCTACCTGGACTCGCCGTCGCAGGCCCTCGACCACGTGGCCGGGTTCGTCCTGGTCAATGACCTGTCCGAGCGCACCTTCCAGATCGACCACTCCGGCGGGCAGTGGTCCAAGGGCAAGTGCGCGCCCGGGTTCACCCCCACCGGGCCGTGGCTGGTCACCCCCGACGAGGTGGACCACGGCAACCTCCGCCTCCGCAGCTGGGTGAACGGCTCCCCCAGACAGGACTCCGCCACCGCGGACATGGTCTTCAGCGTCGAGCACATCATCTGGCACCTCTCGCAGTACCTGACCCTGGAGCCGGGAGACCTGCTGCTGACCGGCACCCCTGAGGGCGTGGCCCTGTCCGGCCGGTTCCCGTACCTGAGTGCCGGCGACGTCGTGGAACTGGAGATCGACGGTCTCGGCCGCCAGCGTCAGGAACTGCGCGCCTGGGAGCGTGCGTGATGGGCGGCCCAATGGAGTCGCTGGTGGCCGTCGTCACCGGCGGCGCCTCCGGGCTGGGCGCCGCCATCGCGCAGCGCCTGCACACCGACGGCGCCACCGTCGCCGTCCTGGACCGCTCCGTCGACGGCTGCCCGCACCCCGCCTTCGAGGCCGATGTGACCGACCGCGCCGGTGTCACGTCCGCCGTCGCAGCGGTGGCGGAACGGTTCGGGAGGCTCGACGTGGTGGTCAACAACGCCGGTATCGGCGCCACCGGAGACGTCACGGCCAATGACGACGACGAGTGGGCGCGGGTGCTCTCGGTGAACGTCACCGGCATCGCCCGCGTCACCGCGGCGGCACTGCCCTGGCTGCGGCGTTCGCCGTCGGCGGCGGTGTGCAACGTGTCCTCCATCGCGGCCACCGCGGGGCTGGAGCAGCGCGCGCTGTACTCCGCCTCCAAGGGCGCGGTCCTGTCCCTGACCCGGGCGATGGCAGCTGATCATCTGCGCGACGGCGTCCGCGTCAACGCCGTGAACCCCGGCACCGCGGACACGCCCTGGGTCTCCCGCCTGCTGGCCGCCGCAGCGGACCCGGCCGCCGAACGCGCCGCCCTCGAGGCCCGCCAGCCCCACAAGCGGCTGGTCTCCCCCGCCGAGGTGGCTGCCGCCGTCGCCTATCTGGTGTCCCCCGCCGCAAGTTCCACCACCGGCAGCTACATCGAGGTGGACGGCGGCATGATCGCGCTCCGACCGCGCCAGGGGTGAGCCGGACGCCGTGACGCCTGCGCCTATGTAACGCGCAAGGGGTCGACTGCCCCGCCTTCCGCGTCACAAACGCGCTGGCGTCACTCCGAGAAGCCGGCGGCGAGGGGTTCTGCTGGCGACGAACTCGTTTGACCCTCACGTTGCGTGAGGGTCTCTAATTGGTGCGGTAGGAAGGAGATGGCCATGACCACAACCACTGACCGCGTCGAGAAGCTCGGCCGGGGGCTCGCACACCCGAACACCGCCGTGCGCCTGAGGGCCGCGCTGGCGGCAGGCACCCACCCGCAGGTGGAGTTCATCGAGCTGCTGCTGGAGCGTTGTGGCGTCGAGCCGGACTTCTACGTCCGCGACATGCTGACGTGGGCACTGATCCACCAGCCGCGCGCCGACGTCGTGCCACAGCTGCGCGTCGACCTCGGCTCCAGCTACGCCCAGGCACGCGGCCAGGCGCTGCACACGCTGTCCAAGATCGGTGACCCCGAGATCTGGGAGTGGATCACGCTCGACCACATCCACGATCCCGACGACGTCGTTGCCGTGCCCGCCTGGCGGGTCGCCGCGGCCGTCGTCCCGGACGAGGAGGTGCGCTGGCTCGCCACGGAGCTGCTGAAGGAGCTGGGCCGCTCGGACCACGACGCGATGCGCTCGCTGGCGCGGGCCGTCGTCGTGCTCACCGACAGGGCCGCCGCCTGGGACGACGCCACCGGCGCCTGCGTGATCGAGTCGATGCTCGAGTCCGTCGTGGCACGCACTTCGGACCCCAAGGTCCAGGCCCACGCCGAGGCGACACTGGCGCTGTACCGGAACCCCGGCACGCCGTTCTCCCTGACGCAGTCGGAGGCGATCGACGTCGAGTTCGCCAGCCACCTCGCGGCCCCGGAGCACTGAGGGGTCCCACCAGGAGCTCGCTCCTCTTGCTGGAAGACGCTCCGGATTCATCCGGGGCGTCTTCCATGTTGGGGAGCGGTGTGCACCCGGGGAAGCAGATCGCCCGCAACCAGCCGAGTAGGTTGACGCGCAGACTAGTCAGGCATACGATCTAGGTATGGAAACTGACTTGCCGTGGCCCAGTGAATGGCTGCGCGGCGTGCTCGGGGTCTGCATCCTGAGGATCCTCGCGGACGGACCCACGTACGGCTACGAGATCGCCGCCAGGCTGGCCGCGGGAGGGCTCGGCACGGTGAAGGGCGGGACGCTCTACCCACTGCTGGGCCGCTTCGAGGACTCGGGATGGGTCGACGTCGAGTGGCGTCCCGGCGAGGGCGGCCCCGGGCGCAAGTACTACTCGATCACCGACGCCGGCCGCGCCGAGGCCGCCGCCCAGGCAGGCAGGTGGGCACGGTTCACAGCCGTCACGAGATCACTGACCGAAGACACCCCCAACCAAGGAAGGGCCTGAACCATGGCCGAGAGCACCACCCCCAACATCGACCAGCAGTGGCGCGATGACTTCGTCCTCGCGATGCGGATGGCCGACGTGCCGGGCGAGCGTATCGGCGACGCGCTCGCCACCGTCGATGCCCACTGCGCCGAGGCCGGCGAGACCGCCGCCGAGTCCTTCGGCGACCCGGAGGCCTACGCCCTTTCGCTCGCGCCCGAACCAGCAGAAGGTCTGCAGATGTCCTTCGCCGCGGGGATCTTCGCCGGGCTGCTCGGCCTGCTCACTGTGCCACGCGCCGTGACTGCCCTGTCCGCCGGCACCGACGTCTCGGTGACGATCGGCGACGTCGCCGCACTCGGCATCACGCTGGGTCTGGCCGCCACCGTGCTCGCCTTGCCACGCAAGGTGCTGCCGTGGCTGGCCCGCGCCAAGTTCTCGCTCGTGTGGCTGGTCGGCGTCCTCCTGCTTGCCGCACTGGTCCCGGCCCTTTTGCTGCTGCGCCAGGTCGTCGCGGGGATCACCCCGCTGGCGGTGCTTGCCCTGGGTGTGGTGCTCCTGGCCGGGAGCGTCGCCTGGACCTGGCGGTACGTGTCACGGCCCGACCCGGTGCAGGACCCCCGTTCGGGCAAGGCCCCACGTGGCCGCACCCAGTGGGTCACTGCGCTGCTGTTCCCGATCCTGACGGCACTGGTGCTGCTGGTCGACGCCGGATTCCGGGCCCTCAGCTGAGCCCGGGGCGGAACGCCTCGATGGTCTCGACGATCGCGGGACGCAACTCCGACGGCTGGATCACCCGGTCCACCGCTCCGACCTCGACCGCGCGGTGGATGCTGTGGACGCCGTCGAACTCGGCGGCCACCTCGGAGATCTTCTCCGCACGCACGGTCTGCTTCAGGTCGGCGAGCGCGAGCTGGATCTCGCCGCGGTCCTCGGGCGAGGCGCCCCGCAGGCGGGAGTCCAGCTCGACGACGCGGGGGTCGTTCTCGGTGCGACGGCGCACGTCGCCCGCGAACACCACCGCGGCCGCCGGGGCGCCACCGAGCACGGAGGCGTAGGAGCCCTCGATGGCAAGCACCGTCATGTTCTCGTTGAGCCGCTTGGAGAACACCACGAACGCGCCGCCGTGGTAGCGGGAGATGACGACGAACACGATCGGGCCCTGGAAGTTCACCACGGCCCGGCCGATCTCTGCGCCGTACTCGAGCTGCAGGTTCCGCATGCTCTCGGGTGAGCCGTCGAAGCCGGACAGGTTGGCCAGGACCACGACGGGGCGGTTGCCGGAGGCGGCGTTGATGCCGCGGGCCACCTTCTTGCTGGAGCGCGGGAACAGCGTGCCGGCGGTGAAGGTCTCGGGCCCGTCGGCGGGCGGGAAGCCCCGACGCGGCACGGGCTTGGACTCGACGCCGATCACCGACACGGAGTGTCCGCCGATCCGGCCGTCCATGACGACGGCGGTCTCCGCCTCGGCCATTCCGGCCCAGCGCTCGGTCAGCTCGTGGTCCTGGTCCACGACGGAGGCGATCACGGTGCGGATGTCGAACGGCTTCTTGCGGTCCGGGTTGTGCTGGGCGGAGAAGATCTCCCCAACCGTCTTGAACTCGGTGCCGGCCGCCTCGTGCGGGAAGCTGGACACGTCGCGGTCCACCGGATCCGAGGTGGGGGCCTTGCGGGGCCCGTCCTCGCCGGCGGCGACGTAGGTCTTCGCGTAGTGGCCCATCAGCACGCCGAGGGCGGCGCTGAGGTTGGGCGCCCAGTACTGCGCCTGGCCGTTGGGGCCCATGACGCGGTCGTAGCCGCCGATGCCGTGGTTGTCCTCGGCGGAGACGCCGCCGGAGAAGTCCAGCGACTGCTTGCCGGTCAGCACCATGGCGGAGTCCGGGGTCATGACGAGGATGCCCTTGGTGTGCATCAGCATCGTGGCCTCGGCGTTCCAGTACGGCTGCGCGCCGACGTTGATGCCCGCCACCACGACGTTGATCTCGCCGCCGGCCTGCGTGAACTCGACGATACGACGCAGCGCCGCACCCACCCAGTCCATGTTCTCCACGCCGGAGTCCATGGCGATCCGGGCGCCGGAGGAGACGGTGAACCACTCGACGGGGACGCCCATCTCCTCGGCCAGGTCCAGGGCGGCGATGATGCGGGCGCACTCCGGCTCCGCCACCGCACCGAGCCCCTTGGTGGGGTCACCGGACAGGGCGATGCGGGTGATGCCCTCGGGGTGGAGGTCGGTGATGGTGGTGACGCGGGCGCAGATGATGCCGGCCCGGTTTCGGCCGGGTGCACGGTCGACGTCGACGAGGCGGCCGTCGTCGTCCAGGTCCAGCTCCACCAGCGTGCCGCCGGGGCCGGCGAGGGCCTCGGTGAAGTCGTACGGGTAGACCAGCCCGCGACGACGCGTCCGCAGCACCTTGGTGGCGTAGTCGTCCAGCGGCTGCAGCGGCTCGGCCGGCCGCCCGGAGACGGTGGCGGTGACGGCCCCGGCCTTGGCGTGGAAGCGCACGGCCAGCGCGCGGGGGGTGCCGCCGGCCTGGGCGAAGCGGCCCTGGCACAGGACCTCCTCGATGCCCGCGCCGTCGGACAGCGGCGTGATCTTGTCCTTCAGCGGCACGATGTCCTCGAGATTGAGGCGCACCTCCGGCCAGACGTGGATCCAGACGTGGTTCATGTCCAGCTTGCTGCCGGCGGTGCCGCGGGCGGCGCGGGTGCGGCGGATGGCCTCGAGGCAGCGCTCGACGGCGCGTTCGGCGTGCGGGAGGCCGACGAGGCGGCCCTCGGCGTCGTGGACGGCGGCCAATTGCCGCACCTGCGCCATCGCCACCAGGCGGCGGTCCTCGGGGTTGGTGCGCGCCACGGCCTCGAACAGCAGCACCTCGGCGGGCGCGGGCAGGCGGGTGATGTCGAAGTTCTCGAGCCGCCACAGGTCCAGGCGGCGCGTGGACATGGGGTGCAACCCACGGATGCGCTCGTCCTCGACGGCACTGCCGGTCTGGAAGCGGAAGATCCGGTAGTCGAGGCTGCCGTCGGCCTTGCAGATGGCCACGGCGATGCGCCGTACGCTGCCCTGCAGCTGCCACGAGTCGAGGATGCCCGCCAGCGACGCTCCCACCTCGTCGTTGTCGGCGTCGTCGGGGAACGCGACGTAGAGCTCGGCCACCGCCTCCTGGGAGTCACTGCGCTTTGCCACCTCGCGCTCGACGATGCGGTGCAGGGCGCCGCCGGCGGCCAGTTCCTCGGAGGTGCCGACGGTGGAGATGAACCGGGTGGGGCGCTCGGGCCCGGTGAGGACGTAGTCGGCGGTCACGACGGCGCGGCCGCCGTCGACGGAGCGCTCGATGTTCTCAAGCCCGTACTCGGCGTAGTACTTGTGGAGCAGCACCTCCAGCATCGGCTCGACGGCGGGGACCCCGCGGCCCAGACGGGATGCCAGGAAGTTCGCGGTCCACTCCGGGATGTTCGCGAGGGCGCGGATCCGCTCTTCGTAGTCCGGTGCCTCCGGATCTGCGGCCAGCGCGTCCACCTCGTCGGCGACGCCGGCGACGACGGAGGTGCGCTCCGTGTCCACCTGCGGCTGGTCGAACCAGCGGAACCGCACGGAGCGGGCCTGGTCACCGACCGCCGGGTAGCGCAGCTGCGTGGTGCGCACGAGCCGCTCCAGCTGGGCCCGGGCGGGGCCGGCGAGGGCCTCGGCGCAGGTGGGCTCGGACATCCAGCGGTCCAGGATGGCCAGCACGATCTGGACGTCGGTGGCCACCCGCTTCTGCGCGAGGAAGATCCGGAACACGGCCTGTTCGAGCTGCGGGGTGCGGTCCAGGGAGTCGACGCCGTAGTGGCGCAGCACCCGCATCAGGCGGGCCTCGAAGTTCTCGGTGAGGCCGGCGCGTTCGGCGTCGAGGGTGGTCAGGTAGCGGTGGAAGTGCTCCCTGTCGGAGTGGATGCGCAGCTCGCTGCGGCTGTCCTCGCCGAAGGGGCGGTTGCGGCTGAGTTCGGCCAGGTCCGCGAACAGCTCCATCAGCTCGATCTCGCCGGCCAGGACGTCGTGCCCGGCGGCGCGGGCGTCGTCGCGGGCCGCGAGGTAGCGGTTCACGGCGGCGGCCGAGGGGTCGACGTCGAAGCCCATCAGGGTGGCCGAGAGCTCGGAGCGGAGCCGGTCCATGCGGGCGAGGGGGTCCGTGTCGTCGGCGGGCAGCGCGGGCAGCTCCACGGGGGCGGCGTCGGAGACCGGGCCGGCGTCGCCGCCGTTGCCGACGGCCTCCAGCCGGACCAGCGGCGCGAGGGTCTCCACCTGGGAGCCTGTGACCGCCAGCAGTTCGCGGACGCGGCCGGCGAACGGGGCGGGGATGACCGTCTCCATCTTCATGGACTCGAGCACGATCACCGGTGCCCCGGCCTCCACCTCGTCGCCGACGGCGACGGGCGTGGCCACCACCAGTGCGGGCGCGGGCGAGCGCAGGATGCCGCCCTCGTCGCGGGAGATGCGGTGGGCCACCTCGTCCACCTCGACGAGGTGGATGGGGCCGTGGGTGGCGGTGACGATGTGGTGGCGGGCGCCGTTGACGGTGATGCGGCCGTGGACGTCGTCGAGCCGCTGCACCTCCGCGAGGGCGGTGACGCCGTCGACCACCACGCGGTAGCGGTCCTGGCCGGTGGCGTAGGCGGTGACCTTGTGCGCGACGCCGCGCAGCTTCAGGTCCACCGACACCCCGGACTTGTGCTGCGTCTGCGGGCGGCCGCCGTGGGCGGTGTCGAGCAGCCGCTCGGTCTCGCGCGCCGTGGTCTCGTCGTAGGCCTCGATGGCGGCCACCACCAGCGCGACGCCGGCGTGCTCGTCGGCCACCAGGCCGCCGTCGGCGCGGGCGCGGTCGATCCAGCCGGTGTCCGCCCAGGCCACGTCGTCGCCCTCGCCGGTGACCTCGGGCCGGTCCAGGAGTTCGAGGATGAAGCTCTTGTTGGTGGCGCCGCCCTCGATGACGACGGTGGTGTCCGCCATGGCGCGGCGCAGCCGGCCGAGCGCCTCACGGCGCGTGCGGCCGAAGGCGATGACCTTGGCGATCATGGAGTCGAAGTCCGCGGGGATGACGTCGCCCTCGGCCACGCCGGTGTCGACGCGGACGCCGGGGCCGGTGGGGAGGTCGAGGCGTGCGATCAGGCCCGGCGCGGGCGCGAAGTCACGGTCCGGGTCCTCCGCGTTGAGGCGGGCCTCGACGGCGTGGCCGAACTCGACGGGACGCTCCTCGAGGGACTTGCCGGCGGCGACGGCGATCTGGGCCTTGACCAGGTCGAAGTCGTTGGTGACCTCGGTGATGGGGTGCTCCACCTGCAGGCGGGTGTTGACCTCGAGGAACGCGAACAGCTGCTCGCCCGGGTGGTAGAGGAACTCGACGGTGCCGGCGCCCTCGTAGCCGACGGCCAGCGCCAGCCGCTCCGCCGATGCCTTGACCTCGTCGGTCTGCTCGCGGGTGAGCAGCGGGGAGGCGGACTCCTCGATCACCTTCTGGTTGCGACGCTGCACGGTGCAGTCCCGCACGCCCAGGGCCCAGGCGTTGCCGTGGGAGTCGGCGATCAGCTGCACCTCGACGTGGCGGGCGCCGGTGACGAGCTTCTCCAGGAACACGACGCCGGAGCCGAACGCGCGCTCGGCCTCGTCGCGGGTGCGCTGGTAGGCCTCGGTGAGTTCCTCCGCGGAGGTGACCTTGCGGATGCCGCGGCCGCCACCACCGGCGGTGGCCTTCAGCATCAGCGGGTAGCCAACACGGTCCGCGGCGGCGAGGGCGTCGTCGAGGGTGTCCACTCCCCCGCGCGACCACGGCGCCACCGGCACCCCAACCTCCTCGGCGATCAGCTTGGAGCCGATCTTGTCGCCCAGCTTGCGCATGGCGTCGCCGGAGGGGCCAATGAACTTGATGCCCAGGCCCTCGACGAGGTCCGCGAAGGCGGCGTCCTCGGCGACGAAGCCCCAGCCCACCCAGACGGCGTCGGCGCGGGCCTCGGTGAGGACGCGGGCGAGCAGTTCGTGGTTCAGGTACGGGCGCTCGGAGGCGGGACCAAGCGGGTAGGCCTCGTCGGCCTCGCGGGCGAACATCGCCGAGCGCTCGGCGTCGGTGTAGAGCGCGATGGTGGTGATTGGATCGGCGTCCCGGTGCTCCGCATTCAGGTCACGGACGGCGTGGATGAGCCGCATGGCGGCCTCGCCCCGGTTGACGATGGCGATGCGCTGGAACACGTGGACCTCCTGTGGACAGACGAAACTGCAGCCGCGAGGGCTAACGATGAATCTTCCACCGATCCGGGCCCTGTGGCGAGTCGCCACGACGAACACGCCGAGGACCGCCCCGAATCAACCGGCCGGTGTCCAAGGGTGGCGGAAGAAGTTTGTGCACTCCCCACAATCCGGGCACCGGCCCGGCGTAGTGTGCAGGAATGACCGGTTACAGCGGACAGCAACTACTCGACGCGCTCGCCGACGCGGCCCTGGCCGACTGGCAGGTGCTGCCGGAGGGCATCCGCACGCGCTACCTGAGCGGGGACTTCGTGTCCGGGCTCGAACTGGTGAACCGGGTCGGGGCGGCCGCCGAGGAGGCGAACCACCACCCGGACATGGGCCTCAGCTACGGCTACCTGGACGTCCGGTTCATCAGCCACGACGTCGGCGCCGTGACGGACCGCGACCTGCGCATGGCGCGCCGCATCAGCGACCTCGCCGCCGAGCTCGGCATCAGCGCGGACCCGGCCGTGCCGCAGGTGGTGGAACTCGCGCTGGACACCAGCGACAAGGAGCGGATCGCCCCGTTCTGGGCGGCGCTGCTGACGGGTGACGCCGGAAACGTCGACGGCCCCGACGTCGTGGACCCCAGCGGGCAGGTGCCGCTGCTGTGGTTCCAGGACAGCGACGAGCACGACGTGCCCCACCAGCGCTTCCACCTCGACGTTTGGGTGCCGCCGGCGCAGGCCGACGCCCGGATCGCCGCGGCGGTGGCCGCCGGCGGGAAGATCGTCGACGACTCCGAGGCGCCGTCCTTCACCGTCCTGGCCGACGCCGACGGCAACCGCGCCTGCGTCTGCACCGTCGCCGGCCGCTGACGAATCAGTCGTCCTGAGGTGCGAGCGGCAGCGAGCCTCGAAGGATCATGCCGTGGCCACCCAGTAACCCTCACCAGGCCCTTCGAGGCGGCGACTGCGTCCCCGCACCTCCCACCGCCGGTTGAGCAGGTCCGCGCGAGGAACGAGCCGGACCGTGTCGAGACCATGGTGAGGTTCAGCAGGGAATCTCACCATGGTTTCGACACGGGCTGCTCGCAGAGCTCGCCGGCCCGGCTCAACCGGCGGGGTGCGGCTCACTCGCCGGGGTTGCGGACCCCGATGGTGAGCAGCACGTTGGCGTAGATGCGGGCCTCGCCGGTGGCGATGACGACGGCGACGTTGTCCGCCTTGGCGGAGTCGTAGAACTCCCAGCGGCCGTGCTCGGTGAACGGCACACCGTCGAGGGCGGTGCGGAACTCGTCGAGGATGGGCACCTCGGTGATGCCGGTCTCGGGTGCGGGGACCATGACCTCGGCGGCCTCGATCGGCACCGTCGCCTTGACGACGTCGAGGACGTCGGTGGCGTTGATGAGGCCGGGCGCGAGGTTCAGGAACACCACGGTGGAGCGCGGGTTGGCGAGGGTCTCGTGCGGGTAGTTGGAGTCGGCGATCAGGATCTTCGCCCCGTGCCCCGCGCCGGCGAGGGCGCGCAGCAGCGGGGGGTGGATCATCGGTCCGTTGATCATTTCGTTCCTTTCGATGCCCTACGGGTCTTCGGCGGTGCGGGGGTGCTGGAGCGCACCACCAGCGAGGGGTTGATGAGGGTGTGGTCCGGTGCGCCGCCGTCCATCAGGTTCTTCAGTTGGGCGACGGCGGCGTGGCCCACCTCGCTGAACGGCTGCCGCACCGTGGTCAGCGGCGGCCAGAAGCAGTACGAGCCGTCGGCGTCGTCGAAGCCCACCACCGCCACGTCGTCGGGGATGCGGCGGCCCTGCTCGTGCAGGCGGCGCATGACGCCGAGCGCCAGCTGGTCGTTGCTGGCGAAGATGCCGTCGATGTGGTCCGGGACGTCGGCGGCCAGGACGTGTCCGTCTTCGGCGTCCCACGTCGGGCTGGAGAGCTTCTCGTACCCGATCTCGGCGTCCGCGCACGCCATCAGGAAGCCGTCGCGCCGCTCGCGGGCATCCAGCCAGTCCGCCGGTCCGCACAGGTGCAGCAGGTTGCTGCGGCCGCTCTCGATCAGGTGGCGGGTGGCCAGCCACGCGCCGTGGCGCTGGTCCACGGCGACGGTGGACACGGACTCGGGCAGACCGTAGCGCTGCCCCACGAAGATCACGGGCACGTGCGCGTGGGCGGCCTCGGCCCACTGGCTGGAGCGGCTGTGGCCGCCGAGGATGACCACGCCGTCGACGCCGATCGGGATCAGCCTGCTGAGATTGATCTCCTCGTCGAAGGGCACCAGCGACGACGAGGTCTGAAACCCCAGCTCCCCGAGGGCGCCGACGATCTCCAGGAACGTGCGGGCGTGGCCGTGGTACAGGGGCGTGGCGTTGATGACGTGCACCACGCCGGTGCGGCTCCGGGACAGGGAGCGCGCCGCCAGATTGGGCTGGTAGGCCAGCTGCTGGACGGCCGCGAGCACCCGCTGCCGGGTGTCGTCGGCCACCACGCCCGCGCCGCGCACCACGCGGGAGACCGTCTGGCTGGAGACGCCGGCGAGCTTCGCGACGTCGGCCAGGCTGGCCCGCTTCGGGTGCGATTGCGTGGTCATGGCAGGTACTTCCTCGTGGCGGCCGTGGCGCCGATGACGCTACCTCGCTGCGAGGGCGCCAACTGGCCCATCACCTCGAACTGCGCCAGCAGCGAGCCGAGCGTGGAGGCCTCCGCCGGGCCGGCCACCACGGGAACACCGAGAGCCTCGGCCGTGAGGCGGCACAGCAGCTCGTTGCGCGAGCCTCCCCCGACGAGGTTGAGTTGGCTGGCCGGGCTGCCGGTGAGCGCCGCCAGGTCTGCCACCCCGCGGGCGTAGCGGGCGGCGAACGACTCCAGCAGCGTGCGCACCAGCTGCCCCTGGCTGATCTCCGTCGGCCCGCCCTGGGCGACGAGGTCCGCCGTGACCCGGGCCACCATCCCGCCCGGCTCGGCGTAGCCGGGCTCGTCCGGGTCGATCAGCAGGCCCAGGGACTCGGCCTGCTCCGCGGAGGCGACCAGTTCGACGATGTCACTGGGCCGGCCCGCGGCCTCCCAGTCGCGCTGGCACTCCTGCAGGATCCACAGGCCGGTGATGTTGAACAGAGGCCGCACGCCGGCGTCGCCGCGGGCCTCGTTGGTGAGGCCCAGCGCGCGGGCCTCGTCGGAGAGCAGCGGCTCGTCGCGCAGCACCCCGAGCACGGACCAGGAGCCGCAGGACAGGAAGAACGTCTCGCCCTCCTCGGCGCGCTGCAGGGCGTGGACGGCGCAGGCCGAATCGTGGGCGCCGGCGCGCACGACGGTGAGTTGCTCCAGTCCCTCGACGGTGCAGGGGCCGACGACGTCGTGCTCGGCCGTCAGCTCCCCCATCCAGGTGCGCGGGATGCCGAGGGTGTCGAACACGTCGGTGGCCCAGTCGTCGGCGCCGGGCGCGCACAGTCCGGAGGTGGAGGCGTGCGAGCGGGACCAGCGGCGCTGCCCGGAGAGCAGGAAGGTGAAGTAGTCGGGCAGGAACAGCACCTGGTCCGTCGCTGCCGCCACCTCGGGTTCCTCGGTGAGGAACGCGAAGAGTTGGTTGGCCGAGTTGATGGTGGCGGGTGCGATGCCGGTGAGGGCCCACGCCCGCTCGTCGGAGAGCCGCTCCCGGAATGCGTCCAAGGTGCGGACCGTGCGCTCGTCGCGGTAGGCGCGGCCCGGGGTGAGGCGGCGGCCCTCGGCGTCGAGCGGGACGACGTCGACGCCCCAGGTGTCCACCGAGACGCTGGCCGCGTCCGGGAACCGGCGGACCGCCTCCCTGAGCCCCAGCACCACCTGGTTCCAGATCAGGTCCAGGTCCCAGCACAGGTGGCCGTCGGTCATCTCCGCGCGGTGCGCGAACCGGTGGATCTCCACCTCGGTGACCACACCGTCGGCGAGCGTGCCGGCTATCACGCGGCCGGACGACGAGCCGAGGTCGACGGCGAGTGCGGTGGTGGACATGTTCTGGGGACTCCTGGTCGGGGGATGGATGTGGTTCCGCTTGTCGAGACCAACGGGGTGGTTCCGCTGGTCGAGACCAACGGGGTGGTTCCGCTGGTCGAGTAGCCGGCGAGGAACGAGCCGGCGTGTCGAGACCACCGGTGAGGGAGGTCTCGACACGGACGCGGGGCGTCCTACTCGACCAACGGTTTGTCACGCTGGTCGAGACCAACGGACGGACGGTCAGCCGTAGAGCGGACCGTAGGTGGCGCAGGCGCGGTAGTCAGCGCCCTCGAGGTCGGAGGTGCCGAAGCCCATCCAGCTCTTGGGGCGGAAGATCCGCTCCTTGGACACGTTGTGCATGTTGACCGGGATGCGCAGCATCGAGGCCAGCGTGATCAGCTGGTGGC
The DNA here is from genome assembly GCF_054776555.1 of Tessaracoccus terricola. Taxonomy (NCBI): domain Bacteria; kingdom Bacillati; phylum Actinomycetota; class Actinomycetes; order Propionibacteriales; family Propionibacteriaceae; genus Tessaracoccus; species Tessaracoccus terricola. The sequence continues at coordinate 81,743 of NZ_BAAHBS010000005.1, read as the reverse complement.
CGATGTGACCGTAGGAGATGGCGCCGTGGTTGGAGCCCCAGGCGTTCATCACGTCGTAGACCGACGTGAACGCGCCCTCACCGGTGATGGTGGGGACGAACCAGGTGGTCGGCCAGCCGGGATCGGTGCGCAGCTCGATGGTCTTGGCCACCTCGTCGGGCAGTTCGACGGTGTGGCCCTCGGCGATCTGGATCACCGGGCCCAGCCCGTCCACCCAGTTGATGCGCGTCATGGTCACGGGCACGTCGCCGGCGGAGCGGAAGTGGGTGGAGAAGCCACCGCCACGGAAGTAGCCGCCGTTGGCGGGGTGGAACGTGGTCTCGGAGATCATCGCCTGGATGTCCTCGTCCGTGACCTCCCACCAGGGCTTCATCGTCGGGTTGCCGTCGGCGTCCTTGGCGGCGAGGGTGCCGTCGAGAGTGGTGGCGCCGGAGTTGCGCAGGTCGATGACGCCGCCGGCAGCAAGTCCCTCAGGACGGTGGCCGGTGACGCGCTCGATGGCGTCGGCGCTCCAGTAGGTGCGCACGTCGGAGAAGATCTGCGGCCGGTTGGTGAGCAGGTGGTTGAACACCATGGATGCGCCGTTGAGGTTGTCGTTCTCCGTGGCCATCAGGCTGGGCTGGCGCTTGCCGTTCCAGTCGAAGGTGGTGTTGAGCAGGGTCTCCATCAGGTCGCCGTTGGGCAGGTAGTCGGTCCACTGGCGCTGGCCCTGGAAACCGGAGATCAGGGCGCCGTGGCCGAGCGCCTCCTCCTCGAAGCCCAGCTCCGCCAGCTTGGGGTTGCCCTCCATCAGGTCGCGGCCGATGAGCACCATCTTGGTGACGTAGGGCCACCACTCCTCGTGGTCCTCCGCCGTGGCCTTGAACTGGTCCTCGTTGAAGTCCTCGCCCTGGACGAGGTTCTCGCGGACCCACTTGTAGGCCACCTCGTACTCGTCCTTGTCGTAGATCTCGAGCTTGATGCGACGCTCGATCTCCACCATGTCCACGTACTCGTTGCGCATGCCCAGGTAGGGGGTCCAGAACTCCTCCTTGACCACGCAACCGGCGATGCCCATGGAGACGCCGCCGATGGACAGGTAGGACTTGCCCTTCATCTGCGCGACGGCGAGGCCGGCGGTGGCGTAGTCCAGCAGGCGCTGGCGCACGGCGTCGGGGATGGTCTCGTCGTCGGCGTCCTGCACCTCCTCGCCGTAGATGCCGAAGGCGGGGATGCCCAGCTGGGCGTGACCCGCGAGCGCGGCGGCCAGGTAGACCGCGCCGGGGCGTTCGGAGCCATTGAAGCCCCAGATGGCGTGCGGCATGGAGCGGTCCAGGTCGATGGTCTCGGAGCCGTAGCACCAGCAGGGGGTGACGCTCAGGGTGAGGCCGACGTTCTCGCGACGGAACTTCTCCGCGGCGGCCTGCGCCTCCGGGACGCGTCCGATGGTGGAGTCGGCGATGACCACCTGCACCGGGGTGCCGTCGGGGTACTTCAGCTCGGACTCGTACAGCGCCTTGACGCGCTCGGCCATGCCCATGGTCTGGGCCTCGAGGCTCTCACGCACTCCGCGGCGACGGCCGTCGATGATGGGACGGATACCGATCTTCGGGTAGTTGGTCATGCAGGTAACACCTCTCACGTGTCGGGGAGAAAACTTTGGCTTGTGGTGCGTGGGCAGCGGCACCGCCCGGTTTGTGGGACGGTGCCGCTGCGTTCGTCAGGGGATCACTCGTAGAGGTTGGCGGCGATCTCCGGGTCATCGATGTTGTTGGCGTCGTACCAGGCGAAACCGGAGTCGATGATCTCGGGCTGCTCGATGCCGTTGACGGCCTTGATGGCGGCGACGACGGTCTCGTAGCCCATCTTCACCGGCGACTGGGTGATGGCGCCGGCCATGCGACCGTCGCGGATGGCATCCATCTGGGTCTTGCCGGAGTCGAACCCGATGACCACGAGGTCCTCGACGCCGGACTCGGTCACACCCTGGACGGCGCCGGAGGCTGCGGCCTCGTTGGTGCCGTAGATGCCGACGATCTCCGGGTTGGCCTGGATCATCGCCTTGGCGGTGTTGGCCGCGAGGCCCACCTCGCCGGCAACCTGGGGCTCGAGGACCGTGATACCGGGTGCGTTCTCCTTGATGTAGTCGACGAAGCCGTCGCAGCGCTGCTTGCCGGTCTGCGAGGTCTGGTCGTGGCAGATGACGCCCACCTGACCCTCACCGCCGGTCAGCTCGATCATGTGCTTGGCTGCCTCGGCGGCAGCGGCAGTGTTGTCGGTCTGGATGGTGGTCACGGGGAGGTCGGAGTCCACGCCCGAGTCGAACGCCACCAGCGGGATGCCCGCGGCTTCGATCTCCTGCAGGATCGGCTCGGCGGCGCCGGTGTCGAGTGCGGCGAAGCCAATGGCGATCGGGTTGGAGTCCAGCGCGGTCTGCAGCTGGTCGAGCTGCTGGGTGACCTTGGTCTCGTCGTCGGGTCCGACGAACTGGATGTCGTAGTTGAACTCCTCGCCGGCCTGCGAGGCGCCCTCGTTGACGGCCTGCCAGAAGCGGTGCTGGAAGCCCTTCGAGACGAGGTAGATGGTCTCGCCGTTGCCCATCGGGATCTCGCCGTCCCCCGCGGGGGTGGTCTCCTCGGCTCCGGTGGTCTCCTCTGCCGCGGTGGTCTCCTCGGCAGCGGTGGTCTCGGCCGCCGTGGTGTCCTCGGGTTCGGCGGTGTCGGTGGGTGTGGACGTGCTGCACGCCGTGAGGCCGAGGGCCAGCAGCGACGTGGCCGCGATGGCGGTACGTAGAAGACGCATTCTTGTCCTTCCTTTCATTCGAGCAGCGATGCTCTTGGGTTACCGGGAGCAGGCGCTCCGTGGTGGCTATTCAGTTGTGCGGGGGGGTATCAGGCCGCGGCGGCGCGGCGGCGGCGGAGGTTGTCGACGAACACGGCGATGATGACGACGATGCCGGTGACGACGAACTGCCACTCCTGGGCGATGCCCATCATCAGCAGGCCCTTCTTCAGGGTCTCCATGATCAGGGCGCCGACGACGGTGCCGAGGATGTTGGCCCGGCCACCGGCCAGCGACGTGCCACCGATGACGACGGCGGCGATCACGTTCAACTCGAAGCCCAGGCCCTCGGCGGGCTGGACGAAGCCGAAGCGGGCGGAGTACAGGATGGCGCCGAAGGCGATGAACACGCCGGCGACGACGTAGACGAGCATCTTCCACAGCTTGGTGTTGACGCCCGAGAGGCGGGTGGCCTCCTCGTTGGAGCCGATCGCCAGCGCGTAGCGGCCCAGCAGGGTCTTGTTCAGCAGGACGGCCGCGATGACGGCCAGCACGACGAAGAACAGCACCGCGTTCGGGATGCCGGGGATCAACTGCCCGTTGGCGAGCCAGCCGTAGCCCGGGTTCTTGATGGAGATCGACGCCTTGTCGGAGATGATCAGCGCCAGGCCGCGGGCCACCATCATGGTGGCCAGCGTCGCGATGAACGGCGGCAGCCCGAGATAGGCGATGTTCACGCCGTTGACCAGGCCCAGGACACCACCCACGAGCAGGATCAGGATCAGCCCACCGCCCAGGGGCAGGTTCAGCCACTCCCCCGAGAGGAAGACGCCGGCCATCACGGCGACGAGCGTCATGCCGGTGCCGGAGCTCAGGTCGATGCCGCTGGTGGCGATGACGAAGGTGGCACCGAGGGCCATCACGCCGATGTAGGCGGACTGCTGGATGATGTCCAGCGCGATCCCGAACTGTGCGAAGTTGGGGGCGGCGATCATGAAGAAGATGTAGATGCCCACCAGCGCGGCGAACACGAAGATCTGCTGCAGCGAGGAACGCAGGATCCTGGAGATCGCCGACGGCGCGGCCGCCGTCGCTGCTGCCTGCTTGGTGTCCGTGTTGTTGTTCTCGCTCACGCTGCGTCTCCTGCCAATTGGGCCCGGCCGACGGTGGCGAGCTCCATGATGTTTTCCTGGGTGGCGTCCTCGTTGTCGAGGATGCCGGTGATGTGTCCGGCGGCCATGACCGCGATCCGGTGGCTCATCCGGAGGACCTCCGGCAGTTCCGAGGAGATCATGATGATGGCCTTGCCCTGCGCGCTCAGGGTCTCGAGGAGTTCGTAGATCTCCTCCTTGGCGCCGACGTCGATGCCGCGCGTCGGCTCGTCGAAGATGAGCACGTCACAGTTGCGCACCAGCCACTTGGCGATGACCACCTTCTGCTGGTTGCCGCCCGAGAGCTTGCCCATCAGCTGGTTCACCGAGGGGGTCTTGACCCGCAGCTTGTCCGAGTACTCGGTGCCGACCGTCTTGATCTTGCCGTCGAGGATGAAGCCGCCGACGTGGAAGTCGTTCATGGCGGCCATCACGGTGTTGGCCTTGATGTCCTGGTCCAGCAGCAGCCCGAAGTGCTTGCGGTCCTCCGAGAGGTAGCCGATGCCGTTGCGCACGGCGTCGGCGGCGGTGCGGATGTTGACGGGCTTGCCGTGCAGTTCGATCTCGCCGCTGGTGCGCGGGTCCGCTCCGAACACGCAGCGCGCCACCTCGGTGCGGCCTGCGCCCATCAGGCCGGCGAAGCCGAGGATCTCGCCCTTGCGGACCTCGAAGTTGATGTCGTGCAGGAGCTTGCGGGTGTTGAGCCCGGTGACCTTCAGCACCACCTCGTCGGACTGGCGCACGTTGCGGGGGCGCGCCTCGGCGGAGACCTCGCGGCCCACCATCATGGAGATGATTTCGCGCATCTCCACCTCGTCGGTGTTGACGGTGCCGACGAACTCGCCGTCGCGGATGACGGTGACGCGGTCGGTGATCTCCTCGATCTCCGGCATGCGGTGGGAGATGTAGATCAGGCCGGTCTCGGGGGTGATGAAGTCCCGGATCATGCCGAACAGGGCCTCGGTCTCGGCGACGGTGAGCGCCGCCGTCGGCTCGTCCATGACGAGGATCCGCGAGTCGTACGACAGGGCGCGGGCGATCTCCACCATCTGCTGGCGGGCGACGGACAGATCCCCGACGCGGGTCTTCGGATCGATGTGCATCCCGAGCCGTTCGAACAGTTCGGAGGCGCGCCGGTTGAGCGCGGCGTCGTTGATCCAGCCACCCTTGTGGCTGCCATCGCGGCCGATGAACAGGTTCTGGGCCACGGTCAGGTCCGGGACCATGTTGAGTTCCTGGTGGATGATCGACAGGCCGAGTTCGCGGGCGTGGTTCACGCCGGTGACCTCCACCTGCTTGCCGTCCAGCCAGATCTCGCCGCCGGGATCGTGGGTGTAGATGCCGGTGAGCACCTTCATGAGCGTGGACTTGCCGGCGCCGTTCTCACCGCACAGCCCGAGCACCTCACCGGCCCGCAGGTCGAGGCTGACGTTCTGGAGCGCCTTGACACCCGGGAAGGTCTTGCTGATGTCACGTAGCTCGAGCAAAGTCTTGGTCACTCGCACTCCTTCGTACGTCCGCTGCACTGCTGGTCCGGCTCCGGCAGCACCACCTCAGTGTTAACGCTGCCATCGCTTGGTGTTAACGCTAGCACTCTGGTTCCGCGGATGGAAGTAGGGGTTACCAAACTGTGACCCGGGACCCGGTCCGCAAGCCCGCCATCAACCAGCCGTTGACGCCCTCAGCCGGGGCCGGAAGGTCGTGCGCGAACCACCGCGTGTCGTGATCCCATCGGGCACTACCTTCTCGATTGTGAGGAGGCCACATGTCCCAGTCCCCTGACCGCCCCGCGGGAGCCACGCTGTCTGACACCGTCGCCCGCGTCATCGAGTTCACCGCCCAGTCCGGCAACACCATCAGGCAGGGTGCCGAGATCGAACCCGTCGAGGCCGAGGCCAGCCGCAACGACCGCTCCGTCGTCGTGCGGGCAGCCACCGACGAGATCCTCGCCATCGAGATCACCGAACCCATCCGCGTCCCGGCCGCGGAACTCGCCGCACTGGTCACCGAGGCCGCCAACGAGGCCCTCGCCGCGGCGCGGGAGCAGGCGATGGAGCAGTTCGCAGGCATGCCGGACCTGGCCGAGGTGCAGGAGGGGCTGCGCTCACTGCAGGGCGAGGTCCTCGACTCCTACCGCGTCGAGATGGCCAAACTGGAGGACTTCACCAGGGGGATCGCCCGTGACTGAGGTGAGATTCGACCCCCAGAGCTGGGACGACGGCGCCCGCCGCGTCTCCGCCGGTGCCCAGGACTTCGCGGCGACGGCGAACGCGACCCTCGGGCGCGTGACGGACCTGGGCCGGCTCGGCTGCAACAACGGCGGCACCCTCGCCGACGCGGCGCTGTCCATGATCTTCCCCGCCCTGTTCCAGGCCGTGACCGAGACGGTCGCCGGGATCTCCGAGGGGCTCACCGAGGAGGCCGGCAACATGCAGGTCACCGGCACCAACTACCGCACCGTGGAAGAGACCAACACCGCGACCGCCGCAACCATCAACGAGGGAGTCTGAGGTGGGGATGCAACTTCCGGGCTGGCTGCGCCAGGCCCTCGAGTACGTCGGCTACGACTGGCCCGCCACCGACGAGTCGGTGCTGTGGGACTGGGCGCAGCAGTGGAACACGCTCGCCAATGAGTGCACCCAGGTGATCTCGCAGGTGCAGCAGGGCACCCAGGTAGTGGCCGCCGCCAACCAGGGCCCGGCCGCGCAGGCCTTCGCCGCGCACTTCGGCGGGGAGGACACCAACCTCAAGGCCGTCGTCGACTTCCGGCAGGGCGCGATGAACGTGGCCGGCGCCCACGGCGTCGCGGCCGGGATCGTGCTCACCATGAAGCTGGCAGTCATTGCGCAGTTGGTGATCCTGGCGGCGGCCATCGCGTCGGCCATCGCCACTGCGGGGCTGGCCTCCGGGGCAGCGCTGGCCGCCAGACAGGCTGCCAAGTGGGCCATCGAGGCGGCCATCAACATCGCAGTCGAACAGATCCTGGCGGCCTGACATGGCGAAATACCCGAAGAAGATCGTGGACCTCGCCAACGGCGGCATCTTCAAGCGCGTCGTGGCCAAGCACTTCCACTTCAGCAAGGCCACCAGGGAGAGCATCGAGAAGGCCCACAAGAAGGGCGACGACCTGGCCGCGAAGAACCCTATCACGGGCCGCCGCAACGCCTACGTCGGATCCACGCCCAGCAAGAAGTCGCAGGTGGGCCAGGACGTCATCCGCAGGATGGACGGCCAGGGCAAGATCAGGGGCTGGGACCCTGACAACCCGTCGGAGCTCAGCAAGGTCAAGGTGTTGGGCGAGGACGGCAACTGGTACAAGCTGCAGGACTGCGACATGGGACATGTGCCCATCGATGCGGTCACCTACTGGAACAACGTGGGCCGCTACCACGGCCCGAAGAGCGACGAGGTCCGAGACTGGATGACGGACCCGAACAACTACGAGCTCCAGCCCAGCCACATCAACCAGGCCGACGGCCGCATCATGGGCAACTCGGGGTTCACCTACCAACCCCCGGTGACGCTGCCCGACGGCGTGGACATCAAGGACTTCGAGACCGACATCCTCGAACAACTGAAGAACTTCAAGGGGGACCCAGTCCCATGAGCCCGGATAGGATCTGAAGCGTGAACCAACGCCCCGAAATCCCCAAGGAACTGGACAAGGTCCTCTACGCCAAGCTGGACTCCGCGGAGGACCTCGCAGCCGATGGTGACTTCACCGGAGCCCTGGCACTGGGTGACGAGGTCTGGGAGGGCCTGCCCGAGCCCAAGCTCGGCTGGGACTACTACCCCGAGATCCTGTCCCAGAACATGTGCGACTGGGCCATCGAGGCCGGCCGTCTGGCCGAGGCAGCCACCTGGCTGGAACGCACGGAGAAGGCCTACAGCTCAGGCAGCCTTGCATCGCAGGCACTCATCGGGTTCAAGAAGGCGAAGCTCTACTACCACGCAGGCCAGCAGGAGCTGGCCTACGCCTACTTCGACGCCGACTACAAGGCCAGCGGCAAACGCAGCTTCAAGGAGGAGCCGGCCGAGTACTGGCAGTTCTACGAGACCGCGAAGGCCGCGGGCGGCGTCGCTCCCGAAGCCTCCACCGGCGGCACCGCACCGGGCGGGACCACGCTGTCGGCGGTCCCGGAGGCCGGCGACGGCGCCCCCACCGGCGGCGACCTCCCCGACGACGTCCACGCGGAGGTCACGCGCCTGTTCCAGGAGGGCGCCAACTACGAGGACCTGAACGCCCCCGACGCCGCGGTCGAGTGCCACACCAAGGCGCTCGAACTGCTCCCCACCCCGCGCACCCAGTGGGAGGCCGCGACGCTGCTGTACACGGCACTCGCGGATGCCCTCGGCGCGCTGGACCGCTGGGCGGATGCCTACGAGGCGCTGCAACTGGCGCTGCAGTCCCCCGGCGGGCGCGGCAACGGCTACGTCTGGTTGCGGCTCGGCGACGCCCACAAGGCGGAGGGTCGCGACCCGCAGGCGCTGGAGGCCTACACGTCGGCCTACATGCTCGAGGGCGACGAACTCTTCGAGGACAGCCCCGAGGAACTCGCCTGGCTGCAGCGAGAGGGCATCGCCTGATCGGAGCCGAACAGGCCCGGCCGCCAACTCGGCGGACCGGGCCTTTCTGGTTCATCGGCGCCTGGCCCCATGCCGCCCTAGTATCCAATCCATCTACTTCAAAGGTTGAGGAGACCTACATGCCCAAGACATGGCGTCGAGTTGCGGCAGTGGCCGCGGCCTGTGCGCTGATGACCCCCCTCGGGTTCGCAGCCGCAGACACAGACCTGGGTGATTCCCGGGACCACGTGACACCCCCCGATCTGACCACCAGGTTCGCCACCACAGGGAAGTGGTTCGTCGAACTGGAGAGCGAGCCCACCACCTCGGGCGGCTCCGAGCGCACCATCCGCGCGGAGCAGGACAAGTTCCTCAAGGAGGTGGAACGCAAGACCATCCCGATCACCGTGAACAGCAAGTACGAGGACCTCTTCAACGGTCTGGCCGTGGAGTCCGACGCCGAGGGTGCTGCAGCGCTGCAGAACCTGCCCGGCGTCGTCGCCGTCTACCCGGTGTTCCCGGTGGACCGTCCCGAACCCCAGGACATCTCGCAGGACCTCTACTCCGCCGGTGACATGACCGGCGCCACCACCGTGCGCAGCGAACTGGGCTTCACGGGTGAGGGCGTCAAGGTGGGCATCATCGACTCGGGCATCGACTTCGACCACCCCGACCTCGGCGGCACCGGCACCGACGGCGGGGCCTTCCCCACCGAGCGGGTCGCCTACGGCTGGGACTTCGTCGGCGACGACTACAACGCCAACCCCACCTCCCCCACCTACCAACCCGTGCCCAAGCCCGATGCCATCCCCGACGACTGCGGCGGCCACGGCACCCACGTGGCCGGCATCGTCGGCGCGAACGGCGAACTCACCGGCATTGCGCCGAACGTGACCTTCGGCGCCTACCGCGTCTTCGGCTGCGACGGCTCCACCGACACCCAGATCATCCTCGACGCGCTCGAGCGGGCGCTGGCCGACGGCATGGACGTCGTCAACATGTCGCTCGGTGCCGCGTTCCAGACCTGGCCCGAGTACCCCACGGGCGTCGCCTCCAACCGCCTCGTCGACGCGGGCGTCGTCGTCGTCGCGTCCGCCGGCAACGAGGGTGACTACTTCACCCAGGTCACCGGCTCCCCCAGCGTCGGGGAGAAAGTGATCGGCGTCGCCTCCTACGACAACACGCAGGTCACGCTCGCCGAGATCCTGGTCACCGACGCGGAGGGCGAGTCCGAGTCCATCGGCTACCTGCCCTCCACCGGCTCCCCCGCCCTGGACGATTCCGTCAACGGGCAGGAACTGGCCTGGACCAGCCACCCGGAGGCCTGCGAGGCCGACACCGCGGACCTGACCGGCAAGATCGCGGTCACCAGCCGCGGCACCTGCACCTTCCACGAGAAGGCGGTGGTGGCGCAGAACGCCGGCGCGTCCGCTCTGATCATCGCCAACAACGACGCCGGCTACATCAACGCCACCGTCGAGGGCGAGACCGAGATCACCATCCCCGTGGTCACTGTCACCCAGGCCGAGGGCGCCCTGCTCCAGGCCGCCCTCACCGACGACGACGGCGTGGTCCCGACCGCGGCCGTCACCGGCGACAACACCCTCCACCCGAACCCCACCGGCGGGCTCGTGTCCGACTTCTCGTCCTGGGGCCTCGCGGCCGACCTGACGCTGAAGCCGGACCTGGGCGCGCCCGGCGGCTCCATCTACTCCACCTACCCGCTGGAGAGCGGCGGCTTCAAGACCGAGTCCGGCACCTCCATGGCCGCACCGCACGTCGCCGGCGCCATCGCGCTGATGCTCGAGGCCGACCCGGACCTGCAGCCCGCACAGGTACTGACCGCGTTGCAGAACACCGCCACCCCGACGATGTTCTCCTACGCACCGGACCTCGGCATCCTCGACGCCGCCCACCACCAGGGCGCCGGCCTGATCCAGGTGGACCGCGCCATCCAGGCCGCCACCAGCGTCAGCCCCGGCAAGATCTCCACCGGTGAGTCCGCGGACGGTCCGTTCACCCAGACGCTGACCATCAGCAACGACACCGACGCCGAGGTCACCTACGACCTGAGCCACGTCGACGCCGTCTCCACCTACATGGACCCGACGGATCCGGAGGCGACGCAGAACGCCGTCGGCTTCGCGCTGTTCGAGTCGCAGGTCTCGTTCTCCGCGCCGTCGGTCACCGTCCCCGCGGGCGGCACCGCCCAGGTGGACGTCACCATCGACGCGGACCCGGAGGCCGTGGCGATCGAGGGCACGCAGTACAGCGGCTACGTCGTGCTGCAGGGAGCCGAGGGCAGCGATCCCCTCACCGTCCCGTTCGCCGGCATGGCCGGTGACTACGGCAACCTGGAGATCTTCCCGGACCTGGAGATGGGCCTGCCGGCCATCGTCGTCCTCGAGGGCTGCACCATCTGGTCCGAGCAGCAGTGCATCGATCCCGAGGTGCTGTTCGAATACGCGCCCGAGGACCACGTCTTCGGCGAGGCTGACCGCGACCTGCCCACCATCGCCCTCCACATGGCGGTGCCGGTGCTGAAGGTCGAGGTCCAGGTGCTGGAGGTCGACGCCTCCGGCAACCCGGTGGAGGACAGTGTCCTGCCGGCCTACTCCGCAGACCTCCTCGGCCGCGACGCCGGGCTCAGCCTGTGGACGTGGGACGGCCGGGTGCAGGGTGCCGACGGTCTCGTCGTCGAGGTGGAGCCGGGCGACTACGCCCTGCGCATCGTCGCCCACGAGGCCGACGGTGACGGTGGCACGCAGGAGTGGACCTCGCCCGGTTTCGGCTACAAGAACACTCAGCCTGAGCCGTCCGAGGAGCCCTCCGAGGAGCCCACGCCGGAGCCGACGCCGGAGCCCACCAAGCCCAACCCGCAGGTGGACCTGTACTCCACGCCCGGCTACCACGACGTGAACGGCCGCAAGTGGTTCACGGTCTGTGAGCCCTACTCGCAGACCGTGCGCTGCCGCACCAGCATCATGGCCACCACCGTGGTGCAGGAGCAGGGCCAGTACGTGGCGAAGAACGCCTGGGTGTTCAACAACCTCACCTACCTGCCCTCGGCCAAGTCCCTCTGGGGCGCCAACCCGCTGGGCGTCGTCGGTGAGTGGACCGCCGAGGACGGCCGCAACTGGCGCACCGAGTGCAACACCCCCACCACGGGTGGCAACGGCTGCCGCAGCTACGTGCAGTCCAAGGTGATCGAGGTGAACCCCGCCGGTGGCTTCCGCTGGACCACGAAGTGGGTGTTCAACAACATCGTCCGCTTCAGCTAGTCCCCGAACAAGGCTGCGGCCCGTCCCCTTCGCAGGGGGCGGGCCGCAGTTGTTCGGTTCAGATCAGCGGTTGCGTCACTTGCCGGAGGTGCCGGCGGAGCGCAGCTGCTCGCAGGCCTCCACCACGCGCTTGGCCATGCCGTTCTCGGCGGCCTTGCCCCAGGCGCGGGGGTCGTACTGCTTCTTGTTGCCGACCTCGCCGTCGATCTTCAGCACGCCGTCGTAGTTGCGGAACATGTGCTCGGCGACGGGGCGGGTGAAGGCGTACTGGGTGTCGGTGTCGATGTTCATCTTGATGACGCCGTAGTCCACCGCGTCGGAGATCTCCTGCGCGGAGGAGCCGGAGCCGCCGTGGAACACGAGGTCGAACGGGCTCTCCTTGCCGTACTTGGCGCCGACGGCCTCCTGGATCTCCTTGAGGACCCCGGGGCGCAGCTTGACGGCACCCGGCTTGTACACGCCGTGCACGTTGCCGAAGGTGAGGGCGGTGATGTAGCGGCCCTTCTCACCGAGGCCGAGGACCTCGGCGGTGCGCAGGCCGTCCTCGACGGTGGTGTAGAGCTTCTCGTTGATCTCGGCCTCGACGCCGTCCTCCTCGCCACCGACGATTCCGACCTCGATCTCGAGGATGATGTTGGCGGCGGCGCAGCGCTCGAGCAGCTCAGCTGCAATCTCCAGGTTCTCCTCCATGGGAACCGCAGAGCCGTCCCACATGTGGGACTGGAACAGCGGCAGCTGGCCGTTCTTCACGCGCTCCTCGGAGATGGACAGCAGCGGACGCACGAAGCCGTCCAGCTTGTCCTTGGGGCAGTGGTCGGTGTGCAGGGCGACGTTGATCGGGTAGTTCTTCGCCACTTCCTGCGCGAAGGCCGCGAAGCCGACGGCGCCGGCGATCTTGTCCTTGATGGTGGGGCCGGAGAAGTACTCGGCGCCGCCGGTGGAGACCTGGAGGATGCCGTCGGAGCCCGCCTCGGTGAAGCCCTGGAGGGCTGCGTGCAGCGTCTGCGAGGAGCTGACGTTGATGGCCGGGTAGGCGAACTTGCCCGCCTTGGCCGAGTCGATCATCTGGGCGTAAACCTCAGGAGTTGCAACTGGCATGGATGCCCTCTTTCTTGACTGAGACTGGGTCGGCCCCAGCCTATCGCGTCATGCTCAAGGTGAGTTTCCGGGGCCAGCATGCAGGCGTCCCGGCGCTCAGTGGGGTCGTTTTGTTGGAGTACCCGCAACTCAACCCCAATTGGTCGACGGCGACGGCCGACGGCGCGGGTGGCGGGGCGCGTCGCGTGCGGGTTGGCTCAGAGCATGCGGTCCATGTCGCTGACGTCGAGCCGCACCCGTCCGAGCGAACGGGCGCTGGTGGCGGAGTCGATGGCCGACGGCATGGCGTCGAGGAAGCTCATGGGGACCTTCGCGGCCACCTGCCCGCGCACCTCCAGCACCAGGTTGGGTCCGGCGCCGAGGCTGGAGCCACTGATCTTCAGGGAGCTGACCTCGGCCCAGTCGGCGCGTACCGGCTTGGGGTGCACGAATTCGATGCCGCGGGCGTCGATGTGCAGCGCGTCGCCGTCGCCGATGGCGGCGAGGTCCTTCTTGGCCCGGGTGAGGCCGATGGCGGAGATGGTCATCCAGACCGCCGTCGAGATGCCCCACACGACGTAGACGCCGACGATGACGCCGCTGCTCCAGCCGGGGTTGAAGAAGTAGATCAGGGCGGTGAGGAAGACCAGCGAGATGACGGCGGAGATGATCCGGAACCGGAGCGCGGATCGCTGGCGCACCACCCGCTGGGCCGTCGGCAGGGGGGTCAGGCCGACGGTGAATCGCTCTGGCAGCATGGCTGCAATGCTAGCGCCGTCAGGGGCGAGGCAGGTGCTGCAGTCCCCAGTGGTACATCGCGATGGCGGCCGCGGCACCCGCGTTCATGGAGCGGGTGGAGCCGGACTGCGTGATGGCCACCAGCCGCTCGCAACCGGCCACCATCTCGTCGGTCAGGCCGGGCCCCTCGGAGCCGAACACCAGGCAGCACTCGCGCGGCAGTTCTGCCGCCTCCAGCGGGACCGAGGACGGCAGGTTGTCCACACCGATGGGCGTGATCCCCCGCTCCGCGAGCCACCGGAACAGGTCGGCCTCGTCCTCGTGGTGGTGGACGTGGAGGTAACGATCGGTGACCATCGCGCCGCGGCGGTTCCACCGTCGCCGCCCGACGATGTGCACGCCGGCGACGTTGAACGCATTGGCGGTGCGCACCATGGAGCCGATGTTGAAGTCGTGCTCCCAGTTCTGGATGGCGACGTGCAACGGGGAGCGGCGGGTGTCCAGGTCGGCGACGATTGCCTCGAGCCGCCAGTACCGGTACTGGTCCACGACGTTGCGGCGGTCGCCTTCGCGCAGCAGGTCCGGGTCCATGCGGGGGTCGTCGGGCCACGGCTCGGGGTGCGGTCCGACGCCGACCGTGGGCGCCGTCGGGTCGGGCGGCGCGGGGGTGAGCTCGTCGGTCATGGCACCTCTGGTCGGGGCGGGCTGTCGGACCCGGACAGCCTACCGGGAGCAAACAGAACGGCCCGCTCCAGGGAGCGGGCCGTCGGTCAGTGGGTCACTGCTGGTAGGGAGGCTGGTAGCCGCCCTGCTGCGGGGGCTGCTGGCCCTGCTGCGGCTGCTGCTGCTGCTGCCACTGGGGCTGCTGCTGGTACTGCGGCTGCGGCACCGGGTTGGCCGACGGCGCGGAGTACGGCTGCTGCTGGAACTGGCCGGGGTTGGGGAGCTGGTTCTGGCCCTGGCCGGCGGGGCGCTGGGAGATCTCGCCGAAGTTGACGCCGGGAGCCTGCCGCACCTGCGGGTCGTTGACCTCGAAGTAGGTGGCCTTCTCGAAGTTGGCGAAGCCGGCGATGATGTTGCTGGGGACCGTCTCGATCTTGGTGTTGTAGTCGCGCACGTTGGCGTTGTAGAAGCGGCGGCCAGCGGCGATGCGGTCCTCGGTGTCGGTCAGCTCGCGCTGCAGCTCAAGGAAGTTCACGTTGGACTTCAGCTCGGGGTAGGCCTCGACGGACACGATCAGGCTGCGCACCGCGTTGGACAGCTCACCCTCGATGGCGGCCCGCTGCTGGTTCGGGGCGCCGTGGGCCTGGTTGGCCAGGGCGGCGGCGCTGTTGCGCAGCGAGGTGACCTGCTCGAGCGTGTTGCGCTCGTGGGCGGCGTAGCCGCGCACGGTCTCCACCAGGTTCGGGATCAGTTCGTAGCGGCGGTTCAGCTCGACGTCGATCTGGCGCCAGGACTCCTGGATCAGGTTGCGGCCCTTGATGAAGCCGTTGTAGACGCTGAATCCCCAGAACACTCCGATGAGGCCGATGATCACGACCACGGCGAGGATGCCCAAGATGATTTCCATTACAACTCCTTAACGGATGGATCAGTGCAAGCGTACTGGGAGCACCGGTTCACAGCCCGAGATCTTCCAGACCCAAGGCGTAGCGGTACTCGAGGCCGGCTTCGGCCACCTTCTGGGCGGCGCCGGTGTCCCGGTCCACCACCACTGCCACGGCAACCACCTCGCCCCCAGCCTCACGGACGGCCTCGACCGCGGTGAGGGCGGAGCCGCCGGTGGTGGAGGTGTCCTCGACCACGAGCACCTTGCGGCCGGCGACGTCGGTGCCCTCGATCTTGCGCTGCAGGCCGTGCTCCTTGGCGGACTTGCGCACGACGAACGCGTCGAGCCGGCCCCCGGCGGCGGCGCGAGCGTGCAGCATGGCGGTGGCGACGGGATCCGCGCCGAGTGTGAGCCCGCCCACGGCGTCGAACTCGAGGTCGGCCACCAATTCGTTCATGACCCGGCCGACGACGGGCGAGGCCGCGCCGTCGAGGGTGACGCGGCGCATGTCGACGTAGTAGTCGGCCTCCTTGCCGGAGGCCAGCGTGACGCGGCCGCGGACGACGGCGAGTTCGCCGACGGCATCGATGAGGGTCTGCTTGTCAGTCATCTGTCTTGTTCTCCATGGATGTCAGGACGCCGAATCCGACCGAGCGGTCCGGCGTCGGGTAGAGGTCTTCACAGGTGGTGAGGGTGATCAGCGCCTGCGTGGGTTCGAGGTCGTCGCGGCCGGGCACCGGGTCCAGCACCCAGGCGTCCCCCGCCGCGACGGTCAGGTCCGCCGGGGCGGAGTTGATGGTGTAGGTGAAGACCTGGTGGACGCCTTCCACGAGCACCTCGTCGCCCACCTGCAGCTGGTGCAGTTGACGAAAGGGCTGCGCTCCGGTGATGCACTGACCGGCGACGGCGAAGTTGCCCACCTGCCCGGGCTGCGACGTGCCGGGGTACCAGCCGACGGCGTGGCCGAGCGCCTCGTCGTCGACGCCCACCACGACGGGCCACTGCCACACCTCACCCAGCGCCGGGATCCGCATCAGCCAGTGCGCCTCCCCCGGTGCCGAGTTGGCGACAAGGGTCGGGGTCTCCGGATCGACGGGCGGCTCGGCGGCCTCCCAGCGCTGCTGCACCTCGGCGACCGCATCGTCGGCCGCAGCCTGCGCCGGGAACGTGCTCCCCCAGTACAGCCAGGTGCCCCAACCCGCCACACCGAGCACTGCCACCAGCAGCGCGATGCCCAGCACCAGCAACGGCGAAACACCGCGGGGGCTGCTGCGGCGCGCTCGGGTCATGGACCCACCATATTGGAGCGGGTCCCGCCCCTGCACCCGCCGGCGGGCGTGCCGGGGCCTTCGAGGCTCGCTGCCGCTCGCACCTCAGACCAACTGACGTCGGTGCAACCGAGGACTTGGCTGTCCCAGCCCTCGGTTACAGCGAGCCTGACCGCAGGCCCCTTCGAGGCTCATGGCGACTGGTCACGAAGCGGGTGCGCGGAGTTGGGGTTCATGGGCCTAAAGATCTTGAAACTGCGGAAACCCCCGACGCAGACTCCCCAGCAACGCAACAACAGGGCCCCTGAACCCCAACTCCGCGCACCCGCACCAACCCAGCAACTACGAGAACCACAACTTGCTCCCCGACGGCTCGGGCGAGGGTTCGGCGTCGGCGTCGGTGAAGGGCTCGGCGTCGCTGATCCAGTTGCGCAGCTCACGCCCATCCAACCACCGGTACCCGAACGGCAGCTTGCCGGACTCGCGACGGATGCCGGACAGGTCGGCGCGCTTGGTGGAGCCGACGATGAGCAGGTTGCCGAAGCGTTTGCCCTTGTGGACGGGGGCTTCGGCGCCGACGATCACGTGCCGCCAGCGCTCGGCGATCCCGGCGGCGGCGCGTTTGGCCCAGTGGAAGGGGGCGCGGTCGGTGACGTTGGCGACGAGCACCTCGGGGCCGCGGCCGATGCGGCGGAGGTCGTCCAAGGCCTGCGCGGTGAACAGTTCGCCGGGCACCTGGGAGCCGGCGAAGGCATCGAGGATGACGGCGTCGGCGTAGCCTTCGGGCATGGCGGCGACGCCGGTGCGGCCATCGACGTCACGGACCTTGATCCCGGAGCGGGGCGGGAGCGGGACCTTGCGTCGCACCTCGGCGGTGAGTTCGGCGTCGGGCTCGCACACGATCTGGGCGGTGCCGGGGCGTCGGTGCGCCACCCAGCGGGGAATCGACATGCCGGCGCCGCCGACGTGGATGACGCGCAGGCGTTCGTCGGCGGGGGCGTCGAGGATGGTGTGGTCCAGCACCATGGCGATGTGCTGGACGTACTCGAACGCGAGGAAGTCTGGCCGGGCGGGGTCCACCCAGGACTGCGAGGTGTCGCCGAACCTGACGGCGAAGGCTCCCGGAACGGTGTCGTCGGGGACGAGGCGGTCGGGCATGGGCGAAGACTACCCGTCGAATTCACGCAGAGGCCATCCACCTATTGCCACCCACGGTTGGCCGACGTAGCGTGATTGAAAGGATTCGGGGGTCCGCGGCCGTGGGTCCCCACAGCATCGAGGAGGATGACTGTGAAGATTTCGCGAACCATCCTGGCGATCCTCGCCACCGCCGCCACCCTGTTCACACTGGGCGCGGTCAACACCGCAAGGGCCGACGTCTACACCGAACCGGGCGGCCACATCGTCAACGGGCGCCTGTGGCAGACCGAGTGCTCCATGTACTCCACCAGTGTGGTGCGCTGCCGCACGGAGATCTGGGCCACGCAGGTCAAGTACGTCGACGGGCGCTACGTGCGCGTGACGGACTGGGCGTTCAACAACCTCACCTACCTGCCGTCGCCACGGACGCAGTGGGCCGACAACCCGCTGGGCAACCCGGGCGAGTGGACCGCCGCGGACGGACGCCAGTGGCGCACGGTCTGCGACACCGCGGAGACCGGCAGCAACGCGTGCCGCAGCTTCGTGAGGGCGCGGGTGGCCTCGGCGACGGCGACCCCGTCGGGCTGGGCGTACTCGGTGGAGACCAAGTGGGTGTTCAACAACTTGGTGGTGTTCTCCACCGGTTCCCGGCCGCCAGTGACGGAGGTGCCGCCGAGTGTGATCGAGACTGCGAAGCTCAGCCACACCGGGTACGGCCCGCTGCAGTTGGGCACCAGTTTGGTGGACCTCGAGCGGCTCGGTTACGTGCAGCACAACACCTCGGAGGTGTGTGACTTCTGGGAGGTCTCGGGCGAGGTGCTGGACGCCGGCATCAACATGATCACCTTCGGCGACACGCTTGACATCGTGATGGCGGTGACCGAGGACGTGAACACCACGCTCGGCACCCGGGTGGGGCACACGTTCGAGCAGGCGCAGGTGACCTACGACGCGGCCGACGGCTTCGGTCCGTTCCACGCCGACGTCAAGGACGGCTACCAGCCGGTCTACACCTACGTGGTGGACCAGGGCCCCAACGAGATGATCTTCATGGGTTCGTTCGAGGACACGGCACAGCCCGACGCCCTGGACCCGATCCAGATGATCCTGGTCCGGGAGGCTGACGACGCGCTGCTGTGGGACGGCTGCTGAGGGGCCCTTCGAGGCGTCGACTGCGTCGCCGCACCTCAGGGGAACTGGTGAACTGGGACTGCGTCACCGCACCTCAGGCGAACTTGTGAGGTGCGGCGACGACGCTGCCGACGGTCTCGCCGTGGCCCAGCACGGGCTCGCTGGTGAGATCGCCCAGTTGTTCGGCCGTCGTCGCGCCGGTGCGCAGGAGCAGGGCCGCGAGCACCACGCCCGCGGCCCTGTCGCCGCCGTCGGCGATCTTCACTGCGACGCCACGGCCATCCGCCAAGCCTGCGGCGAAGACGCCGTCGGCGCCGCTCTTGGCGATCAGGCCGGGGACCCGCTGCATGAACTGGGTACTGCGTCGCCCCTTGCCGGCGACCAGTTCGGGGTTGGCGCGCATGGCGTCGGCCACCCGTCGCAACTGCCCGTCCTCGGCCCCGGCGATCCGCCCGTAGGTGCGGGCCAGCCCCGCGATGGCGAACGCGTACACGGGAACACCGCAGCCGTCGACGCCGGTGGCCGTGACCGGCTCGCCTCCGAGTTCGTGCGTGGTCCGGCGCACGAGTTCCTGGAAGGGGTGCTCGGGATGGTCGTAGGAGGCGGCGTCCCAGCCGCCGGCCACCGTCCCGGCCAGCATCAGGGCGTGGTTGCCGGAGCAGCCCTGGGTGATGCTCGCGGGACCGCCGCCGGCGCGGATCCACCCAGCCGCGGACTCGCCGTCGCCCGGCAGCCCCGGCACGTTGCGCAGCGCCGACTCGTCGAGCCCGACGGCGGCCAGGGCATTGCGGGTGGCGTTCAGGTGGACGGATGCGCCCATGTGGGAGGCGCACCCGATGGCGAGCGCCTCGGCGGACGGCTCGGCGCCGGCCCGTAGGGCCGCGACGGCGTGGATCGGCTTGTTCGCCGAGCGGGGGAACACCTGGGTGGCGGCGTCCCCGACGGCGAACTCGACGGTCCCGTCGGGGGCCGTGACCACCGCGAGTCCGTGGTGCACGGACTCGAGGAAGCCGCTGCGGATGACGTGCGCCACCACGGGCGCGGCTGCGAGGCTCATGCCCGCAGGTTAGCGCGGCCGCCGTCGGACGCCCGGCCTAGAATCGTCGCCGTCGAGCAGATTCGGAGCGTGATGGGAACCAAGGGCCTCAACCGGCGGATTCTGGCGTTGGCGGTGCCCGCGTTCGCGGCGCTGGTGGCCCAGCCGCTGTTCCTGCTGGCCGACACCGCCATCGTCGGACGGCTCGGCACGCTGCCCCTCGCGGGCCTCGGGGCGGGCGCCACCATCACGTCGACTGTGGTGGGGCTGGCCATCTTCCTGGCCTACGGCTCCACGGCGGTGGTCTCGCGCCAGCTCGGGGCCGGCAACCGGAGACGTGCGCTCGAGCTGGGCGTGCAGGCGATGTGGCTGGCGGTGGTCCTGGCCTGCGCGGTGGCGTGGTTGGTGTGGCTCGCGACACCCCAACTGGTGACGTGGCTGGGTGCCACCGGCGAGGTGCACGGGCACGCCGTCGCCTACGCCCACTGGTCTCTTCCCGGGCTGCCCGGGATGCTGCTGATGCTGGCGGCCACGGGCACGTTGCGCGGGCTCGCGGACGCCCGGACGCCGCTCGTGCTGGCCGTCTCCGCTGCGGCCATCAACGTGGTGCTGGACCTGGTGTTCGTCTTCGGGCTGCACATGGGGGTGGCGGGTTCCGGGTTCGCCACCGCCGTCGCCGAGACGCTGATGGGTGCCACCGCCGCCGTGGTGGTGGCGCGCGGG
Organism: Tessaracoccus terricola; assembly: GCF_054776555.1. Lineage (NCBI taxonomy): Bacteria > Bacillati > Actinomycetota > Actinomycetes > Propionibacteriales > Propionibacteriaceae > Tessaracoccus > Tessaracoccus terricola. Next base: position 61,323 of record NZ_BAAHBS010000005.1, on the reverse strand, counting down.
GCCCGTAGGGAGGGGGCGTCGCTGCGCCCCAGCCCTTCGGGGATGCGTTCCAGCCTCGCCGTCGGCGCTCCCCTGCTGATGCGCACGCTGACGCTGCGGCTGGCCCTGGTGCTGACCACCTGGGTGGCCGCCAACAAGGGCGCGGTGGCGCTGGCGGGCCACCAGGTCACCTACAACGTGTGGGGGTTCCTCTCCTACGCCCTCGACGCGCTCGGGATCGCCGGCCAGACCCTGATCGGGATGGCGCTGGGCGCGGGCGACGTCGACGAGGCACGTGCGGTGACCCGTCGGATGATGTGGTGGTCGCTCGGCGCGGGCGTGGTGCTGGGCCTGCTGACCATCCTCGCCCGCCACCCCATCGCCCGGCTCTTCAGCCCCGAGGCGGAGGTGCGCGACGCCGTCGCCGCGTCCCTCGTGGTGGTGGGCGCCACCCTCACCCTCACCGCCTACGTCTGCCTGATGGACGGCGTCCTGATCGGCGCCGGCGACGGTCCGTTCCTGGCCCGCGCGGGTGTGTTCACGCTGGTGGTCTACGCCCCGCTGGCGATCCTCGTCGCCTACGTCGGTCCCGAAGGAGCCGCCGGCCTGGCCTGGCTGTGGGCGGCCTACGGCCTCGGTTTCATGGGGGCCCGGGCGCTGGCGCTGTGGCTGCGGCAGCGCAGCGGGTCCTGGCTCGTCACCGGCGCCTGATTCCTCAGCCGTCCAGGAAGCGCACCATGTTGTTGAACACCCACGCGTCGGCGCGGTAGTAGCGCCAGGTGCCGTCGGCGTTCTGGGCGGAGTGCACCATGCCGTAGGTCCGCACGTAGCTGCGGCAGCCTCCCCTGCCGGTGGCGGGAGTGTCGCACTCGGTGCGCCAGGGCCGGCCCGATGACGTGAACTCCCCCTTGTTCGCCAGCGGGTTGGTGCCCCACTGGGCGCGCGTCATCAGCGGCAGGTACGTCAGGTTGTTGAACACCCAGTCGAACTTCTTGACGTAGCGACCGCCCTCGAAGGTGACCGTGGTGGCCTTGATGTCCGTGCGGCAGCGGCGGGTCTGGGAGTACCGCTCGCAGTCCGTGCGCCACTCCCGACCGTTGACCTGGTGGTGGCCAGGGATCACGTACAGGTCGCGGGCCGCGTCGGGCTTCCAGGCCATCAGCGGGACTGCGGCCCACTCCTTGAACGGCCCCGCCACCAATCCGTTGGTTAGGGTGCGCCGCTCGGCGGCCTTCACCGAGCTGGAGTTGGAGGCATACCCGGCGGCGCTGGGGTTGGCGTAGCTGTACCCGGACCAGCCGATGCCGAGCGCCGTGATGGCGTTGGCCTGCTTGATCGAGTCGGCCACGGAGTTCAGGTACAGCGCCGGGCCGGAGACCATCAGGCGGCCCGTGTCCCGCTGCACGCGGGCGAGGAACTCGTTCCACGAGCGGAACTGATCTGCCTGGGTGGCGTTCGCCTCGCGCTTGTAGTTCATCAGCACCACGACGTCGACGAGCCCCTGCCGGGCCCACTTGCGCCAGTCCTGGAAGACCGCCGCGTACGGGTCGGTCGACTCCCAACTACGGGTGTTGGAGGGGCCGTGGCCGTAGGAGATGCCGTTGACGGAAAGGACCGTCGACGGCGCCACCCCGTCGATGGCGCGCTTGATCTTGGTGACGGTGGCGGTGACCTGGTCTCGGCGGAAGTTGGAGAAGGCCGCGTTGTTCGCGGCGGGGGTGCCGGTGGTGCCGCTGGCGGCCCGGAACCGCTGCAGCGAAGTCTCGGAGTAGCCCCACTGGTTCACTCCCCCGGTGCTGTGGTCCGGGTAGCGGATGTAGTCCAGGTTGATGCCGTCGACGTTGTAGTTCTCGACGATGGAGGCCACCCTCGACGCGACGTAGTCCTGCGCCCCCGGGTTGCCCAGGTCCAGGTATGCGGCCGAACCACCCACCCGCTCCACCCCGTCGTTGCGCTTGTTCATCCAGCGGTTGGCGCCGGTGGCCGAGGGGCCGTTGGTGTTGAACACGTGGTTGGGGCTGGCGGGTGCGGCGGAGGCGCTCCACATGGTGCCGACGTTGACCCAGGCGTGCACCTCCAGCCCGGCGGCGTGGCCCTGCTTGATGGCCTCGGCGAGCGGGTCGAAGCCGGCGGCGAGCCCGGTGTCGGTGGCGCGGGGGAAGTCGGACCTGTTGCAGAAGCACTCGTAGCGTCGCACCACCTGCACGATCAGGACGTTGGCGTTGGCCGCTTTGGCGTCGGCAACCACCTGTTTCACCTGTTGGGCGTTGAAGAGCCCCGGGTTGAGGGTGTCCACCCAGAACGAGCGCCACTGTGCCGTCGCGGCGGAGGCGGGCGGGGCGGTGATGATGCCTGTGACCAGCACCAACACCGAGACCAGGACGGTCAGGACCTTCTTCATCGCAGTTCCTCTCGGGGGCTGCGTTCAGGATCCCTCGCCCCGGGCCCGGCCGCAAGGGGCAGGCGTGACCACAGTCCGCACGAAAGCGATTTCGAGGCTCTGGAGAGCCTGAACACGGCGTGTCGCGGAGCCCTGTCACACCCCTTCGGGCCCGCTCAGGCTGCGGCCAGTGCCTCGTCGTCGGCGCTCTGGCGGGCGGCCAGCCGCGCGAAGGCCCCACCGGAGGCGCGCAGTTCGTCGGCGGTGCCGCGCTCGACGACGGTGCCGGCCTCGAGGACCGCCACCTGGTCCGCGTTCTCCACGGTGGACAGGCGGTGGGCGATGGTGAGGGTGGTGCGCCCCTCGGCCAGGCGGTCGAGTGCGGCCTGAACCTCGGCCTCGGTGGTGTTGTCCAGGGCACTGGTGGCCTCGTCCAGGACGAGGACGCGCGGGTTGCGCAGGATGGTCCGGGCGATCGCGAGGCGCTGCTGCTCGCCCCCGGAGAAGCGGTGGCCGCGAGCACCCACCATGGTGCCCAGCCCCTCGGGCAGGCTGCCAACCAGATCGGCGATCCGGGCGGAGGCGAGCGCGCCCCAGAGTTGCTCGTCGTCAGCATCGGGGGCGGCGAGGAGGAGGTTCTCGCGGACGGTGGCGTGCACCAGGTAGGTCTCCTGGCTGACCACGCCGACGATGCCGGCGAGGTCCTCGGGGTGCAGGTCCCGCACGTCGACGCCGTCGATGGTGACTCGGCCGGCGGTGGTGTCGTGCAGGCGCGGCACCAGCGAGGCCAGTGTGGACTTGCCGGATCCGGTGGGCCCGACGACGGCGGTGCTGGTGCCGGCGGGGATCCGCAGGTCGATGCCGCGCAGCACGGGCGCGCCGTCGCCGTAGGAGAACCGGACGCCCTCGAAGCGGACCTCGCCACGCACGGTGGCGGGGTCGACGCGTACCGGGTTGGCCGGTGGCTGCACCTCGGGCACGAGGTCCAGGAACTCGAAGATCCGACTGAACAGCGCCATGGCGGTGACCCACTGGACGCCGACGTTGAGCAGGCCCATGACGGGCCGGAAGATGGTGCCCTGCAGCGCGGTGAACGCCACCAGGGTTCCGATGGTCATGCCCCCGGAGACGGCGGGGAACCCGGCGGCGAGGTAGATGGCGGCGGGGATGGCCGCGAACACGATGCCCATGGTGGCCATCCGCCACTGGCCGGCGAGCTGGGAGCGCATCTCGAGACCGATCAGCCGGTCCGAGGAGTCGGTGAACAGGCCCGCGTTTCGGTCTGTGGTGCCCAGCGTCTTCGCCAGCCGGATGCCGGAGACCGAGAGCCCCTCCTCCACCAGCGTGTGGAGGTTGGCGAGCTCGGCCTGGCGCTTGCTGGTGATGTCGCGGCGCAGCAGGGCGACGCGGCGGCTGAGCCAGATGGCCGGCGGCAGCACCACCAGTGAGATCAGGGACAGCCGGGGTGAGAGCGCAACCATCGCGACGGCCGTCGCCACCGCCGTCGTCAGGTTCGAGGCCACCGAGGTGGCGGTGCTGGTGACCACCGACTGCATGCCGGAGATGTCGTGGGTGAGGCGGGACTGGACGTCGCCGCCGCGGGTACGGGTGAAGAACCCCAGCGACTGGCGCTGGAGGTGCGTGAAGAGCTTGGTGCGCAGGGCGTGCATGACCTGCTGGCCCATGCGGGTGGCGAGCCAGGTCTGGACGACGCCGATGACGGCGGTCACGGCGGCGACGGCGACCATCGCGCCGACGAGCCAGCCGAGCAGGCCGACGTCCTGGTTGGGCAGGGCGTCGTCGATGACGCCACGCACGAGGAAGGGTTGCGCGAGGCCGACCACCGACGACGCACTGATGAGGAGCACGACCACGAGGATCGTGAACTTGTGGGGCCCGAAGAGTGCGGCGATGCGCCGCAGGTCCACGGGGTGTTGCTTGAGCTGGCGCTTGTCGGCCTGGCTGACTCGTGCGGGACCTCGCCCGCCGCCGTCGCGGCCCTCGCCTGAAGTGTGGTTAGGAGCTGCCATGAGGCATCACCTCCTGCAAGATCGGCATGGATTGGTTCACATGCATTACTGAGGTTACCTCACAATGAGGCTGATGGTCAAGTTGGTAGGGTGATCCCATGCCCGCTGACCACGCCCACGACGAGCGTCCCACCGACCTCGGCTCGCTGCTCCATGCCGCCTTCCGCGGCCTGCGCCACTCCTGGACGGAACAGCTGGCCCCGTGGGAGGTCACCCCGTTCCAGTGGCGGGCGCTCCACACCATCATGCGAATCGGCGACGGCGTGCGCCTGGGCGTGGTGGCCGAGCGGCTCCGAATCGCACCCCGGTCCGCGACGGAGGTGGTGGACCAGCTCGAGGAGAAGGGCCTGGTGGAGCGCGCCCCGGACCCGAGCGACCGCCGAGCGGTCATCGTCGCCGCCACCGCCAGGGGCCTGGACCTGCACGACGCCGTGCTGGCCGAGCGCCGCGAGCGCGCCGACGAGTACTTCGGCATCCTCTCCCCCGCCGAGCAGGACCAACTGGCCGGACTGCTGGCCCGCCTGGGGGACGCTGGCGACCACTGACCGGCCGTCCGCGAGCGCTGAAACGAATCAACTCTGGATTGTTGGCCCGTCTATGGTCCAAGAACCCAGAGTTGAACCATTCAATCACGGCGGGACCCTAGGCTGGGCGAGCCACGTCCCGCCGCCCGAGAGGTGAAACCCATGATCCGCGTCGCCTTGATTGGCACCAGCATGATCTCCCACCAGTTCGCCGAGGCCTCCCGCCGCGTCGAGGGTCTGGAACTCGCGGGCGTGTACTCCCGCGACGCCGAGCGCGCCACCGCGGTGGCCGCTGAACTGGGCGCGCGTCGCGGCTGGTCGGACCTCGCCGAACTGCTGGCCTCACCGGAGGTGGACGCGGTCTACGTCGCCAGCCCCAACTCGCTGCACCACGGACAGTGCCTGGCCGCAGTGCAGGCCGGCAAGCACGTGTTCGTGGAGAAGCCCGCCGTGCCGACGGCCGCCGAGTTCGAGCAGCTCGTCGAGCTGGCCCGGGAGCGGGGGCTGGTGGTGTTCGAGGGCATGCGCAACGCCCACGACCCCGGCTTCGCGCTGGTGCGCGAGCTGCTCCCCCAGGTGGGCACCGTGCGGCGCGTCTCGTTCGAGTACGCCCAACGCTCCTCCCGCTACGACCTGGTGCTCGCCGGCGAGCAGGTCAACATCTTCGACCCGGCACTGGCCGGCGGTGCACTGAACGACCTGGGCGTCTACTGCGTCTCCGCGCTCGTGGACCTGTTCGGAGCACCCGAGCGGGTCAGCGCGGAGCAGGTCCTGGTGGCCTCGGGCGCCGACGGCTCCGGCGTCGCGCTGCTGCGCTACCCCGGCTTCGTGGCGGACGTGTCGTGGTCGAAGATCACCGCCTCGAGCCGTGCGAGCCAGATCGAGGGCGAGCTGGGCACCATCACCATCGACAAGATCGGCGAGCCCCGCCAGGTGGGCCTCCACCTCTTGGGCGAGGACCCCGTGGTGCACGACGTCGAGGGCAGCGACGAGACCGGCGCCTTCATCGGCAACATGCACCACGAGATCGAACGCTTCGTGGACCTCGTGGAGGGACGTGCCGACGCCGCCCCGGACCAGGAGCGCACGCTCGGCACCCTGCGCCTGCTGGAGGCCATCCGGGCCGCCGCCCGGTAGCAGTCGCCCTGCGGCACGAGCGCCCCCAACAGTCGCCCTGAGGCGCGAGTGGCAGCGAGCCTCGAAGGGCATCCGACCCACACCCTTCGAGGCTCGCTGGCGCTCGCACCTCAGGGCAACTGGGGAGCTCGAGCACCTCAGGGCAACTGGGGTCGCGTCAGGCGACGGTGATGCCGTCGCCGGTCTCGTCGAGGTCCACCGCCACGGTCTGGCCGTCGTGGATCTCGCCGGCCAGCAGCTTGCGGGCCAGGCCGTCCTCCACCGTGCTCTGCACCAGGCGGCGCAGCGGTCGGGCACCGTAGATGGGGTCGAACCCGGTCCGGGCCAGCCACTCCTCGGCAGCCGCGCTGACCTCGACATGGATCCGGCGCGGCGCCAGGCGGCGGTTCAGCTTGTCCAGCTGGATCTCGACGATGCGGCCGAGCTGCTCCTGCGTGAGCGGCTCGAACAGGACGATGTCGTCGAGCCGGTTCAGGAACTCGGGCCGGAACGCCTGCCGCACCACACCCATCACCTGTTCGCGCTTGGCCTCGGCATCCAGCAGCGGGTCCGCGAGGAACTGCGAGCCGAGGTTCGAGGTCAGGATCAGGATGGTGTTGCGGAAGTCCACCGTGCGGCCCTGGCCGTCGGTGAGGCGGCCGTCGTCGAGCACCTGCAGCAGGATGTTGAACAGGTCCGGGTGGGCCTTCTCCACCTCGTCGAGCAGGACGACGGAGTAGGGGCGACGGCGCACGGCCTCGGTGAGCTGGCCGCCCTCCTCGAAACCGACGTAGCCGGGAGGGGCACCGACGAGGCGGGCTACGGAGTGCTTCTCCGAGTACTCGCTCATGTCGATGCGCACCAGCGCGGTCTCGTCGTCGAACAGGAAGTCCGCGAGGGACTTGGCCAGCTCGGTCTTGCCCACTCCCGTGGGGCCGAGGAACATGAACGAGCCGGTGGGCCGGTTGGGGTCCGAGATGCCGGCGCGCGAGCGGCGGACCGCATCGGAGACCGCCTTCACGGCCTCCTCCTGGCCGATGAGGCGGGCGGCCAGCCGCTGCTCCATCTCCAGCAGCTTCTCGCTCTCGCCCTGCAGCAGCCGGCCGACGGGGATGCCGGTCCAGGCGGCGATCACCTCGGCGATGTCGGTGTCGGAGACCTCCTCCGAGACCATCGACGGCGTCTGGTCGTTGGCCTCGGCCTCCTCCAGCTCCCGCTCGGCGGCGGGGATGTCGCCGTAGAGGATCTGCGAGGCCTTGGTCAGGTCACCGGCGCGCTGGGCCTTGTCGGCCTCGACGCGCAACTGGTCGATGCGCTTCTTGACGTCACCCACCCGGTTCAGCCCGGCCTTCTCGGCCTCCCAGCGCTGCTCCAGGCCGCGGAGCTTCTCCTGTTCGTCGGCCAGCTCGGTGCGCAGCGCGGCGAGCCGCTCCTTGGACGCCTCGTCGTTCTCCTTCTCCAGGTGGAACACCTGCATGGTCATGCGGTCGACGTCGCGGCGCAGCATGTCGATCTCCTCCGGCGAGGAGTCGATCTCCATCCGCAGGCGCGAGGCGGCCTCGTCGATCAGGTCGATGGCCTTGTCGGGCAGCTGTCGCGAGGTGATGTAGCGGTCCGAGAGGGCTGCCGCGGCCACGAGGGCGGCGTCGGTGATGCGCACCTTGTGGTGCGCCTCGTAGCGTTCGCGTAGGCCGCGGAGGATGGCGATCGTGTCCTCCACCGTCGGCTCACCGACGAACACCTGCTGGAAACGACGCTCCAGCGCCGGGTCCTTCTCGATGCGCTCGCGGAACTCGTCGAGCGTCGTGGCGCCGATCATGCGGAGCTCACCGCGGGCCAGCATGGGCTTGAGCATGTTGCCGGCATCCATCGCGCCCTCGCCGGATGCGCCGGCACCGACGACGGTGTGGAGTTCGTCGATGAAGGTGATGACCTGACCCTCGGCGTCGCGGATCTCGTTCAGGACGGCCTTGAGGCGTTCCTCGAACTCGCCGCGGTACTTGGCGCCGGCCACCATGGAGGCCAGGTCCAGCGACACCAGACGTCGCCCCTTGAGGGAGTCCGGGACGTCGCCCTCCACCAGCCGCAGTGCGAGGCCCTCGACGACGGCGGTCTTGCCGACGCCGGGCTCACCGATCAGGACGGGGTTGTTCTTGGTGCGACGGGCCAGCACCTGGCTGACGCGCCGGATCTCGGCGTCCCTGCCGATGACGGGGTCCAGCTTGCCGGAGCGGGCGGCCTCGGTGAGGTCGACGGAGTACTTCTCGAGCGCGGACTCCCCGCCCTCGGACTCGGCGGAGGTGACGCGCTTGCCGCCCCGGGAGTCATTGAAGGCGGTGGTGAGGCTGGCGGTGTCGACGCCGGCGGCCGTGAGGATCTTCTTGGCCGGCGACTCGATGCTGGCGAGTCCGATGAGGAGGTGCTCCGTGGCGACGAACTGGTCCCCCAGCTCGTGCGCGAGGGTTTCGGCCGACGCCATGACACGCGCGAGTGCGCCTGACAACGCAGGCTGGGTCACGGACGAGCCGGTGCTCGACGGCAGCTTGGCGATGGCGTCCTCGGCGGCCTCGTCGACGGCGTCGGCGCTTGCCCCGAGCGATTCGAGCAGGGGGCCGACGGTGTTGTCGGGCACCATGAGCATGCCGTGCAGGAGGTGCTCCGGCTCGGCGTTGGGGTTTCCGTTGGTGAGTGCCTGCCGCACCGCCGAGGTGATGGCGTCACGGCTCTTGGTGGTCAGCTTCTCAGTGTTCAAGGGAGGTCCTCCTAGTCAGGAATTCAAGTTGAGTCTACTACACTCAACCCTGCTTGCCACCGTTTTCTTCCCCCTCCCTCGGGTATGAATGGGTGCATGACTGACATCGCCCCCACCATCGCCCTGTCCGGCGGCACATCGATCCCAGCCATCGGCGCCGGCACCTGGCCGCTCGACGACACGGAGGTCGAGACCATGGCGCTGACCGCCTTCGAACTCGGCTACCGCCTCATCGACACAGCCGAGAACTACCGCAACGAGGCCGGCGTCGGGAACGCGGTGCGCAACTCGGGCCTGCCGCGCGAGGACCTCTTCGTCACCACGAAGTTCAACCGGTTGTGGCACGGCGACGCCGTCGCGGGCGTGGAGAACAACCTCGCCACGCTGGGCCTCGAGTACGCGGACCTCGTCCTCATCCACTGGCCCAACCCGGACCAGGACCTCTACGTCAAGGCCTGGGAGGGCCTCATCACCGCCAGGGAGCGCGGCCTGGTGCGCGCCATCGGCACCTCGAACTTCAAGCCGACGCACCTGCAGCGCATCATCGACGCCACCGGCGTGGCCCCCGAGGTGAACCAGATCCAGTGCAACCCGTTCACGGACCGCCCGGCAGAGCGCGAGTTTCACGCCACCCACGGCATCGTCACCGAGTCCTGGGCACCGCTGGCCGCCGGCAACGGGCTGACCGGCAACCCCGTCGTCGAGGAGATCGCCGCGGCACACGACGCCACCGCCGGCCAGGTGGTGCTCGCCTGGCACGTCGGACAGGGGCTGCTGCCCATCCCGAAGTCGTCCAACCGGGACCGTCTCGCCCAGAACCTGGCCGCCGCCGAACTGCGCCTGACCGACGACGAGATCGCCCGACTGTCCGCCCTCACCAACCCGGACTACAAGCTCAGCGACTCCGACGAGTTCGGCCACTGACACCTGCCTCCGGGCTTTTCGCCCGGGGATGGGACCGGATGCTCGTAGGCTCGAGGGCATGAGCAGCCGCAGTGTGGACGCAATCGTCATCGGCGCGGGCAACCACGGCCTCGTCGCGGCCGCGATGCTGGCCGACGCCGGCTGGGACGTCGCGGTCTTCGACGGACGCAGCGTGCCGGGCGGGGCCGTCGCCTCCCGGAGCATCGACGGGTTCGTCGTCGACGAGTTCTCGTCCTGCTACCCGTTGGGCCAGGCCTCGCCGGTGCTGCAGTCGCTGGACCTCGAGGCCCACGGCCTGAAGTGGCTGGACCGCAGGCCCTCGCTGACCCACGTCTCCGACCACGACGACGCGCTGGGCTCCGCGGTGCTGGACTCCCCCGAGGCCACCGCCGCCACCCTGGACGAGGACCACCCCGGAGACGGTGAGGCCTGGCTGAAGATGGTCTCGGGCTGGCGTCGGGTCCGCGACCCGCTGCTCGACGCCCTGATCCGCGGCTGGCCGCCGGTGCGCGCCGGCGGCAGGCTGGCGCGCACGCTGGGCGCGGCGGGACTCCTCGACTTCGCCCGGTTCGCGCTGTTGCCGTCCGAGCGGATGGGACAGGAGCGGTTCGGCGGGCGCCGGGCCCGGGAGATCCTGGCCGGCAACACCGCCCACGCCGACGTGTCCCCCCTGGCCCCGATCAGCGGCCTGATGGGCTACCTGCTGGCGATGCTCGCCCAGGACGTCGGGTTCCCCGTCCCCGAGGGCGGCGCCGGGATGCTGGCGCAGGCGCTGGCCTCCCGCGCCAGGCAGGGCGGCGCCGTAATCCACCTCGACTCCCCCGTCGCGGGCGTCAAGGTGTCCGAGGGCCGCGCCAGCGGCGTGCGGCTGGCCGACGGCACGGAGGTGCTGGCGCGCCGGGCGGTGGTGGCCGACGTGGCCGCGACGTCGCTCTACGGCGACCTGCTGCCCGACGACTCGGTGCCCGCCGGGCTGCGGACGCGCCTCGAGCGGTTCGAGTGGGACCCGCCCACCCTGAAGCTGAACCTCCTGCTGGACGCGCCGATGCCCTGGCGGGCCGAGCGCGCGCACGGGGCGGCGGTGGTGCACGCAGGCCTTTCGTCCGACGACCTGATCCGGTGGCACTCCGACATCGCCACCGGCCGGGTCCCGGAGCGGGCGTTCTGCCTGGTGGGCCAGATGTCCACGGCGGACCCCAGCCGCTCCCCCGCCGGGACCGAGTCGCTGTGGGCGTACACGCACCTGCCCCGCGTCCCCGACGACGCCGCGGCCGGGGCTGCGGCGGAGTCCCTGGCCAGCGTGGAGGAGATGTTCGACAGGCTGGCCCCGGGCTGGCGGGACCTGGAGCGCAACCGTTGGCTGCAGTCCCCGGCGGACCTGGAGGGCGCCAACCCCAGCCTCGTCGGGGGCGCCGTCGGCGGCGGCACCACGCAGCTGTTCCAGCAGGGTCCGTGGCGTCCGGTGGCCGGGCTGGGCGGGCCGGTGACGCACGTGCCCGGGCTCTACCTGGCCTCCGCCGCCACCCACCCCGGCGGCGCGGTGCACGGCGGCGCGGGCTTCAACGCGGCCCGGGCGGCCCTGCGCGACTCCAGGTGGTGGTCCCGCCCCATCGGCAGCGCGACGACGCGGGCCCAACTGATGCTGCAGCGTCGGGAACCCGACTACTAGGAGGCCGCATGGCCATCGAACTGAAGCCCCTGTCCGAGCAGGTGGTGGTGGTGCTCGGCGCCTCGAGCGGCATCGGGCGGGCGAGCGCCTTGCTCCTGGCACGGCGTGGTGGCGCCACGCCTGCTGGACGCCGTCGTCGTGCGGCTCCAGCCGCTGCAGCGGTCCACCGGGAACGGCAGCGGCGACGACGGCTCACTGGGCGAGTCACACAGTGACCGCGCCGGTGCACGTGGCGACGGGCAGGAACGCAGGTTCAGCACGTACACCTGGTTGCGCCTCCACCCGCGCACGAGCAGCCTGATCGGCATCGGCGCGCTGGGGGCACTGGCGGCGAGCCGCCTGCGCCGCCGCCGGAGTCGCTAGTCGTCGCCGGGTGTCACGGTGAAGCGGGACTTCGCCGTCGCCGCGTTGACCTCCAGGACGCGACGTCGCTGGTCCTCGCACCTGTCCACCATGGCCCGGCAGTCGTCGGCGTCCAGGCGGTCATCGATCTCGGCGAGCACGCCCAGCGTCTCCCACATCATCTGCTGGCCCCGGATCGCGGCGGCCAGGGCGTCGAACTCGGGCTGGGTCATGAGGCCGTCGCGGTTGCGGGTGGGGTTGAGCGGGTTGAGGCGGCCGGCCACGGCCGCCGCCCCGGAGACGAGGTTGCGGAGCTTGCTGATCTCGTAGCCGAGGCGCTCGATGAGCGCCTTGAGCTTCTCGTGCGACTCCTCGAGCTCGTCGTGGAGTTGGCGGAAGGTTGCCTCCCACTCGGTGTCCGCCCAGGTGTCGGCCGCTGCGCGGAAGGCCTGGACACCCGCGTCGGCTGCGACGAGGTGCTGGTTGAGGTAGGCGGAGTACTTGTCGTGGTCCAGTTCTGGGGTCATCGGTGCCTCCTGGTGCCGGGATCCCAACCTAAGCCGCGAGGGGTTCGATCCTGCGGGATTCGCCCCACCGGAGCACGCGGACTGATCCGTGGGACGCGTCAGCGCTCGCGCTTGCCCTCGCCCATGCGGCGGGCGCCCTGCTCCACGACCAGCCGGACCAGCTGGGTGCCGGGGACGAACATGTTGACGGCCTCCACGCCCACGTCGAGCAGGAACTTGGGCTCCAGGACCTTGCCGAAGTACTGCTCGAACGTGGCGCCGTCGGCGCGCACGTCGCCGGTGAGGCCGTCGAACTCGAGCACGCCCTCCTTGCCACCGCGGCGGAAGCGGAAGGCGTAGACGGGCCGGTAGACGAGGTCCACGCGGTCCACGCTCACCCGCTCCTCCAGGACGCGGTCGGCCTCCACGCGGCCGATCATGGCGGAGACCACCTCGCGCACCAGCATCGAGGCCCGGTGCTGCGGCGGCACGACGACGGTGCCGGACTCGGCGGCCTCGGCCAGGCCGGCTGCGTCGGTGGTGGTCCACGAGTACTGCAGGTACCGGTCCAGGGACGGGTTGTCCGCACGGGTCAGGCCGTCGAAGTGGTGCGAGCGGCTGGTCTCGTCGCGGCAGGACTCGAAGCCGCTGATGCTGAACCGGCCGTCCTCGACCTGGAACTGCTCGCCGCCGGTCTCCACCGTCCGGACCCCCGGCCCCACCTCGATGGTGTAGTCGCGGGTGCGTTCGTAGGCGATCACGGAGTCGGCGCGCACGTACCAGAACGGCTGGAGGCGGCGTTCGCGGTAGACGCACTCGTAGTCGTCGGCGGTCCGGCCGAACAGTCCCCCGAGCTTCGCGACCGCGCCGAAGGCGTCCGAGCGGCGGGCCCATGCCCGCTCCTCGGCGATCTCCATGGTGAAGCGGTCCTCGAGGACGATGATCCGCTCCTCGGCGATCTGGACCTCCATGTCGACTCCTCCCGTCGTTGGGCTCACCCTAGCGACGCCCACCGGGTACCGTCGATGCATGAGACGACTGGCTGTCCTCGCACTGCTGGGCCTGGTTGCCTGCTCCGGCCCGGCTGAACCGCCCGCACCCACCGAGAGCCCCGCGACCTCCCAGACCACCGCGGCCGCGCCCACCGCCACTGACACGGTGCCCGCGACGTCGGCCCCGGCCGAGACGTCCGAGGCGCCTTCGGAGCCAGTGCCGGAGACCCACGAGTTCACCGTCACCGAGCACGAGAGCTACGAGGAGCCCTGGGCGATGGCGTTCCTGCCGGACTCGGAGCTGATGGTGGTCACCGAGCGCGTCGGCAACATGTTGCTGCGCCACCCGGACGGCACCGTGCGCGAGGTCTCCGGCGTCCCGGACGTGGTGGTCGGCGGCCAGGGCGGCCTGGGCGACGTGCTGCCGGCACCGTCGTTCGCCGACGACGGCAAGATCTACCTGAGCTGGGCCGAGGGCGTCACCGGGGACGTCGGCGCGGTGGTGGGCACCGCCATCCTCGACGTGGACGCCGCCACCCTCACGGACCTCCAGGTGATCTGGGAGCAGACGCCCAAGATGGACGGCCGCGGGCACTTCTCGCACCGCCTCGCCATCCACGACGGCTACCTGTTCGTCTCCTCCGGTGACCGGCAGGAGATGGAGCCCGCGCAGGAGTTCGACAACAACTTGGGCAAGATCCTGCGCCTCACCCTCGACGGGCAACCCGCGCCGGACAACCCCTGGGCCGGTGAGGACTCGCCGGTGGCGCACCAGTTCTACTCGATGGGGCACCGCAACCCGCTCGGCATCGACTTCGACGCCGAGGGCCGGCTCTGGTCCTCCGAGATGGGCCCCGAGGGCGGCGACGAGCTGAACCTCGTCGAGCCCGGCGGCAACTACGGCTGGCCCGCGGCCTCCAACGGCAACCACTACAACGGCCGCGAGATCCCCGACCACGCGGAAGGTGACGGGTTCATCGCCCCCAAGGTGTTCTGGAACCCCAGCATCTCCCCCGGCTCACTGCTGGTCTACTCCGGAGACCTTTTCCCCGGTTGGAAGGGCGACGCGTTCCTGGGCGCGCTGTCCGGCGAGGCACTGCAACGTGTGGACTTGGAGGGCGAGACCGCCACCGAGGCGGAGAACTGGCCCATGGGCGCCCGCATCCGGGCCGTCGAGCAGGGTCCCGACGGCGCCATCTGGCTGCTGCAGGACGGCAACGGCGGACACCTGCTGGAGCTGCGCCCGGCCGAGTAAGCATCCCCGCCACGACCAATTTGTGATACGCAGAAACTTTCTTCCCGTAATTCGTTGCGCTGCAGAACAAGTTCGGTTAACGTGGCACCACGGGCTGCCTCTACAACGTTGCAAATGGTCGGCCCCACGGCATCGGGCGCTGCCACACCGTCAGTACCGCCAACGTACTGCGCGAGCGATGCCATCGTTTGCACCCGCGGACCACCAGCGGCTCTGAACCAGCCGTCGCCAATTGGAGAGGAAAGTGAGTCAGGGGTCTTTGGTGGGCACCGGGAAGTTCTGCACAACCCATTCCAACCAGAAAAGAGATGCACATGCTTAGGAGAAGATTGGGGTTCCTCCCCCTCATCGGTGCCTTGTTGGCCATCAACCTGTCTGTGGTTCCGGCTGCGGGGGACGAGGCCAGCACCCTCCCCTTCATCCTCAGGAACGAGAACTTCGCGTTCGAGGAGCGCGTTGCCGCAGTGATCATCGACACCGGCCACACCGTCGCCGACTCGTCGCTGTCCGCGGACGACTTCGACGTCCACGTGGTCTCCACCAGGATGGTGGACCCGGAAGTCGTCGTCTACGACGGCCCCCGCGAGGTCACCGGCGTCTACACCAGCGAGGTCGAGGACTGGGGCTTCCCCGCTGACGAGGGCCGCTACATCGTGCTGGACTTCGCGCACGTCGGCTGGGGTGACGGTGGCACCACCGGCGACTCCGGCTACTACCTCGAGGCCCAGTACACCGTGACGTACAACGGGGACCCGATCGCCACCGTCGACGGCTCCACGATCACGCCGACCGGATTCGAGCAGACCGGCGTCGTGAGCCCGGTGCTGGACCAGTACGAGTACGCCACCAGCCCCGACGGCCTGGACTACGCCTACTTCCTCAACGACGATGCCGACGAGCCGTTGCCGCTCGTCGTCTACTTCCACGGCGGCGGACAGGGCGGCGACAACTACAACCCCGTCAGGTTCAGCAACGGCGGCTCCGTCTGGGCCGAGCCCGAGAACCAGGCCGATTTCCCCGCACACGTCCTGGTGCCGCGCACTCCTGGCCGCGAGACTGACGTGGCCGCTGTCAAGAACGTCATCGACGGCTGGATCGCCGACGGCTTGGTGGACCCGAACCGCGTCTACATGACGGGCTACTCCATGGGCTCGGCCTCCACGTGGGCCTTCGTCACGGCCTACCCGGACTACGTCGCCGCGGCCGTCTACGGCGCCGGCACCGGACCGGCCACTGCCGAGTTGGTTGACGAGGTGGACCACATGCCCTTGTGGGAGTGGGTGGATGAGCTGGATTTCGCCTACCCGGGTGTCATGGAGCGGCACGAGGCCTGGGCGGAGCACCTGACCGACTACAAGCTGACGATCCTGCCCGAGGTCACCCTCCACGACTACCCCTACAACGGCTGGACCTTCGACGGCCACTCCTCGTGGCTGGTGGCGTACAACGAGTACGTCGACGACGAGCGCGGCACGGTCTTCGACTGGTTCTTCGGCATCAGCAAAATCCGGGGCATCGAGGACGTCGCCGTGGACACCGCCGCTGGCGTTGCCCCGGCACTGCCCGACACGGTCACCGTGGACGTGCACCACAACTCCTCCGGCATCGTCACAGAGGCACGCCCAGTGGTCTGGGACGACGTCGATCCCGCCGCGTACGGCAACGACGGACCCGGCCTCTTCACGGTCGAGGGCACCATCGAGGGAGTCGTCGAGAAGGCCGTCGCGACCGTGACCGTGGCCATCACCGATGACCCGACGCCGGAGCCCACGCCAACGCCCACCACTCCCGCGGTGGACGTCTACTCCACGCCCGGGTTCCACAACGTGAACGGCCGCCGCTGGTACACCGAGTGCGAGCCGTACTCCCAGACCATCCGGTGCACCACCCAGATCTGGGCCACGCAGGTGGCCGTCGTGGACGGCCGCTTCGTCGGGACCACCGGCTGGCACTTCAACAACCTGACCTACCTGCCGTTCATGACGCGCGCGCAGTGGTCTGCCAACCCCCTCGGGCACGCGGGCAGCTGGACGTCGGAGGAGGGTCGCAGTTGGAAGACCGAGTGCGACACCGCCCAGACCGGCGGCAACGGCTGCCGCTCGTTCATCTGGAGCGACATCGTGTCCTCCACCCAGGGCACCGACGGCGTCTGGACCCACGCGAAGACCCAGGACTGGGTGTTCAACAACATCGTGAGGTTCAAGGCCTGATCCCCGATTGAGTGAATGGGGGCCGGTCCGCGAGGACCGGCCCCGCTTCACTCCTGGGCAAGCGAGGCGCTACAGGGCGTGGAGTAGCGGCTAGACCAGCCCTGCGGCAGCAGAGATGTCCGTCTGGGTGAAGTCGTCACCTTTGAACAGCAGGGGCCTCCCGGAAACCTTCGCGGCAGCGTAGGCGAAACAGTCTCCGAGGTTCAGCCCCGCGGGATGGCGCCCCTTTCCGAAGCGACGCCACGCCTCGACGGCCACGGTGGCCTGCTCGGGATCCAGCGGCACAACCTCGCATTCGAGTTCGGCCAGGAGCGCCTCGAGATCATCCGCTGCCTCGCGCCCACCCTTGGCCTCCGCAACGATTCCGGCTTCCACCCTCGTCGCCGCAGACACGCTGAGTTCCGTGACCCCACTCATCTGCGCCAAGAAGAGTTCCGCTTCCGCCTCGCCGAGGATCACGGTCATCAAGGCAGATGTGTCGACGATCATCGTGGCAGGCCGAATCGGTCGTACCCGAGGATCTCGTCTGCGGACCTGTCATCGCGGACGGGCCTCGCCCGGGCACGCTCGATGTAGCGCGCCAAACTCGGGCGGCGCCTCGAGACGCGTCGCCCTCGTTCGATCCGCTCCATCCGCTCCTCCATCGCGACGCGGATCGCGACGGTGATGCTCTCCCCCGTGGCGGCCGCCAGGCGGCGCGCAAGATCATCGGTGGCCGGGTCCTTGATGTTCAACGCCATGTTCAGAGTTTAGAGGAAGAAATCAACCATGGCAGGAAGATTGGCGCCCAGCGCCCACTGACTTGCCCTCTCGTCCTCCTAGACTTCCGCGCATGGGTTCCCGCTACGACATCCTCGTTCTCGCCAACACCACGCTGGAGCAGTTCACGGCTGCGCTCCAGGGCCGCTTCGTCCTCGGGGAGCAGACCACCCCCTGGTCAGACCGGAAGAGCACGGCAGCGGCCCAGATCGGCCCGCACGTCGCCGTCGCCGCACCGCCCGGGAGGATGCCCTGGGGCGTGGGCACTGGCCTCAGCCGCGAACTCGGCGTGGAGGCGGCGAAGGCCACGGTGTGGGACTCCGTTTCCTCCTACGCACTGAGCGTCGTCGGCCCTGATGCCGACAGGTCCCTGTCCTTCGAGGGCCAGGACGAGAATCCTCAACTCCACGAGCGGGGCGACCGTCTGCCGGAGGAGCCCCGGTGGGAACTGGACGAGTCCTACGTCCAGGCGGTTATCAAGGGGCGCTACGGCATCGACCCGGGGTACCTGCCCACGGACGAGACCTGGTTCGCGCTCCTGCCTGTCGAGGACTGACAACGGGCCCCGCGCCGCGCGGGAAGACGGTCTCCCGAGCACTCACCCCTGCCTGCGGTGTGCCCCGGCGGCGTCGACGTCGTAGGTGGCGCCACCGATGCGCAGGCCGACGAGCCTGGCGTCGGGGTCCACATGCTCGAGGGCGGAGCGCACCGTCACCGACCCGTCCGCGGCGGCGCGCACCCCGAACACGGACTCGATGACCAGCTCGCACCACGCCCCGGCCGAGGAGCAGGCCCAGTCGATGAGGTAGGGGAACTGCGGCGGGGCCTTGCGAGCGCCGCCGTCGATGCCGGGCACGGCCTCCTCCACCATGTGCGCCTGCCCCGGCGGGCCCTGGTTGGCGGACGCCGCCAGCCCGGGGAGCCATTCGGCCACCCGATCGGCGCCGCCCAACTGGATGGCGGCCCGGGCGGAGTCCGCGGGCCAGGCCGGGTAGGCGCCGTTCCACTGGTGGTCCGGCCGCACAGAGAAACCGGCATTGGGGTCCGAGGCCGAGAGCGCCCGCAGCCATGTGGGCGTGCGGAGTTCGGCCTCGAAGAACTCGAGCATCTCGCTGCGCACATCGGCGGGGAGGTCGTCGGCGATGGTGGTGCCGACGGTGGAGAAGTCGTAGCAGTGGCGCACGGGCACCAGTGAGCCGTCGGGGTGGCGGGCGTTGAAGAAGCCCTCCCCACCGCGGTAGAGGCGCATGATCTCGGGCACGAGTTCGTCCGCCAGTCGCTCCAACTCGGCCGCCTCGTCGGCCAGGCCCTGCAGCCGAGACAGGGTGGCGGCGGTGCGCATGCACCAGACGTTGGCGGCGTTCAGGGAGGCCACCTCGTGCACGTAGGTGGACACGCACTCGAGCAGGTTGTCGATCTCGCCGTAGTCGGCCAACGCCGAGCCGACGCGCTTGTCGCGCCACTCGAGTGACCACTGCCGGACGTGGTCGCCGACGGTGCTGGTGGCGCCGTCCAGTTCGACGTCCTCGTCCAGGAAGGCCGTGTCGCCCGTGAGGGTGACGTAGTCGTTGACCAGCCGCACCATCGCGTACTGGTTGACCGAGTACCAGTTGCCCGCCGGCCCGCCGGTGAGCCACTCAGTGCCGAAGTGCTCGTTGATGTCGAGCCCGATCCAGTGCAGGATCTGCTCCCGCATCTCCTCCGGGTCGCTCAACGCGTGCACCATCGAGGACAGCGAGTAGTCCCAGATGAAGGTCGTGGTCTGCCAGTAGCGGGGCATCAGGGTGTCGTAGTGGCGGGGCCGGACGCCGGCGGGGTTCTCGCGGCGGAACCACAGCACCCCCATCGCGCCCCACCAGTACAGGCGGCGCAGCGCCTCGTTGCTCGTCTCCAGCAGCGGCAGCGCCCCGCTGGTCAGCCCACCGGCCGGGTCGAACAGGTCCGCCAGCGCCGCGTCCCACGCCTCCTCGGAGGCGGCCACCGCGCCCTCGACGTCGCCGGCCAGGGCGTCGAAGGCCGCGGCGAGGTCGGCACCCTCGTCGCCGAGCACCAGCACGAAGGCACCCTCCCAACGGCCGCCGGCCGCCACCGGGGTGCGCATCCGGACCACGTTGGCGTCCTCCGAGACGTCCTCGACGTCGGTACCGTCCAGGTTGACCAGGCCCTGCAGCGTGGAGACCTGCGCGTCGGGTTCGAGTGCCCCGAAGTAGGCCATGCCCTTGGGCGGCGTGGCCGGGCGCCCGCGCCGTCGCGCCCCTTCGGGGACCTGCTCGTTGTGGCCGCGCGGGGGCTCGGCCCGGCGCCACGGCACGGCCCTGACCAGTTGGGAGTCCACCCACGCACCCAGGTCCAGGTCCCGCGCGTCTCCGGTCTCGTTGGTGACGGAGATCCGCACCAGCACCCCGGGCGCGCCCGGCGGCACCACGGTGGTGGTCTGCACCAGCCAGCCGCGGATGCGCGTGGCGCGGGTCACCCGGTCCGGGCGCCACACGTGCTCCACCGGCTGCCCGAGGCTCTGCGCCAACACGCCGTCGATGAGCAACCGGCCGGTGACGCAGTCCCCCTGGGACAGGGGCGGCATGTTGACCGAGCGAACGGCGAGCACGTCGTGGTCGACCTGCGCCACCAGCACGTGGTTGGTCAGCCCGGGCGGGTTGACCATGTCGTCGTAGCGGTCGACGACGGTGGCGCTGGTGAAGTCTGCGACGGTGGGAACTGACATCTCACGCTTTCTCTAGTTGTACTGGCCGAGGGAGAGACCCTGCGTGAAGTAGCGCTGGGTCAGCAGGAACAGGGCGATGGTGGGCAGGGACACGAGCAGGCCGCCCGCGAGCACGACGGGCATGGTGGAGCCGCCGTACGTGGACTGCATCGCGGCTAGGGTGGTCATGACAGGGCGTACCTCGCTGCTCTGCGAGAGGGACAGGCCGAGCAGCAGGTCGTTCCACACGAACGTGGCCTGCAGGATGAACACGGCGAACAGCGCGGACTTGGACATCGGCAGGTAGATCCGGAAGAAGATCTTCCAGGGTGTGGCGCCATCGAGCTCCGCGGCCTCGTAGACGCTGTGGGCGATGCCGGAGAAGAAGTTGCGCAGCACGAACGCCGAGAACGGAACGGAGATCACCGTGTAGATCAGCAGCATGCCGATGCGGGTGTCGAAGATGCCGGCGCCGACGTAGCCCATGAACAGCGGCATCAGCACCATCTGGATGGGGAACACGGTGGCGCAGAAGATGATGACGAACCACATGAAGGGCCGCCGCAGCTTGAGCGCGACGATGGCGAACCCGGCCATGGCGCCGATCACCACCGCCACCGTCGGCGAGACCACCGAGTAGATGAGGGTGGACAGCAGGCCCTCCGCGATCCGGCCGCGGTCCAGGGCCAGCAGGAAGTTCTCGAACAGGCCGGTGAGGTCCGAGGGGACCCAGACCGTGGCGTTGCCGTAGTTGGAGGAGACCTTCGCCGCGTTGACGAGCATCAGGTAGATGGGGATCAGCCAGATCACGCCGAGCACCACGAGCACGCTCTTGCGTACCAACTGCATGTCAGAACTCCTTCGCGGGTGCGAGCTGGCGCCTCAGGTACAGCAGCGAGGCGGTCACGGTGACGACGGTGAGCAGCAGCGCGACGGCCGCACCCAGTCCGTAGTCGTTGAGCATGAAGCTGGCCTTGTACATCGTGATGGCGAGGGTCTCGGAGACGCGGCCGGGGCCGCCCTGGGTCATGCCCCAGACGATGTCGAAGGTCTTCAGCGAGCCCACGATGCTCAGCCCAACCACCACCGTGGTCATGGGTGCCAGCATCGGCCAGGTGATGTTCTTGAACAGGTTCCAGCCCGTCGCGCCGTCCACCATGGCGGCCTCGACCGGTTCCTTCGGGATGGACTGCAGCCCCACCCCGAACAGGAGCGCGTTCACGCCGGCGCCCTGCCAGGTGGCGGCGAAGATCATCACGAACGTGTTCAGGGGCGCGTCCAGCAGCCAGCGGGCGTCGGCGAACGGCAGCCGGAGGAACTCCAGGGCCTGGGTCAGCGCTCCCCCGGTCTGCAGGATGAAGGAGAAGATGACGCCGACGGCGATGCCCGAGATGGCGTACGGCAGCAGGAACGGCAGCCGGTACCAGAACGACCCGCGCAGGCCGTGCGCCAGCACCGCGATGAACAGGCCCAGCCCCACCGGGAGCACGAGCGTTCCCACCACCCAGATCAGGGTGTTGCCCATCGAGCCGAGGATGCGCGCGTCGGCGAACATCTCCCGGTACTTGTCAAGGCCCACGAACTCCGGCTCACCCAGTCCGTTGAACTCGGTCAGGGAAAGGAACGAGGTGTAGACGAACGGGACGTAGAGCAGGACCACGCACAGCAGCAGCGCGGGCAGCAGGAACGCCGCGGCGGTGAGCCGTTCCTGCAGGGCGCGCCTGCTCCTGTGCCGCGGCGGGGCGGGGGTGGACGTGCGGGTGGCGACGGTGGTCATCGTTGGTCCTTCCGGGTGCCGGTCGGACGGGGCGGCCGCGCTGGGCCGCCCCGTCCGCTCAGGTGTGCCCTACTGGCCGGCCCAGTAGGCCTCGGCCTCGGCCTGCAGTTGCTCCTGGATCCCGCGCGGGTCCTCCGCGTTGGTGACGAAGGCTCCGAACAGTTCGGTGGAGAGCTGGTAGACGGGCTGCGGGCTGCCCTCGAGGAAGCGCGGCACGATCCGCACGTTGTCAGAGCCCTCACCCGTCACGGCCTCCACGAGGGAGCTGAGCTCCGGGTCGTCGATCGGCACCAGCGGGTTGAAGCTGACGTCGCCGCGGCTGTTGGACCAGGTGGTCTGGGCGTCTGTGGTGAGCCACCACTTGGAGTACTCGAGCGCGGCCGCCTCGTTCTCGGCCCCGGCACCCACGCACAGCGGGCCGGTCTCCAGCACCATCGGCTGCTCGGCGGTGTCCGGGTTCAGGTTGGGCATCAGGAAGATGCCGTAGTCCTCGCCGGAGACGGCGTCGATGCCGGTGAGCTGGCCGGTGAAGAACGTGCCGAAGTAGGCCATCGCGACGTCGCCGTTCATCAGCAGCGCCTGGGGGTCACCCGTGACACCCGGGTCGATGAAGTCGCCGCCCTGGATCATGGCCTGCCACTTGTCCATCACGACGTTGACGTCCTCGTCGAGGTAGGACGCGCTGCCGTCGAGGATCCCCAGGTACGTGTCCGGGTTCTGGCCGGCGAGCAGTGCCATGAAGTAGACGAACTCGAAGATGAAGTTCATCTGGTGGAAGGGCGTGGTGTCGTTCTCCTTAAGGGTGGCCATGATGGTCTCGAGCTCCTCCCACGTGCTCGGCGGCTCGAGCCCCAGGTCGGAGAAGATCTGCTTGTTGTAGTAGACGGCCCAGTAGACGACGTTGAGCGGCACGCAGTACTGCTTGCCGTCGAAGGTGTACTGGTCCTTGAGCCCCTCGGGGACGAAGCCCTCGCTCTCTGCCTCGGTCCAGATGTCCGTGGTCTCGGCGACGAGCCCCTGCTCCACCAGTTCCTGCAGCTGGCCGCCGGTGTGCCAGGTGAACAGGTCCGGCTTGTCGTTGGTGCGGAAGGCCTGCCGCACGTAGGTGTCGTAGGCCACCGGGTCCGAGTATCCGGTGAAGTCCAGCGTGATGTCGCCGGAGACGGCGTTCATCTCCTCGAACGACGGCTCCCAGGCCGCCTTGTCCGTGACGAAGGAGATGGGGCCCGACGCTGCGGGCGGGTTCTCCCCGCCGGTGCTGTCCGGGTCGTTGGTCGGGTCTTCGCCGCCGCTGCTGCAGGCGGCCAGCATGAGTGCTGAGACCAGCCCCGTCACTGCCAGGGTCTTCTTGATCGACATCTTTGTCCTTCCAAGGGTTGTCGGGGTTTGGGGATCAGCCCAGTTCCACGGTCCAGAACCGGGGCCGGTAGATGGTCACGTCGTCGAAGACGTGCTCGTTGTCGAAGGTGTTGACGTTGTAGCTGACCAGGATCTCCGAGTCATCGCTGAACTCGGGGTGCAGGTGGGCGTTGTAGGTGAAGATGTTCGGGTCCCCGTAGGAGCCGAGGGCGCCGGTCTCCGGGGTCCGGAACAGTTCGGTCTTGTTCGTGAACGGGCCCGTGGGCGAGCAGGAGGTGTAGGCCACCACGGAACTGGAGAACGCCTCGGAGGTGTCCTGCGTCACCAGGAGGTAGCCGTCGCGGAACTCGGTGACGGAGTACTCGTTGGCGACGTGGGCCGCGATGGGCACCGAGTCCTCGGCGTCGCGGCTCCAGCCGGTGCCGTCCCAGAACTGCCACTTGTCCACCCGCGAGATGTCGTGGCCGGGGACCCGGGCGACGTGCGCCTGCTTCAGCGCACCCTGGTCGTCGACGCCGTAGATGTAGGTCTTGCCGCTGGTCCGCTCGTACCAGGAGGCCCACTGGACGTCGGTCTCCGCCGGCACGGGCGTGACGTCGGTGACCTGCCAGGTCTTCGGGTTGACGGTGGCGATGGCGGAGTGCTGCCAGGCCCAGTCCCACAGGCCTGGGCCGAACCGGTCGTAGCGGTTCAGTCCGACGTGGAGCTTGCCGTTGAGTGCGACGTAGCCCGCACCGAGCCAGTACCAGGCGTCCTGTGCGGGCGGGCCGAAGATGGCCTCCGGTGCGGCCTGCGTGCCACCGGTCACGGTCTGGGTGAGCACCCCGTCGTCCTCCAGCACGAAGGAGTTGTTGATGAATCCCATCGTGTCCATGTCCACCGCCCCGTCCTCGACGGTGCCGAGGATGGTGTCCGAGAACAGCCATGCAGTGGTGCCGTCCTTGAGGGGCACGGAGTAGGTGGAGTCGCCACCCACCCACTGGCCCGAGGTATTGCCGTAGTCGGCGAACTGCTGGGTGCGCGCGTCGGGCTGGGCCGAGGTCACCGACAGTCCGTCGGCCACCAGGGAGCACTGGTTCCCGCTGTGGCCCGGTGGGGCCGCGACGGTGGGCGCGGGATTCACCACTGCCGTGGCGAGCAGCGTCGTGGCGGTGGCGGCCAGCGCCACCCGGATTGGTCTTCTCGTGAACATGTCCATCCTCACCTCGCTGTGATTTTGGTGGACCCGGGGTCCGGTGCTGGTAACGCTACCACGCATTCGACCCGCCCACCAGCATCATTCCGCAGGGCATCTCGTGGTTACTATGAGCCCATGAATCGGGGCACCAGCAGCACGTCGAGGAAGCCCACACTCAAGGACGTTGCGGAACTGGCGGGGGTCTCCCCCATGACCGCGTCGCGGGTGGTGGCGGGCTCTCCCGGCGTGTCCGCGGACCTCGCCAAGCGCGTCCGGTCAGCCATCAAGCGGCTCGGCTACTCCCGCAACGAGGCGGCCAGGCTGATGCGTCCGGGGCAGCGCTCCGGACTGCTGGGCGTGATCATCACCAACATCGACAACCCGTACTACGCCCAGGTCCTGCTCGGCATCGAGTCCGCGGCACACGACGCCGGCCGCCTGATCATCACCGGCATCTCGCACAATGACCCGGAGCTCGAGGCCCAACTGGTGCGGGACCTGGTCGCGCGGCACATCGACGGGCTGATCGTGGTGCCGGCCAGCGCCGACGCACCCCACCTCGCGGCCGCCGCTGCGCAGGGCGTGCCCCTGGTGCTCGCCTCCCGCTCCATCACGCAGGGGGGCGCGGACACCATCCTCGTCGACGACGTCGGCGGCGCCAGCCGGGCGGTGGCGGAACTGCTCCACGAGGGCCGGGCCCCGGTGGCGTTCGTCGGCGGCCCGGACGCGATCGCCACGGCCGCGCGCCGCTACGACGGCTTCGCCCTGGCCCACACCCGGGCGGGCGTGGGACTGCGGCCCGAGTTGGTGCTGCGCCTCTCGCCGGACCCACGGGAGGTGGCCGAGGCCGCCCGCGCGCTGCTCGCACTGCCGGAACCCCCTAAGGCGTTCTTCACCACGAACAACCGCTACACGATCGCGGTGCTCCGGGTGCTGCTGGAGGAGTTCCCGGCGGCCGGCGACAGGCCGCCACTGGTGGGGTTCGACACGTTCGAGCTCTCGGACCTGGTCCCGTACCCCCTGCGCCTGATCGACCACGACGCCAACGCCCTGGGCAGGCTCGCCGCGGAGCTGGCGATCCGTCGGATCGACGGCGGCGACCACACCCCGCCCGTCACCACCACCCTCCCGTCCACGAGGGTGGTCAGCGGCTCCGCGAGCTAGGCACCCCGTCGACTTTTCGACGGACTACGAGGTATCGTTACCACGCACAGAGCGTCAACGAGGAGCCGCCATGCGCCGTTCAGAGCCGAACTACGACGTCGACCCGCGCCTGCGGCAGCCCCCCGGGACCCGGGCGGCGGTGGGCGCCGAGGTGTGGGACGAGCTGGCCAGTGCGGTGGCCCACCTCGAGCGGCCCGTCGTGGTGGTGGACTGCTATCCGGGCGTCGACGAGGTCGCGCTCTGCGCCGCGCTGGCGCCGCGGTTCGGCGAGGTGATCAACGTGCCCGATGCCGCCGCCCGTCCCGTCGCGGAGATCGACCGCCTGCTGGCCGATGACCTGGGCGAGGACAGGGTCTTCGGCCACGTCACCCGGCACGAGTTGGGTGACCTGTACCGGCCGGAACGCCTGACGGAACTGCGGGCGCGGGTGGCCGGGCGCACCGGCCCGATGGTGCTGGTGGGCTGGGGCGCGTCGCTGGCCGCGGACGAGCCGGACCTGCTGGTGCTGGCGGACCTGCCGCGCTGGGAGATCCAGCAGCGGATGCGGGCGGGCATGCCCAACTGGCGCTGTGACAACGGCGGGGAGGACATCCTGCGCAAGTACAAGCGTGGCTTCTTCGTCGAGTGGCGGATGGCAGACCGCCACAAGCGGCAGCTGTTCGACGCCCTGGACTTCTTCCTGGACACCACCGTCTCCGTTGCCCACGCACGGCTGATCACCGGCGACGCGTTCCGGCGGGCGCTCGACGACGCGGTGCGGCGACCGTTCCGGGTGGTGCCCTACTTCGACCCGGGCGTGTGGGGCGGGCACTGGATGCAGGAGAGGCTCGGGATCGGCGGGGAGGTGCCGAACTACGCGTGGGCCTTCGACTGCGTGCCCGAGGAGAACTCCCTCGCCCTGGACTTCGACGGCGTGCGCGTGGAGATGCCGTCGCTGAACCTGGTGCTGCACCGCCCGGTGGAGCTGCTGGGCCCCGGCAACTTCGCCCGGTTCGGCGCGGACTTCCCGATCCGGTTCGACTTCCTGGACACGATGGGCGGCGGCAACCTGTCCCTGCAGGTGCACCCGCTGACCGGCTACATCCAGGAGCAGTTCGGCATGAAGTACACCCAGGACGAGAGCTACTACCTGCTCGACGTCGGGGAGGACGGCGGCGTCTATCTGGGCCTCAAGGAGGGTGTGGACGCCGACGAGATGTTCACCGAGCTGGAGCGCGCCAACCGGGGCGAGGGCTCGTTCCCGGCGGAGCGGTTCGTGAACCGGTTCCCCGCCCGCAAGCACGACCACGTGCTGATCCCCGCCGGGACCGTGCACTGCTCGTCGCGCAACACGATGGTGCTGGAGATCTCGGCCACCTCCTTCATCTTCACGTTCAAGATGTGGGACTGGGACCGGGTGGGGTTGGACGGGCTGCCCCGCCCCACACATCTGGAGCACGCCCGCCGCAACGTCCAGTGGGAGCGGGAC
Source organism: Tessaracoccus terricola (assembly GCF_054776555.1). Classification (NCBI taxonomy): domain Bacteria; kingdom Bacillati; phylum Actinomycetota; class Actinomycetes; order Propionibacteriales; family Propionibacteriaceae; genus Tessaracoccus; species Tessaracoccus terricola. The sequence continues at coordinate 34,239 of NZ_BAAHBS010000005.1, read as the reverse complement.
ACCGAGTGGGTGCGGAGCAACCTGATCAACCGGGTGGATGTCCTCGAGGAGGGCGACGGCTACCGGGTGGAGCGCACCGGCCTGCACGAGCTGGAGTTCATCAACACGGTCCGGCACTGGTTCCGGGTCCCCACGGAGCGCGACACGTTCTCCACGGTGCACGTGCTGAACCTGGTGGAGGGAGCGGCGGCCGTGGTGGAGAGCCCCGACGACGCCTTCGAACCGTTCGAGGTGCACTACGCCGAGACCTTCATCGTCCCGGCCGCCGTCGGCAAATACGTGGTCAGACCGGCCGACGGTGTGGCAGAGTGCGCAACGATGACTGCTTTCGTGAGGGGGACGGAGTTCCCCCGCGCCGTCGCCGGGCCCCGCCTGCGCTTCGAGGACCGGGCCTCCGGCTGATGCACGCTGCCCTGGAGGTGGGCGGCACCCACGTCGTCGCCGCCGTCGTGGACGCCGCGCGGCGCAGGGTGGTCACCGCCCACCGTTTGGAACTGGACAGCCAGGGCAGCTCGGAGGAGATCCTCGACACTTTCGCCGAGGCCGTGGAGGGCCTCGGCGCCCGGGCGCGTGGCCTGCCGCTGGTGGTGGCCATCCCGGGACCCTTCGACTACGCCCGCGGCATCGGGGACTTCGACGGCGTGGCCAAGTTCGGCAGCCTCCACGGCGTGGACCTGCACGCGTTCTTGACCGGTCGGCTGGGCTGCCACGTGCACTTCGTCAACGACGTCACGGCGTTCGGGTTGGGCCAGTACCTCCTGCTCCGCCGCCCACACCGGCTGCTGGCCCTGACGCTGGGGACGGGCGTGGGATCGGTGTTCCTCGAGGACGGAAGGCCCGTGCGCGACGGGGACCGGGTGCCGCCCAACGGCTGGGTGTACCTGCTGGAGCACGAGGGCCGGCCCATCGAGGACAGCTTCTCCCGGCGCGCCATCGTGGACGCCTACGAACGCGCCACCGGCACACACCTGGACGTGCGGGAGATCGCCAGCCGCGCCCGGGCCCGGGACGCCACGGCCTCAGCGGTGATGGAGGCGGCCTTCCGGGTCCTCGCCGAGACGCTGGCGCCATGGGTGGCCCGGTTCGGTGCCGAGCTCGTGGTGGTGGGCGGCTCCATCGTCGGTTCCTGGGATCTGGTGGAACGCTGGTTCACCCCACGGCTGGGCGCGTTGCTGCCGCAGGACCACGGGGTTCCCGTGCTGGGTGGTGCCGCCAACGAGGATGCTGCCCTGATCGGTGCCGCGCACTTCGCCAGCCACCGGTAGGGCGCTCAGTCCTTGGTGGGGATGGCGTTGGCGCTGCGGGCGAGCAGGCCGCCGTCGACGCGGATCTCCGCGCCCGTGACGAAGGAGGCCTCGTCGCTGGCCAGGAACGCGCACACGTTGCCCACCTCCCGCGGCTGCGCCACCCGTCCGAGCGGGTGCACCAGGCCCCACTCGGCCACCAGCGCGTCGATGCCCTCGGGGGTGCCGTCGGACCACTGGCCGGCGGCGGTGCGGAGCATGGGGGTGTCGACGGAGCCGGGCAGCACCGCGTTCACGCGCACGCCGTGCGGGGCCTCGTCCACGGCCAGCGCCCGGCACATGGCGTTGAGCGCGCCCTTGGTCATGGCGTAGCCCACCACGTTGTTCTGGTTGGCCACGCCCTGCACCGACGAGATGACGGTGATGGTGCCCGAGGCGCGGCGGATCTCCTCGATGGCGGCATGGACGGCCAGAAACACTCCGCGCACGTTGACGCGGTAGACCTTGTCGAAGTCCTCGGGAGTGGTTGTCAGGGCGTCGCCGTAGGTCTGGATCCCGGCGGAGGTGACCACGTGGTCGATGCGGCCGTACTCGCGCAGGGCGGTCTCCACCACCTCGGTGTGGGTGTCCTCGGAGACCACGTCGCCCCAGACGCCGACGGCGGTGCCGCCCGCATCCGTCACCTCGGCGACGGTCCGGGCGACGCCGGCCTCGTCCAGGCCGTGCACCACCACGGCGGCGCCCTGCTCGGCGAAGGCCTGCACCGCTCCCCTGCCGATGCCGGCGGAGCCCCCGGTGACCACCACCACCTTGCCGAAGTGTCGTCGACTGTCCTGCACGCTGCTCTCCTGTCCTCGTCCGCTGCGCCGGGTCCGGCGGCCGCGGGATGGTCCCGCCGCGGCGCGGGTCAAGGCCGGTTCGTCGTCGGACTCCACTGTCACCCGCCGATCCTGCACCGGCCACTTTCGACTCCTGCATACTAGGGCACGGACCTGAATCGAGGGCGAGCGGCGGCAGTCCGGATTCGGACGCAGAGCCTGGTGGGCCCCGATCGAACAGCCGGGAGGGAAATCGTGGTGGTGCACGTCGACGTGCTGGTTCCGAGGCGTGCCGAGTGTGGTGAGGGACCCGTGTGGCACGCACCGAGCGGATCCGTGTTCTGGGTGGACATCATCGCCGGCGAGGTGCTGCGGACCGGGCTCGACGGCGGGCGTCCCGCCACCACCGGCGCCGTCTCGCTGCCGTGGATGGTGGGCGCGGTCAGCCCCCGCACCGACGACGGGCTGGTGGCCGCAGTGGAGTCCGGCTTCGTAGGGCTGGACGAGGACGGCACGGTGACGCGTCGCGTGGACTGCCTGCCGGACGGGGTCCGCATGAACGACGCGAAGGTGGACCCGGCCGGGCGGTTCTGGGCGGGCAGCTGCGCCTACGACTTCGCGCCGGGGCGGGGTGGATTGTGGGTGCTCGACGAGCACTGGCGGGCCCGGCAGGTGCTCTCCGGGCTGCGGCAGCCCAACGGGCTGGGGTGGAGCCCCGACGGCTCCGTCTTCTACCTCGTGGAGACCCAGGACCGGCAGGTGCTGCGCTTCCGGTTCGACCCGACCACCTCCGGGCTGGGCTCGGATCCCGAGGTGCTGGTTGGGTCGGACGTGTTCAGGGGCGTGCCCGACGGGCTGGCCGTCGACACCCGTGGCCACCTCTGGGTGGCGGAGTTCGGAGGCTCGGCACTGAGCGAGTTCACCGCTGACGGCGCCCTGGTGCAGCGGATCAACATCCCCACGCCGCAGCCCACGAGTTGCGCCTTCGTCGGCCCCGGGCTGGACCAGCTGTGGGTGACGTCGGCCGCCGACGGGCTGGGAGCCGACGCGCATCCCGAGGCCGGTTCGGTGTTCCTGGTCACGGGGCACGGCGCCACCGGGGTGCCCGTCCCGGCGTTCGGAGGAGTGGAGGAGGCCCGATGATCGAGGTGGACCTGCTGCGCGAGGTCGAGATCAGGGGCGCGGTCCGGGTGGAGCGCACCGAGCGCGGGCTGCTGCCCCGCCGCCTCACCGCGGAGGCGTTCCGTCGGCTGCCCGACAGGTTCATGCGGGCCTCGGTGGGCCAGTCCGCCGGAATCAGGCTGGCGCTGCGCACCGACGCGACGACGCTGCGGCTGCGGGTGCACGCGATGAAGATGATCGAGGACGCCGAGCTGCCGCTGCCGGAGGCCTGGTACGAAGTCACGGTCGACGGCCGGGTGGTGGCGTCGGCCGCCTCCGCCGTCGGCTCCCGGTACCTGTTCTCGTTCGACGGCCCAGTGGACGGGATCGTGGCCGGGCCGGACGCGGAGCTGGAGTTCACGCTCCCGGCCGGCGGCGAGCGCGAGCTGGAGATCTGGCTGCCCTACACCGACGAGGTGGAGGTGCTGGGGCTGCGGGCGGACCGGCCCGTCATGGCTCCCGGGCAGGGCTCTCGGTTGCGGTGGCTGCACCACGGCAGTTCCATCAGCCACGGCTACCTCTCCTCGCGCACCACCACCACGTGGCCGGTGGTGGCGGCGAACCGGCTGGGGCTGGACCTGACCAGTCTCGGGTTCTCCGGCAACGCCATGCTGGACCAGCTCACGGCCCGCACCATCCGGGACACGGCGGCGGACCTGATCAGCGTGAAGTTGGGGATCAACGTCGTCAACGGGGACCACATGCGACGGCGCGTGTTCCGTTCGGCCGTGCAGGGGTTCCTGGACACCATCCGCGACGGCCACCCCACCACTCCGCTGTTGGTGGTCTCGCCGGTGTGTTGCCCGCCCGTGGAGGACCTGCCGGGCCCGACCGTCTTCGAGGAGGGCCGCGAGCCGCTGTGGGTGACCACAGCCGGCCGGGCCGAGGAGTTGGCCGAGGGCAAGCTCAGCCTCGCGGTGGTCCGGGAGGAGTTGGCCGAGGTGGTGGCTCAGCGCTCGGAGGAGGACCCGTTCATAGGCTACCTGGACGGCTCACTGCTCTACGGATCGGCCGACGCCGAGCGGCTGCCGATGCCCGACAACCTCCACCCCGACGACTCCGTGTCAGCCCTGATCGCGTCCCGGTTCGCCGAGCTGGTGCGCTGGCCGGGACAGGAGTCAGGTCACTGAAGCTGGATGGGGACCAGGTGCCTGCCGAGCCACTTCATCAGGGGCCGGTAGGCGCGCCAGTCGGCGGCGATGTGCTCTGCCGCCTCCGGCGTCGGCAGCCACTTCGGTTCGCCGTGCTGGCGCACCGCGGTCAGGCTGCGGTGCTTCAGGAGGTCGAGGAACGGGTGGTCCGGCGCGGCGCCGCGAGGCCTGGTCTGCAGCCGGTCCCCGCCGACGGTGTAGCCGGCGTCCCGGAGGTCTGACACGATGCGCTCCAGTTCCGCGCCGGTGTCCTCGTCGTCGAGCGCGGCCCGGTAGCCGGCCACCAGCTGCGGGGTGCCGCGCCACCAACCGGCCGAGGTCATCAGGCCCTCGGCGCTGACCTGGACGTACCAGCCGACGCCCTCCGTCGTCGGCACCACGAAGCCCTGGTGGGTCTTGTAGGGGGTCTTGTCCGCGGAGAAGCGGACGTCGCGGTTGGGCCGGAACACCTTCGCCGTGCCGAACTCGTCCTCCAGTGCGACGGCCAGCGCCTCCATCGGGGCGCGGACACCGTCGTCGTAGCGGTGCCGGTTGGCCAGCCACCAGTCGCGGGAGTTGTCGCGTTCCAGGTCTTCGTAGAAGTCGATGGCCTCCAGCGGGATACCGGTGAATGCAGTCATGGCTCCCACGTTACGTCGGGGGCGTGGCCGGTCAGGCGTAGGTGATCTCGATCAGGTGTGGCACGTAGACCTCGGAGTCGATGAAGGTCATGTAGGTGACCCTGCCGCCGTCGCGGGCGAACTCGGGGTGCTCCTTGCCGGCGTTGAACAGCGACCGCTCATTGGTCTTCTCCGGCCGGTGGACCACCTCCGGGGCGCTCCACGGCCCCCACATCTGGGGTGCGGTGCGGATCACGAGGATGTTCTCGCGGCGGTAGGTGGTCAGCGAGACGTAGCAGCCGAGGTGGTCGTTCCAGGCCGCGGACATCTCGTTGGGGACTTCATCGAACAGGCACGCCGTCGGCGCCCACGTTCGGGACCACTCGGGCTCGACGTCTGGATCGGTGAGCGTCGGTGCGGCGACGAGGTACTCGTAGGCGGCGAGGTCCTCGAGTTCTGCGGGGAGGACCCGTGCGAGGTACATCTCGCCGCTGGACTTCTCCTCCGGCTGCACCGATCCCCACAGGTAGAGCCAGCCGTCGACCTCCTGGATGAAGACGCCGAACCCGGGCTGGTCGCCCTTCCAGAACTCGTGCGTGCCGTCGGGCGCGACGAGGCGTTCGAAGTTGTAGTCGTCGTCGGCCTTCGCGATGCCCATGCCGTCGAGTTGGAAGGTCTCGAACACGTCGAGCTTCTGGTCCATGGTGATGCGGTGGTAGTAGAGGTAGAGGTGGCCGCCCTGGTGCGTTCCGTGGATGGCCCAAAGCCGCTGGGTGGACTTGTGCTCCGGCGGCTCGAACCGGATCAGCTGCCGTGCCCTGCTGCCGTCGGCCTCCGTCAGGTAGGCGAAGTCCTTGATGCCGTCGCTGATGTCCTGCTTCGGGACAATCGCGCCGGTGTTGGACAGGACGTCGGTGAGCGAGAGGTATCGGACCGTCTCGAACGCCCCCTCGAGGGTGTCGCCGAAGATCCAGAACGTCTCGTCGTTAGGCAGTTCGACCGACGTCACCGCGTCCTGCCCCGAGATGTTCACGTCGTTGTCCAGGAACTGCACGCCCAGGTCTCGCACCGATGCGACCAGCGGGCTGTCGTTGAGAGCCATGCCTCAACGTAACAGCCCACGGTCCAGCCGCTCAGTCCATGGCCTCGATGCCCAGCACCTTCAGTTCATCCGAGCTCCGTTTGAGGTGCTCGACGATGCTGGGATCCGGCAGTTCGAAGTCCAGCACCTCCTCCACCACGCGCAGCGCCTCGGTGGTGCGGTAGGAGCGCGTGGGGTTGCCGGGGAACTTCTTGTCGGTGACGTTCGGGTCGTCGTGGATGGGGCCGAGCGGCTCAACCTTGTACACCCTCGGGCGACCCTCCCCCGACGCCATCACCGCGGCGAGCGGGGCACCGGCCCGGGTGGCGGTGAGGTAGATGTGGCGCGACTTCTTGCCCGAGCCGTAGTTGGTGTCCCAGCCGGGCGTGAGCAGCTCGCCGGGTGCGACGTCGGCCTTGGTTCCATGGAAGAACGGGCCCGGGTCGTCGGCGGGCACGGGCTCGGGGGCCGGGTCCCGGATGAGACCGTCGAGCTTGCGCATCAGTTCGTCCACCCGGGACTGGCCGCCGGCGGCTCTGGGGTAGCGCTCCAGCACGTCGCGCACCGTGGGCGTGATCCGGAGTTCGGCGGCGTGCAGCATGTACTCGGCCACCACCGGGTCGTCCCCGCGCCACAACTCTCCCGCCCGCGCAGCGTGGGCGGCCGCGCCCAGGATGTGGCGGACCTGGGTGGCCTTGCCCAAGGGGTGCAGGTAGGCCGACGCCGCCGCGTCGCCCGCCGCCGTGGCCGCGTGCCTGGCCGCGTCGTCCGGCGCCTCCTTGCCTGCGCGGTGCGCGTCGGTGGCCGCCGTGCGTTGCCGCTGGGAGCGTGGGCCGCCGTCTGCGAAGGCAGCTGCCGCTGCGAGGGCCTCGGCCGGACGTTGGTCGTCGGGTGCCGCATCGTGGAAGATGCGCAGCACCGGCCTGGCGCAGTCCACCGCGAATCGCGTCACTTCTCGTAGTTCGTCAAGGGTGAGTTCGAAGTCAGGCGCTGAGCTCATCCGTCGATTATCACCCGGACTGGCCGCTTCCCGAGTCATTCCTTGGTGGGGGCGATGCCGTTGACCTCGTCGGGGTCGAACCGGGTACGCGACGCCTGGAGCTTGGCGGCGGCCGCGGTGGCGACGTCGATGCCCAGCACGTCGGCCAGCCGCACGAGGTAGATCAGCACGTCGCTGATCTCCTCGGCGGCTCGCTGCTTGCGCGCCAGGTCCGAGAACTCGGCCACGGCGTCGTCTGCCCTGATCCACTGGAACAGCTCGGCCAGCTCTCCGACCTCACCGGTGAGCGCGAGGATCAGCGACTTCGGGTCGTGGAACTGCTCCCAGTCCCGCTCCTTCGCGAACTCGCGGACATCGGCGGTCAGGCTCCGGAGGGAGTCGTCATCATGCATCTTGGAACTCCTCGCTGGTGGGTCCTGCGGCTGGTGTGAAGAAAGGGCGCAGGTGCTCGCGCAGGGCGTCGTCGCAGACGTAGACGTAGGTGCCGCGGATGCCTCGGGTCAGCAGGACGGCGTAGACGTTCTTCACCATCTCGAGGATCTCGTCGTCGCCGTAGGTGACGCCGCGCAGGTTGTTGGCCTGCGCCTTGCCCTTGGCATCGAAGTAGTTGTCGCGGTCGAACCGGATGGAGTTCGCGGCGGTGTCGTAGAACAGGTCCGGACCGATGATGACGCCCGCGTAGTTGAGGTCGTAGCCCTGGACGGTGTGGATCGAGCCCACCTCCTCCGCGGAGGTGGCGCTGTTGATCCAGTCCGTGGCCGTCCGGTTCCAGCAGAGCTCCACACCGTCGATCTCGATGTCGTGCCCCGCCCCCTTGTTGCTCACCCACTTCCAGGCGTATCCGGCAACCAGCCTGGCGAGGCCCTCCTCGCGGTTCCGGGCGAGGATGGCGCGGCGCATGGCGGAGAAGTCGCCGTAGAAGCGGAGGTCGTAGTCGCCGAAGTCCCGGCCCGTGAAGGGCCCGATCCCGCTCAGCGCCTCGCGCACGTGCGCCACGTAGTCGTCGCCCGCGCTGACCCGCATCTGCGACCGCAGGCGGTAGCTCCGATCCTCCCCTGCCCTCTCCCTCAACCGCAGCAGGTCGAGTTCCGGGACGTCGATCGGCCGCACGCCCTGGCCCTCGTCGAGGAGGAACACCTGGTGGCGGCTCCTGCGCATGATCCAGTCGAGTTGCGTGAGGTCTCGCCAGTCCTCACCGTCGCGGACCAGCTCCTGGCTGTGCTGCTTGAAGCGAGCCGTCAGACTGCCGTGTGCCTGCGCCCCGTACTGGGTGAGCCGGTGGGTCTCGTCCACCACCAGGACGTCGTAGTCGGCCCCGGACTTGGCCACGTCGTAGGGCGTGACAACCATGTCCTTGGTGAGGCCGGGGGTCTTGGCGAACACCTTCTGGATGGACTTTCGCAGCGACTGTTGCGGCACCACCAACCCGATTCTCGCTCCCGCCAGCAGTTCCGCATGCCCGGGCAGGAAGAAGTCGCTGAACACCGACTCGGCCTCGGGGTTGTCCTGGTCGGTGCGGCGGGCGATGTCCTGGAGCAGCTTGATGAAGTAGATGGCGACGATGGTCTTCCCCGTGCCCGGACCACCCTCCACGACGGCGGTGCTCTCGTTGGCCGCCGTGAGGTCGCTGAAGAGGCCGTCGAGGAGGTCCTCGATGACCGCCTCCTGGTCCCTGTTGAGCGCCTTGAACGGGGACAGCTTGAACAGGTCCGAGTTCTCGATCTCGGGAATGCGTTTGGCGAACAGGCCCTGGTCACGGAGTTCGTCGAAGATCTGCTTGAACTTCGCCTGGTAGTCCTGCCGGTTGTAGTAGTCGGCGTTGGTCACACCGTCGTTGCGGTTCAACACCTGCAACTTCCCGTCGCCGGAGAACATCCTGATCAGGAACGACTCGAGGTCCAGACACACGGACTTGTTGTAGGTGTCGTCGATGACGATGCGCACAGCCTCGAGGCTCTTCTTGTCGGGCGATTCGAGGTGCTGCTTCATCCGGCCCAGAGCGTTGAGGGACTCCCCGACGTAGACCTCCCTGGTGTTGTTGAGGGTGTAGACGACGGGCCAGTTCCGGTGGCGACCCGCGTCGTCGGTCCAGGATCCGATGCCGTCCTTGGTGAAGTCGAACCGCTCGATGCGCGCCTGCCCCGCACCTGGCATTCCGCTCCTCCTCGGGTTCCGTTCGGTGTCATCGGGCCACCTGCCGGAAGCCCTCGCGCCCCAAGGCTATCGATCCCGCCTGCCCGTGTGGGTCCTGCACCTGCAACTCGGCCTCCGAAAGGGGCTACCTTGGGCTTCCATCATTGAAGCTGGGAGGGGTGCGCATGGATCCGCAGGTCGGTGGCGGCGATGACTCCCTTCGCGTGCCCGCCCACGAGTTGAAGTACGCGGGCCTTGCCGCGACCATCCGGCGGGACATCCGTGCGGGGACGTGGGCGGTCGGCGAGAAGATCCCGACGGAGAAGGAGCTGATGGCCACCTCGGGGCTGTCGCTCACCACGGTGCGCCGCGCCCTGCAGCAGCTGGCCGAGGAGGGCTGGATCCGGCGGCAGGTGGGGGCCGGCAGCTTCGTCGAGCCCTGGGTGGACAAGCGGGAGCGCTCCACCTTCCTGATCGGCGTGATGGTGCCGGAGACGAGGCTCTACTACGACCGCGTGATCCAAGGCGTGCAGGACCAACTCGCCGCAACCCGCGCAGGCTCCACACTGCTGGCCACCTACGAGTGGGACCCGGACCGCGAGGCCGAGGCGCTGCGCACCCTGCTCGACGCGGCGGTCGACGGCCTGGTGCTCACGCCTCACCTCCCCGAGAGCGAGCAGTCCCGCGTCCTGCTCCGGGAACTGCGCGCCCTGCCGGTTCCCGTGGTCCTCGCCGAACGCGGCGTCCCCTGGGCCGGCCCTGGCCTGACCATGGAACATGTCATCAGCGACCACTCCGGCGGCGCCTACGACGCGATCGCCCACCTTCACCGGCTCGGCCGCAATCGGGTCGCGCTGGCTTACCGGCTGGGCACCAACACCACCGACGCCATCGTCGACGGCTACAAGTTCGCCTGCGAGGACCTGGGTCTGGAGCCCTGGGAGCGGGAACTGCCGTCCGAGCACGGCCGCAACGTCTCCCCCGACGACGTCCACGCGCTCGCTGACGCCATGGCCAGCGACGGCATCACCGCCATCCTCGTCTTCGGCGACCGCGAGGCGATCTCGCTGCAGAACGAGCTCCACCGCCGCGGCCTGCGGGTGCCCGCGGATATCGCCATGGTCTCCTACGACGACGAGACCGCCGACCTCGCCGCCGTGCCGCTGACTGCCGTCGCGCCTGCGAAGTACCAGCTGGGGAAGCTGGCAGCCGACATCATCGTTCGACGCCTGCGCGGCGGAGAGTCAGCGCCCATGGAGCAGGTGAAGCTGCGGCCCACCCTGGTGATCCGGGAGTCCTGCGGCGGTGCCAGCGCTGGTTGAGCCGGGGCGACGAGCGAGCCAGCAGGGAATGCCGAAACCACCGTGCGCGGGGGCGTCACGGTGGTTTCGACACGGTCCGGCTCGTTCCTCGCGCGGACCTACTCAACCGGCGGCCCTTCGAGGCTCGCTGCCGCTCGCACCTCAGGGCGACTGGACGAGCACTCAGGACAGCGATCAGTAGGTGCCGAGGTCCTGCCACGGACCGTACGGCGTGCCCGGGACTTGGTTGCGGGTCCACCACTTGGCCTGCCACAAGTGGCCGTCGTGGGCGACGGTCTCGCCGCCGGTGTAGACCCACGACGCGGTCCAGGCGCGGACGTCGTCGCCGGCTGACGGCACCAGTTCGCCCTGCTCCATCCAGGAGCCGTAGAGGCTGCTGCCGGGGGCGGCTCCCTTGGTCCACCACTGCGCCACCCAGGTCTTGCCGTCGTGGCTGACGACGTCGCCCTCGTCGTAGACGGTGTTCGCGTCGTAGGCGGGGTGCTGGGGTGCGGGCGCGGGGTCGTAGGAACCCAGGTCCGCGAGGTCCAGCGTCCTGCCGTCGACGGTGACGACGCCGGTGTCGGCGCAGTCGATGGCCACGACGTCGGCGGCCACCGCCATGACGATCCGGAAGTTCGCCTCGGTGCCCACCTGGGTCACGCGCAGCGTGTTGCCCTCGTGGATGGTGACCTCGCCGTCGCCGACGACGCAGCCGGTGACCGCCCCGCCGGCCGACGTCAGGACGAAGTCCGCGCCGGAGGGGTGGGCCAGGTGGATGGTGACGTCGTCGCCGGGGTTGACCTGCCAGTCCCAGGTGTGGGACTCGGCATCGGCGAAGGTGTCGTTGAAGGCCAGCACCGTGACGTCACGGTTGCCCATGTCGACGACGGCCTGCCGGATGGCGGACTCGACGCCGTAGTTCAGCGAGCCGTCGAGGTGGACGTAGCCGCCGCCCTGGCCCTCGTAGGCCTTCGAGTCGAGGGTGACGCCGCGGCCGTCGGTGGTGCTGTACTGGCCGCGCTCCTGGATCTGGCCGTCGACCAGCGTGATGGAGAAGTCCAGCGGGTTGGCACCCTTGCCGGCCATCAGCGCCCAGGTGGTGTCGTAACCCATCAGGGACAGCCCGAAGGTCTCAGAACCGGACCAGCCCTTGTGCTGGCTGTTGCGGTTGTTGAGGGTGGCCATCACGTCGTCGGCGCCGGTGAACCCGTTGCGGAAGGCGTAGAAGCCGGGGCCGTCGTCGATGATCGCCCGGTGCGCCGTGGGCGCGGTGAGCTCGGCCGGGTCGCCCTTGCCGCCCGGGTAGAACAGCACCGTGTAGGCGTTGTGGGCGCCGTCGAAGATCGGGGCGTCGCTGCGGCCCAGACCGCGGGTGGTGTCGTAGAGCCACTGCAGGCCGGAGGTGGCCTCGTCGGGCGTGATCGGGAACAGCATCGGCATGATGCCCTGCGACTGGTTGCGCGGCGTCCCCACGCCCCACTGGACCATGTCCAGGCTCTCGCGTGCGGAGAGGCTGTGCAGGGCGAGGTTCCAGAAGTCGGGCCGCTCCAGTTCGTCGGCGAGGCTGACGTGGCCGGAGCCGATGGCCGCGAGCGCCGAGGGCAGCATGTACAGGCCGGCGTAGTGGAAGTAGTCCCAACCCTCCTGCGTGTAGCCGGTGTCGGTGTAGCCCTGCTGCAGGTGCTGGCGCACCAGGTTGGACAGGTAGTTGATGCGCTCGTGGTGGAGGCCGAAGTCGGCGTCGCCGCGGGCCGACAGCAACGCCGCCAGCTCCGTGGTGGACGCGACCGCGACCCAGTTGCTGGCCTTGTCGTCGCCCTCGAGGTTGTCGTGGTTGTCGGCGGTCATGATGTCGCTGCCCTCGGAGATCAGGCGACGCACGTCGGCGCGCTGCTCCTCGGTGAAGCCGTTGTGGCCCCAGTCGTAGATGGCTGCCAGCAGCAGCTGCGCGCGGCCCAGCTCGAGGCCGTTGTTGGTGGCCCGCCAGGTGACCCAGTCGGCATCCGCCATGGTGAACTCGTGGGCCTGCTGGGCGTAAGACTGTTCACCGGTGACGGCGTAGGCGAACGCGGCGTCGCGCGCCCGGTACATCTGGGAAGCGCCGCCGGAGTAGTCGTTGGTCTCCACCCGGCGCAGGAGGTCCTCCCACGCGGCCTTGGTGGTGGGGTCGTTGGCGATGCGCTCCCGCACGTCGGCCAGCTGGTCCTCGGTCACCATGGCGCGGGGGTGTGCGGAGGTGCCGGCGACGGTGCGGTCCAGGACGGTGCCGGCCTGGACGAGCTCCAGGTAGGGGCCGGTGCCAGCGGGAAGCGTGATGCCGCCGTCGGCCGCCGGGACAGTAGCGACGTCGGTGACCGCGGCGCCCTCGGATGCGCCTGCGCGGACGGTGACGTCGCCGCCGGCGAGTGCTGCGTCGTTTAGGGACCAGTCCAGACGCACGCCGTCACCGCCGGCGAAGGCGCTGATGACGTTGAGGAGCTGGCGGTTGACCACCTCGTCGGAGATGGTGACGGTGACGGCGTTGGAGCGGCCGAGCGAGGTGCCGTCGGCGGCGAGGGCCTCGACGACGTAGGTGTGGGTGCTGCCGGCGGCGACGGTCTCGTCGGCCAGACGGTCGGCGAAGGAGGTACGAATGACGGCGCTGCCGTCGAGCGCGGGCTCGGTCTCGCCCTCGGCGCGGTGGATTGCGTAGCTGTCGGCGACGACGTCGCCGAAGTTCCACTCGAGCACCGCGGCGGAGGCACCGCGCAGCTGCTGGTAGCCGTTCAGCAGCCCGGCGTTGGTCGCGTCGACTGCCTCCAAGGCGATGTCGGCGAACCAGACGGTGCCGCCGGAGCGGTCCAGCATGGGCTCGATGCTGAGGCGGGTGGTGCCCTCGGGCACGGCGATCAGCGCGTCGACGGCGGTCCAGCCGAAGGTACCGGCGGAGCGGCCGTGGTAGGCGACGGGGATGGTGACGCTGTTCGCGGCGTCGCGACCCTGGAGCCGGATGGAGGTCCAGTTGGTGGACGCGAGGCCCTCACCCTTGATGTAGCCAGTGAGGCGCAGGGTGCGGGGCGTGGTGTCGTCGATGGCGATGTGCTGCACCAGTGCGCGGCGCGCCGTCAGGTCGGAGGCGGGCTCCGCGGAGATCCGCAGCGCGCGGTCCCCCACCGGCCCGGCGGTGGGCTCGACGGCAAACGTGGTGGTGCCCGCGGGGGCCCAGGTGGTCCAGCCCGCGGGGAGGCCGGTGGTGGCGTCGACGTCGTCGAACGTGCCGTTGGTGACGAGGTTCTCCGCGGCTGCGGCAGGGGCTGGGTTGATCGCCAGGAGGCTGAGCAGCAGCGCCACGACCCCCAGCAGCGCTGTCGCGCGCCTGCCGGTTCCGGTGGTGGAGGACTTCATTGTTTCTCCGATCTAGTCAGTTACCGGGGAACCGTAGATCGGGCGGAAGAGAGCATTCAAGGCCCAATTCTCGGGCGCCCGGGATCTGTCGCTGTTCCTACGTTGAGCGTATTCTTGGGTGATGAGGCGCACGGGGGTGGCCATCGTCGGTGCAGCGTTGCTGCTGACCGCGTGCACCGGCGCGCCGGAACCTGACGAGACACCGCCGGTTCCGACCGTGATGGGACCGACCACCGCCGAGGGCACCTCTTCCCCGGCCGAACCCGAGCCCACAGCGCCGACGACCTCTGCCACCGAGGCCCCGACCTCCAGCCCACGACCGGAAACACCCACCGCGACGGTGCCCGACGAGTCGAGCGCGCCGTGGCTGACCGACGCCTCCAGTCAGGAGCCGGGTGCTGCAATCCCCGACGACAGCCAGGAGATCATCGGCGTCCGGACTGGCGCGCACCCCGGTTTCGACCGCGTGGTGCTGGACCTCTCCGACGAGGAACCGGTCCTTGGTTGGTTCGCCGGCTTCACCGACGAGGCGGTGGAGGATCCCACGGGTGAGCCGCTCGAGGTCGACGGTGTGGCCTTCCTTCAACTTGGTGTCTTCGGGATCGACTGGCTGAACGAGTCACCCGAGCGCTACTCCGGCGACACCGTCCCGGGCGATGGCCTCGTCGTCGTCACCGAGGTGGTCTTCGGTGGCCTGTTCGAGGGCCAGCAGCAGGTGGTGCTCGGTCTTCGTGAGCAGAGCGCCTACCGTGTCTTCGCCCTTTCCGATCCTGCCCGGATCGTCATAGACGTACGGCATGGATGATCATGCCGTGGGCCCACGACTGACGGTGATCCGTCCTACAGGACGCCCAGGACGGCGTGCCCAATCAGGTTGTCCAATCGGCGGATGTCCACCCCTCTGCCAAGCTTGATCTTGATGTGGCCCGCCCGCGTCCACAATTCGATCTCAGCATTGAAATCGAGTGTCCCCGCATTCTCCGACGACCACATGTTGATGGCTGTGTAGGGCAGTGAATAGACTTCGACCTTCTTGCCCGTGAGGCCCTGTGCGTCCCGGACGATCAGGCGCCTTGTTGTGAAGATCGCAACGTCACGGAAGGTCTTGAAGGCGGCGACCGCGCTTTCATTCCTCACCAGCAATTGTGACACATCCTGAGGAACCGGCACTTCGGCCTGGAATGTCCAGGCTGTGATCGCTTCGGTCTCCATTGACATCTCTTCCCCCTCGAAAACCCACGTCCGTGTGGCCAGAGCCCAAGGTATCGCAAAGTCCACCTCACTGGGTCGCCATCCCTCTCCTCACCCACTTGCGAGACCCGATGACAAGCCTGGACATGGACAGCGATCACGAACACCGTTGCGCGTCCTATTGGACCCACGTCGATTCGATCCGAGCACATGCATACAGACGCTCGATCTGCTCACGACCCAGCAAGCTTGGAGTGTCAAGAAGATGGCGCGCGAGGCGCATACGTTTGACGACGAGGACACCTTCTGGCTGTTCCTTGATCGTAATGTTCCGCGCATCAACAGGAACCACCATCCCCGTCACCCGCACCCCGAATCCACACGCCTGGCTCAGTAGCCGCGAGGCCCGCTGGGCTTCGTGCCTGCTCTTTCGGACATAGGGCTGCCGCTGGCCGTTGACCATGAAGGTGTTGCCGGCGATCCAAAAGGTTCGATCCCCTGTGGTACTTCGAGTTCACGGTGAAGACACCCCCTGGACCGATCACCAGATGATCGATGTCTGCACCGTGGTCGCCCACCGGGATGAAGTTCAAGAATCCCCATCGATAATCCTTCAGGACAAGCCCTTTGAGTTCTTCGGCCACCAACTGTTCCCCAATCGCGCCCCGCTCCCAAGTCGAGTAGGCGTGCTTTCCCAGAAACAGTCGTCGTAGCAAGGTTGGCCGCTCCCCCGCCGCATGCGCCGCTGCGATCTGCCCGCTCAACTGTTGACCCGGAGCGTTGAAGATGAGGTCGGCGACTCGTCCCTTGGGCTGCCCATCAGGTTCTGACACATCGTGGCTGCTAGACAAAGGATCTGTCGCCGCAGGGGCCACAAAGTCCGGTCCTCGGACCGCTGAAGGTGTTTGGGCAGGAGCCACATGGACATCCGGGATGGGGTTCCCTGCACGCCATGCTGCGATCGTCTGCATCAGCAGCGGGGCAGTCGCAGCATTCTTGGGATACGCCCGGCCCTCCCCTATCTCCCAATAGCCCAGCTCCACACCGAGGTCATCCCGGACGTAGAGCCGGTCGTGCCCGAAGCGTTGCCAGCGGGTGAACTGCACGACTGGCCGGTTAGCCGATCCTTCACTTCAAGCAGCGCCCTGCCCACAACCGTTCCATCCAGTACTGGGCCGTTTTCCTTGAGCAGTCTGAGGAAGAGTTCCTTCGCATTGCGCTCTTCCTCCTGGATCACTGATGCGAACCTGTCGTCCAGCACAAGTGAATCCGTCTCCGTGGACAGCGCACCGAGCACGTCCAAGTAGATCTCCAACTCGCGGGCTTGGTCCGCAAACTGTCCATCTTGGAACGTCACGAACTGGATGCGATCTCCCCAAACGGCCCGGTGTCCCCTAGCGTCGCCCAACACGAGCGCAGTCCCGAAGGTCGCGGACTTCTCACGGGAGGTGCCCACCTCATGTACGAGGTCGTGGAAGTGGTCGTCGGACAGCCCGAAGCCGACGAACAGGAGGTGCTTGGTCATCAGCATTGCCCGCGCCAGGGATGCAGCTGTCGCCGACTGGGACCTGAAGTCGATGTAGTCGGCACGAGTCAGTACGATGCTCTCGGGCCTCGTCACACAGCCGTGCATCTTCAGCAGCCAGCGATCCGAGTCAGCGAGCCCGTCGAACGGAAGCACCGCGACACTCCGACCGGCATCAGCGGACGCCCGCTCGTACAGGTCGTCGTAGTTCAGGGTCACGGCCTCATCACCGGGCAGCCCAGCCAACAGCAGCGGCGCGAGCCCGTAACGCTCGGCGGAGGTGTGCTCTCGGACAGACTCGCCGAACTCCTCACGACCCCGACCCCCGCGCACCACTTGAGCTTGGTCGAGCGCAGAGAGCTTCTGGAACCATCCCGAGGCGTCGTCATCCGTGATCCGCCCCTGGGAAAGCCCAACGAGCAGTGCCCGCCAAGTTGGTAGCCCAGCCGACGCGGAGACACCTGCGCCCATGAACGGGACCAGCTTTCCAGCCCTGCTCTTAGCCGCCAGCTCATTCACCCGGTCCCACTTTTCCTGATCGACCGGAGGCTCGTCCTTCCACACCTTCACACGCAGCGATTGGGCCAGCGCATGGTCCACTCCTCGCCAGAGGCACAGGACGATGTCGACGCCTTCGCGTTCTGCAACCTCCCCGGCCACTCGCAGGATTCCGGCAATGACGTCACCACGCGCAGCATCGGCCCCACCGCCACCGACCCCGAACGCAGGGGTGGCGATGAGCCTGCGGGACCGAGCACTCGTTGCCGTCCAGGCGTCAGCAGTCTTGGCCACCAAGGCTGCTTCTCTGAGTCCCGACCGCAACCGAGCCTCGAGGTCCTCGAAGCCCTCAGCTCCTTCGAAGGGCACCGCTGTGAGGATCGGCGTCGGTCCTGACGGGTTGGGCGCGGCCACCGCAAAGCGGTCACCGTTGGTGAACTCGTCTGGCACACCGGACATCTTCAGGCTGTCCACCACAGCGTCAACCGCCGGCGACCGCCACGTTTCGGTGATGGTCAGCTGTTTGTCCGTCGGCAGCAACCAGGCATCAACGTTGAGGCTCCTGATGTCGCCACGGGCGACGAAGACGTGTCCAGTTCCCATGGTCGAACGCTAACGCCTGAGCAGTGGCAGACAGTCAAGTACACCCAAGGCTCTACAGGCCACTCTTGGGCACAGCAGCAGGTGGCCCGGATCGTCATGGACGTCGGGCGCTGCTGAGACGGCGGGCTCACCGGTTCCGGTTCAACCGGGACTTCGGCTGATCCTCGGGTCCCGGAATCCCGACGGCCTGTCGGTCCAGGGCGGGGTTCCGGGAGGGCGCATGCTAGCATCCCAGATAGTTTCCTGAGGGCCATGATCACTGCGATCGCGTCCTGCCGCTGGGAGGTTGGATGGAACGTCTACGGCCCGGGCTCCTGCTCGCCGATCGCTACCGTTTGGTCGGCCACATTGCCTCAGGCGGGATGGGTCAGGTGTGGGAGGCTGCCGACAGCATTCTCGAGCGACGCGTCGCCATGAAGATCATGCACCCACACACCCGCGACGAGATCGCGCTGGCGGAGCGGTTCCGCGACGAGGCGCGGTTCGCAGCACAGC
This sequence comes from Tessaracoccus terricola, assembly GCF_054776555.1. Taxonomy (NCBI): domain Bacteria; kingdom Bacillati; phylum Actinomycetota; class Actinomycetes; order Propionibacteriales; family Propionibacteriaceae; genus Tessaracoccus; species Tessaracoccus terricola. The sequence goes on along the minus strand of NZ_BAAHBS010000005.1, from coordinate 16,052 downwards.
TCGCGCACCCCAACATCGTGACGGTCCACGACTACGTTGATCACGAGGGCCTGTCGTGCCTGGTGATGGAACTGGTGGAGGGCCCGACGCTCTCAGAGCTCCTGGCAGACGGCCCGGTGACGCTGGAGGAGGCCCGCGCGATGCTGCACCAACTCGCCTCGGCGCTCGCCCAGGCGCACGCCGCAGGAATCATCCACCGCGACCTCAAGCCTGCGAACGTGCTGGTCGCCGAAAGCGGCGCGAAGCTGACGGACTTCGGCATCGCCCGCTCCATTGAGGGCGGCTCCCACACAGTTCCCGGGCAACTCCTCGGAACCGCCTACTACATCAGCCCGGAGCAGGCCCTCGGGCAACCCGTCGGCCCCGCCACCGACATGTACGGCTGGGGTCTGCTGGCCCACGAGGTCCTCACGGGCACCAAGGTCTTCGACAAGGGGAGCCCCATAGCCACCGCGCTGGCGCACGTCCAGGAGGACCCGCCCGCACTGCCGCCGGGTCTGCCGCCCGTGCTCGAGTCGCTGGTCACGGCCGCCCTGGCGAAGGAACCCGACGAGCGCCCCACGTCCGCGCTGGCCGCTGAACTCCTCGAAGCATCAATCGGGGAGTTCCACGCCGCCCCCGTGGACGCCGAGGACCCGACGATCCCACGTCGCGCCGCCGTCGACGGCTGACCCTCGCATCTCGCGAACCTCCTGATCAACGTCAGCGGCTTCGCGGGGGCGCTGGCTATCTCCTCGGGCCTGCGCCGGGGTCCTTCAGCGCAAACGCCTGCACCAGCCGAACCACGGCCTCGCCGTCACCGCCGCTCCGGACGCCTGCCAACTGTTCCAGCGGTACTGCCCCGATGATGCACGCCTTCCAGTCCCGCGTAACGGCTGACACTGTGGCATCGGTCTCACCCGGCTCTGCAAGCCTCTCGACGTTGCTTCCGGCCTCGGACATCACCGCCAGGTAGTTGACGGGCTCGGAATCGGCTCGGCGGGAGTCGGTGAGGGTGAGCGCCACCCGTCGCTCTCGCCGGTCGCCGGGGACGGGGCGGGCGTGGGCGCGCATGGCGAGCACCACGGTGTCGGGGCTCATGTCGGCATCGAGTGGCAGTTCGGGCGAGGCCACGGCCCACATGGACAGTGCGGTGTTGACGTCCTCGAGTCGTCGCCCCCAGGCGGTCAGCTCATAGACGTCGGGTCGGCCCGGAACGGGGAGTTGGCGGCGCTGCAGGATCCCGTGGGCCTCGAGTTCCTGCAACCGCTGGGTGAGGACGGCGGGGCCGATGCCCATCACGTCGCGCTGGATGTCGGAGAACCGCTTGGGCCCCAGGAGGAGTTCGCGCACGACGATCATCGTCCACCGCTCCCCCACCAGGTCCAGCGCGTGCGCCGCCGCGCAACCGTCGTTGTAGGAGCCGTAAGTTCTTCGCCCAGCCATTGACACAGACTATCATTCCAGTAGCCTCTACTTCTGTATTAGTAGCGACGAGGGAGGTGCCCGATGAAGTTCACGACGGTGTGGCCGGTGGTGCACGAGGAGCGACGGCTGCTGGTGGCCGACCTGGAGGGATTGACCGATGACCAATGGGTCACCCCGTCGCTGTGCCCGGCCTGGGACGTCCACGACGTGGTCGCGCACCTGGTGGACACCGCCAGGACGGGTCGGCTCGGGTTCGTCCGGGCACTGGTGGAGGCGCGGATGGACTTCGACAGGGCCAACGAGAACGGGATCGCCCGCGAGAAGCGGCCGGATCCGCGCGAGACGCTGGCGGCGCTCCGGGAGGCAGTCCAGCTGACGCTCTCCCCGCCGGTCAGTCTGGCGACGCGGCTCGTGGAGGCGATCGTGCACGGCGAGGACATCCGTCGGCCGCTGGGGATGGTCGGCCATTACCCGGATGACGCAATCTCGGAGGCGCTCGCCCACCAACTCCGCACCACCGTCTCCTTCGGCGGCGGCAAGGAGCGCGCGGCTGGGCTATGCCTCGTGGACCGGCGCAGCGGCGACGCCTGGGGTGACGGCGCCGTCGTGGAGGGCGAGGCCATCGATCTGCTGCTGGCAGTCTCGGGCAGGCGCGTCGAGTCGGAGCGGTTCAGCTGCGACGGCGCGGCGCGATTCGTGGCCACGCTCGCGGGGCAACTGTGAGCAGCGGAGGCGCGGGTGCGCTCAAGCAGGCTGACGAGGGACTGATGTCCCTCATCCACACCGAGCGGGCGGCACTGGCCGAGGACCTCGAGCACCTCGCCGAGGAGCAGTGGCGGCACACGACGCTCTGTGGCCGCTGGGACGTGGAGGAGGTGGTCGCCCACCTGGTGGCGGGCGCGAGCCTGAACCAGTGGCAGTGGCTGCGCAGCATCCTCGGGTCCCGCCTCCGGCCGGACGTGCACAACCAGCGCAGGCTCGAGGAGCAGCTCGGCGCGAGCCCCGCCGAGACCCTCGAGCGGTTCCGGGCCGTGATCCACAGCAGGACCCTGCCGTCGAACCATGTGGCGGCCTACCTCGGCGAGGTGGTGGTGCACGCCCAGGACATCCGACGGCCACTCGGACTTGAACGCGTCCCGGCCATCGAGGCGCTGACTCCCGTGGCGGAGTTCTTCGCCCGCAGGGATTTCACCGTCAACAGCCGCCGGTTGGCCTCCGGGCTGGCGCTACGGGCCGACGACGGGCCGTTCCGCGCGGGAGCCGGTGAGGCGGTGACGGGCTCGACTCTGGCGCTGGTGATGAGCCTCGCGGGCAGGTCGAGCTACTTCGACGAGCTGGCCGGGCCCGGCGTCGCGATCCTCCTCGAACGACACGCGGCAGCCGCCTAGCGGCCTGCTGGCCCACCGGCGAGCCGCAGCCTCACCTCATCCAGCGCCCTTCCCACGACCGTTCCATCCAATGTTGAGCGATGTTCTGCGAGCAGTTGGAGGAAGAGTTCCTTCGCCTTGCGTTCGTCCTCGTCGATCTGTGAGTCAAACCTGCCGTCCAACACGAACGAATCCGTCTCCGTGGACATGGCACCGAGCACGTCCAGGAAGATCTCCAGTTCGCGCGCCTGGTCCGCAAAGGCTCCGTCCTGGAAGGTCACGAACTCGATGCGCTCTCCCCACACGGCCCGGTGGCCCCGGCCGTCGCCGAGCACGAGCGCGGTCCCGAAGGTCGTGGACTCCTCACGGGAGGTGCCCACGTCATGCACGAGGTCGTGGAAGTGGTCGTCGGACAGCCCGAAGCCGACGAACAGGAGGTGCTTGGTCATCAGCATTGCCCGCGCCAGGGATGCGGCTGTGGCTGACTGTGACCTGAAGTCGATGTAGTCGGCACGAGTCAGCACGATGGACTTCGGCCTCGTCACACACCCGTGCATCTTCAGCAGCCAGCGATCGGAGTCTGCCAGGCCATCGAACGGGAGCACGGCGACGCTGCGGCCGGCATCGGCGGACGCCCGTTCGTACAGGTCGTCGTAATTCAGGGTCACTGCCTCATCACCCGGCAGTCCGGCCAACAGGAGCGGCGCGAGCCCATACCGCTCGGCGGAGGTATGTTCCCTGACTGACTTCCCGAACTCTTCTCGGTCTCGATCGCCACGCACCACTTGGGCTTGGTCGAGCGCAGAGAGCTTCTGGAACCAGCCCGAGGCGTCCTCTTCCGTGATCCGACCCTGGGAAAGCCCGACGAGCAGAGCGCGCCATGTGGGCAGCCCTGCCGATGCGGAGACGCCAGCACCCATGAACGGGACCAGCTTCCCGGCCCTGCTCTTGGCCGCCAGCTCATTCACCCGATCCCACTTGTCCTGGGCCACCGGAAGCTCGTCCAGCCATGCCCTCACGCGAAGCGACTGGGCCAGCGCGTGATCCACTCCTCGCCACACGCACACGACGACATCGACGCCTTCGCGCTCGGCAACCTCCCCGGCGACTCGCAGAATGCCGGCGATCACATCACCACGCGCAGCGTCGGCCCCACCGCCGGAGACTCCGAACACTGGGGTGGCGATGAGCCTGCGGGACCTGCCATTCGTCGCCTTCCAGGCGTCAGCGGACTTGGCGACAGAGGCCGCTTCTCCGAGTCCCGCCCGCAGCCGATCCTCGAGGCCCTCGAAGCCCTCGGCTCCCTCGAATGGCACCGCCGTGAGGACCGGCGTCGGCCCCGATGGATTGGGTGCGGCCACCGCAAAGCGGCCCTCATTCGTGAACTCGTCGGGCACACCGGAGAGCTTCAGGCGGGCCACCACGGCATCAATCGCTGGTGACCGCCATTTGTCGGTGATGGTGAGTTGTCTGTCGGTGGGCAGCAACCAGGCATCAACGTTGAGATTCCTGATGTCGCCACGTGCGACGAAGACGTGTCCGGTTCCCATGGCCGAACGCTATCGCTCTGGGCAGCGGCCGACTCAGGCGTAGGTGATCTCGATCAGGTGTGGCACGTAGACCTCGGAGTCAATGAACGTCATGTAGGTGACCCTGCCGCCGTCGCGGGCAACTCGGGATGCTCCTTGCCGGCGTTGAACAGGGACTTCTCGTTGGTCATCTCGGGCCGGTGGACCACTTCGGGTTGGCTCCAAGGCCCCCACATCTGCGGTGCGGTGCGGATCACGAGGATGTTGTCACGGCGGTAGGTGGTGAGCGAGACGTAGCAGCCGAGGTGGTCGTTCCAGGCGGCCGACATCTCGTTGGGGACGTCGTCGAACAGGCAGGCGGTGGGTGCCCAGGTCCGCGCCCACTCGGGTTTGACGTCAGGATCGGCGAGCGTGGGTGCGGCGACGAGGTACTCGTACGCCTCGAGGTCCTCGAGCCGGTCCGGGCGCACGCGAGCGAGGTACATCTCCCCGCTGGACTTCTCCTCCGGCTGGACCGAGCCCCACAGGTAGAGCCAGCCGTCGACCTCCTGGATGAAGACACCGAAGCCGGGCTCGTCACCCTTCCAGAACATGTGCGTGCCGTCCGGCGCGACGAGGCGCTCAAACTGGTAGTTCTCGTCTGCCCTCGCGATGCCCATGCCGTCGAGCTGGAAGGTCTCGAAGACGTCGAGCTTCTGGTCCATGGTGATGCGGTGGTAGTAGAGGTCGAGGTGGCCGCCCTGGTGGCTGCCGTGGATGGCCCACAAGCGTTGGGTGGACTTGTGCTCGGGTGGCACGAACCGGATCAGTTGTCGCGCCCGCCGACCGTCAGGCTCGGTGAGGTAGGTGAACTGCTTGATCCCTTCGGAGATGTCCTGCTTGGGCACGATGGCGCCGGTGTTGGAGAGCACCTCGGTCAGCGACAAGTACCGGACCGTCTCGAACGGGCCCTCGAGCGTGTCACCGAAGATCCAGAACGTCTCGTCGTTCGGCAGTTCGACGGAGGTGACCGCGTCCTGCCCGGAGATGTCGACGTCGTTGTCCAGGAACTGCACGCCCAGGTCTCGCACGGATGCGATCAGCGGGCTGTCTCGAAGTGCCATGCCCCAACGTAACAGGACGCACCCGCCGCGGTCGGTGGCGACGCGGGGGAGGCGCTCGCTCTCGTCAGAAGCGCCGGGCCAGGCGCCAGACGTTGCCGGCTGTGGTGGCGACGTGGCTGAGTTCGGTCAGCACCGCCCTTGCGATGGCCAGACCGCGCCCCGAGTCGCTCAGTTCGTCCGTGGCCCCCTCACCCCAGGGGATCTGCGCCGGCGGGGCGTCGTCGCTCACGGTCGCTCTGAGTGCGGACGGGTCCGCCGAAAGCTCGACGACGACGTGTGGCTGCGGCACGTCGGGGCCGTGCTGGATGACGTTGGTGACCACCTCGCTCACCGCGAGCATGAAGAAGTTGCGGTCCTCGTCACTCCCGACGGCAGCGCCCGCGAGGAGCGTCTCAAGGGCGTCCAGGACCTCGTCGAGCAGCGCGAGCGTGGCGCCGCCCTCGATCACCACCCGCTGGGATTCATCGTCCATCGAAGGCCGACTCGGGCGTCGGATGGTTGTGAAGCACCCGGTCCAGGTTGGTCAGGCGCAGGACGGACAGCACGTTGTCGGGAGCGGCGGCGATCTTCAGGTCGCCTCCGGCGACACGGGCCGCCTTGAGGGCGCTGATGAGGGCGCCGAGGCCCGAGGAGTCGATGAAGGTGCACCCGGCCAGGTCCACGACGATCCTGCACTTCCCCGCTGCGACGACGTCGCCGGCGGCCTGCCGTAGTTGGGGGGCGCCGGCGGCGGTGAAGCGGCCGGTGACGGCGACGACCGCGTAGCCGTCCCGGTGGTCGGTGGTCAGGTTCACTTGGGTCCTCCGATGGGGGTTGGGGGTTGGTAGCCGCGGTAGCGGGCGGCCTGGATGATGACGCTCAGCACCACCAGGTCGTAGAGCACCCACGCGGTGTTGACGGCGGTCCCGAGGCCGTCGCCGGTGCCGACGATGACCCGGCCCACGCCGATGACCAGCGCGACGACGAGCAGCACCATCGCGGTGAGTTGCGGCCAGATCTCGCGCCACGGGACGCCCGACTCGTCGCGGCCGTCCTTGCGGGTGACGGCGAAGCCGAGCGGGCGTTTGAGCACGACATTGGCGAATGCGGTCCAGCACGCCTTGATCCACACCGGGAACATGGCCAGCGAGTACTGCTGACCGCGCCACGTCTTCGCGCCGCGGGCGACCACCAGGAAGAGGACTTGGTTGATCACGAACGCCGGCACCCAGCGGGCGAAGAAGTCGACGCTCCACGCGGTCACCGGAAGGACGCCGAAGACGAGGTAGATGAACGGCGCGGCGAGGTAGACGATGGCGGCGAACCCGGACAGGTAGCTCCACATGGTCGCGAAGTACATGAGCCGCTGCCCCACGGACAGGCCCGCCTTCACGAGCGGGTTGTCGCGGAGCAGGACCTGCAGCGTCCCCTGCGCCCAGCGGAGGCGTTGGGTGAGCATGGTGCGGAGGTCCTCGGGGGCGAGGCCGGTGGCGAGCACCTCGTGGTGGTAGACACTGCGCCAGCCCAGCGAGTGGAGTTGCATGGCGGTGGCCATGTCCTCGGTGACGGAGATGGTCGCCAATGGCAGGACGGGCTGGGCCTCGTCGGCGCGATCTATGCGCAGCGCCTCCAGGAGCTGGCCGACGGCGTGGATGGAGCTCACGGGCGAGAGGTCTGCGTCGGCAAGGTGTTGGAGCCCGGCCTCGTCGATGACGATGGCGTCGAGCTCTGCATCGCGCTCGACGGGAAGGTGACCGATGGCTGCCAGATCGGCGGTGATGGCGGCGATGTCGCGGTTGGAGACCCGGCGCGAGGCGGCGTCGACGCGTTCGCTCAGCTCCCACGTGACCTCGGCGAGCGGTTCTCCGGCTGTGATGCGTCGACGGGCGGCGGCGACGGCCTGCCGCAGGCCGGTGAGCTCTTCGCGGAGTTGGGGGTCCTCGAGGCCGCGGGTCTCCTTGGCCAGGACCTTCTCGGAGGCGCGCAGGACCTTCTTCGTCGACTCCTCGACGTTGCGGACGTAGCCGACGATGCCGAGTTGCATGAGCGCCTCGCGGCGCAGGACTGCGTTGGAGCCGCAGAAGAAGGCGGCGTTCCAGCCGTCCTTGCCCTGCTGGATGGGTCCGTAGAAGAGGGGTGCCTGGCTTCCGAGGGGGTCGGCGGCATCGACGTTGCCGAACCACTGGGGCGTCTGGACGAGCGCCACCTCGGGGTCGTCGGCGAAGTAGCCGAGGGTGCGGTGGAGGATGAGCGGGTCGGGCACCTGGTCGGTGTCGAGGATGAGGAGGAACTCGCCGTCGGTCTGGAAGAGGGCACCGTTGAGGTTGCCGGCCTTGGCGTGGCGGGGTTTGCCGACCCAGTCGGCCGAGCGGGTGATGTACCCGAGGCCGGCCGCGCGGGCCCGCTCCTCCAGCTCGGGTCGGGCGCCGTCGTCGAGGATCCAGGTGGTGTGTGGATAGGCGATCCGCTCGGCGGCGCGGGCGGTGTCCATGACCATTTCGATGGGCTCGTTGTAGGTGGTGATCAGTACGTCGACGGTGCCCTGCGGCGGCGACTTCGGACCGGGACGGTCCTTGGCGCGCCACATCGTCATGGCGAAGAGGATGGTGTCCACGAGGCTGTAGGTCTCGGCGAGGACGAGCGGGACGGCGATCCACCAGGCCTCCCAGTTGACCGAGTCCAGCCACCGCCACACGACGTAGTTGGTGCCGGCGAGCACCGTGAGGACGGCGAGGACGCGGATCACGACGAAGCGCATGTCAGGGGTTTCTCTCGACGACGATGACGGTGGTGTCATCGGTGGCGGCGCTGCCTCGCGCCAGGCGCATGGCTTCCTCCACCGCTCCCTTCGCACCGCGTTCGCGCAGCACGCGGGCCACGTGGCCGTAGGGATCACCGAGCTCGAGGACGTCGAGCAGGCCGTCGCTGCAGCTGATGAACTTGTCGCCGGGGTGCAGGCGTGTGCGGGTCACCTCGCGCTCGCCCACCAGGGACGACCCCATGCCCAGCGGGAGGCCGGTGGAACGCAGCTCTTCCCAGGAGCCGTCAGCGCGCAGGACGTAGTTGAGGCCGTGGCCGGCGTCCACGAGCTCTACCGCGCCCGTGGCCGTGTCGACGTCGGCGTGCACAGCTGTGACGAACATCGAGGTGCACTCCTGCGCAGACTCAAGCAGGGCGTCGGCCTCTTCGACTGCGCGCAGCACGCTGCGCTCGGGTGCCGTGCGCAGGGATGCCCGCAGGAACACGGCGGCCATCGCCGGACCGAGGCCCTTGCCCATGGCGTCGGCGAGGGTGATCCGCAGCACGGAGTCCCGCAGGGTGAAGTCGAACATGTCGCCCGAGACACGGCCACTGGGAGTCGTGCCGGCCGCGAGCGTGTAGCCGTCGATGACCGGAAGCTCCTGGGGGCGCAGCGACTGTTCCACGACGGCGGCGTGGTCCAGTTCCACGTCGCGGGCGAGCTCGCACTCTACCCACGACGCCAGATCGCGCAACATCGCGAGTTGCTTGTCGCTGAAGGGGCGGGGCGCGGTGTCGACGATGCACAACGTGCCGACCGGCTCGCCGCCCGGGGCATGCAGGGGGTGGCCCGCGTAGAACCGCAGGCGCGGGTCACCGATGACGAACGGGTTGGCGGCGAACTCCTCAGAATCCAGGGCGTCCTCGATGACGACGCTGGCATCCTGGCCCACCGTGTAGTCACAGAAGGAGTCCTTCCGCGGTGCTTCCGAGCCGCCCAGCCCGATCTGGGACTTGCGCCACTGCCGGTCCCGGTCCAGGAGCGAAACGCTCACCATCGGTACGTCGAAGATCTCCTGCGCCAGACGGGTCACGCGGTCCACGCGCTCGTCGGGCGGAGTGTCGAGGACCTGCATCGCGTCCAGTGCTGCCTGCCGTCGCTGCTCGTCGATCACGGAACTCCTTGTCAGTCGTGACCATCGTAGGAGGACATGGTCTCGCTTCGGGGTCTGCCAGAAGAAATTCGCAGCTGCCGTCGGCTTCCGGGGCCGCTCGAGAGGTAGCCTGAATCACCTGATCCTGCCGGAGGCAACCATGGGCAAACTGATCTACGCAGCCAACATGTCACTGGATGGCTACCTCGAGGACGAGGCCGGCGCCTTCGACTGGTCCGTGCCCGACGACAACGTGCACGAATTCTGGAACGAGCACGAACGCCACATCGGCACCTCGCTCTACGGCCGCCGCATGTACGAGACGATGCGCGTCTGGGAGGAGGACGACTGGCTGCAGGACGAACCGGCGGTCGTCCGCGAGTACGCCGAGATCTGGCGGGCCGCGGACAAGGTCGTCTACTCCTCGTCGCTCCAGGAGGTGTCGACGGCGCGCACGCGGATCGAGCGACGGTTCAACCCCGACGCGGTGCGGCAACTCAAGGAGACTTCCGACTCGGACCTGAGCATCGGTGGCGCCACCATCGGCGCCGAGGCGTTCCGCCACGGGCTGGTGGACGAGTGCGTGCTGGTCCTGTGTCCGGTGATCGTCGGCGGTGGCAAACCGGCGCTTCCCCGCGGCCTGCGCCTCGACCTCGAACTTCTCGAGAGCCGACGATTCCGCAACGGTGTGGTCTACGTGCGCCACGCGGTACGAAGCGGTGCCTGACAGGGAATCCAGCAACCTCAGGACGTCGTTGCCAGACCCCCTCAATGGCACGTCGTGAGTCCCACATACACTTGAAGAATGCTCGATTCGCCCGCACCGTCAGCCTCGACGCCCGACGGGCTGAAGTCGCTCAACCCAGAGCTGCTGGACTTCGCAAGCAAGGTCCGCGCCGACGCGGAACGCCTCCTGATGGAGCACCAGTTCGCCGTGGAGGAAGTGCTCACCAAGGTCAACATCCTGCGTGAGGAGTTCAAGCGCCTGCACCGCTACAACCCCATCGAGCACGTGGGCTCCCGGGTCAAGACCATGCCGAGCATCCTCGAGAAGGTGGTCCGTGTGGGGTGCGAGCCCACAATCTCGTGCATCCGCGAGCACATCCGAGACATCGCGGGCATCCGCATCACCTGCAGCTTCATTGCCGACACCTACCAGATGCTCGATGCGCTGACGTCGCAGGACGACGTTCGGGTGCTCGAGGTCGAGGACTACATCAAGAACCCCAAGCCCAACGGCTACAAGTCGCTGCACGCCATCGTGGAGATCCCGGTCTTCCTCTCCACCGGGCCGGTGCTCGTGAACGTCGAGGTGCAGATCCGTACCATCGCCATGGACTTCTGGGCCAGCCTCGAACACAAGATCTTCTACAAGTACAAGGGCGACGTCCCGCCCCACCTGGTGGAGGACCTCCGCGACGCAGCAGCAACAGCTGCCGACCTCGACTCCCGCATGGAACGGCTGCACTCGGAGATCCACGGCGCCCAGCACCACGACAACACCACCGGAGAACTGGACGCCGACACCATGCTGCAGATCTCCAAGCTGTTCCTGCGCTCCGGCGAGGACGCCGTAGGCTGATCCTGCCCGAGCAGGCGGAGTTGCCTTCGCAGCGCGGCACTGCCACGGCCGTAACCGGACACTCCTCCTCCGGGGCCACGACCTTCCCTGACCCAGGCACACGTCGCTGCAACCGAGGACTGCAACTGCCAAGCTCGCGGCTACCCGTCTAATTGCACCTTGCGACCGAAAGTTATCGAAAAGGTTTGCGGTCGGCGTCTGACGCCGGTTAAGTTGGGGCTCCAACCGCCAAGGCTGTCGGAGACACCAATGCAGAGAAACGCCAGAACCCGAAGCACGCGTCGGGCCGTTGCGGCCGTCGGGGCCATCGCGCTCCTCAGTCCGTTGCTGGGGACCCCGGTGGCACAGGCCGACAACACGCTGATCGGATACCCGACGTTCACGGGCAGCGAGAACCCCATCCCGGACCTGGGCGCGCAGCATGTGACGCTGAACCAGCTCCAGGCCATCTTCGACGCCGACGTCGCGGCAGGCGCGGGCAGCAGCCCGGCAGCAGACTTCTGGATGGACGAGATGCTGGCCCGCACCGGCACGGCCGGCAGCTCGGGGGACAACAACCAGTGGCTGTTCTCCAGGGGTCGCGCCGCATTCATGAAGACCCACGATCCGGCCGTCCTCGGCTTCGGCGGTGACCTGGCCTACTGGGAATCCATCAGCGGCCAGGCCGCGTACGCCATCACTGCCCTCGTCGAGGGTGAGGAGCTCCAACTCACCGAGGACACCCAGCAGCGCAAGCAGACGCCCAGCTACTGGCGCAGTGTCCACAGCAACAACGACTCCGGGATCACGGTCACGCAGACGAAGTTCATCACCAATGCCAACGTGCTCGTCACCACGCTCGACGTCACGGGCACGGCGGCCACCGAGGTCACCCTCCGCGTCACCTCGCCCCACGCCACCACCGCCGTCGGCGACGAGCTGACCGGCACGGTCCGCGCGTTCAACGACGTCACGCTGGTGCACCCGCGCCTCTCGGCGGACGGCTTCACCGCCGTCGACGGCGGGCTGGAGCGCACCCTCACTGTCGGCGCCGAGTCCCAGCAGGTCAAGGTCCAGCTGGGCCTTGTGACCGACGAGATCGAGGACTCCCGCACCGAGTACGACGCCATCCGTGCCAAGTCCGGCGCCGCCGCCTACACGGACCACGTCACCGCATACAACCAGTGGTGGGCGGACAACATCCCGTTCATCGACACGCCCGAGGACAACATCGACAAGACGTTGTTCTACCGCTGGTGGCTGCTGCGCTTCAACTACCTCGACGCTGACATGCCCGGCAACACCTACCAGTTCCCCACGGCGATGGAGGGCGTCTTCGGCTACAACAACGCCATCGACCTCACCGTCGGCATGTTCATCGACGACCTGAAGTATCTGCGAGATCCCAGCTACAGCTTCGGCGGCTGGCTGTCTGCCGGTGAGGTGGCCAAGGGCAGCCGGTTCGTCGACAATCCCGGTGACCCGGCCAACTGGAACGCCAGCCACACCCAGTACATCTCCGAGGCGGCCTGGCGCTCCTACCAGGTCCACGGCGGCCCGCAGGGGGTCGTCGCGAACCTGGCCGGCTACGCGGCCGGCGACGCCAAGGGCCAACTGGAGTCCTACGACTCCAACGGCAACGGCGTGCTGGAGACCAACTGGAACGCCTGGACCGGCAACGACGCCGACGCCGTCTCCTTCGACTACTACGGCCGCACCAACGAGCGTGCCGAATCGGCCTACGTCTACAGCGGTGCCCAGGTGGCCTCCGAGGCCTACAACCTGTTGGGCGAGACGGAGAAGGCCGCCGAGATGGACGCCGTGGCGGACAAGGTGAAGACGGGCATCCTGACCGACCTGTGGGATCCCGAGGACCACCTGTTCAAGCACCGCGACCTACAGACCGGAGACCTCATCCCCTGGAAGGAGATCAACAACTACTACCCGTTCTCGGTCGGGTTGGTGCCCCAGGAGGGCGACGCCGACTACGACGATGACTACGTGGACGCCCTGCGCCTCTACGCAGACGCCGCCGAGTACCCGATCTTCCCGTTCGCCACGGCCAACCAGCACGACAAGGCGCTCGCCGCCGCGGAGGGTCACCCGGGCACCAACAACTTCTCCATCATCAACTCGACGGTGACGTTCCGCCTGGTCTCCCGCGCGCTGCGCGACTACCCCAGCGAGGCCTTCGACGCCGAGTGGTACAAGAAGCTCCTGTACTGGAACGCCTGGAGCCACTACATGAACGACGGTGACAACCGCCTCCCCGACGCCAACGAGTTCTGGGCAGACGGCCAGACGGACCCGCAGGAGATCGGCTACCGCTCCTGGATCCACCACACCATCCTGGGATCCACGAACTTCACCATGATCGAGGACGTCGTGGGCCTGCGCCCGCGCACCGACGCGAAGATCGAGCTCTACCCCATCGACGTCAACTGGTCACACTTCGCCGCCGTGGACCTGCCATACCGCGGCAAGACCCTCAGCATCTACTGGGACGAGCCCGGCGACGGCGAGCGCCCCTACGGTGAGGTCGTTCCCGAGGGCTACTCAGCCTTCCTCGACGGCGAGCTCGCGTTCACCGTCGACTCCCTGACGCACCTCGTCTACGACCCGGCCACCGGTGAGGTCAGCTTCGCCGAGGACATCGTCAACGACGTCGAGTCCCCCACCGTGGTCGAGGCCCAAGTCGCCGACCTGGACGCCGCCATCGACGTCGCCTACGACGACGACGCCCGCGTGGTGGACCTGCTGGCCAAGGCCGGCCGGGACGTCTCTTCGGACGCGACGCCGAATCTGGCGGAGGGTGCAGCCGTGCAGGCCTCGTTCAGCGCGCAGAACCGCCCCGCCTCGGCGGCCGTGAACGGCTCCACCGTCAACGAACCCTTCTGGGGGACCGTGGGCTCCACCAACGCCTCCGACTGGCTCGAGGTGGACCTGGGCGAGGAGCAGGCCGTGGACACGGTCCGCGTCTACTTCTACGACACCACCTCACGCAGCACCGCGGCCGGCTACCAGGAGCCGGCGATGTACAGCGTCGAGTACCTCTCGGGTGACCAGTGGCTGCCGGTGCCGTCGCAGGCCAAGTTCCCGGCCTCGCCGCGCGCCAACCTCAACGAGGTGCGCTTCCCCAGCATCACCACCTCCAAGCTGCGCCTGGTTGCCACCCACGCCGCGGGTGCCCGCACGGGCATCAAGGAACTGCAGGCCTACGGCACCGGGAGTGCGGCGCCGTCGGTGACCAACGAGGCCCCCACGGTCACCGCGTTCGTCGACCCCACCCAGCTGAGCGCCAACCTCGCGCAGCTCACCGGGATCGTTAAGGACGACGGGCTGCCCGGGGGCGAGCTGACGAGCACGTGGAGCGTCGTCTCCGCCCCCGACGGTGCCGCCACCATCATCAGTGACCCGTCCAACCCCAACGCGTCCGTGCGGTTCAACGCCTCCGGCGAATACACGCTCCGGCTCACGGCCTCCGACGGCGCCGCCGAGACCTCGGCGGACGTCACCTTCACCGGCCAGGCCAGCGACGACGGCGTCGACGTCGGCCCGCTGGGCACGCCTTCTGCCTCCTACACCGCCGGCTGGAACCGCGTCGCCGCCATCAACGACGGCGTGGCGTTCAACTCCGACGGCAACCAGGAGAACCTGTGGGGCACCTGGTCCGGGGACCGTCCCGCAAGCCAGTGGCTGCAGTACACGTGGCCGTCCCCGGTGCGGATCAACGGCTCCGAGATCACGTTCTGGACCGACGCGGCGGCAGGCACCGGCGACAACGTCGCCGTCCCGGAGTCGTGGAAGCTGCAGTACCTGGTCGACGACGAGTGGGTCGACGTCCCCAACCCGTCGGGGTACGGGACCGAGCGGACCGGTTCGAACGTGACCTCCTTCGACACCATCCAGACCACCGCGTTGCGCGCCACCTTCAACGCCTACCCAGGCCGGGGCTCCTTCTCCGGCGTGGGCGTGAGCGAGTGGGACGTGCTCGCCGTGGCGCCGACGTCGGTGGAGAGCCCGCACGTGCGCACCCTCGTGGGTGAGCTGCCCGAGCTTCCCGAGCAGGTGGCCGCCACCTACTCCGACGGTGGGGCCGCGATGTTGCCGGTGACGTGGGAGCCGGTGGCCGAATCGAGCATCGCGCAGGAGGGCAGCTTCACGGTCAACGGCATCGTGGAGGGCACCTCACAGCTGTCGACGGCCACCGTCTGGGTCCGTTCCGGCAGCGCCGTGACGGTGAACCAGGTGGATCCGGTGGAGGTCACCACCGCCGTCGGGGTGGCACCGCCGCTGCCGGCCAACGTCGTCGTCCTCTACAACGACGGCTCCCGCGAGAGCCTGCCGGTGACCTGGGACGACGTCGACCCCGCCAGCTACGCCACGGACGCCACCTTCGAGGTGGACGGCGTGGTGGATACTCAGCACCCGGGCATCAAGGCGGCTGTGGCCACCGTGGTGGTGGGCGACGGCGGAGGCGGGCCGACCGAGGAACCGACTGAGGAACCAACGGAGGAGCCGACCGAGGAACCCACCGAGGAGCCGACGGAAGAGCCCACCGAGGAACCCACTTCCGGACCCACGGGCGAGCCCACTAGCACCCCGACGACCGGGCCGACGACGAAGCCCTCGCCAACTTCGACCACTTCCCCGAAGCCGGGTGACCTGTACACGACGCCCGGGTTCCACAACGTCAACGGGCGCTGGTGGTACACGCAGTGCAAGCCGTACTCGCAGACCACCAGGTGCCGCACGGAGATCTGGGGCACGACCGTCGGCATGGCGAACGGACAGTTCGTCCAGCAGACCGGGTGGCAGTTCAACAACCTCACCTACCTGCCCCACATGACCCGCCAGCAGTGGGCAGACAACCCGCTGGGGCATGCGGGCCAGTGGACGGCAGCTGACGGCCGGCTGTGGAAGACCGAGTGCGACACAGCAGCCACGGGCCGCAGCGGATGCCGCTCGTACGCCTGGGTGAAATTCATCGCCTCGGACAAGCAGCCGGACGGCTCCTACGCCCACCGGGCAACGGAGGGCTGGGTGTTCAACAACATCGTCCGCTTCCGGACGAACTGACCCAATCCAACCTTGCGGCCCCCACCATCCGGCGGGGGCCGCTTGGTGCCGTGCGCTTCGTACCCTCGCACACCGCGGCATGAGAGTGCGCTTCCCATGCCCACCAAGTCACGGCAGCAAGTCCCAGTACTGCT